>NZ_CP038202.1:0-287500 GCF_029909815.1 Paracoccus ferrooxidans | reverse complement strand
CGTCGCCTCGCCCGCGGCACTGGAGGCCGAGACGATGGCCCTGGCCCGCGGCATCGCCGCCAAGCTGCCCGCCGCCGTGCGCATGGGCAAGCGCGCCTTCCACGCGCAGCGCAACCTGGGCCTTGCGGATGCCTATGAGACCGCGGGCGCGGTGATCTGCGAGAACCTGCTGCTGCCCGACACGGCCGAGGGCATCCAGGCCTTCCTGGAAAAGCGCCCGCCCAACTGGGATTGACCGAACTGGGATTAACCCAGCGCGGCCAGCCAGGGAAAGGTTTCCAGCAGCCAATAGGCAAAGGTCGGGAAGGCGCCGGTCAGCAGCGCCGCCCCGACCACGACCAGCAGCACGCCCATCATGCGCTCGATCAGCTTCAGATGCGGCTTGATGCGGTTCATCACCCCGATGGCGCGGTTGACGAAGATGGCCGACAGCAGGAAGGGAATGCCCAGCCCCAGCGCATAGACCGCCAGCAGCGCCGCGCCGCGCCCTGCCTCGGCCCCGGTGGCGGCCAGCGACAGGATCATGCCAAGCTGCGGCCCGATGCAGGGCGTCCAGCCAAAGGCAAAGGCCAGTCCCAGGATATAGGCCCCCAGCGACGAGCCGCCCTTGTCGCCGGCATCCAGCCGCGCCTCGGTATCCAGGAAGGGGATGCGGATGATGCGCAGGAAATGCAGGCCCATGATGATGACCACCACCCCGGCCCCGCGCGCCAGCCAGTCCTGCCATTGCAGGAACATCCGGCCAAAGGCCGATGCCGCCATGCCCATCAGCAGGAAAACCGTCGAAAGCCCCAGCACGAAGAACAGCGCCGGCACCACCGCGCTGCGTTCGCCCGTCTTCAGCCCGCCAACGCCGACCCCCGTCATATAGGCCAGATAGGGCGGCACCACCGGCAGGACGCAAGGCGACAGGAAGGACAGGATCCCGGCCAGCAGCGCGACCGTCGCGGCGGGCAGAAAGGCGGCGTCTGCAAGCTCGATTCCCAACATGTCCGGCACCTTGGCTCATGGAAAGGGCGCGGGAAAGCCCCGCGCCCGTAACGCTTTCGTGGGAAGGCTGCGACAGATCAGCCCAGGGACCACCAGCCGCGACGCTTGGGACGCGCCGACTCTTCGTTCGCGGCAGCTGGAGCCGGCTCGGGCATGGGCGCCGGTGCCGGCACGGCCTCTGGTGCAACGGTCGATTCGGCCTCCGCCACGGCGGTCTCGTGCTCCGCGGCCTCGGGTTCCGCAGCTGCGGCTTCCTCGGCGTCGGTCGCCACGGGTCCGGCAGCTTCCGCCTCCGCCTCGGCCTCGGCCGCCTGATCGGCAGCAGCCTCGGCAATCGGCTCCTCGGCCTGCGCATCCTGCGCAGCATCCGCCGACGCGGCCTCCGCGACAGGCTCCGCGACAGGCTCGACCGCCTCGACGGCAGGCCCGGCCTCGACACCCGCCTGCGGCGCGTCCGCGGCGGCGTCGCTCGGCTCTTCCGTCTTGCGGCGGCGGGTCCGGGTGCGGCGGCGCGGCTTCTCGGCGGCTTCGGCCGCATTCTCGGCCTCGGCCACCACTTCGGCCACGACCTCGGCCGGCGTCACCTCGGCTTCGGCGGGCTGCTCGGCCGGCTCGGCTTCAGAGGCCGCATCCTCGGCACCCTCCTCGGCGTGATCCGAACCGTCCTCGGTATGGGACGCCTCGCCCTCGCCGTTCTTGCCGCCGCGGCGACGCCGGCGGCGACGCCGGCGCTTGCTGCCGTTCTCGCCCCCCTCGCCATTCTCGCCGCCCTCGGCATGGCTGTCCTCGGCGCGGTCTTCCTCCTCGGCGATCTCCTCGACCTCGTCCTCGACCGGCTCCTCGTCGTCGATCTGCGCCATCAGCCGGGCATCGACCGAAACCACGGGCGAGACCACCTCGGGCACATTGCGGGTCGCGGTCTTGAACTTCTCGATGGCGTAATCGGGCGAGATCAACGCCGGATCGGCCTCGACCCGGACCGACAGCCCATAGCGCGCCTCGATATTGCCGATATGCTCGCGCTTGGCGTTCATCAGGAAGTTCGCCACCGCGACCGGCGCCTTGACCAGCACCTCGCGGGACCGCTTGCGGGTGCCCTCTTCCTCGATGGCGCGCAGGATGGTCAGCGCCAGGCTGTCGTCCGAACGGATCAGCCCGGTGCCGTGGCAATGCGGGCAGGGCTGCGTGGTCGATTCCAGCATCCCCGGCCGCAGGCGCTGGCGCGACATCTCCATCAGGCCGAAGCCCGAGATGCGCCCGACCTGGATGCGCGCCCGGTCGGTCTTGAGCTTGTCCTTGAAGCGCTTCTCGACGGCGGCGTTGTTCTTGCGCTCCTCCATGTCGATGAAGTCGATGACGATCAGCCCGGCCAGGTCGCGCAGGCGCAGCTGGCGGGCGATTTCCTCGGCGGCCTCCAGGTTCGTCTTCAGTGCGGTGTCCTCGATCGAGCCTTCCTTGGTGGCCCGGCCCGAGTTCACGTCGATGGCGACCAGCGCCTCGGTGACGCCGATGACGATATAGCCGCCGGATTTCAGCTGCACGACCGGGTTGAACATGCCGGCCAGATAGCTTTCCACCTGATAGCGCGCGTAAAGCGGCATCGGATCGGTGTAATGCTTCACGTTCTTGGCATGGGACGGCATGATCATCTTCATGAAGTCCTTGGCCGTGCGATAGCCGCGCTCGCCCTCGACCAGGACCTCGTCGATCTCCTTGCTGTAGAGATCGCGGATCGTGCGCTTGATCAGGTCGCCTTCCTCATAGATCGGCGCCGGCGCGATGGACTTGAAGGTCAGCTCGCGGATCTGTTCCCACAGCCGCATCAGGTATTCGTAGTCGCGGCGGATTTCCGTCCGTGTCCGCTGGCTGCCGGCGGTGCGGATGATCAGCCCGGCGCCTTCCGGCACCTCCAGCTCGCTGGCGATCTCCTTCAGCTTCTTGCGGTCGGCGGCATTGGTGATCTTGCGGGAAATCCCGCCGCCGCGCGCGGTATTGGGCATCAGCACGCAATAGCGGCCGGCCAGCGACAGATAGGTGGTCAGCGCGGCGCCCTTGTTGCCGCGCTCCTCCTTGACGACCTGGACCAGCATGATCTGCCGGACCTTGATCACCTCCTGGATCTTGTAGCGGCGCGCGCGGGGCTTGCGGGGGGGCGAGATCTCCTCGGCCACGTCCTCCTCGGCGACCGATTCGATGCCGTCGTCCTCGGCGGCGTCATCGCCTGCCGGCTCGTCGGCTGCATCGGGGGCGACCGCGGCAGCATCCTCGGCCGTCGCCAGCGGCGCGGCCTCGGCCACGACCACCGCAAGATCCTCGCCCCCCGCGGCCTCGCCTTCCGAGGGGTCCAGCACGGCCATCCCCGCGATCTCGTCCGAGACCACGACGGCATCGCCGCTGTCGGCGGCGGCGGCCTTGGCCGGCTTGCGGCGGCGCGGACTGCGCTTCTTCTCGCCCTCGTCGGCCTCGGCGGCGGCGGCCTGGCGCTCTTCCTCGATCAGCGCCTTACGGTCGGCGGCGGGGATCTGGTAGTAATCGGGATGGATCTCGGCAAAGGCCAGGAAGCCGTGGCGGTTGCCGCCGTAATCCACGAAGGCGGCCTGCAGCGAGGGTTCGACCCGCGTCACCTTGGCCAGGTAGATGTTGCCAGCAAGCTGCCGCTTGTTGACCGTCTCGAAATCAAATTCCTCGACTTTGGTTCCATCCACCACGACAACCCGAGTTTCCTCGGAATGCGTGGCGTCGATCAGCATTTTCTTTGACATGTTTCCGTCTTTCGGGCCGCCGGACCGGCCCGCACGGTGGCGGGGGCAAGGTTCGGCTGCCGCATGAGAGGACAGCGAAAGCCGCACCGCCAGCAGCAATCGCGGCGGCCGGGGAACCCCCCTGCCACCGTTGCCGATCAAGCTGCGTTGCGCGATCCATCGCGTCTGTTTACCTTTCTTGGCCCATCCCGCTCGCGCGGTCGGGGCTGCGATCTACGGTCGCCCAGAGGCCCCCTGGGGGCGTGGGCATGATTTTCCGCGCGTGGCACCACCGGCACTTTTCAGGTGTCGCGGCTGGCTGGCGCGCTGCGAAACTGGCGAGGTCGAGCAACCATTGGTTGTGGCGCCCACCCTACAGGGGCAAGATAGCGGGGAAGGGCGCGCCGTTACAATCTGTTTTTGGTCAAAGCGCCGGGATTTGCCGATCCGCCCATCCCGCCCGCCCCCCGGCAGGGGCGCGCCGCGGCGGGCAAATCCCAGGCCAGATCCCGCGCCCCGGCTATTTCTCCGTTCCCCAAATACCCATGTCCGGCCGGGCCGGAGCCGTGCCACTCACAGGTAATCGCTGCGGCTCAGCCCGTATTTCGCCATCTTCTCGTTCAGCGTCCGGCGCGGCAGGCACAGCTCGTCCATGACCGCGGCGATGCTGCCCTTGTGGCGGCGCATGGTATTGTCGATCAGCATCTTCTCGAAGCTCTCGACATATTCCTTGAGCGGCTTGCCCTCGGTCGTGGTCGCCTCCTGCGTATCCTCGCCGTCGGCCATCAGCAGCGAGGCGATGGAGCCCGAACCGCGGCGGTTCTGCAAGACCGCGCGCTCGGCCACGTTGATCAGCTGGCGCACATTGCCCGGCCAGGGCGCCTGCAACAGCTGCGCCGCCTCCTGCGCCGTCACCTGCGGCGGCTCGCAGCCGTATTCCTCGGCGAATTGCTCGGTCATGCGGGTGAACAGCGTCAGGATGTCCTCGCCGCGCGAACGCAGCGGCGGCAGGGTGATCTTCAGCGCGGTCAGGCGATAGAACAGGTCGGGACGCAGCGAATCCTCGGCCCGGCGCCCCTCGCCGCGGGCGTTGGAAATGGCGATGATCCGGGTCTCGGCCGGGCTGCCCTGCTCGGCGATGAAGGCCAGAAGCCGCGCCTGCAGGGGATCGGACAGCGCCTCGATGTCCTCCAGGCACAGCGTGCCGCCGCGGGCCTCCTCGACCGCGGGCAGCCCGCTCTCGACCGGGCCGAACAGCTTGGCCGAAAGGATCTCGTCACTATAGGCCGCGCAGGAGATCGGCACGAATTTCTTCGAGGCGCGCGGCCCCACCGCATGCAGCGCATGGGCGACCAGGGTCTTGCCGGTGCCGGTCTCGCCGTCGATCAGCACATGGCCGTCGGCCTGGCCCAGGTCCAGGATGTCCTCGCGCAGCCGGTCCATGACCGGGCTCGATCCGATCAGCTTGGACATGACCTGCTGGCCCTCGGACAGGTCGCGGCGCAGGGCGCGGTTGTCCAGCGTCATGCGCCGGGCCTGGGTCGCCTTCTTGACCAGCTCGGTCAACCGCTCGGGGTTGAAGGGCTTTTCCATGAAGTCCATGGCGCCGATGCGCATGGCCTCGACCGCCATCGGCACGTCGCCATGGCCGGTGATCATGATGACCGGCAGGCCCGAATCGATGCCCATCAGCCGCTTGAGAAAGGCCATCCCGTCCATGCCCGGCATGCGGATGTCGGAAATCACCACCCCCGGCCAGTCGGCGCCGATCGCCTTCAGCGCCTCTTCGGCGGTGGCGAAGGTCTCGGCGTCGAAGCCCGACAGCGCCAGCCACTGGCTGATGGATTCGCGCATGTCCGGTTCATCGTCCACGACGGCTATCTTCAAAGTGCGGCTCATGGGCCTTTACCTCTTTTCTTCATTCCGCCGCCAGCCGCGTCCCGGCCTTGTGGCCGGGATCGTGCAGCGGCAGCTCAAGTTCGAATACGGCGCCCCTGCCCCCCTCGTCCGAGGCGTTGTGCGCCGTCAGACGCCCGCCAAAATCGGCCGCGATCCCGGACGAGATCGCCAGCCCCAGGCCGGTCCCCTCTCCGGGCTTCTTCGTGGTGAAGAAGGGTTCAAACAGATTTTCCAGGTCCGATACACCCGGACCGTTGTCGCGCACGGACAAGAATGCGTGAGAGCCGGCGCTGACGGTGATCTCGATCGCCGGGTCGCGCAGCCCCTTGATCGCATCGACCGCGTTGCGCAGCAGGTTGATGATGATCTGCTCCAGCCGGATGCGGTCGCAATAGACCATGACCGGATAGCGCGGGATGTTGCGCTGCAGGCGGATGGTGCGGCTTCGCAGCTGCGGCTCCATCATCACCAGCGCGCTCGACAGCGCGGCGCGCAGGTCGACCGGCTCGAAGGCCTCGCCGCCCTTCCTGGCATAGGATTTCAGCTGCCGGGTGATGGCGCCCATGCGCTCGACCAGGTCGTCGATGCGCTGGAAGCTCGACAGCGCCTCCTCGGCCCGGCCGCGCTGCAACAGAAGCCGCGCCCCGGCCAGATAGGTCTTCATCGCCGCCAGCGGCTGGTTCAGCTCGTGGCTGACGCCCGCCGACATCTCGCCCAGGGCCGCGAGTTTGCTGGACTGCTGCACGGTCTGCTCGGCCACGCGCAATTCCTTCTGCATCCGCTCGCGCTCGGCGATCTCGCGCGTCAGGCGCAGGTTCAGCGCCCGCAGGTCGGCCGATTCGCGCATCCAGGCCGCCGATTCCACCCGCGCCCGGCGCGACAGCAGATAGAACACCGCCGCCAGCAGGATGGCAAAGCCCATGATGACCATGGCCAGCACCGCATTCACCCGCTCGCGCACCGACTCGTAGGTGGTGAAGGCGATCATCTTCCAGCCGCGGAAGGGGATGCGGGTCTCGGACTGCATCACCGCGCGGCCCTGCACATAGGCGTCGGCCGGGGTCGCCGCCCAATCCGCCGTGACCTGGAAGGCCCGGGCGATGGCCGAGGGCGCCGAGCGCACCGCCAGGGCCTCGGGCAGGGTCAGCCCGCGCCAGCGCGGCTCGGTCGACAGGATGATCTGCCCCTCGCTGTCCGTCACCGCGATCGCATCGGAAATCCCCGCCCATGACCGCACCAGCCGGGTCAGGTCCGCCCCCACCACGACCACGCCCAGCGTGCGCCCGTCCGACATGACGGTGCGGGAATAGGTGAACTCATAGGCCCCCTGCGGCGAAGGCGAGACGGTGAACACCGTGTCCCGCGACCGCAGTGCCTCGACGAAGAACGGCTCCTGCACGTAATTGGTGCCGATCAGGTTGCGGTCGGTCGAGCCCACGACCCGCCCCGAGGCGTCCAAGAGCTTGATCGAGGCCGCCGCGATCTCCTTCTGGGCCGAGATCAGCCGCGCCGAGGTGCCCGAGAAATCATTGCCCGACAGCGCCGAGATCAGCGCCGGGTCGCGCGCCAAGAGCAGGGGCACCACCGAGGTGCGCTGCAATTCCGACAGCAGGTTGCCGGTATAAAGCGCCGAGCGCAATTCGGTGCGCACCCGCGTCGTCTCGGAAAACCGCGCCGTCAGCCAGGCATTGGTGAACCAGATCGTGCCCGCGGCCACGACCAGCAGCACGGCGATCACGCCGCGCAGTCCCCAACGGCTGGTCAGACCCGCCCTGCCTTCCGGGAACCCGATGGAACTGTCTTCCTCTCGCATGAGCCTCCGGCATCGCCCTCGTAAGGGTCGATGCAGTCTAGTGCGCGAAAGAGCGCCGCTCAAGTCAGGCCGCGACAAGCTCCTGCATCAGCGAGGCAAAAAGCCTCGCGCCATCGGTGCCGCCATGGGCCGGATCGGCGGCACGCTCGGGATGGGGCATCATGCCCAGCACCCGGCGGTTCTCCGACAGCACCCCGGCGATATCCTCGACCGAGCCGTTGATGCCCGGCGCATAGGTAAAGGCGATCCGGTCCTGGTCCTTCAGCGCCGCCAGCCCCTCGGCGTCGATCTGGTAGTTGCCGTCGTGATGGGCGACCGGCACCCGGATCTCCTCGCCCGCCCGATAGGCGGCGGTAAAGGGGCTGGCCGCGGTCGCGACCCGCAGCACCGCCTCGCGGCACAGGAACCGCAGCCCGGCATTGCGCATCAGCGCGCCGGGCAGCAGGTTCAGCTCGGTCAGCACCTGGAAGCCGTTGCAGATGCCCAGCACATAGCCGCCCCGCGCCGCATGGGCCTTGATCGCGCCGGCGATGGGCGAATGCGCGGCGATGGCGCCGCAGCGCAGGTAGTCGCCAAAGGAAAACCCGCCCGGCACCGCGACCAGGTCGGTGCCCGCCGGCAGCGCCTCGTCCTTGTGCCAGACCCGCACGACCTCGGCGCCCGCCTGCTGCAGGGCGACGGCCAGGTCGCGATCGCAATTCGATCCGGGAAAGGTGATGACGGCAGCTTTCATGGCGGGCCTCCGGGATTATGCCTGGCGCCCCCATACTCCAGTCCGCGCCGCGTGTTAAGCGGCTTTGCACCGCCCCCGGATTTCTTCGTTCCCCAAATACCCAAGAATCCGCGACGCAGCGCCGCCGCCGGCCTCCTGCCCGCTTCACCGTTTCCCAACTCCGCCGGAATCCGCGCCGATCATGCGAAAAGGGCCGGGATCCCTCCCGGCCCTCGCAATCCGACATCTTTCCGGGCGGATCAGCCCGCCAGCGCCTTGTTCAGGTATTCGTCGACCTTTTCCAGATAGCCCATGGTGGTCAGCCATTTCTGGTCCGGCCCGACCAGCAGCGCCAGGTCCTTGGTCATGTGGCCGTCCTCGACCGCCTGCACCGTGACCTTCTCCAGCGTCTCGACGAAATTCATCAGCGCGGCGTTGCCGTCCAGCTTGGCGCGGTGCTTCAGCCCGCCGGTCCAGGCAAAGATCGAGGCGATCGAGTTGGTCGAGGTCTGGTTGCCCTTCTGGTGCTCGCGGTAATGCCGCGTCACCGTGCCATGCGCGGCCTCCGACTCGACGATCTTCCCGTCCGGCGTCATCAGCACCGAGGTCATCAGCCCGAGGCTGCCGAAACCCTGCGCGACCGTATCCGACTGCACGTCGCCGTCGTAGTTCTTGCAGGCCCAGACATAGCCGCCCGACCATTTCATCGCCGAGGCGACCATGTCGTCGATCAGGCGATGCTCGTAATGGATGCCCTTCTTCTTGAACTCGGCCTCGAACTCTTCCTCGTAGACCTTCTGGAACAGGTCCTTGAAGCGGCCGTCATAGGCTTTCAGGATGGTGTTCTTGGTCGAGAGATAGACCGGATAGCCGCGGTTCAGCCCGTAGTTCATCGAGGCGCGGGCGAAGTCGATGATCGACTGGTCGAGGTTGTACATCGCCATGGCCACGCCAGCGCCGGGGGCCTGGTAGACCTCGTGCTCGATGGTCTCGCCATCCTCGCCGACGAACTTGATCGTCAGCCTGCCCTTGCCGGGAAAGAGGAAATCGGTGGCCTTGTACTGGTCGCCGAAGGCGTGGCGGCCGACGACGATGGGCTGGGTCCAGCCGGGGACCAGGCGCGGCACGTTCTTGCAGATGATCGGCTCGCGGAAGATCACGCCGCCCAGGATGTTGCGGATGGTGCCGTTGGGCGATTTCCACATCTTCTTCAGGCCGAATTCCTCGACCCGCGCCTCGTCGGGGGTGATGGTGGCGCATTTCACGCCGACGCCGTATTGCTTGATCGCCTCGGCCGCGTCCACGGTGATCTGGTCCTGGGTGCGGTCGCGCTCCTCGATGCCCAGGTCGTAGTATTTCAGGTCGATGTCCAGATAGGGCAGGATCAGTTTCTGCTTGATGAAGTCCCAGATGATCCGGGTCATCTCGTCGCCGTCGAGCTCGACGACGGGGTTCTCTACCTTGATCTTCGACATGGGTGGTCCCTTCGATTAGGATTCGGCTCGGCCGCGCTATAGCGGCATTCCGAACGAAAGGAAAGACCGGTATGCCATGGTATGCCGACGATGCCGCGGCCCGCGCCGAGTGGCGGCGCAAGACGCGCAAAACCCTGGCGGAAATCCGCGCCGAGCGGGCCGCGCCCGGTTTCGCCCCCCTGGTCCCGCCGTTCCACCTGCGCGTCTATGGCGACTGCGCTGCCGAGGCGGTCTGGCTCTGCGACGACCAGGGATGCTTCGACATCGCCCCCGCCATCCTGCCGGTTCCGGCCAGCCTGGCGGCGCGCTGCCGACTCTGGGCCGATTGCTACGAAACGCACGAGGACGCCTGGTTCGACCACCATCATGTCAAGGACTGGCCCGCGCCGCCCTTCGATCACTTCAAGGCGATCAACCTGCGCGGCTTCTTCCTGGCCTGCGCGATCAAGCGCGCCCTGCCGGGTTGCCGGATCGAGTTCCTGGACGAATACCGCAACCTGCCCTGGCGCGACTACAGCCCGGACGAACGGGGCGAAAAGCCGCCCTTCCTGATCGAGATCACCGCCGAAACCCTGCGCCACGAGGCAGCAAGCCGGGGTTTGAAACGCTAGCCGCCGGTTCTTGCGGTGAAATACACCTGCGCGCTTTCGCTGAGCCAGTGCCACAGCGTCGGCGCGCCGCGTTCGATGCGCAGGCCCACGCGCTCGACCAGTTGGGCATAGGTCACGCGGTATTCCGCCCAGGTGCCGCCGCCCGAAGCGATGTTCTGCATCACCGGCTGCGCCCGGTCCAGCGACTTGGCAAAGACCGCGTCGGGGGTCTCGTTCGCCTCGAACTCGGCCCAGAGCGCGCGCAATTCAACCCCCTGGGGCGCGGGCAGCAGGCCGAAGATCCGCTCGGCCGCCTCGGCCTCGGCCTGCAATTGCGCGGTGCCGTGATGGGCGGCGCCGTTCTGGGCGTGGATCGGCACGTCGCCGGTGTCGATCTCGACCAGGTCGTGGATCAGCAGCATGCGGATCACCCGGCCGATCTCCACCGCCGGCCCGGCATGGGGCACCATGACCAGCGCGTAAAGCGCCAGGTGCCAGCTGTGCTCGGCGCTGTTCTCGCGCCGCGAGCCGTCGCAAAGCAGGCTGGCGCGCAGCACCGATTTCAGCCGGTCGGCCTCGGCCAGGAAGGCCAGGCGCTGCGCCAGTTCGCCGCAGGGCGCGCGGTCCTCCAGCAGGGCCTGCGCCGCCTCCATCGCCTCGGGCCATTCCGCCCAGAGCCGCCGGGCGCGGCCCGAGGTCATGTTGTCGCGCACGATGGCGACATGATCGGCCAGGGGCTCGGGCGCGCAAAGCACCTGGAACAGCGGCTGGACATGGTCCATGCGCTTGGCCATGCGGGCATCCGGGCTTTCGCCCGCCTCGAACTCCTGCCACAGGGCCATCAGCGCCTCGCCGCCCGGCAGCATGCCGAACAGCCGGCGCGCCGCGGCTTCCTCGGCCGCCTGCACGGCGGCCATGTCATGGGCCAGGTGGATCGGATGGTCGCCGCAGTCGATCTCGACCAGGTCGTGCAGCAGCAGCATGGCGATGGCGCGGTCCGAGGCGCCGAAGACCAGCGCATAGAGCGCGACGTGCCAGCTGTGCTCGGCGCTGTTTTCCGGCCGCGACAGGTCCATCAGCACATTCGCCCGCTCGACCGATTTCAGCCGGTCGGCCTCGGTCAGGAAGGCAAAGCGCAGGGTCAGGTCGGTCATGGCAAAGCCCCAGGCCGGCCGGGCCGGCCCGGTTCCCTATCGCGTGTTCTCGGTCAGGCGGCGGCGCACATAGGCCTGCACCGTGTCGATCATCGGCTTCATATGCGCCTCGTCGTCGCGGAAGAAATGGTCGGCGCCCTCGATCTCCTCATGGGTGATGGTGATGCCCTTCTGCTCGCGCAGCTTGCCGACCAGCGCATGGGTGTCCTTGGGCGGCGCCACGCGGTCGGCGGTGCCGTTGATGATCAGCCCCGAGGAGGGGCAGGGCGCGAGGAACGAGAAGTCATACATGTTCGCCGGCGGCGCGACCGAGATGAAGCCGGTGATCTCGGGCCGGCGCATCAGGAGCTGCATGCCGATCCAGGCGCCGAAGCTGAAGCCCGCGACCCAGCAATGCTTGGAATTGGGGTTCATCGCCTGCAGGTAGTCCAGCGCCGAGGCGGCATCCGACAGCTCGCCGATGCCCTGGTCGAACTCGCCCTGGCTGCGGCCGACGCCGCGGAAGTTGAACCGCATGACGGTGAAGCCCATGCGGTGGAAGGCATAGTGCAGGTTGTAGACGACCCGGTTGTTCATCGTCCCGCCATATTGCGGATGCGGGTGCAGGATGATGGCGATGGGGGCGTCGGGCGCGGCTTGCGCGTGATAGCGGCCTTCCAGACGACCTTCGGGACCGGGGAAAATCAGTTCGGGCATGGGCTTCCTTTGAAACTCGGGTTCCTTGACCCTGTGACGGCGCGGCTCTAGATCGTCAATCTGGGAAGCGCGCCCGACATAGGCAAGACGCATTCAAGGACGGCGCCGGGGAATTAGCCCCTGGCTTACGCGTCGTCAATGGTTTGCGGCTGGAGGAGAGGCAAGATGAAACTGTCCACCAAGGGACGTTACGCAATGGTCGCCCTGGTCGACCTGGCCATCGCCAAGGGCGACGAGTTGACCTCGCTGGCCGAGATCTCCAAGCGGCAGGACATCTCGCTGCCCTATCTGGAGCAGCTCTTCGTCCGCCTGCGCCGGGCCGGGCTGGTCGATTCGGTGCGCGGGCCGGGCGGCGGCTACCGGCTGGCCAAGGCGCCCGAGACGATCCGCGTCGCCGATGTGCTGGAGGCGGTGGACGAAACCGTCAGCGCGCTGCATGTCGGCGCCGGCGCCTCGGGCGGGGTCTCGGGGTCGCGGGCGCAGACGCTGTCGAACCGGCTGTGGGAAAGCCTGTCGGCGCATGTCTATGTGTTCCTGCACAACCACACGCTGGCGGACGTGGCCCGCAACCAGCTGCTGCCCTGCCCCGCCCTGCCCAAGATCCTGTCGATCGTGGACGACTAGGCCATGCGGGTGCTGGTCGCCGGCCTGGGCAACATGGGGCGCAGCCACGCGCTGGCCTGGCTGAAGCAGCCGGGGGCCGAGATCGTCGGCCTGGTCAACCGCTCGCCCGTGGACCTGCCGCCCGAACTGGCCGCGATCCCGCAAAGCCAGGACTTCCACGAGGCGCTGCACCGCCTGCGCCCCGACGTGGCGGTGATCGCCACCTATTCCGACAGCCATGCCGAATATGCCATCGCCGCCATGCGGGCGGGCGCGCATGTCTTCGTCGAAAAGCCCCTGGCCACCACGGTCGAGGACGCCCGCCGCGTGGCCGAATGCGCGGCCGAGACCGGCCGCAAACTGGTCGTCGGCTACATCCTGCGCCACCATCCCAGCTGGCAGCGCCTGATCGCCGAGGCGCGCGCATTGGGCGGGCCCTATGTCTTCCGGCTGAACCTGAACCAGCAAAGCTCCGGCCCCACCTGGCAGGTCCACAAGGCGCTGATGCGCACCACGCCCCCTATCGTCGATTGCGGCGTGCATTACGTCGACGTCATGTGCCAGATCACCGACGCGCCGCCGGTCGAGGTGCGGGGGATGGGCCTGCGCCTTTCGGACGAGATCGCGGCGGACATGTACAACTATGGCCATTTCCAGGTGCTGTTCCAGGACGGCTCGCTGGGCTGGTACGAGGCGGGCTGGGGGCCGATGATGTCCGACACCGCCTTTTTCGTGAAGGACGTGGTCAGCCCGCGCGGCGCCGTCAGCATCCGCATGCCCCAGGACGCGCGCTCTGACGACATCGACACCCATACCCGCACCGCGACCCTGCGCCTGCACCGCGTCGGAGAACCGGACCACGACATCTCGATGCGCGACGAACCCGGCCACCAGCAGCTTTGCGACGCCGAGGCCGCCTTCATGGCCCGCGCCATCGCCGGGGACATGGACCTGGAGCGGCACATGCGCGACGCGGTCTCCTCGCTCGCCGTTTGCCTGGCCGCGGACGAATCGGTGCGCACGGGCCAGCCGGTGCGATTGCGCATCTGACGCACCCGTCCATCGCACCCGCCGTCACACGCCCGTCACGCTTTCTTGCGAAATGCGGCCCGTGGCCCTAAATGAGCCATTCCTTTTCCGCTTTCACGGTCGCAAGGCCAGAGGTTCCGCGCCATGTCCGATCTGCAGACGCCCTATTACCTGATCGACCTTGCAAAGCTGCGGGTGAACATGGAGCGAATCCGCTATCTGCGCGAACGCTCGGGCACGAAATGCCTGCTGGCGCTGAAATGCTTCGCCACCTGGTCGGCCTTCGACTTCATGCGCGACTTCATGGACGGCACCACCTCGTCCTCGCTGTTCGAGCTGCGGCTGGGGCACGAGGAATTCGGCAAGGAAACCCACGCCTATTCCGTCGCCTGGGCCGATCACGAGATCGACGAGGCGCTGGGTTACGCCGACAAGATCATCTTCAACAGCCTGGGCCAGCTCGACCGTTTCGGGGCCAAGGCGGCCGGGCGCGGCATCGCCATGGGGCTGCGGCTCAACCCGCGCTTCTCGACCTCGGGCTTCGACCTGGCCGACCCGGCCCGCCCCTTCTCGCGGCTGGGCGAATGGGATCTGAACCGGCTGGAGGCGGCGCTGGACCGCATCTCGGGCGTGATGATCCACTACAATTGCGAGAATGCCGATTTCGAGCTGTTCGACGCGCAGCTGGGCCGGATCGAAGCCGAGTTCGGCGGCTTCCTGGAAAAGCTCGACTGGGTCAGCCTTGGCGGCGGCATCCATTTCACCGGCGAAGGCTATCCGCTGGACCGGCTTGCCGACCGGCTGCGGGCGTTCTCGGAGCGCTTCGGGGTGCAGGTCTTCCTGGAACCGGGCGAGGCCAGCATCACCCGCTCGACCTCGCTGGAGGTGACGGTGCTGGACACCATCCACCACGGCAAGGACGTGGCCATCGTCGACTCGAGCATCGAGGCGCATATGCTCGACCTGCTGATCTATCGCGAAACCGCCAAGCTGCCGCAGGACGGCGAGCATCCCTGGCAGGTCGCGGGCAAGACCTGCCTCGCGGGCGACATCTTCGGCGAGGGCCGCTTTCCCCGGCCGCTGAAGGTCGGCGACCGCATCAGCATCGCCGATGCCGGCGGCTATACCATGGTCAAGAAGAACTGGTTCAACGGCGTGGCCATGCCCTCGATCGCGATCCGGGACGAGGACGGAACGATCCGCCTGGTCCGCCGGTTCACCTATGACGACTACAAAGCCAGCCTGTCCTGAACAGGCGCAAGCCATCCCCTTTCCCAGCCCCGAAAAGGAGACTGAATTGGCCAAGAACGTGCTCATCATCGGCGCCGGCGGCGTCGCCCAGGTGGTCGCGCATAAGGTGGCGCAGAACGCCAAGGAATTCGGAGCGCTGCATATCGCCAGCCGAACCGTGTCCAAGGCCGAGAAGATCATCGCGAGCATTCGTGAGAAAGGCCATTCGGTCGAATTCACCGCCCATCCGCTGGACGCCATGGACAGCGCCGCCGTGGCCGCGCTGATCCGCCAGATCGACGCCGGCATCGTCATCAACGTCGGCTCGGCCTTCGTCAACATGACCGTGCTGCAGGGCTGCATCGAGACCGGCGCCGCCTATATCGACACCGCGATCCACGAAGACCCGGCCAAGATCTGCGAGACGCCGCCCTGGTATGCCAACTACGAATGGAAGCGGCGCGAGGATTGCGAGAAGTCCGGCGTCACCGCCATCCTGGGCGCGGGCTTCGATCCCGGCGTGGTCAACGCCTATGCCCGGCTGGCCGAGGACGAATATTTCGACAAGATCGACTCGATCGACATCGTCGACATCAACGCCGGCAGCCATGGCCGCTGGTTCGCGACCAATTTCGACCCCGAGATCAACTTCCGCGAATTCACTGGCACCGTCTATTCCTGGCAGGGCGGCGAATGGCGGCAGAACCAGATGTTCGAGGTCGGCCGCGAATGGGATCTGCCCGTCGTCGGCAAGCGCACCGCCTACCTGTCCGGCCATGACGAGGTCCACAGCCTCTCGGCCCGCTACAAGGACGCCGACGTGCGCTTCTGGATGGGCTTCGGCGAACATTACATCAACGTCTTCACCGTGCTGAAGAACCTCGGCCTGCTTTCCGAGCAGCCGGTCACGACCGCCGAGGGGCTGGAGGTCGTGCCGCTGAAGGTGGTCAAGGCCGTGCTGCCCGACCCGGCCAGCCTCGCGCCCGACTACGAGGGCAAGACCTGCATCGGCGACCTGGTCAAGGGCACGCTGGGCGGCAAGCCGGGCGAGGTCTTCATCTACAACGTCGCCGACCACAAGGACGCCTATAACGAGGTCGGCAGCCAGGGCATCAGCTATACCGCGGGCGTGCCCCCGGTCGCTGCGGCGATCCTGGTCGCGCGCGGCACCTGGGACGTGAAGCGCATGGTCAATGTCGAGGATCTGCCCGCCCGCCCCTTCCTGGAGCTGCTGGGCGACCTGGGCCTGCCCACCCGCGTCATCGACGCCTCGGGCGACCACCCGCTCTAGGCACGGCCCGGACGGCTTGCCGAAAACGCCCGCGGCGTGGGAACCCGGCCGCGGGCCTGGCGTTTCCCTCGGCGCCGCACCGGGGGGCGCGGAACGGGGGAGGGGACGCATGCCGCCAGATCAGGAACGCCGCAGCCACATGTTTCCCTTTTCCGCCCCCACCGACAAGGGCGTGGCCAAGGTGGCGAACTGGGCGGTGATCGGCATCTTCCTCATCCTGCTCTTCAGCTTCTTCGCGCAGGCGCGCAGCTTCCTGATGCCGGTGACGCTGGCGATCCTGCTGTTCTTCGTCTTCGTGCCCTTCCGCCGGCTGATGGAGCGGCTGGGCATCGGCGCCATCGTCACCGCCGCCATCGTCTCGCTGGGGCTGGTGGTGGCGGTGGTGCTGATCGGCTTCGTCATCTCGGGCCCGGCCAACCGGCTGATCGAGAACGCGCCGCAGATCACCGAGCGGCTGGAACAGCGCTTTACCGAGATCCGCAGCAATTTCCGCGGCCTGGAGCGCGCCGCCGAAAAGATCGACGAGATCGCCGGCGGCGGTTCCTCCCCGCCCGAACCGGCCATGCCGCCCGGTGAAACCTTGCCCGACGCGACGCTGACCGGCACGCTCAGCGCGATCCCCGCCCCTGGTGCGCCGCAGCCCCCCGACCAGCAGATCCAGGTCGAGGTGAACGCCACCCCCGAGACCTCGACGCTGGCCAGCGCGCTGGACCTTGGGCCGGCGCTGGTCGGGCAGATCATCTTCACGCTGTTTTTGCTGTTCTTCCTGATCTCCTCGGGCGACCTGCTTTACCTCAAGATCGTGCAGAGCTTCGATTCCATGCGCGAAAAGCGCGCGGCCTACCTGGCGCTGCGCGAGATTGAGGACAGCCTGGGCACCTATCTTGGCGCGATCACCTTGATCAACGCCTGCCTGGGGCTGGCCATCGGGCTGGCGATGTGGGCCTGGGACATGCCCAGCCCGGTGCTGTTCGGGCTCGCGGCCTTCCTGCTGAACTTCATCCCCTACCTGGGCTCGGTCGCCGGCATCATCATCGCGACGCTGGTCGGGGTCTTCGTCTTCGACGACCTGTTCACGCCGCTGATGGTCGGCCTGACCTACCTGGGCCTGACCGCGCTGGAAGGCCAGCTCATCACGCCCTATTTCGTCTCGCGCCGCCTGCAGCTGAACACGGTGGTGGTGTTCCTGACCGTCGCGCTCTGGGCCTGGCTCTGGTCGGTGATCGGCATGATCGTCGCCGTGCCGTTGCTGGTGGTGATGCGGGTTCTGGCCGAACACATCCCCGGCCTGCAGAAATTCGGCAATTTCCTGGCGGGCGAGGATCCGCCCGCGCTGGAGGACGAGGACGAGGAAGAGGCGCGCGAACTGGTCGAGGCCGGCGACGAGGCCGAGGATGCGGCCCAGGCCTCGGCGGCCACCATGGTCCTGGCCACCAAGGATTGATCGCGCCGGCTCTGGATAAATGGCGAAAACATGGCATGATCGCGACGCCATCCATGGACGAATCGCGACAGATGCCCGAACACGATCCCTCGCCCGACCCGAACCAGCCGCGACTGCGCATCGGCTTCGTGCTGACGCCGCGCTTCACGCTGTCGGCCTTTGCCACGTTCGTGGACGTGCTGCGGCTGGCGGCCGACGACGGCGACGGCTCGCGGCCGATCCGCTGCCGCTGGCGCGTGCTCTCGCCCGACATGGCGCCGGTGCAATCCTCCTGCGGCATGCGCATCGAACCCGAGGAGCGGCTGGGCGACCCCACCCGCTTCGACTACATCATCACCGTCGGCGGGCTGATCGACGGGGGGCCGGGCCTTTCGCCGGACCAGGCCGCCTTCCTGCGCCGCGCCGCCCTGGCGCGGGTGGCGCTTGGCGGGCTTTGCACCGGGGTCTTCGCCATGGCCCGCATCGGGCTGATGGACGGCTATCGCTGCTGCGTCAGCTGGTTCCACCACCAGGATTTCCTGGCCGAGTTCGAGCGGATGCGCCCGGTCTCGGACCAGATCTTCGTGGTGGACCGCGACCGGATTTCCTGCTCGGGCGGGGTCAGCGCGGCGCATCTGGCCGCCTTCCTGGTCGACCGCCACCTGGGCCGCGCCGCCGCGCGCAAGGCGCTGTCGATCCTGATGATCGACGAGCCGATGGCCGGCGACCGCCCCCAGCCCGGCCTGCCGCTGGAACTCAATGCCCGCGACCCGCTAGTGCGCCGCGCGCTGCTGGCCATGCAGCAGAACCTGCATGCGCCGCTGTCCATCGCCCGCATCGCCAAGGATCTGGGCGTCGGGCGGCGCAAGCTGGAGCGGCATTTCAACGCCGACCTGGGCCTTCCGCCCGCCGATGCCTCGATCCGCATCCGGCTGGCGCAGGCGCGCATGCTGCTGGCGCGCACCGACCGCACCGTCACCCGCATCGCCGAGGAGACCGGCTTTTGCGACGCCTCGCACCTGATCCGCGTCTTCCGCGAGACCGAGGGCACCACGCCCGACCTCTGGCGCCAGAACCGCGTCCCCCTGGCGCAGGACGCGCCCTGACCGGCCGTTGCACGGCGCCATCCTGCAACGCGCCGCGCCGCGCCGGATAATGCGGCGCCATTCGGATGAGGAGAGGGTGAGATGCCGAACAAAGCCACAGTCAGGGGCGTTTTGATGGATGCGACGCTTGCGCCGATCGCGGCGGGCAAGATCGTCGCGACGCTTCAGGGCTCGGACATATTCGACGGCGGGCTGCGGGTGGTGACGCAGAAGGTCGAGGCGACGACGGATGCGCAGGGCGGCTGGTCGCTGGATCTGATCGTGAACGGCGAGGGCGAGCGGGCGGGCACGACCTGGACCATCGAGGGCTACGACCACTATGTCGCCAAGGTGTTCGAGGCGAAATCGCTGTTCCTGGCCTCGGCGCTGGCGACGACGCTGGGCGAGCTGGAG
The DNA here is from genome assembly GCF_029909815.1 of Paracoccus ferrooxidans. NCBI lineage: Bacteria > Pseudomonadati > Pseudomonadota > Alphaproteobacteria > Rhodobacterales > Paracoccaceae > Paracoccus > Paracoccus ferrooxidans. Next base: position 268,355 of record NZ_CP038202.1, on the reverse strand, counting down.
CGGACCAGCGCGCAGAACCTGCGGGCCGCGCGCGAGGGCAACGTGGCGCGGCTGATCACGGTTTCGGACCATGACCGCTACCTCGCGCTGCCCGAAAGCCAGCGCCGCCCGAACGACCTGGTTCTGGTCAAGCCGCAGTAGCGCGCCCCGTCCGGGCGATGCGTGGCGGTCCCGCTGGCCGGGGCCGCCATTTTTCATGCGGGGCTGCCCGGCGATTCGCCGCGCCGCGCGCCCGCTTTCCGGCAGGATGGCAACACCGGAAAGGCAAAGGGAACCTTCGCGCCGGCCTCTCGTTGAACTCGGCTGCAAACGGCCTATTCTGCAACCGGGCCCTTGTTCCATCACGAAAGGACGACGCCGGATGACCACCCAGACGCAGGCCAGCGCCCAAGCCGCCTTGGACGAGATCCAGACCGTGACCGCGGTCGTCCTGCCCGAACCCCCCGCCGCCGCGCCGACGCTGACCGAGGCCGAGCCCGCCATCGCCGAGGAGATCCGCAAGCGCATGGCCGAGGTCGACATCCGCGACTCGGGCTCGATCGTGCATTTCGGCGCCCGCGCCCAGAACGAGTTGCAGGAAATCAGCCAGGCGATGCTGGCCGACGTCAAGAACAAGGACGTGGGCCCCGCCGGCGAGTCGCTGCGCGAGATCGTGACCACGATCCGCGGCTTTTCCGTCAGCGAACTCGACGTGCGGCGCGAGCGCAGCTGGTGGGAAAGGCTGCTGGGCCGCACCGCGCCCTTTGCCAAGTTCGTGGCCAATTACGAAGAGGTGCAGGGCCAGATCGACCGCATCGCCATGGATCTGGACCAGCACCAGCACCGGCTGCTCAAGGACATCAGGTCGCTGGACCTGCTTTATGAGCGCACGCTAAACTTCTATGACGAACTGGCGCTCTATATCGCCGCGGGCGAGGAGAAGCTGGCGCAGATCGACCGCGACGAGATCCCCGCCAGGGAAGCCGCCGTCGAATCCGCGGCCGAGAACGACAAGGTCATGGCGGCGCAGGAGCTGCGCGACCTGCGCTCGGCCCGCGACGACCTGGAGCGGCGGGTCCACGACCTCAAGCTGACCCGGCAGGTGACGATGCAGTCGCTGCCCTCGATCCGGCTGGTGCAGGAAAACGACAAGTCCCTGGTGACAAAGATCAATTCCACGCTGGTGAACACCGTGCCGCTGTGGGAAACGCAGCTGGCCCAGGCCGTCACCATCCAGCGCAGCGCCGAGGCCGCCCGCGCGGTCAAGGAAGCCAACGACCTGACCAACGACCTCTTGACCGCCAACGCGAAGAACCTGCGCGAGGCCAATGCCCAGATCCGCACCCAGGTGGAGCGCGGCGTCTTCGACATCGAGGCGGTGCGCACCGCCAATGCCGAGCTGATCTCGACCATCGAGGACAGCCTGCGCATCGCCGACGAAGGCCGCACCCGCCGCGCCGCCGCAGAAGAGGATCTGAAGGTGATGGAGGCCGAATTGCGCAAGACCCTCGCCTCGGCCAGCGCCCGATCCGCAACCCCCGCAGCAAAGACGCCGTGACCCTGCCAGCCCGATCTCGCCTGCCCCTGCCCCTCGCGCTGGCCTTGCTGGCGCTGCTTGCCGCCTGCGCGCCCGAGCCGCCGGCCGAGGCGCCGCCCACCCCGGTCGAGGCCCCGCCGCCGCCCGAACGCCCCGACCCGCCGGTCGACCAGGCGGCCCTGCGCCGGGAACGCGCCGAAAGCGCCCGTGCCGCCACCGCCCGCGCCGAGGCCGCCGCCGCCTCGCCCGCCAGCCGCAACATGCGCGACTACCTCGCCGGCGTCGAGCAGGCGCTGATCGCCCGCGGCCGGCTGCGCATCGACAGCGGCGACGAAATCGCGCTGACCCCGGAAAAGCTGACCGACACCTTCATCGAGGTCGCGCTCTACGACGAATATGTGCGCGAGGGCGGCAAGCTGGTCTCGCGCCCCACGCCGGCGCCGCTGCGGCGCTGGCAGCAGCCGGTGCTGCTGCGGCTGGAATTCGGCGATTCGGTCGCCCCCGACCAGCGCGCCCGCGACCGCGCCGAGATCGCGGGCTTCGCCGCCCGGCTTGCCCGCATCAGCGGCCATCCGGTCGCGGTGACGGGCGGCGCCGGCAATGTCGCCGTGCTGATCCTGAACGAGGACGAACGCCGCGCCATCGGCCCGCGCCTGGCCGCGCTGGTGCCCGGCATCCCGCCCGGCGACATCGTCGCGCTGCGCGACCTGGCGCCGCAGAACTATTGCACGGTCTTTGCCTATTCCAACGGCAATTCCCCGGTCTATGCCCAGGCGGTGGCGCTGATCCGGGCGGAACTGCCGCCGCGCCTGCGCCGCTCCTGCATCCACGAGGAACTGGCCCAGGGCATGGGGCTGGCCAATGACAGCCCGCGCGCGCGGCCCTCGATCTTCAACGACAACGAAGAATTCGCCTACCTGACCCGGCATGACGAGCTGCTGCTGCAGATCCTCTACGACGCCCGGCTGCGTCCAGGCATGACCGAGGCCGAGGCCCGCCCCATCGTGCTGCAGATCGCCCGCGAATTGCTGGAGACCGAAGCATGAGCCGCCGTCCGGGGGCTTGACGCCGGGCGGCTGCGGGTCACTATCGCGGGCAAGCGTCCCGCAGAGCGAAAGGCAGCCCCCATGAGCATCTTCGACATCCTCGGCGGCGAGTTCATCGAGATCATCGAATGGACCGACGACTCGCGCGACACCATGGTCTATCGCTACCCGACCGTCGGCAAGGCGATCAAATACGGCGCCAAGCTGACCGTGCGCGAGGGCCAGGCCGCCGTCTTCATCCATGAAGGCCAGCTGGCCGACGTGTTCCAGCCCGGCCTCTACATGCTGGAGACCAACAACCTGCCGGTCCTGACCCGGCTGCAGCACTGGGACCACGGCTTTCGCAGCCCGTTCAAGTCCGAGGTCTATTTCGTCAACACCACCCGCTTCAACGACCTGAAATGGGGCACCAAGAACCCGGTGATCGCGCGCGACCCGGAATTTGGCCCGGTGCGCATCCGCGCCTTCGGCACCTATTCCATGCGCGTGACCGACCCCGGCCGCTTCATGACCGAGATCGTCGGCACCGACGGCGAATTCACCCGTGACGAGATCAGCTTCCAGCTGCGCAACATCATCGTGCAGGAGTTTTCGCGCATGATCGCCGGCTCGGGCATCCCGGTCCTCGACATGGCGGCGAACACGGGCGACCTGGGCCAGATGGTCGCCAAGGCGATCAGCCCGACCGTCGCCGCCTATGGCCTGACCATCCCGGAATTCTACATCGAGAACATCAGCCTGCCCGACGAGGTGGAACGGATGCTCGACAAGCGCACCTCGATGGGCATCGTCGGCGACCTGAACCGCTTTGGCCAATATGCCGCGTCCGAGGCGATGCTGAACGCCTCGAACCAGGCGGGCGGCATGGGCGCGGGCATCGGCGCCGGCCTGGGTGCCGGCATGGGCGCGGGGCTGGGCGCCGCCATGGCGCAGCGCGGCCCCTGGGGCGCCGTGCCGCAGCAGCAGCAGGCGCCCCAACAGGCCCCGCAAACCCCACCGCCGCTGCACCACCCCGAGACGGTCTGGCACATCGCCGTGAACGGCCAGGCCGACGGCCCCTATGGCCGCGCCCATCTCGGCCGCCTGGTGCGCGAGGGGGCCTTCACCCGCGAGACGCTGGTCTGGACCCCCGGCCAGGACGGCTGGAAACCGGCCGAGGAGGTCGCCGAACTCGCCCAGCTCTTCACCGTCGCGCCGCCGCCCCCGCCCCCGCCGCTGCCCAAGGGCTGAGATGCCGACACCCCCCTCGGAATACCGCTATCCTTGCGAGAATTGCGGCGCGAGCCTGGAATTCTCGCCCGGCCAGCAGGGGCTGGTCTGCCCCTATTGCGGGCATAAGCAGCATATCGGCCCCGGCCCCGCCCGCGCGCCCGCCCGCCAGGCGCAACAGGGGCCATGGGGCGAAAGCGCCATCCTGCTCGACCCCGCCACCGGGCGGGCGCTGCAATGGGACGGCGGGCACAAGGCGCCGCAATTGCAGGAACTGCCGCTGGAACACGGGCTCACCCTCGACCAGCACAGCGACCTGACCGAGACGGTGCGCACCCTCTCCTGCCCGAACTGCGGCGCCAAGGTGGAAATCACCAGCGACCGCCACGCCTCGGCCTGCCCGTTCTGCGCCACGGCCGTCGTTACCGACACCGGCACCACCCGCCTGATCAAGCCGCAGGGCCTGCTGCCCTTCGTCATCACCGAAGCGCAGGCCAAGACCGCGCTCGAGGACTGGCTGCACGGGCTCTGGTTCGCCCCCTCGGGCCTGACCGCCTATGCCCGACGCGGCAAGAAGATGAGCGGGGTCTATTCGCCCTTCTGGACCTTCGACGCCGACACCGCCTCGCGCTACAGCGGCGCGCGCGGCGACTGGTATTACGAAACCGTCTACGTCACGCAGATGGTGGACGGCCGCCAGCAGCGCGTGGCCCGGCAGGTGCGCAAGACGCGCTGGACCCCGGTCTCGGGCCAGGTGGCGCGGAATTTCGACGACGTGCTGGTCTTGGCCTCAGGCTCGCTGCCGCGCCGGATCACCGATGCGCTGACGCCCTGGGATCTGTCGCACCTGGTGCCCTACCAGCCCGAATACCTCGCCGGCTTCCTGGCCGAGGGCTATACGATCCCGCTCGGCTCGGGCCATGACATCGCCCGGCAGGAAATGGCCGGGGTCATCGCCATGGACGTGCGCCGCGCCATCGGCGGCAACGAACAGCGCATCACCGGCATCGAGACCCGCTACGGCGACGAAACCTTCAAGCATATCCTGCTGCCGGTCTGGACCGCCGCCTATCGCTACAACGGCAAGAGCTACCGCTTCGTCGTCAACGGCCAGTCCGGCCGGGTGCAGGGCGAACGGCCGTGGTCGGCTTGGAAGATCGCCTTCGCCGTCCTGCTGGCGCTGGCCCTGCTTCTTGCCGCGCTGTGGCTGAACGAGCGGGGCGGTTTCATCCGCATCGGCGCGGCGCCGGTCACGCAGGATATTTCCATCGCCGGCAGTTACCGCTATCAGGAGGCAGGAGCGGGCTGACGAAGGAAGGGAGAGGCTATGATCCTTTGCGCCGGGGAATCGCTGATCGACATGGTGCCCGAGGGCGCCGGCTACTGTCCCCTGCCGGGGGGCGCGGTCTACAACACCGCCATCGCGCTTGGCCGCATGGGCATCGACACGGGCTATCTCTGGCCGATCTCGCGCGACAGCTTCGGCGAGATGCTGCTGCGCCCGCTGGCCGAGGCCGGGGTGGATACCGGGCTTTGCCCGCGCAGCGACCGGCTGACCACGCTGGCCTTCGTGACCCTGACCGGGGGCGAGGCGCGCTATTCCTTCTACGACGAGGGCTCGGCCGGGCGCATGTTCGCCCCCGATGACCTGCCCGAGATCCCCGATACGGTCTCGGCGCTGTTCATCGGCGGCATCAGCCTGGTGCCCGACCCCTGCGGCGCCGCCGTCGAGGCGCTGGCGGAGCGCGTCCGCCACCGCATCCCGGTGATGCTGGACCCGAACATCCGCCCCTTCTTCATCGCCGACGAGGCGGCCTATCGCGCCCGGCTCGACCGGCTCATCGCCATGGCCGACCTGGTCAAGCTTTCGGGCGACGACCTGGAATGGCTGATGCCCGGCGCAAGCTTCGAGGAAGCCGCCGCCGCCATCCTTTCCCGCGGGCCGCGGGTGGTCTTCCAGACCGGCGGCTCGGCCGGGGCGCGGGCGCATTGGTCGGGCGCGCCGCTGGCCGCCCAGGCGGTCCGGGTCGAGGTCGCCGACACCATCGGCGCCGGCGACACCTTCAACGCCGGGGTGCTGGCCGCGCTGGACCGCGCCGGCGTGCTGACGCGCAAGGGGCTGGAGGCGCTGGCGCCGGAATCCATCGCCCAGGCGCTGGCGCTCGGCACCCGCGCGGCGGCGATCACCGTCTCGCGTCCCGGCGCCAACCCGCCCTGGGCGCATGAACTGGCCGCCCTGCCGGGCTGAAGGGCGCGGGCACCCGCATCTTCTCTGTTGCCCAAATACCCGAACGCCAAGGCGGCAACCCCTGGCTGCCGCGCGCCTCGGGAAGCCGCCTGGCAAGCGGACGAAAGGCATTTCCGCCTTGAAACCCCAGCCGCCCGACCCAAGATAGAACCACCGAACCGCGGCAACCGTCAGGAGACAGAATGCCTGCGCCAGGCGAAAGCCCGCCCACCGGCGATCCCGGTCCGGCGGCAGGGGACCGAGGCCCGCGGCCGGGGCACGGCCCGCCCCGGCGGCGCCAGCATCTTTCGGACGTGCTGACCCGGATCGCCGGCGACGCCGGCCGCGACCGGATCAGCGTCACCGACCTGCTGGTCCTGCTCGAGGGGCGGGCGACGGCAGGGCTGCTGCTGCTTTTCGCCTTTCCCAACATCCTGCCCATGCCGCCGGGCACCTCGGGCATCCTGGGCCTGCCGCTGGTCTATCTGTCCTTCCAGATGATGCTGGGCCAGCGGCCCTGGCTGCCGCGCTTCATCGCCCAGCGATCGCTGCCGCGCACGGAATTCGCGGCGATCCTATCGCGCAGCGCGCCCTTTCTGGTCCGGGCGGAAAGGCTGCTCTCGCCCCGCATCCCGCCGCTGTCCGCGCCGCTGGCGGTGCGGCTGGCGGGCGGGCTGTGCCTGGGGCTGTCGGTCGTGCTGCTGCTGCCGATCCCGCTGGGCAACATGCTGCCGGCGCTGGCCATCGCCATCCTCGCGCTTGGCGTGCTGGAACGGGACGGGCTGTGGATCATCGCCGGCAGCCTGCTTGCGGTCCTGGCCTTCGCGCTCATCTGGGGCGTGATCTGGGCCTTCCTCCGCGGCCTGGCCCTGCTGCTTGCCTGAACCGCCCGCTCAGGACAGCCCGGCCGTCAGGTCCAGGCCCTCCACGGCGGGGTCGATGCGGAACAGCACCTTCTCGACGCGGTTGCGGGTCAGGACGTAATGGTCCACCGCAAGCCGGTCGGCCAGCTCGATGTCGCAAGCCTGGATCGCGGCATACAGGGCGCGGTGCTGGCGCTCGGTTTCCGCCAGATGCGCCGCCAGTTCTTCCTTGGTGGTCGGGTTCAGGTATTCCACCGTGCTGACCTGGGCAAAGCAGGCGCGCGCCAGGCGAATGGTGCCCAGCAGCGCATTGTCGTAGAAGGCCGAGAAATAGCGGTTATGCGCCGCGCGCGAGATCGCCAGGTGGAATTGCAGGTTCGCCTCGGACCGCTCGACGCCGTTCGACACGTCCTTGCTGCGCTCAAAGGCCAGCATGGTCTTTTTGATCGCGGCGAGGTCGTCGTCGGTGCGGTGTTCGGCCGCCAGGCGATGGATCAGCCGGCTCGACACCAGCAGCGCGTCGTAAAGCTTGGGCACCTCGTCGAAATCCATCGTCGCGACGATGGCCTTGCGGCCGTGGCGCTGGACCAGCCCGTCCGAGATCAGCTGGATGATGGCCTCGCGCACCGGCGTGCGCGACACCTCCATCTGCTCGGCAAGGTCGGCCTCGTCCAGCACCAGCCCCGGCCGCAGTTCAAGCCTCAGGATGGCCTCCCGGATCTTCCTGGCGACTTTCTGGCCGTCCCGTTCATCCACGGATCTGTTCATCGTCATCCCGAAATGCGTTCTCTTTCAATGGCCGCGGCCCAGGCGCGTCAGGCCGTGGCATCCAATATGGATGTAGCCGGGCGCGCGACCTGCGTCCACTCCGCATCGGCCGCGGCGGAAATCGCGATGGCCTCCATGGCCGCCACGCCCTGCAGCGCCTGGAGAGGCGAGACCGGATAGGGCCGGTCCGACCGGGCCTTGCGGGCGAAGGCGTCGAGTTCCTGCGCCAGGCTGTCGCAGGGATCGAAGGCCCGCCGCTCCTGCCGGCCCGACAGGTCCGAGGTGATCAGGGTGGCCTGGTCCGGCATCTGCGCCCAGCCCTGCGAGCCAAAGACGTGCAGCCGCCAGAAACCGGCGGTCGCCATCAGTGTCGAAAGGCTGCCGGTCGCGCCCGATTCGAAATCCAGCATCACGCTGGTCACGTCCTTCAGCTGCGCCGAAACCGCGGCGCGGCGGCTGATGGCCGAGACCCGCCGCACCGGCCCCAGCAGCGCGATCATCGCATCGAGGACGTGGATGCCCATCGCGGCCATGCCGCCCGCCGGGTTTTCCCGGTCGTCGCCGCGCCACATCTGGTCGCTATAGTGATAGCCGAAATCGCCGGAAAACGCGCCCTCGACATGCAGGGGCCGTCCCAGCGCACCCGCTGCAAGCTGTCCCGCAAGCGCCTGGAAGGCCGGCAGGAAGCGGCGGTTGAACCCCACGCACAGCGCGACGCCCGCCGCCTGTGCGGCGGCCAGCGCCGCCTCGGCCTCGGCCAGCTCCAGGGTCAGCGGCTTTTCCACGAAGACATGCTTGCCCGCCTGCGCCGCCCGGCGGATCTGCGCGCCGTGCTGGCTGTGCGGCGTGGCCAGGACGACGGCATCGACCTCGCCCTCTTGCAGCAGCGCGTCCAGGCCCGGCAGCAGCGCCAGCCCCTGGTCGCGGCAGAAATCCTGGGCCTTGTCGGGCGAACGGGTGGCGGCATGGGTAAAGCGCAGGGCGGAGCCGGGATTGCCGGCATTGGCCCGGACCAGGTTCTGGCCCCAGCGGCCCAGGCCCACGATCGCCGCGCGCAGGAGTGCGGTTTCCGTCACAGCTTCGCACCCCCGTCGATCACCAGCTGGCTGCCGGTCATGAACCCCGACAGATCCGAGGCAAGATAGACCGCCAGTTCCGCGATCTCGGCCGGGGTTCCCATGCGGCCCAGCGGCTGGCGCGCGGCAAAGTCGCGGCGCGCGGCGGCACTGTCGGGCATGGCCTCGATCCGCGCGGTCATCGAGGGCGTCTCGACGGCCGAGGGGCAGATGACGTTGCAGCGGATATTGGCCGAGGCATAGTCGCGGGCGACCGATTTGGTCATGCCGATCACCGCCGCCTTGGTCGCGCCATAGGCAAAGCGGTCCGGCGCCGCCCCGATGGACGAGATGACCGAGGCGACGTTGATGATGCTGCCGCCCTTTTGCGGCACCATCCGCCCGACCGCCGCCCGCATCATCAGAAAGACCGAGGTCGCGTTCAGGTCCAGCGACCTTTGCCAATCCTCGGCCGTGCAGGCTTGCAGGTTGCCGACCGCGACCATGCCGGCGCAGTTGACCTGCACGTCCAGCCGCTCCAGCCCGGCGTGGAAGGCCTCGACCGCCGCCGCATCGGTGACGTCGATACGGGCGACGCGCAGGCCGGGGTGCCGGGCCGCCAGTTCCGCCAGCCCCCGTTCGTCGCGGTCGAGCGCATGGACCCTGGCCCCCTCGCGCAGATAGGCAAGCGCGGTTTCCCGGCCGATGCCCGATGCCGCACCCGTCACCACGCAGACCTTGTTCTCCAGTCGTCCCATTTCCTTGCCTCGCCTCATTTCTGGAACAGGTAGTCGGGCAGCCACAGCACGATCTCGGGGAAGACGGTGATCAGGACCACGCCGAAGCACATCAGGAAGAAGAACGGCACGCAGGCGACGATGATCCTCGCGATGGACGCCTTGGTCAGATCCTGGAGGATGAACAGGTTGAAGCCCACCGGCGGGGTGATCTGCGCCAGTTCCGCCATCAGGATCAGGAAGATGCCGAACCAGATCGGGTCGAAGCCGGCCGCCAGGATCAGCGGCAGCGTGATCGGCAGGCTCATCACCATCATCGAGATGCCTTCCAGGAACATGCCCAGCAGCAGGTAGAACAGCACCAGGATGAAGATCAGCTGATAGGGCGACAGCGCCAGCCCGTCGATCACCGCGGCGATGTTGTGGGGCACGTGCATGAAGCCCATGGCGGTGGACATGAAGGCCGCGCCGATCATGATGGCCGAGATCATGCAGCTGGTATGGACCGAAGCCTTGAGGCTGGCGATGAACGTCCCCCACGACAGCTGCCAGGTGCAGGCCGCATAGACCAGCGTCACCGCCACCCCGATCGCCGCCGTTTCCGAAGGCGTGGCCAGGCCGGAATAGATCGCGCCCAGCACCACGCCGATCAGGATGCCGATCGGGGCCAGGTTGGCGATGCCGACCAGCATCTCGCGCAAGGTCGGGGCGGTGGTGTCGGCGGGCGCCACCGCCGGCCGGATCAGGCTGTAGATGATGACATAGACCGAATAGATCCCGGCGATCATCAGGCCGGGGATCAGCCCCGCCGCGAACAGCCGCGAGATCGAGACCTCGGCCAGCACGCCATAGACGATCATCATGATCGAGGGCGGGATCAGCAGGCCCAGGCTGCCCGCCCCGGCCAGCGAGCCATAGGAAAGCGCGCTGGAATAGCCGCGTTTCTTCAGCTCGGGGATGGTGATCTTGCCGACCGTGGCGGTGGTCGCCGCGCTCGAGCCGCAGATGGCGGCAAAGACGGCCGAGCCGAAGATGTTGGTGTGCAGCATCCGGCCGGGCAGGTAATAGGTCAGCGGCGACAGCCCGCGGAACAGCCGGGTCGAGACGTCGGTGCGCAGGATGATCTCTCCCATCCAGATGAACATCGGGATGGCCGACAGCTCCCATGCGGTCGAGCTGCGGATGACCAGCGGCGCCAGGATGGTGCCGATGCGGTGGACGGGCATGTCGATGAACAGCGCCAGGCCCAGGGTGCTGACGACAAGCAGCCCGGCAAAGACCCAGACGCCGATCCCCAGGAAAAAGATGACGAGGGCAAGGACGCCGAAGGCGACGATCAGGGATTCCATTGGTTCATTCTCCCTCGATATGCTCTTCGGGGACGCCGTGGATCACGGTGTCGAGCGCGGATGCGACCAGCTGGATCAGGAAGATGACCAGCCCGGCGAAGATCGCCGCGGCGATATACCAGGTCGGCGTCGCCGTCAGGCCGGGGCTGACCGAGCCGCGCAGGAAGTCGCGCACCAGGATCAGCCAGATATAGCGGGCCATGAAGGCGAACATCGCGAAGGTCGTCGCGACGCAGAACAATTCGACCGCGATGGCGGCCCGGCCGCGCAGGAAGCGGCGCAGCAGGCTGACCCGCACGTGCTTGCGGCTCATGAAGGTGTGGCCCATCGCCAGGAAGGCCATCGCCCCGGTCGCATAGCCGACATATTCGCCCATCGAGTTGGTCGAGCTGGCGAAGAAGTTGCGCAGGATGATTTCAAGGATGATGTGGACGACGATATAGACCAGAAGCGCGGCCGAAACCGCTATCCCGGCGCCCGAGCAGATTTCCGATATGCGAATGACCGCACGCGAAAGCATGTTTCCGACCTCATGATGATTGCGATGGGGGCGCGCAATCCCTGCGCGCCCTGCCGGGTCACGAACCGCGCTTTGCGGCGTATTCGTCCAGGATCTGCTGGCCGACGGGGCCGACGGCCTTCAGCCATTCGTCATAGACCTCCTGGCCGGACTGGCGCAGGAACTCCAGGAATTCGGGCGGCACGTCGGTGGTGATGGCGACGCCGTTGGCGCGCATCTCCTCGAAATTCTGCGCCACGCGCTTTTCCAGGTCGGCCCAGGCCGCATCGCTGGCCTTTTCGGCGGCATCGCGGATGATGGCCTGCTGTTCCGGGGTCAGGCTGTCGTAGATGTCCTTGTTCATATGCGTCATGTTCAGCGCCATCGAATAGTTCACCGCGGTGAAGTTATCGAGGAACTCCCAGAACTTGGAACTGGCGCCGCCATCCGCCGAGGTCAGCACCGAGTTGATGCTGCCCGCGGCAAGCTGCGGGACGGTGTCGGCCCAGCTGATCTGGACGGCCGTCGAGCCGGCATTGGACAGGGTGCGCACGCCGCTGGCATCCCAGCCGCGGATCTTCAGCCCGGCCATGTCGCCCTCGGCGGTGATCGGCGCCTGCGCCCAGATGCCCGAGGGCGGCCAGGGCGTCGCCCAGAGCAGCACCTGGTTGTGCTTTTCGAACACCGCCTCGTAATGCGGGCGCGCGACGTCCCAAAGCAGCTTCGCATCGGCGTTGGTATTGGCGACGAAGGGCAGGGACGACAGCAGGAACAGCGGCTCGATGCCCGACAGCGAGGTGGTGATGGTATCGGCCATGTCCAGCGCGCCGTCGCCCACCGCGTCGAACTGGTCCACCGACTTGTAGCCGATCGAGCCGCCATAATGGCCGGTGATCTTGATGTCCCCGCCCGAGGCTTCGTGGACCGCCTCGATGAACACCTTGTCCGCCTGGCCCATGATGGTGCTTTCGCCGTATTCGTTGGCAAGATCCCAGGAATGGCTTTGCGCCAAGGCGGCGCCCGACAGGGCCACCAGGGAAAATGCCGCGCTCAGGATTCTGTTTTGCATTTGTTTTTCCTCTCTGTTGAACTGCGGGCCGCGCCGGGCCCTGGCCCTAGGCGACCTTTTGCGGCGCGTAATGCGCGGCCACGAAATCCGCGGTGAACTTGCCCGAGGCCAGATCCTCGCGGATCGCTTCGGGCGTCCGCTCGCGCGGGTCGCCATAGCCGCCGGCGCCGGGGGTCTCGATGACGACCACGGTTTCGTCGGTGACGAAGATGCCGGTGATCTTCGAGGGCAGATCCCTGGACGAGCCGTCGTCGTTGCGCAGGCGGAACTGGCCCGTCGCGCCCGGCATGCCGCCGAAGATGCCCCAGGGCCGGTGGCGAAAGCGGTCGCCGACGCCGTTGAACTCGCAAAGATGGCCGATGGGGCGGATGGCGCGGCGGATGCCCATGCCGCCGCGGTGCTTGCCCGCGCCCCCGGAATCGGTGATCAGCGAATATTCCTCGACGCGCAGCGGGTATTCCAGCTCGATCGCCTCGACCGGCAGGTTGGCGGTGTTGGTGATATGGACCTGGACGCCGTCCTTGCCGTCCTTGGCCGCGCGCGCGCCCATGCCGCCGCCCAGCGTTTCCAGGTAGACATAGGAATGGCCGGTCTGCGGATCGGTGCCGGCAAAGACCGCGCTGGTATTGGCGCCGTTGGCCGCGCCGATGACGCGGCCGGGCAGCGCCTCGGCAAAGGCGCCCAGCACCACGTCCACCACGCGCTGGCAGGAATTGGCGCGCATGGCGACGCCCGCCGGATGGGCGCAGTTCACGAAACTGCCCGGCTCGGCCCGGATCTCGATCGCGTCGAAGATGCCCTGGTTGTTCGGCACCTCGGGGTCCAGCAGCGCCTTGAGCGCATAGCAGACCGCCGATTTCGTGGTGTTCAGCGTCATGTTGAAATTGCCCGGAACCTGCGGCGAGGTGCCGGTGAAGTCGAAGACCACCTTCTCGCCCGCCTTCCTGACGGTCAGGGCGATCCTGACGTCCTCGGTGCCCAGCCCGTCGTCGTCCATGACATCGGCAAAGCTGTATTCGCCGTCCGCCACCCCGGCGATCGCCTTGCGCATCCGCTGGTTGGTGCGGCTGACGATCTCGTCGCACAGGGCCGTCAGGTGGTCGGCGCCATGCCGCGCCACCATCTCGCCGATGCGCTTGACGCCCAGCTTGACCGCCGCGATCTGCGCGTTCAGGTCGCCCAGCCGCTCGTCCGACAGGCGCATGTTCAGCAGCAGCAGGCGCATGATGTCGTCGCAGCGCTCGCCCTTGCGGAACAGGCGCAGGATCGGGATGCGCAGCCCCTCCTTGTAGATCTCGTTCAGCCCGCCCGACATCGAGCCGACCGAGGCGCCGCCCACGTCGGCATGGTGGACGATATTGGCCACGAAGCCCAGCAGCCGGTCGCCGTCGAAGATCGGCATCGCCATGTTGATGTCGGGCAGGTGCGAGCCGCCCGCGACATGCGGGTCGTTGGCGATGAAGATGTCGCCCGGCGCCAGGCTGCCTTCATATTGCTCCAGGATCAGGCCGATCAGTCCCGACATCGAGGCCAGGTGGATCGGCAGCGCGTTTTCCGCCTGGACGATCAGCCGGCCATTGCGGTCGGCGATGGCGGTCGAATGGTCGTGGCGCTCCTTGATATTGGTCGAGAATGCGCTGCGCATCAGCGTCAGGAAGCATTCGTCGGCGATCGACCGCAGGCTGTTCCAGCTGATTTCGATGGTGATCGGATCCAGCGACAGGGGTTTAGTCATCGTTGCGTTCCATAATCATGTTCATTGCGCCATCAATGCGAAGCGTCCATCCGGGCGGCACCAGCGTCGTGGTGTCGAACTGGGTGATGAGCGCCGGGCCGATGATGCCGACGCCCTCGGCCAGCCCGTCGCGGGCATAGACCGGGGTCGGCACGAAGCCGGTCTGCTCGAACCAGATCTGCTCGGTCGCGGCGGGCTTGGCCTCGCCCGCCGGGCGCGCAGCATCGACCGCCTGCTTGGCGAATTCCATCGTCGCTCGGATGCGGACGTTGACCACCTCGACCGGGGCGTCGGGGTTGCAATGGCCATAGGCCGCCTCGTGCTGGCGGAAGAAGGCCTGCTTCAGCTCTTCGACCGGGGGCAGCGCGGGGGCGTGTCGGCTGGTGCCCAGTTCGACCGGCAGTTCGTAGTTCTGCCCGATATAGCGCAGGTCCAGGATGACGGTCTGGCTGCGGCTGACGACATGGGCGGCATCCTCGGCATCGGCGGCCAGCCATTCCTCGGCCTGCGCGCCCAGCCGGCCGATGGCCTCGGCGATGACGGCCAGGTCGCCGTCCAGCGGGCAGCGGCAGGTGGTGACGTAGTTCTCCTGCAGGTCCGAGACGATCAGCCCCTCGGCGCACAGGATGCCCGGCGCGCGCGGGACCAGGATGCGGCGCATGGCCAGGATCTCTGCCACGTCCGCGGCATGCAGGCCCCCCGCGCCGCCAAAGCACATCAGCGTATAGTCGCGCGGATCCTGCCCCTTCTCGATCGAGACCGCGCGGATGGCCCGCGCCATGTTCGAGGCGGCGACGCTGACGATGCCATGCGCGGCCTTCTCCAGCGATACGCCCAGCGGCTCGCTGATCCGGGCGACGGCGGCCCTGGCCAGGTCGGCGTCGATCCTGAAGCCGTCGGCCAGCCGCGCCGGCAGCCGGCCCAGCACCACGTTCGCATCCGAGACCGTGGGCTTGTCGCCGCCGCGCGCATAGCAGGCCGGGCCCGGCACCGCCCCCGCGCTCATCGGGCCGACCTTCAGCAGCCCGTCGGCGCCCAGATGCGCGATCGAGCCGCCGCCGGCGCCGACGGTGTGAATGTCGACCGTGGGCAGGCGGATGCGGAAGCCCGCGATGTCGCGCAGGTTCGAGGTGCCGACCTTGCCGCCCTGGATCAGCGCGACATCGGTGCTGGTTCCGCCGATGTCCAGGGTGATGATGTCCTCGATCCCCGACATGGCCGCCGCCGCCGCCGCACCCACCGCACCCGCGGCCGGCCCGGAAAGCGCCGTGCGCACCGGAAAGCGCGAGGCCAGCTCGATCGACATCAGCCCGCCCGCCGACTGGAAGATGCCCAGGGCGGCCTTGGGCGCCGTCTTCTGGATCGCCGCGCTCAGCCGGTCCATGTAGCGGCTGACCTCGGGTTGCAGGAAGGCGTTGATGACCGTGGTCGAGAAACGCTCGTATTCGCGGAACTCGGGATGCACCTCGCTCGAGATCGAGACGTAGAGGTCGGGATAGGCCCGGCGCAGCGCCGCCGCGATCCGCTCTTCATGCTCCGGGTTCAGGAAGGAGAAGATCAGGCAGACGGCCAGCGATTCCACGTCGCTCATCGGGCCGAGTTCCGCAATGATGGCATCGATCTCGGCCTCGGTCAGCGCGACGATCGCCTCGCCGCGGGGGCCGATCCGCTCGCAGACCTCCAGGCGATGCTCGCGCTCGACCAGGGGCGGCGGCGCGTCGGTCTGCAGGTCGTAGATGGCCGGGCGGACCTGGCGGCCGATCTCCAGCAGGTCGCGAAAGCCCTTGGTCGTCACCAGCCCGGTTTTCGGCCCCTTGCGCTGAAGCAGCGCGTTCGTCGCCACCGTGGTGCCATGGGCGAAGCGGACGATGTCCTCGCCGTCGATCCCGGCCTTGTCCTGCAATTCCCGCAACCCGTTCAAGATCGCCTCGGACGGATCATGCGGCGTCGAAGGCCGCTTGTGCAGGACCGATTGCCCCGTCGACAACCGCCGCGCCGAAAAATCGGTGAAGGTTCCGCCGACATCGACCCCGATTACCCAGTCTCCCATCATATGCTCCTGAAATTTCCAATGAATTTCGCGGCGATCCATGCCGGGAAATTCGATTCTTGAAATTCAGTATGCAAATCGGATGCCCTACGTCAAATGATTCCGACGCCTCGCAGGCAAGAAAATCGCGTTTCGGTGTTCAAACTGGATTCTGGATCCCGGCGCGCCGGCCCCTGCCCGTGCGCCGGGCAGAGCGCGCGGAAAACAGCCATGCGTGATGCGAAAAACCCCGAATGCCGGCGCAAGGACCGGGCGGGCTAGCGGGCCGCAGGATCGCCGGAGAAATGGCCCGACACCCATTCCATGAAGCTGCGGACCGCGCCGGTTTCCTTGCGCTTCGGGTTGCGGCTCATCGCCAGCACATGCGGCACGGCGACGCCCGGCCCCAGCGGCGCGGTGATGCTGCCGCCGGCCAGCAGCCTTTCGGCATAGGTCGAATAAAGCACCGTCAGCCCCGCCCCGGCCGCGGCCAGTTCCAGCGCCGAGACGGCGGTATCGACCCGCAGCACCGGCAGGCCCGGTGTCCGGCGCAGGCCCATCCCATCCGACCATATGTCCCAGAGCGAGTATTTCCCCTGGATCTCGATCTGCGGGATCTCCTGCAAGGGGGTGCTGCGCGCCGCGGATTCGGCATGCCGGCCGGCGCCGACCAGGACCAGCCGCTCGCTGCACAGGACGATCGCCTCGGGCGCGATCAGTTCCGGCTTTTCAAAGGCGAAGCTGACATCCGCCAGGTCGATGTTCGGATCGGTCCAGATCGAGCTGTTCAGCTGCACGGCGATGCCGGGATGGCCGGCCAGGAATTCGCCAAGCCGCGGCGCCATCCACAGGTTCAGAAACGAGATCGGCGCCGAGACGGTGATGCCCTGCCGTTCGCGGCGCCCCGTCAGCCCCCTGGTCGCCGCCTCGGCCATGTCGAGGGCCTGGGTGATGCCGGGCAGATAGGCCTTTCCGGCAGAGCTGAGTTCCAGGCCGCTCGCCTGGCGCCGAAACAGCGGGCGGCCGAAATACTGCTCGAGCGCCCGCACCCGCTGGCTGATGGCCGCCTGCGTGCAGTTCAGCTCGTCCGCGGCGCGGGTAAAGCTCAGATGCCGCGCCGCCGCCTCGAAGGCCTGGAGATAGACGAGATGGGGAAGTTCGCGCATGACGCCGGCTCATAATTCCTCAGGCGGGCATAACGAATTCGAGGCCAGGCCGCAAATGCGCCGCCTGCCGTGCCTTCCCCGCTGCTTGCCTCCGGCGGGGATATTTGTCCACGGAAGACCGGGGCGGGGTGGGGGTGGGGGGCGCTGTTTCACCCCATTCTTTCGGATGCGTAGCTTCCTGGCGAGGCGGGGAAGACCACGGTCTTGTTGCCGTTGAGGAACACCCGGCGGTGGATATGGGCGTGGATGGCGCGGGCCAGGACCTGGCTTTCGACGTCGCGGCCGAGGCTGACATAGTCCTCGGGCGATTGCGCATGGGTGACCCGGACGGTGTCCTGCTCGATGATCGGGCCCTCGTCGAGGTCGGCGGTCACGTAATGGCTGGTCGCCCCGATCAGCTTCACCCCGCGCTCGAAGGCCTGCTTGTAGGGGTTGGCGCCCTTGAAGCTCGGCAGGAAGGAATGGTGGATGTTGATGATCCGCCCCGACATCTTCTTGCACAAGGCGTCCGACAGCACCTGCATGTAGCGCGCCAGAACCACCAGCTCGGCCCCCGAATCCTCGACCACCGCCATCAGCTGCGCCTCGGCCTGCGGCTTGTTCTCGCGCGTGACCTTGATGCAGTGGAAGGGGATGTCGTGGTTCACCACCACCTTCTGGTAGTCCATGTGGTTCGAGATCACCGCCACGATCTCGATCGGCAGCGCGCCGATGCGCCAGCGATAGAGCAGGTCGTTCAGGCAATGGCCGAAGCGGCTGACCATGATCACCACCTTCATCTTCTCGGCCTCGTCATGGATGGCGTAGTCCATGCCGAAGGGCTCGGCCGGGCCGGCCAGGCCCGCGCGCAGCGCCTCCAGCCCCACGCCCTCCTCCGAGACGAAGCTCACCCGCATGAAGAAGCGCCCGGTCTCGGTATCGTCGAACTGCGAACTGTCGGTGATGTTGCAGCCGTGCTCGGCCAGAAAGCCGGCCACGGTGGCGACGATGCCGCGCGTCGAGGGGCAGGCGACCGTCAGCGTGTATTTCTTCATCTGGCTCTCCACTGAAAGGGCAAGCGCCCTGGTTTCTTCCGTGTGCAAATATCCCGGGGGGCCGCAGGAGCGGGGGGCAGCGCCCCCCGCCGTCCCGCGCCATCCCTCAGGCCGCCGCGCCTTCGGCCCGGCCCGGATCCGGCTCGGGCAGGCCATGCGCCCGGCAGCAGGCCACCAGCGTATTGGCCAGCAGGCAGGCGATGGTCATCGGCCCCACGCCCCCCGGCACCGGGGTGATCGCGCCCGCCACCTGCGCCGCGCCCGCGAAGTCCACGTCGCCGACCAGCCGCGACCGGCCCTCCTCCTCGATGCGGTTGATGCCCACGTCGATCACCGTGGCGCCGGGCTTGATCCACTCGCCCCGGATCATCCGCGCCCGGCCCACCGCCGCCACCAGGATGTCCGCCCGCCGGCAGACCGCCGCCAGCTCGCGGGTGCGGCTGTGGGCGATGGTCACCGTGCAGTTCTCGGCCAGCAAGAGCTGCGCCATCGGCTTGCCCACGATGTTCGAGCGCCCCACCACCACCGCCTCCAGCCCCGACAGATCCCCGAGCGTCTCGCGCAAGAGCATCAGGCAGCCCGAGGGCGTGCAGGGCACCAGCGCCTTCTGCCCGGTCCCCAGCAGCCCCACGTTCAGCGCATGGAACCCGTCCACGTCCTTTCGCGGGTCGATGGCGGCGATCACCGCCCCGGCGTCCATATGCGCGGGCAGCGGCAGCTGCACCAGGATGCCGTGCACGGCCGGGTCGGCATTGAGCCGCGCGACCAGCGCCAGCAGCGCCGCCTGCGGCGTCTCGGCCGCAAGCCGGTGCTCGAAGCTCGCCATCCCCGCCTCGCGCGTCTGGACCGCCTTGTTCCTGACATAGACCTGGCTCGCAGGATCCTCGCCCACCAGAACAACCGCAAGCCCGGGCACCAACCCGTGCCCAGACCGCAGCCGGTCCACAGCCTCGGCGACACGCGCCCGCAACCCGGCCGCAAAGCCCCGCCCGTCGATGATCCTTGCACCCATAAGCCATTCTCCTTGCAATGTCCGCAGCCCGCCCCAAAGCAAAAGCCCGGCACCCACACGCGCGGCGCGGCAGATCAGACCGCCGCCACCATCTGGATTTCGACCGGCGCATTCCCCGGCAGCGTCGCCACGCCCACCGCGCAGCGGCTGCCGATGCCACCTGCGCCCAGCTGTTCCTTGAGGAACTGCGAGGCGAAATCGGCAAGCGCGGAATGCGCGGCAAACCCCGCTTCCGCGGCGACATAGACGGTCAGGCTGAGGACGGCCGCCAGATCCTCGCCCGGCGCCAGGGTCGCGCGCGCGGCCCGCAGCGCGTTGCTGCAGGCCAGCACCACCGCCTCGCGCCAGGTTTCCAGCGGCTGGTCCCTGCGGACCGGGCCGCTGAACATCAGCCGGCCGTTCACGCGCGGGGTCATCCCGGCGGTGAAGATCAGCGATCCGTGCCGCGTTGCCGCGACGTAATCGCCCTGCGGCACCGGGTTGCCCTGTCCGGGAGCCGCGCTCATGCGCGATACCGTTCGACCAGCGCCGCCAGGCGCTCGACCGCGGCCGTCGCCGCCGCATGGTCCTGCGAGAAGTTCAGCCGGATGCTGTCGCCGGAATGCGGGCCGAACTCGGTGCCGGGGGTGACGATGACACCCGCCTGCAACCGCAGCGCCTTGACGAAATCCGCGTGGGCAATGGCCAGCGCGGGCAGGCTGGGAAACAGGTAGCTGCCGGCCTGCGGCGCGCGGACGAAACACCCCTCGATGCCGCCGAACAGCGCCAGCAGGTCGTCGCGGATCGCCTGATGGCGGGCGATGCGCTCGGCCATCCAGCCCTCGGGCTCGGCGAACCAGGTCCGCAGCACCGCCTGCGAATAGCCTGCCGCGCGCAGGGACACGATGGCTTGCAGCTTTTCCATGCGGGCGATGACCTGGGTCGAGCCGAAGGCGACCCCCAGCCGATAGCCGCTGAGCGATTCGGTCTTGGACGGGCCCATGATGGTCACGACGTTTTCCGCGTCGATGTCCATGGCGCGCAGATGCGTATAGGAGGCCGAGGGGTAGAGCAGCCGCGAATACAGCTGGTCCACGATCACGGTCGCGCCGTATTGCGCCGCCAGCGCCGCGATCCGGGCGATCTCGTCCTGCGAATAGACCACGCCGGCGGGGTTGTTCGGGTTCGAGAACAGAAACAGCCTTGCCCCGGCGCGGAATGCCGCCTCCAGGCCGTCCAGGTCCAGGCCCGCCTGCCCCGCCGCAGCCTCGCGATAGGCCAGCCGGACGGGAAGCATCTCGCCCTCGAAGAACTCGACCAGCTTGCGGTTGGCGAAATAGTCGGGCTGGACGATGGCGACCTTGTCGCCCCGCGAAACCGTCGCGGCCACGGCCAGGAACAGCGCGCCCTGCGTGCCGGGGGTGATGATCAGCCCGTCCCGCGCATCGACGGGCGCGCCGGTAAAGCCGGCCAGCCGCGCGCCCACCACTTCGCGGATGCCCAGGTCGCCGCGATATTCGGTATAGGCCTGCGCCCCGCCCAGGGCGACGCCGGCCGAAAACGCCTCGAAGGCGCCGGGCGTCGGCTCATGCGCATCCACGTCGCCATGCGAGAAATCGACCGGGCGGCCCGAGAGCTTGTCCCCCCGCAGGAAGCCCTCGGCGCCCGCCGTGCCTTGCCGGACCTCTTGTCCGGGGGCGTTATCGGTGCCCAACTTGCTGAATTTGCTTTGGATCGACATGGTGGTTTTCCCTTTCCCGCAGCGGGTGTTTGATGTTGCGGGCAGCCTATTGCCTTTGGGTCGATGGTAAAAACTGGCTTTTGTAGAATCAGACGATAGGAAAACCGTCGTCCGGCGCCGCGGCCGCCCCCTGCCGCCGCAGGGTGGTGGCCAGCGCATGCCACAGCGACCCGGCCATGCTGCGCATCCCCAGCACCGCCAGCCGGTCGGGGGCGCGGCGGATCAGGAAGACGCCCATGTGATGCGCCAGGGTCCGGGTGGCGCTGCCGGGGCCGAAGCCGTCGGGGTCGATATTGGCCAGCCTTTCCAGCAGCGCCCGGATCGGCGCCTCGCCCCGGTCCGAGGCGATCTCGAACGCCGCCCAGCCGTCGGTCTGGTCCGTGACCGAACAGCCCGGCGTCCCGGCGGCCAGCACGGCCGCGAAATCTTCGGCGGCGCGGCCGGGGACCTCGACCATCCACTGGCCGGGGCCGGTCCAGAAGGCGGCGATCCCCTGCCCCTCGGCCCATCGCCCCGGTCCGGGCAGGGCCAGCCCCAGCGGCGCGGGCTGGGCGGCGCCCCGGCGCAGCGCCAGCGATGCCAGGGCAAGGCCGGCATTCTCGGTGATGCGCAGCGCGCCGAAACGCTGGTCGGCGGGCGTGGCGGCGCCAAGCGCGGTGATCGGGGTCAGGTCAGTCACGCAGGCGCCCTCCTTCGGGGTCGATGAAATGGGGCGAAACGACGCGCAAAGGCACGCTCTGCCCCTGCAGCGGGTTGGCCGCGACGATCACCTCGCCCATGCGGGCGGCGCCGTTTTCCAGAAAGCCCAGGCCGATGGCATGGCCCAGATGCGGCGAATGGCAGGCCGAGCTGATCCAGCCCTGATCGGTCCAGGTGTCCTGCGCATCGCCCTGGCGGAACAGGTGCGAGCCGGGGACCACCGGCTGCGCCGGATCGACCGGCTGCAAGCCGACCAGCACGCGGGTCTCGGCCAGCATCCCCTCGCGCCGCGACATGACCGCGCCGATGCCATCCTTTTTCGCCGATACCATCCGGCCCATGCCCAGCATCTGCGCGCTGGTCTGGCCGTTCAGCTCGTTGCCGGCGGCATGGCCCTTTTCGATGCGCAGCACCCCCAGCGCCTCGGTGCCATAGGGGGTGGCGCCCAGGTCGGCGCCCGCCTCGACCAGCCTTGCCATCAGCGCATCGCCATAGCGCGCCGGCACCGCGATCTCATAGGCCAGCTCGCCCGAGAAGCTGATGCGGAAGAGCCGCGCCCGAAGCCCGCCGCAGACGGTCAGCCCGGCACAGGCCATGAAGGGAAACGCCTCGTTCGACAGGTCGAACCCGTCCACGATCCGCTCCAGCAGCCGGCGCGCGTTCGGGCCGGCGACGGAAAGCTGCGCCCAGGCGTCGGTGGTCGAGATCAGCTGCACGTCCAGCTCGGGCCACAGGCATTGCCGGGCGAACTCCATGTGGCGATAGACCGGGCCGGCCTGCGCGGTGGTGGTGGTCACGACGTAATGGTCCGCGGCCAGCCGGGCACAGGTGCCGTCGTCCCAGGCCACGCCGTCCTCGCGCAGCATCAGCCCATAGCGGGTCATCCCGACCCTGAGGCTGGCCATGGCGTTGCAATAGAGCCGGTCCAGGAACGCGCCCGCGTCCGCGCCCTGCACGTCCACCTTGCCCAGCGTGGTCACGTCGCAGATGCCGACGCCCTTGCGGGTGGCCAGAACCTCGCGGTCCACGGTCTGGCGCCAATGCGTCTCGCCCGCGCGGGGGAAGTATTGCGCCCGCATCCAGGGCCCGACCTCGACGAAGACCGCGCCCTGGGATTGCGCCCAGGCGTGGGTCGGCGTCAGGCGGCGCGGGCGGAAATGCGCGCCGCTGCCGCCGCCGCCCAGCACCGACAGCGAGACCGGCGTATAGGGCGGGCGGAAGATCGTGGTGCCGGTCTGCGCGATCGGCTTGCCGGTCAGCTCCGACATGACCGCAAGCGCGGTGACATTCGCCGTCTTGCCCTGGTCGGTCGCCATCCCCAGCGTGGTCCAGCGCTTCAGATGCTCGACCGGGCGCATGTTTTCCTGATGCGCCAGCGCGATGTCCTTGACCGTCACGTCGTTCTGGAAATCGACCCAGGCCCGGCCCTTGCCCGGCACATGCCAAAGCGGGTGCAGGTTCTGCGCCTGGTCCTCGGCCTGCGGCAGGTCGGGCAGCGGGGCATTCACGTCCAGCTCGGCCAGGGCGCGGCGCGCGGCCTCGGCGCCCGAACGCAGGGCCTGCGCGGTGCTGCCCCGGCCCTCGGCCGCGCCGGCCGCGATCAGGCCGGCCGGGCCGTCCTTGCCGGGGACAAAGGCGTGCAGCGCGTCGCTCCAGACCGGCCGGCCGCGGTGATGCGAGGCCAGGTGCAGGTTCGGGTTCCACCCGCCCGCCACGCCCAGCGCCCCGCAATCCAGCCATTGGCTGCGGCCATGCTGGCGGACCTCGATCCGGGTCAGGCCCAGCCGGCCCCTGGTGTCGCCGATGACGGCGCCGGCGAACAGCGGATAATCCCCCATCGCCACCGCATCCGCGCGGCTGTCGATGACGCCGGCGATGCCGACCCCCTTGGCCGCCAGGTCGAGCGCGGTGCGATGGCCGTCGTCGTTGTTGGTAAAGACGGCCACCCGCTCGGCCGGGCTGACCGCCCAGCGGTTGGCATAGGCCCGCATCGCACCCGCCAGCATGATGCCGGGGCGGTCGTTGTTGGCAAAGGGGATATGGCGCTCGGTCGCGCCCGCCGCCAGGATCGTCCGCCCGGCGGTGATGCGCCAAAGCACCTGGCGCGGCCCGCCCTGCGGTTGCGGCAGGTGGTCGGCCAGCCTTTCGACCGCGCCGTGGACGCCGTGGTCGAATGCCCCGAAGACGGTGGTGCGGCGCATGATGCGCAGGTTCGGCAGGCTGGCCAGCTCCGCCTCGACCCCGGCCACCCATTCGGGGGCGGGCGCGCCGTCCAGCGGATGCGTCTCGGCCAGAAGCCGGCCGCCCAGGCGGAAATCCTCGTCCGCCAGGATGACCCGGACCCCCGCGCGCGCCGCGGTCAGCGCCGCCGCAAGCCCCGCGGCCCCGGCGCCGATCACCAGCAGGTCGCAATGCAGGAAGCCCTTGTCGTATTCGTCGGGATCGGGCTGCATCGACAGCCGGCCCAGCCCCGCCGCCCGGCGGATCGCGGGTTCGTAGAGCTTTTCCCAGAAGGCGCGCGGCCACATGAAGGTCTTGTAATAGAAGCCCGCCGCGAAAAAGGGCGACAGCCGGTCGTTCACCGCCATCAGGTCGAAACGCAACGAGCCGACGCGGTTCTGGCTGCGCGCCCGAAGCCCGTCGTAAAGCTCGGCCACGGTGGCGCGGGTATTGGGCTCTTGCCGGGCGCCGTCGCGCAGCTCGACCAGCGCGTTCGGTTCCTCGGACCCGGCCGAGATGGGGCCGCGCGGGCGGTGATACTTGAAGCTGCGTCCCATCAGCCGCACCCCGTTGGCCAAGAGCGCCGAGGCCAGCGTATCGCCGGGATGGCCGGAATAGCGGCGCCCGTCGAAGGTAAAGCTCAGGCTGCGCGAGCGGTCGACCAGCCCACCGGACAGCCGGGTCATGCCGCACCGCCTTTCAGCTTGACGTCGCGGGCCAGTTCGGCGCCCAGGATGCGATGCGTCACCGTATCGCGGGTCACGATCAGCCACGAGCGGTCGCCCTGTTCGTGGAACCACAGCTCGCGATGCACCCCGGCCGGGTTGTCGCGCAGATAGACGTATTCGGCAAAGGCCGCCTCGGCGCCCTCGGCCATGCCGTCGGGCCGCGCGATCAGGCGGGCATCGCCCAGATAGGTGAACTCCTGCGCGTCGCGGGGGCCAAGCAGGGGATGGGGGATCAGCATCACATGACCTCAGTGCAGGTTCGGCGTGGGGCCCACGCCCTTTTCGTCGATGACATGGCCGCGCGCGAAACGGTCCAGCCGATAGAAGCGGGCGGTGTCGTGCGGGGTGTCGGTGGCCATGAGATGCGCAAAGGCATAGCCGCTGGCCGGCGTCGCCTTGAAGCCGCCATAGCACCAGCCCGCATTCAGATAGAGCCCCTCGACGGGGGTGCGGTCGATGATCGGGCTGCCGTCCATCGACATGTCCATGATCCCGCCCCAGATCCGCAGCAGCCGCGCCCGCCCGATCATCGGCATCAGCGCCATGCCGCTTTCGGCGACATCCTCGACCACCGGCAGGTTGCCGCGCTGCGCATAGGAGTTGTAGCCGTCGGGATCGCCGCCAAAGACCAGCCCGCCCTTGTCGGACTGGCTGACGTAGAAATGCCCGGCGCCGAAGGTGATGACCCCCGGAATGGTGGGCTTGAGCCCCTCGGACACGAAAGCCTGCAGGACATGGCTTTCGATGGGCAGGCGCAGCCCCGCCGCCGCCATCACCCGGCTGGACGAGCCCGCCACCGCCACCCCCACCTTGCCCGCGGCAATAGGGCCGCGCGAGGTCTCGACCCCGCGGATGCGGCCGCCTTCGATGCGAAAGCCGGTGACTTCGCAGTTCTGGATCAGGTCGACCCCAGCCATGTCGGCGCCGCGGGCATAGCCCCAGGCCACCCCGTCGTGGCGCGCGGTGCCGGCCCGGCGCTGCAGCAGCCCGCCCTTGATGGGAAAGCGGGCGTTGTCGAAATTCAGGAAGGGCGCCATCGCCCGCACCTGCTCGCGGTCCAGCAGTTCCGCATCGGCGCCGGCCAGCAGCATGGCATTGCCGCGCCGGCGATAGGCGTCGCGCTGGCCGTCGCTGTGGAACAGGTTCAGGATGCCGCGCTGGCTGACCATGGCGTTGAAGTTGAACGCCTGCTCCAGCCCCTCCCACAGCTTCATCGAGAACTCGTAGAAGGGCTCGTTGCCCGGCAGCAGGTAGTTCGAGCGGATGATGGTGGTGTTGCGGCCGATATTGCCCGACCCCAGCCAGCCCTTTTCCAGCACCGCGATGCGCGACTGCCGGAAGGTGTTGGCCAGGTAATAGGCCGTCGCCAGCCCATGCCCGCCGCCGCCGACGATGACATAGTCATAGGCCGGCTGCGGATCGGGATTGCGCCACAGGGGCTTCCAGCCCTTGTGACCCCTGATCGCCTCGGCAAATACCCTGAGTGCTGAAAAGCGCACCTTCGACCCCGTATTGACGTTTCGCCGCCAGATTACGGCTTTCCTGCCGCCAGTCTTTATCCAAGGCGGCCATGTTCTTGCCCATATGCGCCAGGGCTGCTATGCGGCGGCGCATGACCCCGCCCGCCTCCATCGGTTTCCTGCTCTTGCCCGGCTATGCGATGATGTCGCTGGCCTCGGCGATCGAGCCGCTGCGGGCGGCCAACCAGCTGGGCCCGCGCCCGCTTTACCGGCTGGATTTCCTTGCCGCCGAAAGCGGGTTCGTCGCCTCATCGGTCGGCGGCGGCTTCAACTGCGCCGCCCTGCGCGAGGCGGCGGCCGACCTGGACCTGCTGTTCGTCGTCGCCGGCGGCAACCCGATGCTGCATGACGATCCGGCGCTGATCCACGGCCTGCGCAACCTTGACCGCCGCGGGGTCCGGCTGGGCGGGATTTCCGGCGGCGCGGCGGTGCTGGCGCGGCATGGGCTGATGGAGGGGCGGCGCTTCACCGTCCATTGGCTGCATATCGAGGAATTGCAGGAACTCGCGCCCGGCCTGCTGATCGAGCGCGCGCTTTATGTCATCGACCGCGACCGCTACACCTGCGCCGGCGGCGTCGCCGCCTTCGACATGATGTGCGCGATGATCGCCAGCCAGCACGGCGCCGCATTCGCGCATGAGGTCAGCGACTGGTTCATCCATTCCCGGATGCGCACCGCCTCCGAGCCGCAGCAGCTTGATCCCGCCCGGCGCTACAACCTGCACCACCCCCGGCTCGAGGCGGCGGTGCGGCTGATGACGACGCATATCGCCGATCCGCTGTCGGCGGCGCAGCTGGCCGGCCTGTCCGGTTGCAGCGCCCGGCAGTTGCAGCGCCGCTTTGCCGATCATTTCGGCATGAGCATCTCGGATTTCTATCGCAACCTGCGGCTGGAAAAGGCGGACGAGCTGCTGCGCCATTCCGCCCTGCCGCTGGCCGAGATCGCCCAGCTGACCGGCTTTGCCACCGTGCAGCATTTCTCGCGCTGCTTTGCCCGGCATTTCGGCACGCCGCCCGCGCGGCGCAGGCGGGACGGGACGGTGGGCGGGGGCCTTGCGCCGCCGCCCGCGCCCGCGCAATCTGCAACGCCATGGAAAACCTCAAGCGAAACCTGCCGCCGCTGACCAGCCTCGTCGCCTTCGAGGCGGCCGCCCGGCTGGGCAGCTTTTCCGACGCGGCGCGCGAACTGAACGTCACGCGCGAGGCGGTCAGCCGCCAGATCCGCGCGCTCGAGGCCCATCTGGGCCTGTCGCTTTTCGAGCGCAGCGCCAACAGCACCGTGCTGCGCGACTGGGGCGCGCGCTATTTCGAAACCGTGTCGGGCAACCTGGAAAACATCGCCCTGGCCTCGGTCGCGATCCGCGGCGACGAAAACGACGAGGAACCACCCGAGCTGCCGATGGAATCCGACCAGGAGCGCATCCTGATCGTGGACGACATGCCGGCCAATATCCGCAGGCTGCACGACGTGCTGCACGGCCGCTACCAGGTCGTCGCCCATACCCGCGCCGAGGACGCGCTGGACTGGCTGCTGGCGGGCGGCGAGGCCGACCTGATCATGCTGGACGTGCGGATGTCGGGAATGGACGGCTATGCGCTGTGCCGCCGGCTCAAGGCGATGCCGCGCCTGGCCAAGGTGCCTGTGATGTTCCTGACCAGCCTGGACGCGCCCGAGGACGAGACCGAGGGCTTTTCGGTCGGCGCCTGCGACTATGTCGCCCGGCCCTTTGCCCCGGCGGTGCTGCTGGCGCGGATCCGGGTGCAGCTGGACCTGCGCCGGTCGAACATGGCGCTGGAAAACCTGCTCCAGCGCCGCGCCGACCGGCTGGAGCGGGCCGAGGCGCTGCTGGCCGGCATCCGCCGCAGCCTGGCCGATTTCCAGGGCTGATCGGGGCGCGGCTAACCGGGCGACGGCTCGCGCGTCTCCTCGGGCCGGGTCGCGGCCTCGCCCAGCCGGTCCAGGGCCGCGGCGATGCGGTCCATGTCCGCCGGCTCTTCCTGCACCGCATGGCAGACCTCGGCCGCGCCCAGTTGCAGCGCCGCGCCCCTGATCGCATGCAGCGCCTCGGCCAGCGGCATCCCGCCCGCCAGCAGGCCGCGCCATTCCTCGATCTCCTCGGGGATCCGCGCCCGCCATCGCGCCGCAAGCTGCCGGTCGCCGCCGGTGTTGCGGTCCAGCGCGGCGTGATCCAGCACCGGCAGGGCATCCTCGAGCACCGAGGCCAGCGTCCCGGCCAGGGCGGCGCCGGTCACGGGCTTGGGCAGGAAGGCCGCGAAACCGGCATCGCGGCAGGCCAGCCGCGTCTGGGTGGACACGTCGGCGCTCGAGGCGATGACCGGGATCGCCAACCCCCGCGCCCGCAATGCGCCCATCAGGGCGATGCCGTCCATTTCCGGCATGTGCAGGTCGGTGATGATCGCATCGGGCAGCGGATGGTCCAGCGCCGCCAGCGCCACACGCCCGCCCGGCGCCGAGGCGACCCTGACGCCAGAGCGCCGCAACAGCTCCTCCATCACGTCGCGGTTGATCTTGCGATCCTCGACCACCAGGACGCGCCTTGCCCGCAACGCCGGCGAGGGGGCGGGACCGGCGGGCGGGCGATCCGCGGCCAGGCGCAGCTCGCGATGGGTCAGGGGCTGCGGCAGGGCCGCCCCGGCCAGGGTCAGCCCGCCGTCGGCAAGCCGCAGCACGGCGCCGTCCGGCGTGCCCGTCATCCGCGCGCGATCCAGCATCCGCGCGATGCGGCGGCGCAGGGCCGGGTCGGGGACGTCCAGCAGCGGGCGCGGCAGGACCGGCGGCGGATCGGCGGCCGGCGGACCGGGGTCCAGCGGCAGCTCCAGCACGAAGAGGCTGCCCACCCCCGGCCGGCTGCGCAGCGCCAGGCGGCCCTGCATGCCCTGGGCCATCTGCCGGGCGATGGCCAGGCCCAGGCCCGTGCCCGACACCTCGCGCGAGATCGTCGCATCGGCCTGGGTGAAGGGATCGAAGATGGCGGCCTGGTCCTGTTCGGCGATGCCGTTGCCGCTGTCGAAGACCGAGAGCCGCAGCCGATCGCCCCGGCGAAAGACCCGCAGCGCGATCCGGCCCTGGGCGGTGAACTTGACGGCATTGCTGGTCAGGTTCAGCAGGATCTGCGTCAGCTTCTGCCGGTCGCCCAGGATCGTCGCCGGCACGTCGGCGGCGATGTCGCCCTCGAGCCGCAGCGGGCGCGACCCGATCAAGGCGCGGGTCTGGGCGATCACCTCGTCAAAGACCGCGTCCACCGCAAAGGGCCGGCGCTCGAAGACCATGTGCCCGCCTTCGAGCTTGGACAGGTCCAGCACGCTGTCGATGCTGCCCAGAAGCTGCCTTGCCGCGCCTTGCATGTCGGCGACCTGCCGGCGCGAGGCGGCAGGCAGCCGGTCGGCCAGCAGCAGTTCCGACAGGCCGGTGATCGCGTTCAGGGGCGTTCGCAGCTCATGGCTCATATTGGCCAGGAAGGCCGATTTCGCCCGCGACGCCGCCAGCGCGTCGTTGCGCGCCACCACCAGTTCGGCGGTGCGCTGCTCGACCTCGTCGCGCAGGTGGTCGCGATAGCGTTCCATCTGCGCGACCGTGCGGGTGAAATCCTGCGCCAGCCGCGCGATCTCGTCGTCGCGGGAACGCAGCCGCCCGGCCGCCGGGCCGGTCAGGCGGAACCCCCGCCCCTCGCGCAGGCCCTGCGCCGCCCGGCTCAGCGCGCCCAGGGGCGAGATGACGTAGCGCCTTGCCAGCAAAAACAGCAGCCCGGCCAGCAGCAGCGCCTGCAGGACGGCGGTCAGCACGATGCGCAGCGCCTGCCGGGTGAAGTCGTTGTAAAAGCCCACGAACGAGAAGGTGACGTCGAGCCTTGCGATCTCGGCCACGCCGTCGGGCGCCCGCAGGACGACCGAGCGGGTCTGCGTCAGGCGCTCGGGCGGCAGCATCCAGCCCTTCAGCCAGGCCGGCAGGGCGGCGGCGGGACGCTGGACCTGGAAGCGGGGGATCTGCGCCACCCGCAACTGCTCGGGCGACAGCAGCAGATCCTCGATCCGCAGCGACAGGATCAGCGGCGCATCGACCAGCCGGTCCAGGATGGCCTGGACCGTGGTCAGGTCCACGTCCCAATAGGCGCGCTCAAGCTGCGGCGCGGCGGAATAGAGGATCCGCTCGGCATTGCCCGTCGCCACCGCGATGCCGCGGCGCAGGTCCGCGACGGCGCTGGCCCCGCCCAGCCCGATCCCCGAGACGATGCTGACCAGCGCCCCGGCCAGCACCATCCGGCGCGCGATGCTGCCCGTGCCCATGCCGCGCCTCACCCGCCCAGCCTGTGGCGCAGGATCGCCGCGATCCGGCCCTCGGCATGCATCCGGCGCAGCACGGCGCCCAGCCGCTCGGCCTTGTCCCGCCCGGCATCGCTGCGGGGAAAGCCGACATAGCGGCCGCGCACGTCCAGCGCGGTGGGCAGGACGCGAACCCGATCCTCGACCGCCAGCTTGCGCATGGCGTGGCGCAGGTTGGCCTCGCCGCCCACCACCACGTCGGCCCGGCGCAACAGCAGCTTGCGCAGGCTGGTCTCGTCATCGACCGAGCCTTCGTGCAGGAAATGCGTCGAGGCGTCGAAGGCGGGGGTATAGGTAAAGCCGTCGACCACGCCCACCGAATACCCGGCCAGCGCGCCCAGGCCGGCAAAGTCGCGCAGGGGCGAATCCGCCATGACGACGAAGACCAGCCGCGTCGTCCGCAACGGCCCGACCATCAGCCAGTTGCGGAACCGCTCGGGGGTCGGCGCCAGCTGGAACAGCCCGTCCGCCTCGCCCATGCCCGGCGCCAGCAGCGCCCGGCGCCAGGGCAGGGGCACGAAGCGCATCCCGATCCCCAGCCGCAGGGCGGCATCGCCTAGGATGTCGATGTCGGCGCCGACGAACCGGCCGCTGTCCAGGTAGTTGTAGGGCGCGAACTCGTCCATCCCGACCATCGTCCAGGTTTCGGGCCCCGCGCGCAGGGCCGAGGGCGCGGCACAGGCAGCCGCCCAGCCCGCAAGCCCGCCCAGCACGCGGCGGCGCGCGACCGCGGCAGGGGGCGCGGCGCATGATGGCGCGGCCTTCCCGCCTTTGTCCGGGGAAATAATGTTGCCGCAGCAGGGCAATGTTTTCGTCTCTCACGCTCTGTCGGAGGGCTTTGCTAGTCCTCTCATAATCAACAGGAGAGTCCCATAGATGAAAACCATCCTCGCCACCCTTCTGGCGTCCGCGGTCGCGCTTGCGCCGCTGGCCGCCGCCGCCGAAAGCTGCACCAATGCCGGGCTGAAGCGCATCCAGGATCGCGGCACCCTGATCGCCGGGGTCAAGGCCGACTACAAGCCCTGGGGCTATCGCGACACGGCCGGCAACATCGTCGGGCTGGAGATCGACATGGCGCAGATGGTCGCCGACACGCTGGGCGTCAAGCTGGAGCTGGTGCCGGTGATCGCGTCGAACCGGATGCAGTTCCTGCAGCAGGGCCAGATCGACCTGATGATCGCCACCATGACCGACACCGCCGACCGGCGGGCGATGGTGGGGATCAAGGGGCCGAACTATTACGCCTCGGGCACGGCGGCGCTGACGCCCAAGGCCATGGGCCTGACCGATTGGAACGCATTGCGCGGCAAGCCGGTCTGCGGCGTGCAGGGCTCGTTCTACCTGCAGAAGATCGAACAGGAATACGGCGCCACCATCGCCGCCTTCGGCAACGCAGCCGAGGCCAAGCAGGCGCTGCGCGACAAGAAATGCGTGGCCTTCGTCTATGACGACACCACCATCGGCGCCGATTACGCCGCCGGCGGCTGGGACGATTTCGAGATCTCGCTGCCGGTCGAGGATTTCGCGCCCTGGGGCCTGGCCGTCGCCAAGTCCGAGGAAAGCTGCGCGCTTGGCCAGATCGTCTCGGGCCTGCAATACGCCTGGCACCGCGACGGCACGCTGATCGAGCTGGAAAAGAAATGGGGCGTCGCCGCCAGCCCCTTCCTGGCCGACATGCACGCGCGGATGGCCGATCCGCTGGCGCAGTAGGGGCCGCGCGCCGATGCTGACGGACATGCAGGATTTCTTCCGGGAACTGGCCGCCACCTCTCCGCACTGGAACTTCATCTGGCTTTACGATCCGGTCCAGATGGACCGGGTTCTGGGCGGGCTGTGGATGACCATCAAGCTCAGCCTGGCCTGCCTGGTGTTTTCCGTCGTCATCGGCGTCGTCGGCGCCTGGGCGCAGGAGGCGAAAAGCCGCCTTCTGCGCAGCGCGGTGCAGGGCTATGTGCAGTTCTTCCGCAACACGCCGCCGCTGATCCAGCTGCTGTTCTTCTATTTCGCGCTGGGGCAGTTCACCCCCAGCTACAGCCCCGACGGCTGGCTCGAGGTGCCGATCATCTCGAACGTCGGCTGGGCGATCATCGCGCTGTCCTTCTTTGCCGGCGCCTTCAACATCGAGATCTTCCGCGCCGGGATCGAGGCCGTGCCCCATTCCACCCGCGAGGCCGCGGAATCGCTGGGGATGACGCGGCTTCAGGCCTATACCAACGTGGTGCTGCCGCTGACCCTGCGGATCTCGCTGCCGGCGCTGTCGGCCAATCTCATCAACCTGGTCAAGACCACCAACCAGGCCTATGCCATCGCGGTCCCCGAACTGCTTTACCAGTCCGTCTCCATCTGGAACGATTTTCCCTCGGCCCAGAACCCGACCATGCTGCTGATGATGGTCTGCTACCTGGGGCTGGTCGGGCTGTTGTCCCTGGGCATGGGCCAATGGGAACGCAAGCTGAGGATTCCAGGCTATGGCGTATAAAACCCCCGTCCCGACGGCCAAGGGCGCGCTGCCGGTGCTGCTGCCCTTTGCCCCGCGCGGCCCGGCCTATGACGCGTTCTTCGCGACGCGCTGGCTGGCCGCGATCCCGGCCGGCTGGATCGTGGCGCTGGCGGCGCTGTTTCCCGCCATGGTCCTGGCGCAGGCCGGCGCCGCCGCCGCCATCGAAACCCCGCTGGAAAAGCTGCTGCGCTGGATGCCCTTCCTGTTCACGCAGGGCTTCCTGTTCAACGTGCTGATCTCGGTCCTTGCCATGGCGATCGGGACGGCGGTCGGCGCCTTTGCCGGGCTGGCGCTGATCTCGCGCGCGCGGCTGTTGCGCGCCGTCGCGCGGGTCTATGTCACCTTCTTCCGCAACGTGCCCTGGCTCGTGCTGCTGTTCATCGTGCTGCTGGCCTTTCCGTTCCAGATCAAGGTCTTCGGCATGACGATCCCCCTGCCCGGCTGGATCAAGACGGTGATCGGCCTGGCCATCCCGGTATCGGCCAACATCGCCGAGGTGGTCCGCGGCGCCGTCCAGTCCGTGCCCACCGCGCAATGGGAGGCGGCCGAGTCGCTGGGCTTCACCCGCCGCCAGACCATCTGGCAGATCATCCTGCCGCAATGCTTCAAGCGGATGCTGCCGCCCTGGATGAACTGGTACGCGATCCTGACCATGTCCACGCCGCTCTGCTCGCTTCTGGGCGTGGGCGAGATCATCAGCATGACCCGGCAGGCCATGGAGGCCGAGGGCAACCGCCCCGAACTCCTGATCCCCTTCTACGGCTTCGCGCTGCTTCTGTTCCTTGCATACTGCTATCCGATCGCCCGCCTGACCCTGCGGCTGGAACGTCGGTTCGCGGTCAAAAACTGAAAGGGTGTCCCATGACAAACTGGACCGCCGACCAGCCCATCGTCCGCCTGCGCGACGTCCACAAATCCTATGGCCAGGTCGAGGTGCTTCGCGGCATCAGCATGGACGTGATGAAGGGCGAGGTGATCTGCATCATCGGCCCCTCGGGATCGGGCAAGTCGACGCTGATCCGCTGCATCAATGCGCTGAACGACATCCAGGCCGGCTCGATCCAGGTCGAGGGGCAAGAGGTCCACGACCCCAGGCTGGACAAGCTGGCCTTGCGGCGCAAGGTCGGCATGGTCTTTCAGCAATACAACCTGTTCCCGCACAAGACCGCGCTGCAGAATGTGATGATGGCGCCGGTCAAGGTGCTGAAGGAAAAGCCTGCCGAGGTCGAGACCCGCGCCCGCGCCCTGCTGAAGAAGGTGCGGCTGGAGGGCAAGGAGAACCACTATCCGGGCGAGCTTTCGGGCGGCCAGCAGCAGCGCATCGCCATCGCCCGCTCGCTGGCGATGCGGCCCGACGTGATGCTGTTCGACGAGGTGACGGCAGCGCTGGACCCCGAGACGGTCAAGGAAGTCCTTGTCACCATCAAGGATCTGGCCGCCGAGGGCATGACCTGCATCCTGGTCACGCATGAGATGGGCTTCGCGCGCGAGGTCGCCGACCACATCTATTTCACCGACCGCGGCGTGATCGTGGAACACGGGCCCCCGGCCGAGTTCTTTACCCAGGCCAAGGACGCGCGCACCCGCGATTTCCTGGACCAGGTGCTGTAGCGCCGGCTAGAATCCGAACGCCTGCCCGATCCGGCGGATCGGGCGGGCATTTTCGCGGCCGGCAGGGCAAGGCGTGCGGACAAAGGCGGGCGATCAGCCCCCCAGGCGGCCCATCCCGAATACCCGGCGGCACATCGGTGACGAAATCCGTCGCGTAATCGAACAAGGCCACGTCGAGACGCGCGCACCCGCGATCTCCTGGGCTAGGTGCTGTCGCGCCCCAAGAACGCAACGCCCGCCCGATCCGGCAGATCGGGCGGGCGTCTTCATGTTCGCCAAAGGGGGACCGGGCGATCAGCCCGCCAGGCGGCCCATCTGGAATCCCGGCAGCACGTCGGCGACGAAATCCGCCGCATAGTCCGACGAGGCCACGTCGAACAGCATGTCCAGGCCGGGCTGGCCGTTGCGGTCGTTGCGGACCAGCACCGCATCCATGTGCAGGGCGCGGGTCTGGACCACGGCGCCGGGACCGAAAACATGCGGCCGGGTATCGACCGCGGTCAGCAGCGGCAGGGCATCGGCCAGGCCCGGCCCGGTCAGGGCCAGCCAGCACCAGGTCTCCTCGCGCCAGGCGTCGAAGCCCTTGGGGCCGGCGGCCTGCTGCCAGTCCTGCCGCAACGCGGCCAGCCCCGTTGGTCCGGCGAGGGGATCGGCCAGCAGGATGACCTCGTCGCCGCCCAGCCGGACGACGGTCATGCCGGGGGCCTCGGCCGTTCGGTGGATGGTGTCGGGCAGCGGGCAGCCGCGGCCGGAGAGCCACGCGGCCGTGCCGGGCCCGCGCAGCCCGAAACGCGGCAGCGCGGACAGGTCGAGCATCCAGTCCCGGCCGTCCTGGGGCCAGGCGTCCAGCAGCGGCAGCCGGTCGGCAAGCGGCCATATCCGGGCCGGTGCGGCAAGCGCGGTCATCTCACATCTCCTGTCGTGCGTTGTCTTTGTCATGGAAGGGCAGCGCGACGACGGGCGCCTCGACCTCGGCGCCGGCAAAGCCGCGCAGGGTGATCCGCGACCCCGGCTCGGCCTGGTCGGGGGCGACATGGGCCAGCCCGATCCATTGCCCCAGCGTCGGCGAATACCCGAAGGAGGTGACATGGCCGACAGGCTTGCCGTCCTGAAGCACCAGCGCGGATTCGCCCACCCCGGCCGCATTCCCCTCGTCCGGCAGGGCAAAGCCGCAAAGCCGGCGCTTGTCGCCCAGGGCGCGGCGGCGCTCGACCGCGGGCTTGCCGATGTAGAAGGGCTTCTTGCGCGACAGTGCCCAGCCCATGCCCAGCTCGTCCGGCGTGGACAGCGCATCGGTGTCCTGCCCGATGATGATATGGCCCTTTTCCAGCCGCAGGATGCGCGACGCCTCGAGCCCATAGGGCCGCAGCCCCAGGTCCGCCCCCGCCTCGAGCAGCGCCGCCCAAAGCCCGGCGGCATGGGATTGCGGCAGGTGGATCTCGTAGCTCAACTCGCCGGTGAAGCCGATGCGCATGACCCGGACCGGACAACCCGCCAGTTCGCCCTCGCGCCCGTCCAGGAAGGCAAAGCCCTCGCGGCCGAAGTCGATGCTGCCGGGCAGGCGCTCCAGCACCTCGCGGGCCCTGGGGCCGGTCAGGTTCATGGCGCCGAAGGCCGCGGTCACGTTCTGGATGTCGACCCTGGCGCCCATGATGGTCTTTTGCAGCATCATCTCGGCGAAAAGCCGATCGACCGCGCCGGTGGTCGCCGTCACGTAGAAATGCTCGTCCGACAGGCGGAAGGCCACGCCGTCGTCCAGGATCGACCCCATCTCGTTCAGGGCCAGGCAATAGCGCACCCGGCCCACCGGCTGCCCGGCATGGGCCATGGTATAGATGCGGTCCATGAAGGCCCCCGCATCCGGCCCGCGGATCTCCAGCTTGCCCAGGGTCGAGACGTCCAGCATCCCCGCCGCCTCGCGCACCATGCGGGTCTCGCGCCGGATCGCATCCTCGGGCGCGTCGGCGCCGGGATAGACCAGGGGCCGCCACCAGGCGCCCACCGGCGTCATCCGGGCCCCGGCCGCCAGATGGGCGGCGTGCAGCGGCGTGCGGCGGTGGCGTTCGGGCGTGGTATCGGCCAGAAGGCCCAGCCTTTCCGGGCCGAAGGGCGGGCGCGCGGTGGTGATGCCGACCTCGGCCAGGCTGCGCGCGGTCTTGCGGGCGACGATGCGCGCCGTGGCCAGCGCCGAATGCCGCCCCTGCGACGGCCCCATGCCGACGGTGGAATAGCGCTTCACCAGCTCCAGTTCGCGATAGCCGTCGGCGATGGCGTTCTCGATGTCCTTGACCTGGAGATCCTCGTCGAAATCGACGAAGTCGCGGCCCTTGGGATGGGCCGGCGAGGGCGCGGCGCGGCGCCAGCCGGCCTGCACCGGCGCCGGCAGTTCCTGCGCGGGCGCCAGGCCCAGCCCGGCCGCGGCGCGCAGCCCGGCGATCCGGCCGCTTTCGATCACCGCCGCCAGGTCGGACAGGCCCGCCGCCGCCCCGGCAAGGTGGACATGATCCGGCACCCCGGTGATCGAGAAACGCGTGCCGCCGTCGTCCGAGGACAGCCGCGCCCCGGCATGAAGCGCAAGCTGGTAGCCCGGCGTATAGCCGCCGGCCATGACCAGCAGGTCGCAGTCCAGCCGGGTTCGGCCGCCCTGGCGGTCCTGGACCTCGACCGCCTTCAGGTGCAGGCCGCCGCGGGCCTGCCGGATGGTGCAGCCGCGCATGACCGGCACCCCGCGCCGCGCCAGCTCCGGGGCAAGGCCGTCGCGGTCCTCGGCCTCGGGGTCGATCACCGCGGCGATCCTGACGCCGGCATCGTCCAGGTCCAGGGCCGCCAGATAGCCGTCGCGGTCGCCGGCATAGACCACCGCCCGCCGGCCCGGACGCACGCCGTAATGCCGCATCAGGCGCTGCGCGGCCGAGGACAGCATGACGCCGGGCAGGTCGTTGTTGCGAAAGATCAGCGGCTGCTCGTGCGCGCCGGTGGCCAGCACCAGCTCGGCGGCGCGGATGCGGATCAGGCGGTCGCCTTGCAGCACCGGCAGCCAGTTGTCGGCGAAATGCCCGTTGCAGGTCGCGCCGGACAGGACCGCGATCCCGGCCGCCGCCGCCTTCCGGCGCAGCGCGTCCAGGTGGCGGGCCGCATCGGCGGTTTCGACGCCGAAGCGGGCATAGGTCAGCGCGCCGCCCAGTTCCGGCTCCTTCTCGACCAGGATCACGTCGGCGCCCGCCTCGGCGGCGGCGATGGCGGCGGCAAGGCCGGCCGGCCCCGCCCCCACCACCAGCACGTCGCAATGCCGGGTTTCCTTGAGATAGCGGCGCGGCGCCGGGTCCAGGCTGACGGTGCCCAGCCCGGCCGAGGCGCGGATGATCGGCTCCCACAGCTTCAGCCAGCTGGTCCTGCGCGGCCCGAAGAAGGTGCGGTAATAGAAACCCACCGGCAGGAAGCGGCCCAGGTGGTCGATGATGCGGCCGCGATCCCGGCGCAGGCTGCCGCTGACGTTCAGCGGCGTGACCGCCATGCCCTCGGCCACCTGGCGCAGGTCGGCGCGGACATTGGCCTCGTCGCCGATCTGCACCAGGGTATTGGCGTCCTGCCCGGCCATGGTCAGGATGCCGCGCGGGCGGTGATACTTGAAGGACCGCGACAGGATCCATTCGCCCTTGGCGGCCAGCGCGCTGGCGATGGTGTCGCCGGGATGGGCAGAGACGGGCCGCCCCTCGAAGGTGAAGCCGATGGCGGCGTTGCGGTCGATGCGGCTGCCCCAGCCGTGGCCAAGTCTGTTGCTCATGCGGCGCTCGTGGGTTTGTCTGCGTCCGAACCCTTCAGCCAGGTGCGCAGGATTTCATCCGAGATCAGGTTGCGTTCGGCGATGAACACCGTGTTCGAGGGGGTGTGGCGCCACCATTCGCGCAGCACGCCCATCGGGTTCGGCGCCAGGAAAAGCCGCTCGACCAGGGTTTCGTCGCGGGCCTCGTCCTCGGCATGGACGGGGCCGAGCCATTGGAATTCGGAAATATTGCGGGGCCCGTTCACCGGGCAGGTCATGATCTTCATCGCAGCACCTCAATGCCCGGCCGCCGTGGCGCCCATTTCGTTCAGAAGCTCGAATCGCGCAAAGCGCTCCAGCGCAAAGGGCATCAGGATGTCGGGCACCCGCCCGGTCGCGATGGTTTCGGCCATGCGCTTGCCCGCCACCGCCGTCGCCTTGAACCCCCAGGTGCCCCAGCCCGCGTCCAGCCAATAGTTCTGCAGGGGCGAGGCGCCCATGATCGGGCTGAAATCCGGGGTGATGTCGGTGATCCCCGCCCATTGCCGCAAAAGCTTGACGTTATGCAGGAAGGGCATCAGTTGCAGCGCGCCGGTGGCCAGCGCCTCTTTCTGCGGCAGGCTGGAGCGGGTCGAGGCCAGCTGGTAGGGGTCGGTCCCGCCGCCGATCACGATCTCCCCGCGCGAGGACTGCACCAGATAGGTATGCAGGTTCGACGAGGACAGCAGGATGTCCAGGAACGGCTTGAGCGGCTGCGTGACCATGGCCTGCAGGGGAAAGCAGCGGATCGGCAACCGGATGCCGGCCATTTTGGCGATGCGCCCGTTCATCCCGCCCGCCGCCTGCAAGACCTGCCCAGCCAGGACGGTGCCGCGGTTGGTCCGTATTTCGGTCACGCGGCCGCCGGCGATGCCGAAGCCCGTGACCTCGGTGCGCTGGTGGATCTCGACCCCGCGCTCGGCGGCGCGCTTGGCATAGCCCCAGGCGACGGCGTCGTGGCGCGCGGTGCCGCCGTCGGCGTGCCACAGCCCGCCCAGGACCTCGTGCTGGCCGCCGAAATCCATGTTCACATGCGGGCACAGCTCCTGCACGGTCTGGGCATCCACGACCTCGGCGCGGATACCGGCATGCTTGCCCATCTCGGCCCGCAGGCGAAAGCTGCGCATGGCCGCGTCGGAATGGGCCAGCGTCAGCTGGCCGCGCTGCGAGAACATGACGTTGAAGCCCAGCTCCTGCGACATGGTCTCGAACAGCGAGACGCCTTCGCGATAGAACTCGATCGAGGGCAGCGTCAGGTAGTTTGAGCGCACCGTCGTCGTGTTGCGCGCCGTGTTGCCGCCGGCCAGATAGCCCTTTTCCAGCACGGCGATGTTCGAGATGCCGTGGTAATGCGACAGGTAATAGGCCGCCGCCAGCCCGTGGC
Organism: Paracoccus ferrooxidans; assembly: GCF_029909815.1. NCBI lineage: Bacteria > Pseudomonadati > Pseudomonadota > Alphaproteobacteria > Rhodobacterales > Paracoccaceae > Paracoccus > Paracoccus ferrooxidans. Next base: position 228,516 of record NZ_CP038202.1, on the reverse strand, counting down.
CGCCGCCGCCGATGATGACGACATCGTAGCTTCTGCGCAGCTCGGGCGTGGAGGGAATGTCGCGATAGGGCCGGTGGCCCCGTCTCAACCCGTATTTCAGCAATTCGATCGGCATGCGTCGTCCCCGGTTTTCCGCCGCCAGTCTTGCTGCCGGCCGCTGCGCGGGCAAGAAACGGAACCTGGCCCTCAGACCCCGTTTTCGTAATGGCCGGAAAAGAAAACCCGCTGGCAAGGGGCAGGCCGTCCCGCCATAATGACCGGCGGCCCGGCAGATGAGGATCGGCCCCATGGACCTGCGCTTTCTGGAAACCTTCATCGCCATCGCCGATTGCGGCTCGATCGCCGAGGCGGCCCGGCGGCTGAACCGCACGCCGGCGGCCCTGACCCAGCGCCTGCACGCGCTGGAGCAGGAGCTGGGGCACAAGCTGGTCCTGCGCTCGGGGCGCACGGTGCAGCCCACGGCCCAGGGGCTGGCGATCCTGGATCATGCCCGCGCGCTGGTGCAGGGCGCGCGCGATCTTCAGGCGCTGGCGGCGAACGGGGTGCCGGCGGGGCAGTTGCGGCTGGGCGCGACCGCGACCTCGCTGACCGGATTGCTGCCGGCCATCATCACCCGGCTCAGCGCCGACTATCCCTCGATCGAATATTTCGTCCAGCCCGGCTCGTCGGTCGATCTCTACCACCGCGTGGTCGAGGGACAGCTGGACGCGGCGATCATCGTCAGGCCGCAATTCGCCATCCCGAAATCCACCGACTGGCTGACCATCCGCGACGAGCCGCTGGTCTTCATCGCCTCGCAATCCGCGCCGCCGCTCGACCCGCATGTGCTGATCGAGCGGTCGCGCTTCATCCGCTACGACCGCAACCAATGGGGCGGGCAGATCGTGGACAAATACATCCGCGACCACGGGCTGAAGGTGCAGGAATGGCTGGAGCTGGACGCGCTGGACGCCATCGCCGCGCTGGTGGACCGGGGCCTGGGCGTGGCCATCGTCCCCGACTGGGCGCCGCCCTGGCCGGATGGGCTGCGGCTGCGCAAGACCCTGCTGCCCGCCGGCGAGGCGCGGCATACCGGGGTGATCTGGCAGCGGTCCGGCGCCCGGCATCCGGCGGTCCACGCCTTTGTGCAGGCCTGCCGGACGGTCTTTGCCGGGCCGGCCGCCGGCGTCAGGGGCCGGCCGCCGCCCTGAGGCGGGGCCCTACCAGATCTGCGCCGGCCGCGCGATCATCAGCCAGAAGATGCCCGGCACGGCGGCAAAGGCCGGAAAGCCGAAGGCGAACCAGGCCCGAAAACAGCGCGGCGGCAGCGCGCGCGCCGGTGCAGCGCCGCGACGGCCAGGTCGCGCATCTGCATCTGCATCCAGACCACCGGCAGCCAGAAGGCGCCGGTCAGCAGATAAAGCAGCAGCGACAGCACGATCCGATGCTCGCCCAGCCCATAGCCCAGGTGCCAGGCCAGCGCGCCCGCGACCACCCCCGGCCCGGCCAGCGCCCCATGCATCAGTTCCAGCCCGTTCTCGAAACCCGTGGTCAGCGAGATGATCGCGGTCAGCGTCCAGAACAGCACCAGCACCACGAACAGCACCGGCTTGATGGGATAAAACCGGGCGAACCAGCGCTCCTGCACCGTGGCCGGGCGCGCGCGCAAGGTCTCCTCCAGGCCGCGGGGCCGGATGCCGGTCAGTTGCGTCTAGGGCGCCGGGTCGCCGACGGCGCCGTGGCGGATCTCGGCCCGCGCGGTGCTGCGCAGCGGCGGGCGCCGGCCCAGCCTGCCCGCCAGGTCGCCCGCCCGGTAAAGCAGGCCCGCCACCAGCCAGGCAGCGCCAGCGGCCGCGCCGGGCGCCAGCCCAGCCAGGCGCGATGCAGCGCCCCCACCTGGGCAAAGGACAGTCGCTCTGGCCCGGCCAGCTCCAGCGCCAGCCGTGCCGGCCGGTCGGGCGGGACGAAGAACGCCACGGTTTCGGCCACATCCTCCAGCGCCACCCCCTGCAGGGGGCCGGTCACGGGCATCACCGGCAGCACGGGCAGGGCCGCCCAGCACCACCGAGGGCCGCAGGATCACCCAGTCCGGGTCCAGCGCCATCAGCGCCCTGTCGCCCTTGAGCTTGCTGGCCGAATAGGCCGAGGCCTGCCGCCGGTCCACCCGATGGCCGAGAAATGCACGACCCGCCGCACCCCCGCCGCCGCGCAGGCGCGAAACAGCGCCTCCGCCCCGGTGGCATGGGCGGCGGCGGTATCCTCGCGCGCATTGTCCAGCAACACGCCGACGCAGTGCACCACCGCGTCGATGTCGCGAAGATGCGGCAGCCAGGTCTCGGGCTCGCGCGCCTGGCGGAAATCCACCCGGATCCAGCCCGAGACCGCGCCGGGTGCCGCCGGCGCGGCGCTGCGGGTGGTGCCCAGGACGACATGGCCGTCGGCGACCAGCCGGGTGCAGACGCTTTGCCCGATCAGCCCCGTCGCCCCCGTCACCAGCACCCCCATGGCCGGCCTGCATCGGGGGCTGTATCGGGGGCTGGGCCGGCCGCCTCACGCCTGACCGGGCGGCTCATCGGTCGTCTCTCCCTGGGATTTGCACGAAAATTCCGCGAGGACCGGGTGAAGCGCCCGCAAGCGGCCTTGTTCCAGCGCCGCAGCGGATCAGGAACCATGTCCCCTTCCGGGTCGTTTTGCACGCATGACGTGTCCGAAGATCGCCGGCACAGCTCCAGGGCGCTGCGACCCGCATTTCCATCGTGCTTTCGTTCAGGTTTTTCCAGTCGTGCCGCAGGCGTTCTTCCATCGCATCAGGAGGAAAACACGATGCCGCACGAAATCCCCCACCCCGCATGCACGGCGGTTGCGGCCTGCCTGCTGCTGGCCGCCTGCACCGCGCCGCCAAGCGCCGGGCCGGACAAGGCCTATGACGTGCAGGTCTCGGCGCCGGGCCTGGTCGAATGCAGCGCCCCCAGCCCGCAGGTCGTCCGTTCCGGCCTCACCGCCACCAACCGCGCCCGCAGCCAGGCCGGGCTGCCCGCGGTCCAGGCCAATGCCCTGCTGTCGCAGGCCGCGGCCGCCCATGCCTGCGACATGGCGCAGCGCGGCCGGATGAGCCATGCCGGCAGCCGCAGCAGCGGCCCGGCGCAACGGCTCAAGGCGCTGGGATATGCGCCGCGCATCACCGCCGAGAACATCGCCGCCGGCCCCTACGGCGCCGACCAGGTGCTGGGGGAATGGAACAGCTCCAGCGGGCACCGGGCCAATATCCTGATCCCGCAGGTCCGGCAGTTCGGCATCGGCCACGCCACCGGCGCGGATGGCCGGACCCGCTTCTGGTCGGCCGTCTATGCCGCCCCGGCCGGGCGCTGAACGCAGCGGGTCGGGCCGCCGCTAGGACGCGGCGACCGGCCCGGGCTTTGCTGTCTGGACGGCTGTTACGGCTGCTGCGTCGACGATGTCTTTGACGGAGCATCCTCGCGAGAGGTCGTTTGCGGGTTTTGCCAGTCCCTGCAGGATGGGCCCGATGGCGGTGAGGCCGCCCAGGCGCTCGGCGATCTTGTAGCCGATATTGCCCGCGGCGAGGTCGGGAAAGACGAAGACGTTCGGCCGCCCCGACAGCCGGCTGGCCGGCGCCTTCCTCGCCCGGATCGCCTCGTCCAGCGCGGCGTCGAACTGCATCTCGCCATCCACCTCGAGATCCGGGGCCGCGGCGCGGATCAGCGCCAGCGCCTCGCGCAGCCGGCCGAGGCTCGGGTGGTCGGCCGAGCCCGCGGTCGAGAAGGACAGCAGCGCCACCCGCGGCTCCTCGGCCAGCAGCCGGCGGCAGCTTTCGGCGGCCGAAAGCGCGATGGCGGCGAGCTCCTGCGCGTCGGGCTGGATCACCAGCCCGCAATCGGCAAAGATCATGCCGCCCCTGATCGGCGCGCCCGGCCCGCAGGACAGCATCAGGAAAAAGCTCGACACGATGCCGGCATCGGGCGCCCGGCCGATGATCTGCAACGCGGCGCGGACGGTGTCGGCGGTGGTGGCGACGGCGCCGCCCAGCGTGCCGTCGGCCTGGCCCAGCCGCACCCGCATCGCCGCCTGGCGGATCGGGTCGCGCATCTCGGCCAGCGCGCGTTCGCCGGTCATGCCCCTGGCCGCGCGCATGCGGTGCCAATGGTCGGCCAGTTCCGCCAGGTCGGGCGCGCCGGCCGGGTCGATGCGGCGGGCGCCGGGGATCTCGGGCCCGCCCATCAGGGTGACGCGCGCCAGCCCCTCGGCCAGCAGCCGGCGGGCGGCCTCGGCCACGCGCGGGTCGTCGCCCTCGGACAGGATGATGTGGCGGTCCAGCGCCTTGGCGGTCTGGTGGATGCGCTCGAGCGGTTTCATCTCTTACCCCAGGAAATGCAGGCCGGCGACGACGAAGACGCCCAGGAACACGGTCTCGGCCACGATCAGCCCGATGGCGCCGGCGCCGACCTCGAGCATCTTGCCGAGCGAGGTCTTGATGCCGACCGCGGCGATGGCGATCAGCAATGCCCAGCGGGACAGCTGCCCGGCGAAGTCCGAGACCGCCGGCGGCACCAGCCCCAGGCTGTTGAGCGTGGCGAGCGCGAGAAAGCCGATGACGAAGCCCGGCAGCAGCGGCGGCGCCTTGCCGCCCCGGCGGTCCGAAAGCCCGCGCGCCCGGATCGCCAGGGAAAAGCACAGCACCACCGGCGCCAGCATGGCGACGCGGATCAGCTTGACCAGGGTCGCGGTCTCGCCCGCCTCGGGGCCGATCGAGAAGCCGGCGCCGACCACCTGGGCGACGTCATGGATGGTGCCGCCCAGGAAGACGCCGGAATCGCGGGCGGTGAAGCCGAAAAGCCCGGCCAGCATCGGGTAGAGCACCATGGCCACGGTCGAAAGCACGGTGACGGAGAGCACGGTGAAGACCAGGTCGCGTTCGGATTTCTCGTGCCGGGGCAGGACGGCGGCGATGGCCATGGCCGCCGAGGCGCCGCAGATCGCCACCGAGCCGCCGGTCAGCAGCGCAAAGCGCCAGCCGCGGCCGGCCAGCCGGCTGGCGGCAAGGGCGAACAGGATGGTCAGCACCACGCCCGCCGCCACCAGCGCGATGGCGCCCGGCCCCAGCGCCGCCAGCATGCCGGCCGAGATGCGCGCGCCCAGAAGCGCCACCCCCAGCCGCAGCACGGTGCGCGCGGTAAAGGCGATGCCGGGGGCGGTGCGGGTGCCCTCCTCGGCCAGGAAGTTCAGCGCCAGGCCCAAAAGCAGCGCCATCAGCATGGCGGGGGCGCCGTAATGATCCGACAGGAACTGCGCCGTGGCCGCGACCAGCGCCGAGACGGCGAAGCCCGGAAAGGCTTCCTCGATCAGGCCGCGCGAAGGGATCATGGTGGAAATCATCGTCCTCACCGGGATGCGGGGATGGGCCGGGGCGCTTGTTGCTGCACGCCGGGGGGTGTCATGGGGGTCGCGGGCGGGGCGGGGGCGCCGAGGGGGGCTCTGCCCCCCTCGCGCTTGCGCGGCCCCTCGATGGGGCCGCGCAAGCGCCCCCCCGGGGTATTTGGGAAACGGAGAAAGGCAGGGGACGCCCCGGCCTTCCGCCGCCGCCCCGCCTCAGGCCGCGCCCTGCTGGGGGCGCATGTCGGCCGGGTCGATGCCGGCGACCACCACCGGCTTCTTCATCGCGTCGCGGCGGAAGGGCTCGCCCAGTTCCTGGTTCAGCAGCACCTCGATGAAGGTGGTCTCGCGGTTCTTCATCTGCCGCTCGACCGCATCGTGCAGCGCCGCGGTCAGTTCCTCCTGGCTCTTCACCTGCACGCCGACGAGCCCGCAGGCCTGGGCGATCTTCGCATAGGAGGTGTCGCGGTCCAGCTCGGTGCCGACGAAGTTGTTGTCGTACCACAGCGTGGTGTTGCGCTTTTCCGCCCCCCATTGGTAGTTGCGGAAGATCACCATGGTGATCGCCGGCCAGTCCTCGCGGCCGCAGGCGGTCATCTCGTTCATCGAGATGCCGAAGGCGCCGTCGCCGGCAAAGCCGATCACCGGCACGTCCGGATTGCCGATCTTGGCGCCCAGGATCGCCGGGAAGCCGTAGCCGCAGGGCCCGAACAGCCCCGGCGCCAGGTATTTCCGCCCGGCCTCGAAGCTCGGGTAGGCATTGCCGATGGCGCAGTTGTTGCCGATGTCCGAGCTGACGATCGCCTCCTTCGGCACCGCCTGCATGATCGCCCGCCAGGCCTGGCGCGGGCTCATCAGCCCGGCGTCGCGCCTGCGCGCGTCCTCGTTCCATTCGGTGCCGGGATCGTCCTCCTCGTGGTCCAGGCTCGACAGTTCCTGCGCCCAGCGGGACCTGGTCTGCGCCACCAGCGCCTTGCGTTCCGCCCGGCCGGCATCGCCGGCGGTGGGGGCAAGCTGCGCCAGGATGCCGCGCGCCACCTTGGCCGCGTCGCCCTGGATGCCGACCGTGACCTTCTTGGTCAGCCCGATGCGGTCGGCGTTGATATCGACCTGGATGATCCTGGCATCCTTCGGCCAGTAGTCGATGCCATAGCCCGGCAGGGTCGAGAACGGGTTCAAGCGCGTGCCCAGCGCCAGCACCACGTCGGCCCTGGCGATGATCTCCATCGCCGCCTTCGAGCCGTTGTAGCCCAAGGGGCCCATGGCCAGCGGGTGCGAGCCGGGGAAGCTGTCGTTGTGCTGGTAGTTCGAGCAGACCGGCGCATCCAGCCGCTCGGCCAGCCTGGCCAGCTCCGGGATCGCGCCCGACAGCACCACGCCGGCGCCCGACAGGATCACCGGGAACTCGGCCGCGGACAGCAGCTTTGCCGCCTCGGCCACCGCCTGCTCGCCGCCCGCGGGCCGCTCGAAGGCGACCACCTGCGGCAGCTCCACGTCGATGACCTGGGTCCAGAAGTCGCGCGGGATGTTGATCTGCGCCGGGGCCGAGTTGCGCCAGGCCTGCATGATCACCCGGTTCAAGACCTCGGGGATGCGCGAGGCGTCGCGCACCTCTTCCTGGTAGCAGACGCAATCGGCGAAGATGCGCATCTGCTCCATCTCCTGGAAGCCGCCCTGGCCGATGGTGCGGTTCGCCGCCTGCGGCGTGACCAAGAGCAGCGGGGTGTGGTTCCAGTAGGCGGTCTTGACCGGCGTGACGAAGCCGGTCACGCCGGGGCCGTTCTGCGCGATCGCCATCGACATCCGGCCGGTCGAGCGGGTGAACCCGTCCGCCATCATCCCGGCGTTCGTCTCGTGCGCGCAGTCCCAGAACGTGATCCCAGCCCTGGGAAACAGGTCCGACACAGGCATCATCGCAGAGCCGATGATCCCGAACGCATGCTCGATCCCGTGAAGCTGGAGAACTTTCACAAAAGACTCCTCAGTGGTCATTTTCATGGCGATGGCTCCTTATTTGCGCTCGTCGCGGAAGTGATAGAGTTTGTAGAGGCCCCATTGGCCGAGGCGCCGGAACGGCGTCCTCCAGCCCTCATGCGGCAATTCGTCGTTGAAGATCGGCAGCCTGGGCACAGCCTCGCCCGCGACCAGTTGCGCCATGCGCCGCCCGGCCATGGCGGAATACATCACGCCGTTGCCGCCATAGCCCAGCGCATAGAAGGCGCCGGGCAGGTCGGCCAAGCCGGTGATGCGCGGCATCATGTCGTGGCTGACATCCACCCAGCCCCACCAACTGTAGTCCAGCTCGATCCCGCGCAGGGCGGGAAACTTGCGGGCCATCCCCTGCTTCAGCGCCTCCAGATGCGCCGGGTTCGCGGCATCGCGGCCGGTGATCGCGGCACGCGAGCCGATCTGCAGCCGGTTGTCGGGCAGCAGCCGGTAGTAATGCCGCAGCGTCCGGGTGTCGGTCAGCGGCGAGAGCTTCCGGATGCCGACCGCCTCCAGCTCGCCCGGCGTCAGCACGCGGGTGACGATGCTGTTCGACATGATCGGCATCAGCCGGTCCCTGAGTCGCGGGTGCAGGCCGCGCGGCGCATAGGCCGCCGTCGCCACCGCCACGCGCTTGGCGCGCACCGTGCCGCCCGGCGTGCGCAGGTGATGCACGCCGCCGCGGTATTCCCAGCCCTGCACCGGGCTGTCGACATGCACTTTCGCGCCCAGTTCGCGGGCGACGCGCAGGTAGCCGAAGGCCAGCTTCGCGGCATGGATGCCGACGCCGTCCACCTCCCACATGGCGCCATGCGCCTCCATGTCGCGCACGACGGTCCGGTGCAGCTCGTCGCGCGAGATCATGCGGGCGTCATAGCCGAAGGTTTCGCGCAGAAGCGCCGCCTCCTTCTGCAGCGCGGGCATCACGCTGGCCTTGTGGGCGATGTAGTAATGCCCGCCGTCCTGCGGATCGCAGTCGATCGCATGGTCGCGGATCAGCCCGCGGAACAGCTCGAACCCTTCGCAGACCTCGGCATGCAGGCCCTTGGCGGTATCGAGGCCCCAGCGCTCGATCCACTGGCTGCGCTTGAGCCGGCCCGAACTGACCTGCGCCTGCCCGCCGTTGCGGGTCGAACAGCCATAGGCGACGCCGTTCGCTTCCAGCACGGTGGCCTTGATGCCGTGCATCTTGGCCAGGTGGAGGGCGCAGGAAAGGCCGGTATAGCCCGAGCCGATCACCACCACGTCGGCATCCATGTCGCGCGTGACCGGGCCGTCGTCCGCAGGCGGCTCGCCGGCGGTGCCGATCCAGTAGGTCGGCGCGTAATCGCTGCGCGGGCCCAGGCTGCGGCTGGTGATGGGGTCATAGAACGGGTCGTAGGGCTGCGCGCCCGCTCGTTTCTCGATCGCCTGCATGGCGGGCCTCATTTCTCGGCAAGGGCGGCGGCGGAGGCGGGGGCGGGGATGGCCGGGCGCTGCTTGCGGATCGCCTGCTTCTCGACGATCCGGCCGTCCGCGATGCGGAACAGGTCCACGCCCTGCACCTCGGTCCGGCTGCCGTCGGGGTTGGTGGCGCGGAAGGTCCATTGCGACACGCCGCGGGTGCCGTCCTCGGACAGGAAATGCGTGTGGTCGGCCCATTCGACGTCCGGCATCGTGGTCCAGACGGTCTCGAAGGCCCTGGCGATAGCGGCCTTGCCCTCGACCTTGTTGCCGTATTCATGCTCGCCGGCGACGGTGTAGAACACGCAATCCTCGGCGAAATGGGTCATCACGCCGTCGATGTCGTGGCGGTTGAAGGCGTCGAAGGTGGCCTTCAGGTCGCCGGCGGTCAGCTTGCGGGTCATCGGTGGATACTCCTCTCCCGGTCGGCGGCGCGCGGGCGCGCCTCCGGGACGTTTGCGGTGAATGGTTGCGGGTCAGATCCGGCGGACGGGGGTCAGACCTTGCCCTTCCAGGGGATCAGCGCGCGCTCGATGCGGCGGATCAGCAGGTCAAAGGCAAAGGCCAGGATGCCGATCACGATGATCCCCATGATCACGGCGTCGCTGGCCAGGTATTCGGCCGAGTTCAGCACCATGAAGCCCAGGCCGCGGTGGGCGGCGACCATCTCGGCCGCGACCAGCGTCGTCCAGCCCACGCCGATGCCGATGCGCATGCCGGTGAAGATCTCGGGCAGCGCCGCCTTCAGGATGACGTGGAAGATCACCTGCAGCTTGCTGGCGCCCATGGCGTAGGCGGCATGGATCTGCTCGATCGAGACCGAGCGCACGCCGGCCCGCGCCGCGATGGCCATGGGGGCAAAGATCGCCAGGAAGATCAGGAAGACCTTGGGAAACTCGCCGATGCCCAGCCAGATGATGATCAGCGGCAGATAGGCCAAGGGCGGCAGCGGGCGGTAGAACTCGATGATCGGGTCCAGCAGGCCCCGGACCACCCGGTTCACCCCCATCAGGATGCCGACCGGCACCGCGACGGCCAGCGCCAGGAAGAAGGCGCCCAGCACCCGGCCGAGGCTGGCCAGCGTATGCTGCACCAGGGTCGAGTTCGACACCCCCTCGGTCGCGGCCAGCACGAACTTGCCCCAGACCGCGGCGGGCGAGGGCAGGAACAGCGGCCTGACCCAGCCCATGCCGGTGACCAGGAACCACAGCGCGATCAGCGCCAGCGCCGTGGCCAGGCTGATGAGCGCGCTGGAGCCGTCGCCGGGGGCGCCGTAGGATACGCCGGGCCGGGCCGGGCGTGCTTTCATCAGCCGGTCAAGCATGGATCTTTTCCTGCTCGCCGGCGCGTTCGTCGCCATAGATGATGCCAAGGATCTGCTCCCTCATCTCGATGAAATCGGGGCTGGACTTGATGGCGCGGGCATTGCCCTCGGCCAGGAAGCGGCGGTTGAAGTCCAGCTCGTAAGTGTGGGTGATGCGGCCCGGCCGCGGCGACATGACGATCAGCCGCGAGCCGAGGAACAGCGCCTCCTCGACGCTGTGGGTGATGAAGAAATACATCTTGTCGGTCTGCTGCCAGATCTGCAGCAGCAGTTCCTGCACCGTCTCGCGGGTCAGCGCGTCCAGCGCCGCCATCGGCTCGTCCATCAGCAGCATGGCCGGGTCGCAGGTCAGGGCGCGGGCGATGCCGACGCGCTGCTGCATGCCGCCCGACAGGTGATAGATCATGTGCTTGTGGAAGTCCTGCAGGCCGACCAGCGCCAGGTTCTTCACCGCGCGCTCGCGCCTTGTCCTGGCGTCCACGCCCTGCAGTTTCAGGCCGAATTCCACGTTGTCGATGACGTTCAGCCAGGGCAGCAACGCGTGTTTCTGGAACACCACGCCGCGCTCGGCGCCGGGGCCGGCGACCGGGCGGTCGCCCAGCGTGATCTGCCCGGCCGAGGGCGCCATGAACCCGGCCATCAGGTTCAGGAGCGTGGTCTTGCCGCAACCCGAGGCACCCAGCGCCACGACGAAATCGCCGCTCTTGACCTCGAGGTTCACGCCTTTCAGCGCCGTGACGGGGGCGCCCTTGTGATGGCCCGGATAGATCAGGCTGACGTCGGAAACTTTCAGTGTCTGCATATCAGCGGTCTTTCAGAGGAAAGGGTTGAAGCGCGCGGGAAGGCGGCCCCGCAAGGGGGCCCGCCGCCTATTGCGCCGCGGCCTGGGCAAAGCTCGGGTTCACGAAGGGGGCGTAATCGTCCAGCGCGCCGTCGATCTGCTTCTGCTCGACCAGGAAGCGGGCGCTTTCGCCCAGCGCGCGCACCGCGCCGCCGGTCAGCCAGGTCTCGGAGGCCTGCTCGGCCGCATCCGGGAAGGACAGCATGTTCAGCGCCTCGACCGTGCCGGCGGCATCGCCGCCGATCATCTTGACGATGCCCGCGACCTGCGGGGAATCCTCGGTCCAGGCCGCCTTGTCGGCATTGTAATCGGCATAGGCCCCGGCCAACGCCTTGGTAAAGGCGGCCATGAAGTCCGGGTTCTCGGCAGCGAATTTCTTGTCCGCCACCAGCCCGTCGAAGGTCGGCACGCTGGCCGCGCCGATCTGTTCGCTGTCGGCGATGACCGCGCCTTCCTTCATCAGCTCGGTCAGCACCGGCGGCCAGACATAGGCCGCGTCGATGTCGCCGCGCTGCCAGGCGGCCAGGATCTGCGGCGGCTTCATGTTCAGGATGTTGACGCCGCGCGGATCGATCTTCCAGACTTGGTCCATCCCGACCAGCAGGTGGAAATGCGAGGTCGAGACGAAGGGCACCGCGACGTTCTTGCCGGCCAGATCCTCGGGCTTCTCGATGCCCGAGCCGTTGCGGGCGACCAGCGCCTCGGACTTGCCGATATTGTCGAGGATCCAGAACAGCTCGAACTCCACCCCGCGCGTCGCCGCGGCGGCGATCCCGGTCGAGCCGATCACCCCCACCGGCACGTTGCCCGAGGCAAGCGCCGTCGAGATGTCGCCGCCCGAGGAAAACTGCCGCCAGTCGATCTTGTAGCCCGCCTCCTTGGCCGCGGCGTCCAGCCGACCGTCGGCGATGGCGGCGATGAAGGGGCCGACGATCTGCTGGTAGCCGACGACCACGGTGGTCTCGGCATGGGCGGGGGCCAGGCCGAGGCCGGCGCCAAGCGTCATCGCGGCCAGGAAGGCTCCGGCCCGGTTCATGTTGGTCATTCTTGTGACTCCCTGTTTTTCGATTGTTGGTCTTGCGACGCGGCCGAGCCTGTCGACTCAGCCCCGGTGATTGGCATGGGCAACTCTGCACGGTTGCTTCTGCGGCAAAATGTTGCAGGTGACGGGGCGTAACGATATGTCCAGATGAAAGCAAAGATAAGGCCAGATGAGCGACCGGATTCCCGTCGAAATGTTCTTTTCCCGCGACAGCGATGCAGGCACGCTGCAGGCGCGGCTGGCGGCGGCCATCGTGCGGGCGATCCTGGAGACGCGGGCGCGGCCGGGCACGCGGCTGCCCTCGTCGCGGGGGCTGGCCGCTGCGCTGGGGATTTCGCGGATGACCGTGACGCTGGTCTACCAGGAGCTGGTCAGCCAGGGCTATCTGGAGACGCGGGCACGGTCCGGCATCATCGTCGCCGCCACCGTGCCGCACCGCCGGCTGAAGGTGCAGGAGCCCGTGCCGCACGAGACCGCGCTCGACTGGGACAGCTGGCTTGCGGGCCAGCTGCCGCGGCAGCGGGTGATCCGCAAGCCGGCGAACTGGCGCGACTTCCGCTATCCCTTCATCTACGGGCAAAGCGACGCGGCGCTCTTCGACCACAACGCCTGGCGCGACTGCGCCCGCCGGGCCTGGGGGACGCGGGATTTCGGCGAGCTGGCCTCGGATCTCTACGGCGCCGACGACCCGATGCTGATCGACTACATCTGCTCGCATTCCCTGCCCCGCCGCGGCATCCAGGCCGAGCCGGACGAGGTGCTGGTGACGCTGGGGGCGCAGAACGCGCTGTTCATCGCCGTCGAGCTGCTGGCGCGCGGCGACCGGCTGGCCGTGACCGAGGATCCGGGCTATCCCGATTTCGCCGAGACCCTGCGCCGCGCCCACAGCCCGACCACCTTCCTCGACGTGGACGAGGGCGGGCTGAACCCCGAGCTGCTGCCGCAGGGGACGCGGCTGGTGATCGTGACGCCCAGCCACAACATCCCGACCGGCGCGACCATGCCGCTGGCGCGGCGCCGCGACCTGCTGGCCCGCGCCGCCGCGCATGATTTCCTGATCGTCGAGGACGATTACGACTTCGAGATGTCCTATCTGGCCCCGCCGGCGCCGGCGCTGAAATCGCTCGACCGGTCGGGGCGGGTGATCTATGTCGGCAGCTTCTCGAAATCGCTGTTTCCGGGGCTGCGCATCGGCTACATGGTGGCGCCGGCGCCCTTCATCGCGCGAGCCCGCGCGCTGCGCGCCATCATGCTGCGCCACCCGCCGAACCACCTGCAAAGGATCACCGCCTATTTCCTGGCGCTCGGCCATTACGACGCGCATATCGTGCGGCTGCGCGGGGCGCTGAAACGCCGCCGCGCGCTGATGGAGCAGGCGCTGGCGGCCACCGGGCTGCGCATCGCCGGGGCGGCGCGCTCGGGCGGGTCGAGCCTGTGGATCGAGGGACCGGCCGGCATCGACAGCGCCGTCCTGGCAGCAAGGCTACAAGAGGACAGCGTGCTGATCGAGCCGGGCGAGGTCTTCTTCGAAACCCCGCCGCAGCCCTGCGCCTTCTTCCGGCTGGGCTATTCCTCGATCCGCGAGGGGGACATCGCGCCGGGCATCGCCCTGATCGCCCGCCGCACCCGCGACCTGGCCGCGGAACAGGCCGGCTGACCGCCCGTTCCCCCGTCATGGGGGCTTTGCCCCCGCGCGTTCCGCGCTCCCCCAGGATATTTCGGCACGAAAGAAGCCGCGGCCCGGTATTCTCCTGCCCGGTTCTTTCGTGTTGAAATATCCTGCGGGGGTCTGGGGGCGCAAAGCCCCCGGATGCGGCGCCGGCCATGGTGCGCAAGGCCCGCCCGTCCTGCCGGGCGGGGAAAGCTGCGGCAAATCGTCCGCCGCGCCTCCGTCTTTGGCAACCGCCGGCATATCCGACGCAAAAACCCGCAAAACCTGCGCCCTTGCGCCCTGCCGGGACGGAATGATAGACCCGAAAGCAAGTGCGGCGCGGGCTTGCCCGGCAGCCGCCGCAGCAGTTAACGCAACGTCGGATCGAGGGGAACACACGCGCATGACGATGACACGGACCAGCTTTGACAAGGAAGATCTGCTGGCCTGCGCCCGTGGCGAGTTGTTCGGCCCCGGAAATGCCCAATTGCCCGAACCGCCGATGCTGATGATGGACCGCATCACCGAGATTTCCGCCGATGCCGGCCCGCATGGCAAGGGCCATGTCGTCGCCGAATTCGACATCCATCCCGACCTGTGGTTTTTTGCCTGCCATTTTCCCGGCAATCCGATCATGCCGGGCTGCCTGGGCCTTGACGGGCTGTGGCAGCTGACCGGCTTCAACCTGGGCTGGCGCGGCTGGCAGGGGCGCGGCTATGCGCTTGGCGTGGGCGAGGTCAAGCTGACCGGCATGGTCCGCCCCGACCGCAAGCTCTTGCGCTATTTCGTCGATTTCACCAAGGCAGTCCAGACCCGTCGCCTGACCATGGGCGTCGCCGACGGCCGTGTCGAGGCCGACGGCGAAACCATCTATGAGGTCAAGGACATGAAGGTTGCCCTGTCGGCCGCCTGACACATGAACAAGGAGCACGCCATGCGCCGTGTCGTCATCACCGGGCTGGGCATCGTCTCTCCCATCGGCAACAATGCCACCGAGGTCACCGAAAGCCTGCGTGCCGGCCGCTCGGGCATCGTCTTCGCCCCCGAATATGCCGAGCACGGCTTTCGCAGCCAGGTCCACGGCATGCCGCAGATCGCCGTCGAGGACCATATCGACAAGCGCAACCTGCGCTTCATGGGCGCGGGCGCGGCCTATAACTTCATCGCCATGCAGCAGGCGATCGAGGATGCGGGCCTGGCGCCCGAGGATGTCTCGAACGAGCGCTCGGGCCTGGTCATGGGCTCGGGCGGGCCGTCGACCGCCAACCTGTTCGAGGCGCATCGCACCGTGATCGAGAAGGGCGCGCCCAAGCGCATGGGCCCCTTCATGGTCACGCGCTGCATGTCCTCGACCAATTCGGCCTGTCTGGCCACGCCCTTCAGGATCAAGGGCGTGAACTATTCGATCACCTCGGCCTGCTCGACCTCGGCGCATTGCATCGGCAACGGCACCGAGCTGATCCAGATGGGCAAGCAGGACATCGTCTTCGCCGGCGGCGGCGAGGAGCTGGACTGGACGCTCAGCTGCCTGTTCGACGCCATGGGCGCGATGTCGTCGAAATACAACGACACGCCCCAGACCGCCTCGCGCCCCTTCGACGCGACCCGCGACGGCTTCGTCATCGCCGGCGGCGCCGGGGTGGTGGTGCTGGAGGAGCTGGGCCACGCCCTGGCCCGCGGCGCCCGCATCTATGCCGAGGTCACCGGCTATGGCGCGACCAGCGACGGCTATGACATGGTCGCCCCTTCCGGCGAGGGCGGCGAGCGCTCGATGCGGCTGGCGCTGTCCACCCTGCCCGAGGGGCGGCGCGTCAGCTATGTCAATGCGCATGGCACCTCGACCCCGGTGGGCGACGTGGGCGAGATCAAGGCGCTGCGCCGGGTCTTTGGCGAGGGCGCGGTGCCGCCGGTGTCGTCGACCAAGTCGCTGACCGGCCATTCGCTGGGCGCGACCGGCGTGCATGAGGCGATCTATTCGCTCTTGATGATGCAGCAGGGCTTCATCGCCGCCTCGGCCAACATCACCGAGCTGGACCCCGAGATCCGGCCCGAGGAGATTGCGCAGACGCGCATGGATGACGTCGATTTCGATAGTGTCCTTTCCAACAGTTTCGGTTTTGGCGGCACCAACGCCACGCTGCTCCTGTCGAAATACCGCGAATAAACCAAGAAAAGGTTAAGCCATGAGCGAATTGATGAAAGGCAAACGCGGCCTTGTGATGGGGGTCGCGAATGACCGCTCGATCGCTTGGGGGATTGCGAAGGCGCTGGCGGATCAGGGCGCGGAACTGGCCTTTTCCTATCAGGGCGAGGCTTTCGGCAAGCGGGTCGAGCCCCTGGCGCAATCGCTGGGCTCGGACTTCCTGATGGATGTCGACGTGCTGGACGACGAATCGCTCGACCGCGCCTTTGCGGCGATCGAATCGCGCTGGGGCGGGCTGGATTTCCTGGTCCATGCCGTCGCCTATTCCGACAAGAACGAGCTGACCGGGCGATTCATCGATACGACCCGCGACAATTTCAAGAATTCCTTGACGATTTCGTGCTATTCGCTGATCGACCTGGCCCGGCGCGCGCAGCCCCTGATGAGGAATGGCGGCTCGATCATCACGCTGACCTATGCCGGCTCGAACCGGGTCACGCCGTTCTACAACGTCATGGGGGTGGCAAAGGCCGCATTGGAATCCTCGGTCCGCTACCTGGCCAACGATCTGGGCCCCGAGGGGATTCGCGTCAACGCGATCAGCCCCGGCCCGATGAAGACCCTGGCCGGCGCAGCCATCGGCGGCGCCCGCAAGACCTATCGCCATACCGAGGCCAATGCCCCGCTGCGCGCCAATGCCACGCTGGAGGCGATCGGCGGCACGGCGGTCTGGCTGTGTTCGGACTGGGGCGCCTGCACCACGGGCGAGATCGTGCTGGTCGATGGCGGCTATCACGTGCTGGGCATGCCGCAGTCGGAAAACCTGTGATGCCCGTCCGCTTCTTCCAGGCCGAGGACGGCGCCCGGCTGGCCTATCGCGACGAGGGCGAGGGGCTGGCGGTCCTGGCCCTGCCGGGGCTGACCCGGACGGGGCGGGATTTCGACTATCTGGCGCCGCATCTGGCCGGCGTGCGGCTGATCCGGCCGGATTACCGCGGCCGCGGCGATTCGGATTGGACCGGCGCGGACAGCTATACCGTCCCGCAAGAGGCGCGGGACGCGCTGGCGCTGCTGGATCACCTGGGCATCGCGCAGGCGGCGGTGCTGGGCACCTCGCGCGGGGGGATCATCGGCATGCTGCTGGCCGCGACGGCGCGCGACCGGCTGTTGGGCCTGTGCCTGAACGATGTCGGCCCGGCATTGCAGCGCAGCGGGCTGGAGCGGATCTTCGACTATGTCGGCCGCAACCCGGCCGCGAAAAGCCTGGAGGACATGGCAGAGCGCCTGCCCGCCCTCATGCCCGGCTTTGCCGGCGTGCCGGCAAGCCGATGGCTGGACGAGGCGCGGCGCCATTACGCCGAGACGCCCGCGGGCCTGCGCATCAACTACGACCCCGCCCTGCGCGAGGCGTTCCTGGCCGCCTTCAATGGGCCCGAGGTCGATCTGTGGCCGCTGTTCGACGCCGCGCAGGGGCTGCCCCTGGCGCTGGTGCGCGGGGCAAACTCGGACCTGCTGGCGCATGAGACCGCGACCGAGATGCGCTGCCGGCATCCCCAGATGATCCTGGCCGAGGTGCCCGATCGCGCCCATGTCCCCTTCCTCGACGAGCCCGAATCGCTCGCCACGATCCAGGATTGGCTTGCCGCCATGCGCTAGGTTGATCCGCCCGCCGCAAGGTCCGGGCATGATCGAACGGCCCGTCGCGGTTCTGGATCGGCACCGCGGCACCGCGCGGGCCTGTCCGCGGGGCCGTGGCAGCGCGGCCCGGCGGCCTGCCAGTCCGGCGGCTGGCGTGGCGAGGATCCGCCGCTCCAGTTCCGCCGATGCCGCGCCCGGTGGCCCGCCCTGAGCCGAGAACCGACGGCTAGGCTTCTGCACCTGATGCACAGGATCGGAACGGGGGCCTGCCTTGCAAGCCCCGCGCAATGCCGGCGTCGCGCATGATCGACCCCTGCCCTGGGGCCGGCCGCACCGCCTGGGACGGATGGACGATTCTGCTCAGCCGCTTTCCGGCAGCCAGCGCACGGGACAGGCCGCGATGCATGCCGACCGCCGGTCGTGCAGCCGCTTGGCCCCCGCCGGACCGCGATCAGCCCAGCGCCGCCAGCCCCTCGCGCTGGAAGCGCTCGATCAGCGCCAGTTCGGCGGCGGTCAGGGCGATGCCCTCGGCCTCGGAGCGGGCGCGGGCGGCAAGGCGGCGCTGGCCGGGCAGGCGCGCGCCCTGGCCCAGGATGGCGTCGAACAGCGCCTCGGCCGCAGCCAGCGGATCACCGGGCCGGCCTGCGGCGAAACGCGCCGGCGAAAAGGCCAGGATCAGCTCGCCATGCCTGGGTGCCAGGGCCAGCGTGCCCAGTTCGTCCAGCGCGCCCTGGCTGGTCAGGTCGCCGATCATCACCCCCGCCAGCAGCTCGACCATGGTCGAGATGGCCGAGCCCTTGTGCCCGCCAAAGGGCAGCATGGCCCCGGCCAGCGCCGCCTGGGGATCGGTGGTGGGCTGGCCGGCCGCGTCCAGCGCCCAGCCTTCGGGCAGGGGTTCGCCCGCCCGCGCCAGCAGCTCGATCTCGCCCCGCGCCGCGGCCGAGGTGGCGAAGTCGAAGACGTAGGGGGCGGCCCCCGCACGCGGCCAGGCAAAGGCGATGGGGTTGGTGCCCAGGATCGGCCGGTTGCCGCCCGCCGGGGCGACGGCGGCATAGCTGGGGCACATGGCAAGCCCGGCAAGGCCGCGCGCCGCCAGCGCCTCGACCTCGGGCCACAGCGCCGAGTAATGCACGCAATCGTTGATGACCAGCGCCGCCAGCCCCAGCTTTTCCGCGCGGCCGGCCAGCGCCGGCAGGCCCAGTTCGAAGGCGGCGGGGGAAAAGCCGCCGCCGGCCCCGACCCGGATCACGGCGCTGCCCTCGTCGATCAGCTCCGGCCGCGCATCGGGGGAAACCTTGCCGGCCGCCAGGGTGCGCAGGCAGCCTTCGATGCGATAGATGCCGTGCGATTTCGCGCCGTCGCGCTCGGCGGCGGTGATGATGCGGGCGATGGCATCGGCCTGCTGGGCGTTGAAGCCGGCGCGCATGAAAAGCGACTCGACCATCCGGCCAAGCTCGGCCACCGTCACCATCGTGCTGTCGTCCATGCGCCCTTCCCCGTCTGATGCCCGCCAGAAAACCGGATTTTCCGGCCAGGGGCAAGCATTCAGGCCCGATTGCCGCCCGCAAGGCGGCCAGGCATGGCGCGCCCGCGCCGGCTCGGCTAAAGCGGCAGGAAAGGGGGGCGCATGGATCTGAAATGGCTTGAGGACTTCCTGAGCCTGGCCGAGACGCACAGCTTCTCGCGCTCGGCCGAGCTGCGCGGCGTCACGCAAAGCGCCTTCAGCCGCCGCATCCGCGCGCTGGAGGAATGGCTGGGCACCGACCTGCTGTCGCGCGACAGCTACCCGGTGTCGCTGACGCCCGAGGGCGTGCTGTTCCGCGAGACGGCCGAAGAGGTCGTGCGCATGATCCTCGCCCGCCGCGCCGAGTTCCGCGACCATGCCCGAAGCCGGGGCGGCGAGATTTCCTTCGTGGCGCTGCACAGCCTGACCGTGACTTTCCTGCCGGGCTGGCTGATGCGGCTGAAGGCGGCGGCGGGGCAGATGACCAGCCGCGTCAAGCCCGAGAATTTCGACCGCTGCATCGAGGCCCTGACCGAGGGCGGCTATGACTTCTTCCTGACCTATGCCCATCCGCAGGTGAACATCCCGCTGGACCCCGCGGGCTATCCGCATCTGGTGGTGGGCCAGGACAGCCTGGTCGCCGTCGCCCGCCCCGGCTTTCCGCAGGAATGGCGGACCGAGGGCATGCCGATGCTGAAATATTCCCGCGGCTCGTTCCTGAACGCCATGGCGCGCATCGCGCTGGCGCAGCCCGGCGCGCCCAGGGTCTATGTCGCCCATACCGACGAAGCCAGCATGGCCGAGGCGATGAAAAGCATGGCCGTGGCCGGGCATGGCCTGGTCTGGCTGCCCCGCCGGCTGGTCAAGGCCGAGATCGCGACCGGCCGGCTGGAGGTCGTGGCCCCGGAACTGCCGATGGAGATCCGGCTTTACCGCAATGCGGCGCGCGGCCGCGGCATCACCGGGCGGGTCTGGCAGGCCGCGCGCGAGTTGGGCGAAGGTTATGCAGGATTGGAATAACCCAGCGCGACTTCGCATTGGAAAATACCCGCGATCCTGCCTAAATCTTTGACACATGGGGCGCGCGAACGCCCTGCCTATCGCAACAGATCCGACAGAAATGCGCATCGCGCCCGCACCGCCACCGGCGGGCGGCGCGCCTGCGCCCGAGGTGAACATGACCAAGACCCGCATCGAACACGACCTGCTTGGCGACCGCGAGGTGCCCGCCGACGCCTATTGGGGCGTCCACACCCTGCGCGCCGTCGAGAATTTCCCGATCTCCGGCAGGCCCATCGGCGAAATTCCCGAACTGATCCGCGCGCTGGCCGCGATCAAGCAGGCGGCGGCGCTGGCCAATGCCGATCTGGGGCTGCTTTCGGCCGAGCGCCGCGACGCCATCGTCGTCGCCTGCGAGGAAATCCGCGCCGGCCAGCTGCACGACCAGTTCGTCGTGGACCAGATCCAGGGCGGCGCCGGCACCTCGACCAACATGAACGCCAACGAGGTCATCGCCAATCGCGCGCTGGAGATCATGGGCCATGCCAAGGGCGAATACAAATACCTGCATCCCAACGAGCATGTGAACATGAGCCAATCGACCAACGACGTCTATCCGACGGCGTTGCGGCTGGCCTCGTGGCGGGGCTTGCAGAACGTGATCGCGGCGCTGGCCTCGCTGCGCGGCGCCTTTGCCGAGAAGGGCGCGGAATTCGCCGAAATCCTCAAGATGGGCCGCACCCAGCTGCAAGAGGCGGTGCCGATGACCCTGGGCCAGGAGTTCAACGCCTTCGCCATCACTATCGGCGAGGACGAGATGCGCCTGGCCGAGGCCGCCAGCCTGATCTGCGAGATCAACCTGGGCGCCACCGCCATCGGCACCGGCATCACCACCCATCCCGACTATGCCGAGCGGGTGCGGGCGCGGCTGGCCGAAATCACCGTGATCCCGCTCGTCACCGCCCCCGACTTGGTCGAGGCGACGCAGGATTGCGGCGCCTTCGTGCAGGTCTCGGGCGTGCTGAAGCGGGTGGCGGTCAAGCTGTCGAAGATCTGCAACGACCTGCGGCTGCTGTC
This sequence comes from Paracoccus ferrooxidans, assembly GCF_029909815.1. Lineage (NCBI taxonomy): Bacteria > Pseudomonadati > Pseudomonadota > Alphaproteobacteria > Rhodobacterales > Paracoccaceae > Paracoccus > Paracoccus ferrooxidans. The sequence goes on along the minus strand of NZ_CP038202.1, from coordinate 207,501 downwards.
CTCAGGTCCGCGCGCCGGCTTCAACGAGATCAACCTGCCGGCGAAACAGGCCGGTTCCTCGATCATGCCGGGCAAGGTGAACCCGGTCATCCCCGAGGTGGTCAACCAGGTCGCCTTCGAGGTGATCGGCAACGACATGACCATCACCATGGCCGCCGAGGGCGGGCAGTTGCAGCTGAATGCCTTCGAGCCGGTCATCGCCTACAGCATGTTCCGCTCGGTCAGCCACCTGATCGCGGCCTGCAACACGCTGGAGCACAATTGCGTGCGCGGCATCACCGCCAATCGCGACGTGCTGAAGGAAACCGTGCGCCGCTCGATCGGCATCGTCACGGCGCTGAACCCCTATATCGGCTATGCCGCCGCCACCGAACTCGCGACCGAGGCGCATCTGACCGGCCGCGGCGTCTATGAGCTGGTGCTGGAAAAGGGGCTTTTGCCGAAAGAGCGGCTGGACGCCATCCTGCGCCCGGAAAGCCTGACCAGGCCGCAGCTTTTTGTCAACTAAGGCAGGCGGGGCGGGGTTTCGGCCCCGCCGCTTCGCTTTAGCGCAGCCCCTCGCAGAATGTCTTGATGCGGGCGCAGGCATCCGCCAGCACCGCGTCCGATGTGGCGTAGGAGATGCGGAAATGCGGCGAAAGCCCGAAGGCCGCGCCAAAGACCACCGCGACCCCGGTCTCGTTCAACAGCGCGGTGGCGAATGCCTCGTCATCCGCGATCAACGTGCCGCCGGCCGAGGTCTTGCCGATCAGCGCCGCGATCGAGGGATAGACGTAGAACGCCCCCTGCGGCACCGGGCAGTCGATGCCGGGACAGGCGTTCAGCCCCGCCACCACCAGGTCGCGGCGGCGCTGGAACACGGCGCGGCTTTCCGCGATGTAGTCCTGCGGCCCCTGCAACGCGGCCAGCGCCGCATATTGGCTGATCGAGCAGGGGTTCGAGGTCGATTGCGACTGCAGCTTGGCCATGGCGCGGATCAGTTCCTCGGGGCCCGCGCCATAGCCGATGCGCCAGCCGGTCATGGCATAGGCCTTCGACACGCCGTTCATGGTCAGCGTGCGCGATTTCAGCCCCGGCTCGACCTGCGCCGGGGTAACGAAGCGGAAATCGTCAAAGACCAGATGCTCGTAGATGTCGTCCGCCAGCACCCAGACCTGCGGATGGCGCATCAGCACCTGGGTCAGGGCGCGCATGTGTTCGACGGCATAGCCCGCGCCGGTGGGGTTCGAGGGCGAATTGAGGATCAGCCATTTCGTCCGCGGCGTGATCGCCGCCTCCAGCTGTTCGGGGGTGATGCGATAGCCGTTCTGCATCGCGCCCTCGACCACCACGGGCGTGCCGCCGGCCAGCAGCACCATGTCCGGGTAGCTGACCCAATAGGGCGCGGGAATGATGACCTCGTCGCCCGGATTCAGCGTCGCCATCAGTGCGTTGTAGAGGATCTGCTTGCCGCCGGTGCCGACCGTCACCTGCGCGGGCGCATAGTCCAGCCCGTTTTCCCGCGCGAACTTGTCGCAGATGGCGCGTTTCAGTTCCGGGATGCCGTCCACCGCCGTGTAGCGGGTATGGCCGGCGTCGATGGCGGCCTTGGCCGCCTCGCGGATATGCGCGGGCGTGTCGAAATCGGGCTCGCCGGCGGACAGGCCGATGATGTCCCGCCCCTCGGCCGCAAGCTCGCGGGCGCGGGTGGTGATGGCGATGGTGGGCGAGGGTTTGACGCGGGCGAGCGTCTGCGACAAAAAGCTCATCGAATTCATCCTGCGGCTGGCTGCCCCGTCATAGGGGCGGCGCCGCGGACAGGCAAGCCGGGGGCAAGCGTGGACGAGAACGAAGCAAGGCTAAAGCGGCTGCGGATGCGCAGCTGGCGGCGGGGCACCAAGGAGATGGACCTGATCCTGGGCCCGTTCTCGGACAGCGAGCTTGACGGGCTGAGCCCCGAGGAGCTGGACCTTTACGAGGCGCTGCTGAGCGAAAACGACCAGGATCTGTATCCCTGGATCACCGCCCGGCTGGGCGACGCCCGCCCCGGACCGCAGGCGCTGCTGCCCATCCTGGACCGCGTGGCGGGTTTTGCCCATCAGCGGCTGGCACGGAAATAGGCGCAATTTTAGCAAACTGCGCGGCGATTAACCGAAGATTGGCAAATCTGCGCCATGGTGGCGGAAACGAGGCCAAGAACGGAACCCGCTTATGCAACAGCGCAGCTCTGCCCACACGGTGCCGGCCCTGCGGCCCTTGCCGCCGCGGACCAACCGGGCCGACGCCTATCTGGAAAGCCTGCAAATGCTGGAGCGGCTGCATCGGCTTTTGCTGGACCTGATCAAGGACGAGTTCGAGCGGCTGGGCCGCTCGGACCTGACGCCGGTGCAGGCGCTGCTGATCTACAATCTCGGCACGTCGGAGGTGACGGCGGGCGAGTTGCGTTCGCGCGGGATGTATCAGGGCTCGAACGTCTCCTACAATCTCAAGAAGCTGGTCGAGCTGGGCTATGTCCACCATGAACGCTGCGAGATGGACCGCCGCGCGGTCCGGGTGCGGCTGACCCAGGCGGGACAAGAGGTGCGCGATTGCGTGGCGCGGCTGTTTGCCCGCCATGCCGAAGGGCTGGAACTGTCCGGCGTGCTGGACGATCCGCCCATCGAGGCGGTGAACTTGCAATGGCGCCGGGTCGAAAGATTCTGGGCCGAGCAGATCCGCTACATCTACTGAACCGCAGCGCAGCAGCATGGCCCAGCGACGCCGTCATGCCCGGCCCGCACCGGCATCGGCCGCGGGGGCCCTTCTCCCCGCCGGCCGGTCCCGGCGACGGGTCGGGCATGCACGCCTCAATGCGCGCGGTCAGGTCTGCGATCGGCCGACCCGACCCGGCGCGGATCGGACATGAGCCAGACCTTGCGCCGCCTTTCGCCGGGGCCCCGCCCCCTACCAGTGGCCTGTGTTTTGCACGCTGGCCCAGGGCTCTTGCGGCGGCCCGGCCCGACCCGGCGCGGGCCGGGCATGTCCAGACCCTGCGCCGCCTTTCGCCGGGCCCCGCCCTCTACCAGTGGCCCGTGTTCTGCATGCTGGCCCAGGGCTCTTGCGGCGGCAGCGCCTCGCCCTCTTGCAGCAATTCGATCGAGATGTTGTCGGGGCTGCGGACAAAGGCCATATGGCCGTCGCGCGGCGGGCGGTTGATGGTCACGCCCGCATCCATCAGCCTCTGGCACATCTCGTAGATATCTTCGACCCGATAGGCGAGATGGCCGAAATGCCGGCTGTCCGAGGGCAGGCCGTCGTCGCCGTCCCAGTTCCAGGTCAGCTCGACCGGGCATTCCGGCTGGCCGGGCGCGGCCATGAAGACCAGGGTGAAGCGCCCCTTCTCATTGTCGATTCGCCGCGTCTCCTCCAGCCCGAGCAGGTGGAAGAATGCCATCGTCTTTTCCAGATCGAGCACGCGGACCATGGTGTGCAGATAGCGGACCTTCATCTGTCGCTCCTTTCCGTTCGCTGCGGCCAGACTGGCATGGCGGCGGCCGGACCGCAACGTGGGGCGATCGGCTGCACCCGCCGCGTCCATACTGCCGGTTGATTGCATCCCCCGTCGGTGCCACAAGATATGCCCAACAGCACGAAGGATTCCGCCATGCCCCTGACCCCCGAACAACAGGCCGAGATCGACGAGCTGCGCGCCAGCCCGCGCCCCACCCTGCGCGCCGTCTCCGAGGGGATGGAGGGCCATCTCTACCGGGCGCATCCGGTGCTGGATCACGGGCTGGTGCGGGTCATCGACTACATGGGCGACGACGGCGCGATCACCCAGGCCGCGCGGGTCAGCTATGGCCGCGGCACGAAATCGGTCAGCAACGACGAGGGGCTGATCCGCTACCTGATGCGGCACTGGCACTCGACCCCGTTCGAGATGTGCGAGGTCAAGTTCCACGTCAAGCTGCCGGTCTTCGTCGCCCGGCAATGGATCCGCCACCGCACCGCCAACGTGAACGAATATTCGGCGCGCTATTCGATCCTGGACCGCGAATTCTACATCCCCGCCCCCGAACACCTGGCCGCGCAATCGACGGTGAACAACCAGGGCCGCGGCCAGGTGCTGGAGGGGGACGAGGCCGCCCGCGTCCTCGACATCCTGCGCGAGGACGCGATGCGCAGCTATGACCATTACGAGGCGATGCTGAGCCAGGAGGGCCAGCAGGGCCTGGCGCGCGAACTGGCGCGGATGAACCTGCCGGCGAATGTCTATACGCAATGGTACTGGAAGGTCGACCTGCACAACCTGTTCCATTTCCTGCGCCTGCGCGCCGATGCCCATGCGCAATACGAGATCCGCACCTATGCCGAAACCATGTGCGGCATCGTCAAGGACTGGGTGCCCTTCGCCTATGCCGCCTTCGAGGACTACCGGCTGGGCGGCATGCAGCTTTCCGCCAGGGGCGTCGAGGCGCTGAAGCGCCGCCTGGCCGGCGAGACGGTCACGCAGGAAAACAGCGGCATGAGCAAGGGCGAATGGCGCGAGTTCGAGGCGGCCTGGGGCTGACCGCCCGCCCGCGATCCCCTTGGGCAAAGGGGTGGGAAACCCCGTCGGAGCGGCGCCCTAAAGCGCCGTCCACCCCCCATCGACCGAGATCGTCGTGCCGGTGATCTGCTCGGCCGCCGGCGAGCACAGGAAGACCGCCGTGCCGCCCATCTGCTCGACCGTGGCGAACTGCCCCGAGGGCTGGCGGTGCAGCATGACCTTGGCGATCACGTCCTCGCGGCTCAGGTTGTGGGTCTTCATCTGGTCGGGGATCTGCTTTTCCACGATGGGCGTCAGCACATAGCCGGGGCAGATGGCGTTGCAGGTGATCGGCTCCTTCGCCGTCTCCAGCGCCGTCACCTTGGTCAGGCCGACGATGCCGTGCTTGGCGGCGACATAGGCCGACTTGTATTCGCTGGCCGTCAGCCCGTGCGCCGAGGCGATGTTGATCACCCGCCCCCAGCCCGCCTCGCGCATCAGCGGCAGCGCCACCGCCGTGGTGTGAAAGGCGGAGGACAGGTTGATGGCGATGATCGCGTCCCATTTCTCGGCCGGGAAATCCGGGATCGGCGCGACATGCTGGATGCCGGCATTGTTCACCAGGATGTCGCAGGCGCCGGCCTTTTCGATCAGGGCGCGGCACTCGGCGCCCTTCGACATGTCGGCCTGGATGTAGCGGACCTTGACGCCATGCTCGGCGGCCAGGCTTTCGGCCAGGGCGTGATCCTCGGGCGCGTCGGTAAAGCTGTTCAGCACCAGATCCGCCCCGGCCCGCGCCAGCTCATGCGCGATGCCAAGCCCGATCCCCGAGTTCGAACCCGTCACCACCGCCGTCTTGCCGCCAAGGAATTTCTGGAACATCGCTGCCTCCACGCCTGCGTTGCTGTTGCCGCCGCAGCATGGGGAAAAAGCCCGCACCGCACAAGGTCGGACACCGGCGGCGCGGCAAGGCGCGGGGGCCGCTGGCGATGGCAGGGGAAATACCGCTTCGTTCACTTTTTTGCGCGCTCGATTCCCCCGGCGGGTGCGGGCAGGCAAGGCTGCGGCGCAATCGCGAAACCCCCAAGAAAAAAGCGCCCGCACAAGGCGGGCGCAAGTCATGAGGCAGGTTTCATACAGGCAAGAAACCTATCGAGCAGTGCCTTATCTATACGCTTTTCGCCCCATGAGTCCAAGGCGTAAGTTTGCTTCAAGGTGAACGGGCGGTTAATCTGGGCACGGGCAGAACCAACGACCCGGAAAACAGGGCCATCGAGCATGCGATTCTTCAAGTTTGCTAACGAATCCGCGATCTGGCGGCGAATCGCCCTGTGCCTGTGTGTTGCATCCATGCCGCTGGCAAGCCTTGCCGAACCCCGGCATGCCATTGCAATGTATGGAGAACCTGCGCTTCCGGCCGGCTTCACCCACCTGCCCTATGCCAATCCCGAGGCGCCCAAGGGCGGCACGATTCGCCTGGCCGAGACGGGCACCTTCGATTCGCTCAACCCCTGGATCCTGATGGGCAACCCGGTCTGGCCGATCTTCACCCAGCCGGGGCTGGTGGCCGAGTCGCTGATGATGCGCTCGATCGACGAGCCCTTCACCCTCTACGGCCTTCTGGCCGAAAGCGTCGAGACCGATGCCGACCGGACATGGGTCGAGTTCACCCTGCGCCCCGAGGCCCGCTTTTCCGACGGCACGCCGGTAACGATCGAGGACGTGATGTGGTCCTATGAGGTGCTGGGGACCAAGGGGCATCCGCGCTATACCGCCGTCTGGTCCAAGGTCGAGACGATGGAACAGACCGGGCCGCGCTCGGTCCGGTTCACCTTCAACACCGCCGACCGCGAGCTGTCGATGCTGATGGGCATGCGGCCGATCCTGAAGAAGGCGCAATGGCAGGGGCGCGATTTCGGCCAGTCCAGCCTGATGGTCCCCATCGGATCGGGGCCCTATGTCATCGACAAGGTCGATCCGGGCCGGGCGATCAGCTTTCGCCGCAACCCGGATTACTGGGGCCGCGACCTGGCGGTCAGCCGGGGGCTGCACAATTTCGACGTGATCCGCTACGACTATTTCGGCGATGCCTCGGCCATGTTCGAGGCGTTCAAGGCCGGCGAGATCGACGTCTGGCGCGAACTGGTCGCGGCGCGCTGGGAACGCAATTTCGACTTTCCCGCCATGCGCGACGGCCGGATGGAGAAATCCGAGATCGCGCATGGCCGCCCCTCGGGGATCATGGGGCTGGTGATGAACACCCGCAATCCGCTGTTTGCCGACTGGCGGGTGCGGCAGGCGATGATCGAAGCCTTCAACTATCGCTTCATCAACATGACGCTGACCGGCGGCAAGGATCCGCGGATCACCAGCTATTTCGCCAATTCCGATCTGGCGATGCAGCCCGGCCCCGCCACCGGGCGCGAGGCCGCGTTGCTGGCGCCCTTCGCCGACCAGCTGCCGCCCGGCACCATCGAAGGCTATGCCCTGCCCGAGGGCGGCGAGCGCGCCATCGACCGCCGGGGCATCCGCGCCGCGCTGGACCTGCTGGGCGAGGCCGGCTGGACCGTGCAAGAGGGCGAGCTGCGCGACGCGAAGGGCCGCCCCTTCGCCTTCGAGATCCTGCTGAACCAGTCGGGCAGCGCCATGCGCACCAGCGCCGAGACCCGGCAGATCATCGACATCTTCGTGCAATCGCTGCGCAACCTGGGCATCCGGCCGACGGTGACGATGCTCGATGCCGCGCAATATGTGGAGCGGACGAACAACTACCAGTTCGACATGACCTGGTATGAACGCGGGCTGTCGCTGTCGCCGGGCAACGAACAGCGGCTCTATTGGGGCCGCGAGGGCGTGGCCAAGCCGGGCAGCCGCAACTGGATGGGCATGGACAGCCCCGCCGCCGAGGCGATGATCGCCGAGATGGGCCACGCCCGCACGCATGAGGATTTCGTCGCAGCGGTCAGGGCCCTTGACCGAATCTTAACCGCCGGACGCTATGTCATCCCGGTCAGCTATTCACGGATTTCCCGCTTGGCCCATCGTGCCGACCTGGATTATCCTGAAAACACGCCGCTTTACGGTGACTGGCCCGGCTTCATGCCAGAAACCTGGTGGCAGGAGGAAAGAGAATGAAATTCAGTCGGATCGCAGCCATCCTGACCCTTCTTGCGCTTGCCGCGTGCAATACCGTGGCCGGCGTGGGCGAGGACATCACCGGCGCCTCGCGCCTGGTGCAGGGCGGCCTGGGCGGAGGAGGCTACTGATGAAATGGGTTCACGTCCGCGACAACTGGCCCGCCTTCTTCGAGGCCATCGTCGAGAAATGGCCTGCGGCCGATGAAAGCGACCTCGAGGAGATCGACGGCGACCAGCGCGCCTTCATCACCTATATCGCCGAAGTCACCGGGCAGGAGATCGACGAGACCAAGGACGAGATCCGCGAATGGCTGGCGGGCGAAATCCCCTCGGACATCGTCATGGACCCGATCCACGACAATCACTCGATCAACCTGTCGGCGAAATATGTCGGCGAGGGCGAGGACGAATATGACGACGACGCACGCTTTGGCGATGACGACGAAGTGCCCGACGACGGCGACTGACGCACGCCCCGCGGCCAGCCCCGGCCCATCCCGGCCGAAGGCCGTGCCGGGGCTGCAGGGCTAGACCAGCAGGTCGACCAGTTCGAACCGGGTCACGTCGACGATGCCCAGGTCCGAGATGCGCAGCTCGGGGATCACCACCAGCGCCAGGAGCGAATGCTGCATATAGGCGTTGTTGAGCCGGCAGCCGCAATCCTGCATCGCCTTGACGATCCCCTGCGTCGCCTCGGCCACTTCCTCGGCGGGCAGGTCGGACATCAGCCCGGCGATGGGCAGCGCCACCGTCGCCAGTGCCTCGCCGTCGCGGAACACGGTGACGCCGCCGCCGATCCGGCCCAGGTGGTTGGCCGCCGCCGCCATGCTGTCGCGGCAGGTGCCGACGACGATCATGTGATGGCTGTCATGCGCCACGGTCGAGGCCACCGCCATCCGGCCCTGGTAGCCGAAGCCCGAGACGAAGCCGTTCACCACGCCGCCCGTCGCCCGGTGGCGTTCGACCAGCGCGATATGGCAGGTCTCGCCCTGCGCCTCGATCACGCCGTCGCGGATCGGCAGCTCGGCGGTCAGCGCACGGGTCGGGGCCTGGTTCTCGACCACGCCGATCACCCGCACCCGCACCCGCGCGCTGTCGCCCGTGGCGCGCACGGCGAAATCCGCGCCGGCAAGGCTGCGCCCCAGATGCACCGAGTTGCGCGCCTCGTCGGGCCAGGCGATGCGCGGGCAATCGACCAGCAGCTTGCCGCCTTCGGCGACCAGACGCCCCTGCGCGATCACCGCCTCGATGGGCAGGCTGCGCAGGTCCGGGGTCAGGATCAAGTCCGCCCGCCGGCCCGGCGTGATGCTGCCCAGTTCGCGTTCCAGCCCGAAATGCTGGGCCGCGTTGATCGTCGCCATCTGGATCGCCACCAGCGGATCGCAGCCGCAGTCGATGGCATGGCGCACCACCCGGTTCATGTGCCCGTCATGGACCAGCGTGCCGGAATGGCTGTCGTCGGTGCAAAGGATGAAGAAGCGCGGGTCGAGCCCCTTTTCGGTGATCGCGGTGATCTGGCTTTCCACGTCATACCAGGCCGAGCCCAGCCGCATCATGCAGCCCATGCCCTGGCGCACGCGGGCGATGCCCTGCGCCTCGGTCGTGGTCTCGTGGTCGTCCGCGGCACCGCCGGCGACATAGGCGTGGAAGGGCCGGCCCAGGTCGGGGCTGGCGTAATGGCCGCCCACCGTCTTGCCGGCGGCGCGGGTGGCGGCGATCTCGGCCAGCATCTGCCGGTCGCCCGCGGCGACGCCGGGAAAGTTCATCATCTCGCCCAGGCCGACGATGCCGTCCCAGCCCATGGCCTGCGCCACCTCGCCCTCGGTGATCGGCTGGCCGGTGGTCTCCAGGCCGGGGGCGGATGGCGCGCAGCTGGGCATCTGGGTGAACATGCTGATCGGCTGGAGCAGCGATTCGTCCCGCATCAGCCGCACGCCGTTGAGCCCCAGCACATTGGCGATCTCATGCGGGTCATGGAAGATCGTCGTCGTGCCATGCGGGATCACCGCCGCCGCGAATCCGGCGGGCGTCAGCATCCCCGATTCGACATGCATGTGCGCGTCGACCAGGCCGGGGACCATGTAGCGGCCCGCCGCCTCGATGACCTGCGTATCGGGGCCGATCGAGGGCCCGGCATCGGCGCCGACATAGGCCACCCGGCCGTCGGCCACGGCGATGTCGATGCCGGGGATCACCTCGCGGGTGTGGACATTGACCCATTGCCCGCCCCGGATCACCAGATCCGCCGGCGCGCGCCCCGCCGCCACTTCGACCAGCCGGGCCTGGGCCTCGATCCACGGTTTCAACATGCCTGCCTCCTTGTCCGTCGCCCCCAGATTGCGGCAGGGTGGCGCGAAAGGAAAGGCGGCGCGATGGAATGGAGCGGCGAGGCCAGCGTGATGGCGCTGCAAAGGCACGGCGAAAGCGCCGTGATCCTGACCGTGCTGACGCGCGAGGCAGGGCTGATCCGCGGCCTGGTGCCCGGCGGCGCCAGCGCCAGGCGCGCCGCCATGCTGCAGCCGGGCAACCGGGTCAGCCTGCGCTGGCGGGCGCGGCTTGAGGAACAGCTGGGCACCTTCAGCATCGAGCCGGCGCGGGCGCGGCCGGGGCTGCTGGCCGGTGCCGATGCGCTGGCCGGGGTGAATGCCGTCACCGCGCTGCTGACCTTTGCCCTGCCCGAGCGCGACCCCCATCCCCGCCTTGCCGCCGCGACCGAGGCGCTGCTGGACCTGATGGACGCGGGCGAGGATTGGGCGGAAGCCTATCTGCGCTGGGAAATGCGTCTTCTGGACGAGCTGGGCTTCGGGCTGGACCTGACCAGCTGCGCGGTGACGGGATCGCGCGAGGGGCTGGCCTATGTCAGCCCGCGCTCGGGCCGGGCGGTTTCGGCGCAGGCGGCGGGGGACTGGGCACCGCGGCTCTTGCCCCTGCCCGCCATGCTGGGCGGGCGCGGCAATGGCGGGATCGAGGACGCGCTGGCCCTGACCGGGCATTTCCTGCAATCGCGGCTGGCCGAGAGCCATGCGGGCAAGCCCCTGCCGCCCGCACGCGCCCGGCTGGTCGCCCGGCTTACGGCGTCGCGATCCGCCAGCGGATGGTGACATCCGGGCCGGTCATCACCAGCTCCTCGCCCTCGCGCCTGGCCTCGCGCACCGCGCCGAGCGCCTGGAAGAACGCGTGCTCGCCACCCTCTTGCAGGCAGGCGCGGCGCGTCACCGCCAGCGCGCCCAGGTCCAGCGCCGGCAGCGCGGCGTTGTTGCGGCCGGTGAACAGGTTGCAGGGCCCCTGCCCCGAGACCGCGCCGTCCTCGGCGATGCGCAGGCTCGGCGTGCCCGAAACCGCGACGCCCTCGACCGCGACCAGCGCATAGTCGCCGGGGATCTGCGCCGCACCGTCCGGTTCTGCCGCGCAGGCGGCCAGCCCCAGGGGCAAGGACAGGGCCAGGATCAGCTTGCGCATGGCGCGCCTCCTTCCGGGCAAGGGGTCATTCCTTGCGATAGCCCGGCTCGTAGGTCAGGTAGGTCGGCCCCTTGATGGTCAGCACGCCGCCCTCGAAGGTGATGCCGTCGGCGGCCGCAAGCGCCTGCAGATAGCGCGTCTCCAGCCGGCCGGCATTGCCCGAGCAGGCCATCTCGGTCGTGGTCAGCGGGCCCAGCGCAAAGCCCGGCGGCTCGGCGGTCTGGCTGGCCGAATACTGGTTGCAGGGCGCCTTGCCCGAAATCGAGCCGTCCGCCGCGATGGTCATGCCGACATTGCGCTGCGGCACGGTGTCGGAACCGATGCCGACCAGCACATAGGCGCCAGTCGGGATATTGCTGCCCGGAACGTCGGGCGTGGCGGGCTCGCAGGCGGCAAGGCCGAGCGTGGCGGCGAAGGCCACGGAAATCATCGGGATGCGGTTCATGGGCAGCTCCGTTACGTCATGTTGCTGCCATAATGCCCTAACGGCCCCCGCTGTCCAGCAGGGGCCGGAATTTCATCCTAGTCCAGTAGCCTGCGTGCAATAACCTGGGCCTGGATCTCGGCCGCGCCCTCGAAGATGTTCAGGATCCGCGCGTCGCACAGCACGCGGCTGATGGCGTATTCCAGCGCAAAGCCGTTGCCGCCATGGATCTGCAAGGCATTGTCGGCCGCCGCCCAGGCGACGCGCGCGCCCAAGAGCTTGGCCATGCCGGCCTCCAGGTCGCAGCGCCGGCCGTGGTCCTTTTCCCAGGCGCTGAAATAGGTCAGCTGGCGGGCGATCATGATTTCCACCGCCATCATCGCCAGCTTGTCGGCGACGCGCGGGAACTCGATCAGCGGTTTGCCGAACTGCTTGCGGTCGATGGCGTATTGCATGCCGATCTCGGCCGCCGATTGCGCCACGCCCACGGCGCGGGCGGCCGTCTGGATGCGTGCCGATTCGAAGGTCTCCATCAGCTGCTTGAAGCCGCGCCCCGGCTCGCCGCCCAGCAGGTTCTCGCCCTTGACCCGGAAGCCGTCGAAGCCGAGTTCGTATTCCTTCATGCCGCGATAGCCCAGCACCTCGATCTCGCCGCCGGTCATGCCGGGGGTCGGGAAGGGGTCGTCGTCGGTGCCCGGCGTCTTTTCCGCCAGGAACATCGACAATCCGCGCCAATCCGTGGTCTCGGGGTCGGTGCGCGCCAGCAGCGTCATGACATGGGTGCGCTGCGCATGGGTGATCCAGGTCTTGTTGCCGGTGACGACCCAATCCTCGCCGTCGCGCACGGCCCGCGTGCGCAGGCTGCCCAGGTCCGAGCCGGTATTCGGCTCGGTAAAGACCGCCGTCGACAGGATCTCGCCCGAGGCCAGCGCCGGCAGCCATTTCGCCTTCTGCGCCTCGGTGCCGCCGCAGAGGATCAGCTCGGCCGCGATCTCGCTGCGGGTGCCCAGCGAGCCCACGCCGATATAGCCGCGCGACAGCTCCTCGGTCACGACCACCATCGAGGCTTTCGAGAGGCCCAGCCCCCCGAATTCCTCGGGGATGGTCAGGCCAAAGACGCCCAGCTCGGCCAGTTCCTTGATGATCTCCATCGGGATCAGCTGGTCCTTCAGGTGCCATTCATGGGCGTTGGGGATCACCCGCTCGTCGGCATAGCGGCGGAACTGGTCGCGGATCATCTCCAGATCCTCGTCCAGCCCGGTGGCGCCGAAGGTCGCGCGGCCATGGTTGTCCTGCATCAGCCGCGCAAGCTCGGCCCGCGCCTGGGCGGTATTGCCGCGCATCAGCGCGGCCGCCGCCTCGCCCGGCTGCCAGTCGAGGCCCAGGTCCGAAAGCCGGGCGAACTCGGTCTGGCTCATCGGGATGCCGCCGGCGATCTGGGTGAGGTATTCGCCCAGGCCGATCTGCAGGATCAGCGCCTCGGTGCGGCCCAGGCTGCCCGCCTCGGCCAGCCGCCCGGCCCAGCCGGCCAGCTGGCGCACCGATTCGACATAGGTCGCCAGCCAGGACAGCGCATGGGCGGCGTGCTGGTGTTCCTCCAGAAGCGCCGGTTGCGGCTTGCCCGCGGGGGCGACCAGCGCGCGCAGCGCCTCGGTCGCGCGGGATTGCAGGGCTTCGAGTTCCGGCAGGGCCTCGCCTGCAAGCGCAAGCAGGGCGGAAGGCGTATCGGCTGGCATCGCGGGCATGTCCTTCATGGCAGATTCCTTCATGCGGCGTTGCAGCATGACTAGCCGTTTCGCAATTGCAGCGCAACTATCATGCGCGATATAGCCGCATTATGAACTAAAATGTCCCGTCAGTCGCGCCCATTGCCGGGCTGGGTGCCCACGGAATATCGGCCGGGATGATGGCACAGCGCCAGGCTGCTGCCGTCGAGCAGGACGGTCTGGCAACGGTCGATCTCCTTTGCGGCCGGCCCTTGGGCAAGAGGGAACACCGTGTCGAACCCTTCCGCCCGGCCCCGCCCAGCAGCTTGCCTATTGCGTCCGCGCCCCGAGTGACGGCGGGGCCGTGCCTTGGCCCGAAGCGGCTGGCGAGGGCCTTGGCATGGCGGGGCGTGAACCGCTGGACATCCAGCCGGATGCGCAGCGATCCAGGGCCTGCCAGAGGCCAGGCTGACATCCCTGCGCCACATGGCCGGATGGGTCTGGTCCGCCACCGTCACCGGCACGCAATCGGCCGTCGGCGCTGCCGTTCCTCGGCAGCGCGCCCTTGATCCGGGCGCTGCTCCGGCTGGGGGCGAGGGGCGTGCCAGCCGCCTCGTGCTTCCGGCCCAGGCCGAGGCATTGCCGGTGATCCGGTCTGGCGCGCGGGGGGATGGCTGTCCCAGACCCCCGGAACATCATCCGGGGGCCTCCGGTCCCGCGCGCGCGGGGGATGGCCGGTCATCGCGCCAGCGTGCGCGCGGCCGATGTCTCCGGTCCCGCGCGCGCGGGGGATGGCCGGCGACCCTGTGGTGTAGGAGCCAAACACCGCTTCGCTCCCGCGCGCGCGGGGGGATGGCGCCGCTTTCCGCCTGAGAGCCTGCCTCTTGTGCTTTGCGGAAAGATCCGAGGCGCGCTAAGCACCTTGCCAGAACCCGCAGAATCTTACCGTCGCCCAAGGAACATGTTCGGCCTCGATCCCTTCCATTTCTGGATCGCCATCGCGATCACGCTGTTTTCCGGCTTCGTGAAGGGCGCCATCGGCTTTGCCATGCCGATGATCATGCTGGCGGCGCTGGGTTCCTTCCTGCCCGCCCAGCAGGCCGTCGCCGCGGTGATCCTGCCGGTGCTGGTCACGAACATCCGCCAGGCGCTGCGCGGCGGCTGGCGCCCGGCATGGCAGGCGACCTGGGACTGGCGCTGGCATGTCGGCATGGTGGTGCTGTTCATCCCGGTCAGCGCCTTTTTCGCGACCCGCGTGCCGCAAGGGCTGATGTATGCGCTGATCGGCCTGCCGATCATGCTGTTCGCGCTGTGGCAGATCCTGGGGCGCAGCATGGTCCTGCCCGTCCATCACCGCCGCCGCGTGGAGATCGCGACCGGCGTGACCGGCGGGCTGATCGGCGGCATCTCGGGCATCTGGGGGCCGCCGCTGCTGGTGCTGCTGCTGTCGCTGCACGTGCCCAAGGCCGAGCAGATGCGCGTGCAGGGCGTGGTGTTCTTCATCGGCGCGGCGGTGCTGACCGCCTCGCATCTGCAATCGGGGCTTCTGAACGCCCGGACCCTGCCGTTCTCGGCGATCCTGGTCATCCCGGCGCTGGTCGGCATGGGGCTGGGCTATCTGGCGCATGACCGGCTGGACGCGGCGCGGTTCCGGCGCTGGACGCTGCTGCTGCTGGTGCTGACCGGCGCCAACCTGCTGCGCCGCGCGCTGGAGCTTGCGGGCCCGGCGGTGTAACCAGGGGGCCAAAAGCGAAAGGCCGCCCATGACCACGATCCCCGATCCCGCCCAACTGACCGCAAGGCTGATCCGCTGCGCCTCGGTCACGCCCGACGAGGGCGGCGCGCTGCTGCTGCTGGCGGATGTGCTGGGCGCGGCGGGCTTCGAATGCCATCGCGTCGACCGCGAGGGGGTGCCGAACCTGTTCGCGCGCTGGGGGGCCAAGGGCGCGCGCAGCTTCGGCTTCAACGGCCATACCGACGTGGTGCCGCCCGGCGATCCGGCCAGCTGGACGCATCCGCCCTTTTCCGGGCACGAGGCCGAGGGCTGGATCTGGGGCCGGGGCGCCACCGACATGAAATCCGGCGTCGCCGCCTTCGTCGCCGCCGCCATCGGCTTCGTGACCGAGACCCCGCCGCCGGACGGCGCGGTGGTCCTGGCCATCACCGGCGACGAGGAGGGGCCGGGCAAGCACGGCACCCGCGCGCTGCTCGACTGGATGGCCGCGCATGGCGAGCGGATGGATGTCTGCATCGTCGGCGAGCCCTCGAACCCCGACCGCATGGGCGAGATGATCAAGATCGGCCGCCGCGGCTCGATGACCCTGCAGGTCGAGGCGCATGGCATCCAGGGCCATGCCGCCTATCCGCATCGCGCCCGCAACCCGATCCACGCGCTGCTGCGGCTGCTGCACGAGCTGACCGAGGCGCCGCTGGACGAGGGGACCGAGCATTTCGACCCCTCGGGCCTGCAGGTGACGACGGTGGATTGCGGCAACCCGGCCTCGAACGTGATCCCGGAACGGGTGCAGGCGACGATCAACATCCGCTTCAACGACGCGCATACGTCGGGCAGCCTCGACCGCATGATCCGGGCGCGGGCGGCGGCGATCTCGGCCGATACCAAGGTGGATTTCGCCATCTCGACCGACGTTTCGGGCGAAAGCTTCCTGACCCGGCCCGGCCCCTTCGTCGACCTGGTCGCCGGCGTGGTGCGCGAGGAGACGGGGCTGGCCCCCGCGCTTTCCACCTCGGGCGGCACCTCGGACGCGCGTTTCGTCAAGGATCACTGCCCGGTGCTTGAATTCGGGCTGGTGGGGCATTTCATGCATCAGGTGGATGAGCGCGTGCCGGCCGAACAGGTGCGCCAGCTTGCCCGCATCTATCGCCGCATCCTGGAGCGTTACTTCGCATGATCGAAAAGACCACCGACCTTGCGACCTGCCGCGCGATCCGGCGCGAGGTCTTCATCATCGAGCAATCCGTCCCCGAGGCCGAGGAATGGGACGGCCGCGACGGCGAGGCGATCCACCTCTTGGCCCGCGACGCCTCGGGCGCGGCGGTGGGCACCGCCCGCATCCTGGTCCAGGGCGCGACCGGCAAGATCGGCCGCGTCGCCGTGCTGCAATCCGCCCGCGGCACCGGCGCCGGCGCGGCGCTGATCCGCGCGGCGCTGGAGGAATTGCGCGCCATGCCCGGCGTCACCCGCGCCAAGCTGGGCGCCCAGACCCATGCCATCGGCTTTTACGAAAAGCTGGGCTTTGCCGCCTATGGCCCGGAATACGACGATGCCGGCATCCCGCATCGGGACATGGCGCTGGACCTGGAATGATCCGCCCGGAGCTGGCCGAAAAGCTGCGCCCCTGGGCCGAGACCGGCACCGCGCTGGCCGCGACCGCCTTCGGGCTGTGGGTGTTCTCGCTGGGCGGCTGGATCCTGTGGCCGATCGGCGCCGCGATCGCCGGGGCCTCGGCGCTCTGGGCGCTGGACGCGCGGCGGCGGATGCGGTTCCGCCACGACACGCTGGGCCCCGGCATGGTCGAGCTGGACGAGGGCGCGATCCGCTACCTGTCGCCCAACCGGCTGCTGGGCGGCGAGATCGCGCTGCGCGAGTTGAACGAAATCCGGCTGATGCGGCTGAACGGCCGCCGGCACTGGCGGCTGAAAAGCGCCGACGGGCAGGCGCTGCTGATCCCCGTCGATGCCTCGGGGGCCGAACATCTGGCCGGCGCCTTCGCCACCTTGCCGGGGATCGAGATGGGCCGGGTCGCCGCCGCGCTGGCCGAGGGGGCGCCCACGATCCAAACCCTTTGGACGAGGCCGGTTCGCGCCCGCTTGACTTGAGCCGCCCGCCTTGCCACCTGTGGCGGGCAAAGGCAAACGAAAGGCCACCGATGTCCATTCCCCAACAGGGCGGCGGCCCGATCGAACGTCCCGAACAGCTGGCCGAATACCTCGCCTCGGGCGAAAAGCCGCGGGAAAGCTGGCGGATCGGCACGGAACACGAGAAATTCGGCTATCGCCACGCCGACCTGATGCCCCTGCCCTATGAGGCCGCGCCCGGCCAGCCCTCGGTCAAGGCCATGCTGGAGGGGTTGCAGGCCCGCTTCGGCTGGACCCCGGTGCTGGAGGCCGGCCATATCATCGGGCTGGAACGCGACGGCGCCAATGTCAGCCTGGAGCCGGGCGGGCAGCTGGAACTCTCGGGCGCGCCGCTGGAGACCATCCACCAGACCTGCGACGAAGTGAACCAGCACCTGGCCGAGGTCAGAAGCGTCGCCGACGAGCTGGGCGCGGGCTTCATCGGCCTGGGCGCGGCGCCGGTCTGGACCCAGGACCAGATGCCGATGATGCCCAAGGGGCGCTACCGGCTGATGACCGACTACATGGGCCGGGTCGGCACGCTGGGCACGCAGATGATGTATCGCACCTGCACGGTGCAGGTGAACCTGGACTTCGCCTCGGAAGCCGACATGGTGCAGAAGCTGCGCGTGGCGCTGGCCCTGCAGCCGGTGGCGAATGCGCTGTTTGCCAATTCGCCCTTCCTCGACGGCAAGCCGAACGGCTGGAAAAGCTGGCGCGCGCATATCTGGCAGAACCTCGACGCCGCGCGCACCGGCATGCTGCCCTTTGCCTTCGAGGACGGGTTCGGCTACGAGGCCTGGGTCGATTACGTCCTCGATGTGCCGATGTATTTCGTCTATCGCGACGGCAAGTATATCGACGCGCTGGGGCAGAGCTTCCGCGATTTCCTGAACGGCCGCCTGCCCGCCCTGCCGGGCGAGATCCCGACGCTGTCGGACTGGGCCGACCACCTGACCACCGTTTTCCCCGAGGCGCGGGTCAAGAAATTCATCGAGATGCGCGGCGCCGACGGCGGCCCCTGGCGGCGGCTCTGCGCCCTGCCGGCGCTGTGGGTCGGGCTGCTTTACGACGCCTCGGCGCTGGATGCGGCCTGGGATCTGGTCAAGGGCTGGGACGCCGAGACGCGCGAATCCTGGCGGCAGGGCGCCGGCCTTCTGGCGCTGGATGCCGAGGTGAACGGCACCAGGATGCGCGACCTGGCGCGCGAGGTGCTGGCGATTTCCGAGGCCGGGCTCAAGGCGCGGGCCCGCACCGGCTCGGGCGGGCTGGTCCCGGACGAGACGCATTTCCTGAACACGCTGAAGGAAAGCGTCGAGACCGGCAGGGTGCCGGCCGACGAGCTGCTGGAGAAATACCAGGGCGAATGGGCGGGCGACCTCAGCCGCATCTATGCCGAATATTCCTATTGAAGCAGGGCCGGGTGATCCCCGGCCCTTTTCGCATCACGCCTGCGGCTCGATCCTGGAAGCCGGCGGCTCATCCGGTTCCTTGCGGCTTTGGATGAACTGGTCGAACTCGGCCTTGTCCTTGGCTTCGCGCAGCTTTTGCAGGAAGTCCAGGAACTCGCGATGCTCGTCCTCCAGCCGCTTCAGCGTTTCCTCGCGATAGGCGTCGAAGGCGGTGTTGCCGGTCGGCGCCGCGTATCCGAGGCCATGGCTGCGGCCGTGGCGGTGGTGATGATGGCGGTGGCGGCAGGAAAACATGCGTTTGCTCCAGATCATGTAACCCAGGATGGCAAGGCCCAAGGGCCAGCAGGCGATGAAGGCCAGGATCATGGCGGCGATCCAGGCGCCCTTCCCGCGTTCGTCCAGCCAGTCCCGGATGCCGGCCAGCACGGCGCCGACCCGGTCAAGGACGGAGGGGCGCGGGGCGATGTCAGTGTTCATTGCGGTCCCTTTCCGATGTGAATGTTAATCACATTTACATAGATGGAGCGCAGCCGGCCGGGTTCAAGGGAAACGGCGGAAATTTTCATGGGAAAGTTTCAGTCGGGGATCACGCCGAGCCCGCGCAGATAGATCAGCGCCCCGCTTTCCAGCATGTCGCCCGCCGAGATGGGCGAGCGCGAGCCGGGCTTGCCGCGGCCGAACAGCTCGACCACGCCATGGCTCAGCGCCCAGACATGGTCGGCGACCATGCCCGGCGGCGGGCGGCGCCCATTGGGCAATTGGGCAAACAGCGTCTCGGCCCCGCGCACCAGGATGCCGCGCGCCCGTTCCGAGGCCTGCGACAGCCCCGCATTGCCGGCGATCGAGATGCCCGATTCGAACATGGCCATGTAGAAGCCGCGCCGCTCGGCGGCAAAGGTCAGGTATTCCTGGCCCATGCGCAGGAATGCGGTCAGCGGCCGCGGCCGGCCCTGGTCGAAGGCGGCCTCGAGCCGGTCGGCGAATTCCTCGAAGCCCTGCCGGGCGACCTCCTCCAGCAGGTCCTCGCGCCCGGCGAAATGGCGATAGGGCGCGGCGGCGCTGACCCCGGCCAGGCGTGCGGCCTCGGCCAGGGTAAAGGCCTGCGGGCCCTTTTCCTCGATCAGCTGCACCGTGGCCTCGACAAGGGCCTGGCGCAGGTTGCCATGGTGATAGGAGGTGCGGGCCATGTCCGGCCCTTACATGCCTTCGCCGAAGTAATCCTCGACCAGGGCGGTCAGCGCATCGGCCAGCTCCCGCGCCTCGGCCCCGCGGGTGGTGACGCGAATCGCGGTGCCGCGCGGCGCGGCCAGCATCAGCAGGCCCATGATCGAATCGCCCGAGACGCTGATGCCGTCCTTTTCCACGGTGGCCTGGGCGTCGAAGCGTTCCACCGTCTCGACGAATTTCGCGCTGGCCCGCGCGTGCAGGCCCTTTTCGTTGATGATCGCCAGTTCGCGGGTGACGGCCCCGTTGGTCATGTCATTCATGAAGCGGCACGTTTGGGAATGGGAAGCACATCGGCAGGCAGGACGTCATAGCTGTTGATGTACTTGCGTCCCGCATCCTTGGCCAGCGTCACCGCATCGGCCACCGACAATTTGCGCGATTTCGCCAGTTTCACCAGCATCGGCAGGTTCGCCCCATAGAGAATCGAGCGGTTCCGCGTCGCACAGGCCATCAGCGACAGGTTCGAGGGCGAACCCCCGAACAGATCCGTGACCACCACCACGCCGTCGCCCGCGTCCACCGCATCCGCGGCGGCGCAGATTTCGGCCTGCTTCTCGCCCCGGTCATGGTTTTCCTCGATGGCCACGGCCTTGATCCCGGTTTGCGGCCCCACCACATGCTCGACGGCCGAGAGATACTCCCTGGCCAGCCCACCATGCGCCACGATGACAATCCCGATCAATTCGCCCCACCACGCACCAGCCGTTCACCCTTGCGCCAAAGCTGTGCGAGAGGCCCGCATATGGCCATCATCCCCAGGTGCCGGCGCCTTTTCACGGCGTTCAAGTTCCCGATGTCTAATTGACACTTGCCAGCCTGCTTTCGCAAGCGCATCTGCCATTTTTTCCGCCATTGTGACAGAACGGTGTCGCCCCCCGGTGCAGCCGAAGCCGATCGCCAGGTGCGCCTTTCCCTCATCCAGATGGGCAGGCAGGGTGAAAAGCACAAGATCCTGCACCCTGCGGAAGAACTCGTCGAATCGCGAATCGGCCATCACATAATGCTGAACCGGCGAATCGCGGCCATCCAGCGGCCGCAGTTCCGGCTGCCAATGCGGATTGGCCAGGAAGCGGCAGTCGAACATCATGTCCACCCCGCGCGGCACCCCGCGCTTGTAGGAAAAGGACTGGACCGAGACGGTCAGCCGCCGCCCCGGCTCGGTCTCGAACCAGCGGGCCAGTTCGGCCTTCAGGTCATGCGGCGACAGCTCGGACGTATCGACCAGCACGTCGGCGCGGGCGCGGATCGGCGACAGCATGTCGCGCTCGGCGATGATGGCGTCGAGCGGCGAGCCCTCGGCGCGCAGCGGATGGCGGCGCCGGGTTTCGTTGAACCGCCGCAAGAGCTGCTCGGTCGTGCAGTCCAGGAACAGCACCTCGGGCGCATATTCCGGCAGCCGGGTCAGCCGGTCGATCAGCTCGATCAGGTTGGCGACCGAGAAGTCGCGGTTGCGCACGTCCAGCCCCAGGGCCAGCGGCATCGGCCGCGCCGGCCCGTCCAGCAGCCGCGGGATCAGCGACAGGGGCAGGTTGTCGATCGCCTCGTAGCCCAGATCCTCCAGCACGTTGATCGCCGTCGAGCGCCCGGCCCCCGACGGGCCGGTGATCAGCACCAGCCGCTGGGCCTGTTCCTCCTGGCTGTCCATGGCGCTTGCCGCCTCCGGCATGGCTTGACCCTACCTTTCGTGCAAATCCGTATCCGCCCGGCCAGCGACAAGGTATTGCAACAGTATTGACGCAAGATGAACGCGGCCGGCCCCAAGGACAAGGGGCACGGACCTGCCCATTAGGTCAAGCCGCCGGTCGGGCGGCAGCCGGTCGGGCTCGGGGCGCGCCAGATCGACCGCCAGGGCCAGCTCGACCGGGCCATGCGGCGCAGCATGCAGGATGCCCACCCCCCGCGCCTCGATCCGGCCGCGGATCGAATCGGGCGCATCGGCGAGGATCCGACCGCCCTCACGGCGCAGGACGGTGCGGTCGTCCGCCACCAGCGCCGCGCCAAGCGCCATCATCTGCAGCGCCAGCGTGGACTTGCCCGCGCCCGAGGGCCCCAGGATCAGCAGCCCCCGTTCCCGGTGGGCGATGCAACTTGCATGCAGGATCATGGCTTCCTTCCCCTTGCCTCTTGCCGCGGCGCGAATCGCCCCGGACCCCTACGCCGGACCAAGGGCCTTTGTGACGTTTTCCCGAAGCCAAGACCACGATCCGACAAATGATTGCGCTAACCGTGTCTGATTGCGCTAACCCTGCCCATATGTGCGCTTTCGCCGGGGAAATGCCGTGTTATAGGACGCGCAACGGCCGCTGCCGGCCCGGACTATCAGCAGGAGCAAAGGTGCCATGACCGAACCGCGCGTCAATCCGAATTGCCGTCTCGAAGACCAGGGGATCACGGGGCTCGGCAATGTCCACTACAACCTGCTGGAGCCGGCGCTGGTCGAGGCGGCGATCCAGCGCGGCGAAGGCAAGCTGGGCCTGGGCGGCACCTTCCTGGTCTCGACCGGCGCCCATACCGGCCGCTCGCCCAAGGACAAGCATGTGGTGCGCACGGCGTCGGTGGAAGACAGCATCTGGTGGGAAAACAACCGCCCGATGGAGCCCGAGGCCTTCGACCGGCTCCATGCCGACATGCTGGAGCACATGAAGGGCAAGGACTATTTCGTGCAAGACCTCTACGGCGGCGCGGATCCTGCCCTGCGCCTCGACGTCCGGGTCGTGACCGAACTGGCCTGGCACGGGCTTTTCATCCGCCACCTGCTGCGCCGCCCGGAAGCGGCCGAACTGGCCGGCTTCGTGCCGGATTTCACCATCATCAACTGCCCCTCGTTCAAAGCCGACCCGGCGAAACATGGCTGCCGCTCGGAAACGGTGATCGCGCTCAACTTCGAGAAGAAGCTGATCCTGATCGGCAATACCGCCTATGCCGGCGAGAACAAGAAATCGGTCTTCACGCTGCTGAACTACATCCTGCCGGAAAAGGGCGTGATGCCGATGCATTGCTCGGCCAACCACGCCATCGGCAATCCCGACGATTCGGCGATCTTCTTCGGCCTGTCGGGCACCGGCAAGACCACGCTTTCGGCCGATCCCTCGCGCACGCTGATCGGCGATGACGAGCATGGCTGGTCGGACCACGGCATCTTCAACTTCGAGGGCGGCTGCTACGCCAAGACCATCAACCTCTCGGCCGAGGCCGAGCCGGAAATCTACGCCACCTGCTTCAAGTTCGGCACCGTGGTCGAGAACATGGTCTACGACCCCGACACGCTGGAGCTGGACTTCGAGGACAACTCGCTGACCGACAACATGCGCTGCGCCTATCCGCTGGAGCAGATCTCGAACGCGTCGGAAACCTCGCTGGGCGGCCAGCCCAGGAACGTGATCATGCTGACCTGCGACGCCTATGGCGTGCTGCCGCCGATCGCACGGCTGACCCCGGCGCAGGCGATGTATCACTTCCTGTCGGGCTTCACCTCCAAGACGCCGGGGACCGAGGTCGGCGTGACCGAGCCGACGCCCACCTTCTCGACCTGCTTCGGCGCCCCTTTCATGCCGCGGCGGCCGGAAGTTTATGGCAAGCTCCTGCAGGAAAAGATCGCCAAGACCGGCGCGGCCTGCTGGCTGGTCAACACCGGCTGGACCGGCGGCGCCTTCGGCACCGGCAAGCGCATGCCGATCAAGGCGACCCGCGCCCTGCTGACCGCGGCGCTGGACGGCTCGCTGAACCAGGTCGAGTTCCGCAAGGATCCGAATTTCGGCTTCGAGGTTCCGGTTTCGGTTCCCGGCGTCGAGGACAAGCTGCTCGACCCGCGGCAGACCTGGGCGGACGGCGCCGCCTATGACGCCCAGGCCCGCAAGCTGGTCGGCATGTTCAGCGACAATTTCGCGCAATATGCCGACAAGATCGACGACGACGTCCGCGCCGCCGCCATCGGCTGAGAGCCAGGATCCAGGCGATGCAGGAGAGGCGGTCCAAGGGGCCGCCTTTTCGCTTGCACCGGCGCCGCAAGGGGGCTTTGCGCCCCCGTCGGCCTGCGGCCGACTCCCCCGCAGGATATTTGGACACGAAAGAAGCCGGCGGAGTCGCCACGTCGCTTCTTTCGTGTCCAAATATCCTGGGGGAGCGCGGAACGCGCGGGGGCAAAGCCCCCTTCTTCAGCCCTGCCGCCGAACCCGCCGCCGCTTTTGCGCGCGCTTGATCTCGGCCAGCCGGGCCTGGGTGGCGCGCTTGCGCATCGGTCTCTTGCCGCGCCCGCCGCCCGAGCCTTGCGGCAGCGGCCGGCCTTCGAGTTCCAGCAGTTCCAGCATCAGCCCGCCGGTCAGCGGCACCGCCTCGGTCAGGCGGACGGTCACGCGCTGGCCGATGCCGATCTCGAGCCCGGTCTCGGAGCCCATCAGCACCTGCGCCTCGGGGTCGTAGTGGAAATATTCCCGGCCGATCTCGCGGATCGGCAAGAGCCCGTCCGCCCCGGTCTCGTCCAGCCGCACGAAGGCGCCGAAACGCTGCACGCCGCTGATGCGGCCGGTGAACTCGGCCCCCACCCGGTCGGCCAGATAGGCGGCGAGATAGCGGTCGGTGGTGTCGCGTTCCGCCGCCATCGAGCGGCGCTCGGTTTCCGAGATATGCTGGGCGGTTTCCGAAAGCGTCTCGATGTCATGCGCCGACAGCCCGTCATCGCCCCATCCATGCCCCATGATCAGCGCACGATGCACGATCAGGTCGGAATAGCGCCGGATCGGCGAGGTGAAATGCGCGTAAGAGCGCAGCGCCAGCCCGAAATGGCCGAAATTCTCGGGGTTGTAATAGGCCTGCTGCATCGAGCGCAGCGCCGTCATGTTGATCAGCTCGTCGAATTCCGAGCCCTCGGCCTGTTCCAGCAGACGGTTCAGGTGCCGGGTCTGCAGCACCTGCCCCTTGGCCAGGGTGAAGCCCGAGGCCTCGGCCACCTCGCGCAGCGCGTCGAGCTTTTCCACCGTCGGCTCCTCGTGGACGCGGTAGAGCAGCGGACGGCGCAGGCGTTCCAGTTCCTCGGCCGCAGCGACATTGGCCAGCACCATGAATTCCTCGATCAGCCGGTGCGCGTCGTAGCGTTCGCGGAAGTTCACCGATTTCACCCGACCGTCGGGGGTCAGCTCGATACGGCGCTCGGGCAGGTCCAGTTCCAGCGGCTGGCGGCGCTGCCGCGCGGCCTTGAGCAGCCCGTAGGCGTGCCAGAGCGGGTGGATCACGGCGTCGAGCAGCGGCGCGGTCTGGTCGTCCGGGCTGCCGTCGGCCGCCGCCTGCGCCTGTTCATAGGCCAGGCTCGCGGCCGAGCGGATCATGCCGCGGTAGAAGCTGTGGCCGGTCTTGTTGCCCTGCGCGTCCAGCCGCATCCTGACTGCGATGACCGGCCGGTCCACGCCCTGGTGCAGCGAGCAGAGGTCGCTCGACAGGATGTCGGGCAGCATCGGCACCACCCGGTCGGGAAAATAGGTGGAATTGCCACGGTTCCTCGCCTCGCGGTCCAGCGCCGAGCCGGGGCGGACGTAATGCGCCACGTCGGCGATGGCGACCCAGACCGTGGCGCCGCCGTCCTCATGCGTCTCGGCCGCCACGGCATCGTCGCGGTCGCGCGCGTCCGAGGGATCGATGGTGATGAAGGGCAGGGGGCGCAGATCCTCGCGCCCCTTCATCGTCGCCGGGCGGGCGGCATCGGCCTCGGCGATCGCCTCGTCGGGGAAATCGTCGGGGATGCCGTGCTGGTGGATGGCGATCAGGCTGACGGCCCTGGGCGCCGACGGGTCGCCCAGCCGCTCGACGATCCGCGCCACGGGCAGGCCGATGCGGCCGCGGGGGCCGACCTGCTCGGCCTCGACCAGCTCGCCGCTTTTCGCGCCATGCACGTCGCCGGGGCGGACCTGCCATTCCTTGTCCTGGCCCTTGTCGATGGGCAGGATGCGGCCGCCCGCCTCGGACCCGCCGGCCGCGGCGCGGAAGATGCCGACGATGCGGTGCTGCACCGTGCCGATGCGGCGGATCAGCCGGGCCTGGTAGTCGTGATCCTCGCCCCGCGTCTCGATCAGCCGGGCCAGGATGCGCTCGCCCGGCGCCACCGCCGGGTCGGATTTCAGCGCCGCATAGAGGATGCGCGGCATCGGCCCCTCGCCCTGCCATTCCAGCGGCTTGGCGAAGATGTCGCCGTCGCGGTCCGGCGGCAGCAGTTGCAGCACCGTGACCGGCGGCAGCCGCTCGGCATCGTGGTAATGGCGGCGGCGGCGTTCCAGCAGCCCCTCGGATTCCAGCTCCTTCAGCAGCCGCTTCAGCTCGATGCGCTCGGCACCCTTGATGCCGAAGGCTTTCGCGATGTCGCGTTTCGCGGTGGCGTCCGGGTGGGCGGACACCCAGTCGAGAATCTCTTGCCGGGAAGGTAGCTGTGCCATGCCGCCACGCTATCACGACGCCAAACGGGGTGGCAGGGGCAAAATCAGGCGGCCGGCAGGCGGACGAAGGCGGCCGCCTCGCGCACGACGGGATCGGCCTCGGCCCCGGCGCGGATCTGGTCCACGAAATCCTGCCGCATCCGCGGCGTCCAGGATTCGTTGATATGCGCGGCCACCGCCTCGGGCGCCGGCCGGTCGGGCTGGGTGCCGAAGAATTGCGCCATCTGGCTGGCCATGCGGATCAGTTTCGAATGGTCGTGGGACATGTCGCCTCAGCTTCCGGCAATGCGCCGGGGATGGGTGTAAAGATCGAAGCTCGCGCCCCTGGCGCGGGCGATCAGGGTGATGCCGGCGCGCTCGGCCCATTCCAGCGCCAGGGCCGTCGGTGCGCTGGCGCCGATCAGGATGGGCGCGCCGATGCGGGCGGCCTTCTGCACCAGGTCGACCGACAGGCGCGAGGACATGACGATGGCGCCCTGCCCGGCCGCCAGTCCGGCAAGCGCCAGCGCGCCCGCCAGCTTGTCCAGCGCATTGTGCCGCCCGACATCCTCGCGCGTCAGGCCATGGGCACCGTCCCAGAAGGCGGCGCCGTGGATGGCGGGGGTCCGGTGCCGCAAGACCTGGCCCTGGGTCAGCGCGGCCATGGCGCGGGCCACGTCCGCGGGCGGCATGGACCAGTCCGAGGCGACCGGCACGATCCGGGGCAGCGCCGCCTCGATGCTGTCGACGCCGCACAGCCCGCAGCCCACCGGGCCGATCATGCTGCGCCGCCGCTCGGCCAGCCGGGCGGCCAGGCCGGGGCGCAGCCAGAGCCGCGCCTCGCGCGCGGGAAAGCCGCCGGCGGAAACCTCGGCCTCCTCGAAGCCCTCGACATCCTCGGGCGCGGCGACCAGCCCCTCGGTCAGGGCGAAGCCCAGGGCAAAGTCGCGCAGGTCATGCGGCGTCGCCATCAGCACCGCCTGGCTCATGCCGTCGATGACAATGGCCACCGGGCATTCCTGCGGCGCCGGGGGCGGCTCGATGGGCCGCCAGCCGCCGCCCTGGCCTTCGCCGTCCCAGCGCAGCACGCCGGCCTTCACGTCCCGCATGCCGTCACTCGGCAGCGGTGGGCAGGATGCGGCGGGCGAGGTCGGAATGATGGCGATACTCCTCTTGCCATTCCGAGGGGCCGTTCGAGGGGCTGACCTGCACGGCCGTCACCTTGAACTCGGGGCAGTTGGTGGCCCAGTCGGAATTGTCCGTCGTCACCACATTGGCCTGAGTCGTCGGGTGATGGAAGGTCGTATAGACCACGCCCGGCGCCACCCGCTCGGTGATATGCGCGCGCAGCGTCGTGTCGCCCGAACGCGAGGCCACGCGCACCCAGTCGCCTTCGCGGATGCCGCGGTTCTCGGCGTCCGAGGGATGGATCTCCAGGATATCCTCGGGGTGCCAGACCACGTTCTCGGTCCGCCGGGTCTGGGCGCCGACGTTGTATTGCGACAGGATCCGCCCGGTGGTCAGCAACAGCGGGAAGCGCGCCCCGGTGCGTTCCTCGGTCGCCACATATTCGGTATGGACGAACTTGCCCCGGCCGCGCACGAAGCCGTCGATATGCATGACCGGCGTGCCCAGCGGCGCCTTGTCGTTGCAGGGCCATTGCACCGAGCCCTCGCGCTCCAGGAGGTCGTAGCTGACGCCGGCGAAGCTGGGGGTGGTCAGCGCGATCTCGGCCATGATCTCGCGCGGGTGCGCATAGGACCAGGCGGCGCCCATGCGGTTGGCCAGCATCTGGGTGACTTCCCAGTCCTCGTAGCCGTTCTTGGGCGTCATGGCGCGGCGGACCATGTTGATGCGGCGTTCCGCATTGGTGAAGGTGCCGTTCTTTTCCAGGAAGCTCGACCCCGGCAGGAAGACATGCGCGTAGTTCGAGGTCTCGTTCAGGAACAGATCCTGCACGACGACGATGTCCATCGCCGCGAGCGCCGCGGTGACGTGCCGGGTGTCGGGGTCGGATTGCACGATGTCCTCGCCCTGGCAATAGAGCCCGCGGAACCGGCCGGCCAGCGCCTCGTCGAACATGTTGGGGATGCGCAGGCCCGGTTCGGGCGACAGCTCGACGCCCCAGGCGCGTTCGTAGATCGCCCGCGTCTCGGGGTCCGAGACATGGCGATAGCCCGGATATTCATGCGGGAAGCTGCCCATGTCGCAGGAACCCTGCACGTTGTTCTGGCCGCGCAGCGGGTTCACGCCGGTGCCGGGCTTGCCGATATTGCCGGTCAGCATCGCCAGGTTGGCGATGGCCATGACGGTGGTCGAGCCCTGCGAATGCTCGGTCACGCCCAGGCCGTAATAGATGCTGGCGCGGGGCGCGGCGGCATAGGCGCGGGCGGCCTTGCGGATCAACTCGGCCGGGACGCGGGCCGGCGTCTCGACCGCCTCGGGCGCATGGCGCGGATCCAGCAGGAATTCGGCATAGGCCAGGAACTCGTCCCAGTCGCAGCGCTCGCGGATGAAGGCCTCGTCATAAAGCTTTTCGGCCACGATCACATGCGCCATGGCGGTCAGCATGGCGACATTGGTGCCGGGGCGCAGCGGCAGGTGCAGTCCCTCGCCCATATGCGGGGTCTTGAGCAGGTCGATCTGGCGCGGGTCCAGCACGATCAGCCCCGCCCCCTCGCGCAGCCGCTTGCGCAGCCGGCTGGCAAAGACCGGGTGCCCGTCGGTCGGGTTGGCGCCGATGACCAGCGCCAGGTCGGTCTCATCCACCGAATCGAAGTCATGCGTGCCGGCCGAGGTGCCGAAGGTGGTCTTCAGCCCGTAGCCGGTGGGCGAATGGCAGACGCGGGCGCAGGTGTCGGTGTTGTTGTTGTGAAAGACCGCGCGCGCCAGCTTCTGCACCAGATAGGTTTCCTCGTTGGTGCAGCGCGACGAGGTGATGACGCCGATGGAATCGCGCCCGAAATCCGCCTGCGCCTGGCGCAGCCGGGTGGCGGCGAAATCCAGCGCCTCGTCCCAGCTGACCACGCGCCAGGGATCGGTGATCCGTTCGCGCACCATGGGCTGGGTCTGGCGTTCGCGATGCGTGGCATAGCCCCAGGCAAAGCGGCCCTTGACGCAGCTGTGGCCGTGGTTGGCCTTGCCGTCCTTGCTGGGCACCATGCGCACCACTTCCTCGCCGCGCATATGCGCGTCAAAGGAACAGCCGACGCCGCAATAGGCGCAGGTCGTCTTGACGATATGCTCGGGGGTGCCGATCTGGATCACGCTGTTCTCGATCAGCGTCGCGGTCGGGCAGACCTGCACGCAGGCGCCGCAGCTGACGCAATCCGACGACAGGAAACTGTCCGAGGCCATGCCGGCGGAAACGCGGCTGTCGAAGCCCCGCCCCTCGATGGTCAGCGCGAAGGTGCCCTGCACCTCCTCGCAGGCGCGCACGCAGCGCGAGCAGACGATGCATTTCGCCGGATCGAAGGTGAAATAGGGGTTCGACTGGTCCTTGGGCCGGTATTCCGGGTTCGGCCCCTCGGCGTCGCGGCGGGCAAAATGGTTCTTGCCCGGCTCATAGCGCACCTCGCGCAGGCCGACGGCGCCGGCCATGTCCTGAAGCTCGCAATCGCCATTGGCGGCGCAGGTCAGGCAGTCCAGCGGATGGTCGCTGATGTAAAGCTCCATCACCCCCTTGCGGACCTGGGCCACCTCGTCGGTCTGGGTATGGACCACCATGCCCTCGGCCACCGGAGTCGTGCAGGATGCCGGCAGGCCCCGCATCCCCTCGATCTGCACCACGCAAAGCCGGCAGGAGCCGAAGGCGGCAAGATGGTCGGTGGCGCAAAGCTTGGGCACCGAGATCCCCGCCACGGCGGCCGCGCGCATGACGCTGGTTCCGGCGGGAACGCTGACCGGGATACCATCCACCAGCAGGTTCACGGTAACGTCGGAGTTGACCGCGGGGGTGCCCATGTCGCGGTCGGGAATGATGAAATCCTTCATTCGGCGGCCTCCCGGCTCCTGGTTATGGGGCGGGGCTCGCGGCGCCCGCTGAAATCCTCGGGGAAATGGGTCAGCGCCGACATGACCGGGAAGGGCGCAAAGCCCCCCAGCGCGCAGAGCGAGCCCCATTTCATCGTGTTGCAAAGATCGGTGAGGATCGGGATCCCCGTCTCGTCGCCCTGGGCGATGCGGTCGATGGTCTCGACGCCCCGGATCGAGCCGATGCGGCAGGGCGTGCATTTGCCGCAGCTTTCCACGGCGCAGAACTCCATGGCAAAGCGCGCCAGCTTCAGCATGTCGGCCGTGTCGTCGAAGACGGTGATGCCGGCATGGCCCAGCAGGCCCTCTTTCGTCGCCAGTTCCTCGTAGCCGAAGGGGACGTCGAAATCCCAATGCGGGATATAGGAGCCCAAGGGCCCGCCCACCTGCGCCGCCTTGACCGGCCGGCCCGAGGCGGTGCCGCCGCCGATCTCCTCGATGATCTGGCGCAGGCTCATGCCAAAGGCGGCCTCGAACAGCCCGCCGTATTTCACGTTCCCGGCGATCTGGATCGGGATCGTGCCCTTGGACCGCCCGATGCCCAGCTTCGCGTATTCCGCCCCGCCATGGGTCAGGATCCAGGGCACCGAGGCCAGCGAGATCACGTTGTTGACCACCGTCGGCCGGCCCAGGAAGCCCTCCAGCGCCGGGATCGGCGGCTTGGCCCGCACCACGCCGCGCTTGCCCTCCAGGCTGTTGAGCAGGCTGGTTTCCTCGCCGCAGACATAGGCGCCGGCGCCGACCCGCACCTCCATGTCATAGGCATGGTCTGATCCCAGCACCGACTGGCCCAGGATGCCGGCTTGCCGCGCCTTGCCGATGGCGGCCTCCATCAGCCGGATCGCGTCGGGATATTCGCTGCGGATATAGACATAGCCCTGCACCGCGCCCACGGCGATGCCGGCGATCGCCATGCCCTCGATCAGGACCAGCGGATCGCCCTCCATCAGCATGCGGTCGGCGAAGCTGCCCGAATCGCCCTCGTCGGCATTGCAGACGATGTATTTCCGCGCCGCCTTGGCGCCAGCCACGGTCTTCCACTTGATCCCGGTCGGGAAACCGGCGCCGCCCCGGCCGCGCAACCCGGATTCGGTGACTTCCGCGACGATCCGTTCCGGCCCGATGCCGATGGCGCGGCGCAGGCCGGCCAAGCCGCCATGCGCCTCGTATTCCTCGACCGACAGCGGGTCGATCACGCCGACGCGGGCAAAGGTCAACCGGGTCTGCGCCTTCATCCAGGGCAGATCCTCGACCGGGCCCAGCGCCAGCGGATGATCGCCGCCGGTGCGGATCGCCTCGGCGACCGAGGCCGCGTCCTCGGGCCCGACCGGCCCATAGCCGTGGCGCACGCCCTCGCGCTCGACCTCGACCAGGGGCTCCAGCCAGATCATCCCGCGCGTGCCGTTGCGGGTGACGGTGAACTCGCGCCCCAGCGCCTCGGCCACCTCGTCGGCGCCCAGCGCCCGCGCGGCGGCATCCAGGGGAACCCAGACCCTCATGCGCCCGCCCCCATGCCCGCTTCGGCCACCAGTTTCCGCACCTTGGCCAGGTTCGCCCGGCCAACCAGCCTGTCGCCCATCTGGGCCGAGGGCGCGCAGGCGCAAAGCCCCAGGCAGAACACCGGCTCCAGCGTCAGCCGCCCGTCGGGCGTGGTCTGGTGCCAGTCGATCCCCAGCGCCTGGCGCACCTCATCGGCCAACGCCTCGGCGCCCATCGACTGGCAGGCCTCGGCCCGGCACAGCCGCAGCACATGCCGGCCGTGCGGATGGTCGCGGAAATCGTGATAGAAGCTGACGACGCCATGAACCTCGGCGCGGGTCATGCCCAGGGCCTCGGCCAGCACCGGCTGCGCCTCCTCGGGGACATGGCCCCATTCGGCCTGGATGTCGTGCAGGATGGGCAAAAGCGGCCCCTCGCGGCCCTTGTGGGCGGCGATGATTTCGTCAAGGCGCAAAAGGAAATCAGCGTCGATCGCTGGTGAAGTCATGGCTGGGTCGGTCCGGGCTCAATTGTTTTACCCAGACTAGAGCCCCACGATAGACAGAACAATCGTGATATATCGTCTATTGATTGAAGGTATCAATCGACGAGACGATGCGGATCAGCGCCTCGACCAGCGGCGGATGCGGCTCGCGCCGGGCGACGACCAGCCCGACCATATGCCCGTTCCCGGTCAGGTCGCGCGCCCGCACCCCCTCGGGCAGCGGCAGGCCGCGCGCCAGGGCCCGCGGCAGGATGGCAGCCCAGTCGCCGGTCGCCACATGCGACAGGATCGCCAGCATCGAGGTCGATTCGACCCGCGGCAGCGCATCCGCCCCGGCCTCGACCAGGTGCCGGGTGACGATGCGGCGGTTCTGCATGTCCGGGGTCAGCAGGCATAGCGGCCGGGTGGCGGTCTCGGCCCAGTCCGCCGGCCCGGCCAGCTCGCCGCGGTCGATCAGGCAATAGGTCTCGCGATACAGCGGCAGGCTCTGCACCCGGCCCAGCGGCTCGCTGTCCAGGTAGGTGACGCCGGCATCCAGCTCCAGCGCCTCGATCTGGTCGCGGATCTCGTCCGAGCTGCGCGACAGGATCGAGACCCCGGCATTGGGATGGCGGCGCAGGAAAGGCCCGGTCAGCTCGGCGATTCGCGGCATTGCGGTCGGGATGACGCCGATGCGCAGCCGCCCGGAAACGCCCTTGCGGCTCGCCTGCATCTCGGCCTGCATGGCGCGGGCATCGGCGACGATGCGCCGCGCCCAGCCCAGCACGCGCTCGCCCTCGGGCGTCAGCCCCTGGAAACGCGAACCGCGCCGGACCAGCTGCACGCCCAGCTGCTCTTCCAGCGCCCGGATGGCCGATGACAGGGTGGGCTGGGTGATGCCCAGCGATTCGGCGGCGCGGCCGAAATGCTTCTCGCGCGCCAGGGCCATGAACATGGAGAGCTTGTCGATCACGAAGCCGCCCTCCCCAAGCCCCTTCTTTCGTGTCCAAATATCCCGGGGTCCGGGGCAGAGCCCCGGCCCGAACGGATCAGACGATCTCGACCGCGTATTTCTCGATCACGGTATTGGCCAGCAGGCCCTCGCACATGCGCGCGACCTCGGCCTTCGCCGCCTCGGCATCGGATGCCGCCAGGTCCAGCTCGATCACCTTGCCCTGGCGCACGCCCGAGACGCCGGCAAAGCCCAGGCCCCCCAGCGCGTGCCGGATCGCCTCGCCCTGGGGATCCAGAACGCCATCCTTCAGCATGATGGTGACACGGGCTTTCATCGGCAGGGCCTCTCAGTTGATCAGGGTGGGTTTGGTCAGCGAGGTGGTGTTGGCGGGCATCAGGCCCAGCCGGCGCGCCACCTCGGTATAGGCATCGGTCAGGCTGCCCAGGTCGCGGCGGAACACGTCCTTGTCCAGCTTCTGCCCGGTCTTCACGTCCCAGAGCCGGCATGAATCCGGGCTGATCTCGTCGGCGACCACCAGGCGCATGAAATCGCCGTCCCAGATGCGGCCGACCTCGATCTTGAAGTCGATCAGCTTGATGCCGACGCCGAAGAACACGCCCGACAGGAAATCGTTCACCCGCAGCGCCAGGCTCACGATGTCGTCCAGGTCCTGCTGCGAAGCCCAGCCGAAGGCGATGATGTATTCCTCGGACACGAAGGGATCGCCCAGCTCGTCGTTCTTGAAGCTGTATTCGACGATGGGGCGCGGCAGCGGCGTGCCCTCCTCCATGCCCAGGCGCTTCGAGATCGAGCCTGCGGCGAAATTACGCACGATCACTTCCAGCGGGATGATCTCGACCTGGCGCACCAGCTGCTCGCGCATGTTGATGCGGCGGATGAAGTGGTTCGGCACGCCGATATTGGTCAGCCCGGTCATGAAGAACTCGGACAGGCGGTTGTTCAGCACGCCCTTGCCCTCGACCGTGGCCTTCTTCTGGGCGTTGAAGGCGGTGGCGTCATCCTTGAAATACTGGATGAGCGTGCCGGGCTCGGTGCCCTCGTAGAGGATCTTGGCCTTGCCTTCGTAGATTTTCTTGCGCCTTGGTGCCATGCTGCGCGTCTCCCGTCCGCAAGGTGACAATCTTTATGCGGCTATAGGCCAGAAACGGGGTCATGGGCAATACGGGCTTGCGATGGCCCGCCCGCATGGGCATATCCTGCGCAATATCCACGGGATAATCCCAAGCCGGAGGCCGCCATGACCACTTTTGACGACCGCGAGCGCGCGCATGAGGCGAAATTCGCCCATGATGCGGAACTGAACTTCAAGGCCGAAGCGCGGCGCAACCGCCTGCTGGGCGAATGGGCGGCCGGCCTTCTGGGCAAGACGGGCGACGATGCCCGCGCCTATGCGCTGACCGTCGTCACCTCGGATTTCGACGAGCCGGGCGACGAGGACGTGTTCCGCAAGCTGGCGGCCGACCTGGCCGGCCAGGCCGACGAGGACACCATCCGCGCCAAGATGGCCGAGCTGCGCGTCACCGCGCGCGAACAGATCATCAACGAGCTTTGAGCTTTCGCAAGACGCCGACGCCCCGGATTCCGGGGCGTTCCGCATCTCAGCCCGCCGCCGCCACGACCCTGGGATAAAGCCGCCACATGGTCAGGCCGCGCAGCGCGTTCAACGCCATCAGCGCCGCCCAAAGCCCATGGTTGCCCCAGATCGGCGGCAACACCGCCACCAGCACCGCATAGATCCCGACCGCGACCAGCATGGCGTCGCGCATCTCGCGCGTGCGGGTGGCGCCGATGAAGATGCCGTCCAGCATCCACGAGGCGATGCCGACCAGCGGCGCCGCGACCAGCCAGGGCAGGAACGCGCGCGCCTGGGCCCGCACCTCGGGCGCGGTGGTCAGCAGGTCGATGATCGCCGGCCCGCCCAGCAGGAACACCGCCGACAAAAGCCCCGCGCCCAGAACGCCCCAGGCCGAGGTCAGCCGCGCCGCCTGCCGCAGCCGGTCGGGCCGGCGCGCGCCCACCGCCTGCCCGACCAGCGATTCGGCGGCAAAGGCGAAACCGTCCAGCCCATAGGCGACGATGGACAGGAATTGCAGCAGCACCTGGTTGGCGGCCAGCGTCACGTCGCCCTGCCCCGCGGCCAGGAACATGAAGGTGGTGAACGACCCTTGCAGCAGCACCGACCGGATCAGGATGTCGCCGTTCACCCGCGCCAGTTCCTCGATCCGTTCGCGCGCCAGCAGCCCGGCGCGCCGGATCGCAGCGCGCAGGGCATGGCGCGCGAACCACAGCCCCAGCGCCAGGCCGGACCATTCCGCGATCAGCGTCGCGCCCGCGACGCCGCGCACGCCCCAGCCCAGACCCAGCACGAACCACAGGTCCAGGACGATGTTCAGCCCGTTCATCAGCAATTGCAGCGCCAGGATCCGGCGCGTCCGCTCGGTGGCGATCAGCCAGCCGGTGACGGCGTAAAGCGAGATGGTCGCCGGCGCCCCCCAGATGCGCAGCGCCAGGTATTGCCGGGCCAGCGCCTCGACCTCGGCCGAGGCCGGCGCCAGCCGGAAGGCGCCGGCAAACAGCAACCCCTGCGCCAGGATGAAGACCAGCCCCGCCGCCAGCCCGATCCCCAGCGCCCGCAGCAGATGCGCACCGGATTCGCCATCGTCGCCCGCGCCATGCGCCTGCGCCACCAGCCCCGAGGTGCCCATGCGCAGGAAGCCGAAGATCCAGTAGACCGAGGTCAGGATCACCGCGCCCAGCCCCACCGCACCGATGGGCGCGGCCTCGCCCAGCTGGCCGATGACGCCGGTATCCACCGTGCCCAGGATCGGGATGGTCGCGTTCGACAGCACCACCGGCAGGGCGATGGCCAGCACCCGGCGGTGCGAGAGATCGGCCTCGGCCCCCCGGTTCCCGGACCGGCCGGCCAGCGTCTCAGCCATGCTCCTCAGCCATCCTGCGGCATCAGGAAATGCCCGGTCGCCTGGGCCAGCAGCTTCTGGCGCTGGTCCTGCCAGGCCTCGACATGCACGCTGGCATAGCGCCGCCCCGAGCGCACCACCCGCGCCCGCGCATAGGCGTCGCGCGGCAGGCCGGAGCGCAAGTAGTCCACGGTAAAGTCGATGGTCTTGGGCAGGCGCGGCAGGCTTTCGGGCACGGCGGCGTCGGGGGCGATGCGGCCCTGCTCCATGTCTTCCCAGATCGCGGTCCAGGTCAGCTCGACGATGGCCGTGACCTCCAGGAAGGCGGCCGTCACCCCGCCATGGATCGCCGGCAGCATCGGGTTGCCGATCAGCTTCTCGTCAAAGGGCAGCACGGCGGTCAGTTCGTCGCCGCGGCGGTCGAAGCCGATGCCCAGCCAGCGGATATAGGGCACGCTGGAAACCAGCGCGTTCAGCGTGTTGTTGCGCCGCGACTTGATGGCGTCGAGGGGTTCGTTGCGCGGGGCCATGTCACCTCTCGACGGTAAAGGCGCCGGTGGCCGAGGCCACGGGGCGGGATTCGTCGTCATCCATCGCCCAGGCGCGCACGAAGGCGACCGAGCGGGTGATGTGATAGCAGCTTGCCTTGGCGCGGATGGTCTGGCCGGGCGTCGCCGCGCGCATGTAGTCGATGCGCAGGTCGATGGTCGCGGTCGAGCGCGCCCCGGTCGGATGCGCCATCACCGCCGCGCCGCTGCACGTGTCCATCAGGGCCGAGATCACCCCGCCATGGATCACCCCGCTGCGCGGATCGCCGACCAGATCCTCGCGCCAGGGCAACGAGATCTCGGCCCCCTCGGCGGAAAGCTGGTCCAGCCGCATGCCAAGCGCCCGCGCATGGGGGATCACCTCGATGAACTGGCGCGCGATGCGCCGGCGTTGTTCAAGCTCGTCCTCTGGCGACGGTTCGCTCATGCCCCTGGCCTCTTGCTTGGCTCGCAGGCGGCAATGGTAGCAGCCCGCGACCCGCAGGCAAGCCCGCCCGACCAATGGTTGAGTTTGATCCGCCCCCGCGCTAGGCTGCGCCGCAACCGCAGCATAGAGTTCATCCGATGTCCGATAGCGAATACATTGGCTTCAAGGAAATGTGCGCACGGTTCGACGTGACGCCCCGGACGCTGCGCTATTACGAATACATCGAGCTGCTCAGCCCCCGCAAGGAAGGCCGCTCGCGCTTCTACGGCCCGCGCGAGATCGCCCGGATGAAGCTGATCCTGCGCGGCCGCCGCTTCGGCTTCTCGCTCGAGGACATCCGGCAATGGCTGCTGATCTATGGCGAAAAGGGCACGCAGGAGCAGTATCGCGTCTGGATCGAGCTGGCCGACCGCCAGCTCGAGGTGCTGCGCCAGCAGCGCGACGAGCTCGAAGCCTCGATGACCGAATTGCTGGCCCTGCGCAACGACACCGTCGCGATCCTGGACGGCATGGGCCAGG
Organism: Paracoccus ferrooxidans; assembly: GCF_029909815.1. Classification (NCBI taxonomy): domain Bacteria; kingdom Pseudomonadati; phylum Pseudomonadota; class Alphaproteobacteria; order Rhodobacterales; family Paracoccaceae; genus Paracoccus; species Paracoccus ferrooxidans. Next base: position 170,011 of record NZ_CP038202.1, on the reverse strand, counting down.
ATGGCGCGGGCCAGGACGGGGCGGGCCAGAACGGCGCCGGGACGGCGAAAAGGGGCTGAGCCGGGCGCTGACGCCACGTCCCCCCTTACGCGCACGTCAACTCGACCTATATTCCCCGGCAAGTGAATGTGCCAAGGGGAGAGGATCGGCCATGGGCGACGAGCTGTTGACCATCCGCCAGATGTGCGACGCCTTCGACGTCACGCCGCGCACGCTGCGATTCTACGAATCCCGCGAATTGCTGTTTCCGCAGCGCCGCGGCCAGCATCGGCTTTACGGCCGCTCGGACCGCGCCCGGCTGACCCTGATCCTGCGCGGCAAGCGCTTCGGCTTCTCGCTGGAGCAGATCCGGCAATTGCTGGAGCTTTACGACCCGGCCGAACGCAACATCACCCAAACCGAAGCCACGCTCGCCACCGCCCGCGACCGGCTTGCCGACATGGAGCGGCAGCACCGCGAACTGGGCGAGGCCATCGCCGAGCTGCGCCAGCAGATCGCCGAGGGCGAGGCCGCTCTGCAAAGACTGAAATCCGACGCCTGAGGGCGAACTTTCGGGAGGACCGATGACCACCTATTCCGCGCCCATCCGCGACATGCAATTCGTGCTGCATGACGTGCTGGACATCTCGAACCAGGATCTGCCGGGTTACGGCGATCTTGACCGCGACTTCACCCAGGCCGTGCTGGAGGCGGCCGGCAAGCTCGCCTCCGAGGTGCTGGCGCCGCTGAACGCCGTCGGCGACCGCGAGGGCTGCACGCTGGAAAACGGCGTGGTCCATACCCCCAGGGGCTTCCTGGAAGCCTTCGAACAGATGCGCGAGGGCGGCTGGACCGCGCTCGACTGCGACCCGGAATACGGCGGCCAGGGCATGCCCTATGTGATCGGCCTGGCGGCGGGCGAGATGTTCTCGGCCTCGAACATGGCCTTCACCATGTATCAGGGCCTGACGCATGGCGCCTATTCCGCCATCCACGCCCATGGCACCGAACAGCAGAAGGCCACCTACCTGCCGAAGATGGTCAGCTGCGAATGGACCGGCACCATGAACCTGACCGAGCCCCATGCCGGCACCGACCTGGGCCTGCTGCGCACCAGGGCCGAGCCGCAGCAGGACGGCAGCTACCTGATCACCGGGCAGAAGATCTTCATCTCGGCCGGCGACCACGACATGTCGCAAAACGTGATCCACCTGGTCCTGGCCAAGGCGCCGGGCGGGGGCGAGGGCACCAAGGGCATCTCGCTTTTCATCGTGCCGAAATTCCTGGTCGACGAGGACGGCTCCCTGGGCGACAGGAACGCCGTCTCGGTCGGCAACCTGGAAGAAAAGATGGGCATCCACGGCAATGCCACCTGCGTGATGAACTATGACGGCGCGAAAGGCTGGCTCCTGGGCGAGCTGCACAAGGGCATGCGCGCCATGTTCACCATGATGAACGAGGCCCGGATCGGCGTCGGCCTGCAAGGCTATTCCGTGGCCGAGGCCGCCTATCAGAACGCCGTCGCCTATGCCCGCGACCGGCTGCAGGGCCGCGCGGTGACGGGCGATGCCAACCCTGCGGGTCCGGCCGATCCGCTGATCGTGCATCCCGACATCCGCCGCAACCTGATGGACCAGAAAAGCTTCCTCGAGGGCGCCCGCGCGCTGGCCTTCTGGGGCGCGTATCTGATCGACCGCGCGGTGCTGGCCGAGGACAAGGAGGCCCATGACCTCGTCTCGCTGCTGACGCCGGTGATCAAGGGCTTCCTGACCGACAAGGGCTTCGAGACGGCGGTGCAGGCCCAGCAGGTCTTCGGCGGCCACGGCTATATCGAGGAACAGGGCATGTCGCAATTCGTCCGCGACGCCCGCATCGCCATGATCTACGAGGGCGCGAACGGGGTGCAGGCGCTGGACCTCGTCGGCCGCAAGCTCGCGGCCGAGGGCGGCAAGCCGGTCATGGCCTTCTTCGAGTTGGTCAAGGCCGAGATCAAGGCGCATGAGGGCGACGCGGCGCTGGAGGCCGGCTTCTGCGAGCCGCTGAAGGCGGCCTCGAAGGATCTGCAATCGGCGGCGATGTTCTTCATGGAACAGGGCATGAAGAACCCGAACGCGGCGCTGGCGGGCTCCTACGACTTCATGCACCTCTTCGGCCATGTGGCGCTGGGGCTGATGTGGACGCGGATGGCGGCTGCGGCCAAGGCGGCGCTGGATGGCGGCACCGAGGATCCGGCCTTCCACGAGACCAAGCTGGCGACCGGCCGCTATTACATGGCGCGACAGCTGCCGATGACCGCGGCGCATCTGGCCCGCATCCGCTCGGGCGCCGAGCCGGTGATGGCGCTGGATGCAGGGCGGTTCTGAAACGGGCAAGGGGGGCGCCTGGCGGCAAGGTCGCATGGGTATTTGGGCAACGAAGAAATCGGCAGGTTGCGCCCCGGCCACCCCCGCGGTTCAGGCGGGACAGGTTTTGGCCAAATGACCGGGGCGACTTCTCCGTTGGCGGTCATCGGCTCCCCAGCCTGTACCGCACCGCCGAGTTTCACAGGGAGCGGTTAAGACAAGGTTAAGGCGCGTCTTCTTCGTTGTAAAAATACCCATGCGACCGGGAAGCCCGGCGCCAAGTCGAAGGAAAGGAAACAGCATGACCGCCCAGCTTCACTGCTTCGGAGAATCCGGCCATTCCTACAAGGTGGCGCTGATGATGCAGCTGACCGGTCATCCCTGGCAGCCGGTCTTCGTGGATTTCTTCGGCGGCGCCATGCGCGGCGCCGACTATCGCGCCTTGAACGAGATGGGCGAGGCGCCGGTCTACGTCGAGGACGGCCTGACCCTGGCCCAGTCGGGCGTGATCCTGCTGCACCTGGCCGAAAGGACCGGGCGCTTCATGGACAGCGACCGGAGCGAGATCCTGCGCTGGCTGTTCTGGGACAACCACAAGGGCTCGTCGCAATTCGGCACGCTGCGCTTCCTGATGAACTTCCTGCCGCCCGAGAAACGCCCCGCCGAGGTCATCGCCTGGCTGCAGGGGCGCTGCAGGGCGGCGCTGAAGACGCTGGACGGGCACCTGGCCGGGCGCGACTGGCTGGCGGGCGACCGGCCCACCATCGCCGACCTGTCCTGTTGCAGCTATCTCTATTACCCCGAGCCCTTCGGCTTCGACCGCGCCGAATGGCCCCGGATCGACGCCTGGCTGGACCGCATCCAGGCCCTGCCCGGCTGGAAACATCCCTATGACCTGATGCCCGGCAATCCCGCGGACCGGGCCGCGAAGGAGGACGCATGACCGAAGCCTATATCTACGACGCCGCCCGCACCCCGCGCGGCAAGGGCCGCCCGGACGGCAGCCTGCACGAAGTCACCTCGGTCGCGCTTTCCGCCCGGCTGCTGAATGCCGTCAAGGAGCGCAACGGGCTCGAGGGCCATGCCGTCGAGGACGTGATCTGGGGCAATGTCACCCAGGTCAAGGAACAGGGCGGCTGCCTCGCCCGCTCGGCAGTGCTGGAATCCGACCTGGACGAGTCGATCCCCGGCCTGGCCATCAACCGCTTCTGCGCCTCGGGCATGGAGGCGGTGAACCTGGCCGCGAACCAGGTCAGGGGCGGCGCAGGCGACGCCTATATCGCCGGCGGCGTCGAGATGATGGGCCGCGTCGCCATGGGCAGCGACGGCGCCGCCATCGCCGTGGACCCCAGCCTGACCTTCAAGACCTATTTCGTCCCGCAGGGCATCAGCGCCGACATCATCGCCACCGAATACGGCTTTACCCGCGAAGAGGCCGATGCCCTTGCCGTCGAGAGCCAGCGCCGCGCCGCCCTGGCCTGGCAAGAGAACCGCTTCGCCAAGTCCATCGTGCCGGTCAGGGACCAGAACGGCCTGACCATCCTCGACCGCGACGAATACATGCGCCCCGGCACCACGCTGGAGGATCTGGCCAAGCTGAAGGCCAGCTTCAAGGAGATGGGCGAGTCCATGCCCGGCTTCGACAAGGTGGCGATGCTGAAATACCCGCATCTGGACCGCATCGAGCATATCCACCACGCCGGCAACAGCTCGGGCATCGTGGACGGCGCCGCCGCGGTGCTGATCGGCAATGCGGAATTCGGCAAGGCGCATGGGCTCAAGCCCCGCGCCCGCATCCGCGCCACCGCCAAGATCGGCACCGACCCGACCATCATGCTGACCGGCCCGGTGCCGGTGACGGAAAAGATCCTGCGCGATTCGGGAATGGCGATCAGCGACATCGACCTCTTTGAGGTGAACGAGGCCTTCGCCTCGGTCGTGCTGCGCTTCATGCAGGCCTTCCAGGTCGATCCCGCCGTGGTCAACGTCAACGGCGGCGCCATCGCCCTTGGCCACCCGCTGGGCGCCACCGGCGCCATCATCATCGGCACGCTGCTCGACGAGCTGGAGCGGCAGGACAAGACCGTGGGCCTCGCCACGCTCTGCATCGCGTCCGGCATGGGCGCGGCCACCATCATCGAGCGCGTCTGAGCGGAGGGGAAGATGACCGATTTCACCATGGATAAAGGCGCCGACGACGTCGCCATCATCACCTGGGACGTGCCCGGCAAGTCGATGAACGTGCTGTCGCTGGACGGCGCGGCCGAATTGAACGCGCTGATCGACGAGGCCCTGGCCGACGCGGCCGTGAAGGGCATCGTCATCACCAGCGGCAAGAAGGACTTCGCCGCCGGCATGGACCTGAACGTCATCGCCGGCATGAAGCAGGGCGGCGCGCAGGCGGTCTTCGACGGGGTGATGACGCTGCACCACCTGCTGCGCAAGATCGAGCTGGCCGGCATGGACCCCAAGACGAAAAAGGGCGGCAAGCCCATCGCAGCCGCCCTGCCCGGCACGGCGCTGGGAATCGGGCTGGAGCTGCCGCTGGCCACGCATCGCATCTTTGCCGCCGAGAACCCGAAGGCCAGGATCGGCCTGCCCGAGATCATGGTCGGCATCTTCCCCGGCGCGGGCGGCACCACCCGGCTGGTGCGCAAGCTGGGCGCCATGGGCGCCGCGCCCTTCCTGCTGGAAGGCAAGCTCTCGGACCCCGCCAGGGCGAAATCCGCCGGCCTGATCGACGAGGTCGTTGCCGACCCCCTGCAAGCCGCCCGCGAATGGGTGCTGAAGGCAGGCGATGCCGACCTGGTCAAGCCCTGGGACGCCAAGGGCTACAAGATGCCGGGCGGCGAGCCCTATAGCCCTTCCGGCTTCATGACCTTCGTCGGCGCCAGCGCCATGGTGCATGGCAAGACCCTGGGCGTCTATCCGGCGGCCAAGGCCCTGCTGAGCGCCGTCTATGAAGGCGCCATGGTGCCCTTCGACACGGCGCTGAAGATCGAGGCGCGCTGGTTTACCAACGTGCTGATGAACCCCTCCAGCACGGCGATGATCCGCAGCCTCTTCATCAACAAGGAGGCGCTGGAGAAGGGCGCGAACCGCCCCGAGGCGCCGGACCAGACGGTCAGGAAGCTCGGCATCCTCGGCGCCGGCATGATGGGCGCCGGCATCGCCCATGTCTCGGCCATGGCCGGGATCGAGGTGGTGCTGATCGATTCGACGCAAGAGGCGGCCGAGCGCGGCAAGTCCTATTCCACGGGCCTGCTGGACAAGGCGATCAGCCGCCGCAAATCCACCGAAGAGAAGAAGGCCGAGGTGCTTGCCCGCATCACGCCCACCACCGATTACGCCGCCCTGCAAGGCTGCGACCTGGTGGTCGAGGCGGTGTTCGAAGACCCCGCCGTCAAGGCCGAAGTCACCAAACGCGCCGAGGCGGTGATCCCGCAGGACGCGATCTTCGCCACCAACACCTCGACCCTGCCGATCAGCGAGCTGGCCAAGGCCAGCGCCCGGCCCGACCAGTTCATCGGCATCCATTTCTTCAGCCCGGTGGACAAGATGCTGCTGGTCGAGATCATCAAGGGCCGCGAAACCGGGTCGCGCGCCGTGGCCAAGGCGCTGGACTTCGTGCGCCAGATCCGCAAGACGCCCATCGTGGTCAACGACGCGCGCTTCTTCTACGCCAACCGCTGCATCATCCCCTATATCAACGAGGGCATCCGCATGGTGGCCGAAGGGGTCAGCCCCACGCTGATCGAGAACGCGGCCAAGATGATGGGCATGCCGCTGGGACCGCTGCAACTGGTGGACGAAACCTCGATCGACCTGGGCGTCAAGATCGCCAAGGCGACGCGCGCGGCCATGGGCGAGGCCTACCCGGACGGGGCGGTGGACCAGGTGATCTTCCGGCTCGCCGACCAGGGCCGGCTGGGCCGCAAGACCAAGGCCGGCTTCTACGATTATGACGAGGCCGGCAAGCGCCAGGGCTTCTGGTCGGGCCTCGCCGCCGAATGGCCCGAAGCCGACACCCAGCCCGAGCTGACCGAAATCCAGCACCGGCTGATGTTCGCGCAATCGCTGGAAGCCGTCCGCGCGCTGCAGGAAGGCGTGCTCGAGGACATCCGCGAGGGCGACGTGGGCGCCATCCTCGGCTGGGGCTTCGCGCCCTGGTCGGGCGGCCCGTTCGGCTGGCTCGACATGCTGGGCGCCCCCCGCGCCACCGAGATTGCCGAGGATCTGGCGGCGAAATTCGGCCCCCGCTTCGCCGCGCCGCAACTGCTCAAGGACATGGCCGCGAAAGGCGAAAGCTTCTACGGCCGGATCGGCGCCGGCAACAAGGCTGCCTGAACTCTCGCGGCGGGCAGGGCCGGTTCAGCCTTGTCCGCCCGGTTGCCGGGGTATTTGAAGAACGGAGAAAAACCGGCGCCGGGCCAATTCCGCACCCCTCGGCAGGAAGCCCGCGACCAGGGCATTTCACCGTTTCCCGAATACTCAAAGAAAAAGCGCCGAAGGGTTCCCCCTTCCGGCGCTTCTCTGTTGCCCAAATACCCCAGGGACCGCGCCCCAAGGCGCGATCAGGCCAGTTCCTCGGCCCGGAAGGCCGCGCGCAGGTCGCTTTCGGGCCGGGCGCCGACATGGCCGATGACCTCTGCTGCCGCGATGCAGCCCATCCGCCCCGCCGCCGCCAGGTCGGCGCCGATGGCCAGCCCATAGATCAGCCCGGCCGCGAACTGGTCGCCCGCGCCGGTCGCATCCACCGGCACCACGCGATGCACCGGCGCCGTTACCCGCTCGGCCCCGCGGATCAGGATCGCATCCTCGCCCGAGCGGGTGCAGATCACCGTCCCGCAATCGGCCGAGGCCAGGCGCAGCGCCTCCTCCAGATCCTCGACCTGATAGAGCGACTGCCATTCGTGGACATTGCCGATGACGTAATCCATCGGCCCCGCCACCAGCCGGCGGAAATCGGCGCGGTGACGGTCGACGCAGAACGGATCGGACAGCGCGATCCCCGCCTGCCCGCCCGCCGCGTGGCAGGCATCGGCCGCCTTCAGGAAGGCCGCCTTGCCGGCATCCTTGTCGAAGAGATAGCCTTCCAGGAACAGCCAGTCCGCGCCGCTGAAGGTCGCGGGGTTCACGTCGTCGGGCCCCAGTTCGCCGGAAATCCCCAGGTAGGTGTTCATCGACCGCTCGCCATCCGGCGTCACGAAGATGATCGAGCGCGAGGTCGGGGCCACGTCCCCCGCCACAGGCGGGTTGACGAAAACCGTGCCCTGCGCCTCGGTCTGCTCGGCATAGCTCAGCCCCAGGGGATCGCCCGCCACTTTGCCGATGAAGGCCGTGCGCAGCCCCAGCATTCCCAGCCCCGCCAGGGTGTTCGCGACCGAGCCGCCCGGCACCAGCCGCGCCTTGCCCGCCTGCGGATCGGCCGATTGCGCCGCCATCAGGAACTCGGATCGCGCGCGGTCGACCAGCTGCATGATGCCCTTTTCCACCCCCAGCCGCGCCAGCGTCGCATCCGAGGTCGGCGCGATCACATCCATCACGGCATTGCCGATCCCGATCACGTAGGGGGTGGTCATTCGGTCTTCTCCTCATAGGGGCAAAGATCTTCGATGGGGCAGATCCGGCAACGCGGGCGCCGCGCCTGGCAGATATAGCGGCCGTGCAGGATCAGCCAGTGATGTGCGTTCTGCTGGAAGGGGACGGGGACGTTGTCCTCGATGGCGCGCTCGACCTCCTCGACGTCGCGGCCCGGCGCGATGCGGGTGCGGTTGCCGACGCGGAAGATATGCGTGTCCACCGCCTGCGCCGGAAAGTTGAACACGCTGTTCAGCACGACATTCGCCGTCTTGCGCCCGACGCCGGGCAGGGTCATCAGCGCCGCGCGCGATTGCGGCACCTCGCCGCCATATTCCTCGACCAGCCGGCGCGACAGGGCGATGACGTTCTTGGCCTTCTGGCGGTAGAGCCCGATGGTCTTGATCTCCTCGGTCAGCGCCTCGACGCCCAGCTCCAGCATCTGTTGCGGCGTGGTCACGCGCTGGAACAGCGATTTGGTCGCCTTGTTCACCCCGACATCGGTCGCCTGCGCCGACAGCGCCACCGCCACCAGCAGGGTGAAGGCATTCACATATTGCAGCTCGGTCACGGGATGCGGATTGGCCTCGCGCAGGCGCGAAAAGATCGCGACCTGGGCCGCATAGGGCAAGGCGGGGGGAAGGCGGGAAAGGGTGCTGCGTGCCATGCGCCCCCAGATGCCCTGCCCCGCCGCCATGCGCAAGCATTCCCGTATGGATTTGGCCCGCGGTTGCGCTAGGCTGACACAGCGACAATTGCGAGGCAGGCATGACACGAACGCTTTTCTCCCTTGCCCAGCCCCAGCAGGGGCTGCGGGTCTCGATCACCACGCAGCCGGCCCAGCATGCCGGCGCGGTGCTTTGTCGCGGGCGCTTTCCGACGCCGCTCGGCACCGTGGTGGCGCTGGGGGCGGGCGGCGCGCTCTGGGCCCTGGGCTTTGCCGGCCCCATGCCCGAGGACCGGGTCGAGGCCGACCTGGTCGCCCGCTTCCCCGGCGCCCGGCTGGTCGAGGCGCCCGAGGCGCTGGCCCCCGCCATCCAGGCCCTGCTGGCCGGCGAGGGCGAGATCGCCGTCCGCCTTGGCGGCACCGCGTTCCAGTTGCAGGTCTGGCGTGCCCTGGCCGAAGTGCCGCCGGGACAGGTCATCAGCTATGCCATGCTGGCCGAGCGCATCGGCCGTCCGAACGCCCTGCGCGCGGTCGGCACGGCGGTCGGGCAGAACCCGGTCTCCTGGGCGATCCCCTGCCATCGCGTGACCCGCACCGACGGCCGCATCGGCGGCTATCATTGGGGCGAGGCGGTAAAGCGCGCCCTGCTTGCGCGCGAAGGCGCGAGCATCGCGCCCCGCGCCATCGCCGCTTTGTGAGCCGCGCACCGCGATTTCCCGTCTATTCCTGTGGAGTTGGCCCGGAACCCATGCCAATGTGACCGCGTTTGGGCATCAGCCGCCGGCCCCCGGAGACGGGAAGGCCGGCCGCGTCGCAAGGACAGGCGGCGTAGGATCGCCCTGAAAAGAAAGGTGAAGGAATGAAGACCCGTATTTCGCTGCTTCTCGCCTCGGCGGGCGTGATCGCCATCAGCGCCTGCGCGCCGACCGATCCCTACGGCCAGCCCCAGCAGACCAGCCGCACCCAGCAGGGCGCCATCGCCGGCGCGGTTGTGGGCGGCCTGATCGGTGCCGGCGAAAGCCGCTCGAACGCCGTGAAGGGCGCGATCATCGGCGCGACGGCGGGCGCCGTCGGCGGCTCGATCCTGGACCAGCAGCAGCGCGCACTGCAGCAATCGCTGAACAACCCGAACATCCAGATCGTGAATCACGGCACCCATCTGTCGGTGGTGATGCCGGAAACCACGCTGTTTGCGACCGATTCCGCGGCGGTGGGGGCGCAGGGGCAGAACGATCTCTACACCATCGCCCGCAACCTCAACCAATATCCCAACAGCCGCATCCAGATCGTCGGCCATACCGACAGCACCGGCTCGGCCGCCTACAACCAGGATCTGTCCGAGCGCCGGGCGCGTTCGGTCGCGGGCATCCTGGGCGCCGGCGGCGTGTCGCAATCGCGCCTCACCACCATGGGCCGCGGCGCGACCCAGCCGGTCGCCTCGAACGACACCGCTGCCGGCCGGGCGCAGAACCGCCGCGTGGAGATCCTGATCATCCCGACCCGCTGATCGCGGCAGGGACGCCAGGCGCGGGCCGGCAGCCGAAAGGCGGCCGGCCCTTTGCTTTTGCGCCCTCGATGGGCGGAAAAGGAAAAACCCCCGAAGCGTCTCCGCCTCGGGGGTCCGGTCACTGTCCCATGGGGATGCTTGGCCGCACCCCTCTCGTTCGATTCCGCAGCCTCAGTTCAGCCGCCGGCCCACTTCCTCGATGGCCTGGTCGATGCCGGCGCTGCGCTCGGCCGGGCTGGCCTGCTTGCCCAGGATCTCGGTCGCGGCGCCGATCGCCGTCTGGATGGCCCGGTCGCGCACGGCGCGCACGGCATCGGCCTCGGCGCTGGCGATCTGTTCCTCGGCGGCCTTCAGCCGGCGCTCGATCGACAGTTGCAGCGCCTTCTTGGCCTTTTCGGCTTCCGAAACCGCCTCGCGCTTGGCATTGGCGACGATCTCGTCCGCCTGGCCCTTGACCTCGCGCTGGCGGCGCTCGTAGCTCGCATAGATCTCCTGCGCTTCCTCGCGCAGGCGGCGGGCTTCGGCCAGGTCGTTGCGGATGCCCTCGGCACGCTTGTCCAGCAAGCCGCCGACGATCTGCGGCACGCGGAACCAGACCAGGATGCCGACGAACAGCAGGAAGGCCAGCGTGACGATGAAGTCGGTATTGCGCAGCGAGAAGAACGGGCCCGAAGCCGCAAGCGCCGGGCTTGCCATCAGGGCAAAGAGAACGCTCAGACGTTTCATTGCAGCGCCCCCTTCAGTCGCTGGTCGACCGCCGCATCGACCAGACCCTGGTCAACCTTGCCGCCGAAATTCTCCACCAAGGCCGCAGTCACCTCGCGGGCGACATTGCGCGCGTCCTCGATGGCCGAGGCGCGGATCTCGCCGATGCGCTTTTCGGATTCCGCCGCGCGCGCGGCGATTTCCGCATCGGCATGGGCGATGGCGGCGTCCAGTTCCTTCTGGATCTCGGCCTTGTTGGCGGCCACGATCTTGCCGGCCTCGGCGCGGGCGTCGGCCAGCGCCTTGTCATAGGCGGCCTCGGCCTCCTTGGCCTTCTGCTTGAATTCCTCGGCAGCCATCAGGTCGCCGGTGATGGCGCCCTGGCGGTCCGAGATGACGCCGCCGATGCGCGGCAGCGCGATCCGCGACAGAACCCAGTAGATCACCGCCAGGATGACCAGCAGCCAGAAGATCTGGTTGCCGAAGGTGGTGAAATCCAGTTGCGGCATGCCGGGGGCGCTGGCGGCATGGCCAGCCGCGCCATGGGCCGCATCGGCGCCATGACCCGCCGCTTCGGCGGATTCGGTGATGATCACCGTTTCAGATTCTTCGACCACGACGGGCGCGGTCTGTTGCAACAGGCTGAACATATCCTACCCCATGCCGGTCGTTTCACAATCGGGTGGGCGCGTGACGCCCCCACCCAACCGCAAGGATGGCAAAAGGATCAGACTGCGAACAGCAGCAGCAGCGCGACCAGGAACGAGAAGATGCCCAGGGCTTCCGCAAAGGCCATGCCGATGAACAGCGTGGCGGTCTGCGAGGCAGCGGCCGACGGGTTGCGCAGCGCGCCCGCCAGGTAGTTGCCGGCGACATTGCCCACCCCCATGGCGGCGCCCGCCATGCCGACGCAAGCCAGACCGGCGCCGAGATACTGTCCCAGTTGACCCAGATTTTCCATGTTCATGCTCCTTGAGGCTTTTGGAAAGGGTTTTCGTTTCAGACCTTGGCTGCCCGGCTCAGTGCGCCGGATGCAGCGCGTCCTTCAGGTAGACGCAGGTCAGGATGGTGAAGACATAGGCCTGGATCAGCGCCACCAGCACCTCGAGCCCATACATGGCGGTGATGGCGACGACCGAAACCGGCGCGATGGCGGCAATGGCGGCGAAGGCGGCAAAGACCTTGATCACCGCATGGCCGGCCATGATGTTGCCAGCAAGTCGGATGGAATGGCTGACCGGCCGCACGAAATACGAGATCAACTCGATCACAGCCAGCACCGGGCGCAGCGCCAGCGGCGCCGAGCTGACCCAGAACAGGCCCAGGAAATGCGCGCCGTTCTTGACGAAGCCCAGCACGGTCACGCCGACAAAGACCAGCACCGCCAGCACCGCCGTCACGGCGATATGCGAGGTCGGCGAAAAGCTTTTCGGCAGCAGGCCCAGGAAGTTCGCGAACAGGATGAAGCAGAACAGCGTCATCACATAGGGGAAGTATTTCAGCCCGTCCTTGCCGGTCACGTCCTCGACCATCTTGTGGACCATGCCGTAAAGCAACTCGGCGATGGACTGGACGCGGTTCGGCACGATGGCCCGGCCGCGGGTGCCAAAGACCAGAAGCGCGGTGATCGCCAGCGCGGCCAGCGCCATCCACAGCGTCGCATTGGTCGGCGTGTACCAGTTCACCGGCCCTTCGCCAAACAGCGGTTTGACGACGAACTGGTCCATCGGATGGAAAACCAGACCACCTGCTTCTTCTTCTGCCATCGTCATTCACCCTTGTCGTCGCCGGGACGTCCCGGTGTCTTGCCTATCTCGTTCGCGGTCCGCATCATGGTCCTGATGCCGGCCGCCAGTCCCAGCAGCACGAAGACCACCATGAAGACCGGCTGCAGGCCGGTCAGATAGTCCAGCCCGTATCCGATCCCGAAGCCCAGGGCCAATCCCGCCACCAGCTCGGTCACCATGCGCCAGGCCATGTTGGCCTGGCTGAAATGCTCTTCCCCGCGCGAGGCCGGCTTGTCCGCCGCCTTCTTGCCCAGCCGGGCCTCCAGCGCGCGCAGCCGCTCCGCGTCTCGGGATCGCGCGGCGTCATGGTCGTCCTCGGCCACGGCTCACACCCCCGTTATCGGTTGGCGCGGTGATAGGGACTCGCGCCCCCCGAGTCAAGCAAGGCCCCAGAAATTGCAACCTGTTGAAAAACAAAGATTCCGCGAAAGCCGCCCATCGCGGAAACCCGGCCTTGCGGTCCGGTGGCCATCCGCTCCATATTCAACCGGCAAGTTAAGCAAAGCCGATGCCCGCACAGCAACCCAGCCTCGACGCCATTTTCTCCGCCCTCGCCGATCCGACCCGGCGGGCGATCCTTGGCATGCTGCTGGAAGACGACATGGCGGTGACGGATGTGGCGGCGCCCTTCCAGGTCAGCCTGGCGGCGATCTCCAAGCATCTCGCCGTGCTGGCGGCCGCGGGACTGATCCGGCAGGAAAGGCGCGGGCGCATCATCTGGTGCAAGCTGGAACCCGACGGGCTGCGCAACGCCTCGGTCTGGATGCAGGGCTTCGGCCAGTTCGAGCCGGTGGACCTGGACGATTTCGAACGCTTCCTGCGCGAAGCCCTGCCGCTGGCGGATGGCGACGAAGCCAAGTCCTGATGGCCCCCGAACGCAAAAAGGGCCGGGCATAGGCCCGGCCTCTTTGCGTTCCTGTCATTTCACGGTGATGCGGCCATCCACCCGCGCCACGAAGCCCGGCCCCTGCTTGGCCAGGTATTCGGCCAGCACATCCGCCAGATCCGGCCCGAAGTCATAGGCGTTCATCGCGTTCTCGGCAAAGACCCTGTAGCCGTCGCCGCCCGCGCGCATGTAGTTCTGCGAGACCACGCCATAGACCGCCTCGGGATCGATCGGCACCCAGTCCGAGCCGTCGCGCACCTGCACGTCGCTGATCCGGCTGCCCGCCGGGGCCGAGGGATCCAGCGTGTATTTCAGCCCGGCGACCTGGGCAAAGCGCCCGGCGCCCTCCTCGATCTGGCTCGCGCCGTTTTCCAGCCCCGCGACCACGTCCGCACCCTTCAGCTGGAACGTGGACAGCGTGTTCTGGAAGGGCAGGACCGACAGCACGTCTCCCATCGTCACCACCCCCGCGGCGATCGAGGCGCGCAAGCCCCCGCCGTTCTGGATCGCGATGGTGATGCCCTGGTCCTTGACGCGCGCCAGCATGGCGTCGGCGACCAGGCTGCCCATCTCGCATTCCCGCGCCCGGCAGGTTTCCCGGCTGCCGTCGATCGGCGCCGCGATCTCGGCCACGCGCTTCTGCTTGAGCTGCTCGATCGGCGCGGCCATCTCCTTGACCCGCGCGGCCAGCTTCTCGTCCGGCGCGACCGAGCCGTCCAGCAGGATCGGCTGCCCCTCGGCCTTGACCAGCTTGCCCTCGTCGTCCCAGGTCAGGACCAGATGGCCCAGGTATTTGCCATAGGCATAGGCGGTCGCCACCGGAACCTCGGTGCCGTCCGCGCCCTTGACCATGGTCGGATAGGGGCCGGCGGCACCTTCGAGCTGGCCCAGCAGCGTATGGCTGTGCCCGCCGACGACCGCGTCGATCCCGGCCACCTCGGCGGCGAATTCCTGGTCGCGCCTGTAGCCGGAATGGGTCAGCGCGATGATCTTGTTCACGCCCTGCTCGGTCAGTTCCTGGACGTCGGCCTTCAGGCTGTCCATGTCGTCCATGAAGATGACCTTGTCGCCCGGCGAGGCGGTCTCGGGCGTGTCCATCGCCAGGGCCGAGACGATGCCCACCTGCTCGCCGCCGACATCCAGCACCAGCACGTCGCCGACCTTGTCCTTCAACTCGGGCGATTGCGACAGGTCCAGGTTGCCCGAGACGACCGGAAACTTCGCGCCCTCCGCCAGGATCTGCAGCCCCTGCGGCCCGTCGTCGAATTCGTGATTGCCGACCGCCATGGCGTCGAAGCCGATGGCGTTCATGAACTCGACCGTGTCCTTGCCCTTGTAGGTCGTATAGAACAGGCTGCCCTGGTACTGGTCGCCCGCGTCCAGCACGATCACGTTCTGGCCCTCGGCCTTCAGCCCGTCGCGCAGCTCGCGGATCTTGGTCGCCAGCCGCGCCACGCCGCCGAAGCACCCATCCTGCGCCTCGGTCTCGGCGTCGCAGGTGCTGTCATAGGCGTTGATCGGCTCGATCCGGCTGTGGAAATCGTTGATATGCAGGACATGCAGCGTGTAATCCGCCTGCGCCGCGCCCGAAGACAGCGCGACGATCGCCGCCGAAACCATGAGCCCGCGTTTCATCTCGATCCCTCTCACCCCGAATGTCTGGATGGGCGGCAGATTGCGGGATGCCGGCCGCGGCGTCAATTGGCGAAGCCGTTGGGGCGACGCGATGCCGCTTGACGGCCCGCATCACGCGACGCATGAACCCGCCATGCTGGTTTACAAGATCTTCCGCGCCGCCGAGTTCCAGGCATTCCAACGGCAGGGCCGCAGCGCCGGCGCGCCGGTGGACCTGGCGGACGGCTATGTCCACCTCTCCACCGCCGCGCAGCTGCCCGGCACCCTGTCGCGCCATTTCGCGGCCGAGGACGGGCTGCACCTGCTGGCGCTGGACGGCGACGCCCTGCCCGAGCTGCGCTGGGAACCCTCGCGCGGCGGCGATCTCTTTCCGCACCTCTACCGCGAATTGCGCATGGGCGACGTGATCTGGAGCCGCCCCCTGTCCCTCGGCCCCGCCGGCCACGACATCGGAGATCTCGCATGACCCCCATCGAGCGGCTGGGCCTTGCCGCGCTGCATCGCCTGGACCCCGAACGCGCGCATGACCTCTCGATCCTCGCCCTGCGGCTCGGGCTGGTGCCGCTGCCGGGCCGGCCCGTCACCTCCGACCGGCTGCGCATGCAGCTCGCCGGCCTCGACCTGCCGAACCCGGTGGGTCTGGCAGCCGGCTACGACAAGAACGCCCGCGCCCTGCCCGCATTGATGCGCGCGGGCTTCGGCTTCGTCGAGGTCGGCGCCGCCACCCCGCGCCCGCAGCCCGGCAACCCCAGGCCGCGCCTGTTCCGCCTGACCCAGGACCGCGCGATCATCAACCGCTTCGGCTTCAACAACGAGGGCGCGCAGGCCATCGCCGACCGGCTCGCGCAGCGCCCGCCGGGCATCCCGGTCGGGCTGAACATCGGCGCGAACAAGGACAGCGCCGACCGCAGCGCCGATTTCGCGCAGGTGGTGCGCATTACCGGCGCCCATGCCGATTTCCTGACCGTCAACGTCTCTTCGCCCAATACCGAGAAGCTGCGCGACCTCCAGGGCCCCCAGGCGCTGTCGGCCCTGCTGCAAGGCGTGCTGGCGGCGCGCGACGCGCTGCCGAACCGCCCGCCGGTGTTCATCAAGATCGCCCCCGACCTCGACGATGCCGCGCTGGCCGACATCGCCGCCGTGGCGCTGGCCGCCCCGGTCGATGCGATCATCGCCACCAACACCACGCTTTCGCGCGACGGCCTCGCCTCGCCGCAGGCCGGGGAAATCGGCGGCCTCTCCGGCGCGCCGCTCTTCGACCGCGCCACCCGCATCCTCGCCCGGCTCTATCGCGAGACGCAGGGCCGCGTGCCGCTGATCGGCGTCGGCGGCATCGGCTCGGCCGAGCAGGCATGGCAAAAGCTGCAGGCCGGCGCCTCGGCCGTCCAGATCTATTCCGCGCTGGTCTACCAGGGCTTCTCGCTGGCCGCCCGGATCGCGCGCGACCTCGACCAACGGCTCGCACGCGAAAACCTCACGCTGGCCGAGCTGACCGGCAGCGGCAACGCCGACTGGCTCTAGAACAGGTCTTCGTGGCCCAGAAGCTGGTTCATCGTGTTCGACGGGTCGGCGCAGCCCGCATCGCCCACGATCCGCGCCGGCACCCCGGCCACGGTCTTGCAGGGCGGCACCTCGGCCAAGACGACCGAGCCGGCGGCGATGCGCGAATGATGGCCGACGCGGATATTGCCCAGCACCTTGGCGCCGGCGCCGATCATCACGCCGTTGCCGATCTTGGGATGGCGGTCGCCATCCTCCTTGCCGGTGCCGCCCAGCGTCACCGAATGCAGCATCGACACGTCGTTGCCGACCACCGCCGTCTCGCCGATGACGATGGAATGGGCATGGTCGATCATCACGCCCGTGCCGATCTTCGCCGCCGGGTGAATATCGACGCCGAACACTTCCGAGCAGCGCATCTGCACGAAATAGGCCATGTCGCGGCGCCCCTGCTGCCACAGCCAATGCCCGATGCGATAGGCTTGCAGCGCCTGGTAGCCCTTGAAGAACAGGATCGGCTGCATCAGCCGGTGCGTCGCCGGGTCGCGGTCATAGACCGCCAGCAGGTCGGCCTGCGCCGCCGCCGACAGTTCCGGCGCGCGGGCAAAGGCATCGTCGGCGATCTCGCGCAGGATCTGCTCGCTCATCTCGCGCGAGGCGAGCTTCAGCGAAAAGCGATAGGCCAGCGCCGCCTCGAATGTGGCATGATGCAGCAGCCCGGCATGGATCAGCGCGCCCAGCAGGGGCTCGTCGCGCACGGCGATGCGCGCCTCGCGCTGGATGCGGCCCCAGACCGAATCGCGCGGGGCATCGCGCGCGTCGGACAGCGGCTCGATCATGTCTTTCTGCAAGTTCATACGGGCGCCCGTCAGTTTCACCCGCCGAGTCTAGCGGAAACCGGCGGGCGCGAAAAGTCCGCTCAATCCGGCAGCCGCAATTCCCACCAATGCAGCACGATGCGCACCTTGCCGCCGGCGAACTGCCCGCCCGCCGCCGTCAGCCGCAGGGGCGCAGGCTCCCAGAACACCACGGGCGGCGAGGCAAGCCCCCGCGCCCAGGAGCCCTGCGCCTTGCCCAGCCCGTGACCGAATCGCGTCAGGCTGTCCGAACTGCCCGCCGTGCCCAGCGACCAGGATGTCGCGCTGCCGGTGATCGCCTCCAGCACCCGCGCCGTGGCGCCGATGACCAGCGCGCCGGACGGCACGGCCATCGCCGTCTCGAACCAGGCGCCCGCGCCCAGCGTCACATCCTCGTCAAGCTGCCGTGCCAGCAGGCCCGAGCCGTGCTGGCCCAGGGTGATGGCGCCGGGCACCCAGGCCGCCCCGCCATGGATCGCCACCACCCCCTGGTCGGCGACCAGCGCCCGCCGGCCGAAACCCGGCTCGACAAAGACCCAGCCGCCGTTCGCGCCGATGGCGATCTTGCCGCCCTGCCCCTCCCAGGCGTTGACCGCGCCCTGCGGCACGCCCCAGCACAGCCCGTCCACCACCGTCTCGGGCGGGGTGATGCGGGTCAGGCTTTGCAGCACCAGGTCCACCTGCCCGTCCAGCCGCATCAGCGCCTCGTTCACCGTGACATGTTTCTGCGCCTGCGCCGGCATCAGCAGCGGCAGGGCGCAATTCGCGGTCGTGTTCTCAGACATGGATCATCCTCCTTGCATGGGGCCCGGCCCCGAACGTGTCGGAAAGCTGGGCGACCTCGACGGCAAAGCCGCCGCCCGCCGCGGCCTGGGACCAGACGCCCCCGGGCACCGCCCAGCGCGGCTCGGCCAGCACGGCCTCGGCCAGCACCTGCCCGTCCCGGACCAGCCGGGCGGCGTAACGCTCCTGCGCCTCGCCCAGCGGCACGTCCGGCCCGTCCCAGCCGTCGCCCTGTATCCGCGTGCGCCGCACCCAGGTCACGACCCGGCCGCGGACCTCCAGGTGGCAGGGCGACAGCGGCCGCAGCCCGGCGCCGCGGAACGCCGCGGCGACGTGGCGATAGCTGGGGTCGTCCGGGCTGCGCGTGGCCGGCCCGATGCGCCAATGCCGCAGCTGGTTGCGGGCCGAGGGCGCCAGCTCCACCTGCGCCGCCGCCCCGTCCAGCAGCACCGCCACGCTGCCCGCCGGCCAGACCGCCGGCATGAAGGCATCCGTCCCCGCCTGCCCGCGCAGCCGCATCGAGATCTCCCATAGCCCGGCCGAAACCAGCCGCGCCTCGGCGAATTGCAAAAGCTCCCAGCCCTCGGCCGAGCCGTCGCCGATCGCCAGCAGGTTCGCGCCCGCCAGCAGCGCCTCGACCCCGGCCGAGCGCAGGTTGCCGCCCTTGACCCGCAGCCGCAGCGCCGGCCCGCGGTCCCAGACCCCCGGCCGCGCCGCCGAAAGCGGCCCTTCCGTCACCCCCATGACCGAAGGCTCGGCCAGCGTCGCGTTCAGCGCATAGCCCCCCGCCTCCTCGGTCGAGACCCAGGCCGCCGCCGCCCCCGGCCAGGGCGTCGCCGTCACCGCCAGATGCGGCGCATGCGCCACCTCGTCGCCGCGCAGCAGCGGCAGGTCCAGGAACACCGGCCAGACCGGGATCGGCGGCACGAAGGGGCGCAGCGCCGCCTCGCCCTCGACCACGCGGGCCGGGCGATAGACCCCCGGCTCGACCCGCACCGCGTCCACCGTGATCGCGCCCGCGCGCTCGATGCGGTCGATGCGCCAGCGCTTGGCCTCGGCCGCCTCCTCGGCCAGCCGCACCACATCCCCCGGCCCCAGATGCCCCAGCGAGGGCGGCAGGGCGAACCGCACCGCGTCCCGCGCCACCGCCGCCTCCGACAGCCAGCGTTCCGCCAGCGCCCGCCCCTCGCCGCGGGTCAGCGCCATCGCCAGCTCGCTGTCCGAGACCGCCAGGAACTCGGCCCCCGGCATCACCGTCTCGGCCGTGCGCGCGGCATAATCGCCGCCCGCCTCGACATGGGTCAGCCGGATGCGGCCCACCATCTCGGCATCGGCGGCGCGCGAAACTTCCACCGCCTCGACCTCCTCGGCCAGCGCCATGTCCTCCGGCCCCAGCTCGGCATCGACCCGCGCACCGCGCATGACAAAGCGCAGGACGCCGTCACGCTCGACCGCGTCGAACCCATGCGCCAGCATCAGCGGTTGCAGCGCCGCCCGCCCCGCCCCGGTCCGCCCGAACGCCACCCGCGCCGGATTGTTCGCCGGATCGCCCCAGAACCCGGTCATCGCCCGCACATAGGCCGCCTGCACCAGGTCGTCCCGCCGCCCGTCCGAAAAATACGGCAGCATCGATTCCGAACTCATCGCGTCCAGGAACTTGTTGGGCTGGTTCGTGCCCTTGTCCAGCGCGGCGCAGCCCATCTCGGTAAACCACACCGGCTTGCTGCCCGGCACCCAGGCCGAGGGCTGCGCCCGCCGCACCCCGCCGATGCGGTCGTGATGCGCGTTCTGCCACCAGCCGCGGATGTCCTTGTAGCGCCAGATCCAGTGCTCGTGATGCGCGCCGTCATGAATCGCCGTACGCCGCTGCGCCTGCCGGTCGGCATCGCTGGCGTAATACCAGTCGTAGCCCTCGCCGCCGGCGACATTGGCCAGCAGATAGGCCGGATCGTCGATCCGCCCGTGACGGGCGTCCAGGTGATCCTCGCCCTCGCGCCAGTCCGACAGCGGCATGTAGTTGTCGATGCCGATGAAGTCGATGTTCTCGTCGGCCCAAAGCGGGTCCAGGTGGAAATGCACGTCGCCGTTGCCGGGATGATGGCCGAAATATTCCGACCAGTCGGCGGCATAGCCGACCTTGACCCCCTCGCCCAGGATGCCGCGCACATCCGCCGCCAGCCGCCGCAACGCCTGCACGGCCGGAAAGGAATGTCCGGCGGCCATGATCGTCGTCAGCCCGACCATCTCGGACCCGATCAGGAAGGCGTCGATCCCGCCCGCGGCCGCGCAAAGATGCGCGTAATGCAGGATGAACCGGCGATAGGACCACTCGTCCGGCCCGTCGTAACCGATCACCGAACCGTCGCGGGTGAAATCCCCGGCCTCGGCCGTGCCGAAGAACCGCGCCACCTCCTCGGCGGCCTCGGCGGTGCCCACGGGACTGCCCTCGCGCCCCGGCGCGACGCTGGCGGTGATGCGCCCGCGCCAGGGCATGACCGGCTGGTCCGAGGCCCCGCTCCAGGGATCGGGCCGGCCGTTCCCCGCCAGCTGCTCCATCAGGATGAAGGGATAGAACACCGCCTTGCGCCCGCTTTCGGCGATCGCCCGCAGCGCCTCGACGACCGAGCCGTCGGCGGGCGTGCCGCCATAGATCGGCCGCCCGTCCACCCGCGCCACCGCCTGCGCCTCGTCGCGCCCGATGCCGCCGGCGCGCCAGGCCATCCCCTGGCCATCGCGCGACAGATCCTCGACCTTGGGCCGAACCGTGCATTCGCCGGCCCGCAGATCGTCGCCGAACCAGGACACCACCAGCGAGACCGAGCCGACACGCGGCAATTCCCGCCCCAGGGTCGCCATCGAGGCCAGGAAGTCCGTCGCCCCCAGCGCGCTGTTGTGATTGGCGACCTGCATCTCGCCCAGGCCCATGTCATAGCGGACCGGCGTCGTCGCCAGTGCATATTCGCCGGTGCCGGGGATCATGGCCACCGCCTGCACCTCGCGCGACAGGCCCCGCCCCTGCCTGGCCGCCCGCACCACCTCGAAGGACAGCTGCGGCACCCGGTTGCCCCAGGTCTCCAGCGCCAGATCCTCCAGCACGACATAGGCCAGGCCGCGATAGGCCGGAGCCGCCTCGCCCTCCTCGGCCGCGATGGCCGGGTCGGGCAGCTGTTCCTCGTCGCCCAGGTAAACCCGCATGTTCAGCGCCTCGGCCGAGACCTCCTCGCCATCCGCCCAGATGCGCCCGACCCCCAGGATCGGCCCCTCGCACAGCGCCAGCGCCAGGCTTGCCCGATAGCCGATCTCGGTCACGCGCGGACCCGAGCCCTTGCCGCCGCCCTGGCTGCGCCGGGTCTCGACCAAGGGGCCGGCCCAGATCGCATGGCCCGGCACCCGCATCAGCCCCCAGACACGCGCGATCGGCGTGCCCTCGCCCGCGGTCTGGATGCGCATCCGGTCCACGCGGCCGGTCTCGACCGCCTTCGAGCCGCCGCCCAGCAGGCGCTGGTCGATCATCCGGCCCAGGCTTGCACCCACCGCCCGGCCGATGACGGCGCCCGAAAGCCCCAGAACCGTGCCGCCAAAGCCCGCACCCAGCGAGGCACCCACCGCCGCCAGCAGAATCGTCGCCATTGCTTTCCCTTTTCCCTATAGCGGCGGAAACCGGAACCGCCCGGCGATCCGCGCCCGCCACGGCGCCGACAGCGGGCTTTCCACCACGCCATGCCGGTCATAGGCATGCACGAAGCTGGCCCGCTCGCCGATGTCCGCCACTATTCCCATATGCTTGGCCGGCGCCCCGGCCCGCATGCGAAAGACCAGCACGTCGCCCGGCCGCTCGTCGGGCGCGGGCCGCAGCAGCCGCCCCGCCCCGCCCAGCAGCAGCTCGGCCCCGCCGACCTCGCCCCAGTCGGGCGTATAGGCCGGCATGGCCTCGGGCTCGGCGCCGCACAATTCGCGCCACACCCCCCGCACCAGCCCCAGGCAATCCGTCCCCGCCCCCTTGACCGAGCCCTGATGCACATAGGGCGTGCCGATCCAGGCCCGCGCCGCCCGAACGACGGCCGCGCTCATCGGTTCACCTTGGGCGCGATCAGCCAATCCTCGGGCGGCAGGTGCGGAAAGCCGCGAAAGTTCAGGTAGTTCAGGAACTTCATCCGGCAGGTCTCGGCCCGCTTGTCGCAACCCGCCTCCAGCCGCACCCGGTCGCCCGCGGCGGGCCGGATACCCAGCGCGGTCCACAACTCGACCTCGCGCCGCGCGCCGGGCAGGGCGGCATCCGCCTTGACCAGGCCCGACAGCCCCTCGGCCGCGCCCGACAGCACGACCAGCCGGCCATGCTCGAACCAGCCGCCGTCATGGCCGGCGATGCCCGACAGCGCCAGCCGGCCCTCGTCCTCGGCCTCGACCACGCCCTCGGCCGAATAGCTGGCTCGCGCCAGGTCGAACCGGCACTGCCCGTCCCCCAGCATGGCCGAGCAGCGCGGA
This sequence comes from Paracoccus ferrooxidans, assembly GCF_029909815.1. Classification (NCBI taxonomy): domain Bacteria; kingdom Pseudomonadati; phylum Pseudomonadota; class Alphaproteobacteria; order Rhodobacterales; family Paracoccaceae; genus Paracoccus; species Paracoccus ferrooxidans. Next base: position 147,298 of record NZ_CP038202.1, on the reverse strand, counting down.
TGATAGACCCGCCCCTGCGCCCGGTTCAGCGGCTCGGACAGGCCGCGCAGCTCGGCGCGGAACGCCGCGCCGCTGCGCACCACCTCGCCCAGATGGCCGCGAAAGACCAGCCGGCGGTTCGCGCTGTCGGTCCAGTCCACCTCCCACAGCCGCACATCGGCGCCGTCCCAGCGCCCGGCCATCAGGTCGCGCTCGGTGATGGCGCTGTCCGACAGCGCCCCCACCGCCTCGCTGTTGTCCACCGACAGGCCCAGGCCCTGCACCAGCGCCCGCGCGCTCAGCCCGCTGTCGGGCCGGAAGGTCACGCCGTCGAAGGACAGCGCCAGGTCGTGGTCGGTAAAGCCCAGCACCAGCCCGTCGCGCCGCGCGACCGCCCAGGCCCGCGCAATCGTCTCGGTCATGCCCGCACCTCCACCACCGGCACCTGCGGCAGGTCGCCCGCCTGGAAGGACGCGACCGAGACCGCGATCCGGTCGGTGTCGAAGCGCACCGGCACGTCGAACTCGAACCCCGCCGTGACCACGGCCCCCGGCTCGGGCGGTGCGGCGAAACTGACCACGCCCGTCGCCCAGTCCACCGCGAAATCCACCCCGGCGCGCAGCTCGACATTCCCGGCCCCGGCCAGCACCGTGCCCTGGACCGGCTTCGCCACCGGCCGCCAATAGCGCGCCGGACCCGAGGCATAGGCCTTGCGCAGCGCAAACTCGCGCCGCACCCCGTCGCCCATGCCGATCTCCTGGTCCTGGAAGCTCACCGCGGCGCTTGGCGCGCAGGACTTGCAATCGGCCCAGTCCTTCCAGCGAAACCCGTGCATCTGCCCGGCCCGCGCCTCGAAAAAGGCGATCAGCGCCGCCACGTCGTCCAGCGAGCGCAAGCCCAGCCCGGCGTCATAGCGCCGCCGCGAATGCGCCCAGGGCGTGCGCCGCTCCTCGTGGCCGTTGGTCAGCGCGACGATTTCCGTCCGCCGCTCCGGCCCCCCGACCGAGCCGAAGGACAGGTTCGCCGGGAATCTGATCTCGTGAAATGCCATGGCTCACCCGTTCCTTTCCCCGCGCGCCAGCAGCCGGCCCATCTGCGCGGCGATCTGGCTCTGGCTGCGCTGGAACCCCGCCACGTCGGGGGTCGAGACTTTGAAGGTCACGCTGACCGGCCGCCCCCCGCCCTGGGCCGCGACCCCCAGCCGCCCGTCCGCGCCGCGGCGCAAGGGCATGATCGCCTCGGCCCCGGCCTCGCCCATCAGCCCGGTCGCGCCGCGCATCGGGAAATAGGTCGGCTGGCTCACCACGCCCCCCTTGGCAAAGGGCATCACCCGCCCCTGCGCGAAGGCGGCGCCATCCGCAAAGGGCAGCGCCGCCGAGACCATGCCGTTCACCCCCTGCGCGATCGCCCCGGCCAGCGCCTGCTCGATCGGCTTCATCGCCACGGCGAATGCGCTGTCGGCCATGCTGCGCGCGATGCCCTTCAGCGCGTCCGACAGCTTCATGCCGTCGAAGGCCAGCCCCGAGAACGCCCGGCGCAGCCCGCTGCCGATGCCCGATGTCAGCGTGCCCACCTCGCGGTTGGTATGGACCATCGAGGCCCGCAGCCGCGCCAGCTCGGCGTCGAACTCCGCCGCCAGCCGCGCGCTCTGCTCCAGCCCCCGGCCCAGCGCGGGACCGTCCTCGTCCAGCCGGTCCAATCCGTCCTTGTTCGCCATGACGGCGCCTCCTTTTCCCTCATGCTAACCGGCGGGCCGGTCGGGATAGCGCGCGACCAGCTCGGCCAGCCGGTCGCGCGTCATCGCCGCGCCCCGCGCCTCGACGCCCAGCATCAACGCCAGCTCGGCCGGGGTCAGCGCCCAGACTCGGCGGGCGTCAGCCCCAGCCCGCCCAGCCGCGCCGGGCCCAGGCCCATGCGCATCAGCCCCGGCCAGTCCAGCCCGCCGCTCATGCGCCCTCGATGCGAAAGGCCCGCGCCAGCAGCGCCGCCGCCGCATGGGCCGCGGCGACCGGCCCGCCGCGCAGGTCCGCCGAGGCCAGCGCGTCCATGCCGCCCGGCCAGCCGCCCGCCCGCAGGCCCGCGACCAGCACCGCCATCACGTCGCGGCTGGAAAACCGCCCGCCCTCGAAGCGCTCGACCAGCGCGATCATGCTTTCCGCGCCCAGCTCGGCCTCAAGCCCGGCCAGCGCGCCCAGCGTCAGCCGGGCGACATGGCGCCGCCCGTCCAGCCAGATCTCGACCTCGCCCGCCAGCGGATTGGCCATCTCAGAACGCGACGAAGCTGATCGCGCCCGCGCTTGCCATGGAAATCTCATAGGTCGCCTCGCCATTGTAACTGCCCGCATATTCCAGCGCCGTGATCTGGAACGGCCCCTCGACCGTGCCGAAATCCGGGATCACCACCTGGAAGCGCGGCACCTCGCCGTCAAAGAACACCTGCCGCGCGCGCTCGTCCGTGGTCCCGTCCCGGAACACCCCCGAGCCCGAGATGCTGGCCGAGCGCACCCCCGCGCCCGCCAGCAGCTCGCGCCAGCGCCCCTCGCTTTCCAGGCTCGTCACGTCCACCGTCTCGGCATTGAAGCCCAGCCGGGTCGCCCGCAGCCCCGCCACGGTCTCGAAATGGCCGTCGCCGGTCATGTCCATCTTGATCAGCAGGTCGCGTCCGTTCTGCACCGCCATCACCGTCTCTCCTCAACCCAGGTCGATGCGCGCGCGAAAGGTCAGGTCGACCCGCCGCCCCGCGCCGTTTTCCGCCCGCCGCGCGCGGGCGCGCAGGAACCACAGCCCCGCCAGGTGCCCGCGATCCAGCGCCATGTCGGCCGCCTCCAGCGCCTCGCTGACCGCGACCGCCGCCGCCTTGACCGCGCCGAAGCCGCCCGCCGCCTCGGCCCCCGACAGCACCGAGACGACGAAATCATGCACCGCGCCGCCGGCCGTCATGTCGCCCGCGTCGCGCACCTCCTCGGGGCCCAGCGAGACATACAGCCCCGCCGGCGCCGCCACCGGCATGGCGTCATAGATCGCGTCGCCCACCAGCGCCGCCAGCGCGCCGTCCTCGCGCAAGCGGCGATAGACCGCGGCCTGCAGGGCGGCCGTTGCAAGATAGCTCATGCCAGGGACTCCTCTTTCGCGATGCAGACCAGCCAGCGGCCGCCGGCATCGCTCTCGGCCACCGCCTCGATGCGAAAGCGCCGGACGGCCGCGCCCTCGCCCAGCCGCAGCCGCTGCTCGGGGCGCGGGCGGCGGGCATCGCCGGCAGGCGCCGCCCTGACGGTGATCCGCCAGGTCACGACGCTCTGCGCCCCCACCTCGGCGATGCGCTCCGCCCCCGCGCCCGACCGCATCTCGGCCCAGAGGCGCCCGACCTCCTGCCAGGTCAGGCGGAACCCGCCCATCCCGTCGGGCACCCGGACCGGGGATTCCACGACCAGCGGCACCGTCGGCCGCGGCGCCCTCATGCCCGGCCGCGCGACTGGCCGCGCCCCCCCAGCACCCGGACCGAGCGCCAGCGCTCGATCAGCGCGCTGACGCCAAAGGGCAGCGCCCCCGCCGAGCCCTCGAAGCTGCGATCCTCGTGATAGCGCGCGGCCAGCAGCAGCACCGCCTGCGCCAGGTCGGCCGGCAGCCCCGCCCATTCCGCCGCGAACCCGGCGCGAAAGGTGATCTCGGCGAACCCGCCCGAGGGCACCGCCGGCAGGAACGTCCCCACCGGCGCCAGCACCGGCCGCTGCATGTCCGGCACCAGCCGCCAGGCCGCCGGATCGACCGGCACCGCCGCGCCCGCCGCATCGGCGATCCCGACCGCCTCGACCGCCTCGACCGGGGCCAGCGGCAAGGGCTGGCCCTCGGGGTCGCGCCATTCCTCCAGCCGCAGCCGGAACCGCCGGGCCAGCAGCACCTTGCCGGTGCGCGCCTCGACGGTGGCGACGGCCGCGCGCAGGAAACCCGCCAGCGCCGCGGTCTCGGCCCCATCATCGGCGCCGCCCAGGTCGAACCCCGTCCCCAGCCGCAGATGGTCCCGCAGCACCGCGACGGGCAGCGCCCCGGCTGCGGGCGCCGTCACTTCCACAAGCATCATCCTCGTCTCTCCCACTCGCAGGGCTTCGGGCAAAAGGGGGCCGCGCCGCTGCACCCTCGCGCGCGCGGACAGTTGCACTTGCCAGCAGGGCGCAGATCCTCGGCGCGGCCCCCGCTTCGGCCCCGGATCAGCCGAAGACCATCAGCTTGACGGCACGGGCGTCGGTGACGCCGCCGCCCACCCGCTTGGTGGCGTAGAACAGCACATGCGGCTTGGCCGAGAAGGGATCGCGCAGCACCCGCAGGTCCGGCCGCTCGACGATGGTATAGGCCGAGCGGAAGTCGCCGAAGGCGATGGAATGCGAGCCCTGCGCGATGTCGGGCATGTCCTCGCAGACCAGCACCGGATAACCCAGAAGCTGCGCCGGCTGGCCCATGGCCAGGCTGTCCGCCCACAGGAAGCGGCCGTCCGCGTCGCGCATCTTGCGCACCGCGGCGGCGGTCTTGGAATTCATCACGAAGCTCGCATTGGCACGGTATTGCGCGCCCAGCGCATAGACCAGGTCGATCAGCGCATTGGCCGGGTTGGTCGCGGCGAAATCGCCGTTCCCGCCCGACGGGATGGTGCCGATCTGCACATTGGTCGCGGTGCCGTTCGGCGCCTTGGCATGGGTCAGGATGCCGCGCGGCTTGTTCACGCCGTCGCCGCCGATGAAGGCCATGGCCTCGGCGCGGGCGAATTTCTCGGCGATGCGCCCGGCCAGCCAGGTCTCGACGTCGAAGGCGGCATCGTCCAGCAGGCGCTGGCTGGCCTTGGGCATGGCGGAAAGCTCATGCACCGGGATCACCACCCGCTGCACGGTGGGGGTGCCGGTCTCGGCCTGGGCCGTGGCCTCGGTGGCCCAGCCATGGGCGATGTCGCCCATGTCCACCAGCACCTCGTAGCTGGCCGATTCCACCGCCACCACATTCGCGACCCGGCGCAGCGAGGCGGTGACGTTCAGCGCCTCCTGCACCTGCATGGCCACCGTCGGCGCCGCCAGGAAGCCCCCGTCCGAGCCGGTGGTCATCGCCTTGCCCTCCAGCGGCAGGCCGCGCAGCGCGCCGTCGTCGCCATGGCGGATATAGGCGTCGAAGGCCTTCTGGTGCGGCGCGCCCTGGTCGGCCTCGGCCGACAGGGGGGCGCGGGCGCGGGAAATCGTCTTGCGGTCCAGCATGGTCATGCGTTCTTCCTGTGCTTCCAATCGGTTCTGAATCTCGCTGCGGAATGCCTTCAACTCCTGGACAAAACCCAGCATCTCGGCCCCCAGGTCGCCGGGCACATCCGCCCCGGCCGCGGCTTTCACCTCGGTCATGATCCCCTCCGTTTCGGTGAAACTCACTTGGCGCGCAGCGCCAGCGTCGCGGCCCGGAAGGCCGCCGCCATCTCGTGCAGCCGGTCCGACTTGGTCCCGACCTTGGCCTCGGCCAGCATCGGGAACGTCACCAGCGACACCTCCCACAGCTCGACCTCGGAAAGCAGGCGCCGGCCCTTGCCGTCGCGCTCGGCGGAAACGGTGCGATAGCCGATCGACAGCCCGTCGATGGCCCCCGCCGCGACCAGCGCCGCCGCCTCGCGGGCCAGGGCGATCTCGGGCAGGAGCCGCCCCTTGACCCAAAGCCCCTTCTCGTCCTCGCGGATCTCCTCCCAGACGCCGATGGGCCGGGCGGGATCGTGCTGCCACAGCATCCGCACCCGGTCGCCGCGCGCCTCCAGCCGCTTCAGGCTGGCGGCATAGGCGCCCCGGACCACGACGTCGCCGCCCTGGTCGGTCAGGCCGAACAGGCTCGCATAGCCCTCGATCCGCGTGCCCTCGGCCACCACCGGCCCGCCGGCGGCATATTTCAACTCCAGCCTGTCATTCTTCCGATCCACCTCACCCTCCTTTCGGGGCATATTCCAGGATGGACTGCACCGCCTGGGTCAGGATGACCGCGACGACGCCATAGACGGTCATCCACAACCGCCGCTCCAGCCCCTCGATCAGCGCCTCGATGCGCTCCAGCCGGCGCTCCACCTGGGAAAATTGCAGCGCCATGATCCGCTCCTGCGTCTCCAGGCGCTGGTCGTGCCAGTCGAAGGGCTCCTTGACGAAACGCGAGCCCTCCATCTCACCCCTCCGCATCGGCCAAGGGCGGCAGCCCCAGCGCCGCCCGCTTCTCGGCCGGGGTCAGGAAGCCGGCCTCGCCGACGCGCTTCCATTGCTGGTCGCGCTCCTCGGCCAGGGCCGGCACCTGGTCGGGATCGGCGCGCAGGTCGATCTCGGCCCCCAGGTGCTCGGACAGCCACCAGGCCAGGGCGCCGGCCACGCGCGAGACCAGCGGCAGCACCGTCAGCCGGTAGAAGGCCCGGTGCGCCTCGGCGTAATTGGCATAGGTCGCCTCGCCGGGAATGCCGATCAGCATCGGCGGCACGCCGAAGGCCTGCGCGATCTCGCGCGCGGCGGCCAGCTTGGTCTGGTGGAACTCCATGTCGCTCGGCGAAAACCCCATCGGCTTCCAGTCGAGCCCGCCCTCCAGCAGCATCGGCCGCCCGGCGTTCCTCGCGCCCTGGTGATGCATCTCCATCTCGGTCACAAGGCGCTCGTACTGGTCCGGCGACAGGCTGCCCTGGCCGTCGGCGCCGCGGTAGACGATGGCGCCACTGGGCCGCGCCGCATTGTCCAGAAGCGCCTTGGACCAGCTGGATGCGCTGTTGTGGACATCCACCGCCACCGCGGCCGCCTGCATGGGCGACAGCCCGTGATGGTCGTCCAGCGGATGAAAGCTGCGGATATGGCAGATCGGATCGGGACTGCCGGCCATGTCGAAGCGGACCTTGCGCCCGCCCACGCCATATTCATAGGCGACCGGCCAGCCGTCCGGCCCCGGCACCACCGCCATCCGGTCCGCGCGCAGCACGTGCAGCTCGGCCGGCAGCCCTTTCGCGCCTTCGCCCACCGCCTCCAGATAGCCGTCGCCGCTCAGCAGGATCTGGCCGTAGAGCGCCTCGAACAGCTCGGCCCGGCCCTGGCCCGGATTGGGCCGGCGCAAGAGGTCCAGCACCGGATGCACCTCATAGCGGCGCTCGCGGTCCTGGCAGATCAGCGGCACGGCGGCGGCCGCCTCGGCGATCAGCCGCACAGCGCGGAACCCGACCGGATTGCCGACGAAGCCCAGGCGCATCAGGCTGACCGTGTCGCGCGGCGACCAGACCACGCGGCCCGAACCCGCCGCCAGCGCCACCAGCTTGCCGGCGGCGCTGGCCTTCTTCTCGACCGCGACGGGCGGCCTCGCGGGCGCAGCCCCCCGCCCGAACCAGGGAAATGCCATCGGTTCCTCCTGAATCCCAATGAAAAAGGGGCCGCGCCCGCGACCCCTCCCGGACCCCGAAAGGCCCTTCTCCGTTTCGAAAATACCCTGGGGGGAGCGCCTGCGGCCCCCCGTCGAGGGGGGCCGCAGGCGCGGGGGGCAAAGCCCCCTAAAGCCCCCGCACCGCCGGGCGCAGGTGATGCGCCCCCGGCTCGATCATCAGCTCGTGGATCGCCCAGACCAGCGCATCCAGCCGGTCGGGCGACCCCCTGCCGTCATAGCCCGCGACCGTCATGCGGCACATCTGCTCCTCCAGCAGCCCCAGCCCGCGCAGGTGGCTGACCCGCCCCTGCTCGTAAAGCGCCGCCACCGGCTCGGCGCGCAAGCCCTTGCCGCGCCCCGCCCGCAGGGCGCGGAACGGCACCAGCGGATCGACCTGGCGGATCACGCTCTCGACCAGGTCGCCGCCCTGGTTGACCTCGGCCACCAGCCGCTCGGCCCCGTGCCGCCGCATCGCCGCGATCGCCGCCCGCGCCCAGTCCAGGGGCCCGCCCCGGACCGAGGCATCCTCCAGCACATAGGCCCGCCAATCCGTCACCGGCCCCTCGGCCACCACCCCGGCGACCACGATGCCGCATTCGTCCGAAGCCGCCCCCGCCGTCACCGCCGGATCGACCGCGACGACGATGCGCGACAGCGCCGGCGCCGCCTCGGCGCGGCAGCGCTCCAGCAGGCCCGCGCTCCACAGCGCCCCCTCGACATCCTCCAGCAGCAGCCCCTCCAGTTCCTGCCGCCCCAGCCGGGTGCCACCATAGCGCGCCTGCACCTCGGCCAGGAAGCTGTCGGCCAGATAGGCCCGGTTCGCGTCGGTCGGCGCATGGGTGGTCACGGTCGAGGACTGCCGCAACAGCCGCTTCAGCACCGCCACGTTGCGCGGCGTGGTGGTGACGACCTGCTGCGGATGCGGCCCCAGCCGCAGCGCGAATTGCAGCATGTCCCAGCATTCCTCGGCCTTCTTCCACTTGGCCAGCTCGTCGACCCAGGCCGCGTCGAACTGCGGCCCGCGCAGCGCCTCGGGCTCATGGGCCGAGTATAGCTGCGCCGTGGCCCCGTTCGGCCAGACCAGCCGCCGCCGCCCCGCCTCCCATTCCGGCCGCCGGTCCGGCGGGGACGAGGCCAGGATCCCCGATTCCCCGAACACCATCACGTCGCGCGCCTGGTCCAGCGTCTCGCTGACCAGCGCCACCCGGCGCGCGCGGCCCGGCGCCCCGGGGGTCGCGCCCTCGACCTGGGCGCGCACCCATTCGGCGCCGGCGCGGGTCTTGCCCGCGCCGCGCCCGCCCATGATCACCCAGCTCTTCCAGTCGCCCTCGGGCGGCAGCTGGTGCGGCAGCGCCCAGAACTCGAAAAGCCAGGGCAGCGCCGCCAGCGCATTGTCGCCCAGCCCCCCCAGGAACGCGTCAACCTCCTCGGGCCCGGCGCAGGCAAGCCAGGCGGCGCCCGATCTCGTCTCGTGCCGCGTCAAGGTCGAGTGCGCCTGCACCGACCCGCCCGGCAGCATCCTTGCGAAGCTTGTCAACCTTGCTCCTTTCCTCCAGCACCATCTGGGTCGCGGCCCGCAGTTCGCGCACCAGCTTGCCGGATTCCTTCAACTCGCCGGTCTCGCCGGCCTCGATCCTTTCCCGCAGCCGGTTCAGCTCGGCCGCATAGGACCGGAACAGCCCATCCGCGATCTCCAGCACGTTTGTGTCCGCCGCCTCGGCGCCGGGCACGAAAGGCCCTTCCGGCGCCTGCGGCCCCGGATCGAAACTCTTGGTCATTCTTGATCGCCCTGCCCTCGTGTGCCTGTCCGCACGAGCGAGACATGAAAAAAGCGGCCTCGGGGTCGCCCCCCGGCCGCTTGCCCATCTCTCCCAGCATGGGTAATTTCTACTTCAGGGCGTGCGCCGAGTCAACGCAAAACCCCCGGTTGATCGCCGCGGTGCCGATTTCCCCCACAAGAACAATCTCTTGCCGAATGCAACACCGCAGCGCACGCCCGGCGCAACACCCGCCGCCGCCGGGTCCGGGGCGCAGGCATGCGCCTTCTCCGTTCCCCAAATACCCAAAAAAACCGACCAGCCCTCCGGCAAGGCCGATCAGTCGCCCTGCACCGGCGACAGCGGCTGGCCGCGCTGGCGCTCGATCTCGCGCCAGCGGGCGACGTTGCGGTTGTGCTCCTCCAGCGTGCGGGCAAAGGCATGCCCGCCCGAGCCGTCGGCCACGAAGAACACGTAATCGGTATCTTCCGGGTCCATCGCCGCGGCTATGGCGGCCCGGCCGGGATTGGCGATGGGCGTCGGCGGCAGCCCGTCGATCTGGTAGGTGTTGTAGGGCGTGCGCCGCCGCAGTTCCGAGGCGCGGATGCCGCGGTCCAGGACCCCCTTGCCGCCGGTGATGCCATAGATCACCGTCGGGTCGGTCTCCAGCCGCATCCCCTGCCGCATCCGGTTGACAAAGACGCTGGCCACCATCCGCCGCTCGTTCGGCTGCCCGGTCTCCTTCTCGATGATCGAGGCCATGACCAGCGCCTCCTCGGGCGTGGCATAGGGCAGGTCGGGCTCGCGCGCCTCCCAGGCCGCGGCCAGGATCGCCGCCTGCCGCCGCTCCATCTCGGCCAGCAGCGCGGCGCGGTCGGCGCCCTTCTCGACGTCGTAGGTGTCGGGGGCGAGGCTGCCCTCCTCGGGCAGGTCCGCGATCTCGCCGCCCAGGAAGCCGGCCTGCTTCAGCCCCTCGGCCACCTGCCAGCTCGTCACCCCCTCGGCGATCGAGATGCGCAGCCGCGCATCCGGCTTGGCCTCCGCGGCCGCGATGACCTCGGGCGCGGGCTCGCTGGCGGGGTTGTATTTCGCCTGCTCGGCAAAGACCCCGGTCTCGGCATCCATGTCGCGCAGGATCACCGAGTTCTCGCGCACGCCGATGCGGAACACCACCTCGGTGCCGCAGGTGCTGGGACCGCCGGCGGTGATGACCCGGACGATCTCCTCCATGCTGGACTGCGGCGGCATCAGGTAGGAGCCGTATTTCAGATCGCGCGATTTCCCGGCATAATCGGCGCCCGCCCGGAAGATATAGGCATTGGACACCACGCCCTGCTCGGCCAGCTGCTGGCTGACCGCGTTCAGGCTGGCGCCGGGGGCGACGCGCACGCAGGCGGCCACGGCGCTGGGGCCTGGCCGGGTGTATTCGTGCTTGCCCCAGGCGATGGCCGCCGCGACCGCGATCAGGATCACGATCAGCAGCGTCAGGAAATTCGACGCGATGTGGCGCCAGATCATTCCTTGACCCGTCCCATCACCAGGCTGGCATTGGTGCCGCCGAAGCCGAAGCTGTTGGACAGCACATGGTCCACCTTGCGCCGCACCGCGGCATTGGCGGCCAGGTCGATCGGCGTCTCGCGCGCCTGGTCGTCCAGGTTGATGGTCGGCGGGCAGATCTGGTCGCGGATCGCCAGGATGCAGAAGATCGCCTCGACCGCGCCCGCCGCGCCCAGCAGGTGCCCGATGCTCGACTTGGTCGAGGACATCACCACATTGCCCGCCGCATCGCCCATCAGCCGCTCGACCGCGCCCAGCTCGATCACGTCGGCCATGGTCGAGGTGCCATGCGCGTTGATATAGTCCAGCTCGCCCGGCGTCAGGTTGGCGCGCTTCAGCGCGTTGGTCATGCTGCGGAAGCCGCCGTCGCCGTCCTCGCTGGGGGCGGTGATGTGATAGGCGTCGCCCGACAGGCCATAGCCCAGGATCTCGGCATAGATCCTGGCGCCGCGCGCCTTGGCGTGCTCGTATTCCTCCAGCACGACGACGCCGGCGCCCTCGCCCATGACGAAGCCGTCGCGGTCCACGTCCCAGGGCCGGCTGGCCGCCTGGGGGTCGTCCTCGCGCTTGGTGGACAGCGCCTTGCAGGCGTTGAAGCCGGCGATGCCGATCTCGCAGATCGGGCTCTCGGCGCCGCCCGCGATCATCACGTCCGCGTCGCCCAGCATGATCAGCCGCGCCGCGTCGCCGATGGCATGCGCCCCGGTCGAGCAGGCCGTGACCACCGCATGGTTCGGCCCCTTGAAGCCGAAGCGGATCGAGACCTGGCCCGAGACCAGGTTGATCAGCGCCCCCGGAATGAAGAAGGGCGAAACCCGTTTCGGCCCGCGTTCCTTGATCAGCACCGCGGTATCGGCGATCGAGGAAAGCCCGCCGATGCCCGAGCCGATCATGACCCCGGTGCGCTCGCGCTCGTCCTCGTTCGCCGGCTCCCAGCCGGAATCCTTCACCGCCTGCGTCGCGGCGGCCATGCCGTAAAGGATGAAGTCGTCGACCTTGCGCCGGTCCTTGGGCTCCATCCAGTCGTCGGGGTTGAACGTCCCGCCCGAGCCGTCGCCAAAGGGGAGCTCGCAGGCATATTTCGTCGCCACGTCCTTGGTGTCGAACCGGGTGATCGGTCCGGCGCCGGATTCCCCGGCCAGAAGCCTCGACCAGGTCTCCTCGACCCCCGAGGCCAGCGGCGTGACCATCCCCAGTCCGGTGACGACAACTCTGCGCATGCACGGGCTCCCTTCGCAACGCTCAATCGGGCAGGTTCTACACGCCGCCCGCCCGCCGCGCAACGCAAAGCGCCGCCCGGCCGGCGGGCTGCCGCCCCCGGTTCCGGTCAGTCGCGGTGAAACTCCGGCTTGCGCTTTTCCAGGAAGGCCCGCATGCCCTCGCGCTGGCCCTCGGTGCCGAACAGCCGGTGGAACAGCCGCCGTTCCCAGGCCACGCCCTCGGCCAGCGACAGCTCCTCGGCCCGCATCACCGCCTCGCGCGCCAGCCGCGTCGCCGGCCGCGAATAGCCGGCGATCTGCCGCGCCGCCGCCATCGCCTCGGGCACGACCTGATCGTCGGGCACCACCCGCGCCACCAGCCCGGCGCGCAGCGCCTCGGCCGCGTCCATCATCCGCCCGGTCAGGTGCAGGTCCATCGACAGCGCCCGCCCGATCAGCTTCGTCATCCGCTGCGTGCCGCCCATGCCGGCGATCACCCCCAGCTTGACCTCGGGCTGGCCGAATTTCGCCCCCTCGCCGGCGATGGCGAAATCGCACATCATCATCAGCTCGCAGCCGCCGCCCAGGGCATAGCCGTTCACCGCCGCGATCTTCGGCGTGCGCGTCGCGGCGAAGCGGTCCCAGATGGCAAAGAAATCCGCCTCGACCATCTCCTCGGCGCTCTTCTCGGCCATTTCCGAAATATCCGCCCCCGCGGCGAAGGCGCGGTCCGAGCCGGTGACGACGATGGCCCCCACCCCCCGGTCCGCGTCCAGCGCCTCGGCCGCCGCCGTCAATTCCTCGGCCAGGGCCGAGTTCAGCGCGTTCAGCGCCTCGGGCCGGTTCAGGCGGATCAGCGCCACCCGACCCTCCCGCGTGATCTCGATCAGCTCAGCCATGCTCCCCCTCACAGGTTGCGGGCGATGACGAGGCGCTGCACCTCGCTCGTCCCTTCGTAGATCTGGGTCACGCGCACGTCGCGATAGATGCGCTCGACCGGGTAATCGGCCAGGTAGCCGTAGCCGCCATGGATCTGGATCGCCGCCGAACAGACCTTCTCCGCCATTTCCGAGGCGAAAAGCTTGGCCATGCTGGCCTCGGTCAGGCAGGGCTTGCCCGCCTCGCGCAACTGCGCCGCGCGCAGCACCATCAGCCGCGCCGCGTCGATCTGCACCGCCATGTCGGCCAGCCTGAAGGCCACCGCCTGATGCTCGATGATCGGCCGGCCGAAGGTGATGCGTTCGCGCGCATAGGCCAGCGCCGCCTCATAGGCGCCGCGCGCCATGCCGACCGCCTGCGCGGCGATGCCGATGCGCCCGCCCTCCAGGTTCGACAGCGCGATCTTGTAGCCCTCGCCCTCTTCGCCCAGCCGGTTCTCGACCGGCACCCGCATGCCGCTGAACGCCAGCGCGCAGGTGTCCGACGAATGCTGCCCCAGCTTGTGCTCGACCGAGACCACCTCGTAGCCCGGCGTATCCGTCGGCACGATGAAGGCGGAAATCCCCTTCTTCCCCGCCGCCGCATCGGTCACGGCAAAGACGATCACCACCGAGCCGTTCTTGCCGCTGGTGATGAACTGCTTGCTGCCGTCGATGACATAATACCCGCCCTCGCGCCGCGCCCGCGTGCGCAGGTTCGACGCGTCCGAGCCGGCATGCGGCTCGGTCAGCGCAAAGCCGCCGATCCATTCGCCGCTCGCCATCCTGGGCAGGAAGCGCGCCTTCTGCTCCTCGGTGCCGAAGCGCAGGATGGGCACGCAGCCGACCGAGCTATGCACCGACATGATGGTCGAGCACGCCCCGTCCGCCGCCGCGATCTCCTCCAGCGCCAGCGCATAGGCGACCGCGCCGGTTTCCGAGCCGCCATGTTCCTCGGGCACCGGCATGCCCAGGAACCCCAGTTCGCCCATCTCGGTCAGTTCGGCGCGCGGAAATTCATGCGCCCGGTCGCGCGCCGCCGCCCCCGGCGCCAGCCGCTCTTGCGCAAAGTCGCGCACGGCATCGCGGATCTGCTCCTGTTCCTCGGTCAGCATCATGCCATCCTCTCGATGGCGACCGCCGTCGCCTCGCCCCCGCCGATGCAAAGCGTGGCGATGCCGCGCTGGCCGCCATGCGTCTCCAGCGCCGCCAGCAGCGTGACCAGCACCCGCGCACCCGACGCGCCGATGGGATGGCCCAGTGCGCAGGCGCCGCCATGGATATTCACCACCTCATGCGACAGGCCAAGGTCGCGCATCGCCGCCATGGCGACCACGGCGAAAGCCTCGTTCACCTCGAACAGGTCGTAATCCGAAAGCGCCGTCCCGGTCCGCTCCAGCAACCGCCGGACCGCACCGATGGGCGCGGTCGGAAACAGCCCCGGCTTGTCGGCAAAGGTCGCGTGCCCGACGATCCGCGCCCGCGGGGTCAGCCCGCGCCGCTCGGCCTCGGAGGCCCGCATCAAGACCAGCGCCGCCGCCCCGTCCGAGATCGAGGAACTGTTCGCCGCCGTCACCGTGCCCCCCGGCCGGAAGGCCGGCTTCAGCGTCGGGATCTTGTCCAGCCGTGCCTTGCCCGGCTGCTCGTCGGTATCGACCACCACCTCGCCGCCGCGGCCCTTGACCGTCACCGGCGCGATCTCGCCCGCGAAATGCCCGGCGGCAATCGCCTTCTGCGCGCGGGTCAGCGAGGAAATCGCGAACTCGTCCTGCGCTTGCCGTGTGAACTGATAGGCTTCGGCGCAATCCTCGGCGAATGTGCCCATCAGCCGGCCCTTGTCATAGGCGTCCTCCAGCCCGTCCAGGAACATGTGGTCCATGACCTGCCCATGGCCCATGCGATAGCCCGAGCGCGCCTTCGGCAGCAGATAGGGCGCGTTCGACATGCTTTCCATGCCGCCCGCGACCACGACATCGGCCGAGCCGGCCAGGATCAGGTCATGGCCCAGCATCGCCGCCTTCATGCCCGAGCCGCACATCTTGTTGACGGTCGTGGCCCCCGCGCCCAGGGGCAGGCCCGCGCCCAGCGCCGCCTGCCGCGCCGGGGCCTGGCCCTGGCCGGCGGGCAGCACGCAGCCCATGATGATCTCGTCCACCGCCTGCGGGTCCAGGCCCCCCAGCGCGGCGCGGATCGCGGTCGCGCCCAGCGCCGCGGCCTCGACCCCGGCGAAATCGCCCTGGAAGCCGCCCATCGGCGTGCGGGCCGCGCCCGTGATGACAATCGGATCGGTGCTCATGATGACTCTCCCCTATTTCGGCGGCCTTATTTCGGCGCCATGCGCAGCGCGCCGTCCAGCCGGATGACCTCGCCGTTCAGCATCTGGTTTTCGACGATATGGCGCACCAGCGCCGCATATTCCGCAGGATTGCCCAGCCGCGGCGGGAAAGGCACGTTGGCGCCCAGGCTGTCCTGCACCTCCTGCGGCAGCCCGGCCATCATCGGCGTGGCAAAGATGCCCGGCGCGATGGTCATCACCCTTATGCCGTGCCGCGCCAGTTCCCGCGCCGCCGGCAGGGTCAGCGCCGCGACGCCGCCCTTCGAGGCCGCATAGGCCGCCTGCCCGATCTGCCCGTCATAGGCCGCGATCGAGGCGGTGTTGACCATCACCCCGCGCTCGCCGCCCTCGCCCGGCGCGTTCTTCGCCATGGCATCGGCCGCCAGCCGCAGCATGTTGAACGTGCCCACCAGGTTGATCTGGATGGCGCGGGCAAAGCTCTCCAGCCCATGCGGTCCCTCGCGCCCGACGATCTTCTCGCCCGGCGCGACGCCGGCGCAGTTCACCGCCACGTCGATCCGGCCGAAAGCCTCCAGCGCCGCGGCGATGGCCGCCTCGCCCTCCGGGCCGCTGGTCACGTCGGTCCTGACGAAACGCGCCGCCGCGCCCAGTTCCGCCGCCATCGCCGCGCCGGCCTCGGCATTCACGTCCAGCAACACCGCCCGCGCACCCGCGCCGACCGCCATGCGCGCCACCGCCGCGCCCAGGCCGGAGCCGGCACCTGTGATCACAAAAACCCCGTTCTCCATCTGCATGGTATCCCCCTACCTCTGCGCCAGTTTCTCGACTTCCGCCTTGCGCAGGATGAAGCGCTGGATCTTGCCGCTCGGCGTCTTCGGCAGGTCGGCGACAAACTCGATCATCCGGGGATAGGCATGGGCCGACAAGCGTTTCTTGACATGCTGCGCCAGTTCCTCGCGCAGCGCCTCGGTCCCCTCGACGCCCTTGGCCAGCACGACGAAGGCTTTCACCACCTCGGTCCGCTCGGGGTCGGGCACGCCGACCACCGCCGCCTCGACCACGGCCGGATGCTCGATCAGCGCGCTTTCCACGTCGAAGGGGCCGATGCGATAGCCCGAGGATGTGATCACATCGTCCGACCGGCCGATGAAGCTGATCGACCCGTCCGGCTCGAACTCCACCGAATCGCCGGTGCGGTAATAGCCCCCCGCCAGCGCCGGCGTCGCCTGGTTCAGGTAGCCCGAAAACCACATCAGCGGCGACCGCTTCATGTCGACGGCCAGCACGCCCGGCTGGTTCGGCCCCAGTTCGCAGCCCGCATCGTCCAGCACCACCACGCGATAGCCCGGCATGGCGAGGCCGGCCGAGCCCGGACGCACCGGATGCTCCAGCCCGTGATGGTTGTTCACGCACATGCCCATCTCGGTCTGGCCGTAATGGTCATGGATCGGCACCGCCAGATGCTCGGCGAACCAGCGGATGATCTCGGGGTTCAGCGGCTCGCCTGCGGAACTCACCACCCGCAGCTGCCCCTTGACCGCCGCGGCCGCCTCCGGCCCCGCCGCGATCAGCAGCCGGTAGGCGGTGGGCGAGCCGGCAAGGCTCGTCACCCCCATGCGCCCGATGATGCGATAGGTGGTCTCGGCGGTAAAGCCGCCCTCGTAGAAGATCGTCGCCTGCCCCAGCAGCAAGGGCCCGGTCAGCGCGTAATACAGCCCATAGGCCCAGCCCGGATCGGCAATGTTCCAGAACACGTCGCTTTCGCGCAGGTCCACCGCATCGCGCATATAGGCGCCAAAGGCCAAGAGCGCCCGCAAGGGCACCGGCACCCCCTTGGGCAGTCCGGTGGTGCCCGAGGTGGACATCATCATGAACAGATCCTCGCCGCGCCGCATCACCGGCTCGAACGCGTCCGAGGCCATGGCCAGCGCCTCGCGGAAATCCACGTCGCCCGGCGCCAGCGGCCCGTCGCCGCGCAGCACGGCGACCAGCGGGCAGTCCTCGACCTCGTCCAGCTTGGGCCGCTGGGCGGCATTCGTCACCACCAGCTTGGCGCCGCTGGTCCTCAGCCGATGCTCGATCGCCTTGGGGCCGAAGGCGGTGAACAGCGGCTGGTAGACCGCGCCCAGCCGCCAGGCGCCCAGCACCGTGGCGACCAGCTCGACCGTGCGCGGCAACAGCCCGGCGACCACGTCGCCCGGCCGGATGCCCTTGTCGCGCATCAGGTTCGCCGCCCGCGCCGCCATGCCGCGCAGGTCCTCGAAGGTGTATTCCGTCAGCGCCTCGTCCGGCGACAGGCAGCGCAGCGCCACCCGGTTCGCGCCGCAATGGCGGTCGCAGCATTCGACGCAGGCGTTCAGCCCGGTCTCCAGGTCGCCGCGCAGCCCGGCGATGGCGTCCTCGATACGGAACCGCGCCACGGCCTCGTCATAGCGCGTCCGGGACAGGGTGGTCGCCGACATGTCTCTCCTCCTCAACTCTCCCGCATGACGCGGTTTCCCCGAGTTCGGCGGCAGCTTAGCGCCGGCGACATTGCAAACAATGCCATTGGCGGCCAGAATATCTGATCGGTTTTGCAACAAGGGGCGCCATGGAACGCCGCACCATCACCCCCGGCTTCGTCGAGGACGCGCTGGACTGCCTTCACCGCCGCGGCATCGACCCCGCGCCGCTCCTGGCGCAATCCGGCATCCCGGCCCTGGGCGAGCCGGTCTCGAACCTGCAATACGGCAAGCTCTGGCTGGCCATCGCCGACCGCATCCGCGACGAGTTCTTCGACGAGGCCGCCCGCCCCATGCGCCCCGGCAGCTTCCAGTTGCTCTGCCAGGCGGCGCTGCATGCCGGCACGCTGGAGCGCGCCCTGCGCCGGGCGCTGCTGTTCCTGTCGGTCACGCTCGACGACCCCACCGGCACCCTGCGCCTGCGCGACGGCCAGGCCGAGATCGTGCTGCGCGACGCCGGCCCGCCGCGCCGCGCCTTCGCCTATCGCACCTACTGGCTGATCCTGCTGGGTGTCATGTGCTGGCTGATCGGCCGCCGCATCCCGCTGATGCAGGTGGATTTCGCCTGCCCCGCCCCGGAGAACCGCCGCGACTACCACCAGTTCTTCGGCGCGCCGGTGCATTTCGGCCAGCCCGCCAGCCGGCTGACCTTTGCCGCCAGCTACCTCGCCCTGCCCACCATCCGCAGCGAAAAGGCGCTGGAAGGCTTCCTGCGCGGCGCGCCCGCCAACATCCTTCTGCGCTATCGCCACGACCAGGGGCTTTCCGTGCGCATCCGCGCCCGGCTGCGCGCCGCCGTGCCCGAGGACTGGCCGGATTTCGACCGCCTCGCCGCCGAGCTGCGCCTGGCCCCCGCCACCCTGCGCCGTCGCCTGCGGGCCGAGGGCCAGGGCTTCGCCGCCATCCGCGCCGAGATCCGGCTGATGCGCGCCCGCCAGCTTCTGCGCGACACCGACCTCAGCGTGGCCGAGATCGCCGCCCGCCTGGGCTATGGCGAACCCAGCGCCTTCCACCGCGCCTTCCTGAAGATCGCCGGCACCACGCCGGCCGCCTTCCGCCGCGACGCGCTCAGCCCGCCAGCATCCACAGCCGGAACCGCCGCCCGCCGGTGATCTCGCGCGCCAGGCCCAGTGCCTTCATCCGCGACAGCATCCGCTCGGCGGTGTCGCGGCTGATGCCGGCGCTTTCCTCCAGCATCGCCGCGTTCAGCAAGGGATGCGCCGCCAGCGCCCGGATCACCCGGCCGGCGTTCTCGCCCTTGACCCCGGCCATCGCCTCCAGCGCGCGGGCCTGCCAGTCGGCCACCCGCGCCAGTTCGTGCCGCGCATCCTGGATCCCGGCGGTGACTGCGGCAAGATGCCGCGCCACGCGCTCGGCCGGGCTGCCGCCATCGACCCAGACCCCGCGGCCATGCCGGCCCAGCGGCACGAAGCGCAGCGCCTCGCAGCCCTCGGCCATGTCGCGCGCGGTCCATGTCGCGGGCTCGGCCAGCATCTCGGGCGCCGAGAGCCCGCAGAGCCGCCACAACACCCGCAGCGCCGCCGCCCTGACCAGGGGCGACAGCCCTGCGACCTGCCCGGCCAGGTCGCGGAACTCGGCCACCGCCGCGTCGAAATCCCGGCCCGTCGGCCGCGTCGCCAACAGCTCGTCCAGCCCGGAAACCGCGGCCCGGTGCAGCCCCAGGAAGCCGCGCAGGTCGCGCGCATCGCCCTGCCCCTCCAGCCGGCGGATGCCCCAGCGCGCCAGCCGCATCGCCTCCAGGTCGGCGCCGGCCCGCGCCTCCATCAGGTCGCGGCCGATCTCCTCGCGGCGCAAGGGCGTGCCCTGCGCCCATAGCATCGCCTCGACCTCGATCAGCGCCAGCCGGCGGTTGGCGCCGGCCCGCGCCTCGGGCTCCAGCGCCACCACCGCGCCCTCCAGCCGCCCCAGCGCGAATGCGGCGCGGGCCAGTTCCGCGGCCTGCCCGGCCTCGGCGGAAAACCACGCCGAGGCATCAAAAAACTGGTGCGCGACCGATTTTCCGTGATATTCTATGTCCGAAGCGGATGGCATGTTTCCCGACCTGCAAGCAGCCTTATCCGCAGAATAACCCCATTTTGCGGATCACTGGAAGAGGGGGTGTTCACCCCCCTGCCCCGATGCCCCTGGCCGGCCCCGAAAGGCCCGCGGCGGGGACCGGACCTTCCCCATGGGGAAGGTCAATCCAGGCTCTCCAGCATCACCCGCACCGCCGCCTCCAGCTTGCGCCGGTCCACGGCCGAGAAGTCGCGCGGCAGCCGGATCTCCAGCCGCCCGTTCGAGGCGGTGCATTTGGCGCTGCCCTGCGGCCGCTGGATCTGGAAGCTGATGCGGGCCTTCCCCGCGGGGACGGTCGGCGTGGTGCTGCGCGGCGCGGCGGCCGGCGATTCCTCGTCGCCCGCCAGCCCGGCATAGCGGCGCAGCAGCTCCAGCTCGTCCTTGACCGAGCGCGAATCCCAGTTCTTCAGCTCGGCCCGGATCGCGGCCGCCGTGCCCGGCACCTCGTCCAGCCGTTGCGCCAGCGCCAGCCCCAGCGCACGCGGGATGTCGGGCGCGTAAAGCAAGGCATCGCCCAGGGCCTCGACCAGCCGGATGAAGCTGCGGATATAGCTGCGCTTCTGGTAGCCGGCGGATTTGAACAGGATCGCCACCGCCTTTTCGGGGTCGTTCTCCTCGGTCACGGGGTCCATGGCGTAATGCAGCGCCAGCTGCGCCATCTCGGCAAACGAGATGTCCTTGCGCACCATGTTCTCGTCGACCATGCGCCGGTATAGCCGCTCCAGCTCGTCGCCGCGCGCCGCGATGCCGGCCGGGATGCGGCCCCATTTCTCGACGTCGCCCGTCTCTTCCAGCAGCTGGCGATAGGCCGACAGCCGGCGCCAGCCCTGGATCAGCTCATAGCGGCCGTCCTCGGCCGGCTCGACCCGGATCGGATTCGACAGGCCGATGTCGCGGATCGACTCGACCAGCTCGGTCAGCTCGTAATCCGGCCCGGCGGCGCGGTCGCGGATCAGCTTCTGCGCGTCGATGGCGTCCAGCGGGATCAGGTCGGTGATCAGCCCGGCGCGCTTCAGCCGCACATGTTCCTGCGCCAGCGCATCGTTCTCGGCCCGGATCTGCGCCTCCAGCCGCGCGCGGTCGCGGGTGGATTCGGCGGTCTCGGTGATGGCGGTGGCCATCGGGCCGCGGCGATGCTCCTTTTCCTCCTTCCCCGCGGGGAAGGTTTCCGGCACGGCCGCGGCGGGCTCGTCCGGCATCTCGATCTCGAACATGCGGCGCTTGCGGCTCATGCCTCGCCCTCCAGCTTGTCCCAGGCGGCGACGACATGGGACTTGAACTCCTCATAGGCCTGGTCGAAGGTCGCCCGCGCCCGGCGCCAGGTGCCGCGCGTCATCTCGCGATAGTCGATCTCGTAGATCGAGGACAGGAACCGGCCGGATTGCTCGACCGCGCGGGTCAGCTCGATCGGGTGCTGGGCCATATGCTGGCCGAAGACCTGCTGGAAGGCGCCATACATCGCTTGGTGCAGCTCGTTCGACGGCTCGTAGCGCGTCATCAGGAAGCGGATGTCGGCAAAGGCCTTGGGCAGCTTGATCTTCCCCGTGGGGAAGTTTTCGAAGCCATGCGACAGGTCTTCCAGCGCCTCGGACAGCTGGCCGATGAAGCTGGTGGTCGAGTCGTATTCCCAATAGCCGGGGCCCGAGGGGATATAGAGCATGTCGGCGGCAAAGACCGCGTTCATCGACTGGTAGCCGATGGCCGGCGGGCAGTCGAAGAGGATCAGGTCATAGGCATCGTCCGCCAGGCTGTCGAGAAAGCGCGACACCGCACCGAAGAAGGTCCATTCCGGGTTCAGGTGCCGGTATTGCGCGCTGGCGAACTCGACGAAGGCGGCGTTGGCGCAGCTCGGGATGATGTCGATGGTCGGCCAGGCGGTCGGCTTGATGAAGTCCGCCGGGCGCAGCATGCCCAGGCCCATGTCGCGGATCGAGGCCGGCAGCTTACGCTGCGGGAGCGCGGTGCCGGACTCGGCGCCGCGGGCGGCGGCGTTCATGCGGTCGGTCTCGCGCTCCAGGTCGCGGGCCATGATGCCCCAGACGGTATGGTCCTCGCCCACGTCGGTCAGGCCCATGGAATGCGACAGCGTGGCCTGCGGGTCGAAGTCGACGACCAGCACCCGGTAGCCGTCCAGCGCCGCGGCATGGGCGAAGTGCAGCGCCACCGTCGACTTGCCGGCGCCGCCCTTGAAGTTGGCGATGGCGGCGCGGAAGGCGCGCTTGCCCTCGGCCCGCCAGGGCATCAGCGTCTTGCGGTTGATGCGGATGCGGCGGCGCAGCTCGTTGATCTCGTCGAGCGAGAACCAGCGCTGGCGGCCGTCCTCCTCGACTTCCCCGAGGGGAAGGTTCGGCTCGGCGGCGAGCTTGCCGCGGAAGGTGGACTGGTTGATGCGGAAGATCAGCTCGGCCACCTCCCAGCTGGAGAAGCGGCGCAGCGTCTTTTCATTGGCCGGGCTGAAGGTCTGGCGCCGGATCCAGCCCTGCATCTTCAAGGATTGCGCCTGCAGCTTGGCGAGGTCTTCGTGCGTATACATAGGATGCCTGTATTTCTAGGACGCAGATTTTCTTCCGTTTCGCTTTTACGCCGGATTTGCACATTTGGCAAAAGGCGTTTTAATGGAATGGCCAGGATGCGGAGATTGCGGGGTTTTCCTGCATCGCCCGGCGAATCGGCCGGCGAATCCCTGGGCCGCAAAACCCGGAACGCTAACGCGGAAATGGGGGACGGGTTGGCGCGTTGCATCCCGGATTGGGGGACAAAACGCCGCTATTGGGGGACGGCCTGGATGACCCCCTATACCATTTGATACCGATTTTCTTTGATGATTTGGACCGGGAAACCGGGCCGGCGGGGAATCGCTTGACAGAATCGGATTTCAGGACGCAAATACGGAAGGGATGACGAAAAGCGTTTCAAACGGTGGCAAACCGACGCCGTCATCCCGGTCTTGCCCGGCAGGCAGGACAAGGCGGGCAGATGGAAGGCAGCCGGGAATACCGGGGCGCAGGAGCAGACATGCAGGTGATCCGTGCCGTCGGCCGAGAGGCGGCGGCGAAGAAATACGACTTGCTCTCGGCCATGATGGCGCATGGGCTGGCCGGCGACAAGCATCGCCAGCGCCTGGTGCTGCGGCTGATGGCGCTGATCACCACCCGTTATAACTGGCAGCGCGACGAACTGACCATCGGCCAGCGCGAGATCGCCCGGCTGTGGTGCGTGGACGAGCGCACCGTCAAGCGCGAGATGGCCAAGCTGCGCGCCCTTGGCTGGATCGAGATCAAGCAGCAGGGCGCGCGCGGCCGGGTGTCGGTCCTGGGCCTGAACCTTGAGCGTATCCTGTTGGATACAAAGGCGGAATGGCCGAACATCGGCCCGGATTTCGTCGAGCGTGTCGGCGGCCGCCGGGCCGAGCCGGCCAATAATGTCGTGCCGCTGCACCGGCCCGAGCCGATGCCGGCCGAGGGGCTGTGGGCCGAGGCGCGCGCCCGGCTGGCCGAGGAGGATCCGGCGCTGTTCGACGCCTGGTTCGCCGGGCTGATGGAGGCCGAGCGCAACGAGACCTGCCTGACGCTGTTCGCGCCCAGCCGCTTTCATGCCAATTACGTCCAGACCCATCTGCTGGAGCGGCTGCGCATCGCCGTGCAGCGCTGCGACGGGCGCGTCGGCAAGCTGCGCATCCTGGGCCCCTGAGCGCCGCGGGCGCTGTAAGCGGGCTGTCAGCCCGGTCCTGCTATTGCGGTGGCACGGAACGCAAATGCAGGAGAAAGAATCATGCGTCTTGTTGCCTTGATCCCGGCCATTCTGGCCCTGGCGACCCCCGCCGTCGCCCATGACCGCTGCCATGTGCCGCAAGACCAGCGGCGTCCGGCCAACGAATTGCGGGCCGACCTGGCCGCCAAGGGCTGGACCGTCCGCAAGATCGAGATGGAGGACGGCTGCTACGAGGTCCACGGCCAGGACCGCAGCGGCCTGTCGGTCGAAGTCCTGTTTGATCCGGCCAGTTTCCAGGAAAGGGGACGGGACGATTGAGCGGGCAGGGCGCCCTTTTGCCTGGCGAAGGGGTGCCCGCCCAGCCAGTCGGCGATTGTTCCCTGAAATAATAGATAATATATACGGATTAACAAAGCGGCCCTGCCGGTTTTATAGATATCTCCACATGAGGCTCAGGGAGGTATCCATGCCCCAGCAATCGCGCCGCGCCGCCGAGATCTATCGCCAGCCGCTGATGGAACTGCTGTTCCAGGCCCAGACCGTGCATCGGGCGCATTTCGACCCGAATGTCGTGCAATGCTCCAAGCTCTTGTCGATCAAGACCGGCGGCTGCCCCGAGGATTGCGCCTATTGCTCGCAATCGGCGCGCAACGGCTCGGACCTGTCGGCCTCGAAGCTGATGGAGGTGCAGCGGGTGCTGGCCGAGGCCCGGCGCGCCAAGGAGGCCGGGGCCACGCGCTATTGCATGGGCGCGGCCTGGCGTTCGCCCAAGGAACGCGACATGCCGGCGGTGCTGGCGATGATCCGCGGCGTCAAGGCCCTGGGGATGGAGACCTGCATGACGCTGGGCATGCTGGACGCGGACCAGGCGCTGCGGCTGAAGGACGCGGGGCTGGACTATTACAACCACAATATCGACACCTCGGAGCGCTATTATTCCGAGATCATCACCACGCGGACCTTCCAGGACCGGATCGAGACGCTGGAGCGGGTGCAGGCGGCCGGCATCAACGTCTGCGCCGGCGGCATCGTCGGCATGGGCGAGACCGAGGAGGACCGCATCTCCATGCTGGAGACGCTGGCCGGGCTGGAGGTGCCGCCGCAATCGGTGCCGATCAACATGCTGATGCCGATGGCGGGCACGCCGCTGGCGGATGTGCCCAAGCTCGACCCGATCGAGATGGTGCGCACCATCGCCACGGCGCGCATCCTGATGCCGACATCCCATGTGCGGCTGTCGGCCGGGCGGTCCGAGATGAGCGACGAGATGCAGGCGATGTGCTTCTTTGCCGGGGCCAATTCGATCTTCGTCGGCGACACGCTGCTGACCGCCGGCAATCCCGGCGAGGACAAGGATGCGCGGCTGTTCGCGAGGCTCGGGCTGCGGGCCGAGGTGCTGGACGCGTCGCAGGAAGGCTGCGCGGCATGAGCTTTGCGCGGCATCGGGCGGCGCTGGACGCGCTGGCGCGGCGCGGGCGGCTGCGGCGGGTGGCGCCGGCCGCGGGGCTGGACTTCGCCTCGAACGACTACCTGGGGCTGGCGGGGTCGGAACTGCTGGCCGGGGCGGCGCGGGATGCGCTGGCGCGCGGCGTGGCGCTGGGGGCAGGGGGGTCGCGGCTTTTGCGCGGCAACCACGGCGAGCATGAGGCGCTGGAGGCCGAGGCGGCGGATTTCTTTGGCGCCGAGGCGTGCCTTTACATGGGCGGCGGCTTCCAGGCCAACCAGGCGATCTTTTCGGCGCTGCCGATGCAGGGCGACCTGGTGCTGCACGATGCGCTGGTCCATGCCAGCGCGCATGAGGGGATGCGGCTGGGCCGGGCGCAATGCCGCGGCTTTGCCCATAACGATGCCGCGGATGCGGCGCGGGTCGTCGCGGAATGGCGCGCGGGCGGCGGGCGCGGCCGGGTCTGGATCGCGGTCGAGAGCGTCTATTCGATGGAGGGCGACCTGGCGCCCTTGCCGGCGCTGGCGGCGCTGGCCGCGCGCGAGGATGCGGTGCTGGTGGTGGACGAGGCGCATGCGACCGGCGTCTTCGGCCCGCAGGGCAGGGGGCTGGCGCATGGGCTGGGCTGCGCGCTGGTGACGCTGCATACCGGGGGCAAGGGGCTGGGCGCCTCGGGCGCGCTGGTCTGCGCCGACCGGGTGCTGGTCGAGGTGCTGGTGAACCGGGCGCGGCCCTTCGTCTATGCCACCGCGCCCTCGCCCTTGTCGGCGGCGGTGCTGCGCGCGGCTTTGCGGGCGCTGGCGGATGATCCGGCGCTGGTCGCGGGCGCGCGGGCGCGCATGGCGCAGGCGCGCGATGCGGCGCGGGGCTGCGGCATCGCGGCACAGAGCCAGATCGTTCCGGTGATCGTCGGCGACGACCATCGGGCCCTGGCGCTGGCCGCGGCCTTGCAGGCGCAGGGCTTCGACGTCCGCGCGGTGCGGCCGCCGACGGTGCCCAGGGGGACGGCGCGGCTGCGCCTGTCCGTCACCGGCAATGTCGGGGCGGCCGAGATCGCGGCGCTGTTTGCGGCGCTGGAGGCGGCATGGGTGCGGTGATCGTGGCGGGCACCGATACCGGCATCGGCAAGACGGTCTTCAGCGCCGGGCTGACCCGCGCGCTGGGGGCGAGCTATTGGAAGCCGGTGCAGGCCGGGCTGGAGGAGGAGACCGACAGCGAGACCGTCGCGCGGCTGTCCGGCCGGCCGGTGCTGGCCGAGGTCTATCGGCTGCGGCTGCCGGCCTCGCCGCATCTGGCGGCCGAGCGCGGGGGGGTCGAGATCGATCCGGCGCGGCTGGCGCTGCCGCAGGTGGCCGGCCCGCTGGTGGTCGAGGGCGCGGGCGGGCTGATGGTGCCGCTGACCCGGCGGCTGCTTTACCTGCAGGTCATCGCCGGCTGGGGCGCGCCGGTGGTGCTGTGCTGCCGCACCGCCTTGGGCACGATCAACCATGCGCTGCTGTCGCTGGTGGCGCTGCGGGCCGCGGGCTGCCGGGTGGCGGGCGTGGCCTTCATCGGCGAGGAGGCCGAGGACAGCCGCCGGGTGATCCGCGAGATCGGCGCGGTGCGCGACCTGGGCCGGCTGCCGCTGCTGGAGACGGTGACGGCCGGGACGCTGGAGGCGGGTTTCGCCGGCATCGACGTCGATGCGATCCGCGAGGTGCTGTGATGCGGGATTTCGACCGGCGGCACCTGTGGCATCCCTATGGCTCGATGCGCGAGCCGGGGCCGGTGCATGAGGTCGCGGCGGCCGAGGGGGTGTGGCTCACGCTGGCGGACGGGGCGCGGATGATCGACGCCATGTCCTCCTGGTGGGCGGCGGCGCATGGGCATCGCCATCCGCGGCTGGTCGCGGCGATGCAGGCGCAGCTGGCCCGGCTGCCGCATGTCATGTTCGGCGGGCTGACGCATGGGCCGGCCGTCGGGCTGGCGCGGCGGCTGGTCGGGATGCTGCCCGCGGGGCTGGACCGCATCTTCTATTCCGACAGCGGCTCGGTCGCGGTCGAGGTGGCGCTGAAGATGGCGGTGCAGGCGCAGCTTGGGCTGGGGCAGGCGGGGCGGGTGGCTTTCGCCTCGGCCCGCGGCGGCTATTACGGCGATACCTGGAAGGCGATGAGCCTGTGCGACCCCGAGACCGGGATGCACAGCCATTTCGGCGCCGCCTTGCAGGTGCAGCATTTCGTGCCGCGCCCGCCCATCCCCTTCGGCGCGGAATGGACGGACGATCCGGCACGGAACGGGCTGGGGGCGGTCGAGGCGCTGTTTGCGGAAAAAGCGCATGAAATCGCGGGGTTCATCATCGAGCCGGTGGTGCAGGGCGCGGGGGGCATGTGGTTCTATCACCCGCGCTGGCTGGCCGGGGTTCGGGCGCTGTGCGACCGGCATGGCGTGCTGCTGATCCTGGACGAGATCGCCACCGGCTTCGGCCGCACCGGCACGCTATTCGCCATGGAACGCGCCGGGGTGGTGCCGGACATCCTGTGCCTGGGCAAGGCGCTGACCGGCGGCATGATGAGCTTTGCCGCCACCGTCGCCTCCGGCCGGGTGGCCGAGGCGATCTCGGACGGGCCGGCGCCGGTCCTGATGCACGGGCCGACCTTCATGGGCAATCCGCTGGCCTGCGCCGTGGCCTGCGCAAGCCTGGACCTGCTGGCCGAGGGTGCCTGGCAAGGGCAGGTCGCGGGGATCGAGGCGGGGTTGGCGCAGGGCCTTGCCCCGGCGCGCGGCCTGGCCGGCGTGCGCGACGTGCGGGTGCTGGGCGCCATCGGGGTGATCGAGCTGCGCGAGGCCCTGGACATGGCGCGCGTGCATGGCTTTTGCCGCGAAAGCGGGGTCTGGCTGCGGCCCTTCGGGCGGCTGCTTTACTGCATGCCGCCCTTTGTCGCCCGGCCCGAGGAGGTGGCGCGCATCTGCGCCGCCATGGTCGAGATCGCGGGCTGGCCCGCGGACCGGCCATGAGGGCGGAATGGCTGCGCCGCGAGGGCGCGCCCGAGCTGATCGTGGTGCTGACCGGCTGGGCGGCCGGGGCGGCGCCGTTCCGGCACCTGGCCGGGGCGGCGGATGTGCTGGTGCTGTCGGATTACCGCGACCTGGCCCTGCCGGACTGGCCGCGGGGATACGCGGCGGTGGACCTGGTCGCCTGGTCCTTTGGCGTGGCGGCGGCCTGCCGGCTGCCGGGCCTGGCCGGCTTTCGCCGCAAGGTCGCGGCCTGCGGTTCCTGGGCGCCCTGCGACGACGACCTGGGCATCCCGCGCGAGACGGTGCGGGCCACGGCGGCGAACCTGTCCGAGGTCTCGCTGCGGCAATTCGGCCGGCGGGCGGGCTGCGCCGTCGCCGCGGGCGCCGATCCCGCCGCGCTGCGCGACGAGTTGCAGGCGGTGATGGGCTGGGACGCCGGGCAGGTGCCGGGTTTCGACCGCATCTGGCTGGGCGCGGCCGACCGCATCTTTCCGCTGAAGAACTTGATCCGCGCCTGGCAGGGCTGGCCGGTCGAGACGCGGGTGCTGGAGTGCGGGCACAATCCCTTTGCGCAATGGCGCGACTGGGCCGAGGTGCTGGCATGACCGCGCTGGCCGGGCGGGTGGCGCGGTCATTCGCGCGCGGCATGGCGACCTATGACGGCGCGGCGCTGGCGCAGCGGCGGATCGCGGCGCGGCTGTTCGCGGCCTATCGCCGGGCCGCGCCGGGGCACCGGCCGGCCCGGGTGCTGGAGGCGGGCCATGGCTCGGGCCACCTGACGCGGCACCTGCTGGGGCTGCGGCCGGCGCGGCTGTGGCTCAATGACCTGGCCGCGCCGGAACTGCCGGGGGTGGCGGCGGAATACCGGCCGGGCGACATCGCCGAGGTGGCGCTGCCGGTGGCGGTGGACCTGGCCGCCTCGGCCTCGATGATCCAATGGGTCGCCGATCCGGCGCGGGTCGTGGGCCGGCTGTGCGATGCGGTGGCGCCGGGGGGCTGGCTGGCGCTTTCGGGGTTCGCGCCGGGGCATTTTCCCGAGCTGCGGGCGCTGGGCAGCCGGGCGGCGGCGCCGTCATACCTGAGCGGGGCGCAGATGGCGGCGCTGCTGCCGGCGGGCTGGCGGGTCCGGGGCGCGGGGGAATGGCGGATCGTGCTGCATTTCCCCGGCGCGCTGGAAGTCTTGCGCCACCTGCGCGCCACCGGGGTCAACGGCTGCGCCGGGCATATCCGGTCGCCGGGCGCGCTGCGCGACTTCATGGCGCGCTACGAGGCATTGCACGGGGGCCCGCGGGGCGTCGCGCTGACCTATGTCGCCAGCTGGCTGGTGGCCGAGCGGCGCGGCTAGCCGTGGATGGCGAAGGCGTCGCGCTTGTCGCTGGCCGGGGGCGCCGGGCGGCGGCCGATCCAGCGCACATGGCGCGCCAGCGTGGCGCAGGCGGCGTCCACGTCGCCCTTGCGCAGCGCGGCCAGGATGGCGCGGTGGTCGTGGTCGGTCCGCGTCTCCCAGTTCGACTGCCAGGCGGCGAAGAGGAAGCGCGCGCTGGCGGCGTGCAGGTCGTCGATGGCGGCCAGCAGCCGCGGCATGGCGCAGGGGGTCAGGATCAGCTTGTGGAAGCGGCGGTTCGCCGCCTCCCACGAGCGCACGTCGCGCGAGGCGTCGCCGGCCTTGGTCGCCTCTTCCGCCGCATGCAGGATGGCGGGGGTCAGGTGCGGCGCGGCATGGCGCAGCGCCAGTTCCTCGAGCGCGGCGCGCATCTCGGCCACCTCCTTGACCTCGGGCAGGTCGAAGGCGGCGACGCGGACGCCGCGGCGCGGCTCGCTGATCGCCAGGCCCTGGGCTTCGAGGCGGCGGAAGGCTTCGCGGACGGGGACGTGGCTGGCGCCGAATTCCTCGGCGATGCGGTCCTGGCGCAGGCGCTCGCCGGGGCCGATCTCGCCCGCCACGATGCGGTCGGCCAGCACGCGGCTGATGCGGACCGCCAGGGTTTCTTCTGATCCCGCGCTCATGGCGCCATGGATAAGGCGGGCGGTGGGGATTGTCGATAAGGCTTCGGCGCCCCGAGGTTCAGCGCAGCGGCCAGCGCGCCAGCGGCACGTGCCGGCCCAGGCCCTGCAGGCTGTCGATCAGCGTAAGCTGGTCCACCCGCCAATGCACCGGCGGGACCGCGATGCCCTGCGGCGGCAGCGGCTTGCCATAGGCCAGCGTCACATGCGGGGTGACGCGGTGGCGGGCGACGCCCAGCCCGGCGCCGGCCAGCCGCTGCCACAGCGTCTGGCACAGCGCGTCGGGGGCGGGGTTTTCCTGCCGGCCGACCAGCACCAGCGGCCGGTCGCGGCGGCGCGGCGGCCCGAAGGTGGTCAGCTGGTCCAGCACCAGGTCGAAGGCGGGAAAATCCAGCCCCTCCAGCGGACGGCCAAGCGCCTCGGCCATCCATGGCTGGAGCTGCGGGGTGCGGATCACCGGCAGGATGGTCATGTGCAGCGTCGCGCGGCGAAAGCGGTCGCGGCGCTGGGCAAGCTGCCAGGCGGCCTCGATCCGCGCCACCACCTCGGGCGGCGGGATGGCGACGAAAAGCAGGAAATGCTCGCGCGGCGTTTCCTGCGGCATTTCCTGCGCTTGCGGGGCGTCGGGCATCGCGGCCTCCCATCGGTGCCGCAATGCTAGGGCAAATCGGCGCGGCGGTCAGCCCGCGATCAGGATGACATGCAGGAAGCCGGGGCCATGGGCGCCGCGGACATAGCTGCCCTCGATGTCGGTGGTGCCGCTGGGGCCGGTGATCAGGATGGCGTTGCGCGGGATCGCCTGGGCGGCAAGGCGGGCGGCATAGTCCTCAAGGTAGGGCAAGAGCGTCGCCTCGCGCAGCAGCACGACATGGTGCAGCGGCAGGAAGGACAGCAGGATCGGGTTCTGCGGTCCCGAATGGATGACCAGAGAGCCGCTTTCGGCGATGCCGTAAAGCGCCAGGCCAAGCGCCGCGGGCTCGTCCGCGGCGACGCCCGGATGCGGGGCGAGGCCCTGCCAGTCCAGCGCCGCCAGTTCCGGCGCCGGCTGCATGGCGAAGCGGGGCGGCAGGCCATGCGCGTCCAGATAGCGGGCCATGGCCCGCGGCACCTCGGCCAGCGTGGCGATGCGGTCGATGGTGGTGCCGAGCGCGGCGGCCTTCAGCGCGAAGGCCTCGGGCAGTTCCGGCGCGGCAAGGCGCGGGCGGGCGGCGTCGGGATCCTCAAGCAGGGCGGCGGCCTCGGCCGCGATCCGCTCGGGCGGCTTGCCGGGGCCGAGGGTGGCGCGGATGGCCGAAAGGATGCGGTCGCGGGCGGTCATTTGCGGGCCTTCTGCTGGGCGCGGTATTGGTCCATGAAGCTGCGGGCCGCCGGGCGCGGCAGGTCGCGGTGGTCGGTCCAGCCCCCGGCCAGCGGCAGGCGCGAAATCCAGCCGCCCTTGCCGAACAGCCGCAGCGCGGGCAGCCCGATGCGGGTCGCCAGGCGATAAAGCCGCGGCCGGCGGGCAAGTTGCGCCCAAAGCCCGATGCCGACGCGGACCGGGCCGGGCTCCAGCCCCTCGCGCCAGCTGCGGCGGCGCCAGGCGCGCAAGAGCGTGGGGATCGGGATGCCGACCGGGCAGACCTCGGCGCAGCGGCCGTTCATGGTGCAGGCGTTGGGCAGGTCGCGGGACGCCGCCAGCCCGTCCAGCACCGGCGTCAGCACCGAGCCCATCGGGCCGGGATAGGTGCCGCCATAGGCATGCCCGCCGATCTGGCGATAGACCACGCAATGGTTCATGCAGGCGCCGCAGCGGATGCAGCGCAGCATCTCGCGGAACTCGTCGGCCAGCATCTTCGTGCGGCCGTTGTCGACCAGGACGATATGCATCTCCTCGGGCCCGTCGGCATCGCCGGGGCGCTTCGGGCCGGCGTGGAAGGTGGTGTATTGCGTCATCTCGCCGCCCGTCGCCGACCGCACCAGCAGGCGCAGCAGCGCAAGGGCATGCGCGGTCGAGGGCACCAGCTTCTCGATCCCCGCGGTGACGATATGGATGCGCGGGGGCGTGGTGGTCAGCTCGGCATTGCCCTCGTTGGTGACGGTGCAGGTGGCGCCGGTATCGGCGACCAGGAAATTCGCGCCGGATATGCCGATGTCGGCCGACAGGAATTTCTCGCGCAGGACGCGGCGGGCGCTTTGCACCATGGTCGCCGGATCCTCGGCGGCGGGCGGCGGCTGGTGGCCGGTCTTGAAGAGTTCCGCCACCTGCTCGCGGGTGCGGTGCATGGCGGGCCAGATGATATGCGAGGGAGCCTCGCCCGCCAGCTGGATGATATGCTCGGCCAGGTCGGTCTCGACCCGCTCGATGCCGGCATCGGCCAGGGCATGGGGCAGGCCGATCTCCTCGCCCAGCATGGATTTGGCGCGCGTCACCAGCCTGGCGTCGGCGGCCAGGCAGATGCGGGTGACGATGGCGCGGGCCTCGGCATCGTCGCCGGCCCAGTGGACCTGCGCGCCGCGGGCGGTGGCGTTTCGCTCGAACATCTCCAGGTAATGGCCCAGATGGGCGATGACATGATCCTTGATCGCCTGGCCGCGGGCGCGGGCGGCCTCGAATTCGGGGAATGCGGCCAGGGCCGCGGCGCGCTTTCGCTCGGCATTGCCGGTGGTGCGGTCGATGGCGGTCTTCAGCACCGGGTCGGCCAGGGCCGCCGCGGCGCGAGCCTTGAACGGGGCCTTGAACGGGGCCTTGAAGGGCGCGTTCATGGCGCGTCCTCGCCGATGGCGGGGCCCTGGGCGCGGCCGGCCAGCACCTCGACGGTGTGGAAGCAGCGGGTCTTGGCGCCCCGGCGATGCAGCTTGCCGGCCATGTTCATCAGGCAGCCCAGGTCGCCGGCCAGCAGGATGTCGGCGCCGGTGGATTCGACCGCCTCGGCCTTTTCGGTGACGATGGCGTTCGAGATGGCGGAATATTTCACGCAGAAGGTGCCGCCGAAGCCGCAGCAGGCGTCGTTGCCGGGCAGGCCGCGCATCTCCAGCCCCTCGACCTGGGCCAGCAGCGCGCGCGGCTGCGCGGCGACGCCCAGCTCGCGCAGGCCCGAGCAGCTGTCGTGATAGGTGGCGGAGGCATCGCACCTCCGCCCCCGTGGCATGAAGCCCATGACATCGTGGAGGAAACTGGTGATCTCATGGGTCTTCGCCGCCATGGCGCGGGCGCGGGCGGCCCAGTCCGGGTCGCCCGCCAGAAGTTCCGGGTAGCCATGCACCATGGTCGCCGCGCAGGAGCCCGAGGGCAGGACCACGTAATCGTAGCCCTCGAAGGCGGCGATGGTCTGGCGGGCCAGATGCGCCGCGTCGCGGTCGTCGCCGCTGTTCAGCGCCGGCTGGCCGCAGCAGGTCTGGGCCTGCGGCACCTCGACCACGCAGCCCGCTTCCTCAAGAAGCTCGAGGGCGGCGAAGCCGATCTGCGGGCGGATGGCGTCGACAAGGCAGGTCACGAACAGACCGACTGTCGGTTTTGGCTCTCCGGTCATGGTTTCCCCCTAGTTGACGACGGTGTCGGGACGGGGGCCGCGGTTGCGCGACATGAAGAACAGCACCGCACCCGCCCAGATCGCGGCGGCGACCCACCACATGGGGTTGCCGGTCAGCAGCGCAAAGCCGATCAGCCCGCCCTGCACGACGTAATAGGCCATTGGGATCAGGGTCTGGCGGATGATCGCGCCCTCGCGGTCGGTCAGCCCGACGGTGGCCGAGGCGGCGACGACGTTATGGACGCAGATCATGTTGCCGGCGGCCCCGCCGATGGCTTGCAGCGCCACCACGGTGCCCGCGCCCGCAGCCCCCAGGCCGATCTGTTCGGCGGTCGAGAACTGGAAGAGCGAGAACATCATGTTGCTGACCGTGTTCGAGCCGGCGACGAAGGCGCCCATGGCCCCGATCAGCGGCGCGAACATCGGCCAGGCATCCCCCACCACCGACGAGACGCCCTGCGCCAGGACGATGGGCATGCTGGCATAGCTGTCCGAGGCCGAGTTCAGGAACACCTGCACCATCGGCACCGCCAGCAGCAGCGCCGGGGCGGCGGCGATCATGGTCGTGCCCGAAGCCTTGAGCGCCCGGCCGTAGTCGCGCCCCGACATGCCGTGCAGCACGAAGGTAAAGAGCGAGGCCAGGATCAGGATCGTGCCGGGCAGGAACAGCACCTGCACCGAGGCGTTGATGCCCGAGCCGAACAGGTCGCGGAAGGCGATCGTCATCTCGGGCGAGGTGAGCCATGCCTTGATCGGCGCGATCGAGCGGGTGATGACCAGCAGGGCCACGACGAAGACATAGGGCGCCCAGGCCTTGACCAGCGGCATCACCGGCTTGTGGGCATTGTGGTCCTCGAGATCGTCGAGCTTGCCGACCCAGTTGTCGTTCCAGTCGCGGCGCGGCGGGAAGTCGAAGCTTTCCCTGGGGATCAGGAAGCCGCGTTTCGCCGCCGGCACCACGATCATGAGCCCGACGATGCCGCCCAGGAGCGAGGGGAATTCCGGTCCCAGCGTCGCGGCGATGAGGTAGTAGGGCACGGTGAAGGCGAGGCCCGCGAACAGTGCGAACTTCCAGATGCGGAAGCCTTCGGCAAAGGAGCGGTTGGCGCCGAAGAAGCGCGTGAGCATCCCGACCAGGATCAGCGGGATCAGGAAGCCGATCAGCCCGTGGATGGTGGCGACCTTGACCGCGATCTCCAGCAGGTAGTCGCCGAAGGCCATGGGCGCGATGGTCGCCTCGACGATCTGCTGGTCGGCAAGGCCGGTGCGCACGCCGACCAGGATCGGCGTCCCGACCGCGCCGAAGGAGACCGGCGTGCTCTGGATGATCAGCGTGACCATGACGGCGGCCATGGCGGGAAAGCCGATGGCGACCAGCAGCGGCGCGGCGATGGCCGCCGGCGTGCCGAAGCCCGAGGCGCCCTCGATCAGCGAGCCGAAGAGCCAGGCGATGATGATCGCCTGCACCCTCCGGTCGGGCGAGATCGAGGTGAAGCCGGCCCGGATCGAGCGGATGCCGCCGCTTTCCTCGAGCGTGTAGAGCATCAGGATGGCGCCGAAGACGATATAGAGCAGGCTGACCGCGGTCACGGCGCCGTTGACGGTGGCGCCCAGGACCTTGTTAAGCTCGGTGCCCCAGATCAGCAGGGCGGTGGCGGCGGTGACGAGATAGGCCACCAGCATCGAGAACTTGGCCGATTTCGCCAGCACCACCAGCAGCACGAAGACCGTGGCGATGGGCAGCAGGGCCAGGATGAATGTGATTAGTCCAGCCATCTTTCCTCCTCAGATGGGGCGGGCGGTTCCGCCGTTGCGGGTGCGCAGTCCTGCGCGGTCGTCTTGGATGGCGCCGGCGTCAATGCCAATGCGCGCATTTCGAGGTCTGGCCGATGCCGGGGTTCAGGCTGTTGGTCGGGTCCAGCTGCCGGTAGAAGCCGGCCAGCTCCGGCTTGGCGTGGTAGAGATGGCCGACGTTATGCTCGGCCGGGTATTCGGCGCCGCGCCGGTCCAGCAGGCGCCACATCTCGTGTTCCACGGCCAGGCAGTCCTGGCCCTTTTTCACCACATAGTCCTGGTGGAAGACGTGGCAGAAGAAATGGCCGTAATAGAGCTTCTTCTCGATCTTCGCGTCCAGGTCGGGCGGCAGGCGCTCGACCCAGTCGCGGTCGTTGCGGCGCAGCGCGATGTCCAGCGCCACGATGTCCTGCACCTCGCGCGCATGGATGGCGCGGTAGCGCACGGCGGCGCCGGCCACGGCGAAGCGGTGCAGGAAGGCGGCCTTGCCCTCGTCCGGGGTGCATTCGAACATGTCGCCCTGGGCCGAGGGGAAGATGCCGGTCAGGTAGTCGCGGGCCTCGGCGATGCCCGCCCCGCCCATGCGCAGAAGCAGGTGGTGTTCGTAGCGGTCGCGGAAGTCGTTCATCCGCTTGGGCAGGTGCTGGGGGGCGAGGGATGCCACCCCCTGCGCCAGCCGGTCCGAAAGCGTCGCGCCCAGGCCCAGCCGCTCGGTCAGCGCGTCCATGCGCGCCTTGGCGGCGAAGAAGGCGGGCATGCGGTCGGTGCCGGCATGGCGGATGAACAGGAAGGTGTCCTTGCCGTATTTCGCCGCCACGTCATAGGCTTCGCGGTGGATGTATTCGCCGGCGATGGGCAGGCTCTGGAAATGCGCCAGGATATGGCGGCGGATCCCGGTCAGCTCGTCGGGGTCGTTGCTGCCGACATAGAACACCGCCGTGTCCTTTTCGGCCTGGAACGTGTCCAGCCGCACGGCAAAGACGGCGAGCTTGCCGGCGCAGCCCGACGCCTCGTGCAGCCGTCGCGGGTCGGCGTTGAAGCGGGCGGGGGTCTCGGCCTCGATGTCGCGGACGTGGTCGGCATATTCGCGGTCCGAGGCCCAGGCGTCGGTGGGCGCGGGCGCGGGCAGCTTGCCCGCCTCGACGCGGGCGAGGATTTCCTCGGGGTCGTCGCCGAGGTCGAGGCCCAGGTGATTGACCAGCGCGACCGAGCCGTCGGCGCGGATCTCGGCGTAAAGGCTCATCTCGGTATAGGCGGGGCCGCGCTGGATCAGCGCGCCGCCGGAATTGTTGCAGATGCCGCCCAGGACCGAGGCGCCGATGCAGGATGAGCCGATCACGGAATGCGGCTCGCGTCCCAGCGGGCGCAGGCGCTTTTCCAGGCTGTCGAGCGTCGCGCCGGGCAGGCAGACCGCCTGTTCGCCCGCGCCGAGCAGGTGGATGTCGCGCAGGCGCATGACCGAGACCAGCACGATCTCGCGGTCGTAGTCATCGCCCCAGGGGGTCGAGCCGCCGGTCAGCCCGGTATTCGCGGCCTGCAGGATCACCGCGCGCCCCGAGGCGACGGCGGCGTTCAGCACCCGCCACATCTGCACCAGAGAGCCGGGGCGGACCACCGCGGCCACCGGCCCCTCGCCATAGCGGAAGCCGCGGGTGTAGCGGCGCGTCGTGCGGGGCGCGGTCAGCACATGCCCCCGCCCGACGATGGCGCGCAGGCGGTCCAGCAGGTCCGCACGGTCTGCCGTCATGGCTTTCCCCCCTCCCTTGATGCAATCGACCCGGCGCTGCACGGCACCGGCTGATCAGATTGCTTTACCTTCCCTTCTTTCTTGGTAAAATAATTTTACCGCTTGGGTCAAGTGGGAAATCCATTGCGCCCGACCCGGCGCTGCGGCTAATCTGCAGGACCGGATGTCGCCGCCTAACCCACTGAATTTCCGGCGGTTGCCCAGAGGAGTCGGAGATGGCCAGCGAAGTGAACAAGGGCGCCCCCGCTGCGGAGACCACCGCGCGCCATATCGAGGATCTGATTCTCGAAGGCTCGCTGCGCCCCGGCGATCCGCTGCTGGCCGAGCGCGAGATGGCGCTGCGGCTGAACGTGTCGCGCCCGACGCTGCGCCAGGGCATCCGCATGCTGGAGGACAAGGGCCTGATCGTCGCCGATTCGGGCGGCGGGCGGCGGGTGGCGCCGCTGGCCACCTCGATCACCGATCCGCTGGTCGAGCTGATGGCCTCGCGTCCCGAGGTGGTGGACGACTACCTGGAGCTGCGCGCCACGCTGGAGGGCATGGCGGCCAGCCTGGCGGCCACGCGGGCCAACGACGTGGACCGCGCGACCCTGACCCGCTGCATGGAGCGCATCCACCAGGCCCATGCCGAGGCCGATTTCCGCGAGGAGGCCGAGGCGGACGTGGACCTGCATGTCGCCGTCTACGAGGCCAGCCACAACATCGTGCTGCTGCAGATCATGCGGGCGCTGTCGGGGATGCTGCGCAAGGGCGTGTTCCACAACCGCGAAAAGCTGTATGCCCGGCCCGAGGTGCGCGACGTGCTGCGCGCCCAGCACCGCGCCATCTATGACGCGATCATGGCCCGCGACGCGCCGGCGGCGGCGCGGGCGGCGCAGGACCACATGATCTATACCAAGCGCGTGCGCGCCGAGATCATCGCCGCCGAGGCGCGGCTGGAAATCTCGCTGCGGCGGATCGAGGGCGGCAGCCTGACCTCGCGGAACTGAACGGCTTTGCCGGTTCCGGCATCTGTGCCATCATGATTCCCGGAAAACTCAGGGAAATCGCGCATGGACAGGATGGACAGGCTGGCCGCACGGATCGACGGCCTCGAAGGCCGGGTGATCGCGCATCGCCGCACCTTTCAGAAGCTGCTGGAGCTTTCGCCCGAGAGCGTGCAGGCCGAGATGCTGCAATGGCTGGAGGATCGCGAGGTGATGCTGGACGGCCAGGAAGACCCCGGCGTCGTGTCCGGCCCCGAGGCGGCGCTGGAGCTGGCGCTGTCGGACGAAATGCGGCTGCTGCACGATCTTGCCACCGCGGCGCGGCACCGGCGCGAAACGTCTTAACTTTTCACCCGGCATCTGTTATCGCTAACGGCCACGAAAACCGACGGATGCCTGGCCGCCCCCCGAATCTGCGGGGGGGCAGGACCAGGCCCTAGCCGTCCCACGACCCTTTCGCTGGAGGAGCCCCTTTCATGAATCCTGTCGAGCCCGTTCACAGCACGGTCGTGCTGTTGCTGATCGCCCTGGCGGCGGTTCTAGTGCTGCTGGTCCTGATCATGCGGTTCCGGCTGCATGCCTTTGTCTCGCTGGTCCTGGTCAGCCTGATGACCGCGATGGTCGCGGGCGTTCCCATGGCCGATGTCATCGCGGTGCTGATGCAGGGCTTCGGCTCGACCCTGGCCACGGTGGCGCTGCTGGTGGGTTTCGGCGCCATGATCGGGCGCCTGCTGGAGATCACCGGCGGTGCGCAGGTGCTGGCGGACCGGCTGATAGGCCAGTTCGGCGCCGAGCGCGCGCCCTTTGCGCTGGGCGTGGCCTCGCTGCTGTTCGGCTTTCCGATCTTCTTCGACGCCGGGCTGGTGGTGATGCTGCCGATCATCTTCAGCGTGGCTTACCGCTTTGGCGGCTCGGTGCTGCTTTACGCGCTGCCGGCGGCCGGGGCCTTTGCGGCCATGCATGCGCTGCTGCCGCCGCATCCGGGGCCGGTGGCGGCGGGCGACCTGCTGGGCGCGGACATCGGGCTTTTGGTGGTGGTCGGGCTGGTCGTGGCGCTGCCGACCTGGTTCTTCGGCAGCTACCTGTTCGGGCTTTGGGCCGGGCGGCGCTTCGTGCTGCCGATCCCCGAGATCCTGGGCGCGGTCGAGGCCGAGGGCCATGACCGCATCCCGCCCAGCTTCGGCACGGTGATGCTGGTGCTGCTGCTGCCGCTGGCGCTGATCTTCCTGAACACCGGGCTGGGCACGCTGGCGACCATGGGCGTCGTCGATGCCGGCGCGGGCTGGGTTACGGTGCTGCGGCTGATCGGCCAGACGCCCATCGCGCTGCTGATCACCGTGCTGGTGGCCATGGCGCTGCTGGGCCGCGGCCGCAGCGCGACCGAGATCGAGCGCATCATGGACGGCGCGCTGGCGCCGATCTGCGCCATCATCCTGGTCACGGGCGCCGGCGGCATGTTCGGCGGCGTGCTGCGCGCCAGCGGCATCGGCGAGGCGCTGGCTTCCAGCCTGGATGCGGTGGGCATGCCGCTGATCGTGGCGGCCTTCGTCATCTCGATGGCGCTGCGGGTGGCGCAGGGCTCGGCCACGGTGGCCCTGACCACCACCGCCGGGCTGATCGCGCCGACGGTGGCGGCGACCACCGGGCTGAGCGAGTTCGACCGCTGCTTCCTGGTGGTGGCCATCGCCGGCGGCGCGACCGTGCTGAGCCATTTCAACGATTCCGGCTTCTGGCTGGTCGGGCGGTTCCTCGACATGGACGAAAAGACCACGCTGAAGACCTGGACGGTGATGGAGACGCTGCTGGGCACCATCGCCTTCGGCTTCGCCCTGATCGGCTGGTGGCTGCTGTGAGCGGCGCGGTGCAGCATATCGTGGTCATGGGCGTCTCGGGCTGCGGCAAGAGCACCACGGGCGAGGCGCTGGCCGCGCATCTGGGCTGGCCCTTCGTCGAGGGCGACAGCTTCCACCCCGAGGCTAATGTGGCCAAGATGCGCGCGGGCATCCCGCTGGACGACGACGACCGCGCGCCCTGGCTGCGGGCGCTGGCCGCCGAGATCGGCCGCAACGAGGCGCTGGGGCAGTCCTCGGTCATCGGCTGTTCCTCGTTGAAGCGGGCCTATCGCGACATCCTGCGCGAGGGCGCGCCGCGGGTGCGCTTTCTGCACGTGCATGGCTCGCGCGCGCTTCTGGAAAGCCGGCTGTCGCATCGCGAGGGGCATTTCTTCCCGGCCAAGCTGCTGGATTCGCAGCTGGCCACGCTGGAGCCGCTGGCGGCGGACGAGGACGGCGTGGTGGTCGACATGGCCCTGTCGGTCGAGGACCAGGTCCGGCAGGCGCTGCGCCAAATGGGGCTGGAGGGCTAGCAGGCTGCTGAAAAAGTCCTTGCGACAGGACAGCGCGGGCGGGAACCGGGAAATCCGCCTCAAACTTGCCGAAAACACCCCATTTCGGGCCGATATCAACTGGATCCGGACGATTTCCGCGGCGCCGCCCTGTCAGGGCCCTTTTTCAGCAGCCTGCCAGGGCCGCGCCGGGCTGGCGCGGTGGTCAGCGGTCATCGACTGGGGCCTGGCGGAAGGCGGCATGGGCCGCCAGCGCGCGGGCCCGGCCCTGGGCCAGCCTCTCGGGCGTGGCGCGGTCCTGCCAGGTGCGGGGCACGTCCCAGCCGGGCGGCAGGCTGTCGAAATAAGCCCGCGCCTTTTCGCCCTCGGCGCCCTGCCAGCCCAGCAGCCAGCGCCGGCGATAGCGGCCCTGCGGGTCGAATTGCGCGGCCTGCCGTTCGGGGTTGAAGATGCGGAAGAAGGGCGCCGCATCCGGGCCGCAGCCCGCCACCCATTGCCAGTTCATCGCATTCGCGGCCGGATCCCAGTCGGTCAGGCTGTCGGCGAAATGCGCCAGCCCCAGCCGCCAGTCGGTCAGCAGGTGCTTGGTCAGCCAGCTGGCCGCCACCATGCGCACCCGGTTGTGCATCCGCCCGGTCACGCGCATCTCGCGCAGCCCGGCATCGACCAGCGCGATGCCGGTTTCGGCCCGGCGCCAACGGGTCAGCGCGGCGCTGTCGCCGCGCCAGAGGAAATCCGCCCATTCCGGCCGCCAGGGCTGGCGTGCCAGCCGGGGAAACTCGATCAGCAGGTGCCAGGCGAATTCGCGCCAGATCAGCTCGGTCAGGAAGGCCGCGATGCCGGGGCTGGCGGCGGGATCGGCCTTGGCGCGGGCCGAGGCGATGGCCCAGAGGTCGCGCGGGCCGATCTCGCCCATGGCCAGATGCTCGGACAGGCCCGAGGTCGCCTGCAGGTCGGGGCGGTCGCGCTGCGCGGCGTAACCCGCGGCGCGGTCCAGGAAATCGCCAAGCCGGGCCTGCGCCGCGGCCTCGCCCGCGGGCAGGGCGTGGCGCTCCAGCACCGCGCGGCCGCGATGCAGGTCCGGGGCCAGGTCCAGCCGGTCGAGCGCCAGCCCCCGCGGCGGGTCGGCCAGCGGTGAAAGGCTCGCCGCTTCGCCGCCGGGCCGGTCGGGGCCGATGGCGCGCAGGGCGCGGGCGAAGGGGGTAAAGACGCGATAGGCGCCGCCCGAGCCGGTGCGCAGGGCGCGGGGATGCACAAGCAGATGGCCCGGATGCAGCACCAGCCGCACGGGCGTGCCGGCCAGCGCCCGGCCCAGCCGCTGCTGCGCGGCGATGGTCGCGGGTTCGGGCCAGTCGTTCCTGTGCAGCGACCCCGCGCCGATGCGGGTGGCCAGGGCGGGCAGGATGTCCCAGGGCTCGCCTTCCAGCACCAGCACGGTCGCGCCGTGGCGGCGGCGCAGTTCGGCATCGAAGGCCAGCAGGGCGCGCTGCAGCCGCCAGCGGCTGGCCGCGCCCTGCGTCCGCAAGGCGCCGTCGATCAGGAAGACCGGCAGCACCGGCCCCGCGCCCGCGGCGGCGGCCAGGGCGGCATTGTCCCGGAAACGGAAGTCGCGGCAAAGCCACAGGATGCTGGGCGGCATGGGCGGGGTCCGGCTGGATGCTCGCCGGCCAGTCATCAGGGTTTCGCAGGCCGGCGCAAGCCCCGCCGCCTTGCGG
Organism: Paracoccus ferrooxidans; assembly: GCF_029909815.1. Classification (NCBI taxonomy): domain Bacteria; kingdom Pseudomonadati; phylum Pseudomonadota; class Alphaproteobacteria; order Rhodobacterales; family Paracoccaceae; genus Paracoccus; species Paracoccus ferrooxidans. The sequence goes on along the minus strand of NZ_CP038202.1, from coordinate 105,379 downwards.
CAGGACCGGGGGCTTGGCGGGTCTATTCCGGCAGGATGCGCACCGCGCCCTTGTCGGCCGAGGCTGCGAATTGCGCATAGACCCTGAGCGCGGCCGAGACCTGGCGCTGGCGCGGCTGCGCCGGTTTCCAGCCCCTGGCGTCCTGTTCGGCGCGGCGGGCGGCCAGCTCGTCCTCGGGCACGGCCAGGCGGATCGAGCGGTTGGGGATGTCGATCTCGATCCGGTCGCCGTCGCGGACCAGGCCGATGGTGCCGCCGGCCGCCGCCTCGGGGCTGACATGGCCGATGGAAAGCCCCGAGGTGCCGCCCGAGAAGCGGCCGTCGGTGATCAGCGCGCAGGCCTTGCCCAGCCCTTTCGATTTCAGGTAGCTGGTCGGATACAGCATTTCCTGCATGCCCGGCCCGCCCTTGGGGCCTTCGTAGCGGATGACGACCACGTCGCCGGCCTCGACCTTGCCGGTCAGGATGCCGGAGACGGCGGCGTCCTGGCTTTCATAGACCTTGGCCCGGCCGGAAAACACCAGGATGGATTCGTCCACGCCGGCGGTCTTCACGATGCAGCCGTCCAGCGCGATATTGCCCTTGAGCACCGCCAGCCCGCCGTCCTTGGAGAACGGCGCCTTGGCCGAGCGGATCACGCCCTTTTCGCGGTCGAGGTCCAGGTCCGGCCAGAGCGTCGCCTGGCTGAAGGCCACCTGCGTCGGCACGCCGCCCGGCGCGGCCAGGAACAGTTCGCGCGCCTGCGGGTCGTTGCTGCGGGCGATGTCCCATTGGTCGATGGCGGCGCCGATGGTGGGGGCGTGGACGGTCGGGCAGTCGCGGTCGATCAGCCCGGCGCGGTCGAGTTCCCCAAGGATCGCCATGATGCCGCCGGCGCGATGCACGTCCTCCATATGCACGTTGGCGGTGTTCGGCGCGACCTTGCACAGGCACGGCACCTTGCGCGACAGCGCGTCGATGTCGTCCATGGTGAAATCCACCCCGCCTTCCTGGGCGATGGCCAGCAGGTGCAGCACGGTATTGGTCGAGCCGCCCATGGCGATGTCGAGCGACATGGCGTTCAGGAACGCGGCCTTGCTGGCGATGGCGCGGGGCAGGACGCTGGCGTCGTCCTGTTCGTAATGGCGGCGCGTCACCTCGACGATGCGGCGGCCGGCCTCCAGGAACAGGGTCTTGCGCAAGGCATGCGTGGCCAGGGTCGAGCCGTTGCCGGGCAGCGACAGGCCGAGCGCCTCGCTGAGGCAGTTCATGGAATTGGCGGTGAACATGCCCGAGCAGGAGCCGCAGGTCGGGCAGGCGGCTTCCTCGATGGCGGCCAGGTCGGCGTCCGAGACCTTGTCGTCGGCGGCGGCGACCATGGCGTCCACCAGGTCCAGCGAGACCTTGCGCCCGTCGCCCAGCGTGACCTTGCCCGCCTCCATCGGCCCGCCCGAGACGAAGATCGCCGGGATGTTCAGCCGCATCGCCGCCATCAGCATGCCGGGGGTGATCTTGTCGCAGTTCGAGATGCAGACCATGGCGTCGGCGCAATGGGCGTTGACCATGTATTCCACCGAATCGGCGATGAGTTCGCGCGAGGGCAGGGAATAAAGCATGCCGTCATGGCCCATGGCGATGCCGTCGTCGACCGCGATGGTGTTGAATTCCTTGGCGATGCCGCCGGCCGCCTCGACCTCGCGGGCGACCATCTGGCCCAGGTCCTTCAGATGCACATGGCCCGGCACGAACTGGGTGAAGCTGTTCACGATGGCGATGATCGGCTTGCCGAAATCGCTGTTCTTCACCCCGGTCGCGCGCCAGAGGCCGCGGGCCCCCGCCATGTTGCGGCCGTGGGTGGTGGTGCGGGAACGATATGCGGGCATGGCTGGGTTCTCTGTCGTCTGATTGTCCGTGCTGAGCGGCCAGTATCACGAAGGAATTGGCGAGGTTATCCCTTATCACGCTTTGCGCCGGGCGATACCCCCGATTTCGCGGGGCGACCCGGGGCATCAGCCGCCCGGCCAGCCGGCCCATGGGCAGAAGCGCCCCGACATGGCGCGGCGGCGGGACGGTGGCCGGGGCCGAGGGGGCTGCGCATCGCCGCAACCAGCCCCGCGCGGGTCCGCCTTGCCGGAATCGTCGCCGTCATCGCCTGCCTTCGCTGCGCCCCGTCCTGGGGCGGTTCCGGCCGGGTTCCGGCATGAAGCCGCCATCGGGCGGAAGGCGCATCTTTCCTCAGGCGCCTGGGATGGCGCGCAGCCGGTGCCGCCGCAGGGCGGGCCGCGTCATTCCAGCCACAGGTCGCGCAGGAGCGATTGCGCCAGATGATCCACCGAGCCGCCGTCGAGCCGCACGCATCGCTCGTGGCCCGCATAGGACACCCGGATGGTGTCGCCCGTGACCTCGTATTCGCCGGAGACGAGCGCCCCTTTGCGCCCGGTAAGAGTGACTGTGCCTTTCATTGTCCCTGTTCCTTTCCTCCTTCCATACCAGCAGTTTGGGCGCGGAAGCCGAGTCTGGGAAGTTCGCCTTTGGGACAGGTGCCGCGACTGTGTGCCTGCTGCAACAGTCGCGGCAAAGGCGCAAAACGGGGGAATCTCACCCTTTTTCGAGTGCTGTTACGGGTTCGAGCTTTGCGGCGTTGACGGCTGGGAGGTAGCCGAAGATCAGGCCGATGCCGCAGGCGCTGGCCAGGGCGGCGAGCATGGAGAGGGGCGAATAGACCAGGGTGAAATTGCTGCTCAGCCGCTCGAAGGCCAGGCCGAAGCCAAGCGCCGCCAGGATGCCCGCCGCGCCGCCGATGACGCAGACCAGAACCGCCTCGATCAGGAATTGCGCGCGGATGTCGCCGCGCCGCGCGCCCACCGCCATGCGCAGCCCGATCTCGCCGATGCGCTCGGTCACGGAAACCAGCATGATGTTCATCACCCCGATGCCCCCCACCAGCAGCGAGATCACCGCGATGGCCGCGACCAGCAGCGTCAGCGTCTGCGTGGTCGAGGTGATGGTCTGGCGGATCTGGTCGTTGTTGACGATGAAGAAATCCTTGCTGCCATGGCGCCGGACCAGCAGGTCCGAGACCATCTGCTCGGCCAGGGCCATGTCCACCTCGTCGGCGACGCGCAGCGTCAGCCCGCTGACGCTGGTCGAGCCCAGGTAGCGCGCCTGCACCGTGGTATAGGGCGCATAGACCGTCAGGCTGGTGGAGCCGCCGGGGCCGCGGTTCTGCGCCTCGGCCACGCCGATCACCCGCAAGGGCACCTTGCCGGCCATGAAGACCTGCCCCAGCGCCGCGCCCTCGCCGAACAGGCTCTGGCGGGTGCTCTCGTCGATGACGACGTTCTGGCCCATCTCCGCCACGTCGCTTGCGTCGAAGCCGCGGCCCTGGGTCAGCGCGACGCCGGCCACGTCGAAATACTGCTCGCCCACGCCGCTGATCTGGGCGCTGGCCTCGGTCGCGCCGTGGCGCAGGGTCTGCGCGCTGCTGACCGTCGGGCTGACCGAGGCGACATGGGGCTGGCGCGCCAGCGCCGCGCCGTCGGCCGTGACCAGCGTCGTCACCCGCCCCGAGCGCATGTCGCCGAAATCCCGGCCGGGATAGATCTGCAGCGTGTTCGTGCCCAGCCCGGCGATATTCTGCAGCACGCGCTGGCGCGAGCCCTCGCCAAGCGCCACCACCGACACGACCGAGGCGATGCCGATGATGATGCCCAGCATGGTCAGGAAGCTGCGCAGCTTGTGGGCGCGCATGGCCAGCACCGCCATGCGCAGCGCCTCGGCCAGCCGGCCCAGCACCGGGGCGGCGGCGCGGGCGGGCGGCAAGGCGGCCAGCCGCGCGGGCTCGGCGGGCGCATCGCTGCGGCGGTCGGCGATGATGCGGCCGTCGGCGATCTCGACCACGCGGCGGGCGCGGGCGGCGACCTTGGGGTCGTGGGTGACGATGATGACGGTGCGGCCCTCGGCGTTCAGCCGTTCCAGGATGCCCAGCACCTCGTCGCCGCTGCGGCTGTCGAGCGCGCCCGTCGGCTCGTCGGCCAGGATCACGCGGGCGTCGTTGACCAGCGCGCGGGCGATCGAGACCCGCTGCTGCTGGCCGCCCGAAAGCTGGCCCGGCCGGTGGCCCAGCCGGTCGCCCAGGCCCAGCCGGTCCAGCAGGTCGCGGGCGCGGGCGCGGCGCGCCTCGCGCGGCAGGCCGCGATAGATCGCCGGCACCTCGACATTCCCCAGCGCCGTCATCTCGGAAAGCAGGTGGTAGCGCTGGAAGATGAAGCCGAAGGTTTCGCGGCGCAGCGCCGCCAGCTCGCCCGGATCGCGCTGCGCCACCTCGCGCCCGTCCAGGAGGTAGCTGCCCGAGCTGGGCCGGTCGAGGCAGCCCAGGATGTTCATCAGCGTCGACTTGCCCGAGCCCGAGGCGCCCATGACGGCGACGAATTCGCCCTGGGCGATGTCGAGGTCGATGTCCTTGAGCACGCGCAGCACCCCCTCGCCCGAGGGGTATTCGCGCGTGATGCCGCGCAGCCGGATCAGCGGGGATCCCATCTCAGCCACCCAGCGGGCCCATCATGCGCCGGCTGCTGCGGGGGGCCGCGCCCGCCGCCGGGGCGCCGCCCTGTTCGCCGGTCACCACCTGCTCGCCCTCGTCGAGGCCCGAGACCACCTCGGCCACCACCTTGTCGTTGAGCCCGATCACCACGTCGCGGGTCTGGATGCCGCCGCCCGCGGCCAGCACCCGGACCTGGTGGCTGCCGTCGGGGTTGCGCCGGCCAAGCGCGCTCGACGGGATGGTCAGCACGTCCTGCGCCGCGCCCAGGACGATGCTGACCTGCGCCGTCATGTAGCTGCGCAGGTGCCCGTCGGGGTTTTCGACCGGGACGATGCCGGTGTAATAGATGGCGCCGCTGCTGCTGTCGGTGCTGGCGCCGCCCTGGATGGCGCTGTCGTTGACGATGCTTTGCGGCGCCGGGGCGATGGAGGCCAGCACGCCGCGATAGCTGCGGCCGCTGTCGTCGAGCAGGGTGAAGCGCACCTGCTGGCCGGGCCGGACCTTGCCGATGTCGGCTTCCGAGATCTCGGCATGCACCTCCATGCGGTCCAGCTGCCCCAGCACGACGATGGTGGGCGAGGACTGCACCGCGTTCACCGTCTGCCCGGCCTGGCTGACGATGGCCAGCACCGTGCCGGCAGTGGGCGCGGTGATGCGGGTATAGTCAAGGTCGGTCCGGGCGATCTCGATCGCGACCTCGGCCTGGGCGATCTGCGCCTGGAGCGCGGTGATCTGGGCGCGGGCCACCGCGACGTCCTGCTGGGCGCTGTCGATGGTGCTGCGCGCGGCCGCGGCCGAGCGGATCAGGTTTTCCGACCGCTCCAGCGTCTTTTCCGCCAGCGCCAGCACCGCCTGCCGCTCGGCCATCTGCGCGCTGAGATTGGCCAGCGCCGCCTGGGCGGTGCGCAATTCGTTCGCCTGCTGGACCGAGTCGATCCGGGCGATCAGGTCGCCCTGTTCCACCCGCTGGCCCAGCCGGACCGCCAGTTCGGTGATCCGCCCCGAGACCTGCGCCCCCACCGCCACCAGGCGCGAGGGCTTCAGCCGCCCCTCCGCCAGAACCGCCATCTCGATGTCGCCGCGCGCGACCGGCGCGCTCATGTAGCCGGGGGTCGCGGACTTGCCCTCGGTAAGCCCGGCCACGCCGGCCAGAACGGCGACCAGCGCCACGGCGGTCAGGGCAAGGGCTAAGGGCTGGCGCATCGGGGCACTCCGTAACATTCGGCCGGACCCGGCCGGGCGACAAGGTATCACACGGGCGCGGCTTCGCCCCCGTTTCGCGACGCTTTTAGCGTGGTTCCCGCCGCGACGCGACCATGGTTTTGCCATCCGGGCCGGGTTGTAAATGCGGCCGATTGTACCCTGCCCGTTAGGAAATGACCTTGTATTTCAGTAAGGAAGCGGTCCGGCAGGCCGGGCCTGCCTCGCGCCGGCGCCGGGCAGGGGTTGCCGCTCTTGTGATCCCGGTCGCGGGGGCTTTCCCTGCGGCCGGTTTGCTGCAACGCTGGACCGGCATCGGCCGGAGCGCGCCCGGCCCGCCGGCAAGGCGGCGGCCGCGACAGGGGGCGGCCCGGCCGGAACCCGATAGCGGAGGCGAAGATGACCAGCAGAAAGACCCCGAGCGCCGAGGGAACGAAGGGGCAGGGCGCGGCGGGCCCGGTGCTGTTGTCGGGCGGCAATCCCCAGATCGCCAAGGGTTATGGCGACGGCCCGGTCCAGGCCTATATCGCCGCCATGCCGGAATGGAAAAGCGACCTCGGCCGGCGGATGGACGACATCATCACGCGCGTCGTCCCCGGCGTGCGCAAGGCGGTCAAATGGAACTCGCCCTTCTACGGGATGGAGGACGACCTCTGGTTCCTCAGCCTTCATTGCTTCACGAAATACGTGAAGGTCACGTTCTTTCGCGGCGCCGCGCTGGAGCCGCCGCCGCCGGGCAAGTCCAAATATCCCGAGGTGCGTTATCTCGACATCCGCGAAGGCGGGTTCGACGAGGCGCAGTTCGCCCGCTGGGTCAAGCAGGCCAGTCGGTTGCCGGGCGAGAAGCTGTGACGGGGCCGCATGGCCGCGCCGGGCTTTTCGGTGCGCGGCGGGCTTTGCCTGGGAAAGGCGCCGGGAAAGACGCTGGGGCGGGGGGCGAACCCCCCCCGCGGTCGCGGTGGCGGCCTCTGTGGTTATGGCGTGGCAGGCGGGCGGCTGCCGCGACAACCCGCGGCTGCGGGCCTAGTCCACGATGCGGTCCACCTGGTGGATGATCGACAGCACCTGGGCGCTTTCCGGGTCGTAGCGGATCAGCTTGCCGTCCACGATGCCGTAGCGGCTGCCCGAGGGCGCCTCGCTCATCCCGTAAAGGCCGGGGCGCGTCACCTGGTGCAGGCGCGCGCTGTCCAGCCGGTCCCCGACCCGCAGCATGGCGGATTGGCCGAAGGTGGCCTGGGCGTTGGCCTTGGCCGCCTGGCCCACCCCTTGCGCAAGGGTGGCCGGCGCGAGGAGGCCAATCAGGGCCGCGGCGAGAATCAGGCTCTGGCGATTGCGTAACATGGCTTCCAGCCTGGCACGAAAATCCTTTATCAAAGGTTAAACGCCGCAAGCCCCCGATCGGCTCCCTCACGAATCCGAGAAATCAGCCTTCCCGGTGTCGTCCGACGAATCTCGGGAGCATTGCTGAGAAGTCCTGGCCCTTTCCGTCCTCGTCCTCGACGAAGCGGGCGTAGAGGGCTGCGGCGAGCTGGCCCATGGGGGTGTCGGCATCGGCGGCCTCGGCGGCCTGCTGGGACAGGCGCAGGTCCTTGAGCATCAGTTCCGCGGCGAAACCCGGCTTGTAGCCGTTGTCGGCGGGCGATTGCGGGCCGACGCCCGGCGCCGGGCAATAGGCGTTCATCGACCAGCTGTAGCCCGAGGAGGTCGAGACCACGTCGAACATCTTTTGCCGGTCCAGCCCCAGCTTGTCGGCCAGGGCAAAGGCCTCGCAGGTGGCGATCATGGTCACGCCCAGGATCATGTTGTTGCAGATCTTGGCGGCCTGGCCGGCGCCCGCCTCGCCGCAATGCACCGCCTTCTGGCCCATGACGTCGAAAAGCGGCTTCACCTTGGCGAAGGCATCGGCCGAGCCGCCGACCATGAAGGTCAGCGTGCCGGCGGTGGCGCCGCCGACCCCGCCCGAGACCGGCGCGTCCAGCGCGCCCAGGCCCGCCGCCGCGGCCTGCGCCGCCGCCGCGCGGGCGCTGTCCACGTCCACCGTCGAGCAGTCGCAGAACACCGCGCCCGCGGCCATGGCCGGGATCACCTCTGCCGCGACCGCGCGCAGGATGGCGCCGTTCGGCAGCATGGTGATCACCACCTCGGCGCCCGCGGCCGCCTCGGCCGCCGTCGCCGCCTTGGCGACGCCCTCGGGCATCGGCGCGGCCAGGTCGAAGCCTGCGACCGCGTGCCCCGCCTTGGCCAGGTTGGCCGCCATCGGGCCGCCCATGTTGCCCAGGCCGATGAATCCGATCTTCATGTCCGGTCCTCCCATTCGATTTCGTCCTCGCCCAGCGGCGCCAGCATGGCCGCGACATGCGCGGGGCCGGCATCGGCCGACCATCGCGGGTTGCGGTCCTTGTCGATGATCTGCGCCCGCACGCCTTCCAGGAAGTCGCTTTCCGCCGTGGCGCGGGCGGTAAAGCGCAGCTCGCGCGCCAGGCTCTCGCGCAGGCTGGCATCGCCGCGCGCCGCGCGCACCAGCGCCAGCGTCGCCGCCATCGACAGGGGCGAGTTGCGGCGCAGGGGCTTGAGCGCCGCCTCGTCGCCCGCCGCCTCCAGCGCGGCCGCGATCTCGGCCACGCTCGGACCGCCGAAGGCCGAAAGGTCGCGGCCCTCCAGCGGCGCCTCGGGGCGGGGGCGGGGCGCGATCACCGTCGCGTCGCCGGTCTCGGCCAGCCGGTCGATCAGCGCCGGCCATTCCGCCTCGGGGATATAGGCGTCGGCAAAGCCGGTGAAGATCGCGTCGCCGGCGCCGATGCGCGCCCCGGTCAGGCCCAGGTATTCGCCGCAGCGGCCGGGCGCATGGCCCAGAAGCCAGCTGCCGCCCACGTCCGGGATCAGGCCGATGCCGGTCTCGGGCATGGCGATCTGGGTGGTGTCGCCGACGATGCGGTGGCTGGCATGGCCGCCGACGCCGACGCCGCCGCCCATGACGAAGCCCTGCATCAGCGCGACCACGGGCTTGGGATATTCGGCGATCCGGGCGTTCATGCGGTATTCGTCGCGAAAGAACGCGCGCCCGACCCGGTGGTCGCCCTCGAGCCCCGCGCGATAGACCGCGGCGATGTCGCCGCCCGAGCAGAAGGCGCGCTCGCCCGCGGCGTCGATGACGACCAGCGCCACCTCGGGGTCGTGCTGCCATTCGCGCAAGGCGGCGTCGATGGCCAGCGCCATCTCGTGGCTCAGCGCGTTCAGCGCCTGCGGGCGGTTGAAGGTCAGCCGCCCGGCGCGGCGGTCCTTGCGGGCGATCATGTCGGATTGGGGCATCTCGGATTGGGGCATCTCGGCCATCAGTCACGCTCCGCCAGCAGGGCGCGGCCGACGATCAGCCGCATGATCTCGTTGGTGCCTTCCAGGATCTGGTGCACGCGCAGGTCGCGCACGATCTTCTCGATGCCGTAATCGGCCAGGTAGCCATAGCCGCCATGCAGCTGCAGGCATTGGTTGGCGACCTCGAAGGCGCGGTCGGTGACATGCAGCTTGGCCATGGCGCAGAACTTGGTCGCGTCGGGCGCGCCGCGGTCCAGCTTCCAGGCGGCCTGGCGCAGGAAGATGCGCGCCGATTGCAGCGCCGTCTCCATCTCGGCCAGGCGGAACTGCAGCGCCTGGAACTGGTCCAGCGTCTGGCCGAAGGCGCGGCGCTCGCCCATATAGCGCAGGGTCGCCTCCAGCGCCGCCTGCGCGCCCCCCAGCGCGCCGGCCGAGATGTTCAGCCGCCCGCCGTCCAGGCCGGCCATGGCATAGGCAAAGCCGCGGCCCTCCTCGCCGATCAGGTTCTCTTCGGGGATGACGCAATCGTCGAACTGCACCTGGGCGGTGGGCTGCGCCTTCCAGCCCATCTTGTGCTCGAGCGCGCCGAAGCTGAGGCCGGGCGTGCCGGCCTCGACCACCATGGTCGAGATGCCGCGCGGCCCGTCCTGGCCGGTGCGGGCCATGACCAGGTAGCAATCCGAATAGCTGCCGCCCGAGATGAAGGCCTTGGTGCCGTTCAGCTTCCAGCCGCCCTCGACCCGCTCGGCGCGCGTGCGCAGGGCGGCGGCGTCGGAACCGGCGCCGGGCTCGGTCAGGCAATAGGAGAACACCGTCTCCATGCTGCACAGGCCGGGCAGCCAGCGCGCCTTGTTCGCGGGGGTGCCGAACTTGTCGATCATGCCGCCACACATGTTGTGGATCGACAGGAACGAGCCGACCGAGGGGCAGGCCATGGCCAGCGCCTCGAAGACCAGCGTGGCGTCCAGCCGCGAAAGCCCGGTGCCGCCATGCTCCTCGCCGACATAGACCCCGCCCAGGCCCAGTTCGGCCGCCTGCGCCCACAAGGCGCGCGGGATGGTCCCCGCCTCTTCCCAGGCGCGGGCCTGCGGCGCGATATGATCGGCCCCGAAATCCCGAGCCAGATCGAAGATCGCCGCCTGTTCCTCGCTCAGACCGAAATCCATGCTCTCCCCCTCATGTCTTTCGTGATGAATTGCCTTGCCCGGTCATGGCCGGGAAATGTTGCGCCAGTTTTGCAGCCTTGCGCGAAACTGCGGAGGTCGCCGCCCCGGCTTCTTTCGTGTCGAAATATCCCGGGGGAGCGTGCCCTGCACCCCGTCGAGGGGTGCAGGGCACGCGGGGGCAGAGCCCCCGCCCGCCCCTGCCGTCAGTCCATGGCCTTGAAGTTCAGCGCCACGCCGTCCTTGATGCCCGAGAACCAGCGGGCGGTCACGGTCTTGGTCTTGGTGTAGAAGCGGAAGGCGTCCGGGCCATACTGGTTCAGGTCGCCGAAGGCCGACTTCTTCCAGCCGCCGAAGGTGTAGTAGCTCAGCGGCACCGGGATCGGGAAGTTGATGCCGACCATGCCCACGTTCACCCGGCTGGCGAAGTCGCGCGCCGTGTCGCCGTCGGCGGTATAGATCGCCGTGCCGTTGCCGTAGTCGTTGTCCATGACCAGGTTCAGCGCGTCCTCGTAGCTTTGCGCGCGCACGGTGGACAGCACCGGGCCGAAGATCTCTTCCTTGTAGATGTCCATGTCGCGGGTCACGTTGTCGAAAAGCGACGGGCCGCAGAAGAAGCCGTTCTCATAGCCCTGGATCTTCAGCCCGCGGCCGTCCACCACCAGCTTCGCGCCCTGTTCCACGCCGGAATCGATCAGCCGGTTGATGCGCTCCTGCGCGGCCTTGGTGATGACCGGGCCGAAATCCACGTCCTCGCCGGCGGTATAGGGGGCGACCTTCAGCTTCTCGATCTTGGGGATCAGCCGCTCGATCAGCGCGTCGGCGGTCTTGTCGCCCACCGGCACCGCGACCGAGATCGCCATGCAGCGTTCGCCCGCCGCGCCGAAGCCGGCGCCGACCAGCGCGTCCGCCGCCTTGTCCAGGTCGGCATCGGGCATGATCAGCATGTGGTTCTTGGCGCCGCCGAAGCATTGCGCGCGCTTGCCGTTGGTCGCGGCGCGGCCATAGATGTATTGCGCGATCGGGGTCGAGCCGACGAAGCCCACCGCCTGCACGGTCGGATGGTCGAGGATCGCGTCCACGATCTCCTTGTCGCCGTTGACGACCTGCAGCACGCCGTCGGGCAGCCCGGCCTCTTGCGCCAGTTTCGCCAGCATGATCGAGGTCGAGGGCACGCGCTCGGACGGCTTCAGGATCATCGCGTTGCCGGCCGAAAGCGCCGGGCCCATCTTCCACAGCGGAATCATCGCCGGGAAGTTGAAGGGGGTGATGGCCGCGACCACGCCCAGCGGCTGGCGCATCGAGTAAAGGTCGATGCCGGGGCCGGCATTGTCGGTGAACTCGCCCTTGAGCATCGCGGGCACGCCCATGCAGACCTCGATCACCTCGAGCCCGCGCTGCACGTCGCCGCGCGCGTCGGGCAGGGTCTTGCCATGCTCGCGCGAGACCAGCTCGGCCAGGGCATCCATGTTGTCCTGGATCAGCTGGCCGAATTTCATCATCACCCGCGCGCGGCGCTGCGGGTTGGTGGCGGCCCAGGCGACCTGCGCCTTTTCGGCGCTCTTCACGGCGGCGTCCAGCTCGGCCGGGGTGGCCAGCGGCAGCCTGGCGATCACCTCGCCGGTCGCGGGGTTCATGACATCGCTGAAGCGGCCCGAGGTGCCCTTGACCTCTTTGCCGTCGATCCAGTGGCTCAGTTCTTCCATGGGTGCCTCCCGAGGGGTTCAGGTTTCGGGGGGATCATAGACTTGCAGCATTGCCGGAAAAAGAGGAAGTCTGGCAAAAGGGTTTTGCATTTCTGCAAAGGCGGCGGGCATGGACTGGGACGACCTGCGCATTTTCCTGGCCGTGGCGCGGGCCGACAGCCTGTCGGGGGCCGGGCGGCGGCTGGGCATCGACGCCTCGACCGTGGGCCGGCGGGTGGCGCGGCTGGAAGGCGCGCTGGGGGCCAAGCTTTTCATCAAGACGCCGCAGGGCTATGGCCTGGCGCCCGAGGGCGAGCGGCTGCTGCCCCATGCCGAGGCGGTCGAGGCGGCGCTGAGCGGCGCCGAGGAGGCGCTGACCGGCCCCGGCGACCTGGCCGGGCAATTGCGCATCGGCGCGCCGGACGGCTGCGCCAACTACCTGCTGCCGCAGGTCTGCGCGCGCCTGTCCGAGGCGCATCCGCGGCTGGAGATCCAGATCGTCGCCCTGCCGCGGGTCTTCAACCTGTCCAAGCGCGAGGCGGACATGGCCATCGCCGTCTCGCAGCCGCAGGCCGGGCGGCTGGTGGTGCAGCGGCTGACCGACTACCAGCTGCACCTGGCGGCGCATGAGGATTACCTGCGCGCCCATCCGCCGATCCGCTCGCGCGAGGATCTGCGCGGCCATCGCATGATCGGCTATATCGCCGACATGATCTTCGACCGCGAACTGGACTACCTGACCGAGACGGGGGCGGAATGGGCGGCGCTGACCTCGAACTCGGTCTCGGTGCAGATGCAGGCGATCCGGGTCGGCGCGGGCCTGGGCATCGTGCATGACTTCGCGATTCCCTTCTGCCCCGGCGTGCGGCGGGTGCTGACCGACCAGGTTTCGCTGACGCGCAGCTTCTGGCTGATCCGGCATGCCGACGACCGCCGCTCGCAGCGGATGAACCGGCTGGCGGATGCGCTGGCGCAGGGCATCCGGGCCGAGGTGGCGCGGCTCCAGGCGCTTGTCATCCCTTGATCGCTGCACTGCAACATCGGGCTTGACGCAAGCCGGGGTTGAGGTGACGCTGGGCGTCAGGACGCTTGCGCCAACCCGGAGGAGGAACAGCAATGCTCGTCAACCAGATCCTGTCGATGAAGGCCAGCGGCGAGATTTTCACCGTCGGCCCGGAAACCAGCGTGGCCGAGGCCACCCGGCTGCTTTCGGAAAAGCGCATCGGTGCGATCGTGGTATCCGAGGACGGCAAGATCCCGCTGGGCATCCTGTCGGAACGCGACGTGGTGCGCGAATTGGGCAAGCGCGGCGCCGCCGTCCTGGAGCAGCCGATCACCGAGCTGATGACCCGCAAGCTGGCGACCTGCACCACGGGCGAGGATGCGCTGGTGATTCTGGACCGCATGACCCAGGGCCGCTTCCGCCACCTGCCGGTGGTGGACGAGCGGGGCGAGATGGTCGGCATCGTCTCGATCGGCGATGCGGTTTCGGCCCGGCTCAAGGAACTCGCGGCGGAAAAAGAGGCGCTGACCGGGATGATCATGGGCAACTGACCCGGCCCGCTGGCCCGCCCCGCGACATGCGGGACGGGCGCATGGTCTTGCATTCCTTGGCGAAACCCTGTTTGACTGCCGGCATTCGGCGAGGAGACGGCACCCCATGCGCATCGGGCTTTACCCAGGCACCTTCGATCCCATCACCCTGGGCCACCTGGACATCATCCAGCGCGCGCTGGAGTTGGTGGACCGGCTGGTGATCGGCGTCGCCATCAACCGCGACAAGAGCCCGCTGTTCGCGCTGGAGGACCGCGTCGCCATGGTGCGCGAGGAATGCGACCGCATCGTCGCCAAGCGCGGCGGCGAGATCGTGGTCCACCCGTTCGAGAACCTGCTGATCGACTGCGCCCGCGACGTCGGCGCCACGGTGATCGTGCGCGGCCTGCGGGCGGTGGCGGATTTCGAATACGAATTCCAGATGGTCGGCATGAACCGCGCCATGGACGACAGCATCGAGACGGTCTTCCTGATGGCCGACGCCCGCCGGCAGGCCATCGCCTCGAAACTGGTAAAGGAGATCGCGCGGCTGGGCGGGGACGTGTCGAAATTCGTTCCCCCCGCCGTCCGGGACGCGCTGGTCGAGCGCTTCGCGCGCTAAGGCTTTTTCTTTGCCGCGGGCCTGCTAACCTTCGTCGCATTGACGGAGGAGCAGATGGTATTTACCGATTCGGACCCCAAGCCCATTCCCACCCCCATCCCCGAGCCCGAGCGGCAGCCGCTGCCCGACCCCTTGCCCGATCCGGGCCCGGACGAGATCCCGCTGCCGGCGGTGATCGGGCTGGACGCCATCCCGGCGGTGCTGGCGGCGGGCTGGCGGGATTTCCGCCGCGCCCCGGCCTTTGGCCTGCTGTTCGCGGCCTTCTATGTCGCGGGCGGGCTGGTGCTGACCGCGGTGGCCACGGCGGCGGGGCAGGAATGGTGGCTGATGCCCTTCATCGTCGGCTTTCCGCTGATCGCGCCCTTTGCCGCCGTCGGCCTCTACGAGGTCAGCCGGCGCATCGAATCGGACCGGCCGCTGATCTGGCGCGAGGTGCTGGCCGTTGTCATCGCGCAAAAGGACCGGCAGGTGCCGTCGATGGCCATGGTCATCCTGCTGATGTTCATGTTCTGGGTCTTTGTCGCCCATACCACCTTCGCGCTGTTCATGGGCGTTTCGGCGCTGACCAACATCACCTCCTCGCCCGAGGTGCTGCTGCAGGGCCGCGGGCTGGTGATGCTGGGGGCGGGCACGGCGATCGGGGCGGGCTTTGCCGCGGTGCTGTTCTCGATCACCGTGGTCGGGCTGCCGTTGATCCTGGACCGCGAGGTGGACCTGGTCTCGGCCATCATCGCCAGCTTCCAGGCGGTGGGGGCGAACCTGCCGGTGATGCTGTCCTGGGCCGTGGTCATCGCCACGCTGCTGTTCGCGGGCATCGTGCCGCTGTTCCTGGGGCTTTTCGTCGTGCTGCCGGTGCTGGGCCATGCCAGCTGGCACATGTACCGGCTGCTGATGCCGGACCCCGAGCCATGAAAAAGGGCGGCCCCGCAGCCGCCCGATCATCTTGCGCCGATGCCGGGATCACTCGGCTTCGGCATTGGCCGCGCGGGCGGGCGGCGCCAGCTTGGGGGTCACGCCATTGGCCAGCGGATCTTCCTGGCGCTGGACCGAGCCCTCGAAATGGGCGCCGGATTCGATGGCGATGGTCTTGTGGATGATGTCGCCCTCGACCCGCGCGGTGGCGGTCAGGCGGACCTTGAGGCCGCGGACGCGGCCGACGACGCGGCCGTTCACCACGACTTCCTCGGCGACGATCTCGCCGCGGATGGTGGCGCTTTCGCCGACGATCAGCTGATGGGCGCGGATGTCGCCCTCGACGGTGCCTTCGACCTGGACGTCGCCCTGGGTCTGGATGTTGCCGGTGACGGTCAGGTCCGCGGACAGCACCGAAGGCGCGGTGCGCGCACGCGGGGCCGCGGCTGCCGGAATGTCGTAACTCGTGTCAAGGCCGCGCGCCGGTTCGGGCTCGGGGGTCGGCTGGGTACGGGGGCCGGGTTCGGTAACACGGGTCTTAGAAAACATTTTGGGCTGCCTTGATGAAGCTCATGGGATTCACGGCACGGCCGTTCACGCGGACTTCATAGTGAAGATGCGGCCCGGTCGATCTGCCGGTATTGCCCATATCACCGATCTGGCTGCCGCGCGACACCTTTTGACCGGCCTTCACGCGAATCTTGGACAGGTGGCCATAGCGGGTCTCGGTGCCCAGCTCGTGCCGGATCTTGATCAGGTTGCCGTAGCCGCGCTGCCAGCCGGCAAAGATCACCGTGCCCTCGCCCGTGGCATAGACCGGCGTGCCGACCGGGGCGGCCATGTCGATGCCCTCATGCGCGCGGCCCCAGCGGCGGCCGAAGGGCGAGGTATAGCGGAAGGCCGATTTCACCGGCATGGCCAGCGGCATCTTCTCGACCGCGATGCGGTAGCTGTTCATCTGGTCCAGGGTGATCAGGATCTCTTGCGCCTTGGCCTCGCCCTGGCTGATCTCGGCATTGCCGCTGGAGGAATAGCTGACCGGGTTCAGCGGGCCGCCCTGCCCGGCATAGCCGCGGCGCACGGTGCGCAGGATCTCGTCCGGGTTCATGCCGACGCTGCGGAACATGTCGTCCAGCGGCTTGACCGAGACGGACACGGCGTCTTCCAGCTGCGACAGGATCTCGTCGTTGCGGGCGACGATCTGGTCGCGCTCCAGCGTGACGGCCTCGGCCAGGCGGCGGGCGTCCTCGGCCTGCTGCACCGCCTCGATGCGCTGGCCGGCGGCCTGTTTCAGCTCGCCCGCCAGGATGTCCAGCGCGGCCTGCAGTTCGGCGGTGCGGACGGGGGCGGCCTCGCCCTCGGGGCCGGCCAGCGCCTCGGCCTGCTGGCGGGCCTTCACCGCGTCCTGCAGGTCGGCCTGCACCGCGCCCAGCCCGGTTTCCAGTTCGCGCCGCTGCGCCTCGGTCTCCAGCAGCAGCGATTGCATGTGCGAGACCTGGTCCAGCGCCACGGCAAAGCGGTTCTGCGCCGCCACCGCCTCGGCGGCGCGGCGGTCGCGTTCGGCGGAAAGGTCGGTCAGCCGCGCTTCCAGGGCGCTTTGCGCCAGCCGGGCCTGGTGGCGCGACGAGCCGGCGCTGATCGCGTCGATGACCAGGATCGAGCTGGCGATGATCGACCAGCCGAAGACCAGCGCGATGCCCCCCAGGGCAAGAAGCTGCGTGGCCGGACGCAGCCGCAGGAAGCGGGTGGTCTTGTCCGACTTCAGGAAAAGGCGCTGTTCTGGCAGCCAGCGCTCAAGCACCGAATTCAGGCTGTGGGTGATCCGCAATGTCCCAGGTCCATGTTGTTTCGGCCGACCTGCCGGGCAAAGGCGGTCATGGCTGCGCACGGATAAATCCGACCTGTGGTCAAAGCGCAACAGGGGCGGGGGGCCTGCCCGAAGCTTGGGCGGATTGACGCCGATCGGGGCTGGCGGCGCGGGTGGTTATCCGCCGGGCGCAAAGGGGCCAAAACTGCAACCATGGGTTGATTGGAACGGGCCTTTCCATGAATCTATGAAAGATTGAAGGCATTTTCCCGCGCGGAATCGGATGGTGCGTCTTGACCGTCCGGTTCGGTTCGGCGCAGCAGGCGACCGGATGACGCTGCCCGCAAAATGGGCAAACGAACGGGTTCAGACCGGCCGGTTCAGTGATTCCCCGCGGCTGTTCCGCCTGCGCGCCGGGAACCGCGCCGCGGGTCGCGGCGTTTGCGGCGGTTTCAGGCGATCTCGTAGGGCAGCGGGCCGGGGCGATCCGCCGGGATGCGGATATGGCGGTCCACCGGCGGCACCGAGCGCTGGTGGCAGTTCGGCCGCGGGCAGATCCGGCAGGACACGCCAATCGGCTCGAACAGCTGCGGATTGCCGATGTCCAGCCCGTCGGCATAGACCACGTCGCGGGCATGGCTGATCTCGCAGCCCAGGCCGATGGCGAAGCGGCGCACCGGCGCGCCGAAGGCGCCCGCGGGCTTGGACACGTCCCGCGCCAGCAGCAGGTAGCGCTTGCCGTCCGGCGTCTCGGCCAGCTGGCGCAGGAAGCGGCCGGGCGTCTCGAAGGCCTGATGCACGTTCCACAGCGGACAGGCGCCGCCGAAGCGGGCGAATTGCATCCGCGTGGCGGAATGGCGCTTGGTGATGGTGCCCGCCTGGTCGACGCGGACGAAAAAGAACGGCACCCCCCGGTCGCCGCCGCGTTGCAGGGTCGAGAGCCGATGCGCCACCTGTTCCAGCGAGGCGTGGAACAGATGCGCCAGCCGCTCGAGGTCGTGCCGCTCGGCCCGCGCGGTGGCCAGGAAGCGGGAATAGGGCATCATCGCCGCGCCGGCGAAATAGTTCGCCAGCCCCAGCCGGGCGATGTCGCGGGCCGAGCCGCTGCGAAAGCGCGCCAGCTCCAGCGTCGCCTCCAGCAGGTCGCCGCGCGATTCCAGCGCCAGCAGGTGCAGCAGCTGGAAGGCCTGCGTGGCGGGCTCGGCGGCGGCGTTCAGGGTGATGCGCTTGCCGTCGCGCAGATAGACCGGGCCGCTGCCCAGCTCGGCCGTCACCACCTCGATGCCGCGCTCGGCCAGGGCGGCGATGGCGCGGTCCAGGGGGCGCTGCTCGGGGCGGATGCGGGCGAAATGCTCGGCGGCATGGTCCACCGCGTCGATATAGTTGTCGCAGTAGTGGAAGAAGTCGCGCACTTCTTCCCAGGGCGAGGGAGTGGCGTTCTGCGCCCCCGCCCCCAGCGCCTCGTCCAGCGCCGCCAGCCGCTCCTGCCCCTCGCGATGGGCGCGATAGAGGTCCAGGAAGGCGCGCGCCAGCGCCGGGGCGTTGGTCGCGGCCAGCCGCAGGTCGGCGCGGGGCGGCGTGGCGTCGAACAGCGGATCGGCCAGCGCCTCGGCCATGTCCATCACCATGCGCTCGGCATCGCCGACCGCCATGGCGCCCAGATCGACCGAAAACTCGGAGGCCAGCTTCAGCAGCACCCCGGCCGAGACCGGGCGGTGGTTGTTCTCCATCTGCGACAGATAGGGCAGCGACACGCCCAGCCGGTCGGCAAAGGCGCGCTGGGTCAGGCCGGCGCGGGCCCGCGTCTCGCGCAGGGCGACGCCGGCATAGATCTTTTGTGTGGCCATGCGAGTCCTCTTTGCAAAGCAGCCATACGCTTTGCAAAGGCGTTGCCGCAAGGGGGATCAGCGGCCGGCGATGACCTGCCTTTCGCGGATCATGACCCAGAGGATGAAGCCGATCGAGGCGATGGCCGACCCGGCCATGATGACCAGAAGCGGCGCCGCCCCCGATTCGTCGTGCAAGAGCGCGCCGGCCAGCGCCGCCAGCCCGGCGCCGCCCGCCACCGCCATGGCGCCGCCCAGCCCGCTGGCGGTGCCGGCCAGTTCGGGGCGCACGCTCATCATCCCGGCATTGGCATTGGGCAGCACCATGCCGTTGCCCAGCCCCATCAGCCCGACCGCGCCGAAGAAGACCAGCGGCGTCAGCCCGCCCATCAGGTCCACCGCCAGCGCCAGCACCAGGAAGACCGAGCAGATCAGCGCCCCCGACAGGATCATCCGGTTCATGCCGATGCGGGTCGAGAACCGCGCCGAAAGGTAGTTCCCCAGCGCATAGCCGATCGAGGGGCCGGCGAACCAATAGCCGACCTCGGCCGGCGACAGGTGCAGCACCACCTGGCCGACAAAGGGCGCGCCGCCCAGATAGGCATAGAACGACCCCGCGCTGAGCGTCGCCGCCAGCGCATAGCCCCAGAAGCGCTGCGAGCGGGCAAGCACCGGATAGGTGGCGACCTGCCGGCGCAGCGGCACGCCGCCGCCGCGCGCCGTCTCGGGCAGGTCGAAGGCGCAAAGCGCCATGACCGCCAGCCCGGTCAGCCCCATGGCGACGAAGCTGGCGCGCCAGCCCAGGGTCTCGTCCAGCACGCCCCCCAGCGTGGGCGCGACCATCGGCACCAGCGACATGCCCATGGTGACATAGCCGATCATGCTGGCCGCCTGCTCGGCCGGCACGATGTCGCGCACCACGGCGCGGCTGATGACGAAGCCGGTGGTGGCGACCGCCTGGATCAGGCGGAACAGCATGAACCAGGCCGCATCCCTGGCCAGCAGCGCCCCCACGGTCGCCAGCAGGAAGATCGCGAAGGAGCCCAGCACCACCGGCCGGCGGCCATAGCGGTCGCTGATCGGGCCGCAAAGCAGTTGCAGCACCGCGCTGACCCCCAGGAAGGCCGAGACGGACAGCTGCATGAAGCCGTATTCCACGCCGAAATCCCGCGCCATGGCCGGCAGCGAGGGCAGGAAGATGTTCATCGAAAGCGCCCCGGCGGCCGAGATGGAAACCAGGGTCAGGATGCTTGGCCGGCGGGGAAGGGAAGGGGTCGCGCTGCTCATGCCCGCACCTTTGCCCGGCCGGCGGGCAAAGGCAATCGCCTGTTTACAGGGCACAGTTTCGCGTCAATGCGCCGAGCCGCCGAAATCGTGGAAGATCAGGAAGGCGCCCAGGCAGATGCAGGCAAAGCCGGCCGCCACGTTCCAGGTCAGCTTCTCGCCCAGCCACGCCCAGGAGAACAGGACGAAGACCGACAGGCTGATGACCTCCTGGATGGTCTTGAGCTGCGCGGCGTTGAAATGGCCGTAGCCGCTGCGGTTCGCGGGCACCTGCAGCACATATTCGAAGAAGGCGATGCCCCAGCTGACCAGGATGACCAGCATGAGCGGCGCGGTCTTGAACTTCAGGTGCCCGTACCAGGCGACGGTCATGAACAGGTTCGACAGGATCAGCAGGCCGATGGTGACGAACGGCACCGGCAGGTTCATTCGGCAGGATCCCAGCTGCGATGTTTTTCCAGGTTGCCGAAGCGGGTGAAGCGGCCCTCGAAGGACAGCTCGACCGTGCCGATCGGGCCGTGGCGCTGCTTGCCGATGATGACCTCGGCCTTGCCGTGGCAGGATTCCATGACCTGCTGCCACGTGGCCATCTTGTCGAGGTCGTGGTCGGCGGGCTTTTCGCGCTCGCGGTAATATTCCTCGCGGAAGACGAACATGACGATGTCGGCGTCCTGCTCGATGCTGCCGGATTCGCGCAGGTCGGACAGCTGCGGGCGCTTGTCCTCGCGGCTCTCGACCTGGCGCGACAGCTGCGACAGCGCGATGACGGGGATGTCCAGCTCCTTGGCGACGGCTTTCAGGCCCTGGGTGATCTCGCTCACCTCGTTGACGCGGCTGTCCTTGGCCGATGCGGCGCGCAGAAGCTGGAGATAGTCCACGATCAGCAGGTCCAGCCCCATGGTGCGCTTGAGCTTGCGGGCGCGGGCGGCCAGCTGGTTGATCGGCAGGGCGGGCGTGTCGTCGATGTAAAGCGGGCAGTTCTGCAGGTCGTGGGCGGCCTTGACGAAGCGGCGGAACTCGTCCTCGGTCATGTCGCCGCGGCGGATCGCCTCGCTGGGCACCTCGGCCGCCTCGGACAGGATGCGCGCGGCCAGCTGCTCGGCCGACATCTCGAGGCTGAAGAAGCCGACGACGCCCCCCGCCACCGTGCCGTGGCTGCCGTCGGGCAATTCGCCCAGGCGATGCGCCTTGGCGACGTTGAAGGCAATGTTGGTGGCCAGCGAGGTCTTGCCCATCGAGGGCCGCCCGGCCAGGATGACCAGGTCCGAGCGGTTCAGCCCGCCCATCTTGCCGTCCAGGTCCACGAGCCCGGTGGAGATCCCCGACAGCCCGCCGCCGCGGCTGAAGGCGGCATTGGCGGCGTTCAGCGCCCCGGTGACGGCGGCCAGGAAGCTCTGGAAGCCGCGCTCGGCCACGCCCTGCTCGCCAAGCTTGTAGAGGATCTGCTCGGCCTCCTTGATCTGCTCCTCGGCGGAATCGCTGACCGTGACGGTGGCGGCGCGCGCGGCGATGTCCTGCCCCAGCCCGATCAGCTCGCGGCGCAGGGCGAATTCGCGGATCATCTGCGCATAGTCGCGCGCGGCATGGGACGAGATCGCCGCCCCCGCCAGCCGCGCCAGATAGGCCGGGCCGCCCAGTTCCTTCAGGCCCGCGTCATGCTCCATGAAGGCCTTGATCGTGACCGGGCTCGCCAGGGCGTTGCGGGCGATGCGCTCGGCGCAGATCTCGTAGATGCGGCGATGGACCGGGTCGTAGAAATGCCCGGCCTGGATGATGCGCGAGACGTGGTCGTAGACCTCGTTATTGGTCAGGAGCGCGCCCAGCAATTGCTGCTCGGCCTCGATCGAGAAGGGCACCGCCTGCGCGGCGGCGGCCTCGGCGATCTCGCCGGGCTTCCTGATTTCGACGGCGCGCAACTCGCTCATCCCATGGTCTCCGACCTTCGACTCGGCTGGGGGCCGTTATCCACCTTATGCGCCCCGCGGTCCATCGGGATATGCTGTGGATAAGCTGTGGGCAGAATGCCGCGCCTGCACGGGTGGCAAGGGCGGCATGGGTATTTGGCCAACAGAGAAGGACAGGGCGGTGCCCCGGTCTTCTTCGTTGCTCAAATACCCCTTGCCACCGTGCAGCCGGGCCGGCCGGATCAGGGATGCGCGGCCTGCCAGGCGCGGGGATCGGTCAGGAAGCTTTCGACCTCGGAGAGCGTCGCCTCGTCGTAGAAGCCCTGCGCCTTGGCCTCGGCCAGCACGTCCCACCAGGTGCAGAGATGGTGCAGCCTGACGCCGTGGTCCGCCAGGCGCTGCGTGGTTTCCGGGAAGATGCCGTAGTAGAAGATCACCGCCGTATGGCCGCAGGTCGCGCCGGTTTCGCGGATCGCGTCGACGAAGCTCAGCTTCGAGCCGCCGTCGGTGGTCAGGTCCTCGACCAGCAGCACGCGCTGGCCCTCGGTCATGGCGCCCTCGATGCGGGCGTTGCGGCCGTAGCCCTTGGGCTTCTTGCGCACATAGGTCATCGGCAGTTCCAGCCGCTCGGCCACCCAGGCGGCGAAGGGAATGCCCGCCGTCTCGCCGCCGGCCACGTTGTCGAAGGCGGCGAAGCCCGCCTCGCGCAGCACGGTCGCCGCCAGGAAGTCCATCAGCGTCGCGCGGATGCGCGGGAAGCTGATCAGCTTGCGGCAGTCGATATAGGTCGGCCCCTTCAGCCCCGAGGCATAGGTGAAGGGCTCGGCCGCATTGAAATGCACCGCCTTGATCTCCAGCAGCATGCGGGCGGTCAGCCGGGCGATTTCCTCATGCGGGGGGAAGGGCAGGGTCATGCGGGATCCTCGAGGTGCCAGTAGAGCGGGAAGCCGGGGTTGAAGACGGTGACGGTTTCGTCGCCGGCGGGGATATGGGTCGGATATGCGGCGGGCGTCTCGCGCCTGACCAGCCGGATGCGGTCCTCGTTGGGCTCCATGCGGTAGAAAGCGGCGCCGTGGAGCGAGGTGAAGCCTTCCAGCCGATCGAGCGCGCCCTCCTCCTCGAAGACCTGGGCCAGGATCGACATGGTGTTGGGCGCGGTGAAGCAGCCGGCGCAGCCGCAGGCCGATTCCTTGGCGCGGTCCGGGTGCGGCGCCGAATCGGTGCCCAGGAAGAAGCGCGCGTCGCCGGAGGTCGCCGCGCGGCGCAGCGCCAGCCGGTGCGTCTCGCGCTTGGCGACCGGCAGGCAGTAGTAATGCGGCCGGATGCCGCCCGCCAGGATGTGGTTGCGGTTGATGACCAGGTGATGCGTGGTGATGGTGGCGCCGATGTCGTCGTTGCCCGCGACGTAATCCACCCCGTCCGAGGTGGTGATATGTTCCATCACCACCCGCAGGCCGGGCGTGGCGCGGCGGATCGGGTCCAGCACGCGGTCGATGAACGCCGCCTCGCGGTCGAAGATGTCCACCGCCGGGTCCGTGACCTCGCCGTGGAAGCAAAGCGGGATGCCGGCCTGGGCCATGGCCTCCAGCACGCCGCGCACCTTGTCGAAATCGCGCACGCCCGAGGCCGAATTGGTGGTCGCCCCGGCCGGGTAGAGCTTGACCGCCGAGATGATTCCCTGCGCATGGGCAGCCAGCACATCGGCCGGATCGGTGGTTTCGGTCAGGTAGAGCGTCATCAAGGGACGCAACGTCATTTCCGGGGCCAGGGCGGCGCGGATGCGGTCGCGATAGGCCGCGGCCTGCGCCCCTGTCACCACCGGCGGCACCAGGTTCGGCATGATGATCGCCCGGCCGAAATGGCCGGAAAATGAAGCCACTGCCTGCAACATGGCGCCGTCGCGCAGGTGCAGGTGCCAGTCGTCGGGGCGTCGGAGCGTCACGGATTTGGTCATGATTTTCCCTCTATACCGGGTGCGGCAGCAAGGCCATAGGGCAAAGATCCCGTCCACGGGGGCTCTTGGCATTTCCCCGCCATGGGCGCAGCCTTGCCCGCCTGTTGTTCGTTCATAGGGAATTCGTGATGGGTTTCGGGAAGATGAATTATGCGGCGATGCAGGCGCCGCTGCTGTTGTGGCAGCAGATGGCGCGCATGGCCTGGGAATCGCAGATGGTCATTGCCTTGCGGACGGCGGGGATGATGGGGCTTGTGCGCCAGGACGCGGCCGAGCCGCAGCGCATGGTGGTGGAAAAGGCCGATGCCGCCTCCGAGGCGCTGCAGGCCGCGCTGCGTGCTGCCGGGCGGGGCGAGCGGGCCGACCGGGTGATGGCGGCGGCGCTGCGGCCCTATCGCAAGCGCACCCGCGCCAATGTGCGGCGCCTTTCGGGCAAGAACTGACGGGCGACCGGCGGCGCCGGTCCGCCGGAAATGAAAACGCGCCCGACGAGGGCGCGTTTCGGTTTTCGGATCGAGCCCTTGCGGGTTCAGATGTGGGCTCAGATCAGCTTGCCCATGGCGACCGCGGTGTCGGACATGCGGTTCGAGAAGCCCCATTCGTTGTCATACCAGGTCAGGATGCGGCAAAGCTTGCCCTCCATCACCTTGGTCTGGTCCATGTGGAAGACCGAGCTGTGGCTGTCGTGGTTGAAGTCCGAGGAAACCAGCGGCTCGTCGGTATAGCCCAGGATGCCCTTCAGCGGGCCGTCGGCGGCGGCGCGGATGGCCTGGTTGATTTCCTCGACCGAGGTGTCGCGGGCGGCTTCGAAGACCAGGTCCACGACCGAGACGTTGGGCGTCGGCACGCGGATCGCCACGCCGTCCAGGCGGCCCTTGAGTTCGGGCAGCACCAGGCCCACGGCCTTGGCTGCCCCGGTCGAGGTCGGGATCATCGACAGCGCCGCGGCGCGGGCGCGATACAGATCCTTGTGCATGGTATCCAGCGTCGGCTGGTCGCCGGTATAGCTGTGGATCGTGGTCATGAAGCCGCGGGCGATGCCGATCGAATCGTTCAGCACCTTGGCCACCGGCGACAGGCAGTTCGTCGTGCAGCTGGCGTTCGAGACGACGATGTCGTCCTTGGTCAGCGTGTCGTGGTTCACGCCGAAGACGATGGTCTTGTCGGCATTGTCGCCGGGGGCCGAGATCAGCACCCGCTTGGCGCCGGTCGACAGGTGCGGCTGCACCTTTTCCTTGGAGGCGAAGATGCCGGTGCATTCCATGATGACGTCGATGTCGCCCCAGGGCAGGTCGGCCGGGTTGCGGATCGCCGTGACCTTGATCGGACCGCGGCCGACGTCGATCGAATCGCCCGAAACCGTGACCTGGGCGGGGAAGCGGCCGTGGACCGAGTCGTAGCGCAGCAGATGCGCATTGGTTTCGACCGGGCCCAGGTCGTTGATCGCCACGACCTCGATATCATTGCGCCCCGATTCGATGATCGCGCGCAGCACGTTCCGACCGATCCGGCCAAAGCCGTTGATCGCTACCTTGACAGCCATAGGTTTCCTCCGCCGCTGATGATGTTCGCGCTGCAAATAGCCCGCATCGCCGGGGGAATGCAAATGCCTGCAAGCGAAAGGGGCGGAAACTCGGCGGAAAGGGGGGTGCCGGGGGCATGGTTGCGACGTATGGTCGCTGCCGCTGCGCCCGGCCGGCGGCGGGGATGGCCGGCGCCTGCGGCGCAAGCCGCTTGCCGCGGTGCCGAATGCTGCAGGGCGGCGAATCGCGGCGTCGGCGTCAGCGCCAGAAGCTGAGATATTCGATGAGGCTGGCGAACGCCTTGCCCAGGAACAGCGGCAGGTTCCAATGCAGCACCAGCGCATCCGCCGCGAAGAGGCCCAGGACCAGGAGCCCCAGTACGAGCGCGATCTGATTTGTCATGCCATCCGTCCCGTCCCTGCCGTCCCCCGGCGCGATGCGCCGTCCCGCCCCCTGCTAGGGCAGAGGCCGGGGCCGGGCAAGCCTTTGCGGCCTGCCGCCGCACCGCGCCTTGCGCCATGCGGCCTGCCGTCTGTCCGTGCCGTCATTGCTGCGGGCCTTGGGGGGCCTTGGGCAGCCTGCGACGGGTTTTCGGATTGCGGCGGGCGGGATCCGTCAGCCGGGCGGGGCTTGCGGTTCCTCTTCCGCCTCCTCCTCGGCTTCCTGGGCGATCAGGAACAGGTCGCCCGCCGCCTCCATGCGGCGGATCGTGACCACGACCTGGTCCATCGCCTCCTCGGCGTCGCGGGCCGAGACCTTGCCGAGCGCCTCGATCTCTTCGCGCATCGACTCGGCCAGGCGCGAGGAAATGCCGCCCAGCAGGAAATCCACGGTTTCGCGCGCCGGACCGCGGGCGCCGGCCAGCGCCTTGAGCAGCACGGGATTGTCCACCTCGCGCAGGATGCGGGCGATGTCGCGCCGGTCGATGCGGCGCGGGATATGCGCCCAGGTGAAGATGGTCTTGCGCACCTCGCCGGCAAAGGCGGCATCGTCGTCCTCGAGCCCGGCCAGGACGCCGTCGCGCATGCTGGAGGGCGAGAAGTTCAGGATCGCGCCGACCTTTTCGCCCGCCTTGCCCTCCAGCGCCGGCTGCGGCACGGCGTCGGCGGCATGGAGCAGCGCCCGGCCGATGCGTTGCAGCGCCTCGGGGGTGATGCCGCCGGTCAGCGACATGGCATAGGCGATCTGGCGCGCGCGTTCCTGTTCGAGCAGGCCGAACACCTCGGCAGCGCGCGGCACCGGCAGTTTCGAAAACATCACCGCCCCGATCTCGACCGCTTCGGTGCGGGCCAGTTCGACCAAGAGCGCGGGGGGCAGGGCGGCGATGCTGTCCCAGGGGTTGCCGGCGCCGTTGAGCGCCGCCATGCGCCGCAGCTGGTCGGTCGTGTCGGGCGAAAGATGCCCGTCGAGCAGGTCCAGCGTGCCGTCGATGTCGCCCGGAAAGGACAGGCCGACCGCTTCCAGCCTGTCGCAGAACTCGGCCACGATGGCATTGCGCGTCTCGCGGTCGATCATCCCCATCAGCGCCATTTCCTGCGCCAGGTCCGTCTGCAGTTCCGGCGGCAGTCGGGCGAGGTCGATGTCCCCGCCCTCGGCCAGCACCAGCCGCACGATCACCGCAGCCTTTTGCCGCGGACTGAGCCCCGCCGTCGCCCCGAGCGCCGGAACACCCATGGATTGCCCCCGATTCCAAACCTGTCGGGGGCAATCTGGCAGGAAAAAGCGAACGCCGGGTTAATGCGCGCCGTTTTCGCCGAACACGCGGGCGAAAATCGTGTCCACGTGCTTGGTGTGATAGCCCAGGTCGAATTTCTCCTCGATCTCGGCGGGGGACAGCGCGGCCGTCACCTCGGCGTCGGCCAGCAGCTCGGTCTTGAAATCGGCGCCCTGTTCCCAGACCTTCATGGCGTTGCGCTGGACCAGGCGATAGGCGTCCTCGCGGCTGACGCCGGCCTGGGTCAGGGCCAGCAGCACGCGCTGCGACATGACCAGCCCCTTGAACTTGTTCATGTTCCTGAGCATGTTCTCGGGGTAGACCACCAGCTTTTCGATCACGCCGGCCAGGCGGTTCAGGGCGAAGTCCAGGGTGATGGTCGCATCCGGGGCGATGCCGCGCTCGACCGAGGAATGGCTGATGTCGCGTTCATGCCACAGCGCCACGTTCTCCATCGCCGGCACCACGGCCATGCGCACAAGGCGGGCAAGGCCGGTCAGGTTCTCGGTCAGCACCGGGTTCCGCTTATGCGGCATGGCCGAGCTGCCCTTCTGGCCGGGGCTGAAATATTCCTCGGCCTCCAGCACCTCGGTGCGCTGCATGTGGCGGATCTCGATGGCGATGTTCTCGATCGAGCTGGCGATGACGCCCAGCGTGGCGAAGAACATCGCGTGGCGGTCGCGCGGGATGACCTGGGTGCTGATCGGCTCGGGCGAGAGGCCCATCTTGGCGCAGACATGCTCTTCGACCGCGGGGTCGATGTTGGCGAAGGTGCCGACCGCGCCCGAGATGGCGCCGGTCGCCACTTCCTCGCGGGCGCGCAGCAGGCGTTCGCGGCCCCGCGCCATCTCGGCGTAGAAGCGGGCGAAGGTCAGGCCCATGGTCGTCGGCTCGGCATGGATGCCGTGGCTGCGGCCGATGCGGACAGTATCCTTGTGCTCGTAGGCGCGTTTCTTCAGCGCGGCCAGCACCTTGTCCATGTCGGCCAGCAGGATGTCGGCGGCGCGCACCAGCTGCACGTTCAGCGTGGTGTCCAGCACGTCCGAGCTGGTCATGCCCTGGTGGACGAAGCGCGCCTCCTCGGCGCCGATATGCTCGGCCAGGTGGGTCAGGAAGGCGATGACGTCATGCTTGGTCACGGCCTCGATCTCGTCGATGCGGGCGACGTCGAACTCCACGTCCCTGGCCTTCCAGACGGCCTCGGCATTCTCGCGCGGGATCACGCCCAGGTCGGCCTGGGCGTCGCAGGCATGCGCCTCGATCTCGTACCAGATGCGGAACTTGGTCTCGGGCGACCAGATGGCGACCATTTCGGGACGGGCATAGCGCGGGATCATGCAGGGCTCCTTGGGTTTGCCGGGGTTTTAGCGGCAAGGCCCCGGACCCGCAACCGCGGCGGCAGGGGCCGCGGCGGCCCCTGCGCGGCTGTTGCCGATTCAGGCCAGGACGAGCGGCTGGCCGTTCTTCGAGTGGCGATGCGCCAGCTTGCGCGCCTTGCGCCCCGAGGCCAGCATCCGCGCCCCCGCGGGGGCATGGGTGCGCTGGGTCAGCTCGGGGAAGATGGCGAGGATTTCCTCGACCGCCGTGGCGGGCAGGGCAGCAAGGGCCTGCGGGCCCAGATACAGCGACTCGGTCGCGGTGCCGTTGGCCCGGACCACCTCGTGCTGGTCGAAGAGGATATGGACATATTCCACCTCGGCCAGGTCCGTGGCCAGATCGACGCCCTCGATCTGCAAAAGCTGCTTGGCGGCGACCAGGATCTCGTCGGTGCCGAACATCCGCAGGGCGACGCGCGAGCGCAGCAGGATCCGGTGCTGTGGCGAGACGACCAGGTCCGCCGAGGGCATGTCCGGCCCCAGCGCCCCGGCCCTGATGCGGACGGGCGTCAGCCGGGCGCCATGGGTGGCAAGCCGATGCGCGGCAAAGCGGCGGCGCCCGATCCAGCGGACCGGCTGGGGGCCGTGGTCGGCCGTCAGCACCAGGTCGCCGACCGACAGGCTTTCGACCGGAACCGGGCCCTGGGGCGTGTCGATCAGCGTGCCGGCGGTGAAGCAGGGAAAGACGTCGTCGTCGTCAAGGACCAGCGTACCGGCGGGATTGTAGGCGACGTTGACGACGATGGTGTCGAGAAGATTCTGCACCGCCGCAAGAACGTCGCCGGTCAACGAACCGCCAAGGTCCGAGATGTTCACATCCGCCAGGGTGAGCGGCAGTCCAGCGACGGTGCCGGTGATCTTGACGCTGATATGGTCCTCGGTCAGGGGCTGGTCGGTGACGAAATAGGTGTCGTCACCCTTCACGACGAAAGAGCCGCCGATCGGGTTGACCTGGACCGTCAGCGAGGCCAGCTCGATGCCGAGGAGCTTGACGGTCAGTCCCACGGCCGCCGTGGACAGCGTGCCGGTGCCGGCGAAGGTGCTGCCCGACAGCAGCGGATCGCCCTCGCCATCCACCAGCGAGACGTCGTCGCCTCGGGACAGCGTGGTGCCGTGGGGTTCATCCACGTCGTACTGGGTGAACTGGGTGGAGCCGCTGAGTTCGTTCAGCAGAAGATTGTTCCCCAGAACCAGGACCGGGGTCTCGGCCTCCAGGTCGATGGTCGCGTCGGGTATTTTGGTGAAATAAGGCATTCTAAGATCCTGTAACAGGCAGGGCTGCGCCCATGCCGTAGGCTGGAAACCAGCCATCCGCCGACCCCAGAGGACGGATGACCGCACGTCTTGCAACCAAAACGCCATGCGTCTGGCACAGGATCACTGTAGCCGGTTTCGCGTTCGGATTTCCATCCATTTTGCAGACAAATTGAACTAATTACCGATTGCCCCCGGTGCAGGGCGCCGAATGTTCCGGCATCTGCGGTCGATCAGCCGGGCCGGCCCCCGGCCCGCCCTTATCGACAAGCGCCGCAGGGACGGGCTGGCGGCGCGGAAATCGGGCGATACGTCCGGCCGTTGGGTGGCTTGGCTTTGCCGTGATGCGGATCTGCCGTGCAATCCTTTCGGAAGCAACGGCGCGCCGCGCTGTCGCGGCCCTGGGCTCCAGCAAGACGTTGCTGCTGTGCTGAGGCGATCGTGGCTCTGGCCCGCCCCCGCCCTTGGAACTGCGGGGTTCCAGAGCCTGCCGACCCGCGGCGCCGGATCGCCGGTTTCCCGGATCGGGAAATGAAAAAGCCGCCCCGAAGGGCGGCTTTCCGGTTCGTTCCGGGCTGCGGCTCAGCAGCTGTAATACATCGCATATTCGATGGGATGGGGGGTATGCTCATAGGCATAGACCTCTTCCCATTTCAGCTTGATGTAGCCTTCCAATTGGTCGCGGGTGAAGACGTCGCCGGCCAGCAGGAAGTCCATGTCCTTCTCCAGCTCTTCCAGCGCCTCGCGCAGGCTGCCGCAGACGGTCGGGATCTCGGCCAGCTCTTCCGGCGGCAGGTCGTAGAGATCCTTGTCCGAGGCCGGGCCGGGGTCGATCTTGTTCTTGATGCCGTCAAGGCCGGCCATCAGCAGCGCCGCAAAGGCCAGGTAGGGGTTCGCCGCCGGATCGGGGAAGCGGGCCTCGACGCGCTTGGCCTTGGGCGACTCGGTCCACGGAATGCGCACGCAGCCCGAGCGGTTGCGGGCGGAATAGGCGCGCAGCACCGGGGCCTCGAAGCCGGGGATCAGCCGCTTGTAGCTGTTGGTCGCGGGGTTGGTCAACGCGTTCAGCGCCTTGGCGTGCTTGAGCACCCCGCCGATGAACCACAGCGCCTCTTGCGACAGGTCGGCATATTTGTCGCCGGCAAACAGCGGCTTGCCGTCCTTCCAGATCGACATGTTCACGTGCATCCCGGAGCCGTTGTCGCCCTTCATCGGCTTGGGCATGAAGGTCGCGGTCTTGCCATAGGCGGCGGCGACGTTGTGGATGACGTATTTGTATTTCTGGATGTTGTCGGCCTGCTCGACCAGCCCGCCGAAGATCATCCCCAGCTCGTGCTGGGCGGTGGCGACCTCGTGGTGGTGCTTGTCGACCTTGATGCCCATGCGCTTCATGGTCGACAGCATCTCGCCGCGGATGTCCTGGGCGGCGTCGACCGGGTTCACCGGGAAATAGCCGCCCTTGTGGGCCGCGCGATGGGCGAGGTTGCCGTCCTCGTAGACGGTGTCGGTGTTCCAGGCGGCATCGACCGAGTCGAGTTCGAACGAGACCTTCTGCGGCGTGACCGAATAGCGCACGTCGTCGAACAGGAAGAACTCGGCCTCGGGGCCGAAATAGGCCGCATCGCCGATTCCGCTGGATTTCAGATAGGCCTCGGCCTTCAGCGCGGTGCCGCGCGGGTCGCGGGCATAGGGCTCGCCCGTGTCGGGCTCGACCACGTTGCAATGCACGCAGAGGGTCTTTTCGGCATAGAACGGGTCGATATAGGCCGAGGAGGCGTCCGGCATCAGCTTCATGTCGGACTGGTCGATGGACTTCCAGCCGGCGATCGAGGAGCCGTCGAACATGAAGCCTTCCTCGAAGAAGTCCTCGTCCACCAGGTCGGCGACCAGCGTCACGTGCTGCAACTTGCCCTTGGGATCGGTGAAGCGGACGTCGACATATTCGACCTCTTCCGTCTTCATCAGATCCAGAACGTCCTTGACTGTCATTGGGATCCTTCCTCCATCAGTCTGCCCGGCGCCGCCGCGGGGCTGGGGTCATCGGTTTCTTGTTGCGGGTCGGGCGGGATCAGACCGCGTCGTCGCCGGTCTCGCCGGTGCGGATGCGGATGGCCTGTTCGACCGGGATGATGAAGATCTTGCCGTCGCCGATCTTCTCGGTGCGCGCGGCCGAGATGATGGCGTCGACGGCGGCCTCGACCAGGTCGTCGGGCAGCACCATCTCGATCTTCACCTTGGGCAGGAAGTCCACGACATATTCCGCGCCGCGATAAAGCTCGGTATGGCCCTTCTGCCGGCCAAAGCCCTTGACCTCGGTGACCGAGAGGCCCTGGACGCCGACTTCCTGAAGTGCCTCTTTCACATCGTCCAGTTTGAAGGGCTTGATGATGGCTTCGACTTTCTTCATCGCCTGATCCTTCTCTCGCGACTTGCCTGCGACCTGATTGGCGGGTTTGATGATGCGGGTAAATGGGGCAGGGCCAGGATCATGCGGCCGATCGCATTTGCCCGGCCGATATGCGTATATTTCGTGCAGAGAGATGATAATTTAGGCAGTCACCATGTTTCACGGCACCGAAATCCTGACGACCGCTCAAATGCGCGCCATCGAATCTGCCGCGATGACCAGCGGCCGGGTCACGGGCGCAGAGTTGATGGAGCGTGCCGGCTGCGCCGTCGCCGGGCAGATCCGGCTGCGCTGGCCCAAGGCGGGCCTGGCGGTGGTGCTGTGCGGGCCGGGCAACAACGGCGGCGACGGCTATGTGGTCGCGCGGCACCTGCACCGGGCGGGCTGGCAGCTGCGGGTGCTGGGCATGGACAATGCCGCCGGCGCGGATGCGGCCCGGATGAAGGCCGAATGGCGGGCGTTGGGCCCGATCCTGCCCCTGACCGAGGACGCCCTGCGCGAGGGCCCCGATGCGGATGTCTATGTGGACGCGATCTTCGGCACCGGCCTGACCCGCGCGCCCGAGGGCGAGATCGCCGCGATCCTGGATCATCTGGGCGGCTCGGGCGGCGATTGGGCGTTCTTCCGCG
Organism: Paracoccus ferrooxidans; assembly: GCF_029909815.1. Lineage (NCBI taxonomy): Bacteria > Pseudomonadati > Pseudomonadota > Alphaproteobacteria > Rhodobacterales > Paracoccaceae > Paracoccus > Paracoccus ferrooxidans. The sequence continues at coordinate 72,753 of NZ_CP038202.1, read as the reverse complement.
AACGGCTGGTGGCGGTGGACTGCCCCAGCGGATTGTGCCTCGACAGCGGCGCCTTTCCCGGCCGGCCGCGCGAGCCCGGCGATTTCGACCTGCGCGCCCGGCTGACCGTTGCCTTCGACAGCCCCAAGCCGGGGCATCTGCTGGAACGCGGGCCGGAATGCTGCGGCGAGCTGGTCGTCGCCGACATCGGCCTGCGGCATTGGAGAGAGCGCAACATCGACGGCCGCGGGTTCCGGCCCGCCCGGCTGACCGGCATCTGGCCCCCGTTCGATATTCCCGACGCCCGGTCTGGCACGGTGCTGGCCGACCGGCTTGCCAAGCGGTCGTCCTCGCATCCCCACAAGTTCAGCCACGGCCATGCGCTGGTCGTTGCCGGCGGGCCGGGCAGGGGTGGGGCGGGGCGCCTGTCGGCCCGCGCCGCCCTGCGCATCGGCGCGGGCCTGGTGACGCTTGCGCCGCCGGCCGAGGCCCTGCCGGCCCATGCCGGCCCGCCCGATGCGCTGATGCGCCGGGGAATCGACGATCCGGCCGGGCTGCAGGACATGCTGGCGGACCGCCGGATCAACGCGCTCTGCATCGGTCCCGGCTGCGGGGTCGAGCGCGCGGCGGTGCTGCTGCCCGCGATCCTGGGCGCGGGGCGGGCGACGGTGCTGGATGCCGATGCGCTGACCGCCCTGTCCCGCGACCCCGGCCTGATGGCGGTGCTGCACGAGAACTGCGTGCTGACCCCCCATGCGGGCGAGTTCGGGCGCGTCTTTCCCGATCTTGCCGCGCGCCTTGACCATCCGCCTGCGCCTGCGGGGACCGGCGCCGCCCATGCGCCCGATCCGGCGCGGATGGCGCGGTTCCTGGCGGAACATGCGGCCTATCGCGAGGAATTGGCAAAAATGCGCGGCCCGCTTTATTCGCGGCTCGACGCCGCCCGCGACGCGGCCGCGCGCAGCGGCGCCGTCGTGCTGCTGAAGGGCCCCGACACGGTGATCGCCGCCCCCGACGGGCGGGCTTGCATCCATTCCGCCTTCGACGTGCCCTGGCTGGCGACGGCGGGCGCGGGCGATGTGCTGGCGGGGATCATCGCCGGCCTTCTGGCCCGCGGCCTGCCGGGGCTGGAGGCGGCGGCAACCGGCGCCCAGCTTCATGCCGAGGCGGCGCGTCGCTTCGGTCCCGGTCTGATCGCCGACGATCTGCCCGAGGCGCTGCCCGCCGTGCTGCGTGGGATGGGAGTCTGAAATTACCCCTCGCATGTGGGCAGTGGCTTTGCTAGACAGCGCGCCATTGCGGGTGTGGCGAAATTGGCAGACGCACCAGATTTAGGTTCTGGCGCCGCAAGGCGTGGGGGTTCAAGTCCCTCCACCCGCACCATAAAAAGCCCAGCAAACGCTAGAAATTCCTTGTTTTGCTGGGCTTAGTCCGTTCTACTGTTACAAACTCTGTTACAAAGTGGACGGGCGGCATGGCTGGCGCACAACGATACCTCTTGAACCGATCCGGCAGATTCTTCGCCCGGCTGGTGGTGCCGAAAGACCTTCGACCCATTGTCGGCAAGACCGAACTGCGGGCACCCCTTGGGCCGGATCGCAGGACCGCAATGAAGCTGCTGCCGGGCGCGGTGGCGCATCTACAGCACCAGATCGCCCAGGCGGAGCGGAAGGCGGCACCGGCCAACAGCCCCGCCGCCCCAGCGCGCTATCCCCTCGCCCCGGATCAGATCGCGCTTTCGCACTACCAGCAACGTCTCGCGTTTGACGACCAGATGCGCAACAGCCCGTCATACGCTGTTGTCTCAACCATCGGGATTGATGACGGCTATGTTGAGCGACTGCGGGCGGGCGTGGCCGGGCGGCTGTCCGATCAGGAACTGGTCGACCTCATGAGCGCGCGGATCGAGCGTTTCCGCGCTGCTGGGAACTTCGACGCTGAACCTGGTTCGGATGAATGGCGCACCATCGCCCGCGCCCTCTGTAGCGCCGAGCTAGAGGCTCTGGCGCGCGTCGTGGAGCGCGACGAGGGCGACTTTACCGGCCAGCCCTCTACGCCCCTGCTGGTCAACGCCAAGCCGCCCGAGGACGAACCCGAGCCGGTGAGCCTTGCGAAACTCTGGAATGACTATGTGAAAGCCCGCACCACGGCAGGATTCATGAAGGACGGCGGGCGGCGTCAGCGCCCTGTGATCGAGAGCTTGCGAAAATTTCTCGGACATAGCGACGCCCGCAAGGTAACGCGCAAAGACCTTATGTCCTGGGGCTCTGTTGCACAAATCCCGTCAGGGATTCAGATCGTGAATCCAGGGTGGTAGCTGTGATGTATGAGCAGACCCACACCGCCAACCTACAGGACCAGAAACTGGCCAGCCTACAATGAAGCGCTCAAGCGCCGGGGCTCGCTGACGATCTGGTTCGACCCCGAGATGAGCTGGGATGCCGTGCCGACGGGGAGGCGTGGCCGCCAGCAGACCTACAGCGATACTGCCATTCAGAGCTGCCTGACGATGAAGGTGCTATTCGGCATGGCGCTCCGGCAGACGACCGGGTTCGTCGAGAGCCTGCTGCGTCTGGTTGGCCTCGACTGGACGGTGCCTGACTTCAGCACACTGTCCCGCCGCCAGAAGACCTTGGCTGTGAACATCCCGTATCGCGGCTCCAAAGGGCCGCTGCACCTGCTGATCGACAGCACAGGAATCAAGGTCGAGGGCGAAGGCGAGTGGCACGCTCGCAAGCATGGTGGCCCCAAACGGCGGGTCTGGCGCAAGATCCACCTTGGGATCGACGAGGAAACGCTAGAGATCCGGGCTGTCGAGATCACCGGGAGCAACGTCGGCGATGCGCCGATCCTACCTGACCTTCTCGACCAGATCCCGGAGGACCAGGAAATCGGTAGCGTCACGGCAGATGGCGCCTACGACACGCGCAAGTGCCACGATGCGATTGCAGATCGCGGAGCCCATGCCGTCATCCCACCGCGCAGGAACGCGAAGACCTGGAAGACCATCACCGCTGGAGCCGTCGCGCGCAACGAGGCCCTCCGGGCGTCCAGGTATCTCGGCCGCACCCTGTGGCGACGATGGAGTGGATACCACCGCCGGAGCCGCATCGAGACGAAGATGCATTGTGTCAAACTGCTGGGCCAGCGGCGTCTCGGTCATTCCCGCGTCTTGAAGCGCCAGCTCTCGTTGCCGGTCTCGACGATGTCACAGTGATGGGTCAGTCGGTCGAGGAGCGCCGTTGTCATCTTCGCGTCTCCGAAGACGGTCGGCCATTCGCCGAAGTCGAGGTTCGTCGTCACGATGATCGAGGTGCGTTCGTAAAGGCGACTGATGAGGTGGAACAGGAGCTGGCCACCCGTCTGGGCGAACGGCAGATATCCCAACTCGTCGAGGATCAGGAAGTCGAGGCGGCACAGGAGATCCGCAGTGCGTCCCTGTCGGTCGGCGCGGGCTTCGGCGTCCAGCTTGTTCACCAGGTCCACGACGTTGAAGAAGCGGCCGCGCTTGCCACGGCGGATGCAGGCCCGGGCGATGCTGACGGCAAGGTGGGATTTGCCGGTCCCGGTGCCGCCGATGAGGACGACGTTACGCTGATGCTCGAGGAACTCTCCGGAGGCCAGATCGCGCACCAGCGTTTCGTTTACGGGCGTGTCTTCGAAGCTGAACTCGTCGACTTCCTTGGCCAAGGGCAGCTTGGCGATGGTCATCTGGTATTTGATCGAGCGAGCTTGTTTCTCGCTGATCTCGGCGTTCAGCAGGTCGCCCACGATTTGCTGCGGTTCGTGCTGTCGCTTCACCGCCGTGGCGATGATCTCATCGTAGGCGGCCTTCATGCCGTAGAGCTTCAACTGGCCCATCGCGTCCAGCACCTGTGATCTTTCCATGGCGGGGTCTCCTGAGGCTGTCGTAGCGTTTGCAGTCGGCCACGGGCTCGCAGGTCAGGCGCAACGCGTCCGGCGTGGCGATGGTCAACGGAGGTGGTGGCTCGCGATGTCGGGCCAGGATGTTCAGAACGACCGATGCCGCCGGGGCGCCTTCGGTCAGGGCCTCGACGCAGGCAGCCTCGACGGCTTCCAGTCCATCCGTTGGGATCATGCTCAGGATCTGGACCATCTGACGGTCACCGTTCGGCACGCGCCCCAGCTTACGCTGGACGCGTCGTATCGCCGGCGGCAGTTCCCATTCCTTGAAGGGAGCGCCGTTTCGAAGGGCGCCGGGCTTGCGGGCCAGCACCGGGATGTAGTGCAGCGGGTCATAGATGGCCTTGTCGCGCCCGAAGGCGCGGTCGTGCCGGCCGACGATCTTGCCGTCCTGCCAGACCTCGACCCGCTCGGCATAGGCGCGGATCTCGACCGGACGGCCGACGGCGCGACCATCGACCGAGTAGCGGTTCTTGTCGAACCTAACGAGGCAGGTCTTGGACACCGAGGCCGGCACGGCATGGAATCCGTCGAAAGGGCCGACGTAGGGCACCAGGCTCGCCCGCTCATCCTGGAACACGTCCCAGATTGTCCGATCACGCAATTCCTGGTGCGGATGGGCCTTGGCCCAGGCAATACAGCGATCCTGAAGCCAGGCGTTGAGTTCCGCGTAGCTCTTGAAGCGCGGCCGCGGCACGAAGAACCGCCGCCGGACAACGCCAACCTGGTTCTCTACTTGTCCCTTCTCCCAGCCGGACGCGGGGGTGCAGGCGACGGGATCGACAAGGTAGTGTCCGCACATCTGCTGGAACCGGCGATTATACGCGCGGTCGCGGCCGACGAAGATCGTGTCCACCGCCGTCTTCATGTTGTCGTAGATCCCACGCGCACAGGCGCCGCCGAAGAAGGCAAAGGCCTTGTCATGGGCATCGAACACCATTTCCTGCGTCTCTCGCGGGTAGGCCCGGACGAACAGCATCCGGCTATGACAAAGCCGGACGTGAGCCACCTTCACCGTGGTGGTCACGCCGTCGATCAGAACGACCTCGTGACTCCAGTCGAACTGGTAGGCTTCACCCGGATCGAAGCTCAGTGGCACATAGGCGGCGGCTGACGCTTCCTGCTCCGCCTGCGACCACGAAGCCGCATAGCGTCGGACCGCGTCGTAGCCGCCGTCATATCCGAGGGCCCTGAGCTCTTCGAAAATCCGGATGCGGGTCAGCCGCTCGCGCTTCGGCTTGCGCGCATTCGCCGCCAGCATCTCGTCGAGCTTGCCTTTCCAGGGACCGATCTTCGGCTGCGGTTGGACGGTTCGCTCGTAAGTCATCTCCGTTGCGCCGGACCGGATCACCTTCCGAACCGTGTTCCGCGATACCCGCAGCTCTCGGCAGATATGCTTGATCGACTTCTTGTCCTGGAAATACGCCCGGCGGATCTTCGCAATCGTCTCCACAACCAGCATCCCACACTGTGCCCCCCGATAGCCTCGGAGGCATCATGACCATCAGCGTAAGGGGGGTCATTTTTGGAAGCCGATTACCCCGTTACGGGGTCAATTTTGCACGCCGGTTCACAGATTTGGGAATAGGGCCACGCGCCAGCGCATGACTGAGGACGCCCGCAACTACCTCACGACACCAAGCGCCGATCTAGGGCGTGTTGACAAAAGGGATTCACCGGGCGCGGTGATCGTGATTCAAGCTGGTATCTGCAATGGAGACCAGCGTGGCACGAAACCTGATGTCGAACGACGAGTGGGCGTTCTTTGAACGCTTCATCCTGGCTGTCCGTTCTCCGAACGGCCGCAAGCCCACGAACCATCGGCTTGTTCTGGATGGGATTTTCTGGATCGCCCGAACGGGGTCGCCCTGGCGCGACCTGCCGGAAGAGTTCGGCAAATGGTCGTCTGTCTATCGGCAGTTCCGGCGCTGGACGTTGGCGGGGCTGTGGGAACAGATCCTGGAGGCGCTGAACGAGAGCCGGATCGTGCCGGATGCGCTGCAGATGATCGACAGCACCGTGGTTCGCGCTCATCATCAGGCAGCGGGCGCAAAAGGGGGACTCCGCGCCAAGGTTTCGGCCGCTCGCGAGGTGGCTTCACGACCAAGATCCATCTGCGGGTCAATGCGGCAGGCCTGCCCATGAGAACCGAGATCACGGCCGGGCAGACATCGGACTACCTCGGCTTCGATCTGGTCATGGCTGACAACCTGCCCGAGCCAAGCGTTCTGCTCGCAGACCGCGGCTACGACTCCGACAACATCCGCAAGACCATGGAGGTGCGCGACGTGGTGCCGGTCATCCCCATGCGCAAAACCCGGAAGCTACGGGTCGCCGTTGACCGCAGGCTCTACCGCCTGCGCAATCTCGTTGAGCGGTGCTTCAACAAGCTCAAGAATGCCCGTCGCGTCGCCACCCGCTACGACAAGACCGCCGAAAGCTTCCTGGGCTTCATCGACATCACGTCGATCCGCCTCTGGCTCCGCCATTTGTCAACATGACCTAGCCGAGGTCTGCGCCCTTGTCGGTCTGGATATGCATTCTGTTATCGAGCGGATGCAGAAGCAGATTGCCGCCGCGCCGACAATTGAGCAGCTATTCAGCGCAAGGAAAAAGCCAAGCCGCCAAGGAAAGACGCTGACCCACCAAGGCGAAACCCTCACCATTAGCGAATGGGCTGATCGCCTCAACCTTCAACCTGATACCATTCGCATTCGGCTCAAGAATGGCGCATCTATCGAGGAAGCCCTTTCAGCCGATAAGAGACATACCGTGCGGAAAGACAGGCAACCCCGGTGGATTACCTATAACGGCGAAACCAGAACCGTAAAGGACTGGTCGCAGCGCCTCGGGTTAAAACCCGTCACAATCCATTATCGCCTTTACAGGGGCGCGACGGCTGCCGAGGCGCTTCAACCTGTGGCATAGGTGCTGCTAAAGCCCCAACATGTGCGCCAGCCATAGGATTGGCTCTGTTGCACAAATCCCGTCAGGGATTCAGATCGTGAATCCAGGGTGGTAGCTGTGATGTATGAGCAGACCCACACCGCCAACCTACAGGACCAGAAACTGGCCAGCCTACAATGAAGCGCTCAAGCGCCGGGGCTCGCTGACGATCTGGTTCGACCCCGAGATGAGCTGGGATGCCGTGCCGACGGGGAGGCGTGGCCGCCAGCAGACCTACAGCGATACTGCCATTCAGAGCTGCCTGACGATGAAGGTGCTATTCGGCATGGCGCTCCGGCAGACGACCGGGTTCGTCGAGAGCCTGCTGCGTCTGGTTGGCCTCGACTGGACGGTGCCTGACTTCAGCACACTGTCCCGCCGCCAGAAGACCTTGGCTGTGAACATCCCGTATCGCGGCTCCAAAGGGCCGCTGCACCTGCTGATCGACAGCACAGGAATCAAGGTCGAGGGCGAAGGCGAGTGGCACGCTCGCAAGCATGGTGGCCCCAAACGGCGGGTCTGGCGCAAGATCCACCTTGGGATCGACGAGGAAACGCTAGAGATCCGGGCTGTCGAGATCACCGGGAGCAACGTCGGCGATGCGCCGATCCTACCTGACCTTCTCGACCAGATCCCGGAGGACCAGGAAATCGGTAGCGTCACGGCAGATGGCGCCTACGACACGCGCAAGTGCCACGATGCGATTGCAGATCGCGGAGCCCATGCCGTCATCCCACCGCGCAGGAACGCGAAGACCTGGAAGACCATCACCGCTGGAGCCGTCGCGCGCAACGAGGCCCTCCGGGCGTCCAGGTATCTCGGCCGCACCCTGTGGCGACGATGGAGTGGATACCACCGCCGGAGCCGCATCGAGACGAAGATGCATTGTGTCAAACTGCTGGGCCAGCGGCTCATGGCAAGGGACTTCGACCGTCAGGTCGCCGAGTTCCAGATCCGCATCGCCGTCCTGAACGGCTACACCGCGCTCGGCATCCCGGTCACGGAAGCTGTAGGATAAGTCTGTCCGGGGAGGGGGTAACCGCGCCCATCACCTGAGTTATGCAACAGAGCCGCGCCGATCTTCTCGCGCATCTCCTCTACAGCCTTATGAACTGCCCGCTTCCCGAGCGGGCCCATGTGGCGGCTGATCCGGGGGCGTTCCTTGCGATGGGCGCGCAGCCGGGCCGGATTCTTCCTTGGCCAGTTTGATCCCCGTCAAAGCGCGTCGCGGCCGGATGTGCCCTACAGGGCATGGTAACTGGTCTGGGGGTGGAAATGACCCGTCTTTTCATGCTTCTGTTGTCCATCAGCCTGACGACGCTCGCCGGGATCGGCGTGATCATCGTCCTGGCGATGGGATTTTACGATCTGCGCGCCATCCTTCTGGCTGCCGCCGGGGGCGCGATCATCGCCTTGCCCATCACCTGGTATGTCGCCGGGAAGCTGAAGGACAACATGGGCTAGCAAGCGCCGGGCGCCAGCCCGCAGGGCAGGCAATCAGCCGCGGGGCTGGTCTGCCCGTCAAGCCGCCAGCACATCCGCGCAGGCGGCAGCCGTGCTTTTTTCCGGCATATCCAAGGCCCAAAAGCCGAAAGGAACGGTCCTGCCCATTTGCGGCGGGGCTTTCCTGCTTTGTTGATTCCCGCGCGGGGGCTGCCCCGGCGGGCCGGCCGCAAGCGCGGGTCGGCCGAAGCCGCCGGCCCCGGATGACCCGGCGGCAAGGAAAGACAGGGCCCCGCGAATCCATCGCAACCTGGGGGTGTTCGCCACCGCCGCGCAGGGCGCTTATTAAAATCAAGTAAAAACAACGTATTGACGCGCCGCTGTTAAGAAATTGTTAACCTGTCTTAAAGGGCAACTGGCCTAAACCGAACAGATCGTCTTAATTGTAAGTCATTGCGTGATCTCTATTGTTGGTTGGTGAGTGATGTTGGTGAATGGCAAGGCCACGCATGCCGCTGGCATGCATTATACCCCTGGCGACAACGGTTGCCTGAGCTTTCTTCAGGTTCCGGGAATCGGGGTCGGCAGCCGAAGCTTCTCGGGCTCGGTGGCGGACTGGTGCGAGCAGGGGTTCTCGATCTGCGAAAGCTACCTGATCGAGGCGCAGACCCTTTCCATCGAAGGCGATCCTTCGGGGTTCGTCGCCATGGCCGAGGCGCAGTTCGACGACGAGCTGGCCGACGAGGTGCTGCTGCACGCCAATGCCCTGCTGAGGGGCATGGCCTTCCGCCGGCTGGGCGGGCGGCTGCAACTGGTCGAAACCGGCGACGAGCCCCTGGGCCTGAACTGGACCGCCATCGCGAACCTGTGGTGCGCGATGGAGACGACCAAGGGCGACATGCGCCTGCCGCGCCTTGACCCGCAGTTCGAAAAGCGGATGCGCGCGGCGATGCGCCTGTCCTGAACGGGACGGCGGCGCCGGGACGCTTGGATCGGCGGCCGGTTTTGTCTAAGACGGCGTTCCAGTCAGCAGAGGATGCCGCCCGTGGACGCGACCGACCGCATTGCCCGCACCATCGCCGCCGAGATCAGCGCCAGCCCCGCCCAGGTGGCGGCGGCGACCGGCCTCTTGGACGGGGGCGCGACGGTTCCCTTCGTCGCGCGCTATCGCAAGGAGGTGACGGGCGGGCTGGACGACACGCAGCTGCGCACGCTGGCCGAACGGCTGGCCTATCTGCGCGAACTCGAGGCGCGGCGGGCGGCGATCCTGGATACGATCCGCGGCCAGGGCAAGCTGACCGAGGATCTGGCCCGCGCCATCGCCGGGGCCGAGACCAAGGCCACGCTGGAAGACATCTACCTGCCCTTCAAGCCCAAGCGCCGCACCAAGGCGATGATCGCGCGCGAAAACGGGCTGGAGCCGCTGCTGCGCGCCATCCAGGAGAACCGCAGCCCCGAGCCCGAGGCGCTGGCGGCGGGCTATCTGACCGAGGCGGTGCCCGAGGTGAAATCGGCGCTGGACGGGGCGCGCGACATCCTGGTCGAGGAACTGTCCGAGAATGCGGCGCTGCTGGGCCGGCTGCGCGAATTCATGCAGGCCGAGGCGATCATTTCCGCCAAGGTGGTGCCGGGCAAGGAGCAGGTCGGCGCCAAGTTCAGCGATTATTTCGACCAGTCCGAGAAATGGGCCGCGATCCCGGCGCATCGGGCGCTGGCGATCCTGCGCGGCGCCAAGGAAGAAGTGCTGACCATCGAGATCGCGCCCGAGCCGGAAACCGGCGCGGCGCGGGCCGAGGGCATCGTCGCCTCGGCGCTGGGTCGGCTGGGCGACCAGCCGGGCGACAGGTGGCTGCGCAAGGTGGCGGGCTGGTGCTGGCGGGTGCGGCTGTCGAACACGATGTATATCGACCTGCTGACCGAATTACGCACCCGCGCCCATGCCGAGGCGATCCGGGTCTTTGCCCGCAACCTGCGCGACCTGCTGCTGGCCTCGCCCGCCGGGCCGCGCGCGACCATCGGGCTTGACCCCGGCATCCGCACCGGGGTCAAGCTGGCCGCGGTGGACGGCACCGGCAAGCTGGTCGAGACGGCGACGCTCTATCCCTTTCCGCCGAAATCCGACCTGCGCGGGGCGGAAGCCGCGCTGGCCGCCGCCATCACCCGCCACAAGATCGAGCTGATCGCCATCGGCAATGGCACCGCCAGCCGCGAGACCGAGCGTTTCGTGGCCGAGGTGCTGAAACGCCTGCCCGAGGGGGTGAAGCAGCCGGTGAAGGTGATCGTGTCCGAGGCCGGCGCCTCGGTCTATTCGGCCTCGGAACTGGCGGCCAAGGAGTTCCCCGGCCTCGACGTGTCGCTGCGCGGTGCAGTGTCCATCGCCCGGCGCTTGCAGGATCCGTTGGCCGAGCTGGTCAAGGTGCCGCCCGAATCCATCGGCGTCGGCCAGTATCAGCATGACGTGGACCAGCGGCAGCTGGCGAAAACGCTGGAGGCGGTGGTCGAGGATGCGGTGAACGCGGTGGGGGTGGACCTGAACACCGCCTCGGCGCCGCTCTTGGCGCATGTCGCCGGGCTGGGGCCGTCGCTGGCGCAGAACATCGTCGCGCATCGCGATGCCTCGGGCGCCTTCCGCTCGCGCGCGGCCTTGAAGAAGGTGACGGGGCTTGGCCCGCGCGCCTTTGAGCAATGCGCGGGCTTCCTGCGCATCCGCGAGGGCGAGGAGCCGCTGGACGCCTCGGCCGTCCATCCCGAGGCTTACGGCGTCGCCCGCCGGATCGTCGCCGCCTGCGGCCGCGACATCCGCCAGATCATGGGCAATGGCGCGGCGCTGAAGGACATCCGTGCGGAAGCCTTTGTCGATGAGCATTTCGGCCTGCCCACCATCCGCGACATCCTGTCGGAACTGGAAAAGCCCGGCCGCGACCCGCGCCCGAGCTTCGTCACGGCAAGCTTTGCCGAAGGGGTCGAGGATATCAAGGACCTGCGCCCCGGCATGGCCCTGGAGGGCACGGTGACGAATGTGGCGGCCTTCGGCGCCTTCGTCGACATCGGCGTGCATCAGGACGGGCTGGTGCATATCAGCCAGCTGGCCGACCGTTTCGTGAAGGATCCGAACGAGGTGGTGAAGGTCGGCGACGTGGTCAAGGTGCGCGTGACCGAGGTGGACGTGGCCCGCAAGCGCATCGGCCTGACCATGCGCAAGGACGGCGGCGCCAGCGCCAGGGATGCGCAGAAGGAGCGCGGCCCCAAGGCCCAGCCGGCGCGCGGTCCGAAATCCGCCGCCCCCGCCGGCAAGGAACAGCCGGGCGCCCTGGGCGCGGCGCTGCTGAACGCGCTGCGCAAGAACTGAGCGGGCCGGTCGCCTAGTCCGGCACCGAGGATCGCCGGGGGACCAGATCCGGCAGGTCCGCATCGACCGTGCGGCCGGTCCCCTCGATCCGGTCCAGCAGCAGGTGGACCGCCTGCTCGGCGATCGCCGGAAGATGCAGGTCCAGGGCGGTCAGCGGCGGATCGGACAGCTTTGCCCGCAGCCCGTCATAGCGGGTGGCGATGCGCAATTGCCGGGGCATCGCCAGCCCCAGCTCATGCGCCGCGCGCACCGCGCCGCTGGCGAAGGCGTCGATGGCGGCGAATATCCCGTCGATCGAGGGGACCGCGCGCAGCAGGCGCAGGGTTTCGCGATAGGCGATCTCCTCGCCCTCTTCCTCGTCCAGGGCGACCAGGGTGGCTTGCTGGCCGCGCCGGGCGACGAAGGCGCGATAGGCCTCAGCGGCCTCGATCTGGCTGGTGCGCGGGGTCGCGCCGACCAGCGCGGCGACATGGCGGCAACCCTGCTGCGCCAGATGGTCCAGCAGCAGCAGCGCGGTTTCCCGCGAGCGGATGTTCACGGCGGGTATGTCGGGCCGGCCCGGCACGGTGCCGATGGAGACGACGGGGATCTTGCGCTGCTCGAACAGGGCGACCAGCGGGTCGTCGCGCATGGGCTCGACCAGGATCACCCCGTCGAAGGCGACCGAGCCCTGGCTGCGGATCGCCGGATGCGGCGGGATCAGGCACAGCGCCAGCTGGCGGGTCAATGCCGACATCGCGGCCGAGGCTGCGATCTCCATCAGGAAGCCCAGCCGCGACGGCCCGGCGGCAATGGCGAAGGGCATCGAGGAGGCCAGCGCGATGGTGCCGCTGCGGCCGCTGCGCAGCGCCCGCGCCATGCTGCTGGGGTGATAGCCGATCTCCTCGGCGATGGCGTGGATGCGCTTGCGGGTCTCGGGGTCGACGTGGCGGCGGCCGCTGAAGGCATGGGAAACGGTCGTGACCGACACCCCCGCGGCCCTGGCCAGATCCGATATGGTGGGCTTGCGCAATGCGTCCTCATTCGCCGCTTTTCGCGGCAAGGCTAGCAGCATCGCCGCACCGGAGGCAACAAAACGATTTGCACGAATCGCGCCGCGTGGTATTTCGAGGGTAAGCAAAACGATTTGCATAAATGTAAACGCCGCTTCAACAACAGGGAAACGCCACGATGGCCAATGCAAAGACGCTTACGCCGCCCGATCCGGTGGACCGGGTTCTGCCGCCGAGGGATCTGATCCTTTACGGCTTCCAGCACGTGCTGGTGATGGCCGCATCGCCGATAACGGCGGTGTTTCTGGTGGCGCAGACGCTGGGCTTCGACCCGGCGCTGACCGTGTCGATCATCAGCGCCACCTTCCTGGTCTGCGGGCTGGGCTCGATCCTGCAAAGCTTCGGGCCGGCCGGCTTCGGGGCGCGGCTGCCCTTCATCATGGTTCCGGGCGGCGCCCCCATCGCGATCTTCCTGGCCATCGCCAGCCAGACCGACGTGCAGACGGCGGTGGGCGCGGTGCTGATGACCGGGGTGTTCTATTTCCTGGCGCTGCCGGTCTTTCGCCGGCTGCTGCGCTTTTTCCCGCCCATCGTGGTGGGCACCATGCTGCTGCTGGTGGCGGTCAACCTGGTCAAGATCTATGGCGGCACCATCACCGGCAAGCCCGGCAGCGAGGGCTTTGCCGATCCGGTCAATGTCGGGCTGGCGCTGGCGACCATCGCGCTGACGGTGATCTTCTCGCGCGTGTTCACCGGCACGCTCCAGCGCATCTCGGTGATGCTGGGGCTGATCGCGGGGACGCTGCTGGCGGCGGCGCTGGGCCGGCTCGACTTGTCGGGCGTGATGCAGGGACCGCTGGTCGCGGTGCCGCAGCTGTTTCCGTTCGGGATGCCGAAATTCGACCTGATCGCCTCGCTGCCGCTGATCATCTTCTCGATCATCTCGATGGCCGAGGCGACCGGCCAGACCATCGCCACCGCCGAGATCGTGGACCGCAAGGGCGACGCCCATGCCATCGTGCCGCGCACCATCCGCGGCGATGCGGTGGCCTCGATCCTGGGCGGGCTGTTCGGCACCTCGCTGATCATCACCTCGGGCGAGAACATCGGCATCGTCCGCGCGACCGGGGTGCGCTCGCGCCATGTCACCGCCATGGCGGGGGTGATCCTGGTGCTGATCGCGCTGCTGGCGCCGGTGTCGCGGCTGGCCAGCGTCCTGCCCGGCCCGGTCGTCGGCGGCACGGCCGTCATCGTCTTTTCCATCATCGGCGTGATCGGCATCCACGTGCTGAGCCGCGTCGACCTGCGCGAACATGGCGCGATGTTCACGCTGGCCTCGGGGCTGGCCATGGGGCTGATGCCGATCCTGGTGCCCGGCGTCTACAGCCAGTTCCCGCAATGGTCGCAGATGATCCTGGGCAACGGGCTGGCGATGGGCACGATCACCGCGGCGGTGGTCAACGCCTTCTTCCAGTTCAGCGCCCCCAAACCTGTCGATGCCACGGAGCATGCCTGATGACCGACCTGCGCCAGACCTTTGCCCGAACCGACGAGACGATCGTCGCGCCGGGGCGCCTGCTTCTTGACGGAGGGCCGCAACGCGACATGGCCGTGCTGCTGCGTGCCGGCCGCTTTGCCGATGTCGGCCAAGCCGCCGCGCTTTGCGCCCGCCATCCCCAGGCGCGGCTGGTCGAACTGCCCGATCACCTGATGATGCCGGGCTTCATCGACACCCACACCCACCTGACGCAATCGCTGGGCAAGTCGCTGGTCTTCGGCGAACCCTCCGAGATCTTTCGCCGCATCTGGGTGCCGCTGGAGGGCAGCCTGGACGAACACATGGTCTACCTGTCCTCGAAGCTGGCGGCGCTGGAATGCCTGCGGGGCGGCTTTACCGCGGCGATCGACGCCGGCACGCGCTCGGCCGGCCATATCGGCAAGCTTGCCCTTGCCTCGCGCGAGGTGGGGTTGCGGCTGGTGGTGGCGCAGATCTGCAACGACCTGGGCGGCGCGGCGGTGGTGCCGGATCGCGGCCAGATCCTGCGCAACGCCCAGGCGCACCTGGCCGCCTGCCAGGGCGATCCGCTGATCCATGCCTCGCTGGCCATCTCGATCCCCGAGGTGGCCAGCGACGAGATGCTGCGCGAGGTCTCGGCCATGGCGGCCGAGGCGGGCGTGACCTTCCAGACCCATGTGAACGAGCATCTGGTGGCGGTCGAACGCTCGCTGGTGGCGCATGGCCGCCGGCCGCTGGAGCATCTGGCCCATGTCGGCGCGCTGGGGCCGCAGACCCTGATCGCGCATTCGACGCTGGTCACGCCGTCGGAGCTGAACCTGCTGCGCGATACCGGCACTGCCGTCGCCTACAATCCCGTCGCCTCGGTCTGGAAGGGGAACGCGGTCGCGCCGGCGTTGCAGATGCAGGCGCTTGGCATCCGCTTCGGGCTGGGCACGGACGGCACGCGGGCCGACGGGTTCCGGCTGATGGACGCGGCCGAAAGCATGCAGCGCGTGGCCTATGGGCTGGCCTCGGGCGACAGTTCCTGCGGCGGCGGCTGGCTGTGGCTGGATGCGGCGACGCGGATGGCCGCCGATGCCGGCGGTCTGGCCGGCGTGACCGGCCGCATCGCCAAGGGGCTGGCGGCCGACTTCCTGCTGGTCGACCTGGACCGGCCCGAATTCACCCCCTCGCACGACCTGAGCTGGGAGCTGGTGCGCTATGGCAACCGCGACCAGATCGACGCGGTCTTTACCAATGGCCGGCTGAGGATGGTGCAGGGCTGGCCGGTGGACTGGGACGCGCGCGCCCTGATGGAAGAGATCAGGGATCTGGCCGCGCCGGCCATCGCCGCCGCGCCGATCCAGCGCATCCATCCGACGGCGGACAGCCTGATCGACATGAGGCTGGCGTGACCCTTTCCATCTTTCTGGGCCTGTCGCTGCTGGTCGCCGCATCCGCCTTCGTCCAGGGTGCGGTGGGCATCGGCTTTGCCCTGATCATGGCGCCGGTCTTCGGCTTCGTCGATGCCAGCCATCTGCCCGTCACCCTGCTTATCCTGATGCTGCCGCTGAACTTCCTGGTCGCATGGCGCGAGCGGCAGATGATCGACCGGCAGGGCACCGGGTGGATCACCTTCGGCCGCTTCTTCGGGACGTTCCTGGGCATGGCGGTGCTGGTCGCGCTGTCGGTGCGCCAGCTCGAGATCGCCGTCGGCCTGCTGACGGTGCTGGCCGCCGTCGCGGCCCTGCTGGCGCCGCCCTTCGCCCCCAGCCGCTCGGCCTCGCTGGGGGTGGGGCTGTTCACCGGCGTGACCGAGACGGCGACGGGCATCGGCGGCCCGCCGCTGGCGCTGCTATACCAGCACGCCCCCGGCCCGGTGCTGCGCTCGACCGTGGCGACCTGCTTTCTGGTCGGCGAGGCGATCTCGCTGGTCATCCTGCTGGTCGCCGGGCGGATCGGTGGGCAGCAGATCCTGGCGGCGCTGGCGCTGATCCCGGCGGTGCTGGTCGGCAGCCTGCTGTCGCGGCATGTCCACGCCCATGTCAACGGGCCGGCGCTGCGGCTGGCGGTGCTGGTCTTCTCCATCGTCAGCGGCGCGGCGCTGGTCCTGAAGGGTTAGGGCGCGGGGGCTCAGCGGGACTTGCGTCGCGAGCCCGCGCCCGCCGCCTTCCTGCGGGCGGGCGGCTTTTTCCGGGCCAAGCCCGCGCTTTCGCGCAGTGCTGCCATCAGGTCCACGACATTCTCGCGCTTGGGCGCCGGGCGGGGCTTGATCTTGCGGCCCTCCAGCTTGGCGCGGACCAGGTCCGCCAGCGCCGCCTCGTAACGGTCGTCGAAGGCGGCGATGTCGAACGCGCCCATCTTGGTGGCGATGATATGCTTGGCCAGCTCCAGCATCTCGCCCTTGATCTTCACGGCCGAGATGTCGCGGAACGCCTCGCTGGCCGAGCGCACCTCGTAGTCGAAATTCAGCGTCGAGGCGATCATGCCCGGCCCATGCGCGCGGATCAGCACCGTGCGCACCCGGCGAAACAGCACCGCCCGCGCCAGCGCCGCCGCCTGCTTGCGGCGCATGCCTTCGCGGATCAGGGCAAAGGCTTCCTCGGCCGTCCGGTCCGCCGGCGTCAGGTAATAGGGGCGGTCGAAATAGACGTCGTCGATGTCCTTGCAGGCGATGAAAGCCGCGACGGCCAGGGTCTTGTCGCTTTCCGGCATGGCCGCGGCGATCTCGTCGGGGTCCAGGACGACGTAGTCGCCCTCGCCGACCTCGTAGCCCTTGACCTGGTCGTCCTTTTCGACCGGCTTGCCGGTGTCGCTGTCGATGAACTGCCGGCGCACCCGGTTCCCGGTCGCCCGGTTCAGCGTGTGAAAGGCGATGCGTTCCGAGGTCGAGGCCGCGGCGTGAAGCGCGACCGGGCAGCTGACCTCGGCGATCTTCAGCATCCCCTTCCAGATCGCCCGCGGTGACATGGCCTGCCTTCCCGGTGAAATACGACGTCGGCCCAACGTCCCCAGCCTGGCGGCGGTTCCGGCGGCGCGGGCGGCCTAACCCTGGTCCTTGCGGGGGATGATGCTGATCGCGCCGCTGATCTCCAGCACGGCGGCGTCGATCTGTTGCAGGTTGGCCAGGCCATGCTGGACGCGCGCCGCCTCCAGGATGTCGGTGATGCCCATGCGCGAGCGTTCCAGCGCGGCGCGGTCGACCTCGCCCCGGCTCATCAGCACCGTGGGGGTGCCGTCCAGCCAGGTCGCCAGCCGGGTCGAGCGCATCTTGGCAAAGGACAGGATCACGTCGACCGTGACCAGGGTGATCATCAGCACCACCGCGTTCACGATGGAGAAATCGTCGCCCAGCAGCGCCTGCTGCGTGGTCTCGGCGATGATGAGCAGCAGCACGAGGTCGAAGGGCGTGGTCTGCGCCAGCGTCCGGCGTCCCGACAGCCGGGTCATGACCAGCAGCGCCAGATAGATCGCGACGCCTCGGATGACGGAATCCATGGCTTGGCCTTCAGGGCAGGATCAGGATATGGGCGGCGCGGCGTTGCGCGCCGATGGCGATGTCAAGCCGGGTCCAGCCGAAATGCAGCGCCCGCACCTCCAGGACCACCTTGTGCGGCCCCGGCCCCTGCGCCGGCACGGCAAAGCCTTGGCCGCGGTCCGAAAGCGTGGCTTGCGCCGGTTCGGGCTGGATGCGCTCGACCGAGAAGCGGTCGAAGAAATCCTGTCCGATGCGAAAGGAATGCATTGCGGCCGGGCGTTCGAAGGTGATCGAGACCTCATCGGTGCCCTCCCAGCGGCTGATGCGGGGAAATTCGACCCGCGCGCCGTCCAGGCGCAATTCGCCCCTGTGCAGCGCGCCGCCGCTTCCCGTCAGGCCCAGCAGCGCCAGCAGGCAGACCGCGCCGAAGAGCAGCCAGGCGATGCGCTGGATGCGCCAGAACCGGCGCTGGAAGCGGCGGTCCTCGTCCAGTTGCAGGCCGTCGTCGCGCAGGGAGGGGACGCGCAGGGTGGGGCTGTTGGATCGGGGGTTCGGCATGGCGGTCCTGGCGAGGCGATATGCTGGCGCCCGCAGCCGGGGCCGGCTGCGGGGCCGGGGCTGCCGGCGCTTACTGGGTCATGGGGGCGGGGCCGTCCTCGTCGAACTCGGGCAGGGCTTCGAGCTGCTGGCGGGTCCAGGGCAGATAGATGCGGATGTCGGTATCCTTGCGATAGACCACCAGGTCGCCGACCGGGATGGCGACGCGATGCTCGCCCATGCCCAGGAAGCCGCCCACGTCGATGATGGCATGGCTGATCTCGGCCGAGCCCATCGGCTGGGCTTCCCCCTCGGGCGCGGTCTGCACCGGGGGCGTGGTGGCATCGGTGGGGGTGATGGTGCCGGCATCCGAGCCGATCCCCTCGATCCGGTCGCTGTCGCCGCGGTCGGTGCCGCTGGCCACGTTCGAGGAATCGGTGTCGAGGGCCGGCGCCGTGGCCTCGGGGCTCGCCGTGCCGCTTTCGACCGAGGTGTTCGCATCCTCGGTGGCGGGGGCGGTGGCGGAGTCGGTGGTGGCCGTGTCGGTCGTGTCGCCGGTGTCGGTGCCCGTCTCGGCCGCGGCGGGCGGCGGGGCGGCGGGCGTGGTTTCGGTATCGGCACCCGGCGCAGGCATGGTCGTGGCGGCATCGCTGCCTTGCATCGCCGCGCCGGCATCGCTGCCTTGCATCGCCGCGCCGGCATCGCTGCCTTGCAGCGCCGCGCCGGCGTCGCCGCCTTGCAGCGAGGTGGAGCCGTTGGCGAAGACCAGCCCATGCACCTCGCCGATCTCGTCGCCGCTGGCGTCGTAGACGGTGGCGCCCTGCAGGTTCTCGGTGGTCAGCACCACCTCGCCTTCGACATAGCCGTCGGGCGGGGCGATGGTGGGCAGGGGCTCGTCGGCGGCGGGCGCGGTTTCCTGACCCATCGGAACGGGCTGGCTTTCGGTCTCCTGGGCCTGGGCGGCGGTCACGCTCAGCGCGGCGGCAAGGGCGGTGGTGACGAACAGCTGTTTCATCTCATTCCTCCTCTGGATGCGGGGTTTGCGCAGGGCGGTTGAACCGTGGCCGGCGGCAAATGTTCCCGCCGCAGCCTTCACGGCACCGTTATGGAACAGACCGGCCTTCCGGCGGTTGGGGGTGCCTCAACCGACAAAGCAGAGGAGGGCCCAATGGACCACAGCACCCATATCCCATTGAACGAGAGCGAGCTGACCGAGGCCGCGCTGACCGGCGCCACCATCTATGGCCCCGGCGACGAAAGGATCGGCCATGTCTCGCATGTCCATGGCGTCGGCAACGAGGCGGTGGTGGTGATCGACGTCGGCGGCTTCCTGGGCATCGGCTCGAAGCCCGTCGCCGTTCCCGCCCGCGAGCTGGATTTCATGCGCGACGGCAGCAACAGCGTCCACGCCGTCTCGCGCTGGACCAAGGACGAGCTGAAGCAGATGCCCGAGCATCGGGACTGACCCCCGCGGCCGGCCGCGATCCGCTCCGGCCAGCCCTGACCAGCCCCTGACAAGGAGGACTTCGCCATGGGCGAGAAATTCGATCCCAAAGCCGAAAACGAAAAGTTCAACGTCCAGCAAAGGGCGCAGCAGCTGAAGATGGGCAATGCCGATCCGGTGCTGAACCCCAAGCAGATGCAGCGTTCGAACGAACCCAATGCCGGCGGGGAGAACCGCGAGGCGGGCGACCGCAAGGCCCGGCAGAACGACCGCGCCACCAATGGCGGCGAATGATGCCGCGCCCTGGCCGGAACCGGGCGCCTAACCAGGAGGCCTAAGCAGGAGGATCGAGACCATGCCAGCCAAATCCAAGGCGCAGCAGAAGGCGGCCGGCGCGGCGCTGGCCGCCAAGCGCGGCGAGACGAGCAAGGACGAATTGCGCGGCCCCTCGAAGCAGATGCACGATTCGATGAGCGAAAGCGAGCTTGAGGAACTGGCCGCCACCAAGCGCAAGGGCAAGCCCGAACATAAGCCCGAACACAAGGGCTGACCCCGAACACAAGGGTTGAACCGGGGCCGACAGGCGCCGGAAAGGGGGCAGAGACCGCGGTCCCCGCCCCTTTTCGTTCAGTAGTTTCCCGGCGGGTCGCTGGCCGGGAAGGATTCGTCGCCTTGCTCGTCCACGATGTCCCAGTTGCGCGGCGGGTTTTCCATCTGCCGCCGGCCGGCGGGGCGGATCTCGTCCTGGCGCCGGCGGCTGCGGTGGCGGGGTCCGGTGGCGGGCCGGGCCAGCGCATCGCAGGCGCCCTTGAGCGCGAAACCGGCGGCCAGGCCGCAGAGGAACGCAAGATGGCGGTTGTTCATGGTCGACTCCCTTCTCAGATCATCGGTTTGCCGCCGGTGACGGCGATGGTTGCGCCCGAGACATAGCTCGACATCGGCTCGGCCAGCATGACATAGGCCGAGGCCAGCTCGACCGGCTGGGCGGGACGCTTCATCGGGTAGTTGGCGCCGAACTCGGCCACCTCCTCGGGCGGCATGCTGGCCGGGATCAGCGGCGTCCAGACCGGGCCGGGCGCCACGGCATTCACCCGGATGCCGCGTTCGGCCAGCATCTGCGCCAGCCCGGTGGTGAAGTTCTGGATCGCGCCCTTGGTCGTGGCATAGGCCAGAAGCTTGGGATTGGGCTTGTCGGCGTTGATCGAGGCGGTGTTGATGATCGCCGAGCCCCTGGGCATATGCGGCACCGCCGCCTTGGTCAGGTAGAAGATCGCGTCGATGTTGACCGCGAAGGTGCGGCGCCATTCCTCGTCCGCGATCTCCTCGATGCCGTCGAACAGCGCCTGGTGCGCGGCGTTGTTGACCAGGATGTCGATGCGGCCGAAGCGCTCGATCACGTCGGCGACGATCTTGCGGCAATGGTCCGGGTCGGCGATGTCGCCGGGGATGGACAGGCAGTCGCGCCCGGCCTCGCGCACCAGATCGGCGGTGCTGGCGGCGTCCTCGGTCTCGTTCAGCCAGGACAGCGCCAGGTCGGCGCCCTCGCGGGCATAGGCGATGGCGACGGCGCGGCCGATGCCGCTGTCGCCGCCGGTGATCAGCGCCACCTTGCCCTCCAGCCGGCCGGCGCCCTTCCAGCTTTCCTCGCCATGGTCGGGGCGCGGATCCATGTTTCGAAAGCTGCCGGGCAGGGATTGCTGCTGTTTCGGAAAGGGCGGCTTGGGATAATCGCTCATCTGTCGGGCCTTTCATCGGGATGGGGGACGCCGGGCTGCTTGTTGCCGTCGCCCTGGCGGTTCGGATCCTCGGTGACGGTGCCGGCCGGGTCCATGCGCTGCTGGCGCTGGTCCAGCACATGCGGCGCGGGATGGCGCAGCCGCTCGACGGCCGAGACCGGCGCCTGCGGCGGCTCGGCCGCGCCGGGGACGGGGGGATAACGATCCGGCGCCGGCGATGTTCCCGGCGCGCGCCGGCCGATGGCCCATGCGGCCAGCAATCCCAGCGACAGCCCGACGCCCAGGGCGGCAAGCCCGGCCAGGACGGCCCAGGGCGGCAGCACCAGCTCCCATCCCGGACGCAGCCGGGCGGGCAGCAGGCCATAGTCGATCAGCCCGGCCATGGCGGCGGTGGCCAGCCCCGCCAGCCAGGCCAGCCATGGCCCGCCCCGTGCCGCCCGGCGGACCAGCAGCACCGCCACCCCCGCCCAAAAGAAGCACGAGGCGACATGGATGGCGGTGCCCAGGCCGGTATGGGCCAGGTCCAGGGCGGTGGTCCGGGCGGCCTCGGCCCCGTGCAGCGCATGGGTGGTGGCGTTCAGCGGCATCCAGGGCGGCAGGCCGCGCCCGGCCGAAAGCGCCGCCAGGACCGGGATCGACAGCAGCGCCGCGCCTGCGCCGGCCAAGGGCCATGCCAGGGTAAAGCGGGCCATGGGGATGGGACGGGCCATGGGTTTCCTCCTTCTTTGACGGGCAACCAGCGGCCGGGGCGTTTGTTCCTTGGAACATTTTCCGCCGGTTCTGGTTCAGGGCGTCCCGATTGGATTTTTTCAACGCAGGAGACCTGAGAGATGGCCCACAAGGTTCTTGACGACCTGTTCCACGACACGCTGAAGGACATCTATTATGCCGAGCGCCAGATCCTGAAGGCGCTGCCCAAGATGGCGCGGGGCGCGCAGTCCGACCGGCTGCGCAAGGCCTTCGAGAAGCATCGCGAGGAGACCGAGATCCATGTCGAGCGCCTCCAGCAGGTGTTCGAGATCCTGGGCAAGGCGGCGCGCGGCAAGACCTGCCCGGCCATCGACGGCATCATCGAGGAGGGCGAGGAGGTGATGGCCGCCTTCAAGGGCGCCCCGGCGCTGGATGCCGGGCTTGTGGCGGCTGCGCAGGCGGTCGAGCATTACGAGATCGCCCGCTACGGCACCTTGCGGCAATGGGCCAAGCAGCTGGGCCTGAAGGAGGCCGCGGCGCTTCTGGGCCAGACGCTGGAGGAGGAATCGGCGACCGACGAGCTGCTGACCGAGATCGCCGAAAGCGAGGCCAACCGCGAAGCGGCCGAACCGGCCTGAGTGCGGGTTCCCAGCTTGCCCCCCGTGCGCCGTCGGGGCTTTTCGGGGCCTGAAGGCGTGCCTCGGTGCCCCGTCGTGGCCCGCACCGCGAATCGGCCCCGGCCTGTCCCTTCCGAAAACGGGGAAAGGCTTGCGGGCCACGACGACGACCGCCATGCCTCCCCGCGCCGCGACGAGGACGGCCGGTGCATTCTCGCGCCGCCATGACGACCATGCGCGCGCCGCGCTAGGAGGCTGGTTCGGTCGCCCCGAGGGCCATGCCGAGGCCGCCTACCACAGCTGGGACCATCATCGGGACGACGACGACGACCGGCGCTACGGTTCGCACCGCGGCGCTGACGACCGCCGCATCCTCGCGCTGTCATGACGACGACCGGCGCCGCTATTCGCGCGGCCGCGATGACGACCATGCGCGGGACCGCGCTAGGAGGCTGGTTCGGCCACCCCGAGGGCCATGCCGAGGCCACCCGCCGGGGCTGGGACCACCGCCGGGACGACGATGATCGCCGTTATTCCTCGCACCCCGACGAGGACGACGACCGCCGCCATGCCGCGCGCGGGCGGCGCTGAGGCGCGGCAGGAAGGGGGGGCGCGCCGGTCTCCTTCGCCCTCCCGGAGGGGATCATGGCCGCACAACACCGAAAAACGCAGGGTAACCGCTGCATCCGCGCCAGGCGACTGGCCGCGGCCGGACCGGCGACAAGGTCGCCTTCCCCGATCCCGCTCCGGCCCCGTTCGGCATCGGTGAGGTGGCCGCGTGCAGCGGCGGAGGGGCCGCTTCGCCGAGCTGAAGGCCGCGCCCCGGCTGCCCCACGATCCGGAGTCGAGGCCGCTGCTGCAGCGGCTGGGCCTCGCCGCGTTCCTGGCCCTGTAGCCGGTCGCGCTTCTGCTGGTGCTGCCCGGCCTGCGCTTCTGCCTCCTCAGGCCGGGTGCGGCATCTTCTGCCGCTGCCAGATCCGCTCGACCAGCGTGACCAGCGGGGCGGCCAGCTCGCGCTCCCGGCCCAGATGCGGCCGCCGCCGCCTATCCCAGCGCCCGCGTCCGCAAGCGCCGCGTTCCTGGCCCTGCAGCCGGTCGCGCTTTTGCTGGTGCTGCCGGGCCTGCGCCTCCGACCCTTCAGGTCGGGCGCGACATCTTCTGCCGCTGCCAGATCCGTTCGACCAGCGTGACCAGCAGCGCGCCCAGCTCGCGCTCGCGGCCGAGATGCGGCAGAAGCGCCAGCGCCTGTTCCAGCGCATCCTCGACCAGCGCATCCGCCAGCGCCGCGTCCTGCACCAGATAGCGCGCCAGCGCCCGCAGCCGCGGCAGCATATCCGTCACCGTCATCTCGGGCGTGCAGCACAGCCCGGCCCGGTAGATTGCGCTGTGCAGCAGGATGGCCGAGGCGAGTGCCTCGGGGCCCTCGTGGCTCGGCACGCAATGGCCATGCGGGTAGAGGCCCAGGCCGGGCCCAGGCGCCTGGGCGAAGATGACGAAGGGGATGCCGGCGGCCTGCAGGCTCTGCGCCAGCGGCGCCGGGTTGCGCAGGTTCAGCACCGCCGCGTCGACCTGCATCGGTCCGGGCCGGACCAGCGCGGCCACAAGGCTGCCGCTGAAGCGGATCTCCGCGGGCCCGGCCCCATCCCTGGCCCCGTCTCCGTCCCCAGCCCCGTCTCCGTCCCAAGGTGCGGCCAGCCGGTGGCGCGCCAGCATCGGCGGCAGGACCGGCGCGTGAACCGACGCATGGGTTGGCGGGTGGGCCGAAGCATGGGCCGAAGCATGGGTTGGCGCGCAGGTTTGCGTATGGGTCCGGGGCGCATCCTCCACCAGCACCTCGACCGAAGCGCCGGCCTGGCGCAGGTAATCCGCCACCGATCCCGCCCCGGCCGCGCCGTCCTCCCACAGCGCCAGCCGCAGCCCGTGCAGGTCGGCGCTGCGGTAGAAATGCCGCACCCCCGCGGGCGAGATGCAGGAAAGGGTTTTCCGGTTCGGCATGACCCGGATCCTCAGGCCCCGGCAGGCGACGAAAGGCGCCCAAACGCCAGCCGCCAGGACCGGCAGACGGCGCTTTCCCCTTCCCGCGATGCCGGGGGCAGGTCGGTCTTGCGAGGGAAACGCCCGGTCCCGGCGGGCGGGAGGCTGGCGGGGGTCTTGCGGTCGGGCATCGCGGGGCTTCTCGTGCTGCTTGGGGGCAGGTCGGCCTTGCGAGGGAAACGCGCGGTCCCGGCTGGCGGGAGGCTGGCGAGGGTGTTGCGGTCGGGCATCGCGGGGCTTCCCATGCTGCTTGGGGGCTCGGGCGGCCCGGCGGTGCCGCCCGAGGCGCTCATTGCGACGGCTGGCCGGGATCGGCCGGTGCCGTTCCGGCGGGGGCGCTGTCCGGGGATGCGGCGTCGGCGGGGGCAGTCCCGGCCGGGGCGGTATCGCTCGGCGCGGTCTCGGACGCGCTGCCGGCCGGCGCGGTTCCGTCGGGCGAGACGTCAGCAGACCCCGCGTCGGCAGGTGCGGTCTCGGCAGGAGTGGTATCCGTGGGCGCCGCGTCAGCAGGGGTGCTGTCGGCAGGGGCGGTATCGGCAGGCGCGGCCTCGGGCGTGCTGCTGGTGGGCGCGGTCTCGTCGGCAGCAGGCCCCGCGTCGGCGGGTGTGGTGGCGGGTGCGGTTTCCACCCCGGCGGCGGGGGGGTCGGTGATCTCGTCCACTGGACCCGGCACCTGGCCGGGGATCTCGGGATCGCTGGTCTCGTCGTTGAACCACCAGAGAAACCCCGCCAGCGCGATCAGCACGGCCGCGAGGATGCCGATGATTGGGACGAGGTGGTGGCGTCTTTGCCTTTCCAGGTCGGTGCGGGGTGCGGACATTGCAAAGCTCCTGTGCTGGTGTCGGACAGGCCCTAGACGGGACCCATTGGCGCGGCCGCCCCGTCGGGCGGCCTTCCGCGGGGTCCCCCTCGGGCGTGCTTGGGGACGGCCATGGAAAGGAAACACCCGCCGCCCCCGGCTTGTTCCCCTAGGCCGCGGCCCAGGCGTCCAGAACCTCGCCCAGCGGTGCGGTCTCGACCTGCTGCGAGAACCGCGTGCGGTAGAGCGTCATCGCCGCGTCATGGCCTTGGTCGGTCGAGGAACAGACCGCATCGCCCACCAGCACCACCCGGTAGCCCAGGTCGACCGCGCCCATCACCGTGCCCAGCACGCAGACGTCGGTCTCGCCGCCGGTGATCACCAGCGTGGTGATCCCGGCGCGGCGCAGCCAGCGGTGCAGCCGCCCGTCGTGCCAGGGCGAATAGACCGGCTTGTCGACCACCCTGGCCGGCGGCACATGCCGCGCCAGCTCGGGCAGCAGCTCGAGCCATGTCCGGTCCAGCCGCTCGCGCAGCATCTCGGGCCATTGCGCGTAATAGCGCGCCCAAGCGCCGGACGCCGCCCCGAGCCGCTCGGGCGGGATGAAGCGGGTGAAGACGGTGTGCTGCGGCCGCGCTTCGACCAGCGTCGCAACCGCCGGCCGAACCTGCTCGATCCACGGCACCGCCCAGGCAGAGCCGGGCCCGAACAGCCGCTGCATGTCGACGCAAAGATGAACCGTCGCCGCCGGAAGGCGGCCGAAGCGAAGGGTTTCTGCCATGGCGCCGGGGGTCTTGATGATCGGGACGTTCCATGCAGAACCGGGCAGCGCCGCAATCGTTCCGTGTCAGGGCCTGGGGCGGGCGAGTTTTTCCGGGAACATTCCCGCGCCCGGCCGGTTGGGTGGCGCATGATTTCGTGCGGCGGGCCGCGATCGCGGCCGGCACGAGCCGGCGCCGGTCATTTTCCCCGGCGCCGCGTGCCAGGATGGGAAACCGCCGGACAATGTCCCGCGTTGCGCTATTTTGCGTCGGACGGGGACGGGCATACCGGATGGGGCGGCAGCAGCGCGACGGAGGGGCGATGGACGGATCGGTGCATTTTCTGGATGGCGGCGGCGAGATGGGCAGGGCGATCCGCGACCATGACTGGTCCGGCAACGCGCTTGGCCCGCCCGACGGCTGGCCCTCGGCGCTGAAGATCGCGCTGGGGATGGCGCTGAACTCGAAATTCCCGAAATGCATCGTCTGGGGTCCGGGGCTGATCACCCTGCACAACGACGCCTTTCGCCCGATCCTGGGCGACAAGGGCAACGTGCTGGGCCGGTCCTTCGCCGAGGTCTGGAGCGAGGCTTGGGAGGAGATCGGCCCCCTCGCCGAGCGCGCCTATGCCGGCGAGGCGACCTTCATCGAGGATTTTCCGCTGGTCATCGACCGCTACGGCTATCCCGAGCAATGCCATTTCACCTTTTGCTACAGCCCGATCCGCGACGAGAACGGGGTGGTGCGCGGCATGATCGACACGGTGATCGAGACCACCGGCAAGGTCGAGGCCACCCGCCAGCTGCGGCTGGTGAACGGCGAGCTGGGCCACCGGATCAAGAACACGCTGACCGTGGTCTCGGCCATCGTCAACCAGACGCTGCTGAGCCATGACGGCCCCGAGGCGCGCGAGATCCTGCGCCAGCGCATCGGCGCCCTGGCCCAGGCGCAGACGCTGCTGACCGATTCCAGCGCGCTGGATGCCGAAATCGGCCAGGTGGTCCGGCAGGCGCTGACGCCGTTTCGCACCGGGCAGCGGCGCTTCCGCATCGCCGGCCCGCCGGTGCGGCTGTCGGCCAGGCAGGCGCTGACCCTGGCGCTGGCCATCAACGAACTGGCGACCAACGCGCTGAAATACGGCGCGCTGTCGGTCCCGCAGGGCGCGGTGGACCTGGCCTGGACCGGCGGGCGGCCGGGCAGCGACGACCCGTTCCGGCTGCTCTGGGCGGAATCGGGCGGCCCGCCCGTCGCCTCCCATGCCGGCAAGGGCTTCGGCTCGCTCATCATCGAGGAGGCGCTGGCCCAGGACTTCATGGGCGAAAGCGTGATCCGCCACGAGCCCGAGGGCCTGCGCTGCGAATTGCACAGCCGCATGAGCCACCTGGGCGCGGGCGAGGGCGAGGGTGCGCCGGGCTGATCCCGGCGCCGCTGGCCTATTCGATCACCGCGCAGGCCAGCCGGTCGCCGGCGCCGCCGGTGGGCTGGGTCTGGTAGTCGTCGGGGCCGGCATGGATCATCAGCGCCCGGCCCTTGATCGCATTGTCGCCCTCGGCCAGCGTCACCAGCGGGTTGAAGACCTGCGCCCGCGCGGTGCCCTCGGCATCGACCCAGATGTTGGGCATGTCGCCGGCATGGGGGCCGCCCTCGGCCAGCACGCCATGCGGGGCCTGCGAGGGGTTGAAGTGGCCGCCCGCCGATTCATGGCCGGTGGCGTGGTCGCAGCTGCCGGTTTCGTGGACGTGGAAGGCGACCCATTGGCTGGCCGGCAGCCCGGTCGCCTCGACCTCGATCAGCACGCCGGTCGGCGTCGCCGTCAGCGCCGCGGTTCCGGCCTCTTGCCCCTCGGTGTCAAGGAAAACCGCCTTGGCATCCTGGGCATGGGCCGAAAGCGGCATCAGGGCGAGGCCGAGGGCCAGAAGATATTTGGGCATTGCTGTTTCTCCCAGTGCTGCATGTCGGCGGGGGAACCCCCGGCCTGCGGGCTTTGTTCCCGCGAGCCGGGGAAATCCGCCGCCAGGCCGGATCACAGGCCGCGGCGGAACTCTTCGACCAGCCAGGCGACGATGCTGCGAAAGGCTTCCTGCGGCGTGGCCCCGGCGGCCATGGCCGAGGCGAACAGCGCCCGCTGCCGCTCGGCCGCGCTGCCGCGGGCGATCATGTCGCGCAGCCCGGCCACCGCGGGCTGGCTGTCCAGCGCATCGGCATCCTCGGCGATGGCGGCAAGCCAGCCCTCGGCGATCTCGTCGAAGGGAAGGATGCGGCGGGTGCCGAAGTCGATCAGCCCCTCGGTCAGCCCATAGCGGGTCGCGCGCCAGCGGTTCTCGCCCAGCAGGAAGTTGTCGTATTGCCGCCAGCGCAGGTTCTGCCGCGACAGCCGCCACAACATGCGCAGCGTCGCCTGCACCAGCGCGACCAGGGTGATCGTGTCATCCAGCCGGGGGCAGGCGTCGCAGATCCGGGTCTCGAGCGTGGGAAAGCGCGCCGAGGGGCGCAGATCCCACCAGATCTTGCTGGCATCGCCGATGATCCCGGTCTCGGTCAGTGCCGCGACCGAGCGGTCGTATTCGGCCCAGCTGCCCAGCCGCGGCGGCAGGCCGGTGCGGGGATAGCCGGCAAAGACCGTGGTGCGATACGAGGCGAGCAGCGTATCCTCGCCCAGCCAGAACGGGCTCGAGGCCGAAAGCGCCAGCAGATGCGGCAGGAACCACGAGAACTGGTTCATCAGGTCGATGCGCATGTCCTGGTCGGGGATGCCGACATGGACATGCATGCCGCAGATCAGCATGCGCCGGGACACCCCGCCCATTTCTTGCGAAAGCTGGTTGTAGCGGTCCTTGTCGGTATGGTCCTGGCTGCGCCAGTCCGCGACCGGATGGCAGGCGACGGAAATCGGCGCCAGGCCGAATTCGGCGGCATGGCGGGCGATGCTGCCGCGCAGCCGGGCCAGATGATCGCGCGCCTCGCGCACATCGGCGGCGACGGGGGTGCCGATCTCGATCTGGCAGCGCAGGAACTCGGGGCCGACCTGGTCGGCCAGCTCGGCCTTGCAGGCGGCCATCAGCGCATCGGGTGCCTCGCGCACGTCGCCGGTTTCAACATCGACCAGCAGGTATTCCTCTTCGACGCCCAGCGAGAATTCGGGCTCGTCGGCCATGTGCTGTCCCTTTCGTCAGATGCCGCCTTCAGGCCGAACCCCAAGCGGGCGGCGGTTGTTCCCGCCACCGATGCCGGCGGATGGTCTCGCAGGGCAGGGGGCTTTCAGCCCTCGGCCTGGTCCTCTGGCTTGCCGGTGTGCTTGCGATGCCGGCTTTCCTGGTTTTCGCCCCTGGGCGTGGGATCGCCGTCCTCCTTGGCCTCGGCCCGCGGCTTGGGGGACTCGGCGATCTCCTGGTGCGGGTGCTTGGCCGCGTCCAGATAGGGGCGGGGGTCGAAATCCTTGCCGGCGTTGCTGGTATCCACGCGCTTTTCGATGATCTGCCGCTGCTGCTGGCGGGTCTTCTTGCCGATCATGTCCGGTCTCCTTTTCCTCCGGCTGGCTATTTGTTCTCGCGGCCGCGCTGGCGGGGGTCTATGCCGCCCTGCGGGGTGGTGTCGTTCAGCACGTCGCCTTCGAAGGTGTTCTCGCCGCCGATCTCGGGGTCCTTGCGACCGGCGCCCTTGGAGCGGCCGATGCCCGGATCGTGCCGCAGGTCCGCGTCCGAGGGCTGGCTGGGCTTGGGTTGCTTGTCGGTCATGTCGGTGTTCCTTGCTGAAGGATTTCCGGGAAAGAAGGCGGACAACCGCCAAGCCCGGACAATGTTCCAGACCGGGCGGGCCGCCGCCGCAAGCGCCGCCGGATTGGGCAGGACGGCCATTTTCCGCCCAGGGGTTTGCGCTTGCGCGTTGACTCTGCAAGCACGCCCGAGGGCACCGCTCAGGACATGAGGAGTTGAGCATGCCACATGAAACCGTTTTCGCCTCCGCCCTGGTGTTCGGCGTCATCGCCAGCGCCAGCATCGCGGCCGCGTCGGTGCTGACCATGCAGTCCATGGGGCTGTGGGTCGGACCGCCCCGATTCTAGCGGGGCGCCTGCCTGCGGCGATGCCCAGGCATTGCGGCAGGCTGGGGTTGCAGGCCCGCAGGGGCCGCGTTCCTCCGAAACCGCATGGGTCTGGTTATGCGCCCCCCGTCGAGGACGGCGCCGGTCGATCCGCGAGACAGGAGGATGACAAGGCAGATCGTTGGAGCGACAAAGAGCGCAACCGCCGCGACGGGACCATTCCGATCGCGAGGATTGGCGCGGCGCCCATGGCCGGGACGACGACCACGACCCGGCTATGGCGATTATGGGCGCGGGGCCTATGGGGGGATTTCCGGCGGGATGACGACCATGTCCGTGGCGGCCTTGGCGATTATCGCCGCGGCTACCGGACGATGACGGCTGGCGCGACCGCCGGGACCGGGACTGGATGGACCCCGCCGGGGACGACGCGGCGTCCTGCTTCGGCCCGGAGGAGGCCGAGCGCTGCCATCGCCAGGACGCGCAGCGCGACCATGACGAGTGCCTCCGCCCCTGCAGCCGATCCGACGACCGCATCGGCGAGGGCAGGTGCGGCCGCTATCGCGACGGCTGGCCTTGCGCCGGGCCCGGCGGCGGGTCGGGCCGATGCCCCCTAGAAGGAGTTGCTGAGGCCCAGGTAGAGCCGCCGCCCCTCCACCATGCTTTCGTCCGGCACCACGTTGGCGACGTTGTAAAGGCCGATGGCGCCGGTCACGCCTTCGCGCAGGCGGTAGTCCAGCCCCAGATCGACGACCAGATGCGCCCGCAGCCCGGCGGTGCGGCCAAGCGCCTGCGAGGTGCTGCGATAGCGGGCGCGGGCCCAGAGGTTCAGCGCCTCGTCCGGCTGCCAGTCCAGCGCCAGGTTAAGAATGTGCCGGGGCAGGTTGTGAAACGGCTGCCCGGCGTTGCGGCCGCTGGCGATGCGGGAATCCGACCAGGTGTAATTCGCCGACACCGTCGCATCCCCCAGCGGGATGTCCAGCGTCAGCTCGACCCCGCGCAGCCGGGCTTCGTCCTGGTTGCGGTATTGCGTGACCGCCACGTAATGCGCGCCGTTCAGCACGCAGGCCGGGGCCTGACCCGCGGGCGTGCGGCACAGGTCCACCCGGCCGATGCGGTCGCGAAACCGCGTGTAGAAGGCGGTCGCCCCGAACTGGAGGCCGGTTTGCCCCTCCCACACCAGGCCCAGTTCGTAATTGCTGCTCCGCTCGGGCTTCAGGGCGCTGTGGCCGCGGTCGCGCGAGCGGCCGTCGCCGCCCGACGGCTCCCACACCCCGTCGTCGGCCTGTTTCAGCGCCGGCACCCGGTAGCCGCTGCCGAACCCGCCCTTGATGGTCAGGCCGGGCAGGGGGCGCCAGACCGCATAGGCCCTGGGCGTCAGCTGCGCGCCGTATCTCTGGTTGCGGTCGTGGCGCAGGCCCAGCGTCAGGGTCAGGTCGGGCGACAGCGCCAGCCTGCCCTCGGCGTAAAGCGCCTGGTGCCAGCGGCCGGGATCGGTGACGGCGGAATCGGGCAGGCGGCCGGGGTCGTGCCGGGTGTGCTCGCGGCGATGCTCGAACCCGAAGGTCAGGTGATGCCGCCCCCAGGGCTGGGTCGAGCGGGTGCCGAAGGTCAGCGCCTCGTGCCCGCTGCGATTGCCGGCATCGAAATCCGTGGTCTCGCGGAATAGGAAGGAAACCGTCTCGGCCTCGTCGCCGCGGCGCAGGCGGTGGGTCAGGCTGGTGCCCCGGTCGCGGATCACGGTCGGGGCCGGGGCTGCGGGCCCGCCCTCGTCCAGCCGCAGGCGGCTGCCCCACAGGTCCAGTTCCAGCGACTGGTCCGGCGCCGGGGTCCAGCCCAGCCTGCCGCCCAGGTTGGCCCGCCGCCCGGAGGACGAAGGCGCGACGGCCCCGTCCTGGCGATGGCGCGAGCCGTAGAGCATCACCCCCAGCCGGTCGCGGACCAGCGGCCCGCCCAGCATGAAGCGCGCCTCGTTCGCCCCGCCGGGGCCAAGGTCATGCGTCAGGCCAAGGTCCAGCCTGCCCGTCCAGGCGTCGGGCACCGGCCGGGTGATGACGTTGACGACGCCGCCCGAGGC
Source organism: Paracoccus ferrooxidans (assembly GCF_029909815.1). Classification (NCBI taxonomy): domain Bacteria; kingdom Pseudomonadati; phylum Pseudomonadota; class Alphaproteobacteria; order Rhodobacterales; family Paracoccaceae; genus Paracoccus; species Paracoccus ferrooxidans. Next base: position 40,410 of record NZ_CP038202.1, on the reverse strand, counting down.
CGCCGATCCGTAAAGCGCCGACATCGGGCCGCGGATCACCTCGATCCGGTCGATGGCGGGGACGGGGGGCAGGAAGCCGGCCTTGGCGCCCACGCCGCGCCCGTTATAGGCGGCCTCCTCGGAGGCGCTGAGCGGCTTGCCGTCGATCATGAACAGCACATAGGGCTGCCCCATGCCGCGCAGGGTGATCGGGGTGCCGCCGTCGCGGCCCGGCGCGCCGACGAACAGGCCCGGCACGTCGCGCAGCGCCTCGGCCAGGGTCGGGCCGGGGCGGCGGGCCAGATCCCCGGCCCCGACCACGGTCATCGTCGCGGGCGCATCGGCCAGCTGCTGGGGATAGCCGGTCGCCGTGACCACGACGGTCTTCAGCGTGACCGTGGGCGCGGCCTCATCCGCCGGCGCCGGCAATTCGACGACCAGGCTGCCCTGCGCGGTAAAGCGATGCCGGCCCCGCCCCGCGGGCAGCACGCTGCGCAGGGCCGCGTCCAGCGTCATGCGCCCGGAAAGCGGCGGGGCGACCAGGGCCGCGCCATCCCCCTCGACCAGGACGGAGAGGCCCGCGACCTGCCCGATGCGGTTGAGCGTCCGCGCCAGCGGCTGCGCGGGAATGTCGAAGTCGTATTCCGCCGCCGCGGCTTGCCCGGCCGCCGCGACGGCCGGCGCGGGCGCGGCGGCGCAGCCCAGCGACAGCAGGACGGCCAGCCCGAGCAGCGAGACCCCGTATCGAGACAAGAGCGGCGACATCGTTCCTTCCGTGCGAGGGGCCGGCCGAATGCCGGCCGACACATGCTCGACGCATGAGAAGGCGGCACGCTGAACCCGCGTTTTCGTTTTTCAGGCGCTGGCGGAAGGGCTGGCGGAAACGGGCAAGGGCGGCGCGCCCCGGCCCGGAATGCAGGGCTACATCAGCAGGCTGCCGCCGGGCAGGGGCAGGATGCGGAAACCCACGGCCTCGGCAAGCGCCTCGAGTTCGCCCCTGGGGTCGGCCAGGCTGATGCTGCCGGTGATCGGCCGCCGGGCCAGCGTCTCGCTGGCGAAAAGGATCGCGCCCGCGCCGTGGCGTTGCAGGACACCGGCCACCTCGCGCAGGCTGGCGTCGTAGAAGGTGAAGCGGCCCTCGCGCCAGGACAGCGCGTCGGGCACGTCGACCCGCTGCACCAGCGGGCGGGCGCCGGGCTGCGCGGGGATGCGGGCCTGCTGCCCCGGTTCCAGCATCGCCAGGCTTTGCCCCTGCGGGTCCAGGATCTCGACGCGGCCCTCTTCCAGCGTGACCAGCATGCAGCCGCCGCAATCGCGCACCTCGAAGCGGCTGCCATGCACGCGCACCTCGTTCCCGCCCAGCCGGACCGAGAAGGGGCGCCCGTCCCGCTGGACATCGAAGAAGGCGGCGCCGGAGCGCAGGGTCACGCGGCGGGTGGCGCCGTCCTCGGCATAGTCCAGCGCCGAGCCGCCGTCGAGCAGGGTCCGGCTGCCGTCCGGCAACGCCAGATCCTGCGCGGGACCGGGCCGGGCGACGTGATCGGCCAGCAGACGCAGCCGCAGGTCGGGCCGCGCCAGGTCCAGCCACAGCGCGGCCATGGCGCAGGCGCCAAGCGCGAGTCCCGCGGCGAGGGGGCGGAACCAGCCCCGGCCCGTCCCTGACGGACGCTGGCCCGCCGGCCGGATGGGCTGCGTGCCGGCCATGACCGTGCCGCCGACCTCGCCGGCGATCTGCCAGGCCAGGCGCGCGTCGGCAAAGGCGCGTGCCCGGTCCTTGCCGCCCCCGAGCCAGCGGCGAAAGGCCGGGTCGTGTTCCAGCGCGGGATCGGCCACGATCCGCACCACCCAATCCGCAGCCTCTGCCCGGAGTCGTTCCTGCGGATCGGGTCGTGGCAGCAAGGGGGTGGCCCTCATTCGTTGCGAAGATCTTCCAGGGCCTGCGCGCAGCGGGCCACGGCCTTGGCCATGTGTTTTGCCACGTTCCGTTCGGACATGCCACAGATCGCGGCGATTTCCTGGAAGCTCAGCCCCTGGGCGCGGTTCATCAGGAAAAGCCGGCGGGTGGTCTCGGGCAGGTCGGCGATGGCCCTGCGCACCGCATCCCCCGATTGCTGCGCCGAAAGCGCGTCGAAGGCCGGATCCTGCGCCGGCAAGGGGGCCTCGGCCCCGGCCGCATGGGTGCAGCGCACCTTTTCGCGGCGCAGGTGGTCGATGGCGACATTGCGGGCTGAACGGGTCACGAAGGCGGCGGGATTGCCGCGCAGCTCGCCCGCCCGTTCCCAGAAGCGCAGGAAGACGTCATGCACCAGATCCCGCGCGATGCTGCGATTGCCGATGCGCCGCGCGATCTGGCGTTCCAGCCGCGCGCCCTCGTCGCGGTAAAGCCGGCCAACCTTGTCACTGTCGCAGGAAGACATCGCAGCAGCCAAACATCCGCATCGGGGTCCGCATCGGGGCAGGAAGAGCGTTCTGGCGAAATGCGCGCGGCGCATCGGCTGACCGGGGCGAGATTAGGCCGCGGCGGGACGGGCTGTCCACCCCTCTGGCCGGCGCCCGGCGGGCCGTTGTTGCAGTTCCGATACAGTCGCGCCGAGAAAGCCGACAAAAAAACTCTGCGATCGGGTTCAGTGTCCGCCGCCCTGGTGCGTGAAGCCCTCGTAACAAGGCCGAACGCCGAACAGGAAAGAGGGACCGAACCGATGAGAGGATTGAAGAATACCACGGCCGATATGCTGGGCCGGCTGCCGTTGTGGCTGGCGGTGACGGGGGCGGCGGCCCTGCCCGCCGCGCCGGCGCTGGCACAGGCGACGGCCGAGGACGAGCAGGCGGTGGTGCAGCTCGACACCGTGGTCGTGACCGCGACCGGCCAGGCCCAGGCCCTGCCGGACGCGCCCGCGACGGTGACGGTGATCGACGGCGAGGAGATCAACTCGAAACCCTATGCCACCGTGGCCGATGTGCTGAAGAACGTGCCGGGCGTGATCGTCAGCGCGCCCTCGGGGCGGTCCGGGGCCGAGACCATCTCGATCCGCGGCCTGGGCGAGAGCTATGTGCTGACCCTGGTCGACGGCAAGCCCATCAGCAACTCGCAGGAGGCGACCTACAACGGTTTCGGCTCGGGGCTGGCGATGTCCTACCTGCCGCCGCCTTCGGCCATCGAGCGCATCGAGGTGATCCGCGGCCCGATGTCCTCGCTTTACGGCTCGGCCGCCTCGGGCGGGGTGATCAATATCATCACCAAGCCGATCTCGGATGTCTGGTCGGGCTCGCTGACGCTGGGCAGCAGCCATTACAAGCATAGCGGCGCCGGCGGTGCCAATGAGGGGCGGTTCTATCTCAGCGGGCCGCTGGTCCAGGACCGGCTGGGGCTGGCGCTGTTCGGCTCGCGCCATGACCGCAGCAAGGACGAGATGGCCGTCGCGGGCCGCGGCGGCAGCGTCAGCTACCAGTCCCAGGACATCGAGCGCAAGTCGCTGGGCGCCCGCCTGACCTGGAAGATCGACGAGACGCAGAACCTGGATTTCGAGACGGTCTATAGCGCACAGGACACCATCTCGACCCCGCAGGGCGGCGGGACGCCCGGCGGCGTCAAGGTCAAGCGCATGAACTACGGCCTGTCGCACGAGATCACCTGGGGCGACGACTATCGCACCGACAGCTTCCTGACGCTGGAGGATGTCGATTTCGAGAACGGCTCGAACGTCTCGGGCTACGAGATGCTGAACCTGAACACCCGGACCAGCATGAGCCTGGGCCGCCACGACCTGACCTTTGGCGCCGACTGGCGGGACGAGACCACCCGGCACGACCCCGACCGGGTCAGCGTCGATCCCGAGATGACCCGCTGGCAATGGGCGCTGTTCGCCGAGGACAACTTCCACCTGCGCGACGACCTGACCCTGACGCTGGGCCTGCGCTACGACCATAACGAACGCTACGGCTCGCAGGTCACGCCGCGGGTCTATGCGGTCTGGCACGCCAACCCCTCGCTGACGCTGAAGGGCGGGGTCAGCGGCGGCTACAAGACGCCGACGCTGAAACAGGCCGACAGCAACATCTTCGAGCCCTCGGGCGGCGACGGCCGGGCGCGCGACCAGGGCAACACCGCCCTGAAGCCCGAGGAAAGCACCAACTATGAAATCGGCGCGATCTGGGAGACGGCGGGCGGCGTGCAGCTGGGGCTGACCGCCTATCACACCCGGTTCAAGAACAAGATCACCACCGAGCAAATCTGCGCCCATGACACGCCGGTTCCGGGCCTGCCGACGGATTGCGGCATGAACAGCCCGACCGATCCGATCAAGTGGATCAACCAATACGTCAACCGCGATGCCGCCGAGCTGAACGGGGTCGAGGCCACGGTGGACTTCACCCTGCGCAACGTCGATGTCTCGTTCAACTATACCTATGCCGACAGCAAGATCACCAAGGGCGACGCCGTCGGCACCGCCTTCAACAACAGCCCGCTGCATGTGGCGAACCTTGGCCTCGACTGGCAGGCCACGGATGCGCTGTCCTTGTGGAGCAACGTCCAGTATCGCAGCGCCACCACCGATACCGGCAGCGGTTATATCCGCGAGCATGCGATCGTCGACCTGGGCGCCGACTATCACTTCAACGACCACGTGATGGGCAGCCTGGCCATCTACAACGTCGATGACAAGACCTTCGACAATACCGGCTACAACGACGGCCGCCGGTTCTACATGGGCCTGACCAGCACCTTCTGAACCACCGGAACCCCCTCCGGCCGCCGCAGCGGCGGCCGGATCATGCCAATTGCAACTTCAGGAGCCGACATGGCTTTTCCCCTTCGCAATGCAGGCCGGGCGCTGACCCTGGCCGCGTTTTTCGCCTCGGCCTCGGGGCTGAGCGCGGAAACCGCTTTCGACACGCCCGCGGATTTCGCCGGCCGCGTCATGTTCTCGGGCCCCGAGCGCGGCGCGATCCATGCCGGCGGCAAGGTCGAGGTCAGCGGCTCGGGCTTTGCCCCGCAGCAGCAGGTCAGCCTGCAACGCGGCAAGACGCTGCTGTCGCCGCAGGACATGCAGGCCGATGCCGAGGGCGGCTTCAGCTTTGCCTTCGACCTGCCCCAGGACGCGGCGGTCGGCCTGCATCCGGTCGTCGTCCAGACCGAAGGCCCGGACACCGCCGGCGTGGCCGAGCTGAAGGTCTCGCCCCAGGTGCCGCTTGCCGGGGCCGAGGGCTATGAGATCCGCTCGGCCAAGGTGGGGCCCGGCGTCTACCAGGTCGCCCATAGCGCGCAGAACGGCACGGTTTTCGTGGCCTCCGCCGTGGGCCGGCCGCCCGAGGGCACGTCCAGCATCGCCAAGCTGGACGCTGGCACGCTGGAGGTTCTGGCCGAGGTCAATCCCGGCGATTTCGGCGCCTTCGGCATCGCCGTGGACGATGCGAACGGCACCCTATGGGTCACGAACACCCGCCAGGACGCGGTCGCGGTCTATGCCCAGGACGACCTGTCGCTGGTCAGGCAGTTCGAGGCGGGCTCGGTCGAAAAGCCGCGCGACGTGGTGATCGACGCCGCGCGCGGCCGCGCCTATGTCAGCACCCATCGCAGCCGGATCGAGGCCTTCGACACCAAGACGCTGGAAAAGCTCGACGGGTTCGAGCTGCAATCCGCAGAGCGCGGCGGGCAGTTCGCCACCATGAGCCTGGCGCTGGATGAAAAGGCCGGCCGGCTTTACACCGTTTCGCTGCGCACGCCGGAACTGGCGCGCATCGACCTGGTCTCGGGCGAGGCGAAGATCCTGGCGCTGCCGGGCGCCAAGACCCCCTCGGGCGTGGATTTCGATCCGGCGACCGGGCGGGTCTTCGTGGCCTCGCAGGGCAGCGACAACGTGATCGCGATCGACGGCGAAAGCGGCGCGGTGCTGTTCGACACGCCGGTCGGCGCGGGCACGCTGAACGTCGCCTTCGACGCCGCAAGCGGGCGGCTGTTCGTGGCCAACCGCGCCTCGGACACGATCACGGTCCTCGATGCCGCCACGGGCGAGATCAAGGCCAACCTGGATGGCGGCTCCTTCCCCAACCACCTGGTCGTCGCGCCGGAAGGCACGGTGTTCTCGGTCAACAAGGCGCGCGGCAAGGACGATCCCGAAGGCGACCGCCTGACCCGCATCGCGCCCAAGGCGTGACCGCAAGGCGCGGTATCCCTGCCGCGCGCGGTCCCCGGTCTCTGCCCCGTCCCTCTGGGGGCAGAGACCGCCCCGTCCCGTCACCCAGTATCCCGGACCCCATCCATGCCCGCCAACGCCCAGCCCTTCGCCCGTTGCCAGCCCCCGTCCCGACGGGGGTGCCATGCCTGAGCCCGTTTCCCGGCAGCGGCTCTCGGTCGCCTCGCGCAGCCTTGCCGCCATCCTGGGCGGCTACCTGGCCGCCAATCTCTTCGTGCCGGCCTTTGCCAGGCTGGTGCCGATGCCGCCGCGCGACGCCACGCAGCTGGCGCTGATGCTGTCCTTCGTCGTCTTCGCCGCGGCCTCGGTCTGGGCCTTCGCCTGCCGCAGCGCCGCACGGGCCTGGGCGGGGATCCTGGGCGCCGCGGCGCTGTTTGCGCTGGTCGTCGCGGCCCTGCCGGGGGGTGGCGCATGAAGAACGGTTTTCGCCAGTCGATGGCCTGGCTGCATACTTGGACCGGGCTGCTGCTGGGCTGGCTGCTCTTTGCGATCTTCCTGACCGGCACCATCGCCTATTTCCGCAGCGAGGTGACCTATTGGATGCGCCCCGAGCTGCACGGCTCGGTCCAGGGCGCCGACCCGGCCGGACTTGCCCTGGCCCGCCTGGCCGAGGTCGCGCCGCAGGCGGCAAGTTGGAACATCACCCTGCCAGACGAGCGCAGCCCGGTGCTGGCGCTGTCCTGGGCCAAGCCGGGCGAGCAGGCGGGACGGCGCGGCGGCGAGACCATGGTGATCGACGCCGCCACGGGCGCGACGCTTTCGCCGCGCCCGACGGCGGGGGGCGAGTTCCTCTACCGCTTTCATTTCGAGCTTTACGGCCTGCCGCGCAGCTTCGCGCGCTGGATCGTCGGCATCGCGACCATGGCGATGTTCGTCGCCATCATCAGCGGCGTCATCACCCATAAGAAGATCTTCAAGGAGTTCTTCACCTTCCGCCCCGGCAAGGGCCAGCGCTCCTGGCTGGACATCCACAACATGACCGCGGTGCTGGCGCTGCCCTATCATGTCATGATCACCTTTTCGGGGCTGGTGCTGTTCGCGGCGACGCTGATGCCCTTGGTGGTGGACCGCCCCGCGCCGCGCGGCCCGGCCCCGCAGGCATCCGCCGTTGCCGCGCCACCCCCGCAGCGGGTGCTGCCGCAACTGGTCCCGCTGGCGCCGCTGCTGGCGCGGGCCGAGGCGGCCTGGGCCATGTCGGTCGGCCGGATCGGCATCGAAAAGCTCGACGGCCCCCGGCCCGAGATCGTCCTGGTCCCGCAACGCAATTCGGTGCTGACGGTGCAGAGCGGCTCGGGCGCGAACGGGGTCGAGCGGATGCGCTTCGACGGGCTGAGCGGGGCGCTGATCGAACAGACCGGCCGGCCGGAGGCCTCGGCCACGGCAAAGGTGAACCACGCGCTCGGCGCGCTGCATCGCGCCCGCTTTGCCGATACTGCGCTGCGCTGGCTGTTCTTCGTCGCCGGCCTGGCCGGGACCGTCATGGTGGGCAGCGGGCTGGTGCTGTGGGTGTCGAAACGCGCCGCCAGGCATTCCCGTACCGAGCGCCAGCCCCGCGGGCTGTGGCTGGTCGAGCGGCTGAACATCGGCGGCATCGCCGGGCTCACGCTGGCCACGGCGGGCTATTTCTGGGCCAACCGGCTGATCCCGGCCGATGCGCCGGAACGCGCGCTGCTGGAGATCCGCGCCTTCTTCCTGATCTGGCTCGCCGCGGCGATCTGGCCCTTCCTGCGCCCGCCCGCGAAAGCCTGGAGCGAGCAGCTTGGCCTTGCCGCCTTGCTGCTTCTGGCCCTGCCGCTGCTGAACGCGGCGACCGGCCCGTCCAGCCTGTTGCAGGCGATGGGGCAGGGGAACTGGGTGCTGGCCTCGGTCGATCTGATGGCGATCCTGTGCGGCCTTGCCTGCGCTCATGCCGCCTGGAGGGCCCGGCCCGGACGGGTGAAGGCACCGAAGCCACGCGCCCGTGTCCAGGCCAGCCAGGTTCCGGGAGAGTAGGATGCTGGTCTGGCTGTCCTTTGTCCTTTGCTACCTGGCGTTCCTTGCGCTGGCCCTAGCGATGCCGCGGCACCACGAGCAGCTGCGCGGCCGCAAGCCCGGCCGAGGGTTGGTCTGGCTGCTACGGATCACCGGCGCGGTGCTGTTGGGCCTGTCGGCCTGGCCCGCGCTGATCTGGTGGGGAAACCCCGCTGTCGCGGTTTCGTCCTGGCTGGGCATCCTGTCCGTGGCGGCCTTCGCGGTCGCGATGATGCTGACCTATGCCTCCGGCTGGTGGCGAACGACCCTGGCCGGGGCGGGGACCGCGGCAATCCTGCTGCTGGTCCTGCCAGTATTTTTGCATCCGTGACCTGCGTATCGGCATTCATGACCCGCGCGGTCGCCCGCCGCTCGGACCGCCCGTTTTGCTGGTAAGGCGGGGATAGAGCCGGGTTTCCTTGGCATTTCCCTGGTGGCCAGGCGCGCCATCCGCGCGGCCGCCGGCCCCGGCATCCGTCATCATTTGCACGCAGGCCCCCAATAGCGGCTGTTTACATTAGCAGCTGTCTAGCAGGCTGCTGAAAAAATCCGTGCGACAGGAGAGCTTGGGCCGGGAACCGGGAAATCCGCCTCAATTCTGCCGGAAATTCCCGGTTTTCAGGCCGATCTTCGCCGAATCCAGAACGAATTCCGTCACGACGCCCTGTCAGGGCCCTTTCTCCGCAGTCTGCTAGCGGTGTTGCTGGCGGCCGGGCGTGTCATGACCTGCCGCCGCTTCCGCGGGCTCACGCCCCCCGGCATTTCGAGGCGACCCGGACGTGCAGTTGCCTGGAACGCGGGCCCCGGCCGGCCTGATGAGCCTGGCTCAAGCCCGCCAGCGGGGTTCGCGCCCTCCGTCCTGACGAGGTAGCCGGGCGGTCAGGCGGTCGTTGTCGTGGCAGGGGCAGCGACAAGACCTGATGCTGCTGTGCCTTGATGCCGGCGCGCCCGTCGTCCTATAGCCGATATGGCGAAACCGTGCCGTGGCTTGTGTGCGGATGAAGGCCCGCACTTCGGTTTGCTTTGCCGGGCGCCATCAAGGCGATCGTGAAGCAAGCCTTTTGTCGTGTCCGACGGCAAATATGGAAATACTGCGTTCCCCCGACGGCTATAGAATTTCGTTACCTCCGTAGAATCTCCTCCAATACCAAGGCGAACTGTCAGAACGTGTAAGTTTAAAGCAGCCTCCGGTCTGGCTTTGCCGCCGTGAAACTGCCGGTTCACGTTACAAGAAGCGGAAGAATCCATGCGGGTCGAATTGGTCCCCACGCCGCCCGGCGTGCCGTTTTGCATTGCAAATCCGGCGGCTGGAATTGCGAGTAAAAGGTCATTTTCCTCGTATCCGTGGCATTTTTCGCTCAACTCGCATGACATGGGTTTCAACGCCTAGCAGTCGCTGAATATCGATCGCGCAACATGTCTCCGGGAACGTGGGTGGTCCAGATACTTCGCCGACCTTTGCTGCGAGACAGGGCGACTCCTTGCGATGAAACCGTGTTCTGTAAACCGGATAGCTGATCGAAGCAAATCATTCCCGCAGGCCGCTGACCTGATCGACTCTTGCAGATCCGCCGCCTTTCAGAACCAGTTCGGCGCCGTTTTGGGTTAATTCGATCCCGGTCACGCGACTATAGGATTCGACATCGCGTAGGGTCACGCTGCCGTTGCTGCTTTCTTCCTCGATGCGGAAGGTGTAAAATCCCGCAGGGAGTGAAGTGCCATCCGCATATCGACCATGCCATTCAATCTCCCCAGACATTGATCCTATGGCTTGTCGTAGCACCTCTTTGCCCTGTTCATTCAGCGTAACGAGCGTAACACTTTCGCGCTTCTGTCCGCCGCCAGTATCAAGGAGGATCCGTCGAACCATACAGGAGCATTCGTTCTCACCTCCCGGCCTATCCAGGTCGAAAGCTGACCGATCTCCCCTCCATCGATATTGCCCAGAAGCTGCGTCAGAAGCAAGTTGGTCTGAACCTGCTGCTCAACCCCGGAAAATGTCGCAAGCTGCACGGCAAATTCCGTGTTCTCCATTGGATTAAGCGGATCCTGGTTCTTGATCTGCGTCGTCAGCATCTTCAGGAACATTTCGAACTGGTTCGTGGAGCTGGTTTCGCTGGATTCTTTTGAGGATTGGAGGCTTCTTGCATCAATTCCGCCAACCGCAGAAGTTGTATTGATAGTCACCATCTCTTTCCCCTAGATCCTGATATCAATTCCGGTGTTCACAAAGGTTGCGGTAGTTTTAATCGAGTCCGTAGTTTCCAGATATGGCTGCGGCGCCGATTCTGGCAGAGGATTAGACTTTCCCGCCAAAAAATTGTTTTGCGAGCTCCATCCCTCCTCACCATCGGAAAATGAGATGTCTGCGCCTGAAATCCCTGCGTCACGAAGCTCCTTTGAGAGTAGATCTATGTTTCTCCTCAACAAATCGAACGTCTCTGGCCGTTCGGCAAGAATCGTTACGGCCGGATTGTCGCCCGGTGATATCAGCATCCGTGACCTGCCCCCCGGAAGTTCCCTCGCTGTGATGTAGAGTCTGCCCAACCTGAGAAGGAGCAGACGACATGAGGAAAAGCCGGTTCACCGAGGCGCAGATTATCGGGATGATCAAGGAGCAGGAGGCGGGTTTGCCGACTTCCGAGCTTTGCCGGAAGCACGGGTTGAGCCCCGCGACGTTCTACAAGCTCAAGGCGAAGTATGGCGGGATGGACCTGTCGGACGCCAAGCGGCTGAAGCAGCTCGAGGACGAGAACGCGAAGCTGAAGCGCCTTCTGGCCGATGCCATGCTGGACAACGTGGTTCTGAAGGATCTCTTGGGAAAGCCCTGACGACACCGGTGCAACGGCGGGACGCGGTGCTGCGGGCGATGAAGGATCATCCGATCTCTCAGCGTCGGGCCTGTGTCCTGATCGGTGTCGATCCGAAGACGGTGCGGCGTGACAGGCCACCCGACAACCCGGAAATCCGTGAGGAGATGCACAAGATTGCCGAGAAGCGCCGGCGGTTCGGCTACCGGCGCGTGGGCATCCTGCTGGAGCGCAAGGGCATGATCATGAACGAGAAGAAGCTCTATCGCATCTACCGGGAAGAGGGCCTGTCGGTGCGCCGCAGGCGTGGCCGCAAGAGGGCACGAGGTAGCCGGACGCCAATACCAGCGCCGTTGAGGCCAAACCAGCGGTGGTCGTTAGACTTCCTGTCCGACACGTTCGGGGCCTGCCGCAAGTTCCGCATTCTGGCTGTGAACGACGATTGCTGCCGCGAGAACCTGGCGTTGATCGCTGACACGAGCATCTCTGGGGCTCGGGTGGCACGGGAACTGGATGCGCTGGTCAGGATTTACGGCAAGCCCGCTTGCATCGTCAGCGACAACGGAACCGAGTTCACCAGCAAGGCCATCCTGAAATGGGCCAACGCGAACGGCGTCGAATGGCACTACATCGACCCGGGCAAGCCGCAGCAGAATGGCTACATCGAAAGCTTCAACGGCAGCCTGCGCGACGAATGCCTGAACGAGGAAATCTTCGACAGCCTGGCTGATGCCCGCCGCAAACTGGCCCTCTGGCGCTACGACTACAACAACGTCAGGCCCCATTCCTCGCTGGGCAACAAGACCCCGTCCGACGCGCGCCGAGCGCTTGAGCAATCTGAGGGCTCCGCGCCCGGCGCGCTTGCCACACCCGAAACCAACCAATATCAACCCCAAGGACTCTCGTTATGAACGAGGGACGACCGGGGGGCAGGTCACCACCTGAACACCTATGATCGCCAGGGCCGCAGGATCGGCAATCCTATTTCTTCACCGCATGATAGAAGATTTTGAGTAAACTTTTCTGTAGTCTTTGATTGCCTGGGTCGCCTGGTCAGGAGTTTATTCAGGAAGGGCGGATAGATCGAATGACGTGACATAGTCATCGGGTCCGTCCCGTAGGTCAGAAGGCCTCTTGCACTAGAAACGGGTAAACCACCCAGGAATGGAGATTGAAGATGTCCAGCATTCTGACCAATAATGGCGCGATGGTCGCGCTGCAAACCCTGAAGGGGATCAATGCGAATCTGACGAAAGCCCAGAATGAGATTTCGACCGGAAAAAAGGTCGCCAACGCACAGGACAATGCTGCGGTTTGGGCCATTTCGAAGGTCATGGAATCCGACCAAGCAGTCTTCAAGACGCTTCAGAGCAACCTGAATCTTGCTGCGGCGGTGGTGACGACTGCGCGGGACGGTGCTGAAGATATCCGTGATTTGCTTGATGAAATGAGAAGGCTGGCAAGCAGTGCCGGCAGTGATGCGAACGATTTTGCGACTGTGAACGAGCAGATCGTGGAGAAAAGGAACCAGATTATTTCGACGATTGACGGAACCCAGATGAATGGGGTCAATCTGCTCAAGACCAACCCGATCGGTACTGCGACATCCTTCAGCGTCTTGGCGTCCTTGGACCGGACAGCGGGTACAGCTGTAACCACTGCGCAGACGATTACGGTCAATTCTGTGGACTTCGAGGCGGATATTGAAGGCGCTACGATCACGACCATTACGGACAGCACCACGGCACGAACTGCGGTTGGTGAAATCGAGGCGTTGCTCGACATCGCGAAGACAGGGGCAGCAGAACTTGGTACGGCCGCCAAGCGGATCAACGATCAATCGAATTTCGTATCGAAGCTGGCCGATTCGCTGACTGCCGGCATCGGTGCGCTGGTGGATGCCGATATGGAGGAAGCGTCAGCCCGTCTGCAGGCGCTGCAGACCCAGCAGCAGCTTGGGGTGCAGGCGTTGTCGATCGCCAACCAGGCGCCGCAAACGATTCTGTCGCTATTCCGATAATCTAGCAAGGGCGCCCTGTGGGGCGCCCTTCGTTCCAATATAGGTCTAGGGCGTGTTGACAAAAGGGATTCACCGGGCGCGGTGATCGTGATTCAAGCTGGTATCTGCAATGGAGACCAGCGTGGCACGAAACCTGATGTCGAACGACGAGTGGGCGTTCTTTGAACGCTTCATCCTGGCTGTCCGTTCTCCGAACGGCCGCAAGCCCACGAACCATCGGCTTGTTCTGGATGGGATTTTCTGGATCGCCCGAACGGGGTCGCCCTGGCGCGACCTGCCGGAAGAGTTCGGCAAATGGTCGTCTGTCTATCGGCAGTTCCGGCGCTGGACGTTGGCGGGGCTGTGGGAACAGATCCTGGAGGCGCTGAACGAGAGCCGGATCGTGCCGGATGCGCTGCAGATGATCGACAGCACCGTGGTTCGCGCTCATCATCAGGCAGCGGGCGCAAAAGGGGGACTCCGCGCCAAGGTTTCGGCCGCTCGCGAGGTGGCTTCACGACCAAGATCCATCTGCGGGTCAATGCGGCAGGCCTGCCCATGAGAACCGAGATCACGGCCGGGCAGACATCGGACTACCTCGGCTTCGATCTGGTCATGGCTGACAACCTGCCCGAGCCAAGCGTTCTGCTCGCAGACCGCGGCTACGACTCCGACAACATCCGCAAGACCATGGAGGTGCGCGACGTGGTGCCGGTCATCCCCATGCGCAAAACCCGGAAGCTACGGGTCGCCGTTGACCGCAGGCTCTACCGCCTGCGCAATCTCGTTGAGCGGTGCTTCAACAAGCTCAAGAATGCCCGTCGCGTCGCCACCCGCTACGACAAGACCGCCGAAAGCTTCCTGGGCTTCATCGACATCACGTCGATCCGCCTCTGGCTCGGCTCTGTTGCACAAATCCCGTCAGGGATTCAGATCGTGAATCCAGGGTGGTAGCTGTGATGTATGAGCAGACCCACACCGCCAACCTACAGGACCAGAAACTGGCCAGCCTACAATGAAGCGCTCAAGCGCCGGGGCTCGCTGACGATCTGGTTCGACCCCGAGATGAGCTGGGATGCCGTGCCGACGGGGAGGCGTGGCCGCCAGCAGACCTACAGCGATACTGCCATTCAGAGCTGCCTGACGATGAAGGTGCTATTCGGCATGGCGCTCCGGCAGACGACCGGGTTCGTCGAGAGCCTGCTGCGTCTGGTTGGCCTCGACTGGACGGTGCCTGACTTCAGCACACTGTCCCGCCGCCAGAAGACCTTGGCTGTGAACATCCCGTATCGCGGCTCCAAAGGGCCGCTGCACCTGCTGATCGACAGCACAGGAATCAAGGTCGAGGGCGAAGGCGAGTGGCACGCTCGCAAGCATGGTGGCCCCAAACGGCGGGTCTGGCGCAAGATCCACCTTGGGATCGACGAGGAAACGCTAGAGATCCGGGCTGTCGAGATCACCGGGAGCAACGTCGGCGATGCGCCGATCCTACCTGACCTTCTCGACCAGATCCCGGAGGACCAGGAAATCGGTAGCGTCACGGCAGATGGCGCCTACGACACGCGCAAGTGCCACGATGCGATTGCAGATCGCGGAGCCCATGCCGTCATCCCACCGCGCAGGAACGCGAAGACCTGGAAGACCATCACCGCTGGAGCCGTCGCGCGCAACGAGGCCCTCCGGGCGTCCAGGTATCTCGGCCGCACCCTGTGGCGACGATGGAGTGGATACCACCGCCGGAGCCGCATCGAGACGAAGATGCATTGTGTCAAACTGCTGGGCCAGCGGCTCATGGCAAGGGACTTCGACCGTCAGGTCGCCGAGTTCCAGATCCGCATCGCCGTCCTGAACGGCTACACCGCGCTCGGCATCCCGGTCACGGAAGCTGTAGGATAAGTCTGTCCGGGGAGGGGGTAACCGCGCCCATCACCTGAGTTATGCAACAGAGCCGGTCCAGATCACTAACTTCGTCACCGTTCTGTTCCCCTTGGGCATTAAGGTGGAAGCCATGGCCGCGCTGCGCAGCTTGATTTCGTTGGATCCACATGTGCGCGGACGGAGATGCGGGTCGAACTGGAAGGCGAATCCGCGGGTGTTCTTGCGGGGGGGGGAGGACCGCACCAGAACCTTACAAGCGGAAGGGGCTGGTCGCTTGCAGGTTGGAAAGAATGGTTAAGCACGTCCTCTGCCGGTCTTGCCGATCCCGCTCTGGCGGTGCCATTCGAATACTCGGCGGTGTCGATCCTAGAGAGGCAATCGGGCGCCGGGGATTATCGGAGTGTCGAAACCCGCTGCCCTCGGCGACAGCGCCATGGTCGCGACGTGGTGTACCCCTGGGATAAACGGCGCCAGGCTTCGGGAGGAGTTCCTTGATTCGTCCTGGCAGATGCTCGACCCGCATTTCGGTCTTGGCAGTCTTGGAGCAGGATCTGTTCCGCTTGCTGTGGGGAGCGCGGCGACATTAGGTGCGCCGATCAGGTATCCAGCCAGCATTTTCTTTCGGGATGGCTGCGTCCGTGGCGCAGCGGAAAACGCGGCAGGTGCCTCCGCGCCTTGTTCAGCACTGGCATTGCGGTCGCACGGGTTCGAGCCAGGTCGCGCATCGCGTTCGGCATCTATGCGAAGTCAACCGGCGCCGCGCTTGGTCAGCATCACCTTGGCGATAGCTCTTTTCCAGGGGCAACGGAGGTGCGACCAGGGCGCGCTCCTGCCTCGGCTTGGCAGGCGGGCGGTGTCAGAACGGCGCTGCCGAGGGCCGATGCGATGGGCGGGGGCGATCCCGGCCAATGGGACAGCCGCGAGGCATCAGGGGGTCCGGTGCCGGTTACAAGCCTGGCCATGGCGGGTTTTCATGCCTTCTGCACGGTGCGGACCGGGCGTATCTTCAGCCTGACCGGCACGGTGATCACCACCAGGCAAGCGACGACCAGCACCACGCCGATCCAGCCAAGCGCCGGCAGGCGCTCGCCCACCACCAGGATGGCCAGCATCGCCGCCACTACCGGCTCGATCAGGGTGATCGTCGTCGCCATGCTGGCGGAAATCCGCGCCAGGCCGATGCCGAAGCAGACATAGCCCAGGAACATCGGCACCAGCGCCATGTAGATGCCCACCGTGGCATTCCCCCACGAGGCCAGGAACGGCCCGCCGGTCGCGACCAGCACCGGCATCAGCAGCAGCCCGCCGATGCCGAAGGTCGCGCCCATCGCCACGCGCGAGTGGATGCCGCGCAGCATCAGCCGCCGCGCCGTCCAGGAGTAAAGCGCATAGGTCAGCCCGCCGACCAGGCCGAGCGCGATGCCGAGCAGGGTCGCGCCCTCGCCGGCCTGGTGTCCCGCATCCTCGGCCAGGCACAGCAGCACCATGCCCAGAAGCCCGATCGAGGCCCCGGCCAGCCAACGCCGCGACAGCCGCGCGCCGTCGAAAAGCCATTCGATCAGGGCCGACAGCAGCGGTGCCGAGCCGATGGTCACCACCGTGCCGATGGTCACCCCGGCCAGGCGCATCGAGGCGTAGAAGGCCAGCGGATAGATCGCCACCGCCAGCCCGCCCAGCAGCAGGTTGCGCCAATGCCGTGCCAGTTCCGGCAGGGCGCGGGCGATGCGCCCGCCGGCCAGCAGCGCCTGCAGCAGCCCGCCGACGCCCATCGCCGCCGCGCCGATGGCGGCCGGGCCGACCTCGGGCGCGAAGGTGGCGGCGGTGCCGGTGGTGCCCCAGACGACCGAGGAGAACAGGACCGCGGCGACGCCGATGCCGTGATCCCTGGACGGGCTGCTCACAGCGCCTCCAGCATGTCCGAGGCCATGGCGCGGGCCTCGTGCACCAGGGCGCTGGTGCCTTCCAGCCCGGCGCGGGCGATGGCCCCTTCCAGCAGGAAGGAGAGCTGCTGCGCCAGCCGGCGGGCGCGGTCGGGATCATCAGGCAGCAGTTCGGCCAGGGGCGCGGCCAGCAGGGCTTCGACCTCTTCCTTGTGGCGGCGGACGGCCTGGCGGCCGATGTCGCCGGCGGTCAGTTCGGCGGCGGCGTTCAGCAACCCGCAGCCGCGAAAGCCGCGCTCGTATTCATGCTCGGCATGGTCCTGATAGGCGTCGAACACCGCCAGCACACGCGCGCGGGGCGTTTCGGCATCCCGCGCCCGAGCTTCATGGAGGCCCAGCCATTCCTCGTGCCGCGCCTGCAGGTACTGGTTCACCAGGTCGGCCTTGGAGGAAAAGTTGTTGTAGAGGCTTTTCTTCGCCACACCCGCGCGCTCGACGATGGCGTCGATGCCGGTCCCGCCGATGCCGTTGTTGTAGAACAGCACGGCAGCCGCTTTGAGCAGCCGCTCGCGCGCGCTTTCCGGCGCTGGGGGCTGGGGAGCTTCCATCATCGCCTCCACGGAGTAGGTAGGTCGGTATACCTATGGCTGGCTCGGCGAGTCAAGCAGGGCTTGCGGCATCCGACGCGGAGAAGCGGTTGACAGGAGAGGGCCAGAATTATAAACGAACGACCGTATTGAAATCTTGGTGGTGGATATGGGACGCAAGCGCACGATCGACCGCGACGAGTTGATGGGCGCCATCGAACGGGTGGCGCGGCGCTCGGGCATTGCCGGGCTCAGCATCGACGCGGTGGCCAGGGAGGCCGGGATCAGCAAGTCCAGCGTGGTCTATGACTGCGAAAGCAAGGCCGGGCTGCTGGCCGCCTTCATCCGCCACAAGATGGCCCAGCACCGGGCACGATTCGCCGAGGTGCGCGCCCGGCACGAGGGCGAGCCCAATGCCCGGCTGCGCGCGCTGATCGACGAATATCGCCGGGTTCCGACCGACGAGGAACTGGACATGGCGCTGCTGATCAGCGCCAGCATGGGCGAGCATGCCGAATGCCGCGAGATCATGCGCGAGGTGCTGGCCGGCGATGCCGAGGCGGTCGCGGCCGAGGCGGCCGACCGGCGCCGGATGCTGATGGCGCTGCTGACGCTGCACGGCATGGCCTTCCTGGAATATTTCGGCTTCCACCGCTTCGACCAGGAAACCCGCGATGAGATCCTTGATGAATTGATGGCGGTCGCGGAAAGCGACCCCGGCACAGCCGGAGACTGACCCCTCCCCCCAACCATTCAGCCCTCCCAGGAAAGAACCATGACCATGAGACTGTCTCCCGGCCTTTGCGCCGGGCTTGTGCTTTGCTGCCTGACGGCGGCCGCCCCGGCGGCGGCGCAGCAACTGCCGCCGCCCCAGGTCAGCGTGCAGGTGATGACGCCCGAGGCGCTGCCGGTGGTGAACGAACTGCCCGGCCGCGTCGCCGCGACCCGCATCGCCGAGGTGCGGCCCCGCGTCGGCGGCATCGTCGTCGAGCGCGTCTTCGAACAAGGCGGCAAGGTCGAGGCGGGCGATGTGCTTTATCGCATCGACCCGGCGCCCTATGACGTGCGCGTCACCAGCGCCCAGGGCGCGCTGGCCCGTGCCGAGGCCACCGCGCTGAACGCCGCCGACCAGGAAAAGCGCGCCCGTGCCCTGCGCGAGCGCAAGGTGACGGCGGGGGTCGACCTGGACAATGCCGCCACCGCGCTGGCCCAGGCCCAGGCGGATGTCGCCATTGCCCGCGCCTCGCTGCAAGAGGCGCAGCTGAACCGTTCCTATACCGAGGTGACGGCGCCCATCGCCGGCGTGGTCGGCCGCGCGCTGGTGACCGAGGGGGCGCTGGTCAACGCCCAGACCGACATCATGGCGACGATCCAGCAACTCGACCCGGTCTATGTGGATTTCACCCAGTCCTCCTCGGAGCTTTTCGCGCTGCGCCGGGCCTTGGCGGCGGGGCAGCTGGCGATGATGTCGGCCGACGAGGCGGCGGTGCGGCTGATCTTCGACGACGGCAGCGAATATGCCCATCCCGGCAAGCTGCTGTTTTCCGAGGCGAGCGTGGACAGCTCGACCGGGCAGATCACCCTGCGCGCCGAGTTCCCGAACCCCGAGGGCGAGCTGCTGCCCGGCCTTTACGTCCGGGTGCGGATCGAGCAGGCCATGCGCGACAACGCCCTGACCGTGCCGCAGATGGCGGTGCAGCGCGACCAGTCGGGCCAGGCCTATGTCTATGCGCTGAAGGATGACGAGACGGTCGAGCGCCGCGACGTGACCCTGGGCCAGACCACCGACAACCGCTGGCTGGTGGAACGCGGGCTGGAGCCGGGCGACCGCGTCGTGGTGCTGGGGGCGCAGAAGCTTTACCCCGACGCCAAGGTGGTGGCGCAGCCGGTCGAGGCCCCCAGGGTGCCGGCCGGCGCCGCCGCGGCCGCCGAAGCGCCCGCGCAGGAGTAGGGCGATGGCACGGTTCTTCATTCACCGGCCGGTGCTGGCCTGGGTGATTTCCATCTTCATCGTCATCGCCGGCGTTCTGGCGCTGCCGATGATGCCGGTCGCGCAATATCCGCAGGTGGCCTGGCCGCAGATCACCATCTCGACCGCCTATACCGGCGCTGCGCCGGGCGAGATCAACCAGGCGGTCGCCCAGCCCATCGAGGACGAGCTGAACGGCGTCGAGGGGTTGGCCTATTACGAATCGGTCTCGGACAGTTCCGGGGCCATGTCGATCACCGCCACCTTCGAGCCGGGCACCGACATCGCCCGCGCCCAGGTCGACGTGCAGAACGCCGTGGCGCGGGTCGAGCCGCTCTTGCCGCAAAGCGTGGTCGACCAGGGCGTGCTGATCGAAGAGGCGGGCACGGGCTTCCTGATGATGGTGGCGCTGACCTCGGACGACGGCTCGCTGGACGACATCGCGCTGGGCGACTACCTGAACCGCAACGTGGTGGGCGAGATCCGCCGCATCGAGGGCGTGGGCCGGGCGCAGGTCTTTGCCCCGGAACGCGCGCTGCGCATCTGGGTCGATCCGGTCAAGATGACCGGGCTGAACCTCAGCTCGGCCGAGATCGTGGCGGCGGTGCGGGCGCAGAACGCGCAGGTGGCGGCCGGCAAGGTCGGCGCCGACCCGAACCCCATCGGCCAGCAGCTGACCGCGACCGTGCTGATCAAGGGTCAGCTCGACGACGTGGACGAGTTCGGCAAGATCGTGCTGCGCGCCAATCCCGACGGCTCGACCGTGCTGCTTCGCGACGTGGCGCGGCTGGAAGTGGGGGCGGAAAGCTACAGCTTCGCCTCGCGCATCAACGGCAAGCCGGCGGCGGCGCTGGGTGTCCAGCTGTCGGCCACCGGCAATGCGCTGAACACCTCGGAAGCGGTGCACCAGAAGATGGAGGAGCTGTCGCAGTTCTTCCCCGAGGGGGTGAGCTATACCATCCCCTACGACACCACCCCTTTCGTCGAGGCTTCGATCGAGAAGGTGCTGCATACGCTGGTCGAGGCCATGGCGCTGGTCTTCGTGGTGATGTTCCTGTTCCTGCAGAATTTCCGCTATACCATCATCCCGACCATCGTCGTGCCCATCGCGCTGATGGGGACGGTGGCGGTCATGCTGGCGGCGGGGTTCTCGATCAACGTGCTGACCATGTTCGCCATGGTGCTGGCCATCGGCATCCTGGTCGACGACGCCATCGTGGTGATCGAGAACGTGGAACGCATCATGGCGACCGAGGGCCTGCCGCCGCGCGAGGCCACCGAAAAGGCCATGGGCCAGATCTCGGGCGCCATCGTCGGCATCACGCTGGTGCTGGCGGCGGTCTTCGTGCCGATGGCCTTCTTTCCCGGCTCTTCGGGCATCATCTATCGCCAGTTCGCGCTGACCATGGTGGTGTCGATCCTGTTCTCGGCCTTCCTGGCGCTGACGCTGACCCCGGCGCTTTGCGCGACCTTCCTCAAGCCGATCAGCGGCCATCACGAAAGGAAGGGCTTCTTCGGCTGGTTCAACCGCAATTTCGACCGGCTGACCGACCGCTATACCGGCGCGGTCGGGCTGGTCACGCGGCGGCGGCTGGTGATGATGGCTTTCTACCTGGTGCTGGTCGGGGCGACGGCCATGGGCTTCCTTCGCCTGCCCTCCAGCTTCCTGCCGAACGAGGACCAGGGCTTCATCATCGCCGACATCCAGACCCCGGCCACGGCCAGTTCCAACCGCACCGACGAGGTGCTGGCCCAGGCCACGCAGATGTTCCAGCAGAACGAGGCGGTCGAGAATACCGTGGCGATCCGCGGCTTCAGCTTTTCGGGGCAGGGGCCGAATGCGGGGCTGATGTTCGTCACCTTCAAGGACTGGGCCGAGCGCGAGCAATCGGCGCAGGACATCGCCAATGCCGCGAACATGCAGATGTTCGGCTATCAGGACGCGCAGGCCTTCGCGCTGTCGCCGCCGCCGATCCCCGGCTTCGGCGCCACCGGCGGCTTCAGCTTCCGCCTGCAGGACCGCGGCGGGCAGGGGCAGGAGGCGCTGCTGGCCGCCGCCCAGCAGATCATTGCCCAGGCCCAGGAAAACGGCATCGCCACCGGGCTGCGGATCGAGGGGCTGCCCTCGGCCGCGCAGGTCTTCGTCACCATCGACCGCGAAAAGGCCAATGCCTTCGGCGTGACCTTCGCCGACATCTCGGCGACGATCTCGCAATACCTCGGCTCGGCCTATATCAACGACTTCCCCAATGCCGGGAAGATGCAGCGCGTGGTCATGCAGGCCGAGGAGGACTCGCGCATGCAGGCCGAGGACATCCTGGCGCTGACCGTGCGCAACGCCAATGGCGGGATGGTGCCGTTTTCGTCCTTCGCCAGCGTGGCGTGGGAACAGGGGCCGTCGCAGGTCGTGGGCTATAACGGCTATCCGGCGGTCCGCATCGCCGGCGCCGCCGGGCCGGGCTACAGTTCCGGCGCCGCCATGGCCGAGATGGAGCGGCTGGCGGCCGAACTGCCGCAGGGCTTCGGCTACGAATGGACCGGGCAGTCGCTGGAGGAGATCCAGGCCGGCAGCCAGGCGACGCTGCTTTACGCCATGAGCATCCTGTTCGTCTTCCTGCTGCTGTCCGGGCTTTACGAAAGCTGGTCGATCCCGCTGTCGGTGATGCTGGTCGTGCCCCTGGGTGTCCTGGGCTGCGTCGTCGCGGTCATGCTGCGCGACATGCCCAACGACATCTATTTCAAGGTCGGGCTGATCGCGATCATCGGGCTTTCGGCCAAGAACGCCATCCTGATCGTCGAATTCGCCAAGGATCTGCGCGACGAGGGCCAAAGCCTGATCGAGGCGGCGGTGACGGCGGCGAAGCTGCGCTTCCGGCCGATCCTGATGACCTCGTTGGCCTTCACGCTGGGCGTGGTGCCCTTGGCCATCGCCACCGGACCGTCGGCGGCCAGCCAGAACGCCATCGGCACCGGGGTCATCGGCGGCATGGTCGCGGCCACGGTGCTGGCGGTGTTTTTCGTGCCGGTGTTCTTCGTCTTCGTGCTGGGCCTGTTCAGCCGGGCGACCGGCCGCCGCGAGTCCGCGCCCATCCGCGGCGATACGGCCGCTTGAGTCGCGCCGCAGCCCATGGCAGGGGCGGTTGAGAACCGTCCCTGCCCGTTCCTTTCGCGCCCGCAAGCCGGGCCACCCAACAGAGAGTTTCGGATGACCCAGACCTTGCCTTTCTCCCGCCGCGGCATCTTGGGCGGGCTCGTCTCCAGTCTGGCGCTGGCGGCCTGCAACCCGGTCCGCTATGCCGCGCCCCGCGCCGAGCTGGCGGCCGAGTTCGCCGCCGATTCGCCCGCCCGCCGCGCCGGGGCGAATGCCTGGTGGGCCGCGTTCCGCGACAAGCGGCTGGACGCGCTGATCGCCACCGGGCTGCGGCGCAACCTGGACGTGCAGACCGCCGTCGCCACCATCCGCGAGGCCCAGGCCAACGCCCAGCTGATCGGCGCCAGCGACCTGCCGCAGGTGGATGTGCAGGGCTCGGCCGCGCGCAGCCGTAGCGAGACCGGGATCGTCGAGACCAGCTCCGCCACGCTGGGCGTGTCCTGGCTGGTCGACCTGTTCGGCTCGACCCGCGCGGCGCGGCAGGGCGCCTCGGCCCGGCTGGACGCGGCCTATCTGTCGGCCGAGGTGGCGCGGCTGACCGTGGCCAGCGCCATCGCCTCGGCCTATGTCGACGCGCGTTATTACCAGGAGGCGCTGGCGCTGACCCGGCAGAGCCTGGAAAGCCGCCGCCGCACGCTGGAGATGACCCGCACCCAGGACGCCTTCGGCAGCGTCTCGCGGCTGGAAGTCCTGCAGGCCGAGCAGCTGGTGGCGCAGGCCGAGGCGGCGCTGCCGGGCCTCGAGGTCGGCTTCGACCAGTCGGTGAACCGGCTGGCCACGCTGACCGCCGGGCGCAGCGCCGAGCTTGCGGCGCAACTGCGCCAAGGCGGTGGCCAGCCGCGCGCGCGCTACAGCGCCAGCGTCGGCGTGCCGGCGGATGTGGTCCGCGTCCGCCCCGACGTGCGCATGGCCGAGCGCAACCTCGCCGCCGCCGCCGCCGATGTCGGCGAGGCGCAGGCCGCCTTCTATCCGCGGCTGACGCTTTCGGGCTCGATCACGCCGACGAATGGCAAGACCTGGGGCTTCGGGCCGCAGATCTCGCTGCCGCTGTTCTCGGGCGGTGCGAACCAGGCCCGGCTTTCCGCGGCGCAGGCGCGGGCGGAACAGGCGCGGCTGGCCTGGCAGGCCGCGGTGCTGGGTGCGGTCGAGGAGGTCGAGAACGCGCTGGCCGGCTATAACCGCGACGCCCGCGCCGTCGCCGCGCAATCGCGGCTGGTCGAGAATGCGCGCGAGACGGTGAACCTGACCCGCAGCTCCTATGAGCTGGGCGAGGCGGATTTCTTCCCGGTCCTCGATGCCGAGCGCAGCCTGCTCTCGGCCCGCCAGGAACTGGCGGCGGCCATCCGCCAGCAGGCGCTGAACTTCGTCGCGCTGAGCGCGGCCTCGGCCGGCGGGGTGGGCCTGCCCGCGGTCTGAGCGCGGCAGGCGGCGCGCCGTCGCCTTCGGCCCGGCACGCCGGTTCTGGCTGGCGGCTGCCCGCCTTGATCCCGGCGCCGCGCCGGGAAAGGCGGGGAATGCTGCCCGCGTCCTTCTTCGCCCCCGACGCTCAAGCCGTTCGGCGGGGGCGAGCGGGCGGATTGATGCACCGCACCGCTACCCGCTTATTGGCCGCCGGGGGTTCCGTCGAATTTCTTCTCCAGTTGCTGCCAGACCTGGACATAGTCGCGCTGCATCGGCGCCTCGCGGGCGGCGAATTCGGTCAGGTGCTGGGGAAAGCGGGTTTCGAACATGAAGGACATGGTGTTGTCCAGCTTCTCGGGCTTCAGCGCGGCGTTCGAGGCGCCCTCGAAGGCGCCGCGGTCCGGCCCATGCGGCAGCATGCAATTGTGCAGGCTGATGCCGCCCGGCGCGAAGCCCTGGGGCTTGGCGTCGTAGATGCCATAGATATTGCCCATCAGCTCGGACATGATGTTCTTGTGATACCAAGGCGGGCGGAAGCTGTGTTCGGCCACCTGCCAGCGCTCGCGGAACAGCACGAAATCGATATTCGCCGTCCCCTCCTGCCCCGAGGGCGCGGTCAGCACGGTAAAGATCGACGGGTCGGGATGGTCGAACAGCACCGCGCCGACGGGCGAATAGGTGCGCAGGTCGTATTTATAGGCGCAGTAATTGCCATGCCAGGCCACCACGTCCAGCGGGCTGTGGTCGATCCAGGTCTCGTGGAACCGGCCGCACCACTTGATCACCACGCGGGAACGCGCCTCGCGGTCCTCGAAGGCCGCGACCGGGCATTTGAAGTCGCGCGGATTGGCCAGGCAATTGGCGCCGATGGGGCCGCGGTTCGGCAGGTCGAATTTCTGCCCGTAATTCTCGCAGACGAAGCCGCGGCACGGGCCCTCCAGCACTTCGACGCGATGGACCAGGCCGCGCGGGATGATGGCGATTTCCCGCGGCTCCAGGTCGATCACCCCCAGCTCGGTGCAAAAGCGCAGCCGGCCCTCCTGCGGGACCACCAGCAATTCGCTGTCGGCCGAGAAGAAATATTCGTCCTGCATCGAACGCGTGACCAGGTAGACATGGCTGGCCATGCCGACCTGGATGTTCACGTCGCCGGCGGTGGTCATGGTGCGCATGCCGGTGATCCAGGTCAGCGCCTCCTCCGGGACCGGGATCGGATCCCAGCGATACTGCCCCAGGCTGACGATGTCGTCGCGCACATTCGGCGCCGTCTTCCAATAGGGCAGGTCGATCGCGGCGAAATCGCCGGTATGCCGGACCGAGGGGCGGATGCGATAGCACCAGGTCCGCTCATTCCGGCCGCGCGGCGCGGTGAAGGCGGTGCCGGAAAGCTGCTCGGCATAAAGCCCATAGGCGCATTTCTGCGGGCTGTTCTGGCCCTGCGGCAGGGCGCCAGGCAGGGCCTCGGTTTCGAAATCATTGCCAAAGCCGGGCATGTAGCCCGGATGCGTGCCGGTGGTGACGGTCGCGCGGATCATGCCGCCGGGCAGAGCAGGGCTGGTCATCGGGCTCCTCCCTGCAAGATCATTGCAGTTGCAACGATAATGCCGCCTGGGCCGCAGGCCTGTCAAGCGCCGCCCATTCCTGTTGCCAAGGCGACGAATCCTTGCTGTTCTGGCCGGAAAAAGAGGTGCCCCATGACCTTTCGGCTGGACGCTTTCCTGCCCTATCGCCTGTCCGTGGCGGCGGCGCAGGTCAGCCGCCGATTCGCCGCGCTCTACGAGGCCGAGGCGGGGCTGACCATCCCCGAATGGCGGGTGCTGGCGCATCTGGACCATTCCGGCGCGGTCAGCATCCGCGACATCCATGCCCGCGTGAACCTGGACAAGTCCGTGGTCAGCCGTGCCGCCTCGCGCCTGCAGGGGGCGGGGTTGGTTCGGAAATCGGGCAACGACGCCGACCGGCGGCTGATCGTGCTGGAACTGACGCCCCAGGGGCAGGCGCTGATGCTGCGGCTGGGCCGCATCGCCGAGGCGTTCCAGGCCGATCTGCTGGCCGAACTGGGGCCGGATGCCGCCGCGCTGGACCGGCTCCTGTCGCGGCTGGCCGGCAAGGAGACGGGCGCGGCCTAGCCCGCGACGGCCTGGACAGCCGGCCGGCCGCCTGGATCAGTAGGGCGCGGGCGCCACTTCCGGCGGCGTATAAGGGGCCGGTGCGGCTCCATAGGGGGCCGGCTGTCCCATCTGCACCTGGCTGTTTGCCGCCTGTTCGCTCAGCAACTGTCCCGCGGTCTGCATGTCCCGCCCCGCGCCCTGCATCGTCTCGCAGCCCGCGACCGCCATGCCGGCCAGGCAAAGGCCGACCGTAACCATCCGACGCATGCTCGTTCCTTTCTTTTTTCTGCTCGTTGTCGGCAAAGCCTAATCTCCTTGGCAAGCCGCTCAAGTCACAGCCGGGCCAGCGCCCGCCCGATCGGCAAGGATTGTCTTGAAAGGGACGCTCCCGCAGGCGGATCCCGGCCGATCCGGCTGGGCGGGGCCCGCCACGCGGCCCCGTGACAACTTGACGCAAGTCAAGCGGGCCGCCGCGCAGCTGTGCCAGAACGCCGGGATCAAGAGAGGAAGTTCCATGGACCTGAATGCGCGCAAGACCATGCTGATCATGCGGCGCAGGGCGCTTCTTGCCGACCTTGCCTCTATCGGAAAGGCATTGCGCCCTGCCGGCCTGCAGGATGCGAAAGCCGCGCAAGAGAGGGTCTTTCACGCGCTCGGCAGGGTCCAGCAGATCGAGGACGGCAGCCAGGCAGAGGTGATCCGCCTGGGCTACCTTGGCCGGGATGCGCGGGCAGTGGTGCCGGAGCTGATGGTGATCGCCGCCGAGCGGACGACCGGATGCCAGGCGATTCCGAACAGCCTGCGCAGCCGCATCCCCGGCGATACCGGCGAGGCGAGGCTGTCGCTGCGCTGTCCCGACGGCTGAAGGGCCCGTGCCGCCGGCGGGATCAGTCCAGGAAGGCCGCCACCGCTTCGGCGACCTCGGCCGGGCGGTCGGCATGCAGCCAATGTCCCGCGCCGGGGATGACGCGGATCTCGGCCTGGGGGAAATATTCGCGGATCGCCTCGGCTTGCGGCGCGCGGCAGTAATCCGAATCCGCTCCGGCCAGGAACAGCGCGGGGCCGGTGAAACCACCCTTGGGCGCCCCAGGCCAGCCGACCAGCCGGGGCATCTGGTCCTGCAACGCCGGCAGGTTGAACTTCCAGCGCGGCGGATCGGCCTTGAGGTCCAGCGATTGCAGCAGAAACGCCCGCACGCCCGGATCGGCGACGTGTTCGGCCAGCCGCGCATCCGCCTCGGAGCGCAGGCGAAGCCCGGCAAGGTCCACCGCCTCCATCGCGTCGATCAGGCCGCTCTGGCTGTGGCCATAGGCGAAGGGGGCGATGTCCATGACGACCAGCCGGCGCACCAGGTCGGGCTGCGTCAGCGCCAGCATCATCGCGGCCTTGCCGCCCATCGAATGCCCCAGAACATCCGCCCGGCCGCCCTGCGCCGCGATCACTTGGGCCAGGTCGCCGGCCAGCGCGGCATAGCCATGGTCGGGATCGTGGAAACTGTCGCCATGGTTGCGCATGTCGACCGAGATCACCCGCCGGCTTTCCCCCAGCCGCCGCGCAAGGCCGCCCAGGTTGCGCCCCGATCCGAACAGCCCATGTGCCAGCAGCACCGGCGGGCGATCCGAATCCATTCCTGTCATCGTCATGTTCAGCATCATGCGTGCAGCCTAGCGGCACTGGCGAAGCGGCGCCAGAGGCGCTAGCCTTGGCGAAAACGGGATGGGGGCGATGGGCATCGAAAGCATCCGGCCGATGGCGGACGAGGTCGCCAGCCTGATGGCGGCGCGGTTCGGCGGCCTCAGGCGCGGCCAGCAGGCCGATCTGGAAAGCATGCTGCGCAAGCGCGGCGGCGCGCTGCCGCGGCGGCTGCGGCGCGAGGCGCGCATCCTGGCCGAGGCCGACCGCAAGGCCGGCCAGCCCAAGCTGGCGCGCCAAGTGGATTTCACGCGACTGGAACATGCGCACAAGGCGCTGACGGCCTATCTGCGGCCGCTGGGGCAGGGGATGCGGCTGCGGGGCGGCGCGGCCAGCATCGCGGCCAGCGTGCTGTTCGGCCTGCTGCTGCTGGGTGCCGTCGCCCTCTGGATCATGACCCGCCGCGGGCTGATCTAGGGTCGCTTGCCGGGCGCCGGCAAGGGTGTCGCGATTCGTGGAGAGGCCCTTCCACGTCCTCTCGGAAGGCCTGCTTTTCAACCGGACCCACGGGTTACGTTGGATCGCGCTTCTTGCAAGACTAGGCCGTCGCCGGGGATGGAGTGGCCGCGCGGTTCAGTCATCTGCGCCGAACTGGGCGTCTTGCGCCGGAAAGGCCGCCGCGGGCTGATCGGAACGGCGCTTGCTCTGCGCCGATGGAGATGTCCCGATTTGTGAAGAGACTTGCCGTGCGCCTTGCTGGAAGTGCGGCCGCATGCTTGTTTCTTTATATAAATCAGTGGATTGCGATGGATTGCCGCTTTTTCCAAGATTGTCAGGGCCGTCGCCGCAGTATCTGTGCCAAGCCGGCACGCTGGCCGCAGTCGCCGTGAGGTGACCTGAGCTTCGCTTGCTCCCTGCCGGTGAAGGTGTTGCGATTCGTGAAGGGGCCCCGCCGCACGTCTTGTCCGCATCGCCCGCTTTGAAGCCGGCTCGACTGGCTCCGGTGGACCTGATTCTTGCAGCACCGTCGCCGCTGGCGTCAGGACAGCCGCGCGGTCGGCTCCGGGTTGCGCGCCTTGTGGTAGGTTCGGCGCTGCCGGGCGAAGCGAGGAACTGTGCCGGCTGGGCGGGACGGCAAAGGAGGGAGAGGCCCGGATACCGGCCCAGGTGCCGGGGCCGCCCTGCTGTCCGGCCGGGGCAACGGCTGGCGGGGCAATAAGGGGCGGCGCGGGTTCGTTCGGACCCGCGCCGCGCCGGGATTACATACCGTTATAAAGCGGGAAGCGGGCGCAAAGCGCCTCGACCTCGGCCTTGACGCGGGCTTCCACCTCGGCATTGCCTTCCTCGCCGTTCGCGGCAAGGCCATCGACGACCTCGACGATCCAGCGGGCGATCTGGCGGAACTCTTCTTCCTTGAAGCCGCGAGTGGTGCCGGCGGGGGCGCCCAGGCGGATGCCCGAGGTCACGAAGGGTTTTTCGGGGTCGAAGGGCACGCCGTTCTTGTTGCAGGTGATGTGGGCGCGACCCAGCGCCGCCTCGGTCGCCTTGCCGGTCACGCCTTTCGGACGCAGGTCGGCCAGGCACAGGTGGTTGTCGGTGCCGCCCGAGACGATGTCGATGCCGCCCTTCATCAGCTCGTCCGCCATGGCGCGCGCATTGGCCACGACCTGCGCGGCATAGTCCTTGAATTCGGGGCGCAGCGCCTCGCCGAAGGCCACGGCCTTGGCGGCGATGACATGCATCAGCGGGCCGCCCTGAAGGCCGGGGAAGACGGCCGAGTTGATCTTTTTCGCGATGTCGGCGTCGTTGGTCAGCACCATGCCCCCGCGGGGGCCGCGCAGCGACTTGTGGGTGGTGGTGGTCACGACATGGGCGTGCGGCAGCGGCGAGGGATGCTGGCCGCCGGCCACCAGGCCCGCGATATGGGCCATGTCCACCATCAGCCAGGCGCCGACCTCGTCCGCGATCTTGCGGAATTCAGCCCAGTCCCAGACGCGCGAATAGGCGGTGCCGCCGGCCAGGATCAGCTTGGGCTTGCTCTCATGCGCCTTCTTGCGGATCTCTTCCATGTCAAGCAACTGGTCCTGCTGGCGCACGCCGTAGCTGACGACATTGAACCACTTGCCGGACATGTTGACCGGCGAGCCATGCGTCAGGTGCCCGCCCGAGTTCAGGTCGAGGCCCATGAAGGTGTCGCCCGGCTGCAGAAGCGCCAGGAACACCGCCTGGTTCATCTGGCTGCCCGAGTTCGGCTGGACGTTGGCATATGCGCAGCCGAACAGTTCCTTGGCGCGCTCGATCGCCAGTTCCTCGACGATGTCGACATACTGGCAGCCGCCGTAATAGCGCTTGCCCGGATAGCCCTCGGCATATTTGTTCGTCAGCACCGAGCCCTGCGCTTCCAGCACGGCCTTGGAGACGATGTTTTCCGAGGCGATCAGCTCGATCTCGTCGCGCTGGCGGCCAAGTTCCTTGCGGATGGCGCCGAAGATGTCGGGGTCGCGGCTGTCCAGCGTCTCGGTGAAGAATCCGGTGTCGGTCATCTGGTCCTCATGCAAAAAGCGGCTTGCCGGCCTTCTAGCGCCTTTCGCCGCGCCCCGCTAGGACGGATGCGACGCCTTGGTGGTAGATATTCCATGCGTCGCCGGGACTTGCTTCCGCCCGGCGGCTGGCCATGATGGCCGCATGAAGATGCATTTCATCGCCTCCAGCACCGAAACCGCCGTGACCGCCGCCGAGACGCTGTCCGCGCGCTACGGCCATGTGCCGATCCGCGAGGCCGAGGTGATCGTGGCGCTGGGCGGCGACGGGCTGATGCTGTCGGTCATGCACCAGAATCGCGGCCTGCCGGTCTATGGCATGAACAGGGGCACCGTGGGCTTTCTGATGAACGCCTATTCCGAGGACGACCTGCCCGGCCGCATCCGCGCCGCCGAGGAAACCGTGGTCAATCCCCTGGCCATGACCGCCGGCACCACCGACGGGCACGAGCATTGCGCGCTGGCGATCAACGAGGTCAGCATGCTGCGCGCCGGACCGCAGGCGGCGCGGCTGCGCATCAGCGTGAACGGCCGGGTGCGGCTGGAGGAACTGATCTGCGACGGTATGTTGCTGTCGACCCCGGCGGGCTCGACCGCCTACAACTATTCGGCGAACGGGCCGATCCTGCCCCTGGGCTCGGACGTGCTGGCGCTGACCGCGATCGCGCCCTTCCGTCCGCGGCGCTGGCGCGGTGCGATCCTGCCCAAGTCGGCGACGGTGCGCATCGACGTGCTGGACCCCGACAAGCGCCCGGTGATGGCCGATGCCGATTCGCGCGGCGTCGATTCGGTGCTGTGGGTCGAGATCCGTTCGGAAAACACCATCCGCCATCACCTGCTTTTCGACCCCGGCCACGGGCTGGAGGAACGGCTGATCCGCGAACAATTCGTCTGAGCCGCGATTCCGTTCGAGCCCGATTCCCTTTGAGCCGCGATTCCATTTGAGACTGTGCGCGGCGCGCGCTAAACGGCCGGGCATGATGAACCGTCCCGAACTTCCGCCCGAAATCGCCCGCCGCCGCACCTTTGCGATCATCTCGCACCCGGACGCGGGCAAGACCACGCTGACCGAAAAGTTCCTGCTGTTCGGCGGCGCGATCCAGATGGCCGGCCAGGTCCGCGCCAAGGGCGAGGCGCGGCGCACGCGCTCGGACTTCATGAAGATGGAGCAGGACCGGGGGATTTCGGTCTCGGCCTCGGCCATGAGCTTCGATTTCGGGCCCTATCGCTTCAACCTGGTGGACACGCCCGGCCACAGCGATTTCTCCGAGGACACCTATCGCACGCTGACCGCGGTGGATGCGGCGATCATGGTGATCGACGGCGCCAAGGGCGTCGAAAGCCAGACCCGCAAGCTCTTCGAGGTCTGCCGGCTGCGCGACCTGCCGATCCTGACCTTCTGCAACAAGATGGACCGCGAAAGCCGCGACACCTTCGAGATCATCGACGAGATCCAGGAAAACCTGGCCATCGACGTGGCGCCGGTCAGCTGGCCCATCGGCATGGGCCGCGACTTCATCGGCGCCTACGACCTGCTCAACGACCGGCTGGAGATCATGGACCGCGCCGACCGCAACAAGGTGGCCGAGTCGATCCAGATCAGCGGGCTCGACGATCCGAGGCTGGCCGAGCATGTCCCCGCCGACCTGCTGGAAAAGCTGCGCGAAGAGCTGGAGATGGCGCGCGAACTGCTGCCCGCCTTCGACCGCAAGTCCTTCCTGGAAGGGCACATGACGCCGATCTGGTTCGGTTCCGCCATCAACAGCTTCGGCGTCAAGGAGCTGATGACCGGCATCGGCGAGTTCGGCCCCCAGCCGCAGCCGCAGAACGCCGCCGAGCGCCAGATCGCCCCCGAGGAAAAGCCGGTGACGGGCTTCGTCTTCAAGGTGCAGGCCAACATGGACCCCAAGCATCGCGACCGGGTGGCCTTCGTCCGCCTGGCCTCGGGGCATTTCGAGCGCGGGATGAAGCTGTTGCACGTCCGGTCCAAGAAGCCGATGGCGGTCAGCAACCCGGTCCTGTTCCTGGCCGCCGACCGCGAACTGGCCGAGGAGGCCTGGGCCGGCGACATCATCGGCATCCCGAACCACGGCCAGCTGCGCATCGGCGACGCGCTGACCGAGGGCGAGGCGCTGCGCTTCACCGGCATCCCGTCCTTTGCGCCCGAGCTTTTGCAGACGGTGCGCGCGGGCGATCCGATGAAGGCCAAGCACCTGGAAAAGGCGCTGATGC
The DNA here is from genome assembly GCF_029909815.1 of Paracoccus ferrooxidans. Taxonomy (NCBI): domain Bacteria; kingdom Pseudomonadati; phylum Pseudomonadota; class Alphaproteobacteria; order Rhodobacterales; family Paracoccaceae; genus Paracoccus; species Paracoccus ferrooxidans. Next base: position 8,037 of record NZ_CP038202.1, on the reverse strand, counting down.
AATTCGCCGAGGAGGGCGCGGCCAAGGTGTTCAAGCCGATGATCGGCTCGGGCTTCATCGTCGGCGTGGTGGGGGCGCTGCAATTCGAGGTGCTGGCCAGCCGCATCGAGCTGGAATACGGCCTGCCGGTGCGCTTCGAATCCTCGCAATTCACCAGCGCGCGCTGGGTGTCCGGGCCCAAGGACAAGGTCGAGGCTTTCGCCAATACGAACAAGGGCCATATGGCGCAGGACCATGACGGCGACCTGGTTTACCTGACGCGGCTGCAATGGGACATCGACCGCGTAGAGCGCGACCATCCCGATCTGAAGCTGACGGCGACCAAGGAGATGATGGTGTAAGCGCGCCGATCTCGGCAAAAGCCCGGCTTGTCTGACGGGCTATGGTGCGCGCATGTCGCCCCGCGGTTCCTGAACGGCGTGGAGGAGCCCACAAAGCCGACCTTCGCCAAAGGAGTTATCGTAGGCTGACCTTCATCTTTGCTGATATCGCGGTTTTACGCAACACACCGGGGGGGGGTAGCAGTGTACGACCAATTAGTTCGTGAAATAGGCGGGCGATGGAGCCGACCTTTTGTGACCGAGGGGGACCCATTTGCTGTCGAGATAGCGATTGTCGGACTCAATCCTGCTACGCCCATAACGCCGGCCGAATGCCCTATAGAGACTTATAGTGAGCTTTTAACCGACAGATCTGCTTTCGAAGAAGTTTATCAGCGGCTCAGGGTCGCGAGAGGTAAGTCCAGTACTTCACCTACACGCAAGCGGCTGTCTCAGCTCGTAGAGGCCTATTCTCAGTTCCGAGTAGCAGAAACTAATTCGAATGCGCTCCCCACGAAGGACTCGTCGGAGTTGCAGCGGTCTCCAGTTCGGTCCATCGGCGCACAGATCGCAACGGACTATTTGTCCTCTCTACGGCCGCTGATGGTTATCGTTCATGGCGATGAAGCAAAGCAGGCCGTACTGGGTCGTCGCATCTTGGAATGTGGCCCCGCCAATCTCTCTTCCGGGCCGTTTCACCAATTTGGGGATGCCAAATGGATGGGCCGACCAACTAGGTGTCTCCTGATCCCGCATCTCGTCAGCAGAGCCAAGGGCTGGGACAGAATGGAAATTGCGCAAATAGTTTCGCGATGTCGGCCATGATCGGGCTGTTGAGGCTACCGGCGTGACGGCAGTGTGAGGCGATGCATTCCGCCAGCGAGGATAGTTGCCGCTAAGCGGGATTACCGAATGTCCGCTCCGTCCCGCATAACCGCCGCCTCGACCGCATGCGGCACGGCGCAAGGCCGCACCGCATGGCCGATCTTACGCCACCGTCACGTCCATCGTCACTTCGGCGTTCAGCACCTTGCTGACCGGGCAGCCCTTTTCGGCCTTGCGCGCGCAATCCTCGATCACCGCCTTGTCGCCGTCGCCCCAGATCTTGGTGTTCAGATGCGCGGTCTTGATGGCGAAGCCGTCGCCTTCCTTGGCCAGCCCGATCTCGGACGTCGTCTCGATCCGCACATTGCCGATCCCCGCCTCTTGCAGGATCATCGACAGCGCCATGCTGAAACAGGCGGCATGGGCCGCGCCGATCAGCTCCTCGGGGTTGGTGCCGGGCAGCCCCTCGAAGCGGGTGTTGAAGCCATAGGGCTGGCTGCTCAGCGCCCCGGACTTGGTCGAAAGCGACCCCTTGCCGTCCTTGAGCCCGCCCTCCCATTTCGCCGAACCGGAATTCACGATCATCGCCGTTCTCCTTTTCTGCCGTGACCTGGGGGGCGAACGCGCGATCCCTTGCGCGGGTTCAATCGCCCGTCCCCGGCGCGCAGGGAAAGCGTAGCACAGCCAGCGTGCCCGCCACGGTATAAAGCCCCGTCCCCCGGCGCGTAGGGAAAGCGCATGCCGGCCATCCCGTCGCCAGCGGCGCCCGTCCTCAGCCCAGCAGGCGCTGCGCCTCCTGGATGGCGAAGCGGTCGGTCATGCCGGCGACGTAGTCCAGCACCACTCGCGCGCGCCCGGTCTCGTCCCCGGCGGCCTCGGCGGCCTCGAACCAGGTCGGGGGCATCTTCGAGGGGTCGGCCAGGAACAGCGGGAACAGCCCGTTCAGCATCTCGGTCACGCGCTGCCTTTCGACCACCACCGAGGGGGCGCGATACATGCGCTGGAACAGGAACAGCTTGATCGCCTTGAGATTCTGGTAAAGCGGCTTGGAAAAGCGGATGATCGGCCCCTCCATGTCGCGGATGTCCTGCGCGCTTTGCGGCTGCAGGCTGGTCAGGCGGTTCTGCGCCACCGCGATCACATCCTCGACCATCACGCCGAAGACGCGGCGCAGCGCCTCGTGCCGGCGCCGCATCGGCGCCAGGCCGGGATGCAGGGCATCGACCTCGGCAAAGGCCTCGCCGACGACGGGCAATTGTGCCAGATCCGCCTCGGTGAACAGCCCCGCGCGCAGCCCGTCATGCAGGTCGTGGTGGTTATAGGCCACGTCGTCGGCCACTGCCGCCACCTGCGCCTCGGCGCTGGCATTGCTGTGCAGCTCCAGATCCCATTCCGCATTCACCTCGGCCAGGGCATAGGGCAATTCGCCGGTCACGGGACCATTATGCTTGGCGATGCCCTCCAGGCTTTCCCAGGTCAGGTTCAGCCCGTCGAAATCGGCGTAATGCCGTTCCAGCCGGGTCACGATGCGCAGGGCCTGGGCATTGTGGTCGAAGCCGCCATAGGGCGCCATCAGCGCGGCCAGCGCATCCTCGCCGGTATGGCCGAAGGGCGGGTGGCCCAGGTCATGCGCCAGCGCCACCGTCTCGGCCAGGTCGGTGTTCAGCCCCAGCGCGCCGGCGATGGTGCGGGCGACCTGCGCCACCTCGATCGTATGGGTCAGGCGAGTGCGGTAGTAATCCCCCTCGTGCTCGACAAAGACCTGGGTCTTGTGCTTCAGCCGGCGGAAGGCGCTGGAATGGATGATGCGGTCGCGGTCGCGCTGCCAGGGGCTGCGAAAGGTGGACATGCGCTCGGGCCAGCGGCGGCCGCGGCTGTCTTGGGGCTGGCAGGCATAGGGTGCCGTCATCTGGTCCTGCGTTCCTTGCGAGGGTTCGGGCCAGAGCCTATATTCCAGACCGGAAGTCGGAAACGGGAACGCCCCATGAACACAGGTCTGAACCTGCCCCCCAAGGTCACCGAACGCGCCTTTGCGCGCCTGGCCGAGATCAACGAAGGCGGCCCCGCCCGGCCCCTGCGGGTCGCGGTCGCGGGCGGCGGCTGCTCGGGGTTCCAGTATGACATCCGCCTGGACGAGGCGGCCGAGGACGACCTGGTCCTCAGCGGCGCCGGGCAAACCGTCGTGGTCGATCCGGTCTCGCTGCCCTTCCTGGCCGGCGCCACCATCGACTTCGCCGACGAATTGATCGGGGCCCGCTTCACCATCGACAACCCCAATGCCAGCGCCTCCTGCGGCTGCGGCACCTCGTTTTCGATCTGACCGCGGGTTTTCGATCCGGTCTGGCGCGGGCGCGCCGGGCCGGCTAGTCTCGCGCGCATGAAGATCGCGACATTCAACATCAACGGCATCCGTGCCCGTATCGAGACCCTGACCGGCTGGCTTGCCGAAGCCCGGCCCGATGTCGTGGTCCTGCAAGAGATCAAGACCCAGGACGAGGGCTTCCCGCGCGAGCCGATCGCCGATCTGGGCTACAATATCGAAACCCACGGGCAAAAGGGCTTCAATGGCGTGGCCATCCTGTCGAAGCTGCCGCTCGAGGATGTCAGCCGCGGCCTGCCGGGCGACGACGGCGACGAACAGGCCCGCTATATCGAGGCGACGGTGGTCGGCCATCGCGCGGTGCGCATCTGCGGGCTTTACCTGCCCAACGGCAATCCGCAGCCGGGGCCGAAATTCGACTACAAGCTGGCCTGGATGGAGCGGCTGCACGCGCGGGCCAGGGCGCTGCTGGCGACCGAGACGCCGGTGGCGATGCTGGGCGACTACAACGTCATCCCCGAGCCCCGCGACGCCGCCTTCCCGGAAAAATGGCTGGACGATGCGCTGTTCCAGCCCGAAAGCCGCGCCGCGCTGCGCCGCATCCTGTTCGACGGCTGGGCCGATGCGGTGCGCCTGCGCCATCCGGGCAGCACGCGCGGCCCCTTCACCTTCTGGGACTACCAGGCGGGCGCTTGGCAAAGGGACAACGGCATCCGCATCGACCACGTGCTGCTGTCGCCGCAGGCCGCCGACCTGCTGATCGACGTCGGCATCGACCGCGACGAACGCGCCAAGGACAAGCCCAGCGACCACGTCCCGGTCTGGATCGACCTCGACGCCTGATGCGCTTCTCCGTTGGACAAATACCCAGGAAACGGCCGAGCGTCCCGGCGTCCGAAGGGTGGTCCCGACGGACAAGGAAACCCGTCAGGGCCCGATCACGAACCGTCCCCGACCAGCCGCGAGCTGTCGCCTTCGCGCGCGACCGCCAGGGATTGCGCCCGGCCGCTCAGCGCCGCGAACAGCTCCGGGCCGGTGCCGGTCAGCCAGGCCTGCGCCCTGAGTGCGCAGATCTCGTCGTAAAGCGCGGCGCGGCGGTCGGCATCCAGATGCGCCGCCACCTCGTCCAGCAGCAGCACCGGGCTTTCGTCGGCCAGCGCACGGGCATTGGCCAGGATCAGCGACAGAAGCAGCGCCTTTTGCTCGCCGGTCGAGGACAGGGCGGCGGGCATCGCCTGCGGCCCCCAATGCGCGCCCAGATCGGCGCGGTGCGGGCCGGTCAGCGTGCGCCCGGCGGCCATGTCGCGGCCGCGCCCCTCGGCCAGCCGGGCGGCGATGCTGTCCGGGTCGGGGTCGTCGGCCGCGCCTTCGCCGGGCAGCAGCACCAGGCTGGCCCAGGGAAAGGCGGTCTCGGCCCCCTGCTGCGCCGCCATGATCCGGGCGATGGCGTCCAGCCGGTTGCGCGTCAGGGCCGCGCCCGCCTCGGCCATCTGCGCCTCCAGCGCGCGATACCAGCCGGCGTCGCGCACCTCGTCGCGCAGCAGCCGGTTGCGCTCGCGCATGGCCTTGTCGTAAGCCAGCGCATCCTCGGCATGGCCGGGCGTGAAGCTCAGCGTCACCCGGTCGAGGAAGCGCCGCCGCTGTTCGGGCGCATCCGTCCACAGCCGGTCCATGGCGGGGGTCAGCCAGATCACCCGCATCAGCCGGCCAAGCGCCAGCTGGGTCGAGGGCTTGTCGTCGATCACCACCTCGCGCGGCTGGCCGGGCAGGGCGCGGGTCAGCACCTGATGCTGGCCGATCTCGGCCCGGATCTGCCAGCCGACGTCGGGCCCCTTGCGGGCCTGGTCGCCGGGCGCCGCGCCGCGCATGCCGCGGCCGGGCGACAGCATCGAGACGGCTTCCAGGATATTGGTCTTGCCCGCCCCGTTCGGGCCATGGATGGCGATGGGGCGGCGGTCGGCCTCGATCTCCAGCCTGGCCCAGCTGCGGAACTGGGTCAGGTGCAGGCGGCTCAGCGTCACACGCGCATCGGCATGACGACATAGACCGCGCTGGTGTCGCCGCCCTCGCGGATCAGCGCCGCGTCGCCCGAGCCGTTGAACAGGAAGACCGCGTTCTCGCGCTCGATCTGGCTGGCGATCTCGTGCAGGTATTTGGCGTTGAAGCCGATCTCCAGCGGCTCGTCGGCATAGGCGACCGGCAGCTCTTCGTCCGCCGCGCCGGCATCCGGCGCGTTCACCGACAGCACCAGCCGGTCCTCGTCGAGCGACAGCTTGACGGCGCGCGAACGCTCGCTGCTGACCGTCGCCACCCGGTCCACCGCCTTGGCGAAATCGCCGGCATCGACTTCCAGCTTGCGGGTATTGCCCGAGGGGATCACGCGGGAATAATCCGGGAAGGTGCCGTCGATCACCTTCGAGGTCAGCGTGATCGTCGGCGTGGCGAAACGCACCTTGGTCTCGCTGACCGAGACGGCGATCTCGGCCTCGTCATCGTCCAGAAGCTTGCGCAGTTCGGCCACGGTCTTGCGCGGCACGATCACGCCGGGCATGTCCTCGGCCCCGGCGGGCAGCGGCGCGTCGATCCGCGCCAGCCTGTGGCCGTCGGTCGCGACGCAGCGCAGGCTGGGCCCGTCCTCGGCCTGCGCGACATGCATGTAGACGCCGTTCAGGTAATAGCGGGTCTCTTCGTTCGAGATGGCGAATTTCGACTTGTCGAACAGCCGCCGCAGCACCGCCGCGGGGGCCGAGAAATTCGCGCTGTATTCCGACGAGGACATGACCGGGAAATCCTCGCGCGGCAGGGTCGCCAGGCTGAAGTTCGAGCGCCCCGCCTGCACCGAAAGCCGCCCCGAGGCGGCATCCAGGCTAAGCTGCACCAGCGCGCCGTCCGGCAGCTTGCGGGCGATGTCGTTCAGCATCCCAGCCGAGACGGTGGTGGCGCCGGGCCGCTCGACCTGCGCCGTGGCGCGGTCCACGATCTCGGTATCCAGGTCGGTTGCGCGGAAGCTGACGCCGTCCGGCGCGGCCTCGATCAGCACGTTGGCAAGGATCGGGATCGTGTTGCGGCGTTCGACCACGGACTGGGCCTGGGAAACGGCTTTCACCAGATCGGCACGTTCGATCGAAAATTTCATGGTCAACCCTTATGTCGTTCTGGCCTCGTCCCGCACCCGGCGACGCGGGGCGCCAATGTGGCACAATCCCGCGCAAGGTCAAGCAGATGCGTTCACGCCTCCAGCAGGCGACGCAGCAGGTCGATGTCCTCGGCCAGGCTGCGGTCCGAGCCGCGCAGCTCCTCGATCTTCCTCACGCCATGCATGATGGTGGTGTGGTCGCGCCCGCCGAAGCGGCGCCCGATCTCGGGCAGGCTGCGCGAGGTCATCTGCTTGGACAGATACATGGCGATCTGCCGCGGCCGGGCGACGGTGCGCACCCGCTTGGGGCCGATCATGTCGGCCAGGCGGATGTTGTAATGCTCGGCCACTTTCCGCTGGATCTCCTCGATGGAAACCTTGCGGTCGTTGGCGCGCAGGATGTCGGCCAGGCATTCCTGGGTCATGTCCAGCGTGATCTCGCGCCCCATCAGGCTGGCAAAGGCGAACAGCCGTTGCAGCGCGCCCTCCAGCACCCGGACATTCGAGGTGATGCGATGGGCCAGGAACTCCAGCACCCCCGGCGCGATCTGCAAGCCGGGATATTGCGCGCGGAAACTGTCGGTCTTGCTTTGCAGGATGCCCAGGCGCAGCTCGTAATCGGTCGGGTGCAGGTCCACGACCAGGCCGCATTGCAGGCGCGACTTGATGCGCTCTTCCATGTCCTTGATCTCGCCCGGCGCGCGGTCGGCCGAGATGACGATCTGCTTGCCCTGGTCGACCAGGGTGTTGAAGGTGTGGAAGAATTCCTCCTGCGTGGAATCCTTGCCGGCGATGAACTGCACGTCATCGACCATCAGCACGGAAACGGTGCGGAACAGCTCCTTGAAATCCATCACCGTGCGGTCGCGCAGCGCCTGGACAAAGCGATACATGAACTGCTCGGCCGACAGGTAAAGCACCCGCGCCTCGGGCTGGCGGATCTGGATCTCGCGGGCGATGGCATGCATCAGGTGGGTCTTGCCCAGGCCGACGCCGCCGTAAAGGAACAGCGGGTTGAAGGTGACGGGGCCGCCCTCGGCCACCCGGCGGGCGGCGGCATGGGCCAGCTCGTTGGGCTTGCCGACCACGAAATTCTCGAAGGTGAAGCGGCTGTCCAGCGGCGCGGCCAGCTCCTCCTCGCCCGCGGGGCGCGGGGCGGGGCGCTTGACGGCGGGCGCCGCGGCCTGGCGCGCGGTTTGGCTGCGGGTCTGGAAGCTCAGGCGCTGCACGGGGCCGCCCATGCGGTCCAGCACCTTCAGGATGTCGTCGCTGTAATGGCGCGAGACCCAGTCGGACAGGAAACGGGTCGGGCAGGCGATGGTGGCGGTGCCGTCCTCGACGCCGGTCAGGCGCAGGGGCTCGATCCAGGTCGAGAAACTGTCGGCTCCGACGATCTTCTGAAGTTCTTCACGCGCCTGCCCCCAAAGTCTGTCCAT
>NZ_CP038201.1:0-835062 GCF_029909815.1 Paracoccus ferrooxidans | reverse complement strand
TGCGCCATAGCGGCGCGGGCGAGGGCGAGGCGCTGGACGTGCGCAGCCTGTGCCTGATCCGCGAGACGCTGGCCCGCCACGACCCGCTGGCCGATTTCGCCTTTGCCATGCAGGGGCTGGGCATGGGGGCGGTGACGCTGTTCGGCACCCCCGGCCAGCGCGCCTGGCTGGAGCGGACGCGCACCGGCCAGGCGATCGCGGCCTTTGCGCTGACCGAGCCCGGCGCCGGCTCGGACGTGGCCAGCACGGCGACGCTGGCCGAGCGCGCCCCAGGCGGCTGGCGGCTGACGGGCGAGAAGACCTATATCTCGAACGGCGGCATTGCCGACCTCTATGTGATCTTCGCCCGCACGGGCGAGGCGCCCGGCGCGCGCGGCCTTTCGGCCTTCCTGATGCCGGCGGACAGCGCCGGGCTGATCATCGCCGAGCGGATCGAGGTGATCGCGCCGCATCCGCTGGCGCGGCTGAAGCTGGACGGGGTGGCGCTGCCCGATGCGGCGCTGATCGGCCGGCCGGGCGAGGGCTTCAAGATCGCCATGTCGGTGCTGGACGTGTTCCGCCCCACCGTCGGTGCGGCGGCGCTGGGCATGGCGCGGCGCGCGCTGGGCGAGGCCCTGGTGCGGGTGCGCAGGCCGCGGGCCGCCGGCGGCACCTTGGCCGATCAACAGCTGGTGCAGGGCCATCTGGCCGACATGGCGCTGAAGGTGGATGCGGCGGCGCTGCTGGTCTATCGCGCCGCCTGGGCCAAGGACCAGGGCGCCCCCCGCATCACCCGCGAGGCGGCGATGGCCAAGCTTTACGCCACCGAGGCCGCGCAGGAGGTGATCGACGCCGCGCTGCAACTGCATGGCGGCGACGGCGTGCGCCACGGCATCGCGGTCGAGGCGCTTTACCGCGACATCCGCGCCCTGCGCATCTACGAGGGCGCCAGCGACGTGCAGCGCGTGGTCATCGCCCGCGCGATCTTGGGCTGAACAGGGGGGACGGCATGGACAAGGCACTGGACGGCGGCATCACCCGCCAGGGCGAGGGGATCGAGGGCGTCGAATGGAACATCCTCGGCCAGCGCTATCTCCCCAAGGCGGATTGCGGCAGCAGCTTCGCCTTCGAGACCAACAGCGAGCCGGGCCAGTTCGTGCCGGTGCATATCCACCCGACGCAGGACGAGTTCATCCTGGTGCAGGAGGGCGAGCTGCATGTGAAGCTGGGCGGCGTCTGGTCGGTGGCCAGGGCCGGCGACCTGGTGCGGATGCCGCGCGGCGTGCCGCATGGCTATTTCAACAAGTCCGACAAGCCTGCGCGGGCGCTGTTCTGGGTCTCGCCCGCCGGCAACCTGCGCGCGCTGTTCGAGGCGCTGCACGACCTGACGGACATTCCGACCGTCGTCGCGCTGTCGGCCCGGCACGAGGTCGATTTCCTGCCGCCGGAGGCCAATGACTGATGCGCTATCTGCGCCGCATCCAGGTCGAGTTCAACCATTGCGACCCGGCGGGGATCGTCTTCTACCCGCGCTATTTCGAGATGCTGAACTCGGTGATCGAGAACTTCTTTGCCGAGGTGCTGGCCTATCCCTTCACCCGCATCCACATCGAGGAGGGTTGCGCCGTCCCGACCGTGCGGATCGAGGCCGGCTTCCAGGCCCCCTCGCGCCTGGGCGAGGTGCTGGAATTTGCGCTGGAGGTGCAGCATGTCGGCCGCTCCAGCGCGCGGCTGGCGCAGCAGGCCAGCGCCGGCGGGCAGGTCCGGCTGCAATGCGCCTCGACCCTGGTCTGGGTCACGCCGCAGGGGCGCGCCGCGCCCTGGCCCGAGCCGATCCGCCGCAAGATGATCGCGTTCATGGAGGCAAGCGATGGTGCATGAGGTTCTGCATCCGAGGAACTGGAAGGCGACGCCGGGCTATTCCAACGGCATCGCCGCGACCGGGCGGATGGTGTTCACCGGCGGCATGATCGGCTGGAACGGGCAGCAGGAGTTCGAAACCGACGATTTCGCCGGGCAGGTGCGCCTGGCGCTGCAATCCGTCGTCGCCGTGCTGGCCGAGGCCGGCGCCCGGCCCGAGCACCTGGTGCGGCTGACCTGGTATGTCACCGACAAGCGGGAATACCTGGCCGCGCTCAAGGACATCGGCCAGGCCTACAAGGAGATCGTCGGCCGGCACTATCCGGCCATGGCGCTGGTGCAGGTCGTGGCCCTGGTCGAGGACCGCGCCAAGGTCGAGATCGAGGCAACCGCCGTGATCCCCGCCTGACGGGGGCGGGGCACCCGCGGGCCAAGGCACGACAAGATGCCGGCCCGCCCAACAGGGAGATTGAAGATGACGGGCAATCCGCCGCTTGGACCCTCGGCGCATGTCGACCGCTTCGCGCGCGACAACCTGCCGCCGCCCGAGCTTTGGCCGCAGCTGCTGCTGGAGGGCTTCGACTATCCCGAATATCTGAACGCCGCGGTCGAGCTGACCGACCGCATGGTCGAGCGGGGCTTCGGCGACCATATCGCGCTGATCGGCAACGGCCGCATCCGCAGCTACAAGGAACTGACCGACTGGACCAACCGCATCGCCCATGCGCTGGTCGAAAGCTATGGCGTGCGGCCCGGCAACCGGGTGCTGATCCGCTCGGCCAACAACCCGGCGATGGTGGCCTGCTGGCTGGCCGCGACCAAGGCGGGCGCGGTGGTGGTCAACACCATGCCGATGCTGCGCGCGGGCGAGCTGGCCAAGATCATCGACAAGGCGCAGGTCAGTCACGCGCTTTGCGACACGCGGCTGATGGACGAGCTGGCGCTGGCCGCCAGGGACAGCCGGCACCTGACGACCGTGGTCGGCTTCGACGGCACCGCGAACCACGATGCCGACCTGGACCGGGCCGCCCTGTCCCAGCCGGTGCGGTTCCAGGCGGTGCGCACGGGACGCGACGACGTGGCGCTGCTGGGGTTCACCTCGGGGACCACGGGCGAGCCCAAGGCGACCATGCATTTCCACCGCGACATCCTGATCATCGCCGACGGCTATGCCCGCGAGGTGCTGGAGGTGCGGCCCGAGGATGTCTTCGTCGGCTCGCCGCCCCTGGCCTTCACCTTCGGGCTGGGCGGGCTGGCGGTGTTTCCGCTGCGCTTCGGCGCCTCGGCGGCGCTGCTGGAGAACGCCTCGCCGCCGAACATGGTCGAGATCATCCAGAAATACCGCGCCACCATCTGCTTTACTGCGCCGACCGCCTATCGGGTGATGATGCGGGCGATGGACGAGGGCGCGGACCTGTCCAGCCTGCGCGCCGCCGTCTCGGCCGGCGAGACGCTGCCCGCGCCGGTCTATGAGGAATGGATGGCCAAGACCGGCAAGCCGATGCTGGACGGCATCGGCTCGACCGAGATGCTGCACATCTTCCTGACCAACCGTTTCGGTGACAGCCGCCCGGCCTGCACCGGCCGCCCGGTCGCGGGCTACGAGGCCAGGATCATCGGCCCGGACGGGCGCGAACTGCCGCCGGGCGAGACCGGGCGGCTGGCGGTGCGCGGGCCGGTCGGTTGCCGCTATCTGGCCGACCCCGACAAGCAGCGCGCCTATGTGCAGGACGGCTGGAACCTGACCGGCGACAGTTTCTGGAAGGACGATCAGGGCTATTTCCACTTTGCCGCCCGCACCGACGGCATCATCGTCTCGGCCGGCTACAACATCGCCGGCCCCGAGGTCGAGGCGGCGCTGCTTGCCCATCCCGACGTGCTGGAATGCGCCGTGGTCGGCGCCCCGGACGAGGCGCGCGGCCAGATCGTCGAGGCGCATGTCGTCCTGCGCCCCGGCGCCGCCGCAGACGAGGCGATGGCCAAGGGCTTGCAGGACCACGTCAAATCCGTCATCGCGCCCTTCAAATACCCGCGCCGCGTGGTTTTCGCCCAAGCGCTGCCCAAGACCGAAAGCGGCAAGATCCAGCGTTTCCGCCTGCTCGAGGGGCGGGCGTGACCCTTGGGGTTGCGGGCTGATGCGCGAAAGCCGTTGCAGCCCGCGACCGCATCATAAAAACATGCGACGACCAATCGCGCATCACACAGGGAGTATGTCATGGAACTGAAAAGGCTGCTGATCTGCGGCACCGCCGCCTTGGCCCTGGCCGGGGCCGCCCAGGCCGAACCCGTCAAGGTCGGCATGATCACCACGCTGTCGGGCGGCGGGGCCGGGCTGGGCGTCGACACGCGCGACGGCTTCCTGCTGGCGCTGAAGAACGCCGGTGAGGCGGGCCAGGCGGTCGAGCTGGTGATCGAGGACGACCAGCAGAAACCTGATGTCGCGGTGCAGATCGCCGACAAGATGATCCAGTCCGACCAGGTCGACGTGCTGACCGGCATCGTCTGGTCGAACCTCGCCATGGCCGTGGTGCCGGCGGCGGTGGCGCAGGACAAGTTCTACCTGTCCACCAATGCCGCGCCCTCGCAGCTGGCCGGGGCGGGCTGCCATCCGAAATATTTCTCGGTCTCCTACCAGAACGACAACCTGCACGAGGCGGCGGGCGCCCATGCCACGGATGCCGGTATCGGCAAGGTCTTCATCATGGCGCCGAACTATCCCGCCGGGCAGGATTCGCTGGCGGGCTTCAAGCGCTATTTCAAGGGCGAGGTGGTCAGCGAGGTCTATACCCAGGTCGGCCAGACCGATTACGCCGGCGAGATCGCCCAGATCCGCGCCAGCGACGCGGATGCGGTGTTCTTCTTCCTGCCGGGCGGCATGGGCATCGCTTTCATGAAGCAATATGCCGAATCCGGCGTCGGCAAGCCGGTGATCGGCCCGGCCTTCAGCTTCAGCCAGGACATCCTGCCTGCGGTGGGCGATGCCGCGCTGGGGGTCAAGAACACCGCGCAATGGTCCAAGGACCTGGACAACGAGGCGAATGCGGCCTTCGTCGAAACCTTCCAGGCCGAATACGGCCGGCTGCCCTCGCTTTACGCGGCGCAGGCCTATGACACGGCGAACCTGCTTCTCTCGGCCATCGCCAAGGCCGACGTGGGCGATGCCGACGCCTTCCGCGCGGCGCTGGCCGAGGCGGATTTCCCCAGCGTGCGCGGCAAGTTCCGCTTTGGCCCGAACCAGCACCCGATCCAGGACTATTACGTGCGCGAGGTGGTCAGGGAAGGCGACGTGCTGACCAACAAGATCATCGGCCCGGCCATGACCGACCATGGCGATGCCTATGCCGAGCAGTGCAAGATGTAAGCCCTGCCGGGCCGGGTCGATGAGGCCCGGCCCCCTGGCAATTCGGGAGAGAAAGCGGTGATGCTTCTGGCCGAGCAGGCGCTGAACGGCCTGCAATACGGGATGATGCTGTTTCTGATGGCGGCCGGGCTGACCCTGGTCTTTGGCGTCATGGGGCTGATCAACCTTGCGCATGGCTCGCTCTACATGACCGGGGCCTTTGCCTGCGCGGCGGTGGCGGCGGCCACCGGCTCGTTCTGGCTGGGGCTGGCGGCCAGCCTGGTGGCCGCCGCCGCGGCGGGCGCGCTGGTCGAGATGGCGGTGATCCGGCGGCTATACGCCCGCGACCACCTGGATCAGGTGCTGGCGACCTTTGCGCTGATCCTGGTGTTTTCCGAGGGCACGCGCTGGCTCTTCGGCTCGTTCCCGCTTTACCTCAAGCTGCCGGCCTCGCTTTCGGGGGCGGTGGTGCTGCCGGGCGGGCTGCATTACCCGCTGTTCCGGCTGGTCATCATCGGCTTCGGCGCGGCGGTGGCCCTGGGGCTTTGGTGGCTCATCACCCGCACGCGGCTGGGCATCCGCATCCGCGCCGGCGAGGCGGACCGCGAGATGATCGGCGCGCTGGGGGTGGACATCGCCCGGCTCTACACCATCGTCTTTGCGCTTGGCGCGGCGCTGGCGGGGTTCGCCGGGGCGCTGGTCGGCACCATCCAGTCGGTGCAGGTCGGCATGGGCGAGCCGGTGCTGATCCTGGCCTTCGTCGTGGTGGTGATCGGCGGCATCGGCTCGATCAAGGGCGCCTTCGTCGGCGCGCTGCTGGTCGGCATGACCGACACGCTGGGCAAGGCGCTGCTGCCGGGGCTGCTGTCGCGGATATGGGACGCCTCCAGCGCCAATACCGTGGGCGCCTCGCTGGCCTCGGTGCTGATCTATGTGCTGATGGCCGTGGTGCTGATCCTGCGGCCGCAGGGACTTTTCGGGGCGAGGGGCTGAGTAATGCAGCAGACATTGAACCGCGACACCGCCGTCAACCTGGCGATCTTTGCCCTGCTGGTCGCCACCGCCCTTGGCGCGCATCTGGCCGGCAACGGCTTTACCGTCACGCTGGCGACCAAGGCCGCGATCTTCGGCCTGGCCGGGGTGGGGCTGAACCTGGCGCTCGGCTATGGCGGGCTGATCTCGTTCGGCCATGCCGCCTTCTTCGGCATCGGCGGCTATGTCACCGGCATCCTGGCCAGCCATGCCAGCACGGGCACGCCCGTCCTGAGCCTGCCCTTTACCGTCATGGGCAGCAACGAGATGCTGGGCATCTGGCCCATGGCCATGCTGGCCGCGGGGCTGGCGGCGCTGGTCATCGGCGCGCTCAGCCTGCGCACCTCGGGCGTCTATTTCATCATGGTGACGCTGGCTTTCGCGCAGATGCTCTATTACTTCGCCATCAGCTGGCCGCGCTATGGCGGCGAGGACGGGCTGAGCTTCTATGTCCGCAACAGCTTCCCCGGCCTGAACACCTTTGCCCCGATCCAGTATTTCGCCATCTGCGCCACGCTGCTGGCGGTGGCGCTGGTCTTTACCGCGGTCGTCACCCAGTCGCGTTTCGGCCTGGCCTTGCAGGCGGCGCGGCAGAACAGCCAGCGCACCGTCGCCGTCGGCATCCGCCCCTATGCCATCCGGCTGACGGCTTTCGTGCTGTCGGGGATGATCGTCGGGCTGGCGGGGTCGCTTTACGCCGACCTCAACCGCTTCGTCAGCCCGGCCATGCTGTCCTGGCACATGTCGGGCGAGATCATGGTCTTCGTCATCCTGGGCGGCGTGGGGCGGCTTTGCGGCCCGGTCGCGGGCGCGGCGCTCTTCATCCTGCTCGAGCATGTGCTGGGCGGCATCAGCGATTACTGGCAGGCGCTGCTGGGCCTTCTGCTGCTGGCCATCGTGCTGTTCGCGCCGGGCGGGCTGATCGGCATCGTCACGAAAAGGGGCCGCCATGCCTGAACCCAAGCTGAACGAACCCATCCTGGAGATCCGCGGCCTGCGCAAGTCCTTCGGCGCGCTGGCGGCGACCGACGATGTCAGCCTGGACCTGCGGCCGGGCGAGATCCACGCCCTGATCGGCCCGAACGGCGCCGGCAAGTCCACGCTGATCAAGCAGATCGTCGGCGAGATCCGGCCCGACGCCGGCACCATCCGCTTCGAGGGGCAGGTGATCGACGGGCTGGACGCGGCGGCGCGGGCGCGGCTGGGGCTGGCGCGCAGCTTCCAGGTCTCGTCGGTGATCCCGGACTTCACCGTGCTGCAAAACGTCATGCTGGCGGTGGCCGGGGCCAGCGGCGCGGTGTTCCGCTTTCACCTGCCGGCGCTGGCCGACCGCAAGCTGACCGAGCCCGCGCTGTTCCATATCGAGCAGGCGGGCCTGGCCGGGCGGCACCTGGTCCCGGCCGCGACACTGTCGCATGGCGAGCGGCGCAAGCTGGAGATTGCCATGGCCCTGGCCCTGCGCCCGCGCGCCTTCCTGCTGGACGAGCCGATGGCCGGCATGGGGCTGGAGGGCGGGCGGCAGCTGACCGCCATCCTGGCGGAGCTGCGCAACGAGGCGCCGATCCTGCTGGTCGAACATGACATGGACGCGGTCTTTGCGCTGGCCGACCGCATCTCGGTCCTGGTCTATGGCCGCATCATCGCCACCGGCAGCGTCGCCGAGATCCGCGCCAACCCCGAGGTGCGGCGCTCTTACCTGGGAGAGGATGCATGACCCGGCTGCTGGAACTGCGCGACGTGACCGCCTCCTACGGCCCGGTGCAGGCGCTGTTCGGCATCACGCTGGACCTGGACCAGGGCGAGGTGGTGGCGCTGATGGGCCGCAACGGCATGGGCAAGACCACGACCATCCGCTGCATCAGCCGGCTGATGCCGCATTCGGGCGGCAGCCTGCGCCTTGCCGGCCGCGATGTCGCCGGCCTGACGGCGCCCAAGGTAGCGCGGCTGGGCGTCGGGCTGGTCCCCGAGGGGCGGCGCTGCTTCGCGCCGCTGACCGTGGCCGAGAACCTGACCGTCGCCGCCCGCCCCGGCCCCTGGGACATGGCCCGCGTCTGCGCGCTGTTTCCCCGCCTGCAGGAACGCATGGGCCAGGTCGCGCGCACGCTGTCGGGGGGCGAGCAGCAGATGCTGGCCATCGGCCGGGCGCTGATGACCAATCCGCGCCTGCTGGTGCTGGACGAGGCGACCGAGGGGCTGGCCCCGGTCGTGCGGCAGGAAATCTGGGCCGGCGTGCGGCGGCTGAAAGCCGAGGGGCTGTCGATCCTGCTGGTGGACAAGTCGCTCAGCGAGATCGCCTCGGTCGCCGACCGCGCGGTGATCGTGGAACGCGGCGCGACGGTCTGGCAGGGCGGCATCGCCGATCTGACCGCCGATCTGACCGACCGCTATCTGGGGGTGTGAATGACGACGGCGATCTATCGCGGCATGAACCGGCAGGAACTGGACAGGGCCTATAGCAACACCGGCAGGCTCGCGGATTTTCCGGGGCTGATGCGGGATTTCCGCGCCCGCAGCGCGGCTTTCCATGCCGCGCAGGATTGCCGGCGGGACCGGCGCTATGGCCCCGGCGCGCGCCAGACCTATGACTGGTTTGCCGGCGGCGGGGCGGATGCGCCGGCCTTCGTCTTCATCCACGGCGGCTATTGGCAAAGCTGCGTCAAGGAGGATTTCGCCTTCTGCGCCGCCGGCCCGCTGGCGCGCGGCCATGACGTGATCCTGGCCGAATACACGCTGGCGCCGCAGGCCAGCATGACGCAGATCGTGGCCGAGATCGGGCAGCTTCTGGACCATCTGGCGGCGCAAGGGGTCGGGCGGCTTTGCCTTGCCGGGCATTCCGCCGGCGGGCATCTGGCGGCCATGCATCGCGGCCATCCCGCCGTCGGCTCGGTGCTGGCGATCAGCGGGCTGTTCGACCTGGAGCCGATCGGCCTGGGCCAGCTGAACGACAAGCTGCAACTGACCGCGGCCGAGATCGCCGCCTGCAGCCCGCAGCGCAACATCGCCGCCGGCGCGCCCATGCTGGTCGCTGTCGGTGCCGGGGAACTGCCGGAACTGATCCGGCAATCGGACGACTATGCCGGGGCCTGCCGGCAGGCGGGCGAGCGTGCGGTGCTGCTGCATGTTCCGGGCTGCGACCATTTCCAGGTGCTGGACGACCTGGCGGACCCGGCCGGGGTGCAATTGACGGCGCTGGCGGCGCTGGACGGGCGGCGCTGATCCGGCCGCGGGGCGCCGGTTTCAGCGGTTGCTGTCGATCCAGCGCGACAGCAGCTGGCGGTCGCGGAAGCATTCGTCGGGCACGGCGCGGCGCTTGAGCCGGGCGATGCGCTCGGCGAAGGCGACCTGCTTCGAGGTCGGCAGCCCCGTCGCCGGCCGCATCCGCGCCTGCGCCTCGATCCAAGCGCTGAGCGTGCGGCGGTCCTGCTGCACCTCCCACGGCAGAAGCGTCTGGTTCCTCAGCGCCAGCGAACGCGCATAGGCGATCTGGCGCGGCGTGGCCGGCAGGGCAAAGGTGGTGGCATCCATGGCGGATCTCCCTTGCAGATCATGGTCCCAACATAGAACATATAGGGAACAAAATCAATCCGGGCACCCGAGGCCGCCATCTTTACAGGGAAAATCTGCGCGTCAGGGTCTTTTCGATCTCCAGGATGGCCATGAGCGTCACCCCGACCAGCACGATCACCAGCCCGTCGACAAAGGCGACCGGGGCGCTGTCGAACAACTCGTGCATGAAGGGCGCATAGGTGAACAGGACCTGCGCCCCGACCACCACCGCGACCGCCCCCAGCACGGCGGGCGTGCCCATGGCGCCGATCAGGCTGAACGAGCTGCGGTGCAGGTAGCGCACGTTGAACAGGTAGAAGATCTCCATCACCACCAGCGTGTTGACGACCATGGTGCGGGCGCCCTCGACGTCATAGCCGCGGTTCAGGGCAAAGGCGAAGATGCCGAAGGCCCCCAGCATGAACAGCACCGAGACGAAGCCGATGCGCCAGACCAGGAAGCGCGACAGGATCGGCGCGTCGCGCGGGCGCGGCGGGCGGCCCATCACGTCGGGTTCCGACGGCTCGAAGGCCAGCACCAGCCCCAGGGTGACGGTCAGGATCATGTTGATCCACAGGATCTGCACCGGCGTCATCGGCAGGGTGACGCCCAGGAAGATCGCCAGGATGACGCAAAGCACCTCGCCGCCGTTGGTCGGCAGCGTCCAGCCGATCACCTTGCGGATATTGTCGTAGACGGTGCGCCCCTCGTGCACGGCGGCGACGATCGAGGCGAAATTGTCGTCGAGCAGCACCATCTGCGCCGCCTCCTTGGCGGCCTCGGTGCCCTTGCGGCCCATGGCGACGCCGACATCGGCCTGCTTGACCGCGGGCGCGTCGTTCACCCCGTCGCCGGTCATGGCGACGATATGGCCGTTCGCCTGCAAGGCATTGACGATGCGCAGCTTGTGTTCGGGCGTGGCGCGGGCAAAGACGCTGACCTCCTCGACCACCCGGCGCAGCCTTTCGTCGGGCATGCCGTCCAGCGCGGCGCCCTCCAGCACCTTGGGGTCGTCGGCGATGGCGAGCTGGCGGGCGATGGCGGCCGCCGTGCCCTTGTGGTCGCCGGTGATCATCTTGATGGCGATCCCGGCCGAGCGGCATTCGGCCACCGCGGCGATGGCCTCGTCGCGGGGCGGGTCGATGAAGCCGGCAAGGCCCAGGAAGGTCAGCCCGCTTTCGACCATGGCGAAATCCAGCCGCTCGACCTCGGGGCCGGTGGCAAGGGTGGCAAAGCCCAGCACCCGCTCGCCGCCCTCGGCGCAGGCGTCGATGCATTCCTGCCAATAGCCGCCATCGAGCGGCAGGGCCGCGTCGCCCGCCGCCTGCGCCCCGCACATGGCAAGCACCCGCTCGGGCGCGCCCTTGACGAAGATGCGCCGCCCGCCTTGGGGGCCGGCCTGCGGGTCGTCGTGCAGCGTGGCCATGAAGCGGTGCTGTGCGTCGAAGGGGATCTCGTCCAGCCGGTTCCAGGCGGCGCGTTCGGTTTCCGGGTGCAGGCCGGCCTTGGCGGCGGTGGCGACCAGCGCGCCTTCCATCGGATCGCCCAGCACGGCCCACTGCCCCTCGCGCTCGACCAGCAGGGCGTCGTTGCACAAAAGCCCGGCGCGGATCAGCGTGTCGCGCTGGGGATCGGGCAGGGGCTCGGCGCCGTCCGCGTCCGAGAACCGCCCCTCGGGGGCGTAGCCGGTGCCCGAGACCGCGGTCAGGCTGGCGGCAGTCACCAGATGGCGCACGGTCATCTCGTTGCGGGTCAGCGTGCCGGTCTTGTCCGAGCAGATCACCGAGGTCGCGCCCAGCGTCTCGACCGCGGGCAGGCGGCGCACCACGGCATTGCGCGCGGCCATGCGGCGCACGCCGATGGCCAGGGTGATGGTGATGACGGCGGGCAACCCTTCGGGCACCACGCCGACCGCCAGCGCCACCACCACCATCAGCGCATCCAGCGCGTCATAGCCCCGGAACAGCGTGGCAAAGGCGAACAGCAGCGCCGCGGTGGCGATGGCGAACCAGGTGAAGCGGGTGCCGAAGGCGTTGATCTGGCGCAGAAGCGGCGTGGTCAGGCTTTGCACCGCGCCGATCATGTCGGAAATGCGGCCGATTTCGGTCCGCGGGCCGGTCGCGACGGCCACGCCGATGCCCTGTCCGGTGGTGATCAGCGTGCCGGAATGCAGGATCGGCGCGCGGTCGCCAAGCGCGGCATCGGGCGCGACCGGGCCTTCGGTCTTTTCCGCCGGCACCGATTCGCCGGTCAGGATCGCCTCGTCGGCGCTGAGCCCGCGCGCCCGCAGCAGGCGCAGGTCGGCGGGCACCTTGTCGCCGGCCTCGACCACCACGATGTCGCCGGGCACGATCTGGCGGGTGTCGAGCGTGTGCCGCTCGCCCTCGCGCAGCACCACGGCATGGGGGGCGATCATGTCGCGGATCGCGTCCAGCGCGCGCTCGGCCTTGCCCTCCTGGATGAAGCCGACGATGGCGTTGACCAGCACCACGACCACGATCACCGCGCCGTCGATGACATGTCCCAGCGCAATCGCCGCCACCGCCGCGGATAGCAGGAAATAGATCAGCGCATTGTTGAACTGCGCCAGGAAGCGCAGCACCGGATGGATGCGGGCGGCGGGCGGCAGCTCGTTCGGGCCGAAGCGGTCCAGCCGCCGCGCGGCCTCGTCATGGGCAAGCCCGTCCAGGCTGGTCGCCAGCGCGGCGCAGACCTCTTCGCCGCTCTGGGCGTGCCATGCGACCGGGTCCGGCACGATCTCGGCTGGCTTCATCGGGCTCTCCTTCGGCAGTCACCTGTCCCTGACCTGTTTGGCGGCATTCGCCGGCCAGCGCAATGCGGGGGGCCGGGCCCTATCGCTGCAGCACGTAGCTGCCCGGCGCGTCGGCCAGCCGCGCACGGCCGGCCTTGCCCGCGCCCATGGCCGGCGGGGCCGTGCGCCCGGCCGAGGAATGCGCGGCCAGCCATTCGGTCCAGGCCTCCCACCAGGAACCCGGCCGCGCCTCGGCGGTCTCGGCCCAGGTGTCGGGGCTGGGGCAGCGCCCGCCGGCCTCGCGCAGCGCGATGCGATAGCGCCGGTGCGGCCGGCCCGGCTCGCTGACGATGCCGGCGTTGTGGCCGCCGCTGGTCAGCACGAAGGTCAGCTCGGTATTGCTGAGGTAATGGATCTTGAACACCGAGCGCCAAGGCGCGACATGGTCGCGCTCGGTGCCGACGACGAACATCGGCACGCGGATGTTCTGGATCGCGGCCGGCCGCCCCTCGACCATGAAGCGCCCGGCGGCCAGTTCGTTCTCCAGGTAGAGCCGCTCGAGGTATTCGGCATGCATGCGGTAGGGCATGCGCGTCGAATCGGCGTTCCAGGCCATCAGGTCGATCATCGGCTTGCGCTCGCCCATCAGGTAGTCATGCACCATGCGCGACCAGATCAGGTCGTTCGAGCGCAGCAGCTGGAAGGCCCCGGCCATCTGGTCGGCAGAGAGGTAGCCGCGGTTCCACATCATGCTTTCCAAGAGGTTCACCTGGCTGTGGTCGATGAACAGCGCCAGTTCCCCCGGCTCGCTGAAATCGGTCTGCGCCGCCAGCAGGGTCAGGCTGGCCAGCCGGTCGTCGTCGGCATGCGCCATGTCGGCGGCGGCGATCGACAGCAGCGTGCCGCCCAGGCAGTAGCCGACGGCATGGACCTTGCGCTGGGGCAGGACGGCGCCGACCGCATCCAGCGCCGCCATCACCCCCAGCCGGCGGTAGTCGTCCAGCGTCAGGTCGCGGTCCTCGGCCTGCGGGTTGCGCCAGGAGATGCAGAAGACCGTATGGCCCTGCGCCACCAGGTGCCGGATCAGCGAGTTTTGCGGCGAAAGGTCCAGGATATAGTATTTCATGATCCAGGCCGGCACGATCAGGATCGGCTCGGCCATCACCGTCTCGGTGGCGGGGGCGTATTGGATCAGCTCGATCAGGTGGTTGCGGAAGACCACCTTGCCCGGCGTCACCGCCACGTCCTTGCCGACCACGAAATCCTCGGTCCCGACCGGGGGCTGGCCGGTGGCCTCGCGGATCACGTCCTCGGACCAGTTGCGCATCCCCTGCACCAGGTTCATGCCGCCGGTCTGCATGGTGCGGGCGATCACCTCGGGGTTGGTGAAGGGCAGGTTCGAGGGCGAGAACACGTCCAGCATCTGCCGCGCGGCGAAGGAGACGATGTCCTGGTGATGCGGATTCACCCCCGGCACCTCATGCGTGGCATTGTGCCACCATTGCTGTTGCAGCAGGAACGCCTGCGCCCAGATGCTGAAGGGCGGCTTCTTCCAGCCCTCGGCGGCAAAGCGATAGTCGCCGGGCAGCGGGTCGATGCAGGCGGGCGCCTCGCGGTCCACGCAAAGCGCGGCCAGGTGGCACAACAGCCGCGCGGCCTTGCGGTTGGCCTTGTCGATCAGCTCCATCCGCTTGCCGGGCGCGGCGGCCAGGTGCATGGTCCAGTCCTGCAAGGCCAGCGTCAGCGCCGCCGGCGAGAGCCCGCCGGTGAACTGCGCCGTCATCGCCTCGCGCATGCGGTCGAAGGTGCGGAAGGCTTCGCGCCCCAGGGGCTCGGGGCAGGGCACGGGCGGCAGTTCGGCGGATACGGCGGCGGGCGTCGGCGCGCGGGTCGGGGTCTTCATGGGCATCTCCTCGGCGGACGCGGGGGCGCAGGGACCGGATGGCGACGGGGCGGGGCTGGGCCATTCCGGCCTGGCTGCGCAAGCATCTGGCCCACCCTTGCGAATATCAAGCCGCCGGGACGTTGATTCAAGTCAAGCCGCGCCGGTTTTCCCGTCAGTCCCGCAGGCCCCGGCGCCGGGCCCAGAGCAGCCAGCCCGCCCAAAGCGCCGCCAGCGAGAACCAGGTCAGGGCATAGCCCAGGTGGCTGTTGCGAAAGCGGACCACGGTCAGCCCGCCGATGGGCTGCGCCCCGTCGCCGCGGGCATCGGCGTCCAGGAACCAGGGCGCGACCGCGCCAAGCCCCTGCGCCATGGCGATGGCCGCCGTGTCGCGGGAATACCAGCGCCCAGCCGGGGGATCGTTGCCGCGCAGGAAGGCGCCGCCCGGCTGGCTCATGCGCAAAAGACCCGTCGCCGCCACCTCGCTCTGGGGCAGGGGGCGGTCGTCGCGGGCGGCATCCGCCACGAAGCCGCGATTGACCAGCACGGTCCAGCCCTGGGGCGTCTGCAGCGGCGTTATCACCCAAAAGCCCGGTCCCCGCGCCGTCACCGCCTTGACCAGCGTGTCGCTGTCCGCGCGATAGCGGCCCGTCACCGTGACCCGGCGATATTCGGCATCGCGCGCCTCCAGCGCCGCCCATGCGGCGGGTCCGGGTGCGGGGACGGGGCTTTCCGCCAGCCGCGCCTCGACCCGCGCGATCAGGTCGGTCTTCCAGGCCAGCCGCTGCACTTGCCAGACCCCCAGCGCCACCAGCGCCAGGAACACCGCCAGCGCCCCGGCCGAGGCCGCCAGCCGGCGCAGGGTCACGAGCCGAAGCCCTGCGTCAGCTCATGGTCCATCTGCGGCATCATGTTGGTGTTCATGTGATACATGACCCAGAGCGATCCGGCCAGCAGGATGACCACCACCACCACGGTGAAGATGGTGGAGAGCATGGTCCAGCCCTCTTCCTGCTTGCCGTTCATGTGCAGGAAATAGACCATGTGGACCAGGATCTGCACCACGGCAAAGCCGATCACGGTGACGGCGGTCAGCGCCCGGCTTTCGAAGCCGCCGGCCATGACCAGGCCAAAGGGGATCGCGGTCAGGATCACCGACAGCAGGAAACCCTTGATATACGAGGAATAGCTGCCGTGGTCGTGGCCGTGGTCGTCGTGATGCGCGGCATGGGTGTGGTCGGCGGACATCAGATCATCCCCAGCAGATAGACGAAGGTAAAGACGCCGATCCAGATGACGTCGAGGAAATGCCAGAACATCGACAGGCAGACCATGCGGCGCTGGTTCGCCGGGATCAGCCCGCTGCGGGTGATCTGCACCATCAGCGTCACCAGCCAGATCGAGCCGAAGGTGACGTGCAGCCCATGCGTGCCCACCAGCGTGAAGAAGGCCGACAGGAACCCCGAGCGCTGCGGCCCGGCGCCGATATGGATCAGGTGGTGGAACTCGTAAAGCTCGATGGCCAGGAAGCACAGGCCGAAGAACAGCGTCACCGCCAGCCAGCGCAGCGTGCCCCGCTGGTCGCCCTTGCCCATGGCCAGCATGGCAAAGCCGAAGGTGATCGAGGACAGCAGCAGCATGGCGGTGTTGACGGCGACCAGCTCCAGGTCGAACAGGTCTTTCGGCCCCGGCCCGGCGGCGAAGCTTGTGCCCAGCACGCCATAGACCGCGAACAGCACCGCGAACATCAGGCAGTCGCTCATCAGGTAGACCCAGAAGCCCAGGCTGGTCGAGGCGCCCTCGGGGTGGTGATGGGGCTCAAGCTCCCAATGGCGGGCCATGGTGTCGGTCGTCGCGTGGCTCATCTCTCAAACCCCCTGCGCAAGCTGGCGCGTCCGGGCATCCTCGGTCGCCTCGATTTCCGAGACCGGGATGTAATAGTCGCGGTTGTAGTTGAAGGTATGGGCGATACTCACGGCGACGATGCCCAGGAAGCTTGCCGCCGCCAGCCACCAGACATACCAGACCAGCGCCATGCCGCAGACCGTGGCCAGCGCGGCCAGGATCACGCCGGTGCCGGTGTTTTTCGGCATGTGGATCGGCATGTAGCCCCCGGTCGGGCGGGTGGCGCCCTGCTGCTTCATCTCCCACCAGCTGTCCAGCCCGTGCGAGATCGGGTTGAAGGCGAAGTTATAGGCGGGCGGCGGCGACGAGGTCGCCCATTCCAGCGTCCGCCCGTCCCAGGGATCGCCGCTGACATCGCGGTATTCCGGCCGGTCGCGGCGCAGGATCGAGACGCCGAACTGCACGAACATGGCCGCGATGCCGCAGGCGATCAGCACCGCGCCGAAGGCGGCAATGGCGAACCAGATCCGCAGGTCCGGGTCGTCGAAGACGCGCAGCCGCCGCGTGACGCCCATCAGGCCCAGGATGTAAAGCGGCATGAAGGCGGCCCAGAAGCCCACGACCCAGAACCAGAACGAGACCTTGCCCCAGAACACGTCCAGCTTGAAGCCGAAGGCCTTGGGCCACCAGAAGTTGATGGCCGCAAACAGGCCGAACAGCACGCCCCCAATGATGACATTGTGGAAATGCGCGATCAGGAACAGCGAGTTGTGCAGCACGAAGTCGGCCGGCGGCACCGCCAGCAGCACGCCCGTCATGCCGCCGATCACGAAGGTCAGCATGAAGGCGACCGTCCACATCATCGGCAGCTCATAGCGGATGCGGCCGCGATACATGGTGAACAGCCAGTTGAAGAGCTTGGCCCCGGTCGGGATCGAGATGATCATGGTGGTGATCCCGAAGAACGAGTTCACCGAGGCGCCCGAGCCCATGGTGAAGAAATGGTGCAGCCAGACCAGATAGCTCAGCACCGTGATGCAGACCGTGGCATAGACCATCGAGCTATAGCCGAACAGCCGCTTGCCCGAGAAGGTCGAGGTGACTTCCGAAAAGACCCCGAACAGCGGCAGGATCAGGATATAGACCTCGGGGTGGCCCCAGATCCAGATGAGGTTGATATACATCATCGGATTGCCGCCAAGGTCGTTGGTGAAGAAATTGGTGCCCACGTAGCGGTCCAGCGTCAGCAGGATCAGCGTCATGGTCAGCACCGGGAACGAGGCGACGATCAGGATGTTGGCGCAGAACGAGGTCCAGGTGAAGAC
The DNA here is from genome assembly GCF_029909815.1 of Paracoccus ferrooxidans. NCBI lineage: Bacteria > Pseudomonadati > Pseudomonadota > Alphaproteobacteria > Rhodobacterales > Paracoccaceae > Paracoccus > Paracoccus ferrooxidans. The sequence continues at coordinate 817,501 of NZ_CP038201.1, read as the reverse complement.
CGGCATCCGCATCATGGTCATGCCCGGCGCCCGCATCTTCAGGATCGTTACCAGCAGGTTGATGCCCGACAGCGTGGTGCCGACACCGGCGACCTGCAGGCCCCAGATGTAATAGTCCACCCCGACCCAGGGGCTGTAGCCGATGCCCGACAGCGGCGGAAAGGCCAGCCAGCCGGTCTGCGCGAACTCGCCCAGGAACAGCGAGGCCATGGTGATGACCGCGCCCCCCACCGTCATCCAGAACGAGAAGTTGTTGAGGAACGGAAAGGACACGTCGCGCGCGCCGATCTGCAAGGGCACGACATAGTTCATCAGCCCGGTGATGAAGGGCATCGCCACGAAGAAGATCATGATGACGCCATGCGCCGTGAAGATCTGGTCGTAGTGATGCGCGTTCAGGTAGCCCTCGGAGCCGCCGAAGGCCCAGACCTGCTGCAGCCGCATCATGATCGCATCGGCAAAGCCGCGCACGAACATGATCAGCGCCAGCACGATATACATGATGCCGATCTTCTTGTGGTCGACCGAGGTGAACCACTCGCGCCAGAGCCAGCCCCAGAGCCGGTATTTCGTCAGCGCCGCCAGGCCCGCGATGCCGCCCAGGGCGACGACGACGAAGGTGGCCCAGACGATCGGCTCCTTCGGGATCGCGTCCCAGTTCAGCCGGCCCAGAAGAAAGGTGGTCTCGTTGGAAAAGGTAGCCATGCTTTGCGTCCGATCAGAAGTTCTGCGCCCGGCCCTCGGCCGGGTCCAGCAGCGTGACGGCATTGTCGGGCGAGGGGGCGAAGGGCCCTTTCGGCGGCACCAGCGCATGGCCGCGCATCGGCGTCATGTCCACCGGCGCCCGCGCCAGCTCGGGCGATTTGCCGAACATCAGCGCCGAATCCTCGGGCGTGCAGAACGAGGCGACCTGGAAGGGCTCCCATCCCAGCACCGGCGCGCGGGTGCCGCGGCGCTGGTCCTTGTCATAGGTCAGCTGCGTCACGTTCATGGTGCCGGCCAGCCCCGTGCCGCCCTGCGCGTCCAGCGCCATCATCTCGGCCATGCAGATCTTGCCCGGCTCGACGCACATGTTGACGATGCGCTGGAACAGCTGCGGATCGATCTCGGCAAAGGACATCGGCGGCACGTTCTCGCTGGGCGCCTCCAGCTCCAGGTAGCGCGGGCGGTCCAGCGTGCCGCCGGCCGCGCGGGCCTTTTCGACCCAGGCGTCGAAGCCCGCCTCGTCGGTGGCATGCGCCTTGAAATGCATCCCCGAGAAGCCGTGCCCCGAGTAATGCGAGGCGATGCCCTTGTATTCGCCGGGATTGTTGAAGACGCCGTTCAGCTTGGTCTCCATCCCCGGCATGGCATAGATCATGCCGGCCATCGCGGGGATGTAGAAGGCGTTCATCACCGAGGTCGAGGTCAGCGTGAACTCGACCGGCCGGTCCACCGGCACGGCCAGTTCGTTGACCGAGGCGATGCCCTGCTCGGGATAGATGAACAGCCATTTCCAGTCCATCGCCACCACCTGGACCGGCAGGGGCCTGTGCGCCTCGGTCAGCGGCCGGTCGGCCGCGATGCGGTCCAGCGGGCGATAGGGGTCCAGCAGATGCGTGCCGACCCAGGTCAGCGCACCCAGCGTGATGATGATCAGCAGCGGCGCGGCCCAGATCACGAATTCCAGCTTGGTCGAATGGTCCCAGTCCGGCCGATAGTCGGCGTCCTTGTTCCTTTCGCGGTAGCGGCGGGCAAAGACCACGGTCAGCACCATCACCGGCACGATGATCAGCAGCATCAGCAGCGTCGAGATCACCAGCAGGTCGCGCTGCCGCGCGGCCACGTCCCCGGCGGGCGCCAGCACCTCGGCCTTGCAGGCGGCAAGCGGAATCAGCAATGCAAGCCATGGCAGGCGGGCGAATTTTCGTATGCAGGTCATTGGACTACCCGATGTCGGTGAGCGACAGAGACGGACGGCTGAGTCGCGGGGCCGCGACATGGCACGGGGCGAATTACCTTGATCTAGGTCAAACCCGCCATGCGACGTTTTGTCCTATACAGTTCAGTTTTGGCTTGCGGCAGCTATGATGCCGGAAACGCCGCGGCGGGTTGGCCCGTGCCCGGCACGAATCTGCATCGCATCGGATTCCTCGACACATGAGCACGACCTCCTCCCCGCCCGCCGTGCAATCGGCCCCGTCCTCGCATGGTCGCCACCGGGTTTCGCCCTCGGATGTCGCGGTGGGCGTCATCATCGGGCGCACCTCGGAATTCTTCGATTTCTTCGTCTTCGCCATCGCCTCGGTGATCGTCTTTCCGCAGCGGATCTTTCCCTTCGCCGATCCGCTGACCGGGACGCTGCTGTCCTTTGCGCTGCTGGCGCTGGCCTTCGTCGCCCGGCCGCTGGGCAGCGCGCTGTTCATGAGCATCGACCGCCGCCACGGCCGCGTGACCAAGCTGACGGCGGCACTGTTCCTGATGGGGACCGCGACCGTCGCCATGGGCCTGATCCCCAGCTACGAGAACGTCGGCGGCTGGGCCGTCGTCATCCTGGCCATGCTGCGCATCGCGCAGGGGCTGGCGCTGGGGGGCGCCTGGGACGGCATGCCCTCGCTGCTGGCGCTGACCGCGCCGCGCCACCGCCGCGGCTTCTACGCCATGGTGCCGCAGCTGGGCGCGCCCATCGGGCTGATCGTCGCCAGCCTGCTCTTCGCCTATCTGGCGGCGAACCTGACGGCGCAGGATTTCCTGGACTGGGGCTGGCGCTATCCGTTCTTCGTCGCCTTCTCGGTCAACGTGGTGGCGCTGTTCGCGCGGCTGCGCATCGTCGCGACCGAGGAATTCGCCGAGCTGTTCGAATCGCGCGAACTCCAGCCCACCCGCATCGGCAAGACCCTGCGCGAGGACGGCGGCGCGATCCTGATCGGCATCTTCGTGCCGCTGGCCAGCTTTGCCATGTTCCACATGGTCACGGTCTATCCGCTGTCCTGGATCTATCTCTATACCGACGAGACGCTTCTGAGCTTCCTGATCATCGAGGCGGTGGCGGCGACCGGCGGCATCCTGGCCATCCTGCTGTCGGGCTGGCTGGCCGACCGCTTCGGCCGGCGCAACCTGCTGCTGGTCGGCGCGCTGCTGATCGGCGGCTTTGCCGCGCTGGCGCCCTTGCTGCTGTCCGGCGGCCAGACCGGCGAGCTGGTCTACATGATCGCCGGCTTCTTCATCCTCGGCCTCAGCTTCGGGCAAAGCTCGGGCGCGGTGGCGTCGCTGTTCGAGGCGCGCAACCGCTATACCGGCTCGGCCATCGTCTCGGACCTGGCCTGGATGTTCGGCGCGGGCCTTGCGCCGCTGACGGCGCTGCTGCTGTCGACCTGGCTCGGGCTGCCTGCCGCGGGGCTTTACCTGCTTTCGGGCGCGATCTGCTCGACCGTGGCCATCCTCTTGTCGGGCAAGCTGGAGTTCCGCGCCATCGACCCCTGACTTCGACCCCTGACCTCGGCCCTTCCGCACCCCCACCCGCGGCAAGGATGTTGTGCAATCCCTGGGCTTAGGCTTATCAAGGTATTGCGAGCAGGAGGAACGCCGGAATGGCGCCCGTCGCAGCCCCGAAAAGGCTGCGCCGGGCGCGGTCGCAAGGTTGGGAGGGGGCAGAGAATCCATGCGCGATTCCTCTGATGCAGCGGCTTGGCGCGTATTCGCCGGGCTGCGGGGATGCTGGCCATGACCGCTGCCGAGCGCGCGCAGCGCCATGAGCAGCGCGAGATGGTGACGCTTGTCACCGCGCGGGTGCGCGACGCCATCCTGCGCAAGCCGCATTTCGTCGCGGCCGACACCGACCTGCTGACGCTGTGCCGCGAGCTGGCGGCGCGCGGCATCACCGATGCGCTGGTGCAGGACGGCGCGCGGTTGGGCATCTTCACCACCACGAACCTGGTGCAGGCGATCCTGCGCGAGACGCCGGCGGCGGCGCTGAAGGTTCGCGACTTCACCAGCTTCACCCCGTTTTCGGTCTCGATCGACGACGATCTCTTCGACGCGATGATGATGATGCTGCGCCACCGCATCCACCGCGTCCTGGTGCGCGAGGCGGACGAGGTGGTGGGCATCCTCAGCCAGCTGGACCTGATGGGTTTCCTGGCCAACCAGTCGCATCTGGTCTCGGCCGAGATCGCGCGGGCGACCAGCCCGGCCGAACTGGCCCGGCCCGCCGCCCAGGTCGAGGCGCTGATCCGCGTGCTGAACGAGGACGGCGTGCGCATCGAGGTCATCGCCGGGCTGGTCGGCGGGCTGAACCGGCAGATCTTTCGCCGGCTGTGGCAGATGCTGGCGCCGCAGGCGCTGCGCGAGAACAGCTGCCTGATCGTCATGGGCAGCGAGGGCCGGTCCGAGCAGATCATCCGCACCGACCAGGACAACGCCCTGATCCTGCGCGACGATTTCAGCTTCGACGGGCTTGACCGGGTGACGCAGGCCTTCACCGAGGCGCTGATCTCCTTCGGCTATCCGCCCTGTCCCGGCGGCATCATGCTGAGCCGGCCGCTGTGGTGCCAAAGCGTGCAGGCCTTTGGCGACACCATCCGCGACTGGGTCCATGGCGGCGACCCCGAGGGGCCGATGAACCTGGCGATCTTCCTGGATGCCGCGGCGGTGGCGGGGGACGAAGGGCTGCTGGCCGCGGTGCAGGACCGGCTGCGGCGCATCCTGACCGGCAGCGACAGCTTCCACGCCCGCTTCGCCGCCGCGATCCGGCAGTTCGACAGCGGGGCCGAGGGCGGCTGGTGGCGCCGCCTGCCGGGGATGCGCGGACCCGAGGCGGCCGAGATCGACCTCAAGAAGCTGGGCATCTTCCCGGTCGTGCATGGCACCCGCGCGCTGGCGCTGGAATATGGCGTCGCCGCCACCGGCACCCGCGCCCGCTTGCAGGCGCTGGCCGGGGCGGGGCGCATCGACGCCGGGCTGGCCCGCGACCTGGCCGACGCGCTGCATTGCATGATGGCGCTGAAGCTGGACGGCAACCTGGCGCAGATCGCCCGCGGCCAGCCTCCCGACAACAGCATCCGCCCCGCCGACCTGGGCCGGCTGGACCGCCAGGCCCTGCGCGATTCGCTGAACATCGTGCGCGATTTCAAGCAATGGCTGGGCCAGCATTACCGGCTGGACCTGCTATGAGGCGGCGCGACGGTCCCCGCCCCGAGGTGCTGCTGGCGCTGTGCGGCGCCGGCTTCCTGCTGCTGAACTTTCCGCTGTTGCTGATCTGGGACCAGCCGCTGACGGTGCTTGGCCTGCCGCTTCTGCCGGTGGCGCTGTTCGTGATCTGGGCCGGGCTGATCGCCGCCCTGGCCTGGGTCAGCGCGCCGCGCGCCGGGCGGGGCGCCAAGGAGCCGCCGGACGCCGGGGAGAGGGACGGATGATCCAGCCCGCCCTGGTCCTTGCGGTATCCTTTGGCTACCTGCTGTTGCTGGTGGCGGTGGCGGCGCATGGCGACCGCCGCGCCGGCCAGGGGCGTTCGCTGATCGACAACAGCCTGGTCTATGCGCTGTCCTGGGGGGTCTATTGCTCGGCCTGGACCTATTTCGGCAGCGTCGGCCGCGCCGCCTCGGGCGGGGTGTGGTTTCTGCCGATCTACCTGGGCCCCATGCTGGCCATGCTGCTGGCCTGGGTGGTGCTGCGCAAGATGGTGCGCATCGCCCGCAGCTACCGCATCACCTCGATCGCGGATTTCATCGCCAGCCGCTATGGCAAGAGCCCGCTGCTGGCGGCGCTGGTGACGCTGATCACCGTGGTTGGCATCCTGCCCTATATCGCCTTGCAGCTGAAGGCGGTCTCGGCCGGCTACGAGGCGCTGACCGGCGGTCCCGGCCCGGCCGATGCGGCCTGGTGGCGCGACGGCACGCTTTACATGGCGCTGTCCCTGGCCGGCTTCGCCGTGGTCTTCGGCACCCGCCACCTGGACCTGTCCGAGCGGCACGAGGGCATGGTCGCCGCCATCGCCTTCGAATCCGCGGTCAAGCTTGCGGCCTTCCTGGCGGTGGGCGTCTTCGTCACCTACGGGCTTTTCGGCGGCATGGGCGACATCTGGGCGCGGGCGCAGGCCCAGCCCGACATCGCCGCGCTGTTGCAGCTGGGCGGCCAGGGGTTCCAGGGCTTCCAGGGCGCGCAATGGTTCACGCTGACGCTGCTGTCGATGCTGTCGGTGGTGCTGCTGCCGCGCCAGTTCCAGATGATGGTGGTGGAATGCGTGAACGAACGCCATATCCTGCCCGCCTCGTGGCAGTTCCCGGCCTATCTGCTGCTGATCAACATCTTCGTGCTGCCCATCGCCATCGGCGGGATGCTGATCTTTGGCGACGGCGGGGCGGGGGCGGAAAGCTATGTGCTGACGCTGCCCCTGTCGCAGGGCGCGGAATGGCTGGCGCTGCTGGCCTATCTGGGCGGGCTTTCGGCGGCGACCGGCATGATCATCGTCGAGACGGTCGCCGTCTCGACCATGGTCTGCAACGACCTGGTGATGCCCGCGCTGCTGAGCCGCGGCCGCTTTGCCCGCACCGGGGGCGACCTGACGCAGCTTTTGCTGAACATCCGCCGGGCCGCGATCCTGCTGGTGCTGCTGCTGGGCTATCTGTATTTCCGCGTCGCGGGCGAGGCTTATGCGCTGGTCTCGATCGGGCTGATCAGCTTTGCCGCGGTGGCGCAATTCGCCCCGGCGCTTCTGGGCGGCATGTATTGGCGCGGCGCGACGCGGGGGGGCGCGCTTGGCGGGCTGATCGGCGGCTCGCTGGTCTGGGCCTATACGCTCATGCTGCCGTCGCTGGCGCGCTCGGGCTGGATTCCGGGCGGGTTCCTGGACGGCCCCTTCGGCCTGGCCTTCCTGGCGCCGCAGCGGCTGTTCGGGCTGACGGGCTTTGACGAGCTGACGCATTCGCTGTTCTGGAGCCTCTTGGTCAACGTCTCGCTTTACGTCGGCCTGTCGCTTGCCGGCCGCGCCTCGGCGCGCGAGGCCAGCCAGGCGCTGCTGTTCGTCGAGGTGTTCCAGCGCGGCGAGGCGCAGCCGGTCTTCTGGCGCGGCCGGGCGCGGCCCGAGGATCTGCGCCGGCTGGCCGGCCGCTTCCTGGGCGCCGCGCGGGCCGAGGCGCTGTTTCGCGACCACGCGCGCGAGACCGGCACCGCGCTGGACAGCCTGACCGCCGATGCCCGGCTGGTGGACCGGGTCGAGCGCCAGATCGCCGGCGCCATCGGCACCGCCTCGGCCCGCGTCATGGTCGAATCAGTGGCGCAAGAGGAACCGCTGAGCCTGGGCGACGTGCTGGAGATCATCGACGAGGCGTCGCAGGTGCGCACCTATGCCCGCGAGCTTGAGGAGGCGACGGTCGAGCTGCGCGCCGCCAATGAAAAGCTGAAGAGCCTGGACCAGCTCAAGGACGACTTCATGTCCTCGGTCACGCATGAATTGCGCACGCCCCTGACCTCGATCCGGGCGCTGACCGAGCTGATGCTGGACACGCCCGACATCCAGCCGGCCGAGCGCGAGGAGTTCCTGGCCATCATCCTGTCCGAAAGCGAAAGGCTGAGCCGGCTGGTCAACCAGGTGCTGGACCTGGCCAAGATCGAATCCGGCATGGCCGAATGGCACAATACCGACGTGGACATGAAGGCGCTGATCGTCGCCGCGCTGCGTTCCACCGCCGAGCTGTTCCGCGAACGCGGGGCCGAGGTGGTGCTGGACCTGCCCGAGCAGGTGCCGATGGTGCTGGCCGATCCCGACCGGCTGACGCAGGTGCTGGTCAACCTTTTGTCGAATGCCGCGAAATTCGTCCCCGAGCACCGCGGCCGGGTCGAGGTCGCCCTGCGCCAGCAGGGCGACGAGCTGGTGGTCACGGTGCGCGACAACGGCCCCGGCGTCGCGCCCGAGGACCAGGCCGCCGTCTTCGACAAGTTCCGCCAGGGCGGCGAGGCCGGCAACCGCCCGCCGGGCACCGGGCTCGGGCTTCCGATCAGCCGGCAGATCGTGGTTAATCTGGGCGGCAGGATGTGGCTGGACAGCCAGCCGGGGCAGGGGGCGTGCTTTGCCTTCAGCCTGCCGCTTTCGCAGCAAGGGAGGGTCCGATGACGGATAGGGTGCTGATCGCGGATGACGAGCCGAATATCGTCGTGTCGCTGTCCTTCATGCTGAAACGCGAAGGCTACGAGGTGCTGGTCGCCCCCGACGGCACCCAGGCGCTGGCGATGATCCGGGGCGAGCGGCCGCGGCTGGTGCTGCTGGACGCGGCCATGCCGGGGCTGAGCGGCTTCGAGGTCTGCGAGGCGGTGCGCGCCGATCCCGACCTGTCGGGCATCCGCATCCTGATGCTGACCGCCAAGGGCCGCGACACCGACATCGCCCGCGGCATGGGGGCGGGGGCGGACGCCTATGTGACGAAACCCTTCTCGACCCGCGAGCTGATCGTCCGCATCCGCGAGATGCTGGCATGAAGCCCGTGCCGCGCCGCCTTCTGCTTGCCGTCGCGCCGGGGCTGGCGCTGGCGCTTTGGGCGCTGCTGGGCGTGGGGCTGTTCCATGCCTCGCTGCCCCTGGGGCTGCGCGGCGGGCTGGCCGCCGCCCTGGGCCCGGCGCTGCAGGCCAGCGGCGCGATCCTGTTCGGCTGGTGGCTGGCCGGTGCGGCGCTGGCGGGCTGGGCGGCGGCGCGGCTTCATGCCCGCCATGTCGAGGCCCCGGCGCGGTTGGCCGATGCGGCGCGGCTCTTGGCCGACAATGCCGATGCGCCGCGGCTGGAGGCGGCCGGCACCCCTGCCCTGGCCGCACTGGCCGATGCGGTGAACCGGCTGGCCGACCAGCGCCAGACCCTGCGGACCGACATGGCCCGGCTAGTGGCCGAGGCGCAGCAGAAGGTGGCGCAGGAACGCGACCAGCTGGGCGCGCTGATGGCCGAGCTGCGCCAAAGCGTCGTGGTCTGCAACCTCGACGGCCGCATCCTGCTGTACAACGACCATGCGCGCGGGCTGTTCCACCGCGTCTCGGGCGGGCAGCTTGCCGGCGGGGCCGAGGCGATCGGGCTGGGCCGCTCGATCCATGCCGTCATCGACCGCGCCCTGATCGACCATGCGCGCGAGACGGTGGACCGCCATATCGCGCGCGGCGAGGCAGCGGTTTCGGCGCAATTCGTCACCACCACGCCCACCGGCAGCCTTTTGCATGTCGTGCTGGCGCCGGTGCGGCCGCAGGCGGGGGCGATCAGCGGCTATGTGCTGCTGCTTGACGACATCACCCAGGATTATGCCGCCCAGTCCCGCCGCGACCGCCGCCTGACCGAGCTGACCGAGGCCAGCCGCGCCTCGCTGGCCAATATGCAGGCGGCGCTGGACATGCTGGACTATCCCGACCTGGAACCGGCCGAGCGCGACGGCTTCCACGCCATCGTCCGCGACGAGGTGGCGGCCATGGGCCAGCGGCTGGCGGCGATGACCGCCGATACCTCGCAAGAGATCCTGACCCGCTGGCCCCTGCAGGAGATGCTGGGCGACGACCTTCTGGCGGCGGCGGCGCAGCATGTGCTGGCGCAGACCGGCCGGGTGGCCAAGGTGGAAAGCGCCGACGGCGGCCTGTGGCTGCGGCTGGACAGTTTCTCGCTGATCCAGGCGCTTGGCGCGCTGGCGGGGCAGCTGGCCGGGCCGCAGGGCATGCCGCCGCTGACCCTGCGGCTGGCACCCGCCGCCACGCCGGGCTGGGCGCATCTGGACCTGGTCTGGCCGCTCGACGCGGCCTCGGGCGCGCATGGCATCGCCGACGCCAACGCCCGCGACATCGCCGAGCGGCATGGCGGCGAATTGTGGCTGGAGCAGGACCGCCCGGCGGGCCTGTCGTTTTTCCGCTTCCTGCTGCCCACCGCCTCGGCCGGGCCCGAGGCCGAGGCGCTGGAGCCGCGGCCGGAGTTCTATGATTTCGACCTGTTCGCGGCCAGCGATTCCAGCCGCTCGCTGGACGACCAGCCGCTGGAGCGGCTGAGCTATACCGTCTTCGACACCGAGACGACGGGCCTGAACCCGGCGCAGGGCGACGAGATCATCCAGATCGGCGCGCTGCGCATCCTGAACGGCAAGATGCTGCGCGGCGAGCGTTTCGACCAGCTGGTCGATCCGGGGCGCGAGATCCCGCCCGAATCCATCCCCTATCACGGCATCCGCCCCGAGATGGTGCAGGGCCAGCCCCGCATCGCCGCGGTGCTGCCGGCATTCCACGCCTATGCCTCGGACACGGTGCTGGTCGGCCATAACGTTGCCTTCGACATGCGCTTTTTGCAGATGAAAGAGGCGGCGACCGGGCTGCGCTTCGACCAGCCGGTGCTGGACACGCTGCTGCTGGCCAGCATCGCCCAGCCGCACGAGCCCTCGCATTCGCTCGAGGCCATCGCGGCGCGGCTGGGGGTCGAGATCACCCAGCGCCACAACGCACTGAGCGATGCGCTGGTGACGGCCGAGGTGTTCCTGCGCCTGCTGCCGCTGCTGAAGGCGCGGGGCATCGTCACCCTGGGCCAGGCGCGCGAGGCGGCCGAGCATTCCTATTACGCCCGGCTGCGGTATTAGCGGGCTGCTGAAAAAGTCCTTGCGACAGGACAGCGCGGGCGGGGAACCGGGAAATCCGCCTCAAACTTGCCGAAAACGCCCCATTTTCGGGCCGATATCAGCTGGCTCCAGAACGATTTCCGCTGCGTCGCCCTTTCAAAATCCTTTTTCAGCGGCCTGTTAGCGGGCAGGGCCGCCACCGGCCCTGCCGATGGCGCGCGTGGGATTACAGCGCGCCCAGGTTCCACAGCAGCGTCTCGCCCGAACTGTCGTCCACGCCGTCATTGTCGGTCACGACCCAGGCATCGCCCTGCGCGTCGAAGGCCAGCCCCTCGACCTTGTCCACCACATAGCCGTTGGTCAGCGCGCGCAGGTCCGGGATCAGGTCGCGCACCTCTTCCTTGGCGACGAGGGGCAGATCGCCGCCCAGCGGGGCCGGCTGCAAATCGGCCAGCGCCACGCGGAAGATCTTCTTCACCGTCGCCTTGTCGCCGATCAGGTTGTCGCGCTCGATGACATAGGCATGCTCGCCCTTTACCGCGATTTCCGACAGGCCCATCCAGCCCTCGCCCTTCGATTCCAGCGGATAGCGCACCGCGCCCCATTCCCCGGCGTCGAGGTCATAGGCCAGGAGCTTGACCTGCCCCTGCGGATCGTCGCCCCATTCCCGCTGCATCGCGACCCACAGCACGTTGCCCAGCTTGGCGATGCCTTCCGCGCCGAAGCGGGTCTGGTGCGCCAGCAGTTCGGCGGGCAGGGCGATTTCCCTGGTGATCTCGCCAGCCTCGTTCACATGCAGGATGGCATGGGGCACCAGCTTGGCCGCATCCCCCTCGTTCGCCAGCCAGAAGCCGCCCTCGCCATCCGAGGTCAGCCCCTCGATGTCGAGCTTCTGCGCCGGATCGCCGCCGCGGGTGACGATGGTCTGCCCGACGATCCGCGCCGGTTTCGCGCCGGTGTCGATCTCGTAGATCGAGGGCATGGCCGCATAGACGCTGTCCGAGGCGGCGAACAGCCGGTCCGCCCGCCCAGGGGCCGAGGCCAGCGCGCCAAGCGCGCCCCAGCCGATCAACCCGTCCGACCCGGCCGAGGTCAGCATCGGATAGGCCGGTTCCGCATCCGTGCGCTCGAAGATCATCACATGCGCCCGTGCGGCGCCATCCTCGCCCAGGTCGGCCTCGTTGGCGGTGACGAACAGGTTGCGCGCGGGAATGGCGACCGCGCCTTCGGGCGAGATGCCCGAGGGCAGGATCTGCATCAGCTTCGGTGCCGCCGGGTCGGTCAGGTCATAGACCGCCACGACCGAGGCGCGTTCGGACAGCACGAACAGATAGGGCGTCTCGCCGAAGCGGGCGAACTCGACGCTTTCGATCTCCACCCCCTTGGATTTCGAGCGTTTTTCCGGGTAGTGGCCGATCTCGGCGATGGCATGTTCCAGCGTGGCGCCGGATTCGTAAACCACCGTGCCGTCCTTGTTCCAGATGGTGAAGCCGCGCGAGCCGCCCTTCCAGTCCCCTTCGTTGGCGGTGACGAAATGGTCGGCGTCGATCCATTTCACCCCGTCGGGCTCGCGCGGGATCGGGTCGGTCTTGCCGGTAAAGTCCAGCCGGCCGTCGGTCCTGGTATCGACATTCTCCAGCGCGACCGCGCCGGCCGGGAAATGCGCGGCCAGCGTGCCGTCGGCGCCGATGACGGCGATGTGGTTGTTTTCCTGAAGCGTGACGACGATCTCGCCCGCCTCGTTGATGTCCACGAACTCGGGCTCGGGGTCTTCGGGGGCGATCTCGGCCAGGCCGGTCAGGTCGATCCGCTGCATTGCCGCGCAATCGGGCGCGCCGTCGCGGACCGGCAGCCTGACCAGGAAACCGGCGGGCATCTGCGGCAGGCCGCCGTCGCCCGCCTCCTCGTCGCGCTCGTTCTCGATCGCCACGGCCAGGAAGCTGCCGTCCGGCGCCACCGCCACCGAATCCGGCTGGCCGCCCAGGTCGCAGGAGGCGACCTCGGCCGCGCCTTGCAGGTCGATCACGGCCAGCCGCCCCGAGGGGTTGGCATGGTTTTCCGAGGTGTTCACGCCGACGAAGGCCCGCGTGCCGATGATATGGGCGGTCGTCGGCTCGCCATTCAGCGCGACATTGCCCAGCGGCTTCGGCGCCCTGGGGTCGCTGATGTCGATCAGCCCGACCACGCCCAGCGGGCTGTCGGTATAGATCAGCGTCATCCCGTCGGGCGAGGCCGAGATGATCTCGGCCGAGGAAGGGCGCCCCCTGTCCTCGTCCCCGGCCATGTTGGCGACGACCGGGAACGAGGCGATGCGGTTGAAGCTGTCGGAAAGCGCGGGGCCGGCAAGAAGCGCAAGCATCGAGGCGGCGGAAAGCAGGCGGGCGGTCATGGCAACTCCTGAGATGCGGATCGCGCGGACGCTAGGACCGGCATGCAACGGTCCGGTTACGGATGGCGGACAGTTTCATGTCATTCCGGGCATTTGCCGCGCGGATGCGCGAGGCGGCCGCCCGAACAGGGAAAAGCCCCGCTACGGGGTCGGAGCGGGGCGGGCCCTGGGTCGGGTCGAACGGTTTGGAAACGCCGGTGATGCAGGAAAAAGGGGTAACAGGGGCTGCGTTGACGATGAAATGTGCCGTGGCATCATCGTTGGGCCGGCCGTGTGTGCGCCGGCGCACAGTCGCGCCAGAAAATCGCCGCGCCGGCGTTCAGCCGACCTCGGCCCGGTTCTCTGCCAGCACGCAAAGCAGTTCGAACAGCACCGTCGCGCCGGTCAGCGCGGTGATGCCGCCGATGTCGAAGGGCGGCGAGACCTCGACCACGTCGGCGCCGACGATATGCAGCCCGGCCAGGCCGCGCAGCATCGCCTGCGCCTCGCGCGTGGTGAAGCCGCCGATCTCGGGCGTGCCGGTGCCCGGCGCCATCGAGGGGTCGATGCCGTCGATGTCGAAGGTGACATAGGCCGGCGCACCGGCCATCAGGGCGCGGACCTCGGCCATCACCGCGTCCGGGCCGCGGTGGGCGAATTCCTCGATGGTGATGATGCGCACGCCCTGGTCCCTGGCCCATTGATGCTCGTCGGGGGCATAGACCGAGCCGCGGATGCCGATCTGCGCCATGCGCCGGGGGTCCAGCACGCCCTCTTCTATGGCGCGGCGAAAGGGCGTGCCGTGGGTATAGGGGTTGTCGCCGAAATAGCGGTCGGCGGTATCGGAATGGGCGTCGAACTGCACCAGCCCCAGGGGGCCGCGGGCGGGGTCGGCCTTGCGGATCGCGCGCAGCACCGGCAGCGTGGTCAGGTGGTCGCCGCCGACGCTCAGCGGCAGGGCGCCCTGGGCGCAGATCCGGGCGATGCCCTCTTCGATCTGGCGCAGCGCCGCGGCGGGGTCGATGGGCTGGACCGCCAGGTCGCCCACATCGGCCACGGCCAGCCGCTCATAGGGGGCGATGCCGGTCACGGGATGGACGCGGCGGATCAGGCTGGACTGGTTGCGCACCTCGCGCGGGCCGTGGCGGGCGCCGGCGCGGTTGGTGGTGCCGCCGTCCCAGGGAATGCCCAGCAGCGCGACGTCGAGCCCCTCGGCGCTGGCGACGGCCGGCAGGCGCATGAAGGTCGCATGCCCGGCAAAGCGCGGGATCAGGGCGGCGTCGACGGGTTCGTGCAGGGGTTTGGGCATGGTGGCTCCGATGGCTGGATGGCGGGGTCGGGCGCATGATGCGGCGGGCCGGCGGGGTTTGGCAAACCGGATCACCGCCGGAAGGCCCTTGCCCCCCGCGTCAAGGCTGGTGCAACCTGGGGCCCTGCGACCTTGGGTCGGCAGGTGCTTCGAAACGGCCCTTGCCCGTTTGCGCCCACGCGACCCGACGATCCCCAGGCCGGGATCGCGGCCGCGCGTCCTTGGCAGCGGAGTCATGCCCATGAAACACCGGGTCGTCGTCATTGGTGCCGGCTTTGCCGGGCTGCAGGTGGTGCTGGGGCTGAAGGGCGCGGGTTGCGCCATCACCCTGATCGACCGGCGCAACCATCACCTGTTCCAGCCGCTGCTCTACCAGGTGGCGACGACGCTGCTGGCGACCTCGGACATCGCCTGGCCGATCCGTGCGCTGATGCGCGAGCGAAAGGACGTGACCACGCTGCTGGCCACGGTGGAAGGCATCGACCGGGCCGCACGCGAGGTCGTCCTGAAGAATGGCGAGCGCGTGCCCTATGACACGCTGGTCGTCGCCACCGGCGCCCGCCACGCCTATTTCGGCAAGGACCAGTGGGAAGCCGATGCGCCGGGGCTCAAGACGCTGGAGGATGCGACCACGATCCGCCGCCGCCTGCTGCTGGCCTTCGAGCGCGCCGAGCTGACCGGGGATCCGGCCGAGCGGCAGGCGCTGCTGACCTTTGCCGTCATCGGCGCCGGACCGACCGGGGTCGAGCTGGTCGGCATCATCGCCGAGCTGGCGCATCGCATCCTGCCGGCCGAGTTCCGCCGCATCGACACCCGGCAGGCCCGCATCCTGCTGATCGAGGCCGGACCGCGCATCCTCCCCGCCTTCAGCGACAGGCTCTCGGCCTATGCGACGCGCGCGCTTAAGCGGCGCGGCGTCGAGGTGATGACGGGCGCACCCGTCACCGAATGCTCGGACAGCGGGATCGTGCTGGACGGCCGCTTCATCCCGGCCCGCACGGTGATCTGGGCGGCGGGGGTGCAGGCCTCGCGCGCCCATGACTGGCTGGGGGCCGAGGCGGACCGCGCCGGCCGCGTCGTGGTGACGCCCGAACTGACCCTGCCCGGCGACCCCGCGATCTTCGTCCTGGGCGATACGGCGCATGTCGAATCCGGCGGCCGCGCGGTGCCGGGTGTCGCGCCGGCGGCCAAGCAGCAGGGCAAGCACGCGGCCCGGACCATCCGCGCAAGGCTTGCGGGCAAGCCGCCGCCGGGTGCCTTCCGCTATCGCGACATGGGCAACCTGGCGACCATCGGGCGCAACGCGGCGGTGATCGAGTTCGGCCGCTTCAAGATGACCGGCTGGTTCGCCTGGTGGGTCTGGGGCATCGCCCATATCTATTTCCTGATCGGCACCCGCTCGCGGCTGTTCGTGGCGCTGAGCTGGCTGTGGGCGTTCCTGTCCCGGCAGAACTCGGCCCGGCTGATCACCCAGCGCGAGGCCGGGCACCGCTAGGCGCGGCCCCTCAGGTCAGGGGCAGGATCGTCATGCCCGCCGTGGCCGCGGTGGCCAGGACGGCGGGGATGTCGGGCTCGTTCGGGGTCGGCAGGCCGTTGAAATCCTCGGGCAGCGCCTGGCCGATGCCGGTGAAGAACTGCTGGTGCATCCGGCCCGGCGCGTTCAGGATCAGCATCCGCGCCGGCGCCTCGCCCACCGCCTTGAAGGCGTGGACGGCGCCGTCCGGGATCGGGACGAAATCGCCGGGCCCGGCCAACCGCTCCTGCCCGTCGATCATGAAGCCCACCTGCCCCTCGAGGACAAAGAAGGCCTCGGTCTCGCCGGCATGATGGTTGGGCGGTGCGCCGGCGCCGTCCGGAACCACGCATTCAACAAAGGCAATAGCGGTCCTGCACCTCGTCCGGGAAGGCGTGGAAGGTCATGAAGATGTTCAGGACATTGTATTTCCGGGGCCTGCTGGTCATGGCAGCCGTCCTGTTGAGCCGCATCTGCCATGATGATGCTCTGATCCCGTAATAAGATAATAGTCTCATGAAGGATAAGCCATGCAGGCAGGCAAGGGCCGGACGGCACAAAAGCAGCGCACGCGGCGCGCGATCCTCGAAGGAGCGCGGGAACTGATGCGCCAGGGCAAGCCGGTGACGGTGGCGGCCGCCGCCGGGCTTCACGGCATATCCAGGGCGACGGCCTATCGCTATTTTTCCGACCCCGCGATGCTGGTGGCCGAGGCGGGGCTGGACATCGCGGTAAAGCCCTATGAGGAAATCGTGGCCGGCGCGGCCGACCTGCGCCAGAGGCTCAGGGCGATCAGCCTGTATATCTTCGACCTCTCGACCAGCCACGAGGCGCGGTTCCGGCAATTCGTCGCCATGACGCTGGCCGCATGGTCGCCCGAGGATGCAGCACGGCCGCAGATGCGCGGCGCCCGCCGCGTGGCGCTGTATGAACGGGCCTTGCAGGAGGATGGCGGCGGGCTGGCGGCGGCGCGGCGGCAGGCGCTGGTCCGGGCGCTGTCGACGGCGACAGGCACCGAGGCGATGATCGCGCTTTACGACATCGTCGGCGCCGATCCCGCCGCCGCGCGCGCCACGGTGGCCGAGATCGCGGATGCGATCCTGGACCGCTATCTCGGGCCGGCCCGGACGGGGCGCGACGGGATGGGCCGGGGCGATCCCCAGGGCGGCCGCGCGGAAGCCGGTTGCGACCGGGCCGAAAGCTGATAGCAATGATGCAGGCCGTGCCGCCGGGACCGGGGGCGAAGACGGCCGGGACGGCAGGAGGCGGAGGATGCCGGCGGCGGACAGGCCGTTGCGCAGCCGGGTGGCGGCGGCGAATGGCGCGGGATGCGATTTTCCCATCCAGAACCTGCCCTACGGCGTGTTTTCCACCCAGGGCAGCGCGCTGCGCTGCGGCGTGGCCATCGGCGACATGATCCTGGACCTGGCCGCATGCGAGGCGCGCGGGCTGCTGGATGCGGGCGGCACGTTCTCGCAGCCGCGGCTGAACGGGTTCATGGCCTTGGGGCGGGGGCAATGGGACGCGGTGCGCGCCCGGCTGACCGCGCTGCTGGCCGAGGGGGCCGAGGGCGACCTGCCGCTGGTCGCCATGTCTGATGCGCAGATGCACCTGCCGATCCGGGTCTCCGAGTTCACCGATTTCTACGCCTCGCGCCACCATGCCTTCAACGTCGGCGCGCTGTTCCGCGGACCCGAGAACGCCCTGCCGCCGCAATGGACGCATATGCCCATCGGCTATAATGGCCGGGCGTCCTCGGTCGTGGTCTCGGGTACGCCGATCCGGCGGCCGATGGGCCAGGTCCGGGGCGAGAACGGTCCCGAATGGGCGCCCTGCCGCCGGCTGGACCTGGAGCTTGAGCTGGGGGCCATCGTCGGCGCGGACAGCGAGATGGGCCAGCGGATCGGCGTCGAGGATGCCGAGCGGATGATCTTCGGCTATGTGCTGCTCAACGACTGGTCGGCGCGCGACATCCAGGCCTGGGAATACCAGCCGCTGGGCCCGTTCCAGTCCAAGGCGCTTGGCACCACCATCGGCGCCTGGATCGTGCCGCAGGCGGCGCTGGAGCCGTTCCGCTGCGCCGGCGCGCCGCGGGAGAACCCGCTGCTGCCCTATCTGCAGGAAAAGCGGCCGGGGCTTTACGACCTGGAGATCGGCTGGACCATGAACGGGCAGGTCATGGCGCGGACGAATTACAACGTCATGTATTACTCCAGCGCGCAGCAACTGGCGCATCACACCAGTTCCGGCTGCCCGATGCGGGTCGGCGACCTGCTGGGCTCGGGCACGATTTCGGGGCCGGGCCGCGACCAGGCCGGCGCCCTGCTGGAAATGACCGAGGGCGGCCAGGTGCCGGTGACGGTCAATGGCGCGCCGCGCCGCTTCATCGAGGATGGCGACGAGATCGGGCTTTTCGCCCATGCGCAGGGCGCGGGCTATCGCATCGGCTTCGGCCCCTGCACCGGCCGCATCCTGCCGGCCCGGCCATGAATGCGGTCCTGAACGCGGCCCCGGCGGCGGCGGATGCCGTGCCGCCGGCCATGCTGCGGCATCGGTGCGCGGCCGAAACCCGCCCGGCCCGTTGATCGGCGCCGCGCGGTCGGGCAACATCGGCCAGGCGCGGGCTTACCGATCAGGCGCCCATCCGGCCGCCGGCAGGGAGAAGACATGGAGAAGAGGACCGAGTTCCACATCTGGTATTGGATCCTGGCTTTCCTGGCCGTGATCCTGCTCCAGGATCTGCTGTCGGGCGCGCGCGACGTCGCGCCGATCAGCTACAGCCAGTTCGAGGATTACCTGGAGCAGGGCCGCATCTCCTCGGTGGCGGTGGGCGGCGACCGCATCACCGGCAATTTCAACAGCCCGGTCGACGGCCGCAACCAGTTCGTCACCACCCTGGTCGATCCGGCCGTCCTGGAACGCATCGACCAGGCCGGGGTCGAGATCAGCGGCGTGCCGCAGAACACCTGGCTCGGCGCGCTGCTGTCCTGGGTGGTGCCGGTGGTGCTGTTCCTGGCGCTGTGGATGTTCGTGTTTCGCAAGTTCGCCGAGCGCCAGGGCCTGGGCGGCTTCATGCAGGTCGGCAAGAGCCGGGCCAAGGTCTATATGGAGAAAGAGACCGGCGTGACCTTTGCCGATGTCGCCGGCGTGGACGAGGCCAAGGCCGAGCTGGAGGAGATCATCGCCTTCCTGCGCGACCCCGAGGGCTATGGCCGCCTGGGCGCGCGGGTGCCCAAGGGGGTGCTGCTGGTCGGCCCGCCCGGCACCGGCAAGACGCTTCTGGCGCGGGCCGTGGCGGGCGAGGCGGGCGTGACCTTCCTGTCGATCTCGGGCTCGGAATTCGTCGAGCTGTTCGTCGGCGTGGGCGCCGCGCGGGTGCGCGACCTGTTCGAGCAGGCCCGCAAGAGCGCCCCTGCGATCATCTTCATCGACGAACTCGACGCGCTTGGCCGCGCCCGCAACTCGGGCCAGTTCACCGGCGGCAACGACGAGCGCGAGCAGACGCTGAACCAGCTGCTGTCCGAGCTGGACGGCTTCGACCCCTCGTCCGGCGTCGTGCTGCTGGCCGCGACCAACCGGCCCGAGATCCTCGACCCCGCGCTGCTGCGCGCCGGCCGCTTCGACCGGCAGGTGCTGGTGGACAAGCCCGACCGCAAGGGCCGCATCGACATCCTCAAGGTGCATATGAAAAAGGTGCGGCTGGCCCCGGATGTCGAGGTCGGGCAGGTGGCGGCGCTGACGCCGGGCTTTTCCGGCGCCGACCTGGCCAACCTGGTGAACGAGGCGGCGCTGCTGGCCACCCGGCGCAGCGCCGATTCCGTGGCCATGGCCGATTTCAACCATGCGGTCGAGCGCATCGTCGCCGGGCTGGAAAAGCGCAACCGTCTGCTGAACCCGCGCGAGCGGGAGATCGTCGCCTGCCACGAGATGGGCCATGCGCTGGTCGCCATGGCGCTGCCCGGCGTCGACGTGGTCCACAAGGTCTCGATCATCCCGCGCGGCATCGGCGCGCTCGGCTATACCATCCAGCGCCCGACCGAGGACCGCTTCCTGATGACCCGCGCCGAGCTGGAGGACAAGATCGCCGTCCTCTTGGGCGGGCGGGCGGCGGAAAGCGTGGTCTTCGGCCATCTCTCGACCGGCGCGGCCGACGATCTGGTCAAGGCGACCGACATCGCCCGCGCCATGGTCACGCGCTACGGCATGGACGACGAGCTGGGCCATGTCAGCTATGACAGCGACCGCCCCGGCTTTCTGGGCACGAACGAGCAGGGCTCGTGGCTGAGCCGGCGCTATTCCGAGGCCACGGCGCAGCGGATCGACGCGGCGGTGAAGCAGATCACCGACAGGATCTTTGCCCGCACCGTGGCGCTGCTCGAGGCCAATCGCGACCTTCTGGACCAATCCGCCCGCGAATTGCTGGAGCGCGAGACGCTGGAGGATGCCGAGCTGCGTGCCTTTGCGGCAAGGGTGCGGCCGGCGGCCGCGGCCGCCTGAGCCCCGCCGGGTCGGTCAGGCCAGCAGGGCCGCCATCCCGCGCACCCGCGCCAGGGCCGCGGCATTCAGCGTCCGGGCGGCCTCGTCGGTCTCGGCCTCGGTGTAAAGCCGCAGCTCCGGCGCGTTGCCGGACGGGCGCAGGTGGATGATCGCGCCGTCCGCGAAGGTCATGCGCAGCCCGTCAGTCTGGTCGATCCGCCGCAGCCCGCCGGCCAGCGGGCCGAATTGCGCCTCGATCCGGGCGCGGCTGTCCGCCTCGCTGCCCGCGGTCAGCCAGGCCAGGATCGCCTGGGAATCCTGGGTCGGGAAATCCTGCAGCCGGTCGCTGAAGGTCACGCGCCGCGGCAGGCCGGCGCAAAGCTCGGCCAGCGGCCGCGCCCTGGCCGCCGCCAGCACCGCAACCACCGGCAGCACCGCGTCGCGCGTCGGCAGCGCCGCCAGCCGGCGCCCGTCCCGCGCGATCTCGCTGCCCAGCAGGAAGCCGCCGTTCGCCTCGTAGCCGCAGACGGGGCCCAGGGTCTCGCACGCCGCCTCGTCCATCGCTGCGATGACATGGGGCGAGCCGATGCGGGTGCGGATGGTGCGGGCGAATGCGCCGCTCAGCTCCAG
This sequence comes from Paracoccus ferrooxidans, assembly GCF_029909815.1. Taxonomy (NCBI): domain Bacteria; kingdom Pseudomonadati; phylum Pseudomonadota; class Alphaproteobacteria; order Rhodobacterales; family Paracoccaceae; genus Paracoccus; species Paracoccus ferrooxidans. Next base: position 796,667 of record NZ_CP038201.1, on the reverse strand, counting down.
CGCGGTGTTGCTGCTGACCGGGGTGACGACGCATTCGGCGCCCAGTTCGCGGGCGCAGATCAGGCCCAGCAGGTCGCCGCGCAGCCATTCGCCGCGGTGATCGGCCAGAAGCGGGCGGTCGGAATCGCCGTCGGTCGAGACGATGGCGTCCAGCCGGTGCCGCGCCGCCCAGTCCCGCGCCAGGGCGATGTCCTCGGGCCGCAGCGCCTCGGTATCGACGGGGATGAAACGATCCGAGCGGCCCAGCGGCAGAACCTCGGCCCCCAGCGCGCGCAGGATGCGGGCGATAAGGTCGCGGCCGACGGCGGAATGCTGGTAAAGCCCCAGCCTCAGCCCGGAAAGCGCATCGTTGCCGAAGAAATCCACATAGCGGGCCAGATAGCCCGCCTCGATGTCCACGGGCTCGGGCAGGGGCGCCGCCTCGGCCAGCATGCCGTCCGCGCCGAAGCGCCCGGCGTCCGGCGCCAGCACCTGCCGGGCGATGCCGGCCTCGTCGGGCTTCAGGATCTCGCCGGCGGGGCGGTGGAACTTGATGCCGTTGCGGTCGTCGGGAATATGGCTGCCCGTGACCATCAGCGAGGGGATGGCCCGGCCAAAGGCGTAATGCGCCAGCGCCGGCGTCGGCACATGGCCGCAAAACAGCGGCCGCCCGCCCGCGTCGCGGATCGCCTGGGCGCAGGCCCGCAGGATGCGCGGGGTCGAGGGGCGCAGGTCGCCCGCCAGCGCCACCTCGGTCCCGGGGGCGAACGCGCCGATCTCGCGCAGGTATTGCAGGAAGCCCAGGACGCAGCCATGGGCCACGCGGTCGGTCAGCGCGCTGGCCAATCCGCGGGCGCCGCTGGTGCCGAAGGCGACGCCGCTTTGCGCCATCAAGGCGCGGACGGTGAAGGGGCCTGTCTCGGTCATGCTCGAAGCTCGCTCTTTGGAAAGCCGATCATGCAGGCGAGCCGGGCGGTTCGTCCAGAGCCGCCGTGCCGGGTCTTGTGTCTTCACCGTTCTCCAAATACTCCAGATCCGGTGCTGGGATGCGCCATGGCTGGCCAAGGGGCCAATGCGCCGCCGCTTGCGGCGCTGGCAAGCCGCTGAAAGCGGTGGCAGAATGCGGCGATGCACCCGGACCAGATCCTCAGCCGCCTTGCCGTGTCGCTGGCCATCGGCCTGCTGGTCGGGCTCGAACGCGGCTGGCGCACCCGCGACGAGCGCGAGCATCAGCGCGCCGCCGGCCTGCGGACCTTTGCGCTGGCCGGGCTGACCGGCGGCGCCACCGGCGTGCTGGCGCTGGATTTCGGCGGCTTGGTCATCGGCATCGTGTTCTGCGGCTTCGCGCTGGTCTTTGCCGCCTTCCAATGGCTGGAATCGCGGCTGGACCGGAATGTCAGCGCCACCTCGGCGGTGGCGGGGATGCTGGTCTTCCTGCTGGGCGCGCTGGCCGTCACCGGGCCGCTGGTCCCCGCGGTCGCCGCCGCCGTGGCGATGACGCTGCTCCTGGCGGCGCGCGAACACCTGCACCGCTGGGTCGCGGCGCTGAGCTGGGCCGAGATCCGCGCGATCCTGACGCTGGCGGCGATGTCCTTCCTGCTGCTGCCGGTCATCCCCGACCGCAGCGTCGATCCCTGGGGTGCGGTCAACCTGCGCGAGATCTGGCTGCTGGCGATCCTGATCGCGGGGATTTCCTTTGCCGGCTATTTGGCTGTCCGGGCCTTCGGCGACCGGCTGGGGATCGTGGTGATGGCGGCGGCCGGGGGGCTTGCCTCATCCACCGCGACGACGCTGGCCTTTGCCCGGCTGGGCAAGGCCCAGCCCGGCGCCGCCCGGCTGCTGGCCGCCGGCATCCTCATCTCCGGCGTCGTGATGCTGGTTCGCGTCGGCGTGGTGACGGTCGGGCTGAACCGGGCGCTGCTGGCGCATCTGGCCCCGCCGCTGGCGGCGGGGGCGGTGGCGATGGCCCTGGCGGTGGCGCTTTTGCTGTGGCGGCGGCCGGCGCAGGCCGGGCCGGCGCTGCCGATCAGCAACCCGCTGGCGGTGGGCACGGCGCTGAAGATCGCCGCCTTCATTGCCCTCGTGCTGCTGGCGGCCGAGATCCTGCGCCGGCACTATGGCGATGTCGGCGTGCTGATCATCGCCGCGATCTCGGGCATCGGCGACGTGGATGCGGTGTCGATCTCGATGGCGCGGCTCGGCGGGGGCGACCTAGCCACCCCCGTCGCCGCGCAGGCGATCCTGGTCGCGGTGGCGGTGAATACCCTGTCCAAGGCGGCGATGGCGGGGCTGGTCGGCGGCCGGCGCATCGGCGTGATCGTCGCGGGCGCCAGCCTGTTGGCCCTGGCCGCCGGTTTCGCCGCCTTCCGGGCGCAGCCGGTGCTGGCCGGCCTGTGACGCCGCCCCCGCCCCCGCCCATCGCCCATCGCCGCGTCCCGCCGTCACGAAAGCTTTGCACGCTGCCGCTAGACCCGCCGCGCAGAAAGGGAAAAAGGCATGGCTGCGATCGAGATGGAGGCGGTGGTCCGGGCCTTCGGCGCGACGCGCGCCGTGGACGGGGTTTCGCTGGCGGTGCCGCCGGGGGCGTTCCTGGCGCTGCTGGGGCCCTCCGGCTGCGGCAAGACCACGCTTTTGCGGCTGATCGCCGGGCTCGAGCGGCCGGACGCGGGCCGCATCGCCCTGGGCGGGCGGCTGGTGGCCGGGCCGGGGCGGTTCGTTGCGCCCGAGGCGCGCGGGCTGGGCATGGTGTTCCAGTCCTATGCGCTTTGGCCGCACATGACCGTCGCCGGCAACATCCGCTTCGGCCTGCGCATCCAAGGCCTGTCCCGCGCCGAGGAACGGACGCGCATCGGCGAGGCGCTGGAGATGGTCGGCCTGTCCGGCATGGCCGACCGGCGCCCGCACCAGCTGTCGGGCGGCCAGCGGCAGCGGGTGGCGCTGGCGCGCAGCCTGGCGGTGCGGCCGGGCCTGATCCTGCTGGACGAGCCGCTGGCCAATCTCGACGCGCATCTGCGCGAGACGATGCTGGCCGAATTCCGCCGCATCCATGCCGCCCTGCGCACCACCTTCGTCTTCGTCACCCATGACCAGGACGAGGCGATGGCCGTGGCCGGGCTGGTGGGCGTGATGAATGCCGGCCGGCTGGAGCAGCTGGCGAGCCCGGCCGATCTTTATCGCCGCCCGGCGACGCCGATGGTGGCGCGCTTCGTCGGGCGCGGCCGGACGGTGCCGGTGCAGGTGCTGGGCCGGTCCGGGGGGCTGTGCCGCATCGCCTTGCAGGGCCGGGTGGTGGCGGTGCCGGGCGATGCGCCGCCGGGGCCGGGCTGGCTGTGCCTGCGGCCGCGCGACCTTGCCGCGACGGCGGGCGGGGGCCTGCGCGCGCGGGTGCTGGACCACCGTTTCCAGGGCGGCGGCCATCTGGTCACCGCGGCGCTGGAGCATGTCGAGGACGGCGGGACCGTCGATTTCACCCTGCCGCGGCCGCCGCATCCCGGCGAGACGGTCGAATTGTCGCTGACCGGCGGCTGGATCCTGCCGCGCGAGGCATTGCGGGCCGAGACGCCGCTCCAGCACCGCCTGCTGGCCGGGGCGGGGGCCGGCGCATGAGGCTGAGGGCGCTTTCCGGGCTGGGGGTCAAGGGGCCGGCCTGTTTCCTGCTGGAGATCGCCGGGCGGCGGCTGATGCTGGACCTGGGCCGCGGCCCCGATGGCGATGCCCTGCCGGACCTGTCCGGGGTGGGCCGGGTGGATGCGATCCTGTTCTCGCACGGCCATGCCGACCATACCGGCGGGCTGCATCTGGCGGCAGGGCTGGGCGATCCGCCCCTGTTCGCGCCCGAGCCCGCCATCGCCCTGTCGCGCGATCCGGCGATGCAGGCGGCGCGGCGGCTTGAGGCTTTTGTGGATTTCGGCCTGCCCTTCGACTGCGGTCCCGCCGGCCATGCGCCGGGGGCCTGCTGGATGCGCATCGGCGGGGCCGAGGGGCTGGTCTATACCGGCGATCTTTCGGCCGAGGGCGGGCTTTATCGCTGCACCATGCCGCCCCAGGCGCAGGCGATGGTCTTCGACGCCTCCTATGGCGCGGCGGATCAGCCGCTGGCCGAACAGGCGGCGGGGCTGCTGGAACTGGCGGACGGGCCGCTGCTGCTGCCCGCCCCGGCCGGCGGGCGCGGGCTGGAGATGGCGCTGGCCTTCCTGGCCGCCGGGCACCGGGTCTCGATCTGCGCCGCGCACCGGGCCGTGGCCGAGGCCATGCTGGCCTGGCCGGGCTGGCTGGTGCCGGGCGGGGCCGAGGCGCTGGCGCGGCTGCTGGCCGAGGCGGCCGATCTGGTGCCCGACGGCCCCCTCCGCGACACCATGATCGCGGCCGGACCCAATGCCGAGCGCGACAGCGCGGCCATGCTGGCGCGACGCATGATCGGCGAGCGCATCGGCCGCGTCGTCTTTACCGGCCACCTGGCGCAGGGCACCCCGGCGCAGGGCTGGGTGGCCGAGGGGCGGGCGCTGTTTCGCCGCTGGAACGTGCATCCGACGCTTGCCGGCACCCGCGCCCTGTTCGAGGCCGTGCGCCCGGCGCAGGCGATGCCCGCCTTCTGCACGGCTGATGCGGCCGGGCGGCTGGCCGCGGCGCTGGACCGCCCGCTGGTCGCGACCGCCGAGGTCGCCTGGTGATCCCGCTTCTGTCGCAGCCCTTCCTGTTCCTGCGCCACGGCCGGACCGCGGCCAATGCCGCGAACCGGATCGGCGGCGCGACCGACGACCCGCTGGACCCGACCGGGCTTGCGCAGGCCGAGGCGGCGGCGCGGCTGCTGGCGGGCCGCCCGCTGGCCGCGATCTGGCATTCGCCGCTGGCCCGCGCCGCGCAGACCGCGGCGGCGGTCGCCCGCGTCACCGGCGCGCCCTTGGTGCCGCTGCCGGGTCTGGCCGAGCGCAACTGGGGCACGTGGGAGGGACAGGACCGCGCGATCCTGATCCGCGACGCCACCCCGCCCGGCGGCGAGGGGCCGCAGGCGTTCCGCGCCCGCATCCGCGGCGCCCTGGCCGGCATCGTCCCGCCCCTGCCGGTGCTGATCGTCGCCCATTCCGGCACGGCGCGCGAAATCCACGCGGCCCTGACCGACGCCCCCTTCCGACGGCTCGGCAATGCCGAGGCGGTGGAATGGCGGCAGGACCGCGATTGTCGCTGGATCTGCACGAAACTGTCATCTGCGCTTTGACTTTCGCCGCTAGCACCCTTGCGAAACGGCAAAACCGACGAGGACAAGATGAAACCCCTTCGCCTTCTTCCCCTGCTGGCCGGCGCCCTGCTGGCGCAAGCGGCCGTCGCGCAGGATGCGCAGACGATCACCGTCTACACCTCGCAGCCGCAGGACCAGATGGCCGCCGTGGTCGAGGCGTTCAACAAGGACCACCCCCAGATCAAGGTCGAGGTGTTCCGCTCGGGCACGACCGAGCTGATGGCCAAGCTCGCGGCCGAGTTCGCCGCCGGCCAGACCCCGGCCGACGTGATGCTGATCGCCGATGCGGTGGCGATGACGCAGCTCAAGAACGACGGCCGCCTGCTGGCCTATGCCGAGGCGCCGGTCGCCGGCATCCCCGAGGCACTGGTCGACCCCGACAAGACCTTCTTCGGCACCAAGATGATCACCACCGGCATCATCTACAACACCGCCATGGTGGCCGAGCCGCCGCAATCCTGGGCCGACCTGGCCCGGCCCGAGGTGGCGAACAGCCTGATCATGCCCAGCCCGCTCTATTCCGGCGCGGCGGTGATCCATGTCGGCACCATGGCCCAGCAGCCGGAATTCGGCTGGGACTATTACGAGACGCTGGCCAAGAACGGTGCGGTCGCGGGCCAGGGCAACGGCACCGTGGTCGAGGCGGTGGCGCGGGGCGAAAAGGCCTATGGCATCATCATCGAATACATGGCGCTGAACGCCAAGGCCAAGGGCTCGCCCGTCGATTTCGTCTTCCCGGCCGAGGGCGTGTCCATCGTGACCCAGCCCGTCGCCATCCTGAAGGACAGCGACGCGGTCGAGGCGGCCAAGGTCTTTGTCGACTGGCAGCTCTCCAGGGCCGCGCAGGAACAGTCGGTCGCCCAAGGCTATTTTCCGATCCTGGAAGGCGTGGCCCAGCCCGAGGGCTATCCCGACCCGGCCGGGCTGAAGATCCTGCCCGCCGACGCGGCCCGGATGCTGGCCGAGGACAAGGCCAACAAGGAAGCCTTCGCCGAGATCTATGGCGGCTGATCCGGCCCTGTCGCGGAACCTGCGGGGCGGCGAGCATCTGCTCGCCGTCCTTGTCCTCATCTGGGTGGGGGGCCTGTCGGTCTGGCCCCTGGTCCGGCTTTTCGTCGAGGCCTTCGCTGCGGGCGAGGACGGCCGCGCCTTCGGCCTGATGGCCGAGGTTCTGTCGGCGCGTGCGACGCGGCGGGCGCTGGTCAACACGCTCATGGCCTCGGCCGGGTCGGTGGCGGTGTCGCTGGTCCTTGGCGCGGCGCTGGCGCTGGCGACCGGGCTTTTCGCGCTGCGCGGGCGGGTGGCGATGAGCTTCCTGATCCTCACGCCCCTGCTGATCCCGTCGCAGACCCTGGCGCTGGCCTGGATCGAGATGTCGGGCAGCAGTTCGCCCATCCTGCGCCCGCTTGGCCTTGCGCCGCCGCCGGGCACGACCAATCCGCTTTATTCCGGCTGGGGCATCGCCTTCCTGATGGGGATCGAGCATATGCCGCTGGTCTTCATCGCCATGCGCGCGGCGCTGACCGGCCTGCCGGCCGACCTGGTCGAGGCGGCGCGGGTCGCGGGCGCCGGCCGGGCGCGGATCGTCGCCTGCATCTTGCTGCCGCTGGCGCTGCCCGCGGCGCTGGCCGGGGCGATCCTGGCCCTTGCCGCGGCGGTGGGGAATTTCGGCGTGCCCGCGCTGCTGGGCATTCCGGGACGCTTCCCGATGCTGACGACGCTGATCTACCAGCGGCTGAACGGTTTTGGCCCCTCGGTCGCGGGGCAGGTGGCGGTGCTGGCGATGATCCTGGTCGCGCTGGCGCTGGCCGCGCTGGCGCTGCGCGCGCTGGTGCTGGCGCGGCTGGCGGTGCCGACGGGAAGCGGCGCGGCGATGCAGCCCTTCGACCCAGGCCGCGCCCGGCCCTGGATCGAGGCGGCGGTCTGGGCGGTCCTTGCGGTGATCGCGGTCCTGCCGATGCTGGCCCTGCTGGCGACGGCGCTGTCGCCCGCCCTGGGGGTCGCGCTGCGGCCGTCCACCCTGACCCTGCGCAATTTCGCCGATGCCTTCGCCAATCCGACCATCGTGCGGGCCTTTGCCAATTCGCTTCAGCTGTCGGTGGCGGCGGCGGTGCTTTGCGCGCTGGTGGCGCTGCCCTTTGCCTTCCTGCGGGTCATGGCGGGAAACCCGCTGGTCCGCGCGCTGGACTGGCTGGCCGACGGGCCTTGGGTGGTGCCGGGCACGGTGGTCGCGCTGGCGATGATCCTGACCTTCCTGCGCCCGCTGCCGCTGATCGGGTCGCTTTACGGCACCGGGGCGATCCTGCTCGTGGCCTATCTGGCGCGGTTCCTGCCCCTGATCCTGCGCCCGGTCCTGGCAGCGGCGGCGGCGATCGAGCCGGCGCAGGACGAGGCGGCGCGGCTGTTCGGGACCGGCCCGGTCCGGCGGATGGCGGCGATCCTGGCCCCCGCCGTCCTGCCCGCGCTTTCGGCCGGGGCGATGCTGGCGGTGATGACGGCGCTGAACGAGCTGACGCTTTCGGCGCTGCTCTGGTCCAGCGGCAACGAGACCATCGGCGTCATGGTCTTTGCCCTGCAATACGAAGGCAACTCGACCGCCGCGGCCGCGGTCTCGGCGGTGTCGGTGGCGCTGGTTCTGGGGATGGCGCTGGCGCTGGACCGGCTGGCGCCGCATCTGCCGCGCGGCACGCTGCCCTGGCGCGGCTGACGATCCATCCGGGGAAAAATCTTGAGCGGCAGCGGCTTATGCTGTTTGCTCGGGAAAGGGTCGACAGGTTGGGGTGCCGGATATGGTCATGATCGACGAGTTCACCGATACCGCCGTGATGGTCGAGGCGGCAATATCGGCCCTGGTCCTGCCGACGAATGCGGTTCCGCCCGGCGCGCTCGCCTCGGCCCGGCAGCTCGACATGATGGCGACCAGCGCGCAAAGGGCAGTGGTCTTCGAAGCCCTCATGCGCCTGCTTTGGGCGCTTGGCGAAACCGGGGAAAAGCCGACAATCGCGTCCTTCGTCCGCTTTCGGCTGCCGAGTTTCGATGATCTCCTGTCCACGCAGCGGGACCATATAAGAAGGCTCGGATTCTCGTATCAGGAAGGCAACTTCACGCGGCATATCCGCGTCCTGAACGCGGATGTCCATGTCGGCTTCGAGCTTTTGGAGAGCGAGGAAGGCAGTCTTTACAAGAAGATCAAGGCAAGCGTCACCTTTACCTCATCGGAACTGAGGCAGGCCCTGCTGAACGTGGTCGCGATCCTGGCGGCGGAGGCAATATTGTCTTCGCCGTCCGTTTCCGGCGCGGAGACCCTGATATTCAATCCGGGCGGCGCGAAATATGTCTGCACGATAGACAGTTTCATCACCGACGATTATGCCGGTGCCCTTGAAGATGCGGTCAGGACGCTGTCCACCACCGAATTCGCCTCGGAACAGCATGAGCGCGAGGTCTGGATGGCCCGGCAGATGTGCCTGGCGGCGGCAGGCCATCCGCCCGGAAGGATCGACGGGATAAGGGGCGAAAAGACCCGGCTTGCCGAGGAAGCCTATTCACGGGAACATGACGACATAAGGATCATGTGGTCATCGCCGGTCTTTGCCCGGCATGTGCTGCAACATGCGTTCAAATCCCCGGATTACGCCCGGCAGATGGAATAGGCCCCGCCGGCCGGGGGCGTTTCCGCCCCGCAGGCCCGCATCCGCGCGCCGCCCGGCGGCTCAGGCCGGCGCGTTCTCGCGCCTGAGCGCCGGCAGGCCGACGCCGGTGGCATCGAAGCCGCCGTCCACTGCCAGCGTCTGCCCCGAGACGAAGCTGGCCTTGTCCGAACACAGGAAGACGATGGCCTCGGCGATCTCGCGCGCCTCGCCATAGCGGTTCAGCGGGATGGCGTCGTAATAGGCCGAGATGATCTCGGGCGCATGCACCGCCGCCGCCAGCTTGGTCTTGACCGGGCCGGGGGCGACGCAATTGACGCGGATGCCCAGCTCGCCCAGTTCCGCGGCGAATTGCTTGGTCAGGTGGATCACCGCCGCCTTGGAGGTGCCATAGGCCACCCGCAGGGTCGAGGCGCGCAGCCCGGAAATCGAGGCGATGTTGACGATGGCGCCGCCGGTCCGGGCCAGTTCCGGCGCCGCGGCCTGGGTGCAGAGGAACACCCCGTCCAGGTTCGTCGCCATCACCTCGCGCCATTCCTCGAAGCTGGTGCGGCCCGCGCGGGAAAACAGCGCCACGCCCGCGTTGTTGACCAGCGCATCGACGCGGCCGAAGCCGGCCACGGTCTCGGCCATCATGCGCGCGACCTGGTCGGGGTCCGAGACGTCGGCCTCGACCGCCAGTACGTTCTCCATGCCGTCCGCGACCCGGTGCAGTTCCTCGGTGTCGCGGTCGACCATGGCGACGCGCCAGCCCTGTTCCAGGAAGATCTCGGTGGCGGCCAGGCCGATGCCGCGGCAGCCCCCGGTGACGATGGCGGTTTTCATGGCGTTTCCCCTGTCGGTTCGATGATGAGTTCCAGCGTCACGCCGACGGGGTTCGCGCCCCGTTCCAGCGTGCCGCGCGCGATATGGCCGTGGACGTCCACGACCTCGATCGGGACATGCGCCGCGCCCTGGACCAGCCGCGCGCCGTCCAGGCGCAGTTCGGTGGCCAGGCAGTCCATGCGATGCCCCTCGGCGAAGCGGATATGGTCGATGCTGCCCACGCCGTGCAGCCGCGCCGTGGCGATGCCGTGCCGGGCGGCGAGGCTCTCGATGCCCGCGACCACGTCCTCGCCGGGCAGGATACGGGCGAAAAGGCCGGGGCCGGCGCCGCCGCCCTGCGGGGTGAACAGCGTGAAGGCGGTTTCCGGGTCGGGCAGGGCCTCGAACCAGGTTTCGGCCGCGCCGAGGCCCGAGACCGCCGCGTCCTCGGCGATGACGCAATCCAGGGGCAGCAGGTGGCCCATGGCGGTATCGCCTCCGCCCGACCAGATGCCGTGGCAATGCAGGAAGGGGGCGCCGTCCTTGCGGCCCACGCTGGCGGTGGCGCTGTCGATGGTCCAGCGGCCCGCGGGCGCATGGGTCGCGGAATACCAGGCCGCGTGCAGCCCGTCGGTCGACAGCGCCGGCAGCACATAGCGCATCGGTTCGCAGCGGACCCCCGCCAGAGACAGGACGCCGCCCTTGCAGCCGTGAGCGGCGAACAGATCGCCCACCGCCTGCATGACCGTCTGGCCCGCGCGCAGCCTGCCGTGGATGGGTCGCAGCGCGGCGCGCCGGGCCTGCACGCGCTCGGCCGCGCGGGGACCGGGATGGACCATGCTCATGCCGGGGCCTGCTCCAGCAAGCCGCGCGCCTCCAGCTCTTCGCGGATCATCTTCTTGGTGATCTTGCCATAGGCCGATTTCGGCAGCGCCTCCCAGAACAGGAAGCGCTTGGGCAGCTTGTAGCGCGACAGCTTCGGGGCCAGGAATGCCGCCATCTCCTCTTCGGCCACGGGGGTTTGGGCGACGCAGATCGCCCAGCCGACCTCGCCCCAGAGCGGGTCGGGCACGCCCAGCACCGCGACCTCGGAAATGGCGGGATGGGTCAGGATCTTTTCCTCGATCTCGCGCGGATAGACGTTCGAGCCGCCCGAGATGAACATGTCCGACTCGCGTCCGGTGATATAGAGGAACCCCGCCTCGTCCATGTGGCCCAGGTCGCCGGTGCGGAACCAGCCGTCGCGGAACGCCTTCGCATTGGCCTGCGGGTTGCGGTAATAGCCGGCGAAGACGGCGGGGCCGATGACGCAGATCTCGCCGGTCTGGCCGGGCGGCAATTCGCGGCCCTGGTCGTCCTGGACCTGGATCTCGATGCCCGTCCGGGCATGGCCGCAGGTGCCGAGGCGGGTGGCGGGGCCGTCCTCGGCCTCGTGCAGATGCGCGGGCAGGACGGTGATGTTGCCGGTGCATTCGCCCAGGCCGAAATATTGCACCAGCACCTTGCCCAGGACGCGCAGCGCCCTTTGCTGGTCCACGCGATACATCGGTGCGCCGGCATAGATCACATAGCGCAGCGACGAAGTGTCGGCCGCCACCGTCGCCGGATGCTCGACCAGCAGTTTCAGGATGGTCGGCACGGTGAACATGGTGGACACCCGCCATTCCCGCACCAGATCCCAGACCTGCGCCGCGTCGAAACGCTCGGTCGGCAGCAGCACGGTCTTGACCCCCCGCGCCACCTGCGTCAGCTGATGCACGCCCGCGCCATGTGACAGCGGCGCCACGACCAGCGAGGCGTCCTCGCCCGTCAGGCCCGGCATCAGGTCGGCCAGGTGGTTCGTCACCACGAAGGCCATCTGGCCATGGGTCAGAACGCTGGCCTTGGGCCGGCCCGTGGTGCCCGAGGTAAAGAAGAACCAGCAGGGATCGTCGCGATCCACCACGGCGACCTGCGGGCGGCTTCCCCAATGCTCGGCGGTGATCGCCTGCACCGAGGGGCCGAAACCGGCCTCGCCGAAGACCAGCGTGGTCACGCCGCAGGCCGCCGCGTGGTCGGGGAATGCGGCGTTGCAGAACATCAGCCTTGCCCCCGAGGATTGGGTCAGCCAAGCTACCTCCTCGGGCGTCTGGCGGAAATTCGCAGGCACCCAGACGCCGCCGGCGCGCCAGGTGGCGAACATGGCCTGCATCATCTCCATGCAGTTCTGCGACTGGCACATGACCCGGTCGCCCTTTTGCAGCCCGAAGCGGGTTTGCAACGCATGGGCCAGGGCGTCTGTGCGGGCCTCGAACTCGGCCCAGGTCCAGCGCGCCTCACCCATGACCAGCGCGATGCCGTCGGGGTCGCGCCGCGCGGCCTGGGTCAGGAAGGTGGCAAGGTTCATCACCCTGGTCGAAACCGGGCGCTGGCCGCCGGCCGGGTCGATGGCGGGTTCCGTCATTTCACGCGCTCCAGGATCGAGCAATAGCTGGCGACCGCCGCGCCGCCCATGTTGAAGACCCCGCCCAAGCTGGCGCCCGGCACCTGCATGGCGCCGGCATCGCCGGCCAGCTGCATCGCGACCATGACATGCTGCGAGACGCCGGTGGCGCCGATCGGATGGCCGCGCGACTTCAGCCCGCCCGAGGGGTTCACCGGCAGCGCGCCGTCGAACCGGGTCACGCCGTCGCGGATGACGCGCCAGCCCTGGCCGCGGGGCGCAAGGCCCATGGCCTCGTATTCGATCATCTCGGCGGTGGTGAAGCAGTCATGGGTTTCGACCAGCGCCAGGTCCATGATGCCGAGCCCGGCCTGATCGAGCGCCGCCGCCCAGGCCCGGTGCGGGCCGTCGAAGGCGATGGGATCGCGCCGCGACAGCGCCAGCAGGTCGCCGGCCTGGGCGCGGGCGCGAAAACGGATGGCGCGCTGCAGTTCGGCCGCCACCTCGGGCGCGGCCAGCACCAGCGCCGCCGCCCCGTCCGAGACCAGCGAGCAATCGGTGCGCCGCAGCGGCCCGGCGACGCGCGGGTTCTTGTCCGAGATGGTGTTGCAGAAGGCCAGGTCGAAGGGCTTTTGCATATGCGCATAGGGGTTGCGCATGCCGTTTTCATGGTTCTTGGCGGCGATCATCGCCAGTTCCTCGGAACGGTCGCCGTGGCGCTGGAAATAGCTCTCGGTGATGCGGCCGAAGACGCCGGCGAAGCCGCCGGGGATCTCGCCCTCCTCGGGGACGTAGCTGGCGGACAGCAGGATGTCGCCGACCTGGTCGCCGGGGGTCGCGCTCATCTTCTCGGCGCCGATCACCAGGGCGACCTGGCCGCGGCCCGAGGCGATGAAATCCGCCGCCGCATACAGCGCGGCCGAGCCGGTGGCGCAGGCGTTTTCCGTGCGCATGAAGGGCACGCCCGCCAGTTCCGGCGTGCCCATGGCGACCAGCGCGCCCTGGAAATCCTGGCGCGAGAAGCCGTTGTTGTAGACGCCGACGAAGATGCCGTCGACGGCATCGGGCGGCAGGCCGGCATGGTCCAGCGCGGGCCGCGCCACCTCGGCCATCAGGGCCAGCGTGTCGGGCGCCTCGGACTTGCCGAATTTCGTATGTGCCCAGCCGACGATCAGCGGATCTGTCATGCGATGTTCCTTTTCGGTTGCGTGTCCAGCGCGGCAAGGCGGGCTTCGACCAGCCGCGCCTCGCGATGCAGCAGGGCGGCCAGCTCGGCCTGCCGGGCCTCGCCCATGCGGTTCTCGATGGCGGCGATGGACAGCGCGCCGGCCGGCCGCCCGTCCGGCCACAGGATCGCCACGCCCAGGCCCCACGACCCCGGCACCACCCGGCCGGGGTTCAGCGCATGGCCGGCCGCGCGCGCCTGCGCCAGATCCTCGGCCAGGGCCGGGGCAAGGCCGGGGGCCAGCGCCTCGGCCAAGGGCGCCACGCGGCGCAGCAGCGCGTCGCCCTCGGGCGCGGGCAGGGCGGCGAGGATCGCCAGCGCGCCCGCGCCGACGCCGGCCGGCTTGCGGTCGCCGCGCATCAGGGCGTGGGTGCGGATCGGGAAATCGCCCTCGATCCGCTCGAGGCACAGGGTATGGTCGCCCTGCGGCACGGTCAGCAGCAGGGTGTCGCCGGTCTGGCGCGCCAGCCGCAGCATCGAGTCGCGGGCGTGATGCAGGATGCCGTGGCGCTCGGCGGCGAACGTGCCCAGCAGATAGGCCTCGGGGCCCAGGTGATAGCGCCGGCTGCGGCGGTCCTGCTCGACCATGCGCGCTGCGGCCAGGGCCAGCAGCAGCCGCCGCACCGTGGGCCTTGTCAGCCCCGAGGCGGCGGCCAATTGCCCCAGCGCCAGCCCCGCGTCGCCGCCCCTTCCGACCAGCGACAGCAGCGACAGCGCGCGCGCCACCGCCTGCGCGCCGCCGGTCGCTTCAGGGGCGGGCGCGTCCGTCATCAGGCCAGCTTCCGGCCGACGGCGGCTTCCAGGATCTCCCATGCCTCGTCGCCATAGGTCTTTTTCCACTCGGCATAGAAGCCGGCTTCGCGCAGCTTGTCCTCGAAGGGCTGCGGGTCCACGTCGTTGAAGACGAAGCCCTGGCTTTCCAGGTCGCCGCGCAGGGTGGCGTTCAGCGCCATGACATCCTCGCGCTGGCGTTCCGCGCCGGCGTTGAAATGCTTGGCGACGACCTGCTGCGCGTCCTCGGGCAGGGCGCCCCAGGCGCGGCGGTTGCCCAGCAGCCAGAACCCGTCCCACATGTGGTTGGTCATGGACAGGTATTTCTGCACCTCCCACAGCTTCGCGACCTTCATGATCGCCAGCGGGTTTTCCTGCCCGTCGACGATGCCGGTCTGCAGCGCGGTATAGACCTCGGCAAAGTTGATTGAGGCAGGCGCGGCGCCGAAGGCCGAGAACAGCGAGGTCCAGAGTGGGCTGACCGGCACGCGGATCTTGAAACCCTGGAAATCCTCGGGCGTCTGGATGGGCTTGGTCGAGGTGGTGGTCTGCCGGAAACCGTTGTCCCAGATCTTGTCCATCACCACCAGGCCGGCATTCTCGATCTGGCCGCGGGCATAGGCGCCCAGCTCGCCGTCCATCGCCTTCCAGACGGTGTCGTAGTCGGGGAAGGCGAAGCCCACGCCGTTGATCGAGGCGTTCGGCACCAGCGTCGACAGGATCACCGGCGAAAGCTGGAAGAACTCGACCCCGCCCGAGCGCAGCTGGCCCAGCACGTCGGTATCGGCGCCCAGCTGGTTCGAGGGGAAGATCTGGATGTCCACCGCGCCCGAGGTTTCCTCGAGGATCGCCTTGACCGCCTCGGCCAGCCGCACGTTGCTGGGATGCTCCAAGGGCTGGTTGTTCGCGATCTTGTAGCTGAACTCGGCGGCGCGGGCGGCGCCCGGCCGGATGAAGGGCGCGGCAAGCGCGCCTGCGGCGGCACCCATCAGGATGCTGCGGCGGGTGATGGTCATGGTTTCCTCCTCCCCGAGGGTTGTTGACGTCAAAGCAAGGCGGTCGAGAACGCCGGCACGGCGGCGATGGCCAGCAGGCCGACCAGCAGCGCCGCCAGATAGGGCCAGATCCGGCGCATGACCTGGTCGGCGGGCACGTTGGCGATCTTGCAGGCGATGTAGAAGCCGATGCCGATGGGCGGCGCCATCAGCCCGATGTTCATCGCGGTGACGATGACCATGGCGTAATGGATGTCGTGGATGCCCAGGCCGCGGGCGATGGGGAACATGATCGGCGCCAAGAGCACGATGGCCGGCAGCCCCTCGAGCACGCAGCCGAGGATCAGGAAGATCAGGATCGAGGCCAGCATGAACACCACCCAGCCGCCCGGCAGGCCGGTGACGACGGCCATCAGGTCGCGGGCGAAACCCGATTGCGTCAGCGCCCAGGCCATTGCGGATGCCGCGCCCAGGATCAGCAGGATCGCGCCGGACATGGCGGCCGTCTCGACCAGCATGGTGCCCAGCCTGCGGATCGGGATGCCGCCGTAAAGCACGACGCCGATGACGAAGGCATAGACCACGGCGATGGTCGAGACCTCGGTCGCGGTCGCCACGCCGCCGCCGACCAGGCTGCGGATCATGAAGGGCAGGACCAGCGCCGGCGCGGCGATGATCGCGGTCCTGCCGATCAGCGGCAGGGTGGCGGCGCGCACGCCCGACATGTCCTCGGCCCGTGCCTTCCAGCGCGCCAGCACCGCCAGCACGACCAGCAGCACCATCGCGATCACGAAGCCCGAGGTGAAGAGCCCTGCGATCGACACCCCGGCGACCGAGCCCAGGACGATCAGCACGATCGAAGGCGGCACGGTATCGGCCATGGCCGCGCCCGTCGCGAGCAGCGCCGTCATCTCGGGCGCGGAATGGCCCCGCCTGCGCATCTCGGGGAACAGCGCCGGGGCCACCGTCGCCATGTCCGAGACCTTGGAGCCGGAAATCCCCGAGACGAGGAACATCGAGCCCAGCAGCACATAGCTCATCCCCGCCTTGACGTGGCCGAGGAGCGAGGCGAGGAAATTGACGATGGCCTTGCCCATGCCGGTGGCGTCGAGGATGCAGCCCAGCAGCACGAAGACCGGGACCGACAGCAGGATCAGCGAGGACATCCCTTCGTCGATGCGGCCCATCATCACGAAGATCGGCGCATGGCTGGCGAAGGTCAGATAGGCCAGCGTCCCCAGCGCAAAGCAGAAGGCGATGGGCACGCCGATGCAAAGCAGCACCGCGACCAGCAGGCCCAGCCAGATCGGCAGGTTCCAGTTGCCGATGGACAGAAGCGCCGGCCGCGCGAACCACATCAGCGCCACCGCCGCCGCCGTGACGGCCAGGGTCGCGGCGATGATGCGCCATTCGCGCGACCGCAGGACCGAAATCACCGCCAGCACCGCCATCAGCCCGATCCCCGCCGGCAGGGCCGAGGCGCGCCAGGACATCGGCAGCCCCAGCGCCGGCGACCTGACGAAGCTTTCCTCATAGGCATATTCCACCGCGACCGGCAAAAGCCGCAGCAGCAGGACGCAGACCAGCACCTGCCCCGCCACCTCGGCCACCCGCGCCAGCCGCTCGGGCAGCAGCGGCAGGAACACGGTCAGGCGCATATGCTCGTGCCGGTCCACCGCCAGCGCCGCGCCCAGCATCGCCATCCAGATGAAGCTGATGGATGCGACCTCGTCGCCCCAGATCAGCGGCTTGGCCAGCACATAGCGGAAGAACACGTTCGCCAGCACGGTGACGATCATCACCACAAGAAGGCCGGCGGCCAGGATCTCGACCGGGCGCATCCAGCGTTCGGCGCGCTTGGGCTCGGCCAAGGCCTCGATGCCGCCCAGGGCCAGCTCGCCCTCTGGCTGGGTGTCGGTCAGTTGCATCGCATCCCTCCCATGGCGGCGGGCCTCCCCTCCCTGCTGGCGATCCATGATATGGACATGACAGCTGCCGCGTTTTCGGGAATTTCTGGGCGATTCTCGGCAAAGTGCAAGTAAAAATTGCTGGGAGCCGGGCTTTCGGCCCTCTCTGGCCATATTCTGCAGATATGTCATTCCATGTAATGGAATATCTTCTCCGGGCGGCAAACGACAACGGCCGCGCCAAGCCGGCGCGGCCGTTTCTGTCAGCGGGCTTGCGCCCCGCGTCCATCGAATGGTGGTCTTGCCGTCGATGCGCTGGAAGGCACCGATCAGGCCATTTGCCCGGATCGGAGGCTCGCCCCTTACTCGGCCGCCAGCGCCGGGCTGTCGGCCAGGTCCAGCGCCTGCATCACCGCATCGACGCGCTGCCGGAAAGCCTCGGCGCTGTTCGCCGTGGCCGCGACATAGAAATCCGGCCGGATCAGCACGTATTTCGCGTCGATCTCGTCGAGCCAGCGCTTGTAGGTGCCTTCGGTGTCGATCACCGCGCAGCCGCCGCCGGGGGCGCAGACCTGCACGCCGAACCCCTCCAGCAGGTCGAGCTGCGCCCGCTGTCCGGGCGTCAGCGCCGCCAGCGGATCGGCCTCGTAGCCGATCACCACCCAGCCCCGGCCCACCGCCTGGTCGAAGCGGTCGCGCCGGCCCTTGTGCTCGACCACGCCCTGCACCGACAGCTCGCCGGCATGGGCGCTGGCCGGGCACCAGGCGCCGGGGCCGAGATGGCAGATGTCGGTCGGCACCGGCCGCTGGCCGCGGGCCTGAAGCTCGGCGATCATGCGGGCGTCGCGCGCGGCGGCCTCGGCCTCGTCGGCGATGCAGATGATGCTGCCCAGCTCCTGGCTGAAGTCGATGTAGTGGCAGGCGTGGTCCTTGCGCTCGCTGGTATAGCTGTCCAGCAGGCCGAGGCCCGCCTTGCCTTCGAGGATCAGGTTCAGCCGCCAGGCCATGGCCACCGCGTCGCGGACGCCGGCGCACATGCCCTCGCCGGCAAAGGGCGGCATCAGATGCGCCGCGTCGCCGCCGATCAGGCAGCGGCCCTTGTGCCATTGCTTCGCCCAGCGGGCCTGGAAGCGATAGACGGCGGCGCGCTCCAGCTCGGCATTCTCGGGGGTCAGGCCCCAGGGTTGCAGCAGTTCCCACGCCCTTTCCGGGCTCTGCATCTCGGCCGCCGATTCGCCGGGCAGGACCATGAACTCCCAGCGGCGACGGTCGGGCTGGCCGGGCTGCGGCGCGGGCCCGCCGGGGACGATGGTGGTCGGGCGCCTGGGGTCGCAAAGCTGCCACTGCGCCGGCTCATCCGGGCGCGAGGCGCGGTAGTCGAATTTCGGCAGCATGTCGAGGATCAGCCAGTCGAAGAAATAGCCCTTGTCCTCGTTCTCGATGCCAAGCGCATGGCGCACGAAGCTGTTGGCGCCGTCGGTGCCGGCGACGAATTTCGCCCGGATCGTCCGGCGCTCGCCGTCCGGGCCGACTTCCTCGGGGTTCTGTTGCAGCGCCAGGGTGACGCCCTCGGCATCCTGGTCCAGCGCGACGGCGTTCCAGCCGCGCATCATGGTGATTTCCGGCATGCCGCCCGCCAGCTTCAGCAGGCGCTTTTCCAGCAGCGGCTGGTTGAACCAGTAGCGCACGCGCCAGCCGCTGGCCGACTGGCTCTGCCAGTCCACCACCTGCAGGTTCTCGCCCCTGGCGTTGCGCCAGTAATAAAGCTCGTCGTGATGGTTGATCGAGGGGTCGGTCTCGGCGTCGATGCCCAGCGTGGCCAGGATGCGCGCGATCTCGTGGTCGAAGGTCACGGCGCGCGGCAGGTCGTAATGCGTGCTCCAGCGCTCGATCAGCGTCACGCGCTTGCCGCGCTGGCCCAGCAGGATCGCCAGCAGCGTGCCGACCGGGCCGGCGCCGACGATGGCGACATCGGTGTCGCTGGCTTGGGTTGATGGGGTCATCCTTGCTCCTCCCTGAAACGATTGCCGGGGTTCCGGCCCGATCGCCCACGCTCCCTTGCGGGCGGATCGGTCGGCGGTGAATTTGTTCTAAAAATGAATGATCGTCAACTTTGATTATAATTCATACCGGCCGGGAACTTGCAACGCATTGGCTGGACGCCAAAAACTCCCGCACTACCCGCGGCTTCTTGTCGCGCCGGCGGCGCAAGCCCGCCCCTCGGCTTGAGATCCGATTCGTTTCCGAATATGGTTCATGTCCGAATACGGAGCAGGACATGGCCGAGGCAGGGATCCAGGGCGAAGGCCGCGTGGCGCGGCGCCAGCGGCGCAACAGGGCGGCGCTGATCAAGGCCGCGCGCGAGATCATGACCGAAAAGGGCGCCGAGGCCGCCACCATGCTGGAGATTGCCGAGCGCGCCGATGTCGGTGCCGGAACGATCTACAACTATTTCCGGTCCAAGGACGAACTGGCCATCGCCGTGCTCGAGGGGCTGATGCACGACCTGGGGGTCAGCATCCAGGCCGTCACCGACAGGTTCGAGGATCCGGCGCAGGTCTATGCCTTCGGCATCCGCACCGTGCTGGACACCGCGACCGGCGATCCGCGCTGGCGGCAGATGCTGCACCGTTCCGAGGTGATCGCGGATGCGCTGTTCCGCATGATGGGCCCCTTTGCCATCCGCGACCTGCGCCAGGCCTCGGCGGCCGGCCGGTTCGAGGCCGAAGCGGCCGAACTGACCTGGCGGCTGACCTGCCACGCGCTGATCGGCGCCAGCCTGGCGATCACCGAGGGCCAGCTTTCGCCCGCGGAAAGCGAGCGGATCGTGGCCCGCCTGCTCTGCATGGCCGGCCTGGACCTGGCCAGCGCCACCGAGCTGGCCGGCCGGCCGCGCCCGCCGCTGCCCGGCCGCTAGCGCAGCACCCGGCGCAGCCCCTCCTGCACCCGGAGCAGCGCCGGCAGGTAGAGCGTGACCAGCTCCTCGGCCGAGGATTGCACCGCCGCCACCCCGGTATTCAGCGCCGCCACCACCCGGCCATGCGCATTCCAAAGCGGCACGGCAAGCGAGCGCAGGCCCAGCTCGACCTCCTGGTCGATCACCGCATGGCCGTCGGCGCGGGCCTGCCGGATGCGCGCCATGATCTCGTCCGGCGCGGTCAGGCTGTGGCGGGTGCGCGGCGTCAGGTCCGAGCGCTCGACGATGGCGCGCGCCTCGGGCTCGGGCAGGGCGGCCAGCAGCACCCGGCCCATCGAGGTGCAATGCGCCGGCAGCCGCGAGCCCGGCATCAGCCCGATGGACATCACCCGCCGCTGCGCCGCCCGCGCCAGATAGACGATCTCGGTCCCGTCCAGGATCGAGACCGAGGTCGATTGCCCGATCTGCTCGGACAGCTGGTCCAGCCAGGGCTGCACCAGCTGCGCCAGCGGCATCGCCGCCAGCGCCCCCATGCCCAGCCGCAGGATGCGCGGCGTCAGGGTGAAGAACTTGCCGTCGTAATCGGCATAGCCCAGTTCGTGCAGGGTCAGCAGGCAGCGCCGCGCCGTCGCCCGGTCCAGCCCCGTCGCCTCGGCCACCTCGGCGATGGAAAGGCGCGGGCGTTCGGCCCGGAACGCCTCGATCACGCCAAGCCCCTTGGCAAGCGAGGCGATGAAATCGGTCTTGTTCACCATGCGCACAGGTTTTTACGCAGTTTGAACAAATGTCAACATCCGCACGAAACCTCTGGCCTCGCGGCGCCCAGGCGCGCATGACATCCCCGGAACCCGCAGGAGGAGTTCATGGACAAACGCATCCCCAACCTGGCCGAGGCGATCGTCGGCATCCCGGACGGCGCCACGGTGATGATCGGCGGCTTCGGCGGCTCGGGCGCGCCGATCGAGCTGATCCACGCGCTGATCGACCGCTCTCTGGCCACCGGCAGCCCCAGGGACCTGACCGTCATCAACAACAATGCCGGCAACGGCCATGTCGGCATCGCGGCGATGATCGAGCAGGGCATGGTCCGCAAGATGGTCTGTTCCTTCCCGCGCTCGGCCGATCCGCGGGTCTTTACCGAGAAATACCTGGCCGGAGAGATCGAGTTGGACCTGGTGCCGCAGGGCACGCTGGCCGAGCGCATCCGTGCCGGCGGCGCGGGCATCCCCGCCTTCTACACGCCCACCAGCTATGGCACCGACCTGGCCCGCGGCAAGCCGGTGGCCGAGTTCGACGGCCGGCCCTATGTGCAGGAACGCTGGCTCAAGGCCGATGTGGCGCTGATCAAGGCCGAGTTGGGCGACCATTACGGCAACCTGACCTATCGCATGGCGGCGCGGAACTTCTCGCCCCTGATGGCGATGGCGGCGGCGCGCACCATCGCGCAGGTGACGCGGGCGGTCGCGCCGGGCGGCATCGACCCCGAACATGTGGTGACGCCGGGCATCTTCGTCTCTGGCATCGTCGAGGTTGCGAACCCGGCGCAGGAAGAGGCGCTGAACCGCGCCGATGCGGCCCATCCCCCCGCCCGTCCCCAGGAGGTGCAGGCATGACCCGGAAACTGACCAACGCCCAGATCGCCTGGCGCGCGGCGCAGGACATCGCCGACGGCGCCTATGTGAACCTTGGCATCGGCTTTCCCGAGATGGTGGCCAAGTTCCAGCCCCCCGGCCGCCAGGCGGTGTTCCATACCGAGAACGGCGTCCTGGGCTTTGGCGAGGCCCCGCCCGCGGGCCAGGAGGACTGGGATCTGATCAACGCCGGCAAGAAGGCGATCACGCTGAAGCCCGGCGCGGCCTTCTTCCACCATGCCGACAGCTTCGCCATGGTGCGCGGCGGGCACTTGGACGTGGCGATCCTGGGCGCCTACCAGGTGGCGCAGAACGGCGACCTGGCGAACTGGTCCACCGGACCCAAGGGCGTGCCGGCGGTCGGCGGCGCGATGGACCTGGTGCATGGCGCCAAGCGCGTCGCGGTCATCACCGATCATGTCACCAAGGACGGCAAGCCCAAACTGCTGGAAGCCTGCACCCTGCCGCTGACCGGCGTAGGTTGCGTGACCCGCGTCTATACCTCGCTCGCCGTGGTGGACGTGCAGGACGGCCGTTTCGTGCTGCGCGAGAAGCTGCCGGCGATTTCCCTTGACGACCTGCAAGCCGTGACCGGCGCGCGGCTGCACCTGGACGGTGCGGTCGGCGACCTGGTCGTGCCGGAGCTGTGACATGACCGAAGTCTTTATCTGCGATTACATCCGCACCCCCATCGGCCGTTTCGGCGGCGCGCTGGCCTCGGTCCGCGCCGACGACCTGGGCGCGGTGCCGCTGCGCGCGCTGATGGCGCGTCATGCGGGGCTCGACTGGCAGGCGGTCGACGACGTGGTCTATGGCTGCGCCAACCAGGCCGGCGAGGACAACCGCAACGTCGCCCGCATGTCCCTGCTGCTGGCGGGCCTTCCGCTCGAAGTGCCGGGCACCACCATCAACCGGCTTTGCGGCTCGGGCATGGACGCGGTGCTGGTTGCCGCGCGCCAGATCGCAGCGGGCGAGGCCGGGCTGATGATCGCCGGCGGCGTCGAGTCGATGTCCCGCGCGCCCTTCGTGCTGCCCAAGGCGGAAACCGCCTTCAGCCGCCATGCCGAGATCCACGACACCACCATCGGCTGGCGCTTCATCAACCCGGCGATGGACGCGGCTTACGGCACCGATTCCATGCCGCAGACCGGCCAGAATGTCGCCGATGATTTCGGCATCGACCGCGAGGCGCAGGACGCCATGGCGCTGGCCTCGCAAGCCAAGGCAGCGGCAGCCATCGCCAGCGGGCGGCTCGCGGCCGAGATCGCGCCGGTGACGATCCCGCAGCGCAAGGGCGCGCCGCTGGTGGTCGATACCGACGAGCACCCCCGCGCCACCACGGCCGAGGCGCTGGCCAAGCTGCGGCCATTGTTCCCGAACGGCTCGGTCACGGCGGGCAATGCCTCGGGGGTGAACGACGGGGCGGCGGCGCTGATCCTGGCCTCGGCGGCGGCGGCGCGCGCGCATGGGTTGACGCCCATCGCCCGCGTGTTAGGCGGGGCGACGGCGGGCGTGCCGCCGCGCATCATGGGCATCGGCCCGGCGCCGGCGTCGCAGAAGCTGATGGCGCGGCTGGGCCTGACCCCGGCCGATTTCGACGTGATCGAGCTGAACGAGGCCTTCGCCGCCCAGGGTCTCGCGACGCTGCGCCAGCTGGGCATTGCCGACGACGACCCGCGGGTGAACCCGAACGGCGGCGCCATCGCACTGGGGCATCCGCTGGGCATGTCCGGCGCCCGGATCACCGGCAGCGCGGCGCTGGAGCTGGCGCTGAAAGGCGGCAGGCGGTCGCTTTCGACCATGTGCATCGGCGTCGGCCAAGGCATCGCCATGGCGCTGGAGCGGGTCTAGGCCGCTGGCGGCGGCGGGGGCCTAACAGGCTGCTGAAAAAGTCCTTGCGACAGGACAGCGCGGGCGGGGAACCGGGAAATCCGCCTCAAATTTGCCGAAAGCACCCCATTTTCGGGCCGATATTAGCTGGATCCAGAACGATTTCCGCTGCGTCGCCCTCTCAAAATCCTTTTTCAGCAGCCTGCTAGTGCTTCCGCCGCGCGGCTAGAGCTGCCGGATGCAGCGAAAGCCCAGGTGCCCGGTGGTCATGTCCGTCTGCTGCGGATGGCGGGCGGCCGGGCGGTAGCGCTGGCAATAGTTCGGCGCGCAGAGATAGGAGCCGCCCTTGATGACCTTGGTCGCGGCGCCGCTGGCCTGCGGCTTGCGGCAGCAGCTGCGCGCGGGCTCGGCGCGGGGCGCGGCATAGTCGTCCAGCGTCCATTCCCAGACATTGCCGATCATGTCGAAAAGCCCGTAGCCATTGGCCGGGAAACTGCCGACCGGAGAGGTGCGGGCGAAGCCGTCCTCGAGGTCGTTGACGAAGGGAAAGGCGCCCTGCCAGGTGTTCGCCATGTGCCGGCCGTCCGGCGTCAGGCTGTCGCCCCAGGCATATTCCGCGCCCGCGAGGCCGCCGCGCGCGGCGCATTCCCATTCCGCCTCGGTCGGCAGCGCCTTGCCGGCCCATTCGGCATAGGCCAGCGCGTCGCTCAGCGCGACATGCACCACCGGGTGATCCCCAAGCCCCGCAAGGTCGCTGGCCGGGCCGGCCGGATGCTTCCAGCAGGCGCCGGGCACCAGCCGCCACCAGCTGGCCGGGCCTTTCGGCACCGTGCCGGGCAGCGGCGGGGTGAAGACCGCCGAGCAGGGCTCGACCATGCGGCCGGGGATCGAGGGGTGCGGCTGCGGCCGCTCGGCCTGGGTGACATGGCCGGTCGCGGCGACGAAGCGGGCGAATGCGGCATTGGTGATCGGGTGGCGGTCGATGAGGAAGGCCCCGACCTCGGCCGGGCGGACGGGCCGCTCCTCGGGATAGAAGCGGTCCGAGCCCATCAGGAAGCGGCCGCCCGGAATGGGCACCATGTCGCCGGGGTCGTGCTGGCGGGCCAGGGTCATGGCCGGTCCTTTCGATAAGGCCCAGGGACGGCGATGCCCCTGGGCCGGATTGCATGGCCTCAGCGGGCGCCGGCCAGATGCGGGCGCGGGAACAGGTATTCGGCCTCGTTGGAATAGACCATCTGCGGTGCCAGCCCCTCGTTCCAGTAGATGCCGAAGCGCTCCTGGCAATCCTGCCAGTCGGCCTTCAGCCCTGCCAGCCTTTCGGGCTGATCCGCCGCCAGGTCGCGATTCTCGGCCGGGTCGGCCTTGATGTCGAACAGCTCGAAATCGCCGGTGCCCCAGGGCTTGTTGCTATGCACCATCTTCCAGCCGTCCTTCCAGACCGAGACGCGGCCGAAAAGCTCGGTGCAGACCGGCTCGTCCTGCGGGCGGGCCGTCTCGGCCCGACCCTCCAGCCAGGGCCGCAGCGAATGGCCGGTCATCGGCGCCAGCGCGATGCCGTCGCGCTGCGCGGGCGGCGTGGCGCCGGCCAGGTCCAAGAGCGTGGGCGCGATGTCGGTGACATGCACGAACTGGTCCAGCCGCGCGCCATTCTTCCAGCCGGGATAGGAGATGAAGGCGGGCGAGCGGGTGCCGCCCTCGTAGGTATAGCCCTTGACCATGCGGAACGGTGTCTGGCTGACCGAGGCCCAGCTGGGACCATAGCCGAAATACGAGCCCTGCCTGCCCAGGTTCTCGAGCGAATTGTCGAAGGCGCGGTCGATCCATTCCCGGTTCAGCCCGCCCATGATGTTTTCGGGCAGCTGGCCCTCGGCGCCGTTGTCCGAGAAGAAGATGAAGATGGTGTCGTCGTATTCGCCCTTCTGCTTCAGGTGATCGACAAGGCGGCCGACGCTCTGGTCGATCTCGTGGATCATGGCGGCATAGACCTCCATCTTGCGGGCCTCGGTGGCGCGCTGCGCCTCGTCGAATTCGTTCCAATGCGGCCACAGGTCGGGGGCGGTGTTGGGCTGCACGTCCGGGCCGATCAGGCCCAGCTCGCGCATCCGCGCCAGCCGTGCGTCGCGGATCGCGTCATAGCCGGCGTCGTATTTGCCCTTGAACAGCGCGATGGATGCGTCTGGGGCCTGCAAGGGCCAATGTGGCGCTGTATAGGCCAGATAGCCGAAGAAGGGCGCGTCGTCGGCGGCCGAATCGATCTGCTCGATCAGCTGCGCGGTGAAGTAATCCGTCGAATAGGTGAAATCCTCGCCCAGCTCGATCGGCTGGTCGTCGACGGTATAGTTCGCCTTGGGCAGCGCCTCGATCATGCCGGTCTGGTCGAAATGATGCGCGCCGCCGTTCATCATGGCGAAGGAGCGCTGAAAGCCGCGGGCGTTCGGGCGCTGGCCCTCCTTGCCGCCCAGGTGCCATTTGCCCGAGATATAGGTGTGATAGCCGCTGTCGCGCAGCACCTCGGGAAAGCTGACGACCCGCTCGTTCAGATAGCCCTCGTAGCCGGGATGGCCGCGCTGCTCGTCAAGGATTTCCTCGGCCATGCTGCCCAGGCCCGCGACATGGTTGTCGGTGCCCGACATCAGCATGGACCGCGTCGGCGAGCAGGTCGGCGCGACGTGGAAATTGGTCAGCTGCACGCCGTCCCCGACCAGCGCATCCAGGTTCGGCGTCGGGATTTCGCCGCCGAAGGCGCCCATATCCGAATAGCCCATGTCGTCGACGACGATCAGCACGATGTTGGGGCGGGCGTCCTGTGCCAGCGCCGGATGGGCGATGGCCAGCGTCGCCACGCTCAGCGCAAGGCGCGGCAAGGTGGCCAGTCTTTTCGGCTTCGTCATGTTCTTCCTCCTCCTCCTGTTCGCGAAGGAACGACCCGGCGGGGCAGCGCCGCTGCTGCGGGCCTGTCTTTCCGGGTCTCCTCCCCCCTCGGCAGGGTTAGCAAAGGCGGGCGGGGCACAGCATGACATGATCGGCGGGTAATATGCCGCGATGTTATATCAGGCCCCGCGCGCCGTCCTGCGGCGCCCCTTGCCGGGGCGGGTTGCGGCATGCCGCCGGGCGCGTGCTTGCGGAACGCGCCCGGCGGCCGGGGCTCAGCGCGCCAGCACCTGGCGCAGCACGCGGGCCAGTTCCGCCTCGGGCTGCGCGACCAGGCCGGTCGCACGCCAGCAGACATGGTGGTCGGGGCGCACCAGCAGGCAGCCGTTGTCCTTGATTTCCGAGGCGCGGGCCCAGTCGCCGCTGTGGTCGACATAGGTCTGGCGCGGGCCGATGACATGGGCGACCAGGTCGATGCCCAGGTCGCGCGCCACCTTGCCGGCCGCCTCGGCCCAGGCTTCGCCGCCCAGCCCGGTCAGCAGGGTGAAGCGGCCATGGCCGCACAGGTCCAGGGTCGAGACCTCGGCCCCGTCGTCGTGGCGATACAGCCAGGCATGCGGCAGGCGGGCGCCCGGCCAGGTCGTCGGTTGGTAATGCAGCTGGGGGTCGAGCTGGAAGTCCGGCTCCAGCTGGTCGTCGGTCACGACGGCGTCCGAGCGATAGCGCTGGTTCATCTCGACGCCATGCGCGTCGAATTCGTATTTCTTGAAGGCGATGGCCTTGCGGATCGCCTCGCGCTGCAGCTCGGCCGCGGGCGTGCCGTCGGTGCGGGCCTGCAGGTTCTTCTGCATCTGCACCGGGTCCACCCCCTCGGCCATGCCGAGCGCGGCAAAGATCGGGCCGGTCTCGGTGATCGACTGGTTGGCGCGGGTCACGATCTGCCTGGCCACCGGCGCGCGCTCGGCGTCATAGCTGTCCAGCAGCCGCTCGCCCGCCTGGCCCTTCAGCACCAGGGCCAGTTTCCAGGCCAGGTTGAACGCATCCTGGATCGAGGTGTTCGAGCCCAGCCCGTTCGACGGCGGATGCCGGTGGATCGCGTCGCCCATGCAGAACACCCGCCCGTTCGAGGTCCGGGTGGCGTAGAAGTTGTTCACCGTCCAGGTGTTGGCGGACAAAAGCTCGATCTTCAGCTCGGGATCGCCGACCAGCTGGCGGGCGACTCCGGTGGCGAATTCCTCGGTCACTTCCGGCTCGGGACCGTTGATGTCATAGCCCCAGACGATCAGCCATTCGTTCCAGGGCCGCACCATGCGCACCAGCCCCATGCCGATGCCGCCGACATCGGCGCCGGGCTGCATCACCCAGTAAAGCACCGAGGGGCGGTGCGCGACGTATTTCGACAGGTCGGCCCGGAACAGGATGTTCATCGAGCCGCCCACGCCCATCCTGCCCTCGAAGGGCAGGCCGGCATGTTCGGCGACCAGCGACTTGCCGCCATCGGCGCCGACCAGGTATTTCGAGCGGATGGTGATCTCCTGCCCGGTCAGCCGGTCGCGGCAGGTGGTGGTGACGCCGGTCTCGTCCTGCACATGGCGCAGGTATTCGGTGGAAAGCCGCCCCTGCGTGCCGCGCGAACAGGCGGTCTTGAACAGCAGGGGCTCCATATAGGTCTGCGGCAGGTCGTTCATCCGGGTGGGCGAGGACATCAGGTGCTCGGCCTTGGACAGCGGGTGGTTGCCCCAGGCCTTCAGCCGGCCGATCTCTTCCCCCGCCAGGCTTTCGCAGAAGATGTTCTCGCCCATCAGTTCCTGATGGGTGGCGAACATATAGGCCTCGTCCTCGACGTCGCGGCCAAGGTCGCGCAGCACCTCCATGGTGCGCTGGTTGGTGATATGGGCGCGGGGCGTGTTGGCCAGCCAGCGATAGCGGTTCACCGCCATGTTGGCGATGCCGTAGCTGGACAGCAGCGCGGCGGTGGCCGAGCCGGCCGGGCCGGTGCCGATGATCAGCACATCGGTGGCGATATCAGTCATTCGGGGTCTCTCCTCCCAGAGGGTTTCGTCGAAACGGGTGGTCGCGCGGGCGGCGGCTCAGCGGCCCGGCGCCTCGCCCGCCCAGGCGGCGGCCAGCAGCCGGCGCAGGGCGTCGCGCTCGACCGGGCGCGGGTTCCAGTAGGGGTTGCGGGTGGCGATCTCGGCGGCGCGGTCCAGGTCCGCCTCCTTCAGGCCCAGGTCGCGCAGCGCCAGCGGCGCGCCGCTTTCGCGGGCGAAGCGGTGCAGCGCCTGGCCGGGATCGGCATCGCCGAAGATCTCGGCCACCGGCGCCAGCAGCTCGGGCACCGCCTGCGCGTTATAGGCGATGGCATGGGGCAGGATCACGGCATGGGTTTCGGCATGGGGCAGGTCGAAGCTGCCGCCCAGCGTGTGGCAAAGCTTGTGGTGCAGCGCCATGCCGACCTGGCCCAGCACCGAGCCGCAAAGCCAGGCGCCATAAAGCGTCTCGCCCCGCGCTGCCAGGTCGCCGGGCGCCGCGATGACGCGGGGCAGGGCGTCGCGAAAGGCGCGCAGCCCCTCGACCGCCATCAGCGAGGTCAGGGGCGAGCGGTCGCGGGCGTAAAGCCCCTCGGCGGCATGGGCCATGGCGTTGAGCGCGCTGGTCACGGTCATGGCCACCGGCAGGGTGGCGACCAGTTCGGCATCGTAGAGGATGACCTCGGGCTGCACGCGGCGGTCGGTGATGGTGGTCTTCAGCCCGTTTTCGGTCTGGCCCAGGATCGGCGTCGCCTCGCTGCCGGCATAGGTGGTGGGCACGACGATCTGCGGCAGGCCGGTGCGCAGCGCGATGGCCTTGCCGAGGCCGGTGGTCGAGCCGCCGCCCACCGCGACCAGCACGTCGGCGCCGATGCTGCGGGCATGTTCGGTCGCCTGTTCCGAGACCTCGACCGGGGTGTGCATGGTCGCGCCGGTGAACCGGCCGGCCGCGCGGTCGCCGCAAAGCGCGGCGAACTCGTCGGCCATCCCGGCCTGCTGCTGCGTCGTCAGGATCAGCGCGCGGCGGGCGCCGAGCGCGTCGATCTCGTCGGCGATGCTGTTGCGCAGGCCGCTGCCGAACCGCACGCGGACGGCCGGGCTTTGCGCGGTGAATTCCTCGCGGAAAAAGGACACTGGTTTTCCTCCCTCGATCCTGGTCCTGGGCAAGCTACACCGGCCAAAGACAGATATTGATCGGATGAACGGAACATAATATGATAATGAGTTATGAAAATTGACAGCGAACATCTGGAAATCCTGGCGGTGATCGTCGAGAAGGGCGGGCTGACCGAGGGGGCCGAGGCGCTTGGCAAGTCGCAGCCCTCGGTCTCGCGCAGCATGGCGCTGCTGGAAAAGCGCATCGGCATGCCGCTGTTCCAGCCCGGCCGCCGGCCGCTGCGCCCGACCGAGCTGGGGCTGAGCCTGGCGCGGTTCGGCGCCCGCATCCGTGCTGCCAACCAGGAGGCCAGCCTGCTGGTCCAGCGCTTCCGCAAGGGCCATGCCGGGCGGCTGCGGGTCGGCGGCTCGCCGATCTTCATGGACGGGGTGGTCTCGACCATGATCGCGGATTTCCAGATGCGCCACCCCGAGGTGCAGATCGACCAGTCCTATGGCTATGTCGATACGCTGGAGGCGTCCTTGCGCAATGGCGCGCTGGACATGGCGATCCTGCCCCTGCATCCCAGCCAGGTGCCGCCGGGGCTGAGCTTCACCCCGGTCCTGCCCAGCCGCAACGTGGTCGCTGCCCGCGCCGGCCATCCGCTGACCCGGCGCAAGGCCATCGCCCAGGCCGACCTGGCCCCCTATACCTGGATCGCGCCGCCGGCGAACAGCCCGCTTTACCGCGACCTGGAGCGGGCGCTGAAATCCATCGGGCAAGAGGATTTCAACGTCAGCTTCTCGGGCGGCACGCTGGCCTCGATCCAGTCGGTGATGGCGGGTTCCGACGCGCTGACCGTGCTGCCCTATTCGGTGGTGTTCCTGTCGCGCCGCAGCGTGCCGATGGAGGCGCTGCCGCTGCGCATCGACCACCCCGAGCGGCAGCTGGGCCTGCTGATGCCCGAGAACCGCCCCGGCCCGCCGGCCATGCGCCAGCTGATCGCCTTCCTGACCGAGGAATTCGCCCGGCTGACCGCGCGGATGGAACACGACCAGCAGGTGACGCGGAGGCGCGGCTGAGGGTCTATTTCAGCGCCAGATAGGTCTCGGGGTCCAGCATGCCCACCCGCACCGCGACATCGAGGCCGCTGGCCTGTTCCAGCATCTGCCGCATGGTCCCGGCGACGGCGCGGATCCGTTCCGGCGTGCGCCCGTTGCGCGGCAGGATCAGCAGCTCGGCATTCACCTGCGGCTGGTCGGGCAGGCCCACCACCGGCAGCGCGGCGATCTGGCAGGCGCTGGCCTCGACCGCCAGCCCGTCGCACAGCAGGTCGCGCAGGCGGGGCAGCGCGTCCTCGATGGCGTCGCGGCAGGCGGCGAGGCGGGTTTCGTCGATATAGATCTTGACGTTGGGCATGATCGGCTCAGGCAGGGACAAGGATGAAGTCGAAGGGCGAGCGCCAGAGGGTGTCGCCGTCGATACGCTGGAAGGGGGCGATCAGGGTCTCCTTGACGCCGAAGACGGTATCGTCGGCGATATAGTCGTCCTCGGCGACGAAGGTATGGGTGACGACGCGCTGATAGCCCGGCGCCGTCACCATGTAATGCATATGCGCCGGCCGATAGGGATGGCGGCCCAGCTTGCCCAGCATCTGCCCGACCGGCCCGTCGTCGGGGATCGGATAGCTGACCGGCTTGATGCCGATAAAGCTGTAGCGCCCGTCCGGCCCGGTGACGAAGCGGCCGCGATTGTTCCATTTCGGCTGGATGCCCGGCTGCTGCACGTCATAGAAGCCGTCGGCATTGTCGGACCAGACATCGACGGTCGCGCCCTCGACGGGATTGCCGTCCAGGTCCAGCACCCGGCCCTCGAACAGGCAGCTTTCGCCCTTGCCGTCCAGGCTGATGCATGCGCCCATCTCGCGGATCGGCGCGCCCTCGACATGGAAGGGGCCGAAGACGGTGTTTTCCGTCGCGCCCTCGGGGCGGCGGTTGTTGATCGCATCGACCAGCATGGAGAAGCCCAGCACGTCCGAGAGCAGGATGAACTCCTGCCGTTCGCCCGAGCAGATCTGGCCGGTGCGGGTCAGGAAGTCGATGCCGATCTCCCATTCCTCCTGGGTCAGGACGATTTCCTTGGCGAAGGCGTGCAGGTGCTTGACCAGGCAGGCCATCACCTGCCGCAGCCGCGGGTCGATGTCCTCGGCCATGCGGGCGTTCACCGCCTCGACCGAGCCTGCTTCGGTGAAATAGGACATGATGCTTTCCTTTCTTGAATCTCAGGGCCGGAGGGCCGGTGCAGGGTCGGGGGCGCGGTGGCCCAGCGGCAGAAGCTCCAGCCCGGTGCGCCCGGACAGGCTGCCCCAGATGCCGCGCCGGGCGAACAGCATGACCGCGATGCCGAACAGGCCCAGCACGATCAGATAGGCGCTGCCGTAATCCGACAGCAGCCGCTCCAGCGCATAGAACACCACCACGCCGACGATGGGGCCGGGCAGGGTGCCGATGCCGCCGATCACCACCACGAACAGCACGAAGGCGGTCCAGTCCAGCAGCGAGAAGGCCGCGTCCGGGGTGATGCGGGTGATCTGGATGAACAGCAGCCCGCCGCAAAGGCCGGTGCCGAAGGCGGTCAGCAGAAAGACCAGCGCCTTGAGCCGCACCGGATCGACGCCCACCGAACGCGCGGCCATGGCATTGTCGCGGATCGCCTGCAATCCCAGCCCCATGCGCGAGCGCAGGAAGGCCCAGGACATGCCCAGCGTCACCAGCACCAGCCCCAAGGCCAGCCAGTAAAGCACGATGTCGCTGGCCGCCGCGCTGGAGACGCCCAGCCATTCCTTGATCGGCCCGACGCCCAGCATGTCGCGCGTCGTGCCCTTGGGCAGCGAGGTGCCGGTGCCGCCGCCAAGCGCCTTCCACTGGCCCAGGCCCAGCCGGGCGATCTCGGCCGCGACCCAGGTGCCGATGGCGAAATAGGCGCCGTTCAGGCGAAAGACGAAACAGGCCACCGGCACGGCCAGCGCCATGGCGACCAGCCCACCCAGCAGCACGCCGGCCAGCGGGTCCAGCCCGAACAGGATGACGGCGGCGAACATGGCATAGGCGCCGATGCCGACGAAGGCCTGCTGCCCGACCGAGACCAGCCCGGCAAAGCCCGCCAGCATGTTCCAGTTCAGCGCCAGCACCAGCAGGCAGAGGATGCCGAACAGATCCTGCACCACGGCGCGCGGGCCGATCAGCGGCACCAGCGCCAGGGCGGCTGCGGCAAGGACGGCGAGCGCCAGGGGGCGATATGCGGGAAAGGTGGTTTTCATCATGGCGCCCTTTCAGTCGATGGCTCGGGGGAACAGCCCGCGCGGGCGGACCATCAGGATCAGCACGAAGGCGACATGCCCGGCCAGGATCTGCCATTCCGGGTTGACCGCCGCGCCCATGGTCTGGGCAAGGCCGATGATCACGCCTCCGGCCAGCGTGCCCCAGAGGCTGCCCAGCCCGCCGATGATCACCGCCTCGAAGGCATAGAGCAATCGCGCCGGCCCGATGGACGGGTCGAAATTCGCCCGCGTGCCCAGGTAGAGCGCGGCGATGGCGGCGACGACCAGGGCGATGCCGGTGGCCATGGCGAAGATGCGCTGCGGCCGGATGCCCATCAGCTGCGCCGTCACCGCATCGTCCGAGGTGGCGCGGAAGGCGCGTCCCAGCGCGGTGCGGTAGAACAGCAGGTTCAGCCCCAGGATGACCGCGACCGCCGTGGCCAGCGTCATCACCGGCATCACGCCCATATGCACCGGCCCGATGGCGACCGAGGCGGATTCGACCGGCCCCGCCGCCAGCTTGCGGCTGTCGGCGGTAAAGGCGGCAAGCAGCCCGTTCTGGATCACCACCGAAAGCCCGAAAGTGACCAGCAGCGGCGGCAGGATGTCCTCGCCCAGCACGCGATTCAGCAGGCGGGTCTGCAAGAGCCATCCCAGGCCGAACATCAGCGGCATGGCGATCAGCGCCGCGACAAAGGGGTTCATGCCCGTCACCGTGCCCAGGCCGAGGATCAGATAGGCGCCCAGCACGATCAGGTCGCCATGCGCCAGGTTCACCAGCCGCATGATGCCGAAGACCAGGCTGAGCCCGGCGGCGAAAAGCGCGTATAGCCCGCCCACCAGCAGGCCCTGCACGATTGTATCCAGCGAAAACATCAGTGGGTCGCTCCGAAATAGGCGTCGTGGATCGCGTCGCGCGACAGCTCGGCCGGCCGGCCGGACAGGGTGATGCGGCCCTCCATCATGCAATGCACGTAATCGGCCACCTTCAGCGCCTGGCTCACGTCCTGCTCGATCACCACGATCGAGGCGCCGCTGGCGCGGATCTCGGGGAAGGCGGCATAGATCTCGCGGATCACCACCGGGGCGAGGCCGAGGCTGAGTTCGTCGCACAGCAGCACGCGCGGGTTGGACATCAGCGCCCGGCCGATGGCGACCATCTGCTGCTGGCCGCCCGACAGCGCCGTGCCGGGATGGTCGCGCCGCTCGCGCAGGACGGGGAACAGGCGATAGACGCTTTCCAGGTTCCAGTGCCCCTGGATGCGGCGCGCATGGGCGCCGATCAGCAGGTTCTCCTCGACGCTGAGCGAGGGGAAGAGCCGCCGCCCCTCGGGAACCATGGCGATGCCGGCCATCAGGATGTCGGGCGCCGGGGTGCCGGTGATATCGCGCCCGTCCAGCCGGACGCGGCCGGCGCTGATGCGGGCGATGCCGGTGATCGCCCGCATCAGGGTGGTCTTGCCGGCGCCGTTGGCGCCGATGATGGCCACGACCTCGCCCTGCTCCAGCGCCACGTCGACGCCGAACAGCGCCTGGAAATCGCCGTAATGCGCGGTCAGGCCGGAAACCGACAGGATGGGTTCGCTCATACCTCGGCCCCCAGGTAGATCTCGCGCACCTCGGCCGAGTTCATCACTGTCCTGACGTCGCCGACCATCAGCAGCCGGCCGAAATTCAGCACGATCAGCCGGCCGACCACGCTGTTGAGCGCATGCAGCACATGCTCGATCCAGACGATGGCGGTGCCCTCGGCATGGATGGCGCGGATGGTGGCGACCAGCTCGACGCATTCGGCATCGGTCAGCCCGCCGGCAATCTCGTCGAGCAGCAGCACCCGCGGCCGCGTTGCCATGGCGCGCGCCAGCTCCAGCCGCTTGCGGCTGAGCAGCGGCAGGCCGCCGGCGGGACTGTCGGCCACGCCGGCCAGCCCGGTGCGGCGCAGGATGTCCATGCAGAACTCCGGCGCCTCGGCCGCCGCAAGCCCGCCGCCGAAGCGTGCCGCGACCAGCAGGTTTTCATAGACCGACAGGTGGCCGAAGGGCTGCGGGATCTGGAACGAACGGCCGATGCCCGCCGCGCAGCGCGCCATGACCGAATCACCGCTGACGTCGCGCCCGTCCAGCAGGATCTGCCCGGAATCCGGCCGCAGGTTGCCGGTGATCAGGTTGAACAGCGTCGATTTCCCGGCGCCGTTGGGGCCGATGATGCCAAGCGCCTCGCCGGGTTGCAGGTCGAAGCTGACATCGTCGGTGACTTTCAGCGCGCCGAAGCTTTTCGACACGGATTGCAGCGAAAGCAGCGCCATCACGCCAAGGTCCGAATGCTGTCGCCCAGCGGGATCTCGGGCGCCAGCGCGTTCTCGACGATCACCAGATCGAAGCCGCCGTCCTGCTTGCGGCGCCATTGCCCGCCGACCAGGGGCGTCTTGGCAACGTTCCTGCGGGCGAATTCGGGCACGTTCTGCTGCCCCCAGGCGACGCGGCCGACCACGGTTTGCAGGTCGGTGGCGGCGATGGATTCGGCCAGCGCATCGCCGTCGGTCGGGTCGTCCGTGCGGCGGATGGCGTCCGCGGCGACCTCGAACAGCGCATGGACGAAGCCGGCGGGCTGGGTCCATTGCCGCTTGGCCGCGGTTTCGAAATCGGCGGCCAGCTCGCCCGCGCTCTGCCCGGTCAGGGACGAGCGGAACGGGTGCTGCGGCGACCACCAGACCTCGCAGGTCAGGTTGTCGCCCAGCTCGCCAAGCGCGGCGATGCTTTCGGGAAACAGCAGCGCCTTGGCGACCGAGACCAGCTTGGGCCGGTAGCCCTGCTGGCGGGCCTGGGTCCAGAAGGTGGTGAAATCCGGCGGGATCGGGATGCCGACCAGGATCTCGGCCTGCGCCTGCTTGAAGGCGTTGATCTGGGCGCTGAAATCGTCGGTCAGGTTCTGGTAGCGGCCCGGATCGGTCAGCCGATAGCCGGCCTCGGCCAGCGCCGGCGGCATGCCCACGTCCGAGGACCAGGCATTGCCGTCGCTGTCGTTGGGCCAGAGCGCGCCGACCGATTTGTTGGTCTGAACGGCGTCCCACATGTTCATGAAGACGCGGACATTGTCCTCGAGCCCCCAGAAGAAGTGATAGACATAGTCGAATTCCTGCCAGCTTTCCGGGTCGGCCGGGTTGCCCTGCTGGCCGATGAACCAGGGCTGCCAGGGCGCCACGGTCGAGATCACCGGGATCTCCTCGGATTCCGCCACGCTGCACACCGGGTTGGTGGTCTCGGGGGTCGATGCCACCAGGATCAGGTTCACCTCGTCGCGGCTGATCAGTTCGCGCGCCACCTCGGCGGCGCGGTTGGGGTTGGACTGGCTGTCCTTGACGATGACCTCGACGTCCAGGCCAAGGCCGGGCGCGGCGGCCAGGAACTGCCTGACGGTGAAGGTGTCCGAGGCCGAAAAGGCCGAAAGCGGCCCGGTCTGCGGGCTGACATAGCCGATCCTGATCGCCTTGCGCTGCGCCAGCGCCGGGCGCCCCAGCCCCAGCCCCGCCAGCGCCGCGCCCGAGGCGATGAATGTCCGTCTGTTGAGCATTGCCTAACCTCCCATGATCCGCCGCATTCCGTCGCGGTGGCGCGGCCCTCCTCTGGCCGGCGCCTGCGGCAAGCGTCCTGAGGCAGCACTCTATCTTGGGGAAGGCGGCCATATCATCGCATGGTCGCGCAGAAATATACCCTTGGGTTATATCCATGCGGGTTGCATCCGCGGGCGGGGCGGCACCGATCCCGCCGATTACCGCGGCGAAGATCCGGCCGGCCTTTCCGTGACGCGGCAAGAAGCGCCGCCCCGCCGGGGGACGGCGCTGCAAGGCATTCACCTTGGCCGGGGCCTGCATGGGACGGGTCGGCGGGGGGCGACCCGTCCCGGCGGTCACAGATACATGTGCCGGATCGTGTCGTCCCGCAGCATCTCGGCGCGGGTGCCGCTGACCGCGATCCGGCCCCGCACCAGCAGATAGCCGCGGTCCGAGATCGACAGCGCGGTCTCGGCATTCTGCTCGATCAGCAGCACGGTCTTGCCCTCGGCATGGATGCGGACCACGGTCTCGAAATATTCGTCGATCAGCTTGGGCGACAGGCCCAGCGAGGGCTCGTCCATCACCAGCATCTCGGGATCGCCGATCAGGGCCCGCGCCAGCGCCACCATGGCCTGTTCGCCCCCGGACATGGTGTTGGCCTGCTGGTTCATCCGCTCGCGGATGCGCGGAAACATGTCGTGGATCAGCTCCAGCCGGGTCTCGAAGGGGATGGCGCAGCCCGAGGCGTCGTAGCCGAGCTTCAGGTTCTCGCGTACGGTCAGGGTCGGGAACAGCCGCCGCCCCTCGGGGACGAAGCCGACGCCGAGCGCGGCCAGCCTTTCGGTGCCCAGCCGGGCGATGTCGCGGCCCATCATCCGCACCGCGCCGCCGTCCAGCGGCAAAAGCCCGGTCAGCGCCTTGAATGTGGTGGACTTTCCGGCGCCGTTCGGGCCGAGCAGGCAGACCAGTTCGCCCTTGCCGATGGTCATGCTGACCCCGCGCAGCATGGCGACGGGGCCATAGGAGGTGCTGACGTTGCTGAGTTCAAGCATGTTCGACCGCCTTCTGTCCGAGATAGGCTTGCTGCACGCGGGGAAGCTGGCGCACGGTGGCGAAATCCCCCTCGGCGATCTTCTTGCCATAGTCGATCACCACGACATTGTCGGGCAATTCGGCGACCAGCCGCATGTCGTGCTCGATGATCAGGAAGGACAGGCCGGGATTGTCGGCCATGACGCGGCGAATATCGGCCATCAGCGCCGCCGTGTCGCGGTCGTCCATGCCGGACGAGGGCTCGTCCAGCAGGATCAGCTTCGGATGCGAGGCCAGCGCCCTGGCGATCTCCAGCCGGCGCCGGTCGGCCTGCGGCAGGATGCCGGCGGGCTGGTAGCGGCGGGCGAAAAGCTCGTCCGAGATGCCGCGCAGGATCGTCTCGGCCTCGGTGGCGCAGGCCTCCAGCTCGCGCCGGGACTTCGCCGGGCGCAGCAGCGCGGTCAGCACGCCGGTGCGGGTGCGGCCATGCATGCCGATGATGACATTGTCGAGGATCGACAGGTCCTCGAACAGGCGCGAGGACTGGAAGGTGCGGGCGATGCCGCGCGCGGCGATCCTGTGGGCGGGCAGGCCGGTGATCGGGTCGCCCTGCAAGGCCACGGTGCCCGAGGTCGGGCGGTAGATCCCGGTAATCAGGTTGAACAGCGTGGATTTCCCCGCCCCGTTCGGGCCGATGATGCAGGTGATGGTCGAGGGGGCGACGGTCAGGTCGACGGCATCGACGGCGACGAGGCCGCCGAAGCGGATGCCGAGCCCGCTCAGTTTCAGCAGCGGCGTGGTCATCACTGGCCTCCGTAATGGCGCTGGCGTTGCGGGAACAGCCCCTTGGGGCGCAGGATCAGGAACAGGATCACCACGACCGAGACGAACAGCAGGCGGTAGTCGGAAAACACCCGCAGCTTTTCGGGCAGCATGGTCAGCAGGAAGGCGCCCAGGATCACCCCCAGCGTGTTGTCCATGCCGCCGACGATCACCATGGTCATGATCGTGACCGAGACCAGGAAGGTGAAGTTGTCGGGCGAGATATACGAGATGTAGAAGGCATAGATCGTGCCGGCGAAGGCGGCCAGGAAGGCGTCCACGCCGAAGGCCAGGATCTTGTACCAGACCACGTTGATGCCCTGGCATTTCGCCGCCAGCTCGTCGGCGCGGATCGCGTTCCAGGCCAGGCCCACGCGGCTTTCGTGCAGCCGCTTGGCCGACAGGATCGCCAGCCCCAGCAGCGCCGCCGAGAGATAGTAGAAATTCGCCTGCGACGGCAGCCGGAAGCCGAACAGCTCGATGGGCCGCATGAAGGAATGGCCCAGCAGGCTGGGCGCCGGGATGCCGACCAGGCCGTTCGGGCCGCCGGTCCAGCTGAGGTTGTTCAGCATCTGGTGGATGACGATGCCGAAGGCGATCGTCACCAGCGCCAGGTAGCTGTCGCGCGTGCGCATCGACGGGATGCCCAGCAGGAAGCCGAAGACGGTGGCGACGATGGCGGCGGCGGGCAGCGTCGCCCAGAAGCTCCAGCCGAGATGGATCGCCAGCAGCGCCGAGGTATAGGCGCCGATGCCATAGGTCGCGCCGGTGGCGAAGTTCGGGATATTGGCCGAGCCGAGCTGGAAGTTCAGCGCCAGGGCCAGCACCGAATAAAGCAGCGAGACGATCAGCAGGTGCAGCGCATAGGTGTTGCCGCCCAGGAAGAACGGGTAGATCAGCACGATGGCGACGGCCAGCGCCGTGGCCAGCCCGCGCGCGTCGTGGAAGGCGGCGACGATCACCTCCTCGATCTGCGGGCGATACTGCAGGGCCGCGAACAGCGCGCCCATCACCGCCAGCAGCGCCACCACCAGCGGCGTCGATTCCGCCAGCAGAAAGGCGCCCAGCAGGATCGCGCCGCCGATCTCGGTCGCGGCGACGATCAGGCTGGCGGGCAGGGCCGTGCGGCTGTGGATATTGGTCAGGGTCGTGGACATCGGCTCAGACCTTTTCGAAGACGGGCTTGCCCAGCAGGCCCGAGGGCCGCAGGCACAGCATCAGGATGACGAGCAGGAAGGCGAAGACGAGGCGGTATGAGGCGCCGTCGGCGATGTTGGCCTGCACGATGCTTTCGATCCCGGCGATGGCCAGCGCGCCGAGGATCGCCCCGGTCATCGAACCCAGCCCGCCGATCACCGCGGCCGAAAAGCCGATCAGCCCCAGCTGCACGCCGAAGTCGAATCGCACCACCCCGGCATGGCTGGCAAAGAACAGCGCCCCCAGCGCCCCCGCCGCCGAGGCGAGGAAGAAGGTGAAGGCGAAGATGCGCGAGGGCGTGATCCCCATCAGCCGCGCGGTCGCCGCATCCTCGGCCACGGCGCGGATGCGGGTGCCGATGGGCGTCTTCTGCATCAGCCCATACATCAGCGCCACGACCAGCACGGTCGTGCCGACGATCAGCACCGGCTGGGCGGGCAGGCGCAGCGGGCCGATCTCCAGGAAGCCCTGGGCGATGGCCGGGAACGCCTTGGGGTTCGAGCCCTGCGGATAGAAGCCCCGGATCAGCTCGCGGATCACCGTGCCCAGGGCCACGGTGGCCACCAGCGCCATCATCGCCGGCGAGCGGCGAAAGCGCGAGATCACCAGCTTGTCCGCGCCGATGCCGATCAGCCCCGTGACCAGGATCGCGATGGCCAGCGCCGCCAGGATCGGCAGGACGCCCATGGCGCCTCCGGTGATGCCGAAGATCGCCTGAAGGCTGCCAAGCGCTACGAAGGGGGCGATCATCGACACGTCGCCATGCGAGAAATGGATGACGTTGAGCAGCCCGAAGAGCAGGCTGAACCCCAGCGCCACCAGCGCGTAAATACTTCCCAGAACCAGCCAGTTAAGCAGGTGCTGGAGGATCAGACTTTCCATGTCGTCCTCCCGTGTTGATGCGTTGGATTGGTTTTTCCGACGAAGATGACGGCGGGATCGCCCGTCAGGCAAATGAAATGCTGGGCCGGATGCTTCGTATTTTTTGAGGCACTGGTTCAGTTAATGCGACTTCTCAGCCGGGCGGAAATCGGTCGATGTTCGGGGTGCGACAACAAGCCGCGAGGCCGGCAGACCAGCGCCCGGCAAGGGCGCCCGGCCGGGCAACGCGGCAGATCCCAACGCAAACGCGACCGCGGAAACTTCCGCTTCGACAGGAGAGGTCCATGGCTTTCATCCCCACCACCCGCCGCGCCGTTCTGGCCGGTCTCGTGCTTTCGACGGCGGTCTTCGCCGCCCCCGCCTTCGCCGAGAAGGCCAAGATCAAGATCGGCTTCATGGGCCCGCTGTCGGGCGGCAACGCCCAGCAGGGCCTGGGCGCCCGGAACGGCTTCCTGCTGGCCATCGAGCAGGCAAATGCCGGCCCCGCCGGCAAGTATGAGATCGAGCCGGTGGTGCTGGACGACGCCTCGGACCCGCAGACCGGCGTCGGCGCGGCGATGAAGCTGGTGAACGATCCCGACGTGGTGGCCGCGACCGGGCACTGGAACTCGCCCGTGGCGCTGGCGACCATGCCGGTCTTTGCCCGCTTCCAGACGCCGCTGGTGATCTGGGGCGCGATCTCGCCGGCGATCACCGAACAGAACCTGCCCGAGGTGACGCGCGTCACCCCGACGCTTCTGACCGAGAACCAGCCGCTTGCGGAATGGATGGTCAAGGAACTGGGCGCCAAGCGCATCGCCGTCATCGCCGACACCTCGGACTACGGCAAGTCGAACGCCGAGGCGATTGCCGAATTCGTCCCCGCGGCGGGCGGCGAGGTGGTCTCGACCGACCTGCTGCCGGTGGGCTCGACCGATTTCCGCACCGTCCTGACCTCGCTGAAGGGCAAGCAGGTCGATGCGGTCTATTTCGGCGGCGTTATCACCGAGGCTGGCATCCTGGCCCGGCAGATGAAGGAGGTGGGGCTCGACAAGCCGATGCTGGGCATCTCGGGCTTCTACGACCCGGAATTCATCGCGGTGGCGGGCGACGCGGCCGCGAACACCATCGTCTCCTATCCGGTGGCCTCGCAGACGCCGAAGCTGGCCAGGATGGAGGCCGACTACCAGGCCAGGGGCTTTGCCGAGCCGATGAGCCCCTATACGAAATACGCCTTCGACGCCGCGAACATCATCATCCAGGCGATCAACGAGGCCGGGGTCGAGGACAAGGCCAGGCTGGCCGAGGCGATCCGCGCCATCCAGCATGACGGCGCCACCGGCCAGATCACCTTCGACGCCAATGGCCAGACCCAGACCCCGATCGCCATCGAGCTCAAGACCGTCAAGGACGGCGCCTGGACCACCTATGCCAAGTCCTGACGCCCGCTGACCGACCCATCCCCGCCGGCCGATCCCGCCCCTGCGCGCCCGCTCGCAAGGGACGGGAGAGGTCTGCCCGATCCGCCGAGGGCCAGCGCGCCCGGCCCAATCCCATCCGCCGAAAGGCCAATCCCGAGGAAATCATGCTAAGAACCGGAGAACAGTATCGCGACTCAATCCGCGACGGCCGCCGCGTCTGGATCAATGGCGAGCGCGTGCAGGACATCACCCGGCACCCGATGTTCAAGCCGCTGGTCGACATCCGCGCGCATATCTACGACATGGCCCATGCCGAGGCCACGCGCGACCTGATGAGCTACGAGGAGAACGGCGAGCGTTTCTCGGTCGGCCTCAAGCTGCCCTTCACCCGCGAGGACTGGCGCGCCAAGCGCGCCGCCACCAATGCGGTGCTGGAAGAGGTCGGCGGCATCGTCACCCGCGTCGGCGACGAGACGGCGGGCGAGATGTGGTCGCTCTTCGACGGCCAGGACATCCTGAACGAGGTGGACCCGCGTTTCTCGGAAAACATCCGCAACCACATCCACCGCGTCATCATGACCGACCCCTTCCACGTCTCGGCCAATACCGACCCCAAGGGGGACCGCTCCAAGCGGCCGCAGGACCAGGATCCTGACATGCTGCTGCATGTGGTCAGGGAAACCGACGCCGGCATCGTCGTGCGCGGCGCGAAATACGAGACCGCCGCCGCCTATGCCAACCAGGCCTTCACCAAGCCGACCATCGCCAACTGGGGCAACGAGGCGATGTCGGATTACGCGGTGGGCTTCGTGTGCGACTTTTCCTCGCCCAACCTGCGCTTCATCGCCCGCACCGGCTTTGCCGGCCGCGCGCCGGCCAGGGACTATCCGCTGTCGAACCGCTTCGACGAGGTCGAGACGCTGGTGATCTACGACGACGTGCTGATCCCGTGGGAAAACGTGCTGTTCTACCAGCATACCAAGGCCGCGACCTTCATCCGCGCGACGCTGCACCGCTATTCCGCCTTCGCCTTCGTGCAGCGCAACCTGAAGCTTGCCGACCTGCTGATCGGCGCGGCGCTGTGGAACGTGCGCCAGACCGGGCTGGAGCATCAGCCGGCGGTGCAGGAGAAGCTGGCGACGCTGGCCTGCTATCGCGAGGGGATCAACGCCCACCTGACCGCGGCCATCGCCGAGGCCGAGGAAAGCCCCGGCGGGCTCTTGATGCCGAACCAGTCGCTGCTGATGACCGGCCGCGTGCTGGCCTGTTCGCAGCTGCATCACATGATGCACCTGGCGCGCGAGCTTTGCGGCGGCCAGATCTGCATCACCCCGGACGCCGCCTGCTTCGACGACCCCGAGACCGCGCCCTGGCTCGACAAGTTCTACACCCTGAACGAGAACTGGGGCAGCGAGGATCGCCGCAAGCTGCTGGCCTATGCGCGCGACCTGCTGAACTCGGACTATGCCGGCCACCGGCTGACCTTCCAGCTTTTCGCGCAATCCCCGCCCTTCGCCCATCTGGCTGCGGTTTATCGCAACTTCGACTGGAACGAGGCGCTGCGCTTCACCCACAAATCCGCGGGCCTGTCCGATCAGGTCTGGGGCACGAAACACTGACCGACCGGAGCAGAAACCATGACCATCCATCACCGCATCCGCCCCTTCAACACCAGGGAGACCTATCCCGAGCAGAAGCTGGACAACGACCTGAGCCAGGGCGTCGTCGCCCGCGGCACCATGGTCTTCCTGCGCGGCCAGGTTTCGCAGGACCTGGAGACCCGCGAATGCCTGCATGTCGGCGACCCGGCGATGCAGACCCGCAAGACCATGGAAAACATCCGGATGCTGCTGGAAGAAGCGGGATCGCGGATGGAGCATATCTGCCGCATCGTCGTCTATGTGACCGACATCCGCTATCGCGAGGCGGTCTATCAGGAAATGGGCCGGCACCTGCAGGGCGTGCAT
Organism: Paracoccus ferrooxidans; assembly: GCF_029909815.1. Taxonomy (NCBI): domain Bacteria; kingdom Pseudomonadati; phylum Pseudomonadota; class Alphaproteobacteria; order Rhodobacterales; family Paracoccaceae; genus Paracoccus; species Paracoccus ferrooxidans. The sequence continues at coordinate 753,131 of NZ_CP038201.1, read as the reverse complement.
CCCTGCTCGACCGGGATCGTGGTTCCGGCGCTGGCCCGGCCCGAATGGGTGGTCGAGATCGAGGCCACCGCCGTCATCCCCGACGCATGAGGCCGGCATGACCTTCTCGATCTCCGCCCGCTGCCCCGAGACCGGCATGTTCGGCATCGCGGTCTCCTCCTCCTCGCCCTGCGTGGCGGCACGTTGCGCCCATGCGCGGGCGGGCGTGGGGGTGGTCGCGACCCAGAACGTCACCGACCCGAGCCTGGGGCCCAAGGGGCTGGACCTGATGGCGCAGGGGCTTTCGGCGGCCGAGGCGCTGGAGCGGCTGGTGGCCGGGGCGCCGCATGTCGAATATCGCCAGCTGGCGCTGGTCGATGCGGCGGGCCGCACCGCCGGGCGTTCCGGCGCCCGGACGCTGGGCACGCATGGCATCGCCCATGGCGAGGGCGTGGCGGCTGCGGGCAACCTGCTTTGCTCGGCCGGGATCCCGCAGAAGATGGTCGATGCCTTCATGGCGGTCAGGGGCCGGCACCTGGGCGACCGGCTGCTGGCGGGCATGCGCGCCTCGGTCGCCGCGGGCGGCGAAGAGGGGCCGGTGCATTCCATGGGCATGCTGATCGTGGACAAGGTCAGCTGGCCCATCGCCGACCTGCGCATCGACTGGAGCGAGGGCGATCCCATCGAGGATTGCGCCGCCCTGTGGGAACGCTGGCGGCTTGAGATGGACGCCTATGTGACCCGTGCGCTGAACCCCGACGCCGCCCCGAGCTATGGCGTGCCCGGCGACGAATGATCCCCCCGACGCGGGGGCGGCCCGTTCCGCCCCCGGTCCTTGCGACAAGGATTTCCATGACCGCGATCCCCTCGACCGTCGACATCCTGCGCCGGCTGGTGGCCTATGAGACGCTGTCCCGCCGCCCGAACCTCGACCTGCTGGATTATGTCGAGGGGCTGCTGGTGCCGGCGGGCGCGCGCGTCGAACGCTTCGCCCATGCCGATGGCAGCCGCGCCAATCTCTGGGCGACCATCGGTCCCCAGGGGCCGGGGGGCGTGGTGCTGTCGGGCCATACCGACGTGGTGCCGGTGGCCGGCCAGGACTGGAGCGTCGATCCCTTTGCCCTGACCGAGCGGGACGGGCGCTATTACGGGCGCGGCACGGCGGACATGAAGGGCTTCGTCGCCGCCGCGGTCCATGCCGCGATCCGCGCCGCCCGGCGCGACCTGCGCAGGCCGCTGCACCTGGCGCTGTCCTATGACGAGGAGATCGGCTGCATGGGCGTGCGCGGCATGATCGAGGCGCTGGCCGCGCGTCCCGACCGCCCGGCGCTTTGCATCGTGGGCGAGCCGACCGGCATGCGCATCGCCACCGGCCACAAGGGCAAGCTCGCCTGCCGCGCCTGCTGCCACGGCCGCGAGGGCCATTCGGCGCTGGCCCCGAACGCGCTGAACGCCTTGCACCTGGGCGCGGCCTTCATCGCCAGTATTCAGGCCCGGCAAGAGGAACTGGTCCGAGCCGGCGCCCGCGACCCGGCCTATGACATTCCCTTTTCCACCATCCATCCCGGCCTCATGCAGGGCGGCACGGCGCTGAACATCGTGCCGAACCGCTGCGAGATCGACTTCGAGATCCGCAACATCGTCGCCGACGACCCCGCCGCGATCCTGGCCGCCATCGCCGGCGATGCCGAGGCCATTGCCGCCCCGCATCGCGCCCGTTTCCCCGAGGCGCGGATCGAGATCGAGACGGTCTCGGGCTATCCGGGCCTCGATGCCCCCGAGGATGCCGCCGCGGTCCGGCTGCTGCGCCGCATCACCGGCCAGGATGGGCCGGCGATCAAGGTCGCCTTCGGGACCGAGGGCGGGCTGTTCCATCAGGGCCTGGGCATGTCCACGGCCATCTGCGGGCCGGGCTTCATGGAACAGGGCCACAAGCCCGACGAATTCATTGCCGCCAAACAGCTGTCGGCCTGCGACCGGATGCTGTCGCGCCTGCTCGACGCGCTGGAGGCGCCGGCGGCCTGACCCAAGAACCAGCTTCCCTTTCGGCGGGCCAGCGCGGAAAGAATGTTGCCACTTTGCGCGCATGACAGGGGACGAAGACGATGCGATTCACGCTCAGGCAACTCAGCTATTTCATCGCGGCGGGCGAGACGCTGTCGGTCACGAAGGCCGCCGAGCAGGTCAATATCTCGCAGCCCTCGATCTCGGCCGCCATCGCGCATCTGGAGACCGAGCTGAACGTGCAGCTTTTCGTGCGCCATCACGCGCAGGGCCTGTCGCTGACCCCCGCGGGCACCCGGCTGCTGCGCGCGGCCAAGGAATCGCTGCGCGCCGCCTCGGAGCTTTACGACGTGGCCAGCGACGTGAACGACCATGTCGCGGGGACGCTGAATGTCGGCACCTTCTTCACCTTCGCGCCGCTGATCGCGCCGGAACTCTGGACCGGCTTCTCGGGCCGCTACGAGGCGGTGCAGATGACCATGACCGAGGGCAGCGAGGTCGATCTCTTGGAAAAGCTGCGGCTGGCGCGGATCGACCTGGCGCTGACCTATGACCTGAACCTGCCGCCGGATGTCTCGTTCATCGAGCTGGCGCGGCTCAGGACCTATGTCATCGTCGGGGCCGGGCATCGCATGGCGGGGCGCCGGTCGATCCGGCTGGCCGAGCTGATCGACGACCCCTTCGTCCTGCTGGACCCGCCGCTGACGCGCGACTACTTCCTGGGCATGTTCCGCAAGATCGGCGGCACCCCCCGGATCGTGATGGAGACCTCGTCCACCGCCTCGCTGCGTTCCTATGTCGCGGCGGGCATCGGCTACAGCATGATGACCGTCCGGCCTGCCAACCGCCACGCCGAGAACGGTCTGCCGCTGGTCTATCTGCCGATCGAGGACGTCTCGCAATCCATCGCCTTCGGCATCGCCTCCCTGACCGAGCTGCGCCGGTCGCGCGCGGCCGAGGCCTTTGTCGACTATTGCCGCGAGGTGATCCGCGACGGCGCCCTGCCGGGCATGCTGCCGGCCGGGCAGACCGAATGTGGCCCCGATCATCCGGCCCATCAATCTTCCTGAGGCAGAGCTGCGGAAAACACGATTTTGGCCCGACGGCAAAAGCCGGCAATCTGCATTCAGGACAATCGGAACGAACCCCACGCAAGGAAAGCAGCCATGAATGCCGACCCGCAGATGCCCCAGATCCCGTTGCGCGACCGTTTCGTCGCCGGGATGAGCCATGCCGCCTGCACGGTGAATGTCGTGACCACCGACGGGCCGGCGGGCAGGGCGGGCGTCACGGTTTCGGCCATGGCCTCGGTCTCGGCCGATGGCGAGGCGCCGACGCTGCTGATCTGCGTGCATCACCTCAGCCCGGCGGCACCGAAGATCATCGAGAACGGCGTCCTTTGCGTGAACGTGCTGCGCGAGGACCAGTCCTATATCTCGGAAGCCTTCGCCGGCCGCTTCAAGGACGAGCTGGGCGACAAGTTCGAATGCACCGACTGGGTGGTGCTGGCCAATGGCACGCCCCGCGTCGCCGACCCGCTGGTCGCCTTCGAATGCCGGGTGCTGTCGGCCGAGCGGGTGGGCACGCATCACGTCCTGCTTTGCGGCGTCGAGGACACGCATAGCGCGCGGCTCGGCTCGCCGCTGATCTATGCCAACCGCTCCTATGGCTCGTCGCGCCGGATCGAGGCGCCGCGCAGCATGCGGGGCGTGCTGAACGGCGAAGGGATCAAGCTGAAGGTCGGCTGTTTCCACACCTTCGGGCCGTTCCTGATGCCCTCGCTGATCCGGCAGCTGGGCGGGCTCGACATCGAGCTGCTGGAAGGGGACCAGCGCCGGCTGACCGAAAGCCTGGTCTCGGGCGAGACCGAGATCGCGGTGATCTACGACAACGACCTGGACGAGCGCTTCGACTGGCAGGCGCTGAGCGTGCTGAAGCCCTATGTGCTGATGGCCGAGGATCATCCCATGGCCCGGCAGGCCGAGATCCTGCCGACCGAGCTGGCGGCCGAGCCGATGGTGCTTCTGGATGCGCCGCCCTCCAGCGCCTATTTCACCGGCATCCTCGAGGCGCAGGGGGTCGAGCCGCTGATCGCGCATCGCTCGGCCTCGTTCGAGATGGTGCGGGGCATGGTCGCGCATGGGCTGGGCTATACGCTGCTTTGCACCAAGCCCGCATCGAGCATGAGCTATGACGGGCTGCCGCTGGTGGCGCTGCCGCTGGCGGGCGATCATGCGCTGTCGCAGATCGTGCTGGCCTGGCGCAAGGGGCATGCGCTGTCCAGCGCCGCCCAGCGTTTCGCCCAGAAATGCCGCGAGAAATTCGCGCGGGCCTGACGGCCGCCACGCGTCAGCCCGCGGGCGCCAGGGTGACGACCAGCGCCCGCCCGCCGCGCCGCAGCGGCCCCGGCCCGCAGATCAGCGTATCCTGACGGGCCAAGTCGTGCAGGCGGCCGCCGGTCCTGGCCTGCTGGGGTTCCAGCGCGAAGAGGACGGTCAGGCCGGTCGCCTCCGCCGTTCCCTTCTCAAGCACCGCGGCATGGGGGATGGTCCAGTCGTTGCGATCGGCCATGACGTTGAAGACCCGGACCGGACCGCCGACCGGCCGCCCCTGGGGCGCCAGGCCGGTGTCGAAGCGGAACGGGGCGAGCGGCGCCAGATGTTCGCGGCGATGGCCGAAATCCAGCTCCAGCCCCGCGCCCTCGATCAGCGTGATGACCCGGTCGGCGCCGGCAAAGGCGGAAAAGCCGCCATCCGCCAGGATCGGTGCGCGCGAGATGCGGATCGAAAAGGCGTCGCGGTCGCTGCGGGGCGGCCAGAGCCAGATCTCGTCGGTGGCGCCCGTGCCGTTCTTCCACGGCATGGTGCGATAGGTGCTGGCCGGCAGGTGCAGGGGCAGGTCCATGGGGCTCCTTTTTCTCGGGCAAGGCGGATCAGTCGTGCCGATCCAGGAATTCGATCCGGCGCGGCAGGCTATCGGGGGACAGGATGCGGCCGTCCGCGTCCAGCCGGACCGGCCCTGCCTGCGCGGACCGATGGGTTCGGACCAGATAGCGCCCCGCCGGCGGGCGGATCTGGTCGGGTGCAAGCCGGCCGGCATCCAGCACGCCTTCCCACGGGCGGCCGAGGCAGCGCCGTGCCTGCCGCATGTCGCCGGCCAGGATCGCCTGGCGCGCCGCGGTCGAGGAAAAGCCGCCCTGCAACGGCAGCACCGTGACGCCGATGCCGCGCGCGGTGCATTCCTGCGCCAGGGTCCGGGTGGTGCCGGCGCGTTTCGCGCCGAAATGGAAATCCGCGCCGACCACGACATGCGAAACCCCCAGCCGCCGGCACAGCACCTCGTCGATGAACGCGCAGGGCGTCATGCCGGCAAAGGCGCGGTCGAAGACCGGCTCGAACAGGTAGTCCAGCCCGATGCGCCGCGCCGTGCGGTGCTTCTGCTCGGGCAGGGCCAGGCGAAAGGGCGCGGCCTCGGGGGAAAACACCTGGCGCGGATGGGGCTCGACCGACATGACGCCGACCGCGCGGCCATCCGCCGCGATCCGGCGGGCCGAGCGGATCAGGAACTGGTGGCCGCGGTGGAAGCCGTCGAAATTTCCCAGCACGACGACGCCCCGCCGCAGCGCCGATCCCGTCGCGATGCCGCTGCGCAGGATCGCCAGTTCCGGGCGGAACGGATGGGAAGAGGGGATCTGGGTCATGGGCAACTCGTCGTCCTGGCCGTTTGCCCAAGACTAGTGAAGCCGCGACGCCGCAAAAAATCGCCATTCCCTTGCCAGCGTCTCAGGATTTCCGATGCAGCGGTGCGCGGGGCGTCACAGAAAGCCGATCCAGCGCCCCGCCAGCAGCACCGACAGCCAGATCGCCAGCGAAAGCGCCGCCAGGATGCGCGCATCCGGGCCGGGCACCCCGGTCTCGACCGCCTGTTGCCAGCCCTTGCCGGCATGTTGCAGGGCGACGACCGCAAGGCCAAGGCCGATCAGCGCGATCTTCCAGCGAAAGGCGGCATTGGCCAGATAGTCGCGGGCCGAGACCGACCACAGCACCGGGCCGGTCGCAAGGGCGATGGCAAGCCCGACCCCCGCCGCGCGGGACAGAAAGGGCGCCAGCACGCGCAGCGCCCCGCCGCGGACGATCCCGACAAGGCGCAGGTCCAGCGGAACGATCGCGCCCAGCAGCAGCGCGATGCCCAGGATATGCGTGGCGTTCACCACCATGTAGAGATGGCCCGACCGGCGCAGCACCGCGGCAAGCGCGGTGCCCTCGGCCCAGGCCGCGAGTTCCTGCACGGCTCAGTCCGCCTGGATGCGCTCGGGATATATGTCGTAGTTCTGCCCGTCGATCACGATGCGGACGGCCTTCATATGCGCGCTTTGATCCTGGTTGCGATTGCCGATCACCGTGATCGCATCGCCCGGCTCTGCCGTGTCGGCGGTAAAGCCCGAGCGGGCGGTCTGGTTGGGATTGCCCAGGTCGACCTGCCAGACGGTGCCCTGGGCGTCGCGGACCTGAAGCGTGGGATGGGGCGGGTTCATCGAGACGCTCTCGACGGTTCCCTCGAGCGTCGTCTGTTCCCCCTCGGCCCATGACCAGCCGTGATGCGCCAGCGCGGGCATGGTGCCTAGCGCCAGCGCGGCGGCAAGCATGGCGGAGGAAAGGGTGCGGGCTCGGATCTGCATGTCGGACCTCCTTGGGATGTGGGTCGGGACTGCGTCGCGGCGGATGGGGCCGCCCCACCATGATCGGCCAGCCTGCGCCCGTTGGGGCTGACAATCGCGTGAACGCGGCGATCCTCGGCCCATCCGCCGGCGCAGGGCGGCCGCCGGCAGATGGGTGCCTTCAATAATTGACCGACCGAACGGTTAAATATAACCATGGCGATGCGCCGGAGGAGGCGCTTGCACCCGGAGGAGAATCACATGCTCAGGTCTTCGCTTGGCCGCCTGCTGCTGTCGGCTGGCCTTTCTGCCCTTCTGGCCTGCCCGGCGCTGGCCGACACCAAGGTCGAGATCATCCGCGACAGCTGGGGCGTGCCGCATGTCTATGCCGACGACGTGCATGGGCTTTACGCGGGCTTCGGCTACAGCGTGGCGCAGGACCGGCTGTTCCAGATGGAGATGGCGCGGCGCTCGGTCCTGGGCGAGGTGGCCGAGGTGCTGGGCATCGAGCGGTTGCCCTTCGACATCCAGACCCGCGCGATGTTCGACCATGCCGAGATCCGCCGCCAGATCGAGGCGCTGGCGCCGGAAGAGCGCGACATCCTGCGTGGCTATGCGGCGGGCTTCAACCTGTGGGTGGACCGGGTTCTGGCCGAACCGGCCGGGCTGATGCCCAAGCAGTTCAACGATTTCGGCTTCAAGCCCCGCCGCTGGACCGAATTCGACGTGGCGATGATCTATGTCGGGACCATGGCCGGACGCTTTTCGGGCTACAGCTCCGAACTGGCCAATGCCAGGACGCTGGCCGAGCTGGAGGCGCAATTCGGCGCCGAACAGGCGCGCGCGCTTTTCGACCAGATGTTCTGGGACGAAGACCCGCTGGCCCCGACCACCGTGCCCGAGGGCGAGCAATACCAGCGCAAGGCCGCGCTGACCCCGCCTTCGGCCAGCCGCTTTGCCGCGTTGCTGAACGCGCCGGACCTGCCCGACGACGATGGGCGTCCGCGCGCCAGCAACCTGTGGATCGCCGGGCCGCAAAAGACCACCGACGGCAGCATCATCCTGATCAACGGCCCGCAATTCGGCAATTTCAACCCGTCCTATGTCTTCAGCATCGGCCTGCATGGCGCCGGGTTCGACCTGACCGGCAACACGCCCTTTGCGGTTCCCAATGTGCTGTTCGGCACCAATGGCACCATCGCCTGGGGCGCCACCGCCGGGCCGCGCGACGTGAACGACTACTACCGGCTGGAGCTGAACCCCGAGAACCCGCGGCAATACCGCGCCGGCGACGGCTGGAAGGAGATGACGGCGCGCCGCGAGACCTTCCGCGTCAAGGGCCAGCCCGAGGTCGAGACCACGGTCTGGGAAAGCGATTACGGCGTGGTCGGCCAGATCGACCCCGAGACGGCGACCGCCTATGCCTTCAACCGCGCCTGGAAGGGGCAGGAGATCTCGACGCTCATGGCCTGGGTGAACTCGACCAAGGCGCAGAATTACCAGGAATGGCTGGACCAGGCGGAAAGGGTCGCGACCACGATCAACTGGTATTACGCCGACCGGGACGGGAATATCGGCTATGTCTCGCCCGGCCATGTCCCGGTCCGCGCCGAAGGCCACGACCAGCGCCTGCCGGCCCAGCCGGGCAAGGACGACTGGCAGGGCCTGCGGCCCTTTGCCGATGCGCCCAAGGCCTATAACCCCAGCCAGGGCTGGATCGCGAACTGGAACAACCGCTCGGCCAAGGGGGACGCCGCGAATTTCGAGGCCACGCCCTGGGGCAGCGCCGACCGGGTGGTCGAGATCACCGCGCGGCTGGACGCCAAGGACAAGCTGACCCCCGAGGAGGTCTGGAACATCAACCGCGAGATCAGCTTCCTCGACATCAACGCCCGCTATTTCCTGCCCTTCATCCTCGATGTGGCCGAGGGCATCGACCCGCAAAGCCAGCGCGCCGAACTGGTCGAGATCCTGCGCAACTGGGACGGGCAGCAGATCCGGGCCGAGGACGGCCGCGCCACCACCCCGGCGGTGGGGCTGTTCCAGACCTGGCTGGACGTGATGGTCGAGGACGTGCTGCGCGACGACAGCCCGGCCATCCCGCCGGCGATCCTTTACAACCGCATCTCGCGCGCCGCGCAGATGCTGCACAACGCGCTGCTGGGCGAGCGGGCCGGCGTGCCGCAGACCCATGATTTCTTCAACGGCGCCGACGAGGCCGGCCGCAACGAAATCATCCTCGCCTCGCTCGACAAGGCGGCGGCGCGGCTGGCCGACCGCTTCGGCAGCCAGGAGCCCGCGGACTGGCGCATCGAGATCAAGCAGCATGTGTTCGAGACCAGCAACTACCTGGGCATCCCGCAGGCCGGCGAGGACGAGGTCCGCGCCATCGGCACCGCGATGAACCGCGGCACCGAGAACAACCGGATCACCTTCCGCGACGGCAGGGCCGAGTTCTGCGCCGTGACTCCTCCGGGCCAGAGCGGGTTCATCAGCCCCTCGGGCGAGGCCTCGCCGCATTACGAGGACCAGCTGGCGCTTTACGAGGGCTTCGACTGCCGCCCGCAGGCGCTGACCCGCGACGAGGTCGAGGCGGCCGCCGTGTCGCGCGAAACCATCGCCGTTCCGCGCTGAGAACCCGCCGGCCATCGCGACAGGTGGCCGGCATCTCCGCGCCCGAGGGGCAAGCCGCGTTGCACATGACCGCTTTCCGGGCTTCTATGGCGGCGGTTGCAGGCAGCGGGGAAACATGCGGCGGGGCGGAATGGCCGAGCGCGGGCTGATCGACGGAATATTGCAGGGAATGGCGCTGCGTTCGGCCGCGTTCATCGTCACCGTCTATGGCGACGTGGTGGTGCCGCGCGGCGGCGTGCTGTGGACCGGCACGCTGATCGAGGTCTGCGAGCGGGTCGGCATCAGCGAATCGCTGGTGCGCACCGCCGTCTCGCGCCTGGTCGCCGCGCATCGGCTGCGCGGCGAGCGGCTGGGGCGGCATAGTTATTACCGGCTGGACGCCTCGGCCCAGCGGGAATTCGACCAGGCGGCGCGGCTCCTCTACAAGGCCGAGGTGCCGGCGCGGGGCTGGCAGATCCTGCACGCCCCGGAGCTGACCGAGGACGAGGCCCGCCACCAGCGCATGGGCCATATGGGCGGGGCGGTCTTCATCCGGCCCGACCGCGGCCAGCCGGTGCCGGAAGGCGCGCTGGTCTTTCACGCCCCGGACCCGCCGGCGCTTGGCCGGATCGGGCAGTTCTGGGATCTCTCGGCGCTGCATCAGCGTTATCTCGACATGCTGGCACGGTTTGCGCCCCTGGCCGAGGCGGGCGCGGCGCTGTCCGACGAGATGGCGCTGATCGCCCGGCTGCTTTTGGTGCATGACTATCGCGGCGTGCTGCTGCGCGACCCGCGCCTGCCGCAGGCCGCCCTGCCGCCGGACTGGCAGGGGCACGAGGCGCGGGCGCTGTTCCGCCGCCTCTATTGCCAGCTTTCCCCGGCGGCGGAACGCTGGATCGGGGCGCATTTCGAGGGCGGCGACGGCTTCCTGCCCGAGAAAACCGCCCAGAGCGAAGAGCGGCTGGCCGATCTGTGCAGGATAACCGGCTGAATTGAAATTATCTTTTTCGCATGCCGCCAGACATTACACGGCGTGCGAAGAATTTTCTTTCTTTGTGATGTTTGGCCATGTATAAACTGACCAATCGGTCGGCGAATTGGAGAATCGCCGGTCTTTCGTCTTGAAAATGGGAGAGAGCATGCAGGACGCCTTCATCTGTGACGCGGTGCGCACGCCGATTGGTCGCTATGGCGGGGCGCTGGCCTCGGTCCGGGCGGACGACCTGGCGGCGGTGCCGCTGAAGGCGCTGATGGAGCGCAACCCCGGCGTGGACTGGGCTGCGGTCGACGACCTGATCTATGGCTGTGCCAACCAGGCGGGCGAGGACAACCGCAACGTGGGCCGCATGGCGGTGCTGCTGGCGGGCATGCCCGTCGCGGTGCCGGGGACCACGGTGAACCGGCTTTGCGGCTCGGGGATGGATGCGGTCGGCATGGCGGCCCGCGCGATCAAGGCGGGCGATTGCGATTTCGTCATCGCCGGCGGCGTCGAAAGCATGACCCGCGCGCCTTTCGTGATGCCCAAGGCGGAAAGCGCCTTTTCCCGCGCCAATGCGGTCTATGACACCACCATCGGCTGGCGCTTCGTCAACCCGGCGATGAAGGCGCGGTTCGGCATCGACTCGATGCCGCAGACCGCCGACAACGTCGCCGCCGATTTCGCCGTCAGCCGCGCCGACCAGGACGCCTTTGCCGCGCGCAGCCAGGCCCGCTGGGAAGCGGCGCAGCAGGCCGGCGTCTTTGCCGACGAGATCGTGCCCGTCACCATCCCGCAGAAAAAGGGCGAGCCGGTGGTCTTCGGCACCGACGAGCATCCGCGCCCCGGCACCACGGCCGAGACGCTGGCCCGGCTCAAGGGCGTGAACGGCCCCGATCTGTCGGTGACGGCGGGCAATGCCTCGGGCGTGAACGACGGCGCCGCGGCGCTGGCGATCCTGTCCGGCGAGGCGGCGGAACGGCACGGCCTGACGCCCAAGGCGCGCATCGTCGCCATGGCGGCGGCGGGGGTCGAGCCGCGCATCATGGGCATCGGCCCGGCGCCGGCGGCGAAAAAGGTGCTGGCGCGCGCGGGACTGACCATCGACCAGATGGATGTGATAGAATTGAACGAGGCCTTCGCCAGCCAGGCGCTGGCGACCCTGCGCGACCTTGGCCTGCCCGACGACGCCGCCCATGTGAACCCCAACGGCGGCGCCATCGCGCTTGGCCACCCGCTTGGCATGTCGGGGGCCCGGCTTGTGACGACGGCGATGTATCAGCTGCATCGCACCGGCGGGCGCTATGCGCTTTGCACCATGTGCATCGGCGTGGGGCAAGGCATCGCGCTGATCCTCGAACGCGTTTGACCCAGGGAGAAGTTTGCCATGTATGCCCAGCTTGTGAAGTCCGAAGGGATGAAAGCCCGCGAGGAGATGACCCCCCAGGAGATCGCCTTCCAGGAGCGCATCGACCGCGGCGAGAAGATCGAGCCCAAGGAATGGATGCCCGAGGGTTATCGCAAGACGCTGGTCCGCCAGATCGGCCAGCACGCCCATAGCGAGATCGTCGGCCAGCTGCCCGAGGGCAACTGGATCACCCGCGCCCCCACGCTGGAGCGCAAGGCGATCCTCTTGGCCAAGGTGCAGGACGAGGCCGGGCACGGGCTCTATCTCTACTCGGCGGCCGAGACGCTGGGCGTCTCGCGCGACGAGCTGATGGAGCTCTTGCACGCCGGCAAGATGAAATATTCCTCGATCTTCAACTATCCGACGCTGACCTGGGCCGACATGGGCGCGGTGGGCTGGCTGGTCGATGGCGCGGCGATCATGAACCAGGTGCCGCTGCAACGCACCTCCTACGGTCCCTATTCCCGCGCCATGATCCGCATCTGCAAGGAGGAAAGCTTCCACCAGCGCCAGGGCTATGCGGTGATGATGAAGCTGGCCCAGGGCACGCCCGCGCAGAAGCGCATGGCGCAGGACGCGCTGAACCGCTTCTGGTATCCGGCGCTGATGATGTTCGGCCCCTCGGACAAGGATTCGGTGCATTCGGCGCAGTCGATGGCCTGGAAGATCAAGATCAACACCAATGACGAGCTGCGGCAGAAATTCGTCGACCAGACCGTGCCGCAGGCGGAATACCTGGGCCTGACCGTCCCCGACCCGGACCTGAAATGGAACGAGGAAAAGGGCGGCTACGATTTCAGCGAGCCGGATTGGTCGGAATTCTTCGACGTGATCGCCGGCAACGGGCCCTGCAACAAGGACCGGCTGGGCGCCCGCGTCAAGGCCTGGGAGGACGGCGCCTGGTTCCGCGAGGGGCTGATGGCGCATGCCGAGAAGGCCGCAGCCCGCCGCGCGCAAGCCGCCGAGTAAGCCCGCAATCGCCAGGAACGGCGCCGCCGGCCAACCGGGTCCGGGGCGCAACCAAGTTTAGGGAGAGAGAACCATGTCCAAGGAATGGCCGCTCTGGGAAGTCTTCATCCGGGGCCAGCACGGGCTGAACCACCGCCATGTCGGCAGCCTGCACGCGCCCGACGCCGAAATGGCGATCATGAACGCCCGCGACGTCTATACCCGCCGCAACGAGGGCGTGTCGATCTGGGTGGTGCCCTCGGCGCAGATCACCGCGTCGAGCCCCTCGGAAAAGGGGCCGCTGTTCGAGCCCTCGAACGCCAAGGTCTATCGCCACCCGACCTTTTTCGACATTCCCGAAGAAGTGGGGCATATGTGATGCCGTCGCTGCCCGTCATGACCACGCCCCAGGTGGCGGAACTGGCCCGGCATCAGGCCGAGGCCCATCCGGCCCATCCGACCGTGCCCCAGCCCGACGAGGGCCAGGAGGCGTTCTTCGAGACGCTGCTGCGCATCGGCGACAGCGCCCTGGTCCTGGGCCATCGCGTGTCCGAATGGTGCGGCCATTCGCCGGCGCTCGAGGAAGACATCGCGCTGGCCAACGTGGCGCTGGACCTGATCGGCCAGACCCAGCTGTGGCTGGGGCTTGCCGGCGAGGTCGAGGGGCAGGGCCGCTCGGCCGACGACCTGGCCTATCTGCGCGACGCCTGGGATTTCCGCAACCTGCTGATCTGCGAGCGTCCGAACGGCGATTTCGGCCATACGCTGATGCGGCAGTTCCTGTTCGACGCCTGGCACCATGAACTGCTGAAGGGGCTGGCGGCATCCTCGGACCCGCGCGTGGCCGAGATCGCGGCCAAGGCCGGCAAGGAAGTGGCCTATCACCTGGAACGCTCGTCCGACCTGGTGGTGCGGCTGGGCGACGGGACCGAGGAAAGCCACCGGCGGATGCAGCAGGCGCTGGACGCGCTCTGGCCCTATGCCGGCGAGATGTTCCTGGGCGACGACAAGGATGCCCAGATGGCCGCGCGCGGCATCGCCCCCGATCCGGCCAGCCTGCGCGCCGGCTGGGACGCCACGCTGCGCCACGTGCTGGGCGAGGCGACCTTGCAGATCCCCGAAAGCGACTTTGCGCACAAGGGCGGCAAGCAGGGCATCCACACGGAACATCTGGGCTATATCCTGGCCGAGATGCAGTTCCTGCAACGCGCCTATCCCGGCGCCAGCTGGTAAAGCCCATGGCCGCTGCGACCCATCCCAGCGTCGAGCAGGTCTGGGGCTGGCTGTCCGAGGTGCCCGACCCGGAGATCCCGGTGATCAGCCTGACCGACCTGGGCATCATCCGCGGCGTCGAATGGCAGGGCGACACGCTGGTCGTCAGGGTCACGCCGACCTATTCCGGCTGCCCCGCGACCAGCATCATCAACCTGGACATCGAGACCGCGCTGCGCAGCCACGGCATCGACAAGCTGCGGCTGGAACGCCAGCTGACCCCGCCCTGGACCACCGACTGGATCACCCAGGCGGGCCGCGAAAAGCTGCGCGCCTATGGCATCGCGCCGCCCATCGACGGCACGGCGGCGGACGGGGTCCTGGCCGGGCGCATCGCCCGCATGAGCGGCGCGAACCTGACCATCGCCTGCCCGCGCTGCGGCTCGACCAATACCGAAAAGATCAGCCAGTTCGGCTCGACCCCCTGCAAGGCGAATTATCGCTGCAAGGACTGTCTGGAACCCTTCGACTATTTCAAATGCCTGTAAGAAGGCGCCCCGCTTCAGGAAGGATACCCCCATGGCACGCTTCCATCCGCTGAAGGTCACCGATGTGCGTCGCGAGACGCGCGACGCGGTGGTCGTCACCCTGGCCCCCCGCGACGAGGACCGCGCGCTGTTCGACTTCACCCAGGGCCAATACCTGACCTTCCGCCGCGACTTCGACGGCGAGGAGCTGCGCCGGTCCTATTCGATCTGCGCCGGCAAGGACGAAGGCACTCTGCGCGTGGGCATCAAGCGCGTCGACGGCGGCGCCTTCAGCACCTGGGCCAACGAGAACCTGGCGCCCGGCGACGAGATCGAGGCGATGCCGCCGATGGGCAAGTTCTTCACCCCGATCGAGCCCGAGGCGGAAAAGCAGTATCTGGGCTTTGCCGCCGGCTCGGGCATCACCCCGGTGCTGTCGATCATCAAGACCGTGCTGGCGCGCGAGCCGCGGGCGCAGTTCACGCTGGTCTATGCCAACCGCCAGATCAACACCATCATGTTCCGCGAGGAGCTGGAGGATCTGAAGAACCTCTATCTCGGCCGCTTCTCGGTCATCCATGTGCTGGAGCAGGAGGGGCAGGAGATCGACCTGTTCACCGGCCGCATCGACGAGGGCAAGATGACGGCGCTGTTCCAGCATTGGCTGGACGCCGAGGCGGTCGACACCGCCTTCATCTGCGGCCCCGAGCCGATGATGCTGACCGTGGCGGCGTCCCTGCGCGGCCACGGGCTGCACGACGAGCAGATCAAGTTCGAGCTGTTCGCCTCCAGCCAGCCGGGCCGCGCCAAGGCCCGCCCCGTCTCGGCCCAGGCGGCCGGCGCGGGCGAGGGCGTGGCCGCCACGGTGACGCTGGACGGCGCCACCCGCGCCTTCCAGATGCCGCGCGAGGGCGAGACGATCCTGGAGGCGGCCCTGGCCAACAACATGGACGCGCCCTATTCCTGCAAGGCGGGCGTCTGCTCGACCTGCCGCTGCAAGGTGCTGGAGGGCGAGGTCGAGATGGCGGTGAACCACGCGCTGGAAGATTACGAGGTCCGCGCCGGCTATGTGCTGAGCTGCCAGGCCTATCCGGTCAGCGACCGCGTGGTCGTCACCTATGACGAATGATCCGGGCGCAGGAGGGGAACCCATGTCCGATACCATGAATATCGAGGACTACCTGGCGCAGGGCGGCGTGCTGACCGCGCCCGGCAACGTGCCCGCCCGCTATCGCGGCGAGCTTTTGCGGCTGATGTCGTCCTTCGTGGACAGCGAACTGGCCGCCTCGGCCGGCTTCGCCGATGCGATCAACCTCGCCCCCGGCATCAAGGAGCGTATCGCCGCCAGTCGCATCACGCTGGAAAAGGCCGACCATGCCGGGCGCGTGCTGCGGGTGATGGCCGAGTTCGGCACCGATGCCGCCCGCTATCAGACCAGCCACGACTGGGCCGCCCGCGTCCCGCGCGACGCCGATCTGGGCACCGCGCGCCGGCCCGGCGACATGCGGCTGTCGGTGTTGCACTATCCCATCGCCGGCTGGACCGATGCGGTGGTGATGAACGTGCTGCAGGGGCTGGCGACCGGGGTGCAGATGACCGAGCTGACCCGCGTCTCCTACGGCCCGCTGGCCGAGGTCTTTCGCGAGATCGCCCCGCGCGAGGCCCGCCATGCCGAGCTGGGACTGGAGGGGCTGGAGCAGATCGCCCAGACCGAGACCGGGCGCGAGGAAGCCCGCGCCGCCATCGCCTATTGGCAGCCGCGCGTCGCGGCGGGCTTCGGCCTGACCCATTCGGCGCGCTATGACACGCTGGCGCGCTTCGGCCTGCGCCACAGCCCGAACGAGGCGCTGCTGGCGCGCTGGGAGGCGCTGGTGTCGGAACATCTGGCCGCGCTTGGCCTCTGAACCGGCGCTTGCGGCCGCGCTCCCCGACGGGCGCGGCCTTGCCGCCCGAGCAAAACGAAGACTGACCAAGGAAACGCCAATGACCACTCCGCGCCGTCTTGAAAGCTATGTCTGCGGGTGCTGGACCCCCGGCAGCCAGCCCGGCCAGACCCTGCTGGACGCCGCCACCGGCGAGCCGGTGGCCGTGATCGATTCGACCGGCATCGACTTTGCCGCCGCGCTGGCCCATGGCCGCGAGGCGGCGGGGCCAAGGCTGCGCGCCATGTCGTTTCACGAACGCGCCGGCATGCTCAAGGCCCTGGGCCTGGCGCTGATGGCGCAGAAAGAGGAATTCTACGCCGAAAGCCTGCATACCGGCGCCACCCGCACCGACGGCTGGGTGGACATCGAGGGCGGCATCGGCACCATGCTGACCTTTGCCTCCAAGGCGCGGCGCGAATTGCCCAATGCCCGCGTGCTGACCGATGGCGATGTCGAGCCGCTGTCCAAGGACGGCAGCTTCAGCGCCCAGCATATCCTGACGCCGCTGCATGGCGTGGCGGTGCATATCAACGCCTTCAACTTCCCGATCTGGGGGATGCTGGAAAAGATCGCGCCGACGCTGCTGGCCGGGATGCCCTGCCTGGTCAAGCCCGCCAGCCAGACCGCCTATCTGACCGAGCTGATGGTGCGCCGCATCGTCGAGACCGGCATCCTGCCCGAAGGCGCGCTGCAACTGATCTGCGGCTCGGTCGGCGATCTGCTGGACCACGTGACCGAACAGGACGCCGTGACCTTCACCGGCTCGGCCTGGACCGGGCGCAAGCTCAAGACCCATCCGGCGGTGATCGCCAATTCCGTGCGCTTCACCATGGAGGCGGACAGCCTGAACGCCGCCATCCTCGGCCCCGACGCGGTGGCGGGCACGCCCGAGTTCGACCTGTTCGTGCGCGAGGTCGCGCGCGAGATGACGGTCAAGGCCGGGCAGAAATGCACCGCCATCCGCCGCGTCATCGCGCCCCGCGCCCAGGTCGACGCCCTGGTCGCCGCGCTGGACGAGCGGCTGGGCAAGACCGCCGTCGGCCTGCCGGGCGACGAGGGGGTGCGCATGGGGCCGCTGGCCAGCCTGGACCAGCGCGAAGAGGTGCGCGAGCGCATCCGCGACCTGCAGGCGGCGGCCGAGATCGTCGCCGGCGATCCCGATGCGGTGCGCGTGACCTCGGGCGACGCGGCCAGGGGCGCCTTCCTGAACCCGGTGCTGATGTATGCCGCCAAGCCCTTCGCGGCCGGGGCGGTGCATGAGGTCGAGGCTTTCGGCCCCGTCTCGACGGTCATGCCCTATGACGACCTGGACGAGGCGGTGGCCCTGGCGCGGATGGGCCGCGGCTCGCTGGTCACATCGGTCTTTACCGACGATCCGAAGGTCGCCGAGGAGCTGGTGCTGGGCGCCGCGCCCTGGCACGGCCGGGTGCTGATCGGCAACCGCGCCTCGGCCAAGTCCTCGACCGGGCATGGCTCGCCCCTGGCGCCGCTGGTCCATGGCGGCCCCGGCCGCGCCGGCGGCGGCGAAGAGATGGGCGGCATCCGCGGCGTCAAGCATTACATGCAGCGCACCGCCGTGCAGGGCGCGCCGCGGCTGCTGTCGGCCGTCACCGGGCGCTGGATCCCCGGTGCCGACGTGCGGCAGGGCGAACATCCTTTCCGCAAGTCGCTGGCCGAGCTGCGCATCGGCGACCAGCTGGTCACGGCGACCCGCACCGTCACCCGCGAGGATGTCGAGCATTTCGCCCATTTCACCGGCGACACCTTCTATGCCCATATGGACGAGGCGGCAGCCAAGGCGAACCCGTTCTTCGACGACCGCGTGGCGCATGGCTATCTGATCGCCAGCTTTGCCGCGGGTCTTTTCGTCGAGCCGAACCCCGGCCCGGTCCTGGCCAATTACGGCGTGGACAACCTGCGCTTCCTGACCCCGGTCTATTTCGGCGACACGCTGCAAGTGCGGCTGACCTGCAAGGAGATCAACCCGCGCGAGAACGCCGGCCATGGCGAGGTGCGCTGGGATTGCCAGGTGACGAACCAGAAGGGCGAGGTCGTGGCGCAATACGACGTGCTGACCATGGTGGCCAAGGAATGGCCGCTGGCCCAGGCGGCGGCGCAATAGGGCCGTCGCCGGGCTTGCATCGCCGGATGCGCGAACGGACCGGCGGGACGGTGGGCGCCTGCGCCCCGCCGGTCGTCGGGCGGGACCGCCCCGCCCGATGCCTCAGCACTGCGCGGGCAGCAGGCTGCGCGCGATCGAGGCGTCCAGCGCCTCGAAGGCGTTGAGCCCGATCGCCTCGTAAAGCTCGGCCCTGGTCTGCATCTCGGGCAGCATGGCCGTCGTCGCGCCGTCGCGGGCCAGTGCGGCGTAAAGCCGCTCTTGCGCCTTGTTGGCCACGCGCAGCGACGAGACCGGCCAGATCACCATGTCATAGCCAAGCTCCTGGAACTCCTGCGCGGTCAACGCGGGGGTGCGGCCGAACTCGGTCATGTTGGCCAGCAGCTTCACGCCGGGCAGGCGGGCGCGGACCTCGCGGAACATCTCGACCGAGGTCAGCGCCTCGGGAAAGATCGCGTCCGCCCCGGCCTCGACGTAAAGCTTGGCGCGGGCCACGGTGCCTTCGATGCCCTCGGCCGCGGCCGCATCGGTGCGGGCGATGACGAACAGATGCCGCCGCGCGCGGGCCGCCGCCGCCACCTTGGCCGCCATGTCCTGCGCCGGGGCCAGCTTCTTGTCGTTCAGGTGGCCGCATTTCTTGGGCAGCAGCTGGTCCTCCAGATGCACGGCCGCGGCGCCCGCATCCTCGAAGCTGCGCACCATGTGCATGACGTTCAGCGCCTCGCCATAGCCGGTGTCGCCGTCGACCAGCAGCGGCAACCCGCTGGCCCGCGCGATCTGGCGGATGAAGAAGCAGACCTCGTCCACGGTGATGATGCCCAGGTCGGGCAGGCCCATCGAGGCGGTCATGGCGGCGCCCGAGAGGTAGAGCGCCTGAAACCCCGCCGCGCGGGCCTGAAGCGCGGCCATGCCGTTATGCGCGCCGGGCAGGCGCAGGATGCCGGGACGGGCCAGGGCTGCGCGGAACCGCGCGCCGGCCGGCGCCTCGGGCAGGTCGGAGCCGATCAGATAGGGCATCACTCGGCCTCCAGGGACAACTGCCCGCCGCGCTGGTCGATGGGCAGGAAGCGGCGGTTTTCCGGGCCGATGTAATGGGCCGAGGGGCGGATGATCTTGTTGTCCTGGCGCTGCTCGACCACATGCGCGCCCCAGCCGGCGGTGCGGGCGATGACGAAGATCGGCGTGAACATCGCGGTCGGCACGCCCAGCAGGTGATAGGAGACGGCCGAATACCAGTCGAGGTTCGGGAACATCCCCTTGGCGTCCAGCATGACGTCCTCGATCCGCTCGGCCACGGCGAACATGCGGGTCGCGCCCTTGTCCTCGGACAACCGGCGGGCGACGCGCTTGATGACCACGTTGCGCGGGTCCGAGACGGTATAGACCGGATGGCCGAAGCCGATGATGACCTCGCGCGCCGCGACGCGGGCGCGGATGTCGACCTCGGCCTCGTCGGGGGTGGCGTAGCGCTTCTGGATCTCGAAGGCGACCTCGTTGGCGCCGCCGTGCTTGAGCCCGCGCAGCGCGCCGATGGCGCCGGCGATGGCGGAATAGACGTCGGCGCCGGTGCCGGCGATGGTGCGCGCGGTAAAGGTCGAGGCGTTGAACTCGTGCTCGGCGTAAAGGATCAGCGTGGTGTGCATGGCGCGGATCTCGGCCTCGGTCGCGGGACGGCCGTGCAGCAGGTGCAGGAAATGCCCGGCGATGCCGTCGTCCTCGGTCTCGACCTCGATGCGGCGGCCATGCTGGGCGTGGTGATACCAGTAAAGCAGCATCGAGCCCTGCGCCGCGATCAGCCGGTCGGCGATGTCGCGGGCGCCGGGGATGTTGTGGTCCTGCGCCTCGGGCAGCACGCAGCCCATGGCCGAGACGCCCGAGCGCAGCACGTCCATCGGATGCGCCGCGGCCGGGATCGCCTCGAGCGTCTGGCGCACCGCCAGCGGCAGGCCGCGCAAGCTGCGCAGCTTGGCCTTGTAGGCGGCCAGTTCCGCGGCCGAGGGCAGGGTGCCGTGGATCAGCAGATGCGCAATCTCCTCGAACTCGCAGGCTTCGGCGATGTCGAGGATGTCGAAGCCGCGATAATGCAGGTCATTGCCGCTTTGGCCGACGCTGCACAGCGCAGTGTTGCCGGCGACGACCCCCGAAAGGGCCACCGACTTCTTGGGTTTCCTGGCGGAACCGCTCATTGTGATCTCCTTATTTCCAGTCGAAGATGCCATGGGGCGCGGCCTCGCCCAGGCGCGCGGGCGAGACGGCGAAGTTCAGCTCTCCCAGTCGCCCGGCGGGCAGGTCGGGCAGGCCTTGCACCGCGTCGAGGAAGCGGTGCTGCTCGGCGGTGGCGATGATGCCGTCGGACAGGGTCAGGAACTTCTGGACATACTTTTCCCGCACGAAGGGACGCGCGCCGTCGGGATGGGCGTCGGCCAGCGCCAGTTCGTCCTCGATCACCCGGCCGACCCTGAGCGTGACCACGACGCGGCCGCCGAACGCCTTTTCCCTGGGGTCGCGGGCGTGATAGCGCCGGGTCCATTCGGGGTCTTCGACGGTGGTGATCTTGTGCCACAGCGCCACGGTCTCGGGGCGCTGCGCGCGCTGCGGGGCATAGGAGCGTTCGTGGTGCCAGCCGCCATCCTCCAGCGCCACGGCAAAGATATACATGATGGAATGGTCCAGCGTCTCGCGGCTGGCCTTGGGGTCCAGCTTCTGCGGGTCGTTGGCGCCGGTGCCGATGACATGATGCGTATGGTGGCTGGTGTGGATCACGATGCCGTCCACCTGCGACAGGTCGCCGATCTGCGGCCCCAACCGGCGGGCAAGGTCGATCAGCGCCTGGCTTTGATATTCCGCCGAATGCTCCTTGGTGTAGGTGTCGAGGATGGCGCGCTTGGCCTCGCCCCGGCCCGGCAGCGGCACCTGGTAGCGGGCCTCGGGGCCGGAAAGCAGCCAGGCGATGAAGCCGTCCTCGCCCTCCCATGCCGGGCTGGGGGCGCCTTCGCCGCGCATCACCCGGTCCACCGCCTCGATCGCCATCTTGCCGGCAAAGGCGGGGGCATAGGCCTTCCAGCTGGAAATCTCGCCCTTGCGGCTTTGCCGGGTGGTGGTGGTGACGTGCAGCGCCTGCTGCACCGCCTGGTAGATGGTCTGCGCGGGCAGGTTCAGAGCCGTGCCGATGCCGGCGGCGGCCGAGGGTCCCAGATGGGCGATATGGTCGATCTTGTGCTCGTGCAGGCAGATGCCGCGCACCAGGTTCACCTGGATCTCGTAGCCGGTGGCGATGCCGCGGATCAGGTCGCGCCCCGAGCGGAGGCAATGCTGCGCCACGGCCAGGATCGGCGGGATGTTGTCGCCGGGGTGGGAATAGTCGGCGGCCAGGAAGGTGTCGTGGAAATCCAGCTCGCGCACCGCGGTGCCATTGGCCCAGGCCGCCCATTCCGGGCTGACGCGGGTGGCGTCGGTCATGCCGAAGACCGTGGCGCCGCGCTGGAACGGATGGCACAGCGCCTGCGCCCTGGCCGAGGCCACCGGGCGCCGCGCCAGCGAGGCCGCCGCCACCGCAGCATTGTCGATGATGCGGTTCACGATCATCTCGGTCACGGCCGGCTCCACCGCCACCGGGTCGGCCGCCACCTCGGCGATCTTCCAGGCCAGCTGCTGTTCGCGCGGCAGGTGTTCGGCGGATTTCCAGGTCCGCAGGTCATGGGTGATCATGGGTCAGTCCTTCGCTGGTGATGTTCTGGGCGATGGGCAGCGGACGGCCATGCGCATCCACCGCCACCATTTCGAAGCGGCCCGAGAGCGCCTGCCTTTCGGTCGCGCCGGTCGTCGCCTGGGCCAGGCCAAGCACCTCGACGGTCATCGAACTGCGGCCGGTGCGGATGACGCGGGCGGTCAGGTCCAGGATCTCGCCCACGCGGATCGGGGTGGTGAAATCCACCCGCTCCGAGCGCGCCATGACGACCGAGCCGCCGGCGTGGCGGGTGGCGGCGATGAAGGCCGCCTTGGCCATCAGGGCCAGCGCATTGCCGCCGAACAGCGTGCCGTAATGGTTCGCGGCATCGGGAAAGATCATCTCGACCATGCGGGTCTCTGTGCCCATCGTTCCTGCCTTCGCAAAATTGGCAAAGCCATCTATCCACAAGGCGCATCGCCGGTTAAACTACTGAAAAAGCGTTGATCAGCGAAGATTGCGCATGCAAATTGCGAAGGTTGCGAAGATGACGAAAAGCTATATGGGCGTCCGGTTGCGCCGCTTGCGCGAGGAACGCGGCATGACCCAGGCGGCCCTGGCGCGGGCCCTGGGGATTTCGCCCAGCTATCTCAACCAGATCGAGCAGAACCAGCGCCCGCTGACCGTGCCGGTGCTGCTCAGGCTGAACGGCGCCTTCGGCCTCGACGTGCAGCTGTTCTCGGATGCCGAGGAGGCGCGGCTGATCACCGACCTGCGCGCGGCGCTGGCCGACCAGGGCGCGCCGGCGGCGACGGCGGAATTGCGGGAACTGGCTTCGAACATGCCCGGCATCGCGCGGGCCATCATCGCCATGCAGGCCCGGCTGCGCGAGACCGCCGAGCGCGCCGACCTGCTGGCGGGCCGGCTGACCGAGCCGCAGGCCGCCGCCACCCCCGCCGCCTTCGAGGCGGTGCGCGACTGGTTCTATGACCGCCGCAACCATGTCCCGGACCTGGAGACCCCGGCCGAGGCCATCGGCTCGGCCCTGCCGCCGGGGCGGATGGTGGCAGGGCTGATCGACCGGCTGGCCGGGCGGCACGGCATCCGCATCGCGCTGGACGCAGGCAGCCTGCGCCGCTTTGACGCCGGCGCGCGCATCCTGCACCTGGCGCCGCACCTGACCGAGGGGCAGCAGGCCTTCCAGATCGCCACGCAGCTGGCCTTCCTGGAACAGGGCGAGACCATCGCCCGGCTTGCGGGCGATCCGGGGCTGGCCCCCGACGCGCAGGCGCTGCTGCGGATCGGGCTGGCGAATTACTTCGCGGGCGCGCTGGTCCTGCCCTATGGCGCCTTCCTGCGCGAGGCCGAGGCCGTGGCCTATGACATCGACCTGATCGCGCGCCGCTTCGGCGTGGGGTTCGAGACCACCTGCCACCGCCTGTCCACCCTGCAACGCCCCGAGGCGCGCGGCGTGCCGTTCTTTTTCATCCGCGTGGACCGGGCCGGGAACATCTCGAAACGGCAATCGGCGACGGATTTCCACTTCTCGCGCATCGGCGGCTCGTGCCCGTTGTGGAACGTCTACGAGGCGTTTTCCCGGCCCGGAGAGATCGTGCGCCAGATCGCGCAGATGCCGGACGGGCGCAGCTACCTGTGGATCGCGCGCATGGTCAGCCATGGCCAGGGCGGCTTCGGCGCCCCGGTCAAGACCTTCGCCGTGGCGCTTGGCTGCGACCTGGCCCATGCCGACCGGCTGGTCTATGCGCGCGGGCTGGACCTGAGGAACCCCGGGCTTGCGACCCGGATCGGCCCCGGCTGCAAGGTGTGCGAGCGTCCCGCCTGCCCGCAGCGCGCCTTTCCCATGGTCGGCCGCCCGCTGGCCGTCAGCACCGCCGAGGCCCGTTTCGCCCCCTATTCCAGCGGCGGCTGAGGCCGCGGCCCGGCGCGGCGGGCCAGGTCCAGGAAGCCGGCGATGTAGCCGGTGGCCTCCTCGCCGCGCCGGGTGCCCAGGTGGATCGACTTTTCCAGCCCGGCGCCGATGCGCAGGCCGCGGACCGGTAGGCCCGCGCCCTCTTCGCGCAGGAACCAGTCCGGCACGGCGCTGACGCCGCGGCCGGCCGCGACCAGTTGCAGCATCATCTCGGTCGTCTCGACGTTGCGGTGCTGGCGCGGCAGGCAATTTCCGGGCACCAGGAAGCGGGTGAAGATGTCCAGCCGCGTCGGCTCGACCGGATAGGTTATCAGCACCTCGGCCACCAGGTCGCCGGGCTCGACATGGTCGCGGCCGGCCAGCGGATGGTCCTGCGCCACCGCCAGCACCAGCTGATAGTCGAAGACCGCGGCATAGGCGATGCCCGGCAGCGCCAGCGGGTCGGGGGTGATCAGCAGGTCGATCTCGTGCCCCAGAAGCGCCGCGATGCCGCCAAAGCGAAAGGCGCTGCGCAGGTCCAGGTCCACGTCCGGCCAGGCCGCCAGATAGGGCGCGACCACCCGCATCCTCTCGCGCCGCCATGCGACGCGCATCCACGACCCGGCGGTCAAGGCGCGCCCGGTGCCGATGACGGTGGCCTGGGCGGCCCGTGCGCAGTCGCTGACCGACCGGCCGCTGAAGGGCATGCTGACCGGGCCGGTCACGATCCTGCAGTGGTCCTTTGTCCGCGACGACCAGCCCCGCGCGCGGACCTGCCGGCAGATCGCGCTGGCGATCCGCGACGAGGTGGCCGACCTGGAAGCCGCCGGGATCAAGGCGATCCAGATCGACGAGCCGGCGCTGTGCGAGGGCCTGCCGCTGCGCCGCGCCGAACGGGACGCCTATCTGCAATGGGCGGTCGAGGCGTTCCGGCTGTCGGCCAGCACGGTCGCGGACGAGACCCGGATCCACACCCATATGTGCTATTCCGAGTTCAACGGCATCATGCCCGCCATTGCCGCGATGGATGCCGACGTGATCTCGATCGAGACCTCGCGCTCGGACATGGAGCTGCTGGGCGCTTTCGGCGATTTCGACTATCCGAACGAGATCGGCCCCGGCGTCTGGGACATCCACTCGCCCCGCGTGCCGCCCGAGGCCGAGATGATCACCCTGCTGCGCAAGGCGGCCAGCGTGATCCCGGCCGAGCGGCTCTGGGTTAATCCCGATTGCGGGCTGAAGACCCGCGGCTGGCCCGAGACCGAGGCGGCGCTGAAGAACCTGGTCGCGGCGGCAAGGGCGCTGCGCAAGGGCGAACTGGCGCCCCTGCCGGTCGAGGCGAGGGGGCAGTCCCAGCCGGCCGGCTGCGGCTGCCCTGCCGCGCAGGGCTGAGACTGCCCCGACTTCTTCCCCGTTTTCGGGGACAATCGCGGCTCTCCGGTGGGCAGGCCGGCGGTCACTGTCCCGGCCCCGGCTTGCGGCCCGAAACGGCGAAGCGGTGCTGGCCAAGCGCCGCAAGCCGTGCGCGGGACCAGAGGGGCCAGCGGCGGCTGTGCATCGCCCGCAGGTTCTCGTGCCGCAGATCGGTGAAGCCCGCCCCGCCGATCAGATCGGCGGCGTCCCGCGCCCGCAGACCGGCGCCAAAGGGCAGCTGCGCCATGATCCGCCCATGGTCGCGCCATTGCGCCGGCGTCACCAGGCTGTGGCTGTCCTGCATCCTGCCGAGCAGCCGGTCGAGCCGGGGCAGGGCGCGCTCGATCAGGCTTTGGCGGGCATGGTCCCCGTCGATGACCAGAAGCCGCCCGCCGGGCTTCAGGATGCGGAACCAGTCGCCAAGCGCGGCCTGCGGCGCGGGCAGGGTCCACAGCAGGTTGCGCGCGATGATCACGTCGTAGCGGCCGTCCGGCTCCAGCGTATTCTCGGCATCGGCGGCGATGAAGCCGAGGCGGGCGCCGGCCTCCTGCGCCTTGCGGCGCGCGCGCTCGAGCATCGGGCCGGCGAAGTCGAGCCCGGTGACGGCAAAGCCCGCCTGCCGCATCAGCAGCGACATGGCGCCGGTGCCGCAGCCCAGGTCCAGCGCAAGGCGGCCTTCGCCGGGGCCGAGGTGGCGCCGGATCAGCGCCAGCCAAGCGGCGGCCTCGCGCGCGGCCATCAGGCCGTGGCCGGGGCTTTGGTCATAGGTCTCGGCCCGGTGGCTCCAATAGTCGCGGATGTCGTCCTTGACCGAACGGTTCCGCATGGTCCCGGCCGCGGCTCAGTCCGCTTTCCGCCGCTCGAGGATTTCCAGCATCCTCTGGCGAACGGCTTCGGGCAGGTCGTCGGGCAGGTCGGCCTCGGTCGCGGGCCTGTCGCCGACCTGGATCAGCATCGCCATGCCCATGGTGTAATGGGGCGAGCACTTGATGCCCCAGATGCCCTCGGCGTCCAGCGTGACCTCGATTTCCTCGTTGATCTTGCCGATGAATTTCTCGCCACCCTTTGGGATCATCCCGGCGATGGTGGCGGCGTTGTGGCCGGGGTCGGTGGCAAGGAAGCGGACCGTGTCGCCGGGCCGGACCACCAGGTAGTCCGGCTCGAACGGCATCGGGCCGGTGTCGTTGCGGTTGAGCATCCTGACCTCATGCAGTTCGGCCAGGGCGGCTGCGGGCAGCAGGCAGGCAAGAAGCGCGGCGCGAAGCAGCATTGGGATGTCCTTTCAGGCAAGGCGTTGGAAGGCGAAGACCGGCCGGCCTCCGCGGGGATGGGGGATGATCTCGGCCTCGACCGCGAAGATCTCGCGGATCAGCGCCGGGGTCAGGATTTCCATCGGCGGCCCCAGCGCCACGCAGCGGCCCGCGCGCAGCACCATGACCCGGTCGCAGCGCAAGGCGTGATGCAGGTCGTGCAGCGCGATGACGGTGGTGACGGAAAGCCGCGCGACCAGGTCGAGGATGGCGATCTGGTGATGGATGTCCAGGTGATTGGTCGGCTCGTCCAGGAGCAGGATGCGCGGCGCCTGGGCATGGGCGCGCGCGATATGGACGCGCTGGCGCTCGCCCCCCGAAAGCGAGGCCCAGTCGCGTCCCGCCATATGCGCCATGTCCACGGCGTCGAGGGCCGCCGCGACGGCGTCGTCGTCCTGGGCACCCCATGGCCGCAGCGGGCCAAGCCAGGGCGTGCGGCCCAGCTCCACCGCGTCGCGCACCGTGATCCGCTCGGCCGTCTCGGCCGATTGCGCGACCAGCGCCAGCCGCCGCGCGATCTGCCGCCGCCCCAGCCGGGCCATGGGCCGGCCCTCCAGCCGGATCTCGCCGCGGCTCGGGCGCAGCAGGCCCGCCATCAGCCCCATCAGCGTCGACTTGCCCGATCCGTTCGGCCCGATCAGGCCCAGGGTCTCGCCCGGATGCAGGCGCAGGCTGATGTCGGACAGGATCTCGCGGCCGCGCACGGCATGGCCGGCGCCGACGGCTTCCAGGATGGGCGTCATCGCTGCCGGCCCCGGATCATGACCACGGCAAAGGCGGGCGCGCCGACCAGCGCGGTGATGACGCCGATGGGCAGCACCTGGCCGGGAATGACGATGCGCGAGACCACGTCGGACAGCACCAGGAACACCGCCCCCGCCAGCGCCGTCGCCGGGACCAGCCTGGCATGGCGCGGCCCGACGAGGATGCGCATCGCATGCGGCACCACCAGCCCGACGAAGCCGATGGCCCCGGCGATCGAGACCATGATCGCCGTCGCCAGCGAGGCCGTGCCGATCAGCAGCGCCTGCGTGCGCCGCAGGTCGATGCCAAGCGACGCGGCGCTTTCCGCCCCGAAGGCGAAGGCGTCGAGCGTGCGCGCATGCCACAGCCCGATCCCCAGCGCCAGCGCCGCCATCGGCACCGCGACCCAGCTGTCCGGCCAGCGCACGCCCGACAGGTTGCCCAGCAGCCAGAACATGATGCCGCGCGCCTGCTCGGCGCTGGCCGATTGCGCGATGATCAGCGCGGTCAGCGCGTTGAACATCTGCGAGCCGGCGATGCCCGCCAGGATGATGACCCCGGCGCCGCGCATTCCGGTCCCGCCGCCGGCGGCGCGCGCCAGCGCCGCGACCAGCGCGAAGGCGGTCAGCGCCCCGGCAAAGGCGCCCGCCGACATGCTGAGCAGCCCCGCGCCGATCCCCGCCACCGCGACCGTGACCGCCCCGGTCGAGGCCCCGGCCGAAATCCCCAGCAGATAGGGCTCGGCCAGGGGGTTGCGCAGCAGCGCCTGCAGGATCAGCCCCGACAGCGCCAGGCTTGCGCCGCCGCAGGCCGCGACCACCGCCCGCGACAGCCGGTAATGCCAGATCACGCTGGCGTCGATCGGGTCGAGCGCCGCCGAGCCAAGCCCGGCCTTGACCGCCAGCACTTCGATGACGGTGGCCAGCGGAATGCGCGTCTCGCCCACCGCCGTGCCGAAGAGCAGCGCCGCGACCAGCACGGCGGGGGCCAGCCACAGCCAGCCCCGATTGCGCCCCGTGCTGCGGGTCGCGGCGCGCGCCCTCATTGCAGGTCGAACCCGGCCAGCGAGTCCGCCAGCGATTCCAGCGCGTAGATCGCGCGCACCGAGGGATCCATCGCATTGGCCGGCATGGTCAGGATGCGGTCGTTCTTCACCGCCTCCATCTCGCTTGTCACCGGGTCCGAGGTCAGGAAATCGCGCTTGACGGCGATGTCGTCGGCGGGAAAGCGGCGGCGGTTCATCTCGGCCGCGACGATGAAGGTCGGGCCGGCCTTGGCGATGGTTTCCCAGCCGACGGTCGGCCATTCCTCGGGCGAGGCGACGACATTCTGCACCCCCAGCTTGGACAGCATCCAGCCCGGCACGCCATTGGCGCCCGCGACATAGGGGTCGATCTCGATCTCGGCCGAGGAATACCAGAACAGGCCCGACACGCCCTCGGGCAGGTCCAGCGCCTGCGCCCGCTCGACCGCCGCCGCCTCGCGCGCCTTCAGGTCGGCGATCACCTCGGCCCCGCGCTCCGATACGTCGAAGATCGCCGCCAGTTCCTCGATGCCCTGGTAAAGCAGCGCGGTGTCGAACAGGACCGTGCGCGCGCCGTCCATGCTTTGCGTATTGTCCTTGCCGACGCATTCGGTCGGCATGATCCAGCTGGGGATCTGCGCGTCGTCGAACATCTCGCGCGTGCCGACCGCGCCCTGCGGGCCGATCATCCATTCATAGGCCGTGACCACCAGCCCAGGCTTCTTGGCCAGCACGCTTTCGAAGCTGGGGGCGTTGTCGGCCAGCCGCTCGACCCTGGCGTCCGCCTCGGCAAATTCGGGCAGGACCGGGTTGATCCACAGCGCCGTGCCCGCCACCTTGTCGGCCAGCCCAAGCATATACAGGATCTCGGTCGTGCTTTGCCCGACGCTGACGACGCTTTCGGGCGCCTTGTCGAAAGTGACCTCGTGGCCGCAGCTGGTCAGGGTCAGCGGGTATTCGGTGCCCGCCAGCGCCATCGGCGCCAGGGTGGACGTGGCGATGATCGCCGTGGTGAGCCTCAGCATGATGTTTCCTTCCGCTACATCATGAACAGGCCGGATGAGCGGATGGAGACCGGGCCAATGCCGGTCGCAACCCCTCCCGAGCCGACCCGCTCGGATTGGTCAAACGTCGTCGGCAGGTCTCCTGACTGGCGGGTCACGGCAGGGATGCGGCCTTCCCATGGCACGGGGCCACAGTGGCGTTCTCGCATCCTGCTCGCCGCCTACAGTTGCGGGGGCAGTTCCGGTTCGGGGCCTTGCGACCCCGGCGGATTCCCTTTCAATTCCTTGCGGAAACCGACGCGCTCTCCCTAGCTGCCGGCGCGGGCGCTGGCAAGCGTCAGCATGGGCGCCCGGCCACGGCCTGCCTGCGGGCGCCTAGCCCTCCTCGAAGCTGAAGATCGCCAGGCTGCGCTCGCGCTCGTTCACGCGCAGCCGGCGGTTGATCGGGGCATGGGCGCGGGCCGAGCAATCCGGCCGCTCGCAGAGATAGCAGTTCAGCCCGATATCCACCGGCCGGATGCGGTCCAGGTCGATGCCGTCGGCATAGACCAGCCGCGGCGCATAGGCCACGTCGCAGCCCAGCCCGATCGCCAGCCGTTGCGCCGGTGCGCCATGGGTGCCGCCGGCCCGCGCCACCGTGCGCGCGATCGAGAAATAGCTGGCGCCCTCGGGCATGCGGATGACCTGGGTCTGCACCCGGTCCGGCGTCTCGAAGGCGGCATGGATGTTCCACAAGGGGCAGGTGCCGCCGAAGCGCGAGAACGGGAACCGCCCGGCGCTGAAGCGTTTCGAGATGTTCCCGGCCCGGTCCACCCGCACGAAGAAGAACGGGATGCCCCGCGCCTCGGGGCGTTGCAGCGTCGACATGCGATGCGCGGTCTGCTCGAAGCTGGCGCCGAAGCGGTGGCCCAGCAGCTCGACGTCGTAGCGCGCCGATTCGCAGGCGGCGAGAAAGCGGGCATAGGGCATCATCAGCGCCGCCGCGAAGTAATTCGCCAGGCTCACCCGCATCAGCGCGACGGCAGGCGGGTCGGCCAGTCCCGCCTCGTCGACCAGCCGGGCGATCAGCGGCTCCTGCTCCAGCCGGGCCAGCAGCACGCCGATCTGGAAGCGGCGGCTGGACTGCGCCAGCAGTTCCGACAGCATCAGCTCGCGCCGGTGCGGGTCGAAGCGGCGCAGCTGCTCGCCCATGACCGGGGCGGGCAGGATGCGCACAGCGATGCCATGCGCGGCCAGCCGGCCGGTCAGGGCCATGTGCGGCTCGTTGCGGTGCAGCGCCAGCTCCTCGGCCAGCGCCTCGGCGGCGCGGTCCAGCGCATCGACATGGTTGCGCCGGGCATAGAACCAGCCGCGCACCGCATCGACCGGGCGCGATGTGCCGGCCAGCGCCTCGACCTTGTCGCGATCGGTCAGCGGGTTGTCGTCGGCCTGCGGCCGCAGCAGCGCTTGGCGGTGGCTGTCGTGCAGCCGCACGAAGGCCGCCGCGATCCGGGGCGAGGCTTGCAGCACCGCCTCGATCTCGGCGCGGGACGGCGCGCCCGCCTCCAGCGCCGGATCCTTCAGCGCCGCGGCGAAATCCGCCGCAAGCTGCGCGTCGGTCGAGGGCGCAAGCTCGGCGATGTTCATGTCATAGACCTCGGCCAGCCGCATCAGGAAGCGCGCCGAGGCCGGGCGCTGGTCGGCCTCGATCAGCGTGACATAGCTGGCCGAGACGCCCAGCTCGGCCGCCATCTGCGCCTGGGTCAGCCCCAGCGACTGGCGCAGCACGCGCAGGCGCTGGCCGATGAGCAGTTTCTTGCCTCGGGTCATGTGACAAACCTTACAAGTTCTGCGGCTACACGGTGACAAGATTGACCGCCACACCCGTTGTTTTCAAAGCAATAATGCACATGCAGCATGACATTACTACTGTGACATTACGCCGTGAATCACAGGAGGCCGCCATGCCGCTCGACCGCAATGCCCCACCGCTTCCGCCCGTCGTCCTGCGCGCCGTGCCGGGCGCGCATCATGTCCTGACCCCCGAGGCGCTGGGTTTCGTCGCCGCATTGCAGGCCCGCTTTGGCCTGCGGCTGCATGCGCTGATGGTCGCCCGCGCCCGCCGGCAGGAGCGCATCGACCGGGGCGAGTTGCCCGACTACCTGCCGCAGACGCGCGAGATCCGGCAGGGCATCTGGCAGGCCGCCCCCGTCCCGCCCGCGCTGGAGGATCGCCGGGTCGAGATCACCGGCCCGGTGGATCGCAAGATGATGATCAACGCGCTGAACTCGGGTGCGCGCGTCTTCATGGCCGATTTCGAGGATGCGACCGCACCCAGCTTCGCCAATGTCATCGCCGGGCAGGCGAACCTGATCGACTATCGCGACGGCACGCTGGACCATGACGACCCCGCCACCGGCAAGAGCTATCGCGTCGGCCCGAACCCGGCGCTGCTGGTCGTCCGCCCGCGCGGGCTGCACCTGCCCGAGGCGAATGTGCTGATCGGCGGCCAGCCGGTCTCGGCGGCGCTGTTCGATTTCGGCCTGTCGCTTTATCATTGCGGCCGGGCGCTGGCCGCGACCGGGCGCGGGCCGTTCTATTACCTGCCCAAGCTGGAAGCCCATGGCGAGGCGCGGTTCTGGAACGAGGTCTTCGCCTTTGCCCAGGACCGCATGGGGCTGGCGCAGGGCACGATCAAGGCCACCGTGCTGATCGAGACCCTGCCCGCCGCCTTCGAGATGGACGAGATCGTCTGGGAGCTGCGCGACCATATCGCCGGGCTGAACTGCGGCCGCTGGGACTATATCTTCAGCTATATCAAGACCCTGCGCAACCATGCCGCCTATGTGCTGCCCGACCGGGCGCAGGTCGGGATGGAGGACGCCTTCCTGGCCGCCTATGCCGCCCGCGTGGTCAAGGTCTGCCACCGCCGCGGCATCCATGCCATGGGCGGCATGTCGGCGGCGATCCCCGTCCGGGGCGATGCCGAGGCGAACGAGGCCGCCTTTGCCCGCGTCCGCGCCGACAAGCAGCGCGAGGTCGGCATGGGCTTCGACGGCTGTTGGGTCGCGCATCCCGACCTGGTGCCGGTGGCGCAGGCGGTCTTCGACGCCGCCATGCCCGGTCCGAACCAGATCCGCAAGCCGCGCCAGCAATGGCGGATCGAGCCCGCCATGCTGTTGAAACCGCATCAGGGCCGGATCACCGAGGCGGGCGTGCGGCTGAACATCCAGGTCGCCGTCGAATACCTGGCGCAATGGCTGTCCGGCCGCGGCGCGGTGCCGATCCAGAACATGATGGAGGATGCCGCCACCGCCGAGATCAGCCGCGCCCAGCTGTGGCAATGGATCCGCCACGGTGCCCCGGTCGCGCTGGAGGGCGGCGGGGAGCGTCGGCTGACCGCCGATTGGCTGGGCGAATTGATGCAGGCCGAGATCGTGTGCATCCTCGACCGGCTCGGCCCGAACGGGTTCCATCGCGGCCATTACGCCTCGGCCGCGCGCATCGTGCAAGAGGCGGCCACGGCCGAGACCCTGCCCGATTTCATCACCCTGCCGGCCTATGACCTGCTGAATGCGCTGGACTGAGGGGCCCGATGGACATCATCCGCACGCTTTCCCCCTTTGGCGGACCGCTTCCCCCCGGATGCCCCGCCTTGCCGCAAGCCGCGGCTGCCGATCCCCGAACCGACCCTGCTGAAAGGAAGCATCATGAGCAGAAAGACTTTTTCGGAAATCCATGCCGAGGTGTCGTCCCGCTACCCCTCCGGTCAAACGCCGGGTGGCGTTTCGGTCGATGACATCGTGCAGCTGCGGCTGCAGAACACCTATGACACGCATCTGGACATCGCCCGCGACATGGCCGGGGTGATGCGCGCCGACATGGCGGCCTATGACGCCGACCCCGGCAAGTTCACCCAGTCGCTGGGCTGCTGGTCGGGCTTTCACGCCCAGCAGATGATCAAGGCGGTCAAGCGCCTGCGCGGCACGGCCAGGGGCACCTATGTCTACCTGTCGGGCTGGATGGTCGCGGGCCTGCGCAACCGCTGGGGCCATCTGCCCGACCAGTCCATGCATGAAAAGACCGCCGTGGCCGACCTGATCCAGGAGATCTACGTCTCGCTGCGCCAGGCCGACGAGGTGGCGCTGAACGACCTGTTCAAGGCGCTGAAAGCCGCCACGACCGAGGCCGAGCGGCAGCAGGCCATCGCGGCGATCGACGGTTTCGAATCCCATGTCGTGCCGATCATCGCCGATATCGACGCGGGCTTCGGCAACGAACACGCCACCTATCTGCTGGCCAAGGAACTGATCAAGGCCGGTGCCTGCTGCCTGCAGATCGAGAACCAGGTCTCGGACGCCAAGCAATGCGGCCACCAGGACGGCAAGGTCACCGTCTCGCGCGAGGATTTCATCGAAAAGCTGCGCGCCTGCCGCCTGGCCTTCGAGGAGCTGGGCGTGGACGATGGCGTCATCGTCGCCCGCACCGACAGCCTGGGCGCCGGGCTGACGCAGAAGGTGCCGGTCAGCCAGCGCCTGGGCGACCTGGCCGCGGAATACATCAAATGGCTGAAGGTCGAGCCGATCACCGAAGCCAATCCGATCCGTGAGGGCGAACTGGCGCTTTACCAGAACGGCGCCTTCTTCAAGCCGGCGCGGCTGCCGAACGGGCTTTTCCCCTTCCGCGAGGGCACGGGGCGGCAGCGGGTGATCGAGGATTGCATCGCCAGCCTGACCCAGGGCGGCGCCGACCTGTTGTGGATCGAGACCGACACGCCCAACGTGGACGAGATCGCCGGCATGGTGGCCGAGATCCGCAAGGCGGTGCCGAACGCCAAGCTGACCTATAACAACTCGCCCAGCTTCAACTGGACGCTGAACCTGCGCAAGCAGGTGCGGGCGCAATGGCTGGCCGAGGGCAGCATTGCCGAGGCCGACTACCCGGACGGCAACGAATTGATGAAGCCCGATTTCGACGATACCGACCTGGGCCGCGAGGCCGACGCCCGGCTGCAGCGCTTCCAGACCGACATCTCGGCCCGCGCCGGCGTGTTCCACAACCTGATCACGCTGCCGACCTTCCACCTGACCGCCAAGTCGGTGGACGAACTCAGCCGCGGCTATTTCGGCGAAGAGAAGATGCTGGCCTATGTCAGGACCGTGCAGCGCCAGGAGATCCGCCGCGGCATCTCGGCGGTCAGGCACCAGCACGAGGTCGGCTCGGACCTGGGCGACAGCTTCAAGGAGATGGTCGCGGGCGAGCGCGCGCTGAAGGCGGGCGGCCATGCCAATACCATGAACCAGTTCGCCGCCGAATAGGCCGGATCAGGCCGCGGCCGCCTGCCTTCGGTGGATTCGCTCATCGGCCCCGGCCTGCTTGCGCCGCCCCTGGTCCTTCGGGGGCGGCGCTTTTACCGTGCCGCCCGGCACGCCCTTGTTCAGATCAATGCCCAGTTGCCGCTGGCCGCCGCGGCGGCGAAGACCGCGAGGTTCGCTGCCGCATGCGCCCATACCGCGTCGGTCAGCCTGCCGCGGCGCTTGTAGACCAGGGCAAAGGCCAGCCCGGCGACGAAGGCCGCCGTGCCGCTGTCATGGAGCAGCGCGAAGGCGGCCGAGGACACCAGCACGGCGCCTGCCTGTCCGGCCGGGCCGGGCAGCTTCAGCAGGTGGCCCAGCAGATAGCCCCGGAAGGCCGCCTCCTCGATCAGGGGCACCAACAGCACGGTGCCGGCCAGGCGCAGCACGATCCAGCTTGCCGCCGCAAGCCCCAGCCCGGCGAAGGGCGGCGGGGGCGCCTCGCCCCCCGCGGCGACGCCGGCGGCAATCCACATGACGCCGACCGCGACGCCGACCTGCAGAGGCAGCGGATCGACGCGCCAGTCGAGCCCGGCCCAGACCGGAAGGAACAGGACCAGCCCCGCGCACATCGCCGGCACCCGGTAGGGATAGGCCGCTTCGGGATTGGTGAAGAATGTCGATACGAAAAGACCCGAGAGCAGCAATACCACCAGCGGCACCAGCATCGCGCTGACCGGATCGTGCCGGAAGGCGGCCGTCCTTGCGCCAAAGGCCGGGCCGGCCTTTTCGCCCCGCCACAGCGCCGGCACCAGATGCGCCGCGCCGACCATCCCGATGCTGAGCAAGGTGAACAGCAGCCAGCCCGCGTAGCTGTGAAAGGCATTGACCGCGAGGTCGGGCGATATGCGCGCCCCGATCCAGATCAGGACCGCGATGCGCAGCACGTTCAGGCCGAAACTGGCCAGCAGCCCGATCGGCAGCAGCACCAGGGCCAGCGGCAGGCGCAGGCGCCGCCGCTCGAGCGCGATGAAGCCGGCCATCACCAGGGTGATGAGCGCAAAGCCTTGCATCCCCGAGCATGGGTCGCCCACGCGGATGAGGAAATCGTCAAAGCCGATCACCATCTCGTTCGGGGCGGCCGAGACCCTTCCCGGCAGCAGGGCAAGCAGGCGCAGCACCATCTCGAAGGTGGCGGCGGTCAGGGGCGGCCAGCCCCAGGTGCCGTTGAAAAGCCCGGTCAGTTCCGGCGAGAGCAGCGCGATCCCCATGGCCGCCCACAGCCAGGGGCCGCCCCGGCGAAGCACCGAAAGCCAGCAGGCGATGGGCGCGGTCCCGGCCAGCGCCGCCGCAACCGAAACGGCGGCGCCCGCCGCAAGGGCCAGGGCAAGCGGCGCCAGGCTGGCGGTCATGTCGCCCCAAAGCGCCGGCAGCAGCATGATCGCCAGCCCCGCCAGCATGGCGGCCGTCGCGGCGCCCGGCGACAGGCGGCCCGCACCGCTGCCGCCCGCGCCCAGGAAGCCGAAAAGCTGGGGCCGCGCGGTCATCGCCAGCCCGGTAAGCAGGGCCAGGGCAAGCAGCCGTCCCAGCCCCTCGCGCAGCGCGAGGCAGACTTGCGGCGTCTGGAAATCCGTGCATTCGATCTCGACGAGGAACTGGTAGCAGAAGGCGACGATCAGCAGCTCGCCCAGCAGCAGGGCGGCGAAAAGGCCAAGCCTGCGCCAGCCGCTTGCAAGGAACGGCGCTTTCGGCGCGGGCACTTCCGCCTGCCCGTGATCCGGGCCGGCGCCGCCAACCGCCGCCGGGCCCGAGGGGTCGGCGCTGTCGGTCACGGGTTGACCGAGCGCCGGCGCCACTCCCAAAGCAGAAGCGCGACGATCACCGCGATCATCAGGACCGACGCGCCCGCGAACAGGTCGATCTCGGGGACGCTGTGGGGCGCGGTGGGGCTTGTCGGATGGGCGGGGCCGCCATGGCTTTCCGACGGATCGGCCAGCGCGAGGTGGGTGCCGGCGGCGGACAGGGTCAGCAGGACCAAAAGCGCAACATAGAACATCGAAACGGACCCAAATACCTAGGAAACGCGACAGCCGGACAAGAGCGTCGTTGATTAAGAATTCATCATGCAAGGGAAATGGGCAACCTGTCAGAATCGCCAGGTTTCCGCGGTCTTGCCGGCCTGTTTCGGGTCAGGGCGGCAGTTCGGGGCGCATTTTCCGCAGGCGCGGCGAGCCTGCGATGGGTTCCGCCTGCGGCGGTGATGCCTTGCGGTGTCGCGGCCGGCCGGAATGATCCGCGGCAGGCCGGTCTCTGCGCTGATTGCGGGGGTTGCCGGGGTGCAGGCGCTCAGTTGCGCAGGGCGGC
This sequence comes from Paracoccus ferrooxidans, assembly GCF_029909815.1. Lineage (NCBI taxonomy): Bacteria > Pseudomonadati > Pseudomonadota > Alphaproteobacteria > Rhodobacterales > Paracoccaceae > Paracoccus > Paracoccus ferrooxidans. The sequence goes on along the minus strand of NZ_CP038201.1, from coordinate 716,055 downwards.
TGCCGGCGACTGGCGATAGGCCAGCCAGGCCGGCAGCGCCGCCAGCAGCGCCGCGACCGCGACAAGGATCGCCAGCATCGCGCCATCCTCGGGCGTGAAGCCGACCGGCAGGCTGAAGCCGCGCTGCATGGCGAAGGCGCGCGACAGCAGGCTGGCGGCCAGGTAGCCGCCGCCATAGCCCAGCAGGATGCCAAGCCCGACCAGCACGGACAGTTCAAGCCAGACGATCCCGAACACCGCCGCCCGCGGCGCGCCAAAGGCCCGCAATGCGCCGATCTGCCGCCGGCGCTGGCCGACATGGATCACCGTCACCATCAGCAGCGCCGCCGCGACCAGAAGCTGCGTCCCGGCCGCGATGACCGCCAGCACCTGCCGGGCATCGCCCAGCGTCGCGTAAAGCCCGGTCAGGACTTCGCCCGGAAAGACCGCAAGCGTCCGGCCGTCTGCGCGATAATCCTGGCGCAGCCGGTAGGCGTCGGCGATGGTCCTGGGCTTGACCAGGATCGCCGGCAGGCCGGGCAGCGCGCCGCGATGCCAGTCCTCGTCCAGGGGCGCGTCGGCATCCATGCCGTGATGTTCATGCGCCTCCTCGTCCTCATGCGCGGCGTCGTGGCCGGCGTGGTCGTGGTCGTGGTCCTGATCGGGCTCAAGGCCCATGCCATGCACATGCCAGACCGCCTGGATCGGCACCAGGATCGCCCGGTCCCAGGGCGTGCCGGTCGGGTTCAGCCGGCCGCTGACCCGATACCGGATGCCTTCGTGTTCGTGCCCGCCCTGTTCGACCTGGCCATGGGTCGGCACGACCGTCTCGCCCGGTTGCAGGGGGACGGCCGAGCCGACGACGGCCTCGCCCTCGGTCCTGAACATCCCGCCCTGGGAAAAGCCGCCCGCGGTGCCCTCGATCAGGGTGGTGGTGGTGCCGACGATCGGGTAGCCGGCATGGAAGTCGCCGAAACCCACCGGCGCGGCCCATTCCACGCGCGGGTCGTCGTTCAACTCGGCCAGCACCTCGCCCGGCATCAGGGGCAGGGCGGCCGGTTGCAGGAAGACCGCCGAAAGCACCAGCTGGGTTTCGCTGCCCGGCGCGCCGACGATCACGTCGAACTTCTCGGCGGCGCGCGCGCTGCCCAGGCGCAGCGCGCGTTCCTGCAAGCTGACGCCGACGCCAAGCGCTACCGCCAGCGCGACCAGCAGGACGATCACCACGGAACCGGCCCAGAGCCGCTTCAGGTCGGCCAGGACAAAGCGGATCATGGCCGCACCTCCGCCATGCTGTCGGACCGGACGGTGCCGTCCGCCATGGCGATCCGGCGCGGCAGGCGCGAGATCAGGCGCTGGTCATGGGTGACGACGATCAGCGTCGCCCCGGTCTGCGCGGCCAGCTCCAGCAGCAGGGTGGCGATGACCGCGCCGTTTTCGGGGTCGAGGCTGGCCGTCGGTTCGTCCGCGACGATCACGCCGGGATTGCGCAGCAGCGCGCGCGCGGCCGCGACGCGCTGCATCTCGCCGCGCGACAGGGTCTCGACCGGCTGGTCCGGCCGCGACAGGCCGACGCGGGACAGCAGCGCGGCCGCGCGCGCCCGGATGGCGCCGTCCGCCACGCGCGCCAGCCGGGCGGGCAGCAGCACGTTCTCCAGCGCCGAAAGCCCTGGAAACAGGTGGAAATCCTGCATGACCAGGCCGATATTGGCGCCGCGCCAGCGGTCGCGGCCGCCTTCGGAAAGCTGCGCGATGTCGCATTCGTCCCAGAACACGCGGCCCTGGGTCGGGCGGGCCAGGCCGGTGATGACATTGACCAGCGTGGATTTCCCCGACCCCGAGGGGCCGATCACCGCGACTTGGCTGCCGGCGGCGATGTCCAGCCGCGGGATGCGCAGGACCGGCGCGGGCAGGCCGGGAAACGAGACTTCGGCAGCGTCGAGGTGCAGGCAGGGCATGATGCGATCTCAGACCGTGGCATAGCGCGCTTCGCGCAGCCGCAGCTGGCTGACGAAGCCGGTTTCGGGGTCGATCCAGGAGCCGCGCTCGAGCCGGCCGACTGCCTCGATCATCTGGTTGGGCTGGGTAAAGGTCTGCCGCCGGTCCAGGTAGACCACGACGATGTTGTCCGGCCAGTCCGCATCGGACGAGCAGAAGGGGCAAAGCGCCATCGGGATTTCGGACAGGACGAAGAACTGCGCCTCGGCCTTCAGCGGCGGGGCCATGAAGCCGCGGATTCTGACCGTCTTGCCGGTCAGCAGCTTGACCTTGTCCGAGAACTCCAGCCCCAGCACGCCGTATGAGGCATAAAGCTCGTCGAAGGTCAGCGCGGGCGCGCGGGCCAGCGCCGGGACCGGGGCGCCCAGGGCCAGCAGCGCCGCCAGCCCGCCCAGGCAGGCGCGGCGGTCGGGACGGAAACGGATCGGGTCTTGGGGACGGGTCATCCTGCATCTCCGGCAAGGAATACGGCTCGGCCTGTCCGGGGCGGAAACCCCGGACAGGCCGCAAGGCTCACTTCTGCACGGTGCCGAGGGCAAAGGCGTCGGCCAGGATCTTGTAGACGTCGGACTGCTCCATATAGCCCTTGAACGCCTCGGCGCCGGGGCCGGCGGCCTGCAGCACGATGTCGTCCACGGCATGGACGGCGGTGTCGTTGTCCTTGGGCAGGTTGCCCTCGCGGAAGACCGCGCCGGGCAGATCCTTGTAGGCTTCGTTGGCGACATATTCGCCGTTCTCGTTCTGCACGGCCGGCTGGAACGGGCCGTCCAACTTCGGACCCCAGGTCTCGTAATGGTCGGGATAATTCGAGGCGAAGATCGCGAAGCGCCGCGTCACGTCGACCGAGTCGGGATAGCCGTCGCCATCGGCATCGACATAGTCGGGAAAGCCCGCCTCGTCATAGACGCCGACCTTCTGGCGCATTTCGTCGCCGGGCTTGCTGTCGTCGATGGTGCCGATCAGCGAGACGCCATGGGTATGGTCGCCCGTGACCACGATCAGCGTGTCGGGGTTGGCCTCGGCGAATTCGCGGGCCAGGGCCACGACCTGGTCCAGCTCGATGGTCTCGACCACGGCGCGATCCCAGTCCATCGGGTGGGACATCTTGTCGATCGAGGCGCCCTCGACCATCAGGAAGAAGCCGTCGGGGTTCTTCGACAGCTGGTCCAGCGCCGATTTCGTCATCTCGACCAGGCCGGGCTGGTCGGGGAACTTGTCGACGGTGCCCTTCTTCAGCTGGTTGCGGTCCAGCCAGGTGTCCATGTTGCCGGTGTGGAACAGGCCCAGCAGCTTGCCGGCATTGCTGCCCGCCGCCGCGGCCAGTTCGTCCTTGCTGGTCGCCAGCGCATAGCCGGCATCCTTGAACAGCTGGATATAGTCCTTGTCGTCCTTGCGCTTCGAGCCGGGGATGTCGGCCTTGAGGAAATAGGCCGAGCCGCCGCCCAGGATGACCTCGGGCTGGACGTCGTGGAACATGCCGACGATCTCGGCCTTGTCGGCGCGCTTGCGGGTATGGGCCACGACCGCCGCCGGGGTCGCGTCCTGCAGTTCCGAGGTCGAGACGACGCCGATCGCCTTGTTGGTGGTGCGGCGCAGCGCCTCGGCGATGGTTTCGACCCTGGGGTCGTCCAGGCTGTCCGGGGTGCGGTCGGCATAGACGCCAAGCGCGTTCACGCGGCTCTTGTGGCCGGTCATGTAGGCCGAGGCGGTGTTGGCCGAATCGGTGGCGATGGAATGGGTGGACGAGGTGCCGATGAAGGCCATGTGGTCCAGGTCGTCCATGGCCAGGCGGCCGTTGGCCTTGCCCTCGGTCATGCCCTTGGACATGATCCGCGCCGCGGTGCGATGCGCCACCGACAGGCCGTCGCCCAGGATGAAGATGACGTTCTTCGCCTTGGCGGTCTCGGGGGTCGAATAGACCTCCCAAGTCACCGACTTCATCTCGTTGCCGGCTTTGACGTCGACCGTGTATTGGCCCGGTTCGGCCAGCGCCAGGTCGCGCAGGATCAGGGCCGAGCCGAGGGCCGCGTCGTCCTCGCCCTTTTCCTCGGCCACGAATTCGGCCGGCTTGCCGAAGACCTCGGCATAGGGCTTGCCGTTCACGGTGACGGCCAGGTCGCCTTCGGGATGAACCTCGTCCAGCTCGATCTTGAAATCGAAGGGAGAGTTCACCAGGATCGTCGCCCGGTCGAGCGGATAGATCGTGGCGGCCTGGGCGGCGCCCGTCAGAAAGGTCGTTGCCGCAAGCATCGCAAACAGATTTCGCATGATCGCCTCTTGTGGGTTTCGAAAAAACGGAGGGTTTTCCCGCAAGGGCGGCCTAGTCCCCTTCTGTGGCGCGAACGTGACAGAATGGCTGGGTGGCGGCGCAATCTTCCCGAAAGGGGCGATTTTCAGCAAAATCCCAGCCGTTTCATTATGTTATATCATATCGATTTGGCTGAGCCGGCATGGCCGGAGAACCCGTGGGACTCGGTTTGCAGGCGGACGGGTCCGGTGGCGGATGCCGGGCAGGGGGCTGCCCCTGCGCCATCGCATCGCGGCAAGCCCGATCCGCAAAGCCATCGGTGCGCAGGATGCATGGATGCATCCGCTGCCGCAGTCCCGTCGGTTCCTGCGGAGAAGGGGTCGGGATGGTCAGCCGGGCAGGGTGACGACGATCGCCCCGCGATCCGTCGCCACCACCGTATGCTCATATTGCACCACCGGGGCAGGGGGCTGGCTGTAGAGCGTCCAGCCGTCATCCCCCTCGGTCGCCCAGAGGCCGCCGGCCGAGAGGAACGGCTCGACGGTCAGCACCAGCCCCTTGTCGATGCGGCGCTTCTCGGTTCGGCTGGGCCAGGTCGGGATGTCCTCGGGATATTCGTGCAGCGACCGCCCGACGCCATGGCTGGCCAGGTTGCGGATCAGCGTATAGCCGCGCCCCGCGGCAAAGCGGCCGATGGCCCTGCCGATCCCGGCCAGCGGCCTGTCCGCCCCGACCTGGGCGATGCCGATCTGCATGGCGCGCCGGCCGTCGCGGCACAGCCGGTCCAGCGCGGGCCGAACGGGCGCGATGCGATATGTCGCCCCGGTATCGGCGAAATAGCCGTTCTTCGAGGCCGAGACGTCGATATTGACCAGGTCTCCCGCTGCGATCACCCGGTCGCCGGGAATGCCATGGGCGATTTCCTCGTTCACGCTGATGCAGGTCGCGCCGGGAAAGCCATAGGTGGACTGCGGTGCCGGGACGGCGCCCTCGCGCTCCAGCAGCGCGCGGCCGATCCCGTCCAGCTCGCCGGTGGTCATGCCGGGTTCCAGCGCCTTCGCCATGGCCTGCATGGTGTTGGCGACGATCCGGCCGATGTCCTTCAGCCCGTCGAGTTCGTCCTGGTTGGTGATCGTCATGCAGTGGTTTCCCTTGAGACGCGGATGGATGGGCCAAGGCCGGCAGGGAAGCGCCGGCATCCCCCGCATCGCCCATCCTACGGGGCTCCGCCGAACCTCGCCAGATGCTTCCGGGAGGTCCAGGGGGAATACCCACTCGGAATGCGGGATGGCGGTTTTCGCTGCGGCCAGCCGCGCGGGCTTTGCAGGTTCCGGCCAAAACGGCTTTGCGGGTTGCAGGGGACGGGATGCCTTCAGGGCGCGCTGTGATCGAGGACGGCGCGCATCAGGCGCCGCAACTCCCCGTCCGGCTCGTCCGGCTCCGCCTTGGCCAGCGCCTCGGCCAGCACGGGCCATCCCAGGACGCGGACCGCATAGGTCGCCGTCCTCCTGTGCCCCGCCAGTGGCGAGGCGAAGGCCTTGGCAAAGGCATCGGCGACCCGCTGGTCGTAGTCCTGTCCCACGGCCGCCAGGGCCACCCGGACCAGTTGCCGCTCGCTGTCGTCACGCGCCAGCAGGGCAAGATGCTGGTCCAGCGTCCCATAGGCAGCGGTCGTGTCGAAGGCTTGCAGGATCGCGGCGGCGGCCTCGGGGTCGCTGGCCTGGGCATCGACATGGGCGATGCGGTTGGTCCGGTCGAGCGTGAGCGTCACCAGAAGGTCGGGGTCATGCGACTCCATCCAGCGGATCGCGCCCGCGGAATCCCCCGCCATGTCCGGCACCGTGAAAAGGTCCAGCGGCGTTTCCGCATTCAGCAGCCGGATCGCCTCGAACGCGCCTTGCCTGACCTTGTCGAGGTCGTCCTCGAGCGCGACATATCTGCCGAAGGAAAGCAGGTCGTCGTCATCCTGGCCCTGGGTCATGGGTATCGGCTCCTGAGGAAGGCGACCATGCTGGCGATGAGCTGCTGCGCCGCCGCCGCCTGTTCGGCCGGGGTCGAGGCGCGGCGGCCCGCGCGGCTTACGTTCGATAATGCCCATGAACGAAACGCCTGCGCAAGGTCGCGCAGGGCCTGGTCCTCGCCCAGCACCGTCATGGCGCCGGCCTGCTGCCGAAGCACCCGGTCGAGAAGCTTGAAGATATTGCCGGTGCGCCTGTGGCGGGCCTGGCGGGCACTCGCGATCTGGCCGCGGGTGAAGCTGCCCCTGTCCTGGCGGCCCCGGAAGTCCTGGTCGGCGGCGACCGAGGCGCCGCGCGGCGCCATCGGGGCGTATTCGCCGCGCGCCGCCTCGAGCCGCGGGTCGATCATGCCGCGTTCCTCCAATGAGCGGGCGGTGGCGCGCGCCGCAAGCTGGCCCGGCGCGCGAATGGGTTCCACCACGTTGCGCAGCTGGCCCGCGTCAGGGCTGTCGAGATGTTCGGCCCGGAACCCCTCGTAGGCGGGCGCATTCGCCTGGAACAGCATCGAGGAACGCCGCACGTCGCGGATATAGGCCGGCCGGCTGCCCGGCATGCTGATCGAGGCGTGGAACGGCCCCGAGAACCTGCCGAACCTTGCCCGGCCCAAGGGCAGGGGCAACTGGCCCGGAGCGGACAGGAACCGGCGCCCGGCAAAGACGACATCGGCCTCGTTCAGGCCCGCGCCGGCCGTGACCTCGCGACCTTCGCGCATCTACCGCTCAAGCTCGGCCGACTGGGCGCGAACGGCGGGATTGGACGCCCGCTCCTGCTCGAACAGCCGTTCGGCCTCGACCAGGATCGGCTCCAGCGCCCGGCCGATGCGCGCCGGGCTGAGCTGCGCGATGCGCCCCGCGGGGGACGAGGGGTTGATCCGGGCGACGATGGAATCGCCCTGCCGTTCCAGCGAGGTCAGGCGATAGCGCAGCCGCCAGAAGGTCAGCCTTGCGCCAAGGCCCAGGCGCGAGACGCCGCGCCGCGCCAGTTGCTGGACCTGCGGCTGGATCGCCCGCACCGCCCGGTCCAGCCGTTCGCGCTGGCGGCGCTCTTCCTCCTGGCGGCGGCGGCGCCGGCGGTCGGCATCGCTTTGGGAACGCTCGCGCCGGCGGTCGCGGCCGCGATCCCGGTCCCGCTGGCGGCGGTCCGCGGCGCGGCGGTCGCGGCGGGCCTGGTCGCGGGCGCGGCGGCGGGCATCGGCGCTGCCGCCGCGGTCGTCCCCGTCGTCGCGCCGCCGCCCCCGGCCGCCTGCGCGCCGGTCGCCGCTGCGCCGCCGCCGGCGCTCCATGAACTGGCGGAAACGCTGCTGGATGCGGGCGACGATGCGGCCGAAGGGCCGCGCGATGGCCCCCAGCAGGCGGCGGATCAGCGCATCGATGCCAAGGAAGGTCAGCACCATGTCCACCGCCGCCACGATGCCATGCGCCAGGGCGCGCGCGAAGGCCGCCGCGCCATTGCCGGGCGCCGCCACCTGCATGACGAATTCCAGAAAGGCGCGGGCGGCCGAGAACAGCGACTGCACCAGCGACCAGGCCGCGCGGATCGCGTCGATCACCGCCATGATCGCGCCCGCGCCGGGGATCAGCTTCAGCGCAAGCTGGGTGGCCAGCCAGATCATCGCCGCGCCCGCCATCGCGGGCATCAGCAGGGGCAGGCTTTCGGTGATCAGGCCGATCATGCTGGTCGCCAGCGCGGTCAGCATCTCGACCCAGTTCGGCGGCAGGTTCATCAGCAGCTGCAGGCCGGGAACCTTGTTGAAGAACCATTCCTTGAAGGCTTCCTTCAGCGAATCCCACAGGTGGTTCTTGACGCCTTCCTGCGCCTGCGACCCGGCCGCCGACAGGAATGCGCCGATCCCCATCCGCGTCACCCGCGCCATCAGCGCCATGAACTCGCCAAGCGCATCGGCCAGCGCCTTGATCGCCGCGGCGATGCGATCGACGAGGCCGGCGTTCTCGGCCTGGATCTCGGCCAGCTTCGCATCCATCTCGCGGATCGCGCGCTCGCGTTCGCGGTCCAGCGCGGCAAGGGCGGCGCGCTGCGTCGCCTCGATGCGGCTTTCCATCGCCTGGAACTGCGCCTGCGCGCGGGTCAGCGCCGCCTGCGCCTCGGCGTCCAGGTTGCCCTTGTTGGCCTCGACCAGCTGGTCGATGGCGGCCTTCGCCTCGGCCAGGATGGCCTTGCAGTCGTCGATGGTGCGCTGGATGCTGCCGCGGATCTCGTTCAGCAGCGCGTCGATGTCGGCGATATACTGGTTGCGGTGGCGGTCGTAGAGTGCCTTGACCTCGGGCAGGCTGTTGATCGACAGCAGCCAGTCCCGCGCGCGGTTGTAAAGCCCCTTGGCGCCGGTATAGCGCCGCGCCTTGAACGCCTCCAGATCGGCCCGGACGCCCGAGGCAAAGGCCTCCAGCCGCTGGCCCTGGCGGTCGCGAAAGCTTTGCACCGCATCGCTTTCCAGCGAGCCCAGCTTTTCGTTCACCTGCCCCTCGGCGGTGGCATAGGTCGCGTTGATCTGTTCGGCCAGGCTGCGCTGGCCGGTCTCTTCGCCCGAGCGGGTGCCGGTCTGCTCGCCGCTCACCGCCTCTTGCGCCGCCTCCCGCCCGGCCTCCATCCCGCCGACGCTTTCGGCCTCGGTCGCGGCCAGCCCCGCCGCGGCCTCTTGCGTGGCGGCGGTCTCGGTCGCGCGGGCGTCGGTCGCAGCGCCGTCCACGTTCTCGTTCAGCTCGTCCTTGTCGTCGCCGATGGCGCGCAGCGGGCCTTCCTCGGCCTTGGCCAGGGTCGCGTCGTCCACGTCATGTTCGGCCAGCGTCTCGTCGGCGGCTTCGCGGAACTCGCTTGCGTCCAGCGATTCCTCGGGCACCGCGGGGGGCGCCGCGCCGGTCAGGCCCGGCGCCGCCGTGGCCGGGGCGGCGACGGGCGCGGGCTGGGGCACGGCCGGGGGCGGGGCCGCGCCGGCCGGCGGGTCGCGCACCGCCGACATCGAGGACTGGACCGGCGCCGCCTGCTGGCCGGCCTCGGCGGCGACCTGCGCGCTGATCTGCTGGCGCGTGCCCGCGCCGCCCGGCCCGGCGAAATTGTCCAGCTCCTCGATGGTCGAGGGCGCGGCCGAGGCCAGCGCCGCCCCCGCCCTTTGCTGCGCCGCCGCCGCGTCGGGGGCGGGGATCGCGGCCTGGGCAAGGCTGCCTGCCTGCTGGCTTTGGCCATCGGCCTCGGCCGCATTCGGCGCGGGCTCTGCCGCGGCCCGCGCGGCACCGATCCGCGCATCCGCGCCCTCGTTCACCTGCAGCGCGTCGGCGCGTTCGGAAAGCCGTTCCCGCGCCTCTTCCGCCGCGGCCTCGCCGCGGTCGCCAAGGTTCTGGCCGAAACGCTTCGCGCCGCCGCCGCCGCCACCACCTCCGCCGCCGCCCTTGGCGCGGGGGCCGCCCTTGTCCTTGGCAGCCGCGGCCTTGCCCTTCTCGTCCTTTGTCCGGCGGCGATCCGCGCCGTTCCTGTCCTTTTTCTTCTGCGGGGTGCGGTCCGGCGCGGTCTCGGCCGGCGCGCCGGCGATGGCGACCGAAGGCGCGGGCTTCGCCTCGGCCGCGTTCTCGCCGCGCGCGGTTTGCGAATCGTCGGGGGCCTTGCTCGCGGGCGCGGTCGCCCCCGGCCGGCCGCCGGGCCTGGTCAGGCCCGAAACCTGCCCGCCCGCGGCCGAGACCTGCGAGGTCATCATCGGCGTCAGCACCGGCCCCGCCCCCGGCGCCACCGCACCCGGCCGGGCCGGGGCCTGCGACAGCGCGGGCGAGGCGGCGAAGGGCGCGGCCCCCGCCAGGGCGCGGCGCATGATCCGGCCGCGCAGCGACTGCCCCGCCGCCCCGACCTGCGCCCGGCCCCCGGCCAGCACCGTCGCGGCCGCCGTGTCGGCGGCGGTTTCGGCCGCATCGCCGGGATTCGAGACCAGCGATTTCGCCTGCACCGCGCCGCCGCCGCCCGAGCGGCGCTGCTGCACGACATGGGCCAGTTCATGCGCGATCAGGCTGTCGCCTGCCGTCGATCCCGGCCGATAGCGGCCCGGCGCAAAGGCGATGTCGCTGCCCGAGGTCAGCGCCTGGGCCCGCGCCCGCCCCGTCGCCTGCGCCGCCGCCCCGCCGGTATGGATGCGCACATCGGAAAACGAGGCGCCGAAGCCCGTTTCCATCCGGGCCCGCAGGCTGGCGGGCAGCGCCGCGCCGCCGACAAGGCTGCGTTGCAGCAGGTTCAGCGGTTGCGGGGCGCTGTCATGGCTGGTCGAGGCCGAAACCGGGGCCGAAACCGCGGCGGGGGCCGGGGCAGGCGCCGCCGGGCTGCGCGAGGCGTCGGCCGAACGGGTCGAAACGGGGCCGGACCTGGCCTTCATCCTGGGCCTCCCGCCTTGCGGGGCACGCCGGAAAGAGGAAGTGGACCAGGCCGTAGCAAGGTCCACTTCCAGGGACTTGAACCCTTCGGCATCCGCCGACCAGACGACTCGAACGCAGTTTCCCGGTTCGAGATCCCCTTCAGCCTAGCATTTCCGCGGGTCCGCTCCAAAGCAATTCTCCGCCTCAGGGCAGGGTCGCAGGCAAGCTGGGACTGCCCATCCCCGAATAGGCGTTGTCGGCGAAGGCGCCGATGAAGACGTCGGGGCGGCCCCAGCTCGGCTCGTCGTTGCCAAGGCTGACCCAGCGTATCCCGACCGAGGGGCCGTGGCAGAAATTGCCCCTGACCTCGACCAGCGGCCCGAACCAGCCCCACAGGCGGATGCCGTCGCAATCCAGCCCGATCGGCTGCTCGCCATCCGCCAGCGGCACATAGCCGGCGTCGATGGCCTGGTTGCCGTTGATCCGCGCCGACAGGGTGCTGCCGATCCAGATGCCCCCGCGCTGGCGGGCCTGCCAGGGCAGGCGCAGGTCGATGCGGTTGTCCTGCACCTCGACCGAGCGCAGGAAGATGAAGTTCGACCGCGACCGGCCCGAAGAGCCGGCGACGCGGATCCCCTGCGCGAAGCCCGAAACCTGGTTGCCGCGGATGCGCGCGCCCTGGCCCGGCAGGGCCAGCAGCGCGGCGACCGGGCGGGCCAGCGTCTTGCCGCGGGCCGGCCCGCGAGAGGCGGCGACGGTGATGCCGGTCCGGCCGTGGACCAGCCCGTTCGTGGCGGTCAGCCCGTCGCGCAGGGGCTGGAACAGCGGCCCCATCCCGGCCGGGATGGTGGCCGAAGAGCCCAGGCCGAAGACCGCGCGCGCCAGGTCGCGGCGAAAGTCGCGCAGGAAATCGTCCATGATCTCGGGCGGGTGGCTGGCGCCGCCGGGGGGCTGGTTGGTTTCCGCGACCCGCTCCCACAGCTCGCTCCCCAGCGTCGCATGGGTGGAGAAGCTCAGCGTGTCGCGGCCCCACATGCCGTTCGCCATGGCGATGCCGTGCCGCGCCACCACGGGCGGACCCGGCGGCGGGGCAAAGGCGAAGACCGGCCCGCCGACGAAGTCGAAGCCGCCGTCGCCGTCATGCAGGGTGATGCGGTCCAGCAGCACCTCGCCGACCGCGCGCAGGGTCTCGCCCCCGGCGGCGAGTTCGGCGGCAAGGTTCAGCGGATCGGGGCGGATGGCGATGACATTGTCCTCGATCTCGGCATGGCCGGGATCGGCGGCGGTGACGCCGCTGTCGAACTGCCCCAGGCTCAGCGTGCAGCGGCGCAGGGCGAAGCGGCGGGTCGGGCGGGCCGGCCCCGACACCTGCCGCACGGCTGCGGGGCCGGGTGCGGCAAGGCCGGCCGCGGTGACGCGGATCTGGTCCAGCCGCACCTCGCCGCAGTCGACGAAGTCGATGACCGCGCCGTCGCCCGCCGCCAGCGCCTCGGCCGCGAAGTCGCGCAGGTCGACCGAGCGGCAGCGCTCGAAGCGGATGATGCGCCGCAGGTTGCCGCGCAGGATCGTGCCCGGCCCGATGCCGCCGACGATCAGGTCGCCCTTGTCGGCGACGACGATGGTCGCGGCCAGGTCGCGCACGCCGGCATTCAGGCAGATGCGGGCGTTGCCGTCCGCGGGAATGGTGTCGATCACCGCCTGGACCGAGGCCCCCGGCGGCACCGCGATCTCGCCGCAGCCGTCCGACAGGTGCAGGAACAGTTCGTCCAGCGCCTCTTGCACGGTATCGGCCTTGGTGCCGACGCGGGCGCCGTCGTAGCCGGTGAAATCGGCCTCTTGCCGGCACAGCTTGCGGCTGCGCCTGTCCAGCCATGCGCGCAGGATCATCGGCGTCGCCGCCGCGCCCCGCTCCAGCAGCGCCAGCGGCGCGAACTGCCGCTCGGGGCCGTGGGCGGTGGTGACGGCGGGGCCGTTGGCCTGGGGCGCCAGCACGCGGGCCTCGGCCTGCCACCAGTCGCCGGGCTCGAAGGCGCCGGCGACCTCGGCGATCAGCCCGTGTTCCAGCGTCAGCGTGGCCGCGCCGGTGCCGGGCCGTTCCAGGAGGCCCGACCACAGCCGCAGCTTGAGCCCGTCGCTGCCCAGCGGTGCGGGGCTGAAGGGCGGTGCCGGGGTTTCGGTCAGCGGGTCCAGCAGCCGGAACTCGCGCAGCGAGCCGGCGACGACATCGCCGCCGTCCAGCCGGAACAGCATCCCCTGCATCCGGCGCGGGCGCAGGAAGCCCGCGGCATTGACCGCGCCGGGGGCGGCGTCGCCGCGCTCGATCGCGTCCGAGGTCAGCTCGACCAGGTCGCCCGCGCGCAAGGGATCGTTCGCGCCGACGCGGACATGGGTGACGGCCGCGCCCGGCGGCTGGTCGGGCATCAGGGTGCAGGGCCACAGCCCCGCCGCATTGTCGCGCGACCACTTGAACCGCGTGACCGCGCCGCCGCCGGTCGTGACCTCATGCACGACCAGCCGATACAGGCGGTTTTCCGTGCCGCTGTAGCCGCCCGGCACCGGCAGGTCGCAGGGATCGGCGGCGGCGGTGCCGGCGCTGGTGCCGAAGGTGACGCTGCCCGTGGGCAGGGTCAGGCGGCCGAAGGCGGCGGCGATGGCCGCGGGATCGCTGAGCCCCGTGACGGGGGCCAGCTTGACCTGGGCCACCACCTCGGAGCGGCTGGTCGTCTCGCGGCCGGGGCCAAGCGCCTGTTCGCGCAGGCCGGGATCCTCGACGGCGGTGACGACGCGCTCGGCCAGTTCCAGATAGGCCGCGACGCGCGAGCCCGGCGCCCCGGCCGAGGCGGCGCGCAACTGGTCCGCCGCGGGTCCGGTCAGGTCCGGCCAGGCGGCCTCGCGGGCATCGGCCAGCAGCCCGCCGATCTGGAAGCCGCCCGCGCACCAATGCAGCACGGCCGCGGCGGCGGCGGGGGCCTCGGTTTCGATCAGGGCGACCCAGCAGGGCTGCGCGCCGGGGGCGAAGACGGCCTGCGCCCCGTTCAGCGTGACGGCGAAGGGGGCGTAGCTGCCGGCCGCCGGGATGTTGAGCACGGTGCCCGCGACCGCCACCGTCGCCGGCTGGTCGGCGCGCATCCAGACCCGGCAGGGCGTCGGCGCGGCCAGCGGGCTGCGCAGCGGCACGGCGACGGTTCCCGCCCCGCCGCCAAGCTGAAGCCCCGGCAGCCGGTCCAGATACTTGCGCGAGAAGTCCCGCGTCGCGCTGGCGCCGCCCGCCGCCTGCGGCTGTTGCCCCAGGACCGGGTCGAACATCGCCAGAAGCCGCCCCGGCGTGACGAAGAACCCCAGGTCGGTCGAGCCGCTTTCGCAGGCGACATGCGCCAGCCCCTGCCGGTCGATGCGGTCGCCGGCGTCCATCAGCGCATGCAGGTCGCTGTCGAGGATCGGTGCGCCCTGCCGCGGCAGCACGCGCCGATAGCTGCGCCCGCGCTTGGCGTCAGGCCGGTGTCCGCGCGAAAAATCCCCTTCCATGGCCTGTCCTCCCTGTCGTTTCCGTCCGGCCGGGCCCTGTCAGGCCCGCGCCACGATTCCCGTTCCCAGCCCGGCCGGCGTATGCTCGGCCAGGCGCCGCTCCAGCCCGGCGTAAAGCTCGCCCAGCCTTGCGGCGTTGAAGGCGCCGATCTCGCCCCCGTCCGAAGCGCCGGTCAGCACCCGCCCGTCGCCCTGCGCATCCAGCCGCAGGAATGCCGGGTCGCGGCGCTCGCGGCTTTCGAAGGGCGGGCGGATCGGCTGGCCGGTCGCGGGGTCGGTTTCCAGCACGCGGTGGCGGCGCGGCGTCTGGCTGCCGGGGCCGACCAGCGAATAGCGCAGGCAGCCGCGAAACCGCTCATGCGCCAGCAGGAGCCCGGCGACGATGGTGTCGGAAAGCTCGGCCTGGCCCACCTCGATCCGGCCCAGCAGGGTGGCGCGTTCGCTGGCCAGCCGTGCCAGCGGCGCGGTCAGCGCCGGCTGGATGTCCTCGGCCGCGGCGAGGATGGAATCGGCGATGTCGATCTCGCCCGGTTCATCGACCAGCAGCGGGCCGAGGATGCAGCGCCGGATCGTCGCGCGCTCGACCCCCGCGGCCTCGAGCAGGCGCAGCCGCAGGGTGATGTCGGCGCGCAGCACGCCCAGGAAGCCCAGGAAGACCTGCTGCGCCGGGGGCAGTCCCAGCGTCATGCCGCCCGCGCCCGCGCGGGTCAGGGCGATGCCGCCAAGCGCCAGGCTGTCATAGCTGGCCGCGCCCGGCGCCGAGGAGGCGACCTGGATCACCGGCCGCTCGAAGGGCGCGGCGCGCAGTTCCAGCCGGGCGGGGCCGGCGGGCCAGGCCAGCGCCTCGGCCGGGTAGAAGCCGGAATCGACGATCTCGATGATCTCCTCGGGCTGGCCCGCGCCTGCCGCCGCCAACGCCGCCGCGACCGTGCGGTGCAGCGGCAGGCCCAGCAGATCCGGCGAGGCGCCGCTGCCAAGATGCCCCGAGGCCGAGACCAGCCGCGTCGGCGCCGGGCGCAGGCCCAGCCAGCGGCGGTGGTCGACGGGCAGGGCGCCCATGGGCATGGTTGCGCCCTCTTGCAGGTCCACCGTCACCGGGCCCGGCTCGGCGATGCCGGCGGCGGGCGGATGCGGCACGATGCCGTCGCCCGCGTTCATCGCGAAAAGCCCGAAGCGCGGGTCGATGTCCAGCCGCCCCGGCCGGGCCGGTTCCAGCACGTCGGGGCCGGATTCGCTTTGCCACGGACACAGCCGGCGCCAGCCCGCCTCGCGCCGCCGGATCGGGACCGGGCCGGGCAGGGGCGCGGCATCGCCCAGGCTGCGCCGCATCGGCGTCGTCGTCCCCGCAAGCCAGGTCGAGCCGTCCGCGCCGACCTGGACCGCCAGGCTGTGCCGGGCCAGCAGCGGGCCGCGCGGCCACAAGGCGCTGCCGTCCGGCGCCGTCTCGGCCGTCTGCGAGGCGACGAGTTCGGGCAGGTGGATCAGCGCCGCGCTGCCGTCATAGGCGGTAAAGGCGACCTCGGCCGGGGTCATGACCGCGCCGTTCAGGCCGGATTCGAAGCGCAGCGACAGCGCCAGGTCGGAAGGCCCCGCGGCCAGGATCGCGCCAAGCGCGGCGAAGCGCGCGGGCAGCGCGGCGGCGGCCAGCGGCACGCCGTCCGCGCCAACCGCCGACCAGCTGGCGACGCGCGGGTCGGGGCCGCTCCAGTCCAGCCGCAGCATCGGGGCAAAGCGGCGCTGGCCGGCGAAAAAGGACAGCGCCAGCACCAGCGCGCAGCGGGTGGCCGGGGTCGCTGGCAGCAGGCCGTTCGCCCGCAGCACGGTCCCGCCATGCAGCACCGCGGGCGCGGCGGCGGGGGCGGCCAGCGCCGGGGCGAAGGGCGCGCGCTCGGCGGTGCCCTCGGCCTCGGGCCAGACCGGCCCGACGGGGGCCGAGGCCAGCGCCCGGCCGGGCAGCGCGCCCGCCGCCAGCGGCAGGGGTTCGTGCAGCGCGCCGTCGGCGCCGATCCAGTAAAGCCTTTCGCCACTGATCCGCTGTTCGGGGATGCGCAGATACAGCGCGCCGCGCAGATAGCCCGCCAGCGCCAGCTCGGCCACCGCCGCGGCGCGGCCGGCCGAGGGCGCGCTGCCCGCGACCTCGATCACCGTCGCGCCGATCATGCGGCTGGCGGCGGGGGCCTCGGGGCGCAGGCGCAGCAGCATGGCATGGCTGTCGGGGACATCGCCCGCGCCCGGCGCGGTCCCGGCCTGGCCCGCCGGGCCGACGGTGATCTGCCCGCGCAGCTCCGCCAGCGCCAGGTCGGGCAGGTTGCCGGCAAGCGGGGCCGAGACCAGCTCGATCTGGACCGGGCCGGAATAGCGCCGGGTGTCGGCGTCGATCAGGCTTAGCACGGCAGGGCTGCGTCCCAGGATATTGTCGGCCGGATCGCGCCTGGCATTGCGCGGGACGGGCGTGGCGGGCCGGACGGCGGCGGCGGGAACGCCGGTCAGCCGCACGGCAAAGCGCCCCTCGCGCCCGAACCAGGCACCCGGTTCCTCGGCGAACAGCCCGTCGGGCACGCGGTCGGTGCCGGGGCGGTCGTCGAACCCCGAGGCGCGCACGCGCAGCGGCCGCCAGGCATTGTCCGGGTCGAAGGCAAAGCGCCGATCCCCCGCGCCTGCGGGCAGTTCATGGCAGGCCGCCCGGCGCAGGGGCTGAAGCTGCGTCGGAAAGGTCCAGTGGACCAGGTGCCGCGGATGGACATGGCCCGAATCGGGGCCGATGGGGCGCGGGTCGAAGAGCCGCATCAGCCCCGCCAAGGGCCCCGAGGCGCGGTCGGCGACCGAGGCGGGGCGCAGGTCGGCCATCACCCGCTCGGCGCGCAGCAGGTTCAGGTCCTGCGTCAGCATCAGCGCCTTCCAGCCTTCCCTCAGCGCCACCTGCCGGTCGGACAGGACCCGCGCCATTTCCTCGAGCATCGCGGGCGTGCCCTTGCGCCGCCGCCAGCCCATCGCCGCGCCGAGGTTGCGGCGGTTCGCGTCCGCGTCGCGAAACACCAGCTCCAGCCCGATCGAGGCGGCCAGCACCGGCAGCATCTCTTCGCCCGCGCTTTCGATGAACAGGTCGGCATGGAGTTCCTCGACCGATTGGCGCAGGGCGGCCAGGGGGGCGGCAAGCGCCTCGACCATGGCCAGCAGCTCGGCGGGCTCGGGCGGCTCGGCCAGCGCGGCGGCCCGGTCACGGCGCTTGTAATATTCGGGGACGAGCGCATGGAGCAGGTCGCGCGTGCGGTTCAGGTGGTCGCGGTCATAGGGATAGCTCATGGCGCGCCCCCCTGTTGCAGGCGGCCCAAGGCGCCGGGTTCCAGCACCTGGATCTCCAGCGCCGAGGGCTTCAGCCGCAGCCATTGCCGGGTGCTGGCGTGGATGATGTCGGCGACCTCGGCCGTGCCCGCCGCGGGCAGGGCCAGGCGGTAGCGCGTCGCCAGCACCGCGGCGATGCCGGGCCGATCCAGCAGCTGCGCATAAAGGCCCGACAGCGATTGCGGCGCCGAGAGTTCGCGCCCGGCAAAGCTGAACAGCCCCGGTAGGCCGCCTCCGCCCAGCAACAGCGCCTCGGCCTCTTGCCGCGCGGCCTCGGCCAGCCAGGCGCGGTCGCGTTCGATCCGCAGGGCCAGCGCGATGTCCACCGCCTGCGGGGCGGCGACGACCAGCGCCTGCCCGGTATCGCGGCGCGCATCCAGGAAGGCGGTGAAACCCGCAAGATCGGCCGGGCCGTTGCCCTCGGTATCGGCGGCGACAAGCTCGATCCCCACGCCGTCGCGCCAGCGGGCCGAGGCGCGGCTGATGCCGGGGAAAAGCAGCGCCAGGTCGGCGTGGTCCTCGATCGAGACGGCGCGGTCGAAGACCCGGACCGGGCGCACCGCCTGCCGAGCGATGTCGTCGGCCCCGGCGGGATCGGCGCCGCCGGCGATGGGCAGGGGGTTCGTCACCGCCCCGATCAGCGGCGACGCCTTGCGGATGCGGCTGAGCCGGCCGGCGCCGGCATTGCCCGCGGCCCCCAGCCCGCAGCGATAGGCGGCGGCCACGTTGCGCCGCCCCGAGGGCGGGATCGCGCCCCGCCCCTCGCCGCCGAAGCGGATGCGGACCTCGCCCGCCGCATCGGTCTGGGCCAGATGGACCCGCGCGTCGGGGCCGGCGCCATGGAAGTCGGGGGCCAGATCCCACAGCACGCCGTCGACGCGCACCTCCAGCGCCATGCGGCTGCCGAGCGCGCCGGGCAGGCGGGTGACGGGGGCGTTCTTCAGCGCGAATTCCTGGTGCGGCGTCACCCCGTCCGAACTGCCCAGGATTTCCTGCTTCGCCTCGCCATGGCTGACGCGGACGACATTGCCCAGCACCTCGACATCGCCCATCGGCCAGCCCGCGGGAAAGCCGCCCGGCACTTCCAGCCGCAGGGTCCAGCCCTCGCTGCCGGCGGCCGGCGCCTTGATGGCGGCGAAGATCGCCTCGCGCGCCTCGCCGGTCGAGACGCGGCGCAGGATCGCCGGGCGGCCGGGGCGCATGGCAGAGAAGTCCGCCGCGACCGCGAACTCGGGCTGGAGCGGCGCCGGGTTCGGGATGGCGGGCAGGAGCTCCAGCACCTCGGACCAGCCGGTCAGGACATGGGCGTCCAGCGGAAACTCGGTCCATGACCGCAGCGGCCGGGCGGGCGAGGGCATGGCCAGCCCCAGCGTGGTCGCCCGGCCGGAAAGCGCGGTTTCGGTGACGGTTTTTTCGGTCGTGACCGACACCACGGCCGCGCCCGCCGCATTGGTCGAGGTCGCGACCTTGGGCTGTTCGGTCACTTCGCCGCGCAGGAAGGTCACGACCGTCTCGGCCAGGGTTTCCAGCCAATAGACCTCGGCCCGGTCCGGGAAAAGCACCACGGCCGCGTCGCCGGGCGCGGGCGGATCGTTCAGCGCTTCCGCAAGCAGCAGGGCATTGCCGAGCGCCGCGGGCGAGACATAGCCGAAGGCGGTGGTGCCCGCGGGCTGGGTGGTCGGCGGGCTGGCATAGGGTTGGGCCGCGGCCAGCGCCCCGGCCGGCCAGAGCGCGCCCGGAGCGTTCCAGCCGAACAGCCGCGCGTCATGGCGCGGCCGGGCCAGGATGCGATAGCCGGCCTGCCAGTCCGCGCCGGTGCCCGCCTCGGCAAAGGCATGGCCGCCGATGTGCCGCAGCCCGATCTGCGGCGGCCTGCTGCCCTCCATCGCCTCGGCGACGCGAAAGACGCCGAGCCCGCGCGCGCCGTCCAGGACGACGATCTCGTCCTTGCCCAGCCCGTGGCGCTTTTTCAGGCGCAGCACCAGATGCCCGTCGCTGGCCTGCACGGGGTCCGGGATCTCGGCCCCGGCGGGGCGGATGGCGTTCCATTGCGCGTCGAGCTGCGCCTCGGCCAGGGTCCCGAAGGTCTGCGCCCTGGCCTCGCCCAGGGGCGAGGTCTGCAAGGCGAAGCCCTGCGGCAGGCTGCCCGACAAGCCGGGCTTGACGGTGAAGGCCGCAAGCCCGGTCGCCGCCGCGCCGGGGCCGGGGCTGTAGGCCAGCTTGCGGGCATGGCGGGTCAGGTTTTCGGCCAGCCGGGCCGAGCCGAGGCAGGCTTCGCGCGCATAAAGCCCCTGATGCTCGCCCAGGATATGCGCGACCAGCGCCGGCAGTTCGATCAGCGTGCGGGCAAGGCCGCGTCCCTTGGCCGGGATCTCGATGCCGTGGCCGTCGCGGGCGACGGCTTCGGCCAGCGCGACCAATGCGTTGAAATCGGGCCCGAAATAGCGGCTTTCGCCGCGGGGCGAGGGGCTGGGGCGATGGATCGGCGGGCGCGACATGGCTTTACCCCGTGCTTGCGGGTTCGGGTGCGGGGCCGGCCACGACGAAGCCCTGGCCGGGCGGCGGCGTGTCGGTGCCCATGACGGTGACGGTCAGCCGGCCCCGTTCGGGCCGCGCCTCGTCGCCGGAAAATTGCGCGATCTCGGTCGGGCCCAGCTCGATCGCCGGCAGGACGGCGGGCGCGCCCGCGCGGCGCAGCGGGCGGAAGGTCGCGGCCTTGACCGCGCCCACGCCGGGCGCGCGGGCGGCGGCGGCCAGCAGTTCGGACAGCAGCACGGTGTCGCCGAAGCCCCGGCGCGAGGGGTGGAAGAAGCCCGGCCGCGCCGCGCTGCCCGGCGCCAGCGCCTCGCGCAGGGCGCGGCGGATCGCCGCGGCGCCGGCGCCCGCGCGCGGGCAGACGACAAGATGCAGGTCCAGCGCCACGTAATCCGGCGCGCCCAGCACATGCTCGCGCCCCGCCATGCGCAGCGCGTCGAGATGGGCGTGGACCGCCGCCGCCGTCGCCGCGTCCAGCCGGTCGCCCTGGTCGGGGGCGCAAAGGACCAGGATGGTGTTGAACACCCCTCCCAGCGGTTTTGCCGCGGCGCGGGCGACGCCGGGGATGTCCTCGGCCGCGCGGGCGTAGTCGTCGGCGGTGACGCAGCGGGCGCGGGCGGGGTTGCGGATCGATTCCGGGATCAGGTCGCGGGCGACGGCGGTCGAGACCCGCGCCCGCCCGCCCGCCGCCGGCAGCAGGTTCGTCGCGGCGACCGGCGCCAGCGTCGCGAAATCCGCCGCCGCCCCGGCATCGCCGCCGCCCGGCGGGCGCGCGCCGGTCAGGGCGAAGGCGCCCAGGTTTCCCGCCTCGGCATCGCCCTGCCGCCAGTCCAGCCTTATGCGCTGGTGCGCGGGCTGGTTCGCCAGCGCCCGCGGCCCCGACCCCGGCGGCAGGGGCAGCGCCCGGCCGCGATTGCCGTCGCCGAACATCAGCCAGACCGCGCCGTCCTCTTCCGTCTCGGTGGTGAAATGGCGGTCGAAGCCGGCCGAGTTCATCAGCGTCGGCTGCCATTCCCATGGCTCGGCCCCGACATGCAGCCGGACCGAGGGGCGGCCGTCCCCGTCCGTCAGCACCTGCGGCTGCGGCGTCCTGAGCGCGCGGATCGTGACTGCCCCGGTCAGCAGGTCGGTCGCGGTGACGACGTCCTGCCGGCCGGCGCCCAGGCCCATTGCCGCGCCTTCCTCGTTCGCGGCGCTGGCGGGGTCGCCGTGGATCGCCTCGATCAGGTTCGCGGTGATCAGCAGCGGCGCGCCCTCGGGGTCCGACCAGGGCCGGAAGGGCAGGGGCAGCGGCTCGGCCAGTTCCAGCCGCGTCAGCTCGCGCGGCAGCGTGTGGGCGGGGTCCGAGGGGTCGGCGGCCCAGCCCGGCCGGCTGATCTCGGCCAGGGCCGCGATCCGGGTGACATGGGCGGCGCGGCCCTGCACCAGCGCGATGCGCTGGCCCGGCAGCAGATGCGCGCCCCAGCCCCACAGCAGCAATTCGCGCGCGCCGGCGGGCAGGATCGCATCGGGCGCGCCGGGCCAGGCCGCCGGCCGCAGCAGGCCGCGGTCGGCATCGCGTTGCAGCCCGGCATTCCAGGCGGCGTCCAGCATGGCGGGGGCCCGGCTGGTGAAGGTGGCGGTGATCCGGCCCATGCCCTCTTCGCGCACGAAACGGGTGCCCGCGGGCAGGAAGCCCGCCCGGCCGGGCGGCAGGTCTACGGCGACGACGGCAAGGGCCGAGTCGCCCTCGTCCAGCGCCAGGCCGAGCGCGGCGGCATGGCGGCTGAGCGAAAGCCGCTCGCGCGCGGTGTCGACGAACGCCTCCTGCGCGACGCGGTCCTGGTGCAGCGACAGCATCTCGGCATGATGGGCCAGCAGTTCGACCAGCATCGCCTCGGTCGAGGCGGGGTTGGTGCCGGCCCAGTTCGGATCGGTGGCGGCGGCCCAGTTCTGCATCACCGCAAGGAAGCCGGTGAAATCCTTGGTCGCAAGGTCGATGGCGGGCTGCACCCCCGGCGGCGGGGGCGGCGCGGCGGGTTCGCGGCAATCGCCCGCCGGGCAGGCGACGAAGAAATCGAAGCCGGCCTCGGCGAAGAACGGGTCGAGCGGGTCGTCGCCGCCCGAAAGCAGCCGCACCAGCGTCCGGCCGCGCGGCCCCTGCTGGACGAAGCGGACGGTGATGGTGCCGTCGCCATCCGCGACCGGCATCACCTCGGCCTCCAGCGGCAGGCCGCCGGGCGCGGTGACGGCGATGTCCTGGGGCGCAAGGCCCGCGGCCGGCTTGGCCAGCCGCACCGACAGGGCCACGGCAAAGCCCGGCGGTGGCGGTTCGGAAAAGCTCAGCGCCGCGATTCCCTGCCAGCCCGGCCCGATCTCGGCCTCGCCCCATTGCAGTCCGAAGGCGCCCGGCTCGCTCATAGCACCACCTCCAGCCGGTGGGGCGTGCGGTCGGCGCGCAGGGCGTAGTCGATCGAGACCAGAACCGTGCCCTCGTCGCCGCCATCCTCGACGGTCAGCTCCTCCAGCGTGACCTCGCCGGCGAAAACCGCGTCGAGGCTTTCGCGGATGCGGTATTCGATGGCCGACAGCGCCAGCGGAGAGATGTTCTGGAACACTTGCGCATCCAGCCCGGCGCCGAAGCGCGGGCGCATGACGCGCTCGGCCGGGCGGGTGAACAGCACCGCCATGATGCGGTCGCGGACATGGATATGAGCATCCTCGGTCTCGGCCAGCCCCTCGCGGCGCAGCCGGGTGCCGGCGCGCACCAGCGGCGGGCCAAGGGCGAAGGGATCGGCGATATGTCGGGCGGCCATCCTGTCTTTCCTTTCAGGTGACGGGCGCGGGGGGCATGGGCGGCGGAAAGGTCACGATCGCGGACAGGGCCTGGGCATGCAGCGCCGCCGCGATCCGGTCGGCGCGCGAGGATTGCGCGGCGCCGGTATCGGACAGGGCCGCCGTGATCGCCGCCCCCGCGGCCGCGGTCGCGACGGGGGGCGCGGCCACGCCGGGGCCAAAGGACTGGCCGGCGACATAGGCCATGAAGGACAGCGCGATCCCCTGTCCCGCCGCCGCAGCCGAGCCGGCTTGCAGCACGGGCGTCAGCTGCGCCTGCAACTGGCCCTTGCGCGCCGCCGCCGTCGCGCAGGGAACGCCCGCCGCCATCGCCATGCCGAACCAGTCGGCGACGGCCCCCGCCAGGGCCTGCGCCGAGGCCGAGGCGTCGTCCTTGAAATCGCCGTTCTCGTCGCGCGGCAACCATTGCGACTGAAGCGATTGCGAAAGGGCAGCGGGGACAAGCGGCATGGTCTATTCCGTCTTCGAAACCTGGCTGAGATGGCTGGAGCCCATCGGCTGGGCGGGCGGCCCCGAGGGGCCGACGCCGGTCGGATGGGTATGGCTGTTGAAAAGCTGCATGAAGGCGTCGCCGAGGATCAGCGATTCCGAGGCATTGGCCCCCAGCTTGATCGTGTCGGCGGTGATGGTGATCTCTCCCTGCCCCGAGATGCGCAGCTCGGCGCCCGAGGCCTCGGCGATGACGACGACCTCGCCGTCGTCGTCCAGGCTGACGACATGGCCGGCCCTGGTGCGCAGGATGACCAGGCCGGGGGCGGCGGGGCCGTCAGGCCCCTCGGGCGCCTCGGTGCCGGTGTCGGTTCCCAGGTCGTCCTGCCCGCCGCTGCTTTCCGGCGCGCCCCAGAAGGTGCCGGCCCAGATCGGGCGCATCGGGTCGCCGGCCTCGAACTCGATCCAGACGGTGTCGCCGACCTCGGGCAGGGCGAAAAAGCCGCGGTTGTGGCCGCCGCCCCAGGGCAGGCAGGGCAGCGCCCAGCCGGTTTCCTGGTCCTCGCCCAGGACTTCGGGGACGCGGGCGCGGATGCGGGCGATCTTCTTGGGGTCGTCGCGGTCGGTGACGATGCCGGCATATTTGCCGTAGAAGGCCGGCCGCCCGGCCTCGCCCACCAGCGCGGCCAGCGCGCGCAGCAGGTCCGAGGACAACCCTTCCGTCGCCAGCATCCGCCCGAAATCCGCCCTTGGTCCGTTGCCGCTCATGCCGGAGGCTCCTCTTCCGCCGATTGCCCGAAACTTTCGCCGCCGCGCCGTCCCAGGGCGTTCGACAGCGCCGAGAAGCGCTGGACCAGCATGCCCTCGGCCATCTCGGTCGTGACCTCGCGGATATACCAGGTGCCGCTGAGCCGGTCGCCGACGCCCTTGATCAGCGCGGTGCGATGCGCCCGCAGCAGGCCGCGATAGCGCGCGGGGTCGAGCTGGCCCCTTGCCTCGATCGCCAGGTGGTCCCGGACCCCGCGCCCGCGCGCATGGGCGCCCATCGCCGCGTCGCGGGGCAGCGCGCCGCGCAGGAAGCGGACCGAGCCGGTCGCCCCGGCGCGGGCCAGCCCTTCAGCGGCCTCGGCGGCGAAAAGCGCCTGCCCCAGCAGCTCGTCCTGCGCCTCGCCGTCGGCCCGGACCATGCGCTTGGCCACCGCGTCGATGCCGTGGGCCAGGCGCTTTTCCGGGCGCTCCAGGCTGGCGGCGAAGTCGATCCAGTCCAGGTTGGCATTCTCGCGCAGGATGGTCAGGTCGGCCTGCGGCTGGCCCCCCAGGTCGCGCGGATGGAAATGGCAGGTCGGCTGGCCCGAGGCGGGATCCGGTTCCAGATAGGTGACGAAGCCGTTGCGCGCCGCCAGATGGCGCAGGAACGACCAGTCGTCGGCGCGCTGGATCAGCAGCATGTCGTCGGCGGCCAGCTTGGCATCGGTGTCCTGCGCCTCGACCTGCAGCCCGTAGCGGCCGGCGATCTCGCGCGCGGCGTCGGAATCGCCGGCGTCGGGATAGCTGGCCACGCGTTCCTCCGCGGCCATCAGCATGGCGGCGTCGGCGGCCAGAACCTCCAGCCAGGAATTGGCCTCGGGTTCCTCGAAATGCGGGCGCAGATGCGACAGGTAGCCGGAGAACATCACCTGGTCCGCCCCGCCCGGCGCGGCCAGGGTCAGGCGGATCTCGGCGCCCGGCTCGAAGGGGCCGTCGTCCAGCACGTCATAGGTGCCGTCCGCCCCCTGCCGCAGCCCGATCCGCAGCGCCAGGCGCGCGGGCTGGTCGTCCGCCTCGGTCAGTTCCAGCGCGCCGACCCGGCCAAGCAGCGCCCCCGGAAGCCGGGTTCCGTCGATCTCGATGGAAAAGCGCGGCGTGGCCATGGCGTCCTCACTTGTCCGGGGGGATCTGCACGGGCGTGCCCGGCACCACCGCGTCGAAGGGATCGAGCGCGGGCGATGCGTCGGCGATGCGCCACAGCTTCAGCGGATCGCGGTAATAGCGGGTCGCCAGCGTATCCAGCCGGTCGGTGTCGGTGGCCACGGCGGCAAAGATCGCCGCGCGGGCGGAGCGCGGGGTCAGGCCGATCAGCTCGACCTGCGAGCCGTCCGCCCGCACCCAGGCCACCCGGCCGGATTTCGCGTAACGGCTTTTCTTGTCGACGGCCATCGCTGGTTTCCCCTATTGCGGCAGGTTGATGCTGGTGCCCTGGTCGGCGGTCGTATCGAGATAGAGCCGCGCCATCTTGCGGCGGTTCGCGGCGGTGAAGTTCAGCGAGGACTGGACGCGGGTGTTGTCGCGGGCCTCGGCCTCGCCCAGCACCTCCAGCCCGACCTCGATCTCGGCGCGGACGGGATAGAGCTTGCCGTTGAAGAAGGTCTCGGCGATCGCCATGCCGGTGATCTTGACCGGCACCACGCGCCTTTCGCCCCAGATGAACAGCACGATCGGGCGGCGGCCGCGGGCGCGCACCGGCTCGCTGCCGTCGGAAGGCGCCTCGGTCTCGCTTTCGACGGGATAGAGCAGTTCCTCGAGCGCCGAGATTTCCGGCAGTACGCCGAATTCCACCGGCAGCGAGGAATGCGCCTCGACCCGGTCGGCCAGGTCGAAGCGCAGCACCACCGAGAAGCTTTCCTTGAGCGCGCCGGACGAGGCGTCGGCCCCCTGTTCCCCGCTGCTGCCCCCCGAGCCCTGGGCGCCGGGCTCTGCCCCGCCCTCGGCCCCCTGCGCCTGTTCCAGCTGCAATTGGCGGGTCAGCGATTCCGGGTTGAAGCGGAAGGGGATGAAGCTTGCCATGACGGCGGTGTCGTCGGGATTGTAGACGGCAAAGGCGCCCTGGGTGAAATTGATCGCGTCGCTCATCTTGCGGCCTCCCATGCGGCGCGGATGGCGATCTCCAGCCTGCGGGCCAGCGCGGTCTCGGCGCCGGGGGCCAGCAGGTCGCGGACCTCGGCCAGCTCCAGCCGCAGGTCGCCCAGGGCCCCGGCGCCCGCCGCCAGCCCGGCAAGGCTGCGCGCGGCCTGGGCCAGGGCGCGTTCGATCACCGCGCGCAGGCGGGCGGCGTCCTGGGCCGAGGCGCTTTCGACGCTGATTTCGCCGATGTCGATGACCAGATCCGCGGCGGTGTTCATTGCGCCTCCTCCAGCCAGCGGGCCAGGGGGCCCAGGTCGTCGGCCCCCCTTGGCAGCCCGGATTTCTCCAGCTCGCGCAGGACGGCGCGGGCAAGGTGGCGCGGGGCCAGCCGGGCATTTTCGGCGGCGGCCAGATGGGCTGCGGCGACGGCGGCGTTGCGGATATTGCCGCCGGCAAAGCGGAACCGCTCGGCCAGCATGGCGATGTCCAGCCCGTCCTCGCACCAGTCGGGCCGCGGCAGGTTGCGGCGCCACAGCTGTTCGCGCTCGGCCTTTTGCGGCATGGGAAAGTCGATGACGAACTGCATCCGCCGGGTAAAGGCGGGATCCAGGTTCGCGCGCAGGTTCGTCGCCAGCACGACGATGCCGCCGAAGGTCTCCAGCCTTTGCAGCAGGAAGCCCACCTCGATATTGGCATAGCGGTCATGGGCGTCCTTGACCTCGGAGCGCTTGCCGAAAACCGCGTCGGCCTCGTCGAAGAACAGGATGCCGTGGCCGGCCTCGGCATCGTCGAAGATGCGCGAGAGGTTCTTTTCCGTCTCGCCGATGTATTTCGAGACGACCTGCGACAGGTCGGTGCGATAGAGGTTCAGCCCAAGCGCATTGGCAAGGCAGCGCGCGGCAAAGGTCTTGCCGCCGCCCGGCGGGCCGGAAAACAGCAGCGCCAGCCCTTGCGATTCCCCCGCGTCCACGGGCACGCCCATCTCGGTCCAGACCCGCCGCTGCGCCTCGCGCCAGGCGATGGCATCGGCCAGGCGGCTGCGGATCTCGCTGCCGGCGACCAGGTCGTCCAGCGTCACGTCCGAGCGGATATTGGTGACGAAGGGGCCCATGCGGCGCGCGCCTGCCGCGCAGATCGCCGCCGCGAAGCCCGCGGGATCGGGCCGGTCGCCGGGCGCATCCCCGGCAAGGCTGGCCAGGATCTCGGCCTCGTGCCGCGCGGCGAGCAACTCGGCCAGCGTCAGCTGGAAGCGGGGGGCGAGCCTGTCGGCGATGGCCGCGTCGATGCCGGCGGCGTCCCATGCCGCGCGTGCCTCGGCCGGGGTAAAGGGCGGGGCATCGACCGCGCGCAGCCGCCCGGCGTCGAAACGGTCGGGGGCCAGCAGGACCAGCGCGCCCGCGCCTTGCCGCGGGGGGATGCGCGGCGGCGCCTCCAGCGCGAACAGGTCGACGGCCAGCGGCGGGGCGTCGTCATCGGGCAGGGGCAGCGGCTCGCCGGGGCGCAGCGCGACCAGATCGAAGCCCCGCGCCGGCAGCAATGCGGCAAGGTCCGCGGCCAGTTGCAGCGCCATGCGCCGCGAGGGGCTGCGCAGCCACAGCACGCCGTCGGCGGCGAGGATGCGGGCCGCGGCGCGGGCCGGGCGCAGCATGACCGGGCGGTGGGTGGCCGGGACGAAATCGCCCTGCATGCGGGGCTGGCCGCGGAAGCTGCGGGCCAGCCCTTCGGGCGTCAGGCGCAGGCCCCATTGCGCCGAGGGCAGGCAGGCGCCCGGCGGCTGGGCCAGTTCCAGCCGGGGGTTGTCCTGGGGCGCGACCAGCGCCGCGGCCAGCGCCGCGTCATGGTCGAGGCCCAGCCCGGCCACCGCGATCCGGGCAAAGACCGCGGGCGTCGGCAGGTGCAGGCCGGCATTGTCGGCAAGGATGGAAAAGGCGGCGGCGGCGTCCGGGAAGCGTTCCGCCGCGACGGCGGCCGCCTCGATCCAGGCGGCGGGCGACAGCGGCAGCTCGGCGGCGCGCAGGGCCAGCGGCCGCCAGTCCTCCGCATGGTCGGGCCAGCCCGCGCGCGGGTCGTATCCCGTCTCGGCATCGCGAAGGTGATGGGCGACGGCCAGCAGCGCCGCCTCGCGCATCCAGTCCGCGGGCCTGCCGCCTGCCGCGCCGATCCCCATCGCGGTCATGGCGTCACCTCGACCGGAACGGCGGGGGTGAAGCGGTTCGGGCCCATGCGCAGCGCCGCCAGCATGGGAATGGCGCGCAGCCCCGCCGCGTCCAGCGCGGCGCGGGCCACCACCACCTGCGCGGGCGTCGCCGACGTGGGCGCAAGCTCGATCACCTCGAGCGGCGACAGGATGCCGCGCGCGGGCCACAAAAACACCTGCGCGGCCCCGGCAAGGTTGCTGCCGGTCAGCACCAGGTCCGCCCCGGGCGCCAGCGCCGCCGCGGGGGCATCCAGCGCGGGCCGGCCGGTGGTGACGGACAGGGCGTGCCGCTCTGATCCGCCCTCGGGCGCGACCAGCACGAGGTCCAGCGCGCCCGGATCGGCCCCCGGCGGGCAGGTGACGAAGATGCGGCCCAGGGCGTCGGGCCGGGCGATCTGGCCGGGGCCGAGCGGCGGGTCGGCCAGGGCGAAGCTGTGCGGGCCAAGGTGCAGCTCGGTCGCATTCGCCGCCTCGGCCGTTTCGATGCGCAGGCGGCGGCCCGCGCCCAGCGGGTTGGGCAGCGCGCCGATGATCGCGGGCCGGGTGATCGGCCGCGGACCGGCCAGCCGCACGCCCCCCGGCGCGACGATGTCGGGGGCGGGCAAGGGCAGGTTCAGCCGTTCCAGCTGCACCGGCCCCAGCTCGACCAGCGCCCAGGGCCGGTGGCGCATCTGCAGGGGCGTGAAGATCTTTTCCATCAGGTCCGCCGCGACCGGGACCAGGGTCGCCGTCATCCGCCCCTCGCCCTGCACCGGGTCGATGTCGGCCGAGGCGGGGATCGGCAGTTCGATGACGGGATCGGTCTCGATGGCCTGAAGCGCCTGGCCAAGCCGGTTGATCGCCTGCACCGGCTCGCCGGCGGGCGAGGTGCCATAGGCGGTGATGACGAAGAAGGCCGAAAGCGACAGCGGCGGCGGACGGCGCTGGCCGTCGTCGCCGATGAACCATTCGTCGTTGCGATGCGTCGGTTGCGGCGTCACCCACAGCAGCGATACCCGGATCGCCTCGCCCTGCGCGGTCGGGTTCTCGATCGGCGGGCCGGCGGCGATGTCGGGCAGCAGCGGCGCGATCCCCGCCTTCAGATGGGCGGCAAGGGCGCGGCCGGCATCGTGCAGGTTGACGAAGCGCGCCATCTCAGCCTCCGTCCGGGCGGGGGATGGAATGGCCGCGCGGCGCGCGCCGGGACGGCTTGGCGAGCAGGGTCTTGCGCGCGGCCGCGGGCCGTTCGGCGGGGTTGCGCGTGACGATGGTCAGCGCGCCGATGCGGATGCGGACCTGCGGCGCCGCCTGCGGCGGTGCGGCGGGAAGCGGCGCCTGCGGCTGGCGCGCGGGGCGCAGGGCGGGGCCGGCAGGCGTCGCGCGCAACTTTTCGGGCGCGGAGGGCGCGGGCTGCGGTCGCGGTTGCACCGGGGGCTCGGCGGGCTTGGCCGGGGCGGCGCGGGGCGCCACGCCGGTTGCCGGCTGCGGCGCGGCAGGCTTCGGGGCCGGTTTCCGCGCCAGGATCTGGGGCGCGTGCCGCGCCGGTGCGGGCGGGTCAGGTGCGCGCAGTTGCAGCCGTTCGGCCGTCGCGGCCAGGCGTTCGGGGTCGGTGGGCAGGCTTGGCGCTTTCGCCGGGGCCGGGGCGGCGGGTTGCGGCTGCTGCGTCCTTGGCGGGGCGAGGTGGCGAAAGCCCTTCAAGACCACCCGCGCGGTGACGGGGGCCGGCGGGTTGCCGGGCCTGGGCGCAGGCGGCGGTGCCGGCTCGGGCCGCTGGGCCTTGGGCGGCGCGGCCTGGGACTTGGCTGCGGGCTTGCGCGGTCGCGGGCGCGGTGCCGGCTCGGGCCGGGCGGCGGCCAGGGGCGGCCTTGCCGGTGTCGCGGCCCTTTGCGGCGCGGGCGTCCGGTCGGGCGGCGGCGGTGCTGCTGTTGCCTTGCCCTTTGCCGGCCTGGGCCGCGGCGCGGCGGGCTTGGGCGGCGATGCCGGCTGGGGCTGGGGCGGCGGGGACGTGGGCGCGCGCGGCGGCGAGGGGGGCGCTGCCGGGGGCAGGGGCGCGGCCTGCTCCATCACGGGAATCCCCGCGGACTCGGGCGCCGGTTGCGGCCCGGTGGCGGGGCGCAGCCGGGGCTGGGGATCGCCCGCACCGGCGAGGGGACCGACCAGCGATGTCAGCCTGGGCGCGCGCATCACGGCTCCTCCGCCAGCGTCCGCGCGGCAAGGATGCGGCGCAGATAGTCCTGCCGGCGCGAAACGGGCAGGGCGAGGATCTCGGTCTCGGACCAGTGATAGCTCATCGCGATCAGGTGGATCTCGTCCAGCAGCGTTGCCGCGCGGCTGCGCAGCTCGGTGTCGAGGAACTCGGCCACATCCAGCGGCAGGACCAGCGCCGTGCCGCAATCCGTGCAGGCGGTGCCGATTTCCAGCCCCAGCCCGGCGACCGCGCTTTCCAGCGCGGCGATGACGGTTTCGCGGTCGGGACCGGCCAGCCGCGCCTCGGCCTGGGCGGGCTCCATCCCCGCCGCCAGCGAAAGCAGCGCGGCCAGCGCCGCCTCTCCGCGAAGCCCCCGCCGTTCCAGCGCGATGAGATCGCCAAGCCGCAGGAGCCTCAGCGGCACGCCGTCCAGCGGCAGCGGCGCCGCGGGTTCGCGGGGCAGGTCGTCCAGGGAAAAGGCCAGCGCATTGCCGGCGCCGCAGCCGGTGCAATCGGTCTCGGATTCGATGTGCGGGCCGATCAGGGCGCGGCGCAGGGCCAGCAGCGCCTCTTCCCATTCGGGCAGGGTCAGGGCGGACAGCGCCTCGATTCCGCGGCCCCCGACCGCGGCGGCCAGCGCGGCCAGCCGCCCGTGGGGCCCGTCCGCGGGGGCGTGGAAGGCGATTTCATCCTGTCCCGTCAAAGCGCGCACGGCTTGCTCCTTTCCCGGCGGTCCAGTCTTCCGGTGATCCGGTGATCCGGTGGCCGGTCAGGTTTCGGCAGGCTCGGTCACGGCCTCGTCGAGGACGAAGTTCTCGTATTCGACCTTCAGCGTCTGGATGGCGACGGCGTTGGCGTTGGCGTCCATTTCCGGCAGGGCCTGGAATTCGCTGGCCCAGGCCCGCATCAGGTTGAAGGCCATGACCGGGGCGCCCTGCATGTTCAGCACCTCGACCCGGACGGATTTGCGATAGTTGACCAGGCTGTTGGCCGCCTCGCCCTGCGGGTTGTTGACCTGGTTGGCCCATTCCAGGAACTGCCGGTCATGGGTCAGGCCGGATTCGAATGTCACCGGCTCGAACTTGGTGCGGCCGGGCATCTTGCGCACGATGCCGGCATCGGCGGCGACGCGCCATTCGATCGCCTCGGTCGTCTTCTTGATCGCCGACATCTTGGACAGGGCGGCGACGACGCGCCCGTCCCATGTCACCCGGAAGCGGAAGTTCTTGTAGGGGTCGATGCGATGGGCGTTCACGTTGAACATCGGCATGGGCTGCCTCCTTTTCGATCAGCCCGCGCCTAGCGGCGGGTCATCTGGCTGAGTGTTACGATGACGAATTCGGCCGGGCGCAGCGGCGCGAAGCCGACCTGGACATTGACCACCCCCGCCGCCTGGTCGTCCGGCGTGGTGGTGTCGCTGTCGCATTTGACGAAATACGCCTCGCGGCTGGTCGCCCCGGCAAAGGCGCCGTTGCGGAACTGGGCCTCCATGAAGGCGCCGATGGTGGCGCGCAGCGCGGCCCAGAGCCGTTCGTCATTGCCCTCGAACACGGCCCATTGGATGCCGTTGAAGATCGACCTGCGCAGGAACATCGCGGTGCGGCGGACGTTGATATAACGCCATTCCGTGGTCGGCCGCCCGGTGCGCGCGCCCCAGACCACGCGGCCCGCGCCCGGCACCGTGCGCAGCGCATTCAGCCCGTGCGGGTTCATGCGGTCCTGGTCGCGGTCCAGCACCTGGAAATCCAGGCCCACCGTGCCCGACAGCGCGGCTTCCAGTCCCGCCGCCACCTTCCAGACGCCGCGCCGCCCGTCGGTGCGCCCGTAAAGCCCGGCGACATGGCCGGCCGCCGGGATCGCCCGCACCGGATCGCGGCCAAGGCCCGCGGGATCGGGAACCACGATCCGCGGCCAGTAGAGCGCCCGGAAATCCGAGCCGGTGATGCCGTTGCGCGCCTGGTCCACCGCATTGCCTACGGGATCCTCGGCCGCGGTCGAGCGCGGCGCATCGGCCACCAGGAACAGGTCGCGCTGCGGGCGCGCCTCGACATAGGCCAGCACGGCGTTGACGAAGCCCGCATGCTGCGCATTGGTCGTCGCGCTGAGCAGCCCGTCCGAGGCGCAGACGATCAGCGCCGCATCGTCGATCCCGTCCAGCGCGGTCAGCGCCGCGCCGTAGCCGGCCGCGGGAAAGGTGGCGTTGCCGCCGGTGCCCCCGGCCAGCGCCGTGCCCGGCGTGGCCCCGGTCAGCGCCCCCTGGTTGCGCGGGCGGAAGGCGATGGGCGGCTCGACATCGGCCCAGGCCAGGTAGGCCGAGCGGGCAAGCTGGTCCAGCATGTATTTCTCGTCCGCCGGATCGGGGGACAGGCCCTCGAACCGCTCGACCTCGGCAAAGTTCGCCTCTCCGACGGGGCGGTAGAAGACGACGAGGTTGAAGCGGGCGGGGTCGGCATCGGTGCTGTCGGCGATGGCCACGCGCAGCGCGTTGCCCCAGGCCCCCGCGCCCCGCGCCCGCAGGGTCGAGCCGGCCGTCGTGCCGCCCGCGCCCAGCAGGATGCCCTCGGGGCCGGCGGGCATGTTGACGGGCCGGATGGCCGGGCCGGCCCAGCGGATGTCGGGGTCCGCGGCCAGCCGGGTGATGACGTTGTTGGGGTCGCCGTCGGCGGTCGTCAGGTTGGTCAGCGTCGGGTTGGGCGCGCGGTTGGCGAAACTCGCGCCGTTGTTGGTCGATACGCGGACCGTCAGGTTGAAATGCGCCGCATCCCCGTCGGCCGCATTGGCGATGACGACCTGGATCTGCTCATCCGCGGCGGGCGCGCGCGCCTGCACGATCCGCGCCGTCGCCCCGCCCGCATCGCTGACGGTGATCGCGCGTTCGGCATCGACGGGCAGGCTGGCCACGGTCGCCGGCGCATTGCCGATGCCGGCGGCCAGGCGCAGGACATAGGCGCGGGGACCGCCGTTCTCGAAAAAGCCCTTGATCGCATAGGGCAGCAACAGCCGCGCCGTGCCCGCGTCGCCTTCGTTGCGGAAATAGCCGCCGAAGATGCGCTGGAACTGGATCTCGGACGAGATCGGCGTCGGGCCGGTCGGGCCGCGTTCGGTTTCGCCGACAAGGATGGTGACGGCGGTCGGCGCGGCCTCGATCGCGCGCGCGCCGCCGGGCGCCTCGCGAACATAGACCCCCGGCGTGAGAGGCGTAGTCATGATGCATGATCCTTGCTGCTTGTCGGCAGCGGTCCGGGGACAGAATATTCAGAAGCGGAGACTGTCTCTCCACCTGTCCGCGCCGTTCCCGACCCAGAGAAATTCGATTGTCCGGCCTTGCTTTCCGACCCAGGGGTCGGGCGCCTGAAAAGCAGTCCTTCCGGCCGGCGCTTGCGCGGAAGCGTGATCGGCGGTCTTCCGGTGTCCCGGAGCGGCCGAAGCACTTCATATCCTGTCGTTTTCGGGGCAAGGGCCCCAGAATGATGGCCCCAATGGCAGAGGGTGTCGTTCCCCGTCCATTATCACGATTACGATAGCTCACGGCCCGATTCTGTCAAGCCCCGGCGTGGGTTTGGCAGGGAGGTTGGCAGGGGCAAGAGGGGCCGATCGCCATCGCGATCCGCCAATCCCGCCGGCGCGCGCAGAAGGGGCGGCGCGCATCCCGGCAGGAACATTTCCCGATGCCCTTCGTTGTCCGGGATCAACAGGAGGCGAGCATGACCGACCATGACGATCACGTGGAGAAATTCTGGAGCCGGCTCGGGGGCATCAACTCCGGCATGCTGGGCCTGACCGAGGACGCGCGGCTCGTGCCCATGTCGCATTATGCCGACGCGGAAGCCGGCAGGCTGTGGTTCATCACCGCCAAGGGAACCGACCTGGCCCGTTCCCTGGCCGCCGGCGGCAAGGATGCCGTGCATGTGGTCGCCGACGAGGGGAAGGGGCTCTTCGCCCGCATCCACGGCACGCTGTCCCTGTCCGACGACCGCGCCAAGCTTGACGAGCTGTGGAACGCCGTGGCTTCGAGCTGGTTCGAGGACGGCAAGCAGGACGAGGATGTCCAGCTTCTGCGCTTCGACCTTGCCGATGCCGAGGTCTGGGTGACGGGGGGCAGCCTGTCCTTTCTCTACCAGATGGCCAAGGCCAAGATCACCGGCGACAAGCCGGACATGGGAGAGCATTTCAGCCTCGGCTTCTGATCCTTGCCGTGGCCGCGGGCCGCCTTGCCGCAAGAATCAGCAGGCCGAAGACATCATAGACCAGCACGGCGATGCAGCCGGTCAGCACCCCGCCCTGGATGACGAAGGCCGGGTTGTTCGAGGTCAGCCCGGCGATGATCACCTCGCCCAGGCTGCGCGCGGCTACGGTCGAGCCGATGGTCGCCGTGGACAGCGCGATGACGACCGAGATGCGGATGCCCTCCAGGATCAGCGGCAGGGCCAGCGGCATCTCGACCTGCACCAGCATCTGGCGCGGGGTCATGCCGACCGCCCTGGCGGACAGCAGGACCGAGCCGGGCACCCCCCGCAGCCCCGCCAGCGCGTTCTCGAAGATCGGCAG
Source organism: Paracoccus ferrooxidans (assembly GCF_029909815.1). Lineage (NCBI taxonomy): Bacteria > Pseudomonadati > Pseudomonadota > Alphaproteobacteria > Rhodobacterales > Paracoccaceae > Paracoccus > Paracoccus ferrooxidans. The sequence continues at coordinate 681,008 of NZ_CP038201.1, read as the reverse complement.
CAGGCCATAGAGAAACAGGGCAAGGACCGTCGGCCGGGTGCCGAAGCCCAAGAGCGGCACCGACAGCGCCAGCACGGCGACCGGCGGGAAGGTCTGGCCGATATTGGCCAGCATCCGGGCGGTAGGCAGGAACTCGGCCCCGGCGGGGCGGGTGACGAGGATGGCCAGCGCCAGCGCGATGAGGGTCGAGGGCACCATCGCCAGCATCACCAGCGCCAGATGCGATGCGGTCAGTCCGGCCAGCGTGGCGCGGTCGTAGATGACCGGCCCGCCGGCGGGCGCAAAGGGGCGCAGGACGGGCTCGAACAGGGCGGGGAACAGGACCAGCGCGCCCGTCATGCCGACCAGAACGATCCAGCGCAGCGCGGTCATGCCGGCGGGGCCTGTCGGCCCGCGGCCAGGATGTCGTCGCGCGTGACGATGCCCAGCCCTTGCCCCCGGCCGTCCACCACCGGCAGCCGGTCGCGGCCGGTCCAGATCATCTCGGCCAGGGCGTCCGAAAGCGAGGCGGCGGCATCGAACGGATCGCCCTGGGCCTGGCCCGCGCGCAGGAGCGTGCCGACCGGCTTCAGCGCCAGCAGGCGCAGCGCGCGGCCCGTCTCGCCCACCAGGTCGGCCACGAAGGGGGTGGCAGGGGCGCGGACGATGTCGTCGGGCGGGCCGAACTGCTCGAAGCGTCCGTCGCGCATCACGGCGATGGCGTCGCCCAGATACAGCGCCTCGTTCATGTCATGCGTGACCAGCACGACGGTGGTGCCCAGCTGGCGGCGGATCCGCGTCAGGTCGCGCTGCGCCTGCCGGCGGATCAGCGGGTCCAGCGCGCCGAAGGGCTCGTCCATCAGCAGCACCTCGGGCCGGGCGGCCAGCGCGCGTGCGACGCCGATCCGCTGCGCCTGCCCGCCGGACAGCTGATGCGGATAGCGGGGGCCGATCTCGGCCGGGTCCAGTTGCAGCATGTGCAGCAATTCCTGGGTGCGGGCCTTGATCCGCGCCCTGGGCCATCCCAGCAGGGTGGGGACGACGCCGATATTGCGCGCCGCGGTCCAGTGCGGGAACAGCCCGTAGCCCTGGATGACGTAGCCGATGCCCTGGCGCAGCGACACCTCGGGGATGCGGGCGACGTCCTTGCCGTCGATCAGGACCCGGCCCGAGCTTGGCTCGACCAGGCGGTTGATCATCCGCAGCAGCGTCGTCTTGCCCGAGCCCGAGCTGCCGACGATGGCGGTCAGCGTGCCGCGCGCAAAGCGGGCGGTGACGCCGTCCACGACGGGCCTGCCGCCGTAGGTCTTGGTCAGGGCCTCGATCTCGATCATGGCGGCTGCATCCTGAAGGAGGCGATCACCAGGTCCAGCACCGCCGAGGTCAGGAAGGCCAGCGCCACCGTCGGCAGCACGCCCAGCAGGATCAGGTCGGTCGCCGTCTGGCCGATGCCCTGGAAGATGAAGGTTCCATACCCGCCCGAGCCGATCAGCGCCCCCACCGTGGCCAGCCCGATATTCTGCACCAGCACGATCCGCGCGGCGGCAAGGATGACGGGCAGGGCCAGCGGCAGATCGACCATCCGCAGCCGCTGGGCGCCGGTCATGCCCATGCCGGCCGCGGCCTCGGCCACCGCCGGCGGCACGGCATCGACCCCGGCCACGGTATTGGCGACGATGGGCAGCAGCGAATAGAGAAACAGCGCCACCAGCGCCGGCGCCATGCCGATGCCCCTGATCCCGGCCTCGGCCGCGGCGGGGACATGGGCGGCGATCCAGGCCAGCGGCACGATCAGCATCCCGAACAGCGCGATCGAGGGGATGGTCTGGATCAGCGTCAGCAGGTTCAGCACCGGGGCGCGCAGGGCCCTATGGCGCTGGACGGCCAGCCCTGCCGGCAGGCCCACGGCCAGCGCGGCCAGGAACGAGCCGAAGGCCAGGACCAGGTGATCCGCCGTGGCCTTGTGGAAGGCGGCGGCGCGCAGCCGGAACTCGGCCGCGACCGAAAGATCGGCCAGCACCCCGGAGCCCAGAAGCGCCGCCACCGCCGCCAGGGTGGCGGCCAGCAGCGCGGCGCGGGGCGCGGGGCCGGGCTGCATGCGCGCAAAGGCGTCCACCAGCAGCAGCACCAGCACCCCGGCGGCCAGCCAGAAGCCCAGGCCGGGCGAGACCCGCGCCGCAGGGGCCGCCTGTTCCAGCAGGATGGCAGCGCCCCGTCCCAGCATAAGGATCAGCCCGGCCAGCGCCGCGGCCAGAAGCAGCATCCGCAGTCCCGGCCGGCGCAGCAGCAGCAGCGCGACCACGAGCAGCAGGGTGCCGGCGGCAAGCGCGGCGGCCGTGGGCGCCCCGAACGCCTCGGCCCAGCCAAGGGCCTGGGGCTGCGCGATCCGGTTGGGCCGCAGGCCGAATGCCGAAAGCGCCGGCGCCGCCAGCAGCGGCAGCGCCAGGACGGCCGACAGCCGGTCGATGCGCGGCCTGGGCATCCTCAGTCGAGCAGCCCGGCCTCGGTCAGGTAGGCCTGCGCCACCTCGGCGGCGGGCAGGCCCTCGACCTGGACCTGGCCGTTCAGCCTTTGCAGAACCTCCAGGTCCAGCCCGGCGAAGGCCGGTTCCAGAAGCTCGGCGATCTGCGGATATTCGGCCAGGATCTCGGCGCGGACGATGGGCGCGGGCTGGTAGACCGGCTGGACGTTCTTGTCGTCCTCAAGCACTGTCAGCCCGGAAAAGGCAAGGGCGCCGTCCGTGCCATAGACCATGGCCGCGTTGGCCCCGCTGGTCCCGTTCGCCGCCGCCTGGATCGTGGCGGCGGTATCGCCGCCCGACAGCACCAGCAGCTGGTCCTGATCCAGCGTAAAGCCATAGGCCCGCTGGAAGGCGGGCAGCGCCGGGGCCGAGTTGACGAATTCGGCCGAGGCGACCAGCTTGACCTCGCCGCCGCCCGACACCCATTCGCCGAATTGCGAGAAGGTGCTGACCCCCGCCTGCTCGGCCACCTCCGAGCGCAGGGCGACGCCCCAGGTGTTGTTGGCGGGCGCGGGGGCCAGCCAGACGATGTCGTTGGCCTCTTCGTCCAGCTGCCTGGCGGCCTGGTATCCGGCGGCGGCATCCTGCCAGATCGGCTCGTCGGCGCGATTGAAGAAGAAGGCGGCGTTGCCGGTATATTCGGGATAGATGTCGATCTCGCCGGCCAGGATCGCCTCGCGCACGATGGGGGTGCCGCCCAGCTGGATGCGGTCGCGGGTCGGGATGCCGGCGTGGTCCAGCAATTGCAGGATGATCTGGCCCAGCACCCCGCCTTCGGTGTCGATCTTGGACGACACGACGACTTGCGCATGGGCGGTGCCAAGACCGGCGGCAAGGGCGATGATTGCCAGCGGGACAGGTTTCAGCATGTCGTTTCCTTTGCAGTGAGCGCGCAGCCGGTGCATGGATGCCGGCCCGCATCGGCCCGGTCGGCTTGTTCGGTTTCCCCGCTGCCAGGACGGGAAACCCGCAAGCCTTGGTTCCAGTTCCGTGCGCGCCGCGGGTTTGCCGCGAATGCCGCCCGCCTGCTGCAAGGGGCCTTGCCCCTGGCGGCCGTCAGGCCACGGCCTGCGCGCCGGTGATCTCGACCAGCGAGCCGCACATGAACGCCGCCTCGTCCGAGGCCAGGAAGGCCACGAGCGCCGCCACCTCCTCGGGCTTGCCGATGCGGCCGAAGGGCACCAGGCGGTCCAGGTCGGCGATGGTGCGGCCCGCGCGCCTGACCCCCGCCTCGAGCATGGGCGTGTGGATCTCGCCGGGGCAGACGGCGTTCACGCGGATCTTGTCGGGGGCGTAGTCGCGGGCCAGGTTCTGGGTAAAGCTCGCCACCGCCGCCTTGGTCACGTTATAGGCGATGTGGTTCGGCGCCGGGTGCAGCCCCCATTGCGAGGCGGTGTTGACGATGGCGCCGCCGCCGGCCGCGATCATATGCGGCAGGGCGGCCTGGCACAGGTGGAACATCGCATCGACGTTGATGGCGAAGGACAGCCGCCAGTCCTCGGGCGTCAGCGCCAGCAGGTTGCCGCGCCGGTTGATGCCGGCATTGTTGCACAGCACGTCGATGGCGCCTTCGGTGGCGATGACGTTTTCGATGATCGCCCGGCAACCCTCGGGCTGCGAGATGTCGCTGGCCAAGGCCCGGCTGCCGGGGATGGCGGCGGCGGTCGCCTGGGCCCCTTCGGCGTTCACGTCGGTGATGACGACGCGGGCGCCCTCGGCGGCGAAGCGCCGCGCGATGGCCGAGCCGATGCCGCCCGCAGCGCCGGTGGCGATGACGGTTTTGTCCTTGAAGCGCATGGTTTTACCTCAGATAGCTGCCGCCGTTTATATCCAGAACCGCACCGTTCAGCGATGCCTGCGAGGGACGGAAGGCAAAGGCGGCGAGTTCGCCGATCTCCTCGGGCGCGGCCATCCGGCCGATGGGGATGCCGGCCAGCGCCGCTGCCTCGCCGTGCCGGGCGACATAAGCCTCGGCCATGTCGGTGCGCACCCAGCCCGGCGCCAGCGCGACAGCGGTCACGCCTTCGTGGCCATGGCTTTGCGCGATGGATTTGGTCAGGTTGATCAGCGCGGCCTTGGAGGCGCCATAGGCCATGGCATTCGAGGCATAGCCGCGCTGGCCGGCGCGGCTCGCCATGTTGAGGATGCGCCCGCCGCCATTGTCGCGAAAGTGCGGGATCGCCAGCTTCGACAGGTCCACGGCCGACAGGAAGTTCACCCGCATCTCGCGCGCCCAGACCCGCTGCCATTCGTCCATCGGCGCATCGACCGCGACCTCGGAACGGATGCCGGCATTGTTGACCAGCCCGGTCAGCCGGCCCGCCCCCGCCGCCGCCCGATCCCAAAGCGCCTGCGGCGCGGTGGGGTCGGACAGGTCGGCCGGTAGGCACCAGCCCCGCCCGTCCAGCGCGGCCAGCAGCGCCTCGGCCGCGTCGCGGTTGCGGCCGTAATGGATGACGACCCGCGCGCCTTCGGCGACCAGCGCATGGCAGATCGCCCGGCCGATGGCGCCGGTCGCGCCGGTGACGAGGATGGATTGCCCGGAAAGCGTCATAGCTCACCCACCTGCGGGCCCCAGGTGTCCGACAGGGCAAAGCCCTGGGCAAAGGGATCCTGCGGGTCCAGCCGCAATTGCTGGCGGCCGAAGACATAGCCCTGCCCGGTGATGCGGGGCAGGATGGCGGGGCGGTCGCCGACGGTGGTCTCGCCCAGGATCTCGGCGGTGAAGGTGCCGCCGATGATGCTGCGCGACAGCCGCCTGTCGCCGGTCCTGGCCAGGCCGCGCGCATGCAGCACCGCCAGATTGGCCGACGAGCCGGTGCCGCAGGGCGAGCGGTCCACCCGTCCCGGCTTCAGCGTGGTGCAGGTGACGACCGAGCCGTCCGGCCGGTAGTCGCGGAACATCACATAGGCGATCTCGTCCAGGCTGGGGATCTCGGGGTGCTGGACCGCGACCTGCTCGGCCAAGAGCGCCTTGATCTCGGTCCCGGCCTCGGCCAGGGCGCGGGCCGCCTCGGGGACGATGCGCAGGCCGACCTGGTCCACGTCGATCTGGGCATAAAAGACGCCGCCGAAGGCGATGTCGGCTCGGATCGTGCCCCATTGCGGGGTCGAGACCGGGGCGTCGAGCTGCTGGACGAAGGCCGGCACGTTGTCGAGGCTGACCGACAGGCAGCGCCCGTTCTCGCATTGCGCGCGTGCCAGGATCAGCCCGGCGGCGGTGTCGAGCCGCACCACGGTTTCCGGCTCGACCATCTTCACCCGCCCGGTTTCCAGCAGCGCCGTCACCACGCAGATGCAGTTCGAGCCCGACATGGGGTGGGCGCGATCCGGTTGCAGCACGATGAAGCCCGCATCGGCATCGGGTCGCGTCGGCGCCAGCAGCAGGTTGGTGGTATGGACCACCTGCGCGCGGGGCTCGCGCGTCAGGAACAGCCGCAGCGAAGGGTCCACATGATTGAGGTGGTTCATCTTGTCGAGGATGGTGGCGCCCGGAATCTCGGGCGCGCCGCCGACCAGCACGTTGCCGCTTTCGCCCTGGCAATGCACCAGCAGGATGTCGAGGGATTTCTCGAAGCTCATTTCAGATACCACCCCCAGGGTTCCTTGCTGACAAAGCTGGTGATCTGCTTGGTTTCCAGATAGTTATCCAGGCCCCAGCGGCCCAGTTCGCGGCCGATGCCGGATTGCTTGTAGCCGCCCCAGGGCGCCTCGGTGAAGGTGGGCTGGCTGCAGTTGATCCAGACGATGCCGGCGCGGAAGGCGCGGGCGACGCGCTCGCAGCGCGTCTCGTCGGCGGACATCACCGCGGCGGCCAGGCCGAAGCGCGAGTCGTTGGCCAGCCGGATCGCCTCGTCCTCGGTGTCGAAGGGGCGGATGCAGACGACGGGACCGAAGATCTCCTCGACCCAGGCGTCGCTGTCCAGGGCCGTGTCGGTCAGGATGGTGGGCGCGACCCAGAAGCCCTTGTCGAAGCCGTCATGCCGGCCGCCACAGGCGACGGTGGCGCCTTGTTCGACGGCGCGGTCGATATGGCGCAGGACGTCCTCATACTGGCTCTTGTTGACCAGCGGGCCGAGCAGCGTGCCCTCGTCCAGGCCGTTGCCGATGCGGATCTTCTGCGCTTCCTCGACCAGCCGCTCCAGCAGGCGGGGATAAAGCGGCGCCTCGACCAGCACGCGCGAGGTGGCCGAGCAGACCTGGCCCTGGTTCCAGAAGATGCCGAACATGATCCATTCGACCGCCTTTTCGATCTCGCTGTCGGCGAAGACGACAAAGGGCGACTTGCCGCCCAGCTCCAGGCTGATGCGCTTGATGTCGCGGGCGCCCGTCGCCATGATCCGCGAGCCGACCGGGCCCGAGCCGGTGAAGGCCACCTTGTCGACCTGCGGATGCTCGACCAGCGCCTGGCCCACGACCGAGCCCTTGCCGGACAGGATGTTCAGCACCCCCTTGGGCAGGCCCGCCGCCTCGGCGATGGCACCCAGTTCCAGCGCGGTCAGCGAGGTGGTCTCGGCCGGCTTCAGGATCATGGTGCAGCCTGCCGCCAGCGCCGGGGCGACCTTCCACGAGGCCATGAGCAGCGGATAGTTCCAGGGCACGATGGCGACCGCGACGCCCAACGGCTCGCGCACCGCCTTTGCGGTGAAGCGGTCGTCGGCCAGCGCGATCTCCTCGACCTCGCCGTCCAGTTCCTCGGCCAGATCGGCGTAGAAGTCGAAGCAGCCGGCCGCATCCGACAGATCCCATTCGGATTCGGGCAGCGGCTTGCCGTTGTCGCGCGTCTCCATATGCGCCAGTTCCGGCAGCCGGTCGCGGATGCCCTGGGCGATGGCGCGCAGGTATTTCGCGCGCTCGGCGCCGGTCAGGCGCGGCCAGGGGCCGTTGTCGAACGCCTCGCGCGCGGCGGCGACGGCGGCCTCGGCATCGGGGGCGGTGGCGGCGGGGATGTGATGGAACACTTCCTCGGTCGCCGGGTCGATGACCGGCAGCGTCCCGCCTTCGGCCGGGGCCACCCATTCGCCGTTGATATAAAGTCTGGTCTGCATCTTGTTCCTCACATGTGCCGGGTCAGACCGCCATCGACCCGAAGGCTTTGGCCGGTGATGTAGCTTGAATCGTCGGTCAGCAGGAAAGCGGCGGCCTTGGCCTGTTCCTCGACCTTGCCGATGCGCTTGAGCGCCGTCAGATCGCCGAATTTCCCGACGTCCAGGCTGTCGGTGAAGCCGGGCAGCAGGCAGTTCATGCGGATGTTGTCCGGGCCGTAGCGGTCGGAATAAAGCTTGGTGAAGGACGACACCCCGGCGCGATAGACGCAGGAGGCCGGGAACCACAGCGAGGGCTCGAAGGCCGCATAGGTGGTGATGTTGACGATGGCGCCGCCCCCCTGCGCCTGCATGATCGGCGTCACCAGCCGCGCCATGCGGACGACCGACTTCACGATCATGTCGTTGGCGAGATCCCAGTTTTCATCCGTGATCTCAAGCAGGTCGCCTTTCGGCGGATGGCCGGTGTGGTTCAGAACCGCGTCGATGCGGCCATAGCTGGACATCGCCAGATCGACGATGCCCTTGAGGTCGTCGGCGCTTTGCGCGACCCCGCGCCGGGCCACGCCGTCCAGTTCCGCCGCCAGCGTCTCGCAGCTGTCCGAGGGCGACATCAGCGCCAGCCGGTAGCCGCGAGCATGCATCTCGCGCGCCACCGCGGCGCCCATGCCGCGGCCGCCGCCGGTGATCAGACAAACCTTCTGGGTCATGGGAACTCCCTTTCAGAAACGGTCGATGCGATAGGGGCGCATGTCGATGGGCGGGGGCGCCCCGGTGATCAGGTCGCCCATCAGCCTTGCATTGGTCGCGGCATAGGTCACGCCCAGGTGGCCGTGGCCGGTGGCGTAGAACACGCCCGGCACCCTGGCCGAGGCCGACATGACCGGCACGGTATCGGGGAAGGCCGGCCGGTGGCCCATCCATTCGGTGAAATCCTCGCAAGCCAGGTTCGGCAGCGCCTCGCGCGCACGCTTCACGGTGATCTTGCTGCGCCGATAGTCGGGGGCTGCGTCCAGCCCCGCCATCTCGACCGTGCCGCCGACGCGGATGCCGCCCGCGGTGGGCGTGACCATGAAGGCGCGGGCGGGCCAGATGATCGAATGCCGCATGGCGATGCCGGGCGCCATGATCTGGGTGTGATAGCCGCGCTCGGTCTCCAGCGGCATCGGCTCGCCCAGCAGTTTCGACAGCCGCGCGCTATGGGCGCCGGCGCAGATCACCACCTCGGCGGCAGGGATGGTGCGGCCGTCCGCCAGCCGCACCGCGGTGACGCGGTCGCTGCGGTCGAAGCCCGCGACCTCGCCCCGCTCGATGCGCCCGCCCAAGGCGGCGAAGCGGTCGGCAAGGGCCACGACCAGCCGATACGGGTCGCGCAGGCTGCGGTTCTGCGGAAACAGCACGGCGATGCCGATGCTGTCCGACAGTTCCGGCTCCAGTTCGCGCGCCTCGGCGCCGGTCAGGCGTTGGTGCGGAAAGCCGAAGCGTTCGAGGATCTCGATATGCTCGCGGTCGGCGCGGAAATCGGCCTCGTCGCTGTAAAGCGACAGGCAGCCTTCCTCGGTCAGCTCGCCGATCAGCCCGGTCTCGTGCAAAAGCGGCAAGAGGTCGTCATAGACGCGCAAGCACAGCGCCGCGCCCTGCGCCTCAAGGGCGCGCAGCTTCGAGGGGCGCGAGGCGGCGACGAAGCGGGCGAACCAGGGCACCAGCCTGGGCATGTAGGAGGGGCGGATGCGGACCGGACCTTCGGGGTCCAGCATCCAGCCGGGGATCTGCCGCCAGACCGAGGGGCGCGACGCGGGCATGAATTCCGTCACCGCGATCGAGGCCATGTTGCCATAGGAGGCGCCGCGCCCGACCTCGCCCTTGTCCAGCAGGACGACCTGCCGGCCGCGCTTTTGCAGCTCATAGGCCAGGCTGGTCCCGATGATGCCGGCGCCGACAACCACGGTGGTCATGCTGTGTCCCTCTCCCTTGATCTCGTGGCGGCCGGGCGGTGCTCGTCGCCCGGCCAGGTTGGCTTACCAGTTCAGGATCGGCTCCATCGCGGCGCGGAAATCGGCCTTTTCCTGGTCGGTCAGCGGACCCAGCGGCGCGCGGCATTCGCCGACCGGCATCCCCTGGATCTCGCAGCCGTATTTCAGCTTCTGCACGAACTTGCCCGATTCCAGGATGTTCATGGCAGTATAAAGCGTCGCCATCTGTTCGCGCGCCTTGTCGAGATCGCCCGAGCGATAGCTGCGGTCCAGGTCGCAGACCGCCCTGGCCATGCAGTTGGCCGGGCCGCAGATCCAGGCGTCGGCGCCCCAGAACATGAAGTCCAGCGCGATGTCGTCCGAGCCCGAGACCAGCTGAATGCGGTCCTTGTAGCGGGTGGCGATGCCGATGGCGCGCTGCAGCGAGCCCGAGCTTTCCTTGATGCCGATGACGCGCGGATCGTCGGCCAGCGCGTCCAGCACCTCCCAGCCCAGCTCGATGCCGTCCTTGTCGGGATAGCTGTAAAGCACGATGGGCATGTCGGTGGCGTCCAGCACCGCCTGGAAATGCCGGATCAGCTCGGCCTGGGTCGGCTTGGTGTAGAAGGGCGTTGCCAGCAGCACGGCATCATAGCCCATTTCCTTGGCGCGCAGCGTATTGGCGATGACGCCGGCGGTCGAGGGGGCGTTGGTGCCGGCGATCAGGATCTCGCCCGGCTTGGCGAAATTCTTCACGAATTGCAGCACGCTGTCGCGTTCTTCATCCGACATGAAGTTGTATTCGCCCGACGAGCCGCAGGGCACCCAACCCGAGACGCCGGCTTCGCGCAGGTTGGTCAGCAGTTTCTCGAAAGCGGCGAAGTCGATCTTGCCGGCCGCATCGAAGGGCGTGACCAGCGCGGGCATGACACCTTGCAGTTTCATGGCGTTTCCTTTCTTTCCAGATAATTATGCAGAGAATTTGCGAAGCAGCTTCTGCTCGACCACGGTGACGGCTCGCGTCAGGGGGAAGGCGATGACGAAGTAGATGGCGGCGACCACGGTCAGCACCTCGACCGGACGGGCGGTGTTGTTCGAGATGTTCTGGCCGATGAACATCAGGTCGGCCATGCCCACGGCCGAGACCAGCGCGCTTTCCTTGAACAGCGAGACGGCGTTCGACAGCAGCGTCGGCACGGCGCGCAGCACCGCCTGCGGCAGGATCACGTTGACGATCTGCGCCCGGCGCGGCAGGCCAAGCGCCACGCAGGCATCCATCTGCTCGCGCCCCACCGAACGCAGCGAGGCGCGGAAGGTCTCGGAGGTGATCGCGCCCATGTAGAGCGTCAGGGCGATGGTGGCCGAGACGAAGTTCGAGAACTCGACCCCCAGGATCAGCGGCAGGCAGAAGAAGATCCAGAACAGCTGGATCAGCACCGGCGTGCCGCGGAACAGCTCGACATAAAGGCCCAGCAGGCCGCGGGCGACGGCATTGCCGCTGCTGCGCAGCAACCCGATGACGAAGCCCAGCGTGGTGCCCAGGACGATGCACAGCAAGGTCAGCCTGAGCGTCGTCCACAGCCCCAGCGCCAGCGCGTCGGTAAAGCGCAGCAGGATCGAGAAATCCAGTGTCATACCCATGACCCGTCCCCCTTAGGAATAGCTCTGCCGGCGCTCGAGCCAGTTCACGAACTGGCCGACCGGGTAGGAGATGGCGAGATAGATCAGGGCGACGACCGTGAAGGTCTCGATCGGGCGATAGGTGGCCGTGGCCAGCGTCTTGCCCTGATACATCAGGTCGGCCACGCCGACGATGGCGACCAGCGCGCTTTGCTGGAAGATGCCGATGCCGTTGGTCAGCAGCACCGGCACGGAATTGCGCAGGGCCTGCGGCAGCACGATGTTCAGGATCCGCTGCGTCGGCGACAGGCCAAGCGCGATGCCGGCATCCAGATGCTCGCGCGGCACCGCCTGGATCGAGGCGCGATAGGCTTCGGCATTGAAGGCGGTCAGGTTCAGGCCCAGGGCGACGATGCCCATGAAGACCGGGCCCCAGAACACGTTGAAGATCATCGGCACGCAATAGAAGAACCAGACGATCTGCACGATGGCCGGGGTGCAGCGGAAGAATTCCACGAACAGCATCGCGGGAAGCCGCAGGACGGCAAGCTTGCTGGTGGTCAGCAGGGCCAGCGCGAAACCGGCGACGACGCCGATGGCATTGGCGGCCAGCGTCAGTTGCAGCGTCACCCAAAGCCCGTCCATGAGCGGGCCCATGTTCCGGGTCACCGCCCCCAAGTCGAGTGTGTAATCCATGGCGCGCCTCAGGCCTTGATGTGGAAGACGCGGTTGATGAACTCGCGGGTGCGCTCTTCGCGCGGGTCGCCCAGCACCTGTTCGGGCGGGCCGTCCTCGACCACCACGCCGCCGGCGCAGAAGATCACCCGGCTGGCGACGTTCCTGGCGAACCACATGTCATGCGTGACCATCATCATCGGCATGCCGCTTTCCGCGAGTTGCAGGATCACCGCCTCGACCTCGGCCACCAGTTCCGGGTCGAGCGCCGAGGTCACTTCGTCGAACAGCATCAGCTTGGGGTCCAGCATCAGCGCGCGGGCGATGGCGACGCGCTGCTTCTGGCCGCCGGACAGCTGGCTGGGATAGGCGTCGGCCTTGGCGCCCAGGCCGAAGCGTTCCAGGATCTTCTGGCCGCGTTCGCGGGCCGAGGCGCGGCTTTCACCGTGGACCTTGCGCGGGGCGAGGATCAGGTTTTCCATGATGCTGAGGTGCGGGAACAGGGTGTAGTGCTGGAAGACCATGCCGATCTGCTTGCGCAGCTCGGTGTCGATGACGGTCTTGTCGCCCTTGGCCGAGATATAGGGCTTGCCGCCGAAGCGGACCGAGCCGCCCTGGATCTGCTCCAGCCCCATGACCACGCGCAGCAGGGTCGACTTGCCGCCGCCCGAGGGGCCGATCACCACCACCCGCTCGCCCGGCATCATCTGGATGTCCAGGCCCTTGAGAACCTGGATGTTCGGACCATAGCTCTTGTGAAGGTCGCGGATCTCGACCAGCGCAGACCCGTCCCGCATATCCGCCATAAGCCTTACTCCCGAATATGGCTTTTCCGCGAACCGCCGCCTCCCGCGCCGGTTCGTTGAGCAGTTCTTGTCGTGTGGGGCAGGTCTTAGTTCCCGGCCGCGGCCAGGACCTCGTCGGCCGCCTTCGAGATCAGCGCATCGACGGCGCCTGTGGCGACCCTTTCCTCCAGGAAGATGTCCACGACCGCCACGTCCGAGGCGCGCAGGTTCAGCGGCAAGCCGAAGGACACGCCCTGCTTGGCCAGCGCCGGTTCGGGGTTCAGGGCGACCGCCCAGTCCGGGTTCGCCTGGGTGAAGAGCAGGTTGGTGTCCGAGGCGTCCACGATGATGTCGGCGCGGCGTGACTGCACCGCGAGGCGGGTCTCGTCGGCCGAGGGTAGGCGCAGGATGGTCGCGTTCTTGACCGCCGCCGAGATCGCCTTGTCCTGGGCGGTGCCGGACATGACCGCCATGGTGACGCCGGCCACGTCGACATCGGCGACCGAAACCGGGTTCGCGGGGATCTTGGGGTTGTCCTTGTTGTAGACCAGCGAGATCTGGTATTCCATCGCCGGGATCGAGAACTGCACCGCCATGGCGCGCACCGGCGTGCGGTTCAGCGCCAGCGACATGTCCCATTTCCCGGCCTGAAGCCCGGCCACGATATTGTCCCAGGTGGTGTCGATGAACTCGGGCTGCACCTCCAGCACGGCGGCGAATTCGCGGCAGAGATCGGCATAGAAGCCGGAATATTCGCCCGTCGCCGGGTCGCGCATCACATAGGGCGGGGCGACGGCGGCGCCGCAGCGCAGCTTGCCGGCACTTTGAACCTTCTGCCAATAGCCGCCCGCCTCCTGGGCAGGGGCAGCGCCCGCCGAGAGCGCGACGGCCAGGGCCATGATTGTCGCAGGTTTCGAGATTTTCTTCATCAGCATGTCAGTCTCCCGGTGTGTTGGTCTTTGGCTTGTCGTCTCTGCGGCATTCTTTTTGTCAACATTGTGCCGACATGAATCCAGCATGACGACACAATGACGACACGTCAACAAAAACTTTGTGTCGACATCGGCTTTCGCCTGGCCCTATCATCGGGTGCAGAAAACACCGGCAGGAGAACGCGTTTGGCCGACGAAGCTGAGATCAGGCATGCCAAGGGGACGGGCTGGCGCTTTGTCTACCAGACCTTGCACGACGAAATCCTGTCCCTGGTCCTGGAGCCGGGGGCGCTTCTGGACGAGACGACCTTGGCCGAGCGATTCGGCATGTCCCGCTCGCCCATCCGCGAGGCGCTGATCCGGCTGTCGGGCGACGACCTGGTGGTGACGCTGTCGAACCGCTCGACCATCGTGGCGCCGATCGACGTGCTGAGCTTTCCGAAATATGTCGAGGCGCTGGACGTGGCGCAGCGCATGAACACGCGCCTGGCCGCCGAATTGCGCAGCGAGGCCGACCTGAAGGCCATTGCCGCGCGCCAGGCCGAGTTCGAGGCGGCGGTCAAGAACGGCAACCACCTGCTGATGTCCGAGGCGAACAAGCAGTTCCACATGGCCATCGCCAGCGCCGGCCGGAACCTCTATCTGGCCGCCTTCTACGAGCGGCTGCTGAACCAGGGCCGCCGCATGCTGCACCTGCATTTCGACTATATCGAGCGCAGCAACGACAGCTATTTGCTGACGGACGAGCATAGCGAGATGCTGGAGGCGATCCGGGCGCGGGACGTCGAGCGGGCGGATGCGCTGGCCCATGCCCATACCCGGCAATTCCGCGACAACTTCATCGAGTTCATGAAGGAAAACTATTCGCAGAACTTCTCCTTCGTCGGGAAATAGCCGTCCGGCCGGGGGTGACGCCTGGCGGGGGGCTTTGATGCCGCAGAGGCCGGCTCAGAGCCCGAAGAACTCCAGCATCAGCTCAAGCTGGCAGTCGAGCATGGGCGCGCCATGGCGGACCTGGCAGCCCTTGTCCTGCGCGGCGCGCAGCAGCGGGGTTTCGCGCGGCTTCATGATGATGTCGGCGACCAGGATCTCGGGGCGCAACCGGGACAGGTCGACCGGCGCCGGGTCGGTTTCCGGGTGCAGCCCGCAGGGCGAGGCATTGACCAGCAGGTCGACCCCGTCCAGGTCGTTCGGCCCTGCGCTGACGCGCAGCTGCGGATAGCCGGCGGCGATCCTGTCGGCCAGCGATTGCGCGCGGGCCGCGTCGGGGTCATGCACGCGCAACGAGGCCACGCCGCTGCGGGCAAGGCCGAAGGCGATGGCCCGCCCGGCGCCGCCGGCGCCCAGAAGCAACGCCTCGCGCCCCTGGGCATCGGCGCCCCCGCCCAGCAGCCCCTGCAGGAAGCCGCGGCCGTCGAAATTCTCGGCCACCATGGTTCCGTCTGCTTCGCGGCGGACGGTATTCGCGGCCCCCAGCTCCTGCGCCTCGGCGCCGACGCGATCGGCCAGTTCAAGCGCCTGTTCCTTCAGCGGCACGCTGACCACCATGCCGCCCAGGTTGCGCATCCGCTTCATCGCCTGCCAGGCGGCGGCGAAATCCGCAGGCGCATAGTGGACCGGCACCATGACCGCGTCGATGCCCCGCGCCCTGAACAAGGGGTTCAGGACTTCGGGGGTGCGGACATGGTGGATCGGGTCTGCAAGCATGAAGAAGATCCGGGTGTTGCCGGTGATCATCTGTCCTGTTCCCTTGGGCTCGTCCCTGCCGCCTGCGGCGCTTCGTCAGATCGCGGCCAGCGTGTTGCGCGTCTCGGTCAGCAGCCGGTCCACGTCGCTTTCCGAGAATACCAGCGGCGGACGGATCTTCAGCGTATTGGCGTGATGGCCGGTGGCCGAGATCAGCACCCGCCGCTGCCGCAGGCCGTCGACCACGGCCAGGGCCGTGGCCGAATCCGGTTCCTTGCCGTCCCGGTCCTTGACGAATTCGACCCCGATATAAAGGCCCGCGCCGCGCACGTCGCCGATGCGCCCGTCCTCTTGGGCGATCTCGCGCAAGCCGTCCTGGATCATCGCGCCGATGCGGGCGGCGTTTTCCTGCAGCCTGTCGTCGCGGATCACATCGAAGGTCGCCTGCGCCGCGGCAATGGCCACGGTATTGCCGCCGAAGGTGTTGAAATAGCGCATCTCGCTGCCGAAACGCTCGACCACCTCGCCGCGAACGGCCACCGCCGCGACCGGGAAGCCGTTGCCCATCGGCTTGCCCATGGTGACGATGTCGGGGTGCTGGCCGTGGCGCTGGAACCCCCAGAGCCGGTCGCCCGAGCGGCCGAAGCCCGCCTGCACCTCGTCGGCGATCACGACGCCGCCGGCGGCATGGACGACCTCGGCGATCTGCTGGAGGATGTCGGTCGGATGGGCATAGATCCCGTCCGAGGAGAACAGCGAATCCGCGATGAAGGCGGCGATGCCTTCGCCGCGACGTTCCAGCTCGTCGATCTCGTGCCGGACCTGGCGGGCCAGGAAGGCGCCGATCTCGGAGGGCTCCATGCGATAGGAATCGGGCGCGGGAATGCGGCGCACCCATTGCCCCAGCGGGCTTTTCCTGCCCAGCGAGGGCGACAGGCCCGCCGTCAGGTGCGAGTTGCCGGTATAGGCTTCCGAGGTGATGACGATGCCCTTGCGCCCGGTCTGGTGCATGGCGATGCGCAGCGCTAGGTCGTTCGCCTCGGAGCCGGTGCAGGTGAACATGACATGTTCGATCGGTGCGCCAAAGGTCGGCACGATCTGCTCGGCGAATTCCAGGATGCCGTCCTGCACGTAGCGGGTATGGGTGCAGAGCGTCTGCATCTGCCGATGCACCGCCTCGACCACGCGCGGGTTACAATGGCCGACCGAGACGACGTTGTTGTAGGCGTCCAGATATTCCTTGCCGTCGCGGTCCCACATCTTCGTGCCCTGGGCACGGCTGATCTGCACCGGATCGGCATACATCAGGCGATAGGCCGGGCCCAGCAGGCTGCGGCGCCGGCGGATCAGATCCTGCATCGCCGGATCGAGCCTGTCCATGTCGTCCGGGTCGAAGCCGTTCACCATGCCCACGTTGATCCGGGGCTTGTCCTGCGCATTCATATCCGTGCTTCCTCTGTCTTGCGGGCCGCCTGGCTTGCGGCGCCTGGGGCGAATGTCCGGCTGATCTGGTCCGGCGGCAGGCTGAGGAACTGCCGAAGCTGCTGCCAGCCCTGATGGGTGTTTCGCATGATATAGGGCTCATTATCCGGGAATTGCCGGGCCCGCCATGTCGTGATCAGCGTGCGGGCGATGACGCGGGCCATGACCAGATGCGGCAGGACTTCCAACTCGTCCGGGGTCAGGTCGGCGACCGAGAGATAGCCGGCCAGCAGGTCGCGGCCGCGGTCGAACATCGCCGGCCCGCCCTCGGGTTCGAGATAGGCCAGCAGCGCGGTCGAGAGGTCGATGACGATATGGGTGCGCACGGCATCGCCGAAGTCGATCACCCCGGTGACGAAAGCCGGGTCGCTGCGGTCCACGACCACGTTCGAGCGATTGAAATCGTTGTGCAGCACCTGGCGCCGGCAGGTCCGCAGCTTGCCTTCGATCTGGCGAAAGCGCGCCATCCCTTCGGCCAGCATGGCGTGGTGGTCGGGATCGGTCACGCCGTCCAGCAGGAAGGCGAGCTTCGGCAGGTGCTGGACATCCCATGCGATCTCACGCGCCTCGTGCGGATGCGAAAATCCGGCCATGGCCAACCGCAGCCGGGCAAGCGTGGCACCCAGCCGAAAGCGCTCCTCCGGGGTGGGATCGATCCGGTCCAGCGGCGTGCCCTCCAGATAGGTCAGCATCCGCACCATGCGCGGCTGGCCGTGGCTGTCCGTGACGGTGAAGAAGCCCAGGCCGTCGCGGCTGCGCACCACGCGCGGCACCGGCAGGCCGGGATCGACGCGCGCCAGATGGTCCAGCAGGTCGGTTTGAAGCGACAGCTCGGCCGGATCCTCGTCGGGGTTCGAGAACTTGGCGATGAAGCGTTCCCCCCTGGGCGTGGCCAGCCGGAAGGTGTCGTCCTTTTCGGTGTCCAGGCGTTGCAGGGTGCCGGTCAGGCCGTAATGCGTCTCCAGCACCGCCAGCGCCTCGTCGGCGGGGATCGAGCGGAACGGCGTGGCAAGGCCGCCGGCGCATAGCAGATTGGTTGAGGACATGGGATGTCTTTCGGATCGGCTGGGAAAAGGGGGCTGGACGGCCCCCTGGCTCAGGCATTGGGCTGGCGTTGCGAGCTGTGCCAGGGCAGGGCGATCCGCTCCATCACGTCGACGGCATAGAACAGGATCGTCCCCATTACTCCCAAGAGCACCAGCGAGACGAAGACGCGCGTGGTGTCGAACTGGCCCTGTGCGGTCAGCACCAGGAAGCCCAGGCCGCGGCCGCCGGCGACGAATTCTCCGACGATGGCGCCGACCAGCGCGAAGGAGATGCCCACTTTCATGCCCGAGAACAGCGAGGGCAGGGCGTTCGGCACCCGGATCTTGTAGATGATGTCGAATTTCGAGGCCCGCGTCGCCTTGGCGAGGTTCAGCATGTCGGGATCGACCGAGCGCAGGCCCAGGACGGTGTTGATGACGATGGGAAAGATCGCCAGCATCACCGCCACCGCCAGTTGCGAGGATACGCCGGTGCCCAGCCAGATCACGAACAGCGGCGCCAGCGCCACCTTGGGCACCGAGTTGATGGCGATGAGCAGGGTGTAGACCGTGCGCTCGAGGAATTTCGACTGCACGATGCCGACGGCCATGATCACGCCCAGCACCACCGAGATGACGAAGGCCAGGCCCGTGGTCATCAGCGTATAAAGCATGTTGCGGATGAACACCCAGGGGCTTTGCATGAAGGCCGCCCAGATCGCCGAGGGCGCGGGCAGGATGATGGCCGGCGGATTGAACAGCCGCACCCCCAGTTCCCACAGCAGGATCGTTCCCAGCAGCACCAGGACGATGTCGAGCGAGCGATTGTCCCGCATGATTTTCGCGATGAGGCTGTCTTTCATTCCTTGAGCACTCCCAATTCGGCGAAATGATGGCGGATACGCTGGGCATAGACGCCGAAGGCATCGGATTCGCGCACCGACAGCGGGCGCGGCCGGGGCAGGTCCACGTCGAAGACATCGACGATGCGGCCCGGCCCGCGCGACATCATCACCACGCGGTCGGCCAGAAAGACCGCCTCGGAGATCGAATGGGTGATGAAGATCACCGTCTTGCTGGTCTCCTGCCACATGCGGGCCAGCTCGACGTTCAGGTCGTCGCGGGTCATCGCGTCCAGCGCGCCGAAGGGCTCGTCCATCAGCAGCAGGTCGGGATCGCACAGCAGCGCCCGGCAGATCGAGGCGCGCTGCCGCATGCCGCCCGACAGCTCCCAAGGATGGCGCTTTTCATAGCCCTTGAGCCCGAAACGTTCCAGCAGCTGCAAGGCGCGGTCGCGGTATTGCTCGCGCGGGTGGCCTAGGAATTCGGCCTGCAACAGCACGTTGTCCAGGATGGTGCGCCAGTCCAGCAGGACGTCGCGCTGGAACACCACGCCCATGCGGTCCGGCGGCCCGGCCAGCGGCTTGCCGGAAACGGTGATGCCGCCCGAGGTGATGTCTTCCAGCCCGGCAAGGCATTTCAGCAGCGTGCTCTTGCCGCAGCCGCTGGGCCCGACGATGCTGAGGAACTCGCCCGGACGCACGTCCAGGTTGATGTCGCTGAGCGCGACGACGGGCCCGTGCTGCGAGGGGTAGGTCTTGCCCGCCCCCTTGATGCGCAGATAGGTGTCGGGGGTGGTGCCGGCCATCATGTTCATGCCCACCGCCTCATTCCTGGATCAGGTCGTTGGTGAAATAGTCGGCGACCTGCCAGCCGGGATTGACCACGCCGGCACGCTCCATGCCCTTCAGCGCGGCTTCCCAATCCTCGTCCGCCTGCCAGCCCAGCGGCTTGCCCTGGGTCGCGGGCGTGTCGAAATATTCCACGGTCAGGCGGATCTGTTCGCGCAGCACGTCCGGGTTCAGCATGGCATCGGGACGCTGGGCCTGCATCGCCTCGACGCCCAGGTCGGGATTTTTGGCGATTTCCGCCCAGGCGCGCTGCTGGACCGCGACCAGCTTCTCCAGCGCCTCCGCCCGGTTGGCGATCGTGTCGTCCGAGGCGACCAGGCCGTAGCTGGGAAAGAACAGGTCGGCCGAATCCGAGGTCAGGCATTTCGACGGCCGCTGCGCCTCGGCCAACGGCAGGGCCGAGGCGACGGTGGACATCATCCCGTCCGCCCGCCCCGAGGTATAGGTGCCCCACAAGGCCGAGGCATCGACGAACTCGATGGGGGTGTTGTTGCGATCCAGCCCGCCGGCGGCCAGGAAGGTGTCGATATAGGGCGCCCAGGGGCTGGCGGCGAAGACGACGATCTTCTTGCCCTTGAGATCCGCGATCTGCTCGACCGGCGCATCCTTGTCGACCAGCACGCAAAGATCGGTGCGGCGGTCCCAGCCGGCGATGCCCTTGACCTTGGCGCCGCCCTGGCGCGCCGCCGGGACCAGGCCCAGCTGGATCTGGCCGACATCGACCTGGCCGGCGTTGACCAGCTGCAAGGTATTGCCCGAGCCGCGCCCGTCCTGCACGTCCACATCCAGCCCGGCTTCCTTGAACCAGCCCTGCTGCTGGGCCAGGTGCATGGCGGCATGGCTGCCCCATGGCGAGAAGTCCAGCCGCACGGTCAGTTTGTCCTGCGCCCAGCCGGGCCCGGCCAGGATCAGCAGCGCAGCGGCGGCGGCTGGCGGCAAGATCTGCATCTTTCTCATTCGTCCTCTCCTGTTGTGCGGCCTGCGGCGAATCGCCCGCGGGTGTTCTTGTTTCCAAGATGATTAATAGCACTACTAGTCCAATTGTAATCAAGTTTCTTTAGCGTATCCGGCAAAAAACATCAGTAATATACTGGTATATATAGAATAAAAAATCGCTTGTCGGTTCGGAAACCTGCGTGTTACTAAACTAACCAACTAGTACAACAAGGATGGGAATCATGACGGTTTCAGCGACCAGAACTGCGCGAATCGGCGTCGACATCGGCGGCACCTTCACCGATCTCGTGATGATCGAGGGCGACGGGCGGCTCTATCATGCCAAGGTGCCCTCGACCCCCGCGGCCCCCGAGGAGGCGGTGATCGCCGGCATCTCGGACCTGGTGCGGGATTCGGGCATCTCGGTCGCCGATGTGCGCGAGATCGTGCATGGCACCACCGTCGGCTCGAACACGCTCTTGCAAAAGGTCGGCGCGCGGGCCGGCCTGATCACCACGGCCGGATTCCGCGACGTGCTGGAGATCGGCCGGCTGCGCACGCCGAACATGTTCGACCTGCAATGGGACAAGCCCGCGCCGCTGATCCCGCGCCGGCACCGGCTGGAGGCGCAGGAACGCATCGCCGCCGACGGCACCGTCATCACGCCGCTGGACGAGGCAAGCGTCATCGCCGCCGCCGCCGCCCTGGTCGAGGCGGGGGTGGACTCCATCGCCGTCTGCTTCCTGAACAGCTATCGCAATCCCGTCCATGAACAGCGCGCCGAGGAACTGATCCGCGCGCGCTTCCCCAAGGTCCAGATCACCACCTCGGTCTCGGTCCTGCCCGAGGCCAAGGAATACGAACGCACCAGCACCACGGTCGTGAACGCCTATGTCGGGCCGGTCCTGGCCGCCTATCTGCAGCGCCTGCAGACCGGCATCAGAAGGCTGGGCGTGAATGCGCCGCTGCTGGTCAGCAACTCGAACGGCGCGCTGGCCTCGGCCGAGACCGCCTGCGAGAAGCCGGTGTTCTTCATCTCGTCGGGACGGGCGGCCGGCGCCGTCGGCGGCGCCCGCCTGGGCGAGGCGCTGGCCCAGGAAAACCTGGTCATCTTCGACATGGGCGGCACCACCGCCTCGGCCACGCTGGTCAATGGCGGCGAGTTGAGCCGGGTCAGCGAATACGAGTTCCGCGCCGGGATCTCGACGCCTTCGCGCTTCATCAAGGCCGGGGGCTACATGATGAGCGTGCCGACCGTCGACGTGGCCGAGGTGGGCAGCGGCGCGGGCTCCATCGCCGCGCTGGACAGCGCCGGGCTGATCCGGGTCGGGCCGCTTTCGGCCGGGGCTGATCCGGGGCCGGTCTGCTACGGCCTTGGCGGCGACGCGCCCACGGTGACGGATGCGAACCTGGTGCTGGGCTACCTGCCCGAGGAACTGGCCGGCGGCGCGCGCCACCTGGACAAGGCCGCGTCCGAGGCCGCCATCGCCGCCCGGCTCGGCGACGCGCTTGGCCTTGAGGCGACCGAGGCCGCCCATGGCATCCGCGAGGTGGTGAACGCCAACATGGCCCGCGCCATCCGCGCCGTGACTGTCGAGCGCGGCGTGGACCCGCGCGACTTCACCCTGGTCGCCATCGGCGGCTCGGGCCCCGTGCATGCCGCCGCCATCGCCTCGCTTCTGTCGATGGACAAGCTGCTGATCCCGGCCACGCCTGGCGTCTTTACCGCCATGGGCATGCTTTCGGGCGACATCGAGCGCTATTTCACCGCCCCCATCGGTCGGGTGGTCGAGGATGTGGACCTGCAAGACCTTGCCGCCGCGACCGCGGATCTGCGCCGGCAGGCCATCGCCAACCTGCGCGAGGAGGGCATCCCCGAGGAGGCGATGGAACTGCTGCCCGAGGCGAACATGCGCTTTCGCGGCCAGGAAATGTCGCTGGCGATCCCCTTTGCCGAACCCTTCGATCCGGCCCGCGTGCGCGAGGATTTCCTGGAAACCTATCGTTCGATCTACAGCTATGTGTCGTCCGACGCGGTCGAGGTGGTCGGCATCCGCATGACCGGCCGCGGGCTGCGCCAGGGGCGGCTGGATTTCCGCAAGCTCTCGGCGCCGGATCACGAAGAGGCGGGGCCGGTCTCGCGGCGCAAGGTCTATTTCGGCAAGGATGCCGGCTGGATCGAAACCCCGGTCTATGACCGCACCCGCTCGCCGCGCAAGCTGACCGGCCCG
The DNA here is from genome assembly GCF_029909815.1 of Paracoccus ferrooxidans. NCBI lineage: Bacteria > Pseudomonadati > Pseudomonadota > Alphaproteobacteria > Rhodobacterales > Paracoccaceae > Paracoccus > Paracoccus ferrooxidans. The sequence goes on along the minus strand of NZ_CP038201.1, from coordinate 658,448 downwards.
GTCGTCCTGGAATCGAACGACTCGACCGTGGTCGTTCCGCCGGATGCCACGGTCGAGCGCGACGACTTCCTGAACCTTCACATCCGCCTTTCGTAAGGAGCGCCGTCATGGCCGAGATTTCCGCCAACGACCCGATCACCTTCGCCGTGCTGAAAAGCGCCGTCGAATCCATCGTCGACGACATGGCCTATACGGTGATGCGGACCGCGCGTTCGCCCATCGTCCGCGACGTGCTGGATTATTCCACCACCATGTGCGACGCCAAGGGCCGCATCCTGGCGCAGGCCAAGACCGTGGCGCTGCACCTGGGCGCCGTGCCCGACGCGATGGAGGCGCTGCTGGCGCGGTTCCAGGGCGACCTGCACCCCGGCGACGTCATCATCTTCAACGATCCCTATGAAGGCGGCATGCACCTGCCCGACATCTTCATGTTCAAGCCGATCTTCCATGGCGACGAACACCTCGGCTTCTCGGTGGTGATCTGCCACCATTGCGACGTGGGCGGCCGCGTGCCCGGCTCGAACGCCAGCGACTCGACCGAGATCTTCCAGGAGGGGCTGCGCCTGCCGCCGCTGAAGCTTTATGACCGCGGGGTCCGCAACGACATCGTTTTCGACATCATCGGCCGCAACGTGCGCCTGCCGGACCTGGTCATCGGCGACATCGAGGCGCAGCTGGCGACCTGTGCGCTTGGCGAGCGCGAATTGCTGCGCATCGTCGACAAATACGGCGCGCCTGTCTTCAACCAGTTCCTTGCCGACTTCCTGGACTATGGCGAGCGGCTGACCCGCAACGAGATCGCCAAGTGGCCCGATGGCAGCTACGAGTTCACCGATTACATCGACGGCGACGGCTTCGACCCGGCGCCGATCCCGATCAAGGTGACGATCACCGTCAAGGGCGACCATCTGGAGGTGGACTTCACCGGCAGCTCACCCCAGGTCAAGGGCGCCATCAACTCGACCCTGTCCTTCGTGAAATCGGCGACCTACCTGGCGATCCGCTGCACGCTGGACAGCGAGGTGCCGAACAATTCGGGCATGTATCGCGCCATCGACATCGCGGCGCCGAAGGGCTGCTTCCTGAACCCGCATTTCCCGGCGCCGGTGGCGGCGCGCGCCCTGACCGGCTATCGCGTGGTCGATACCGTGCTTGGCGCGCTGTCCAAGATCGTGCCGACCCGCGTCGCGGCGGCGGGCGAGGGCGGCAATTCGGTGGTCTGCCTGGGCGGCTATGACAGGCAAACCCGCCAGCCATTCGTCATGGTCGACATGATCAACGGTGCCCTGGGCGCGCGTGCCACCAAGGATGGCATCGACGCGATCACCAACCCGTCGCAGAACATGTCGAACATGCCGGTCGAGCTGATGGAATCGACCTATCCGATCCGTATCGAGGAATATTCGCTGCGCACCGATTCCTGCGGTGCAGGCAGGCAGCGCGGCGGCCTGGGCGTCGTGCGCCAATACCGCTTGCTGGCCGAGGATGCGGTGCTGCAACTGCGCGCCGACCGTTACCAGCATCGGCCCTATGGCCTCTTCGGTGGCAATCCGGCCGCGTCCTCGCGCAACCTGCTGAGCCTGAACGGCGGCGCGTTCGAGCTGCTGGACAGCAAGGTCACGCGCAATGTCACCAGGGGCGACGTGATCCGCCACGAACAGGCCGGCGGCGGCGGCTATGGCGACCCGTTGCAGCGCCCGCTGGAGCAGGTGCTGGAGGATGCGCTGGACGGCAAGATCACCCCGGCCTTCGCCCGCGAGCATTACCGCGTCGTGATCGAGGATGGCCGGATCGACGAAAAGGCGACGGCCGAGCTGCGCAATCTGCAACCGGAGATGGCCTGATGCCCGATCTGCGCCGCTTTGCGATCAACCAGATCACCACGCGCGACTGGACCCTTGAACAGGCGGTCGATGGCTATGCCCGCCAGGGGGTGGCCGGGATCGGGGTCTGGATGGATTATCTGGACGCCGCCGGGGTCGGGCGGGGCGCCCGGCTGATCCGCGATGCCGGGCTGTTCGTGCCCTGCCTTTGCACCAGCGCCTGGGTCAATATCGCGGAGAAGGCCGGCTTTGCCGCCGCTCTTGCCGAAAACCGCCGTCGTCTGGACGCGGCGGCCGAGATCGGCGCGCCCTGCCTTGTCGTGGTGCCGGGCGGGCTGGCCACGGGGGAAAAGGATCTGGCGGCGGCGCGGTCGCGGGTGATCGGCGCGCTGGAAGAGCTTTTGCCCCATGCCCGGCAGGTCGGGGTCAAGCTGGGCCTCGAGCCCCTGCATCCGATGTATGCCGCCGATCGCAGCTGTCTCAACAGCTTTGCGCATTGCCTGGATCTTTGCCGCAGCCTGGGCGACGGCACGGGCATCGTCGCCGACACCTATCATTGCTGGTGGGACGCCGGTTTCCTGCCGGGACTGCGCCAGGCGGGGCCGGAAAACATCCTCACCTTCCATCTGTGCGACTGGCTTGTGCCGACCCGCGATCTATACCATGACAGGGGCATGATCGGCGACGGCGTGGTCGACTTCGCGGGGTGCAAGGCGCTTCTCGACGAGATCGGCTATGACGGTCCCTTCGAGATCGAGCTGTTCTCGAAGTTCGACTGGTGGTTGCGCGACGGCAACGAAACGGTCGCCGTTTCGGTCGAGCGTTGCGCGCCCTTTGTGAGGGAAAGGCAGAAGGTGCCGTGCTGAACGGCCCTTTGCCGGAAGGGGTAGGAGGGCAGATGGCGGAGAAACCCGCTATCCGGGATGCGATACGGACGCAGGAAAAGATCCTCGCGGCGGCGCAGGCCGAATTCGCGCGCCGCGGCTATGACGGCGCGCGCGTGGACGCCATCGTGGCGCGGGCCAAGGTCAGCAAGAACCTGCTCTACCACTATTTCCGCGGCAAGGAGGATCTGTATATCCGCATCCTCGAACGCACCTACGAGACGCTCCGCCGCCGGCAAAGCGACGTTCCGGTGAACGGGCTCGACCCGCTCAGCGCGATGATCCGGCTTTGCGAGAACACCTTCCGGGTCTTCGTCGAAGAGCCGGACGTGATCGTGATGCTGAACACCGAAAACCTCTATCGCGCCCGGCATATCGCCAAGTCCACGATCATCCGCAGCATGTATGACCGGCTGTCGGAAAACCTGCGCGAGATCCTGCGGGCCGGGGAAGAGCAGGGCGTGTTCCGCAAGGGCGTCGATCCGGTCGAGCTGTATATCTCGATCTCGGGTCTGGGCTATTTCTACCTGTCGAACCAGCACACGCTGTCGATGCTGTTCAACCGAAAGCTGAGCGCGCCCGAGAATATCGAGCATCGGCAGGCACATCTGGTCGACATGGTGATCAGCTACCTGACCCGCCAGCCCGAGCCCGGAGACTGGACGCCGGAACTGGCGCGCTGACCGGCGCGCTGGCAAGGATCATCCCGACCGCGAGGATTGGCCATGGCTGACCACAATGCCGGCCGCTTCATCGGCACCGCCATCGGGCCGATGCTTTGGGGCACGACCTATGTCGTCTTCGTCCAGGCATTGCCGACGGATCACCCGGTGCTGATCTCGGCGCTGCGGGCGTTGCCGGCGGGGCTCTTGCTGCTGCTTCTGGTCCGGCGCCTGCCGCCGCGCCGCATCCTGTTTCCCGTCACCGTGCTGGCGCTGACCAATATCGGCCTGTTCTTTGCCTTGCTGCTGATCAGCGCGGCCCGGCTGCCGGGCGGGATCACCGCCACGCTGGCCGCCTGCCAGCCCTTGCTGGTCGCGTTCCTGGCATGGCCGCTGCTGGGGCGGCGGCCGGGGATGGGCCAGATCGCGCTGGCGGTGCTGGGCATGGCCGGCGTCGGGCTAATGGTGCTGAACGGCGGCCTCGCCTTCGACCCGGCCGGCGTCCTGGCGGGTATCGGCGCGGCATTGTCCATGGCGCTCGGCATCGTGCTGATGGAGCGCTGGCGCGATCTTGCGCCGCCGGTGCAGATGACGGCATGGCAATTGCTGATCGGGGGCGCCCTGATCCTGCCCATTGCCCTGCTGGTCGAGGGCCTGCCCGCGCATTGGGACATGCGCAACAGCCTGGGCCTGGGCTATCTGGTGCTGTTCGCGACCGCCCTGGGCTATTGGCTCTGGGTCGGCGGCGTGCAGCGGCTGGGCAGCCGGGTTTCGGTGCTGGCATTCCTCAGCCCGGTGGTGGCATTGCTTCTGGGCATCGGCCTCATGCACGAGACGCTGGACGCGCAGCAGGGGCTGGGCGTGGCGATGGTGTTCCTGTCGATCGGGCTTTCGGTCAGGGCGTCCCTTTCCGGCGGGAAGGCGTGATCCCGTCCGGCTCATTCTTCCTGATCCCGGCGCCCTTGCGTGCCCTGTGGGGCGAATGGCCGTAAAAATCCCGATAGGCCTTGGAAAAATGCGAGGCCGAGGAAAACCCGCTTGCCATGGCGATGTCCACGATCGGGGTATTCGTCTGGTGCAGCAGAAGCCTGGCGCGTTCCAGCCTGAGCTTCATGTAATACTTGGCGGGGGAAATATGCAGCTCCTGCTGAAAGATCCTTTCGACCTGGCGGCGCGTCAACCCGATGCCCGACAATATGTCCTTGACGGGAATCGGATCGGTCAGCGATTCCTGCATTCGCTCGATCAAGGTTGTCACGACCTGGTTTTGCCTGTTGACATGCGACGTGAGAATGGACCTTTGCCGGTCCCCCGGATTGCGGATGCGGTCGACAATCGCGCGCTCGCAGATCGCGGCGACGATTTCCTCGCCATGTTCCTGCTGGATCAGGTAGAGCATCATGTCGAACGCGGCCATCCCGCCGGCGCAGGTCGCGATCCCGTTGTCGATCTCGAACAGGGCGGCACGGACCGAGGCGTCATGGAATTGCTCGCCGAAGCTGGCGGCATTTTCCCAATGGATGACGCATTTCCTTTCACCCAGAAGCTTGGCCTGGCCCAGGATATATGCGCCGGTGCAAAGGCTTCCGATCATGCAGCCGCTCTGCTTGCATTCGCGCAGCCAGGACTCGGTCGCCCTGTCGGAATGGATCTGGATATTCAGGCCGCCGCAGACGATGATCGTCGAATCGCGGATCGAGGCATTCACCGAGCGACGCAAAGCCGCGACCGAGCTGTCGCAATGGATTTGCACGCCGCAACTGGACTGGACCTCGTCCCCTTGGGGCGCGACGACCTTCCAGGTATAGACATCGTATCCAATGGCGGCATTCGCCATGCGCAGGGCTTCGACGGCGGATGAAAAGGCAAGCAGCGTGAATTCCGGCATGAGCAGGAATATGAACGCTTTCTCTTTGTTAGCCAACTTGTTCATGTGAAGCGCTGCCCCGTGGCCACGGCAACCCCCGCATATGCAGATGCCGGGCCAGCCAGGACAAGGGAGGTAATTTAACGGCGGCATGGGTCCAATAACATCTGCGACGGCGTGCCGGTAATTTTGGGACGTGTCGAACCGGATGGCGATCACGGTTCGGCGGGGCAAAGCGGCAAGGGCATTTCCCACCCATATCGCGCAAAAGCGCGGCGCAATGTTACGTTTCGATGACGCAGTTGTTCTTTCGCGAAATTCGGACAGGTCGTAACCATTTCGGACACGCCATAACCATCGGGTCGCGACATGCCATGTTTCGAAGCATTTCATGCCTTGCTTCATGGCGTCGCGCGGCTTGCGCCGCGGCCTGGGGCGAAACCGACGCAGCACGATCTTGAAATGCTTCGAAATCAAGCAGGGCGGCATTCCCGCGGATTTGCCCGGCTCTTGATTTCCGGGGGGAGAGAAAAGATATGACCAATCACGTGATGAAAGTTTCCTGTCCGACGCGCGCGGGCATCGTTGCCGCCGTATCGGGCTATCTGGCCGCTGCCGGCTGCGACATCCAGGACAGTTCGCAATTCACCGATCAGGAAAACGGCCGGTTCTTCATGCGGCTGCGCTTTCAGTCGGATCGGGACGGCGAAGGGCTGGCGCAGGGCTTTGCCGCCACGGCCCGAGAGTTCCAGATGGATTGCGAAATCCGCGACCTGTCGCAAAAAGCCAGGGTCGTCCTGATGGTGTCGCGTTTCGGCCATTGCCTCAACGACCTTCTGTATCGGTCGCGCATCGGGGCACTGCCGGTCGAAATCGTTGCGGTGATCTCGAACCATACCGATTACCAGAGGCAGGTGGTGAACGAGGACATCCCGTTTCACTGCATCCGCGTCACGCCTGAAACCAAGCCCGAGGCCGAGGCTGCCATCATGCAGGTGGTGCGCGACACCGGGGCCGAGCTGATCGTGCTGGCGCGCTATATGCAGGTGCTGTCGGACCAGATGTGCCGCGAAATGTCGGGCCGGATCATCAATATCCACCATTCCTTCCTGCCCAGCTTCAAGGGCGCCAACCCCTACAAGCAGGCTTATGAGCGCGGGGTCCGGCTGATCGGGGCGACGGCGCATTACGTGACCGCCGACCTGGACGAGGGGCCGATCATCGAACAGGACATCATCCGCGTCACCCATGCCCAAAGCGCCGCCGATTATGTCAGCCTTGGCCGCGACGTCGAGGCGCAGGTGCTGGCTCGCGCGGTTCATGCCCATATTCATCACCGGGTTTTCCTGAACGGAAACAAGACCGTTGTCTTTCCCGCATCGCCGGGCGAATATGCCTCGGAGCGCATGGGATAATGACGAAAAGGGCCAGGGAGCGACGCGGGATGATCCGCTCGTTTCTCTGGCCTTGACGGTTCCGTCCAGCGCCCGGCTTGCGCAAGAAATCAAACGCGGGGCTCAGGTCCAGATCGCGGCAACCGAATGAAAGACCGGCCCGGTGCGCAATGCGCCGGGCCGGTTTTCGTCATGCCGTCTTGGGTCCGTCCGATACCCCCCCCCGGCAGATATTCTTTTGCCCGTTCGCGCCGAATAGGGGTCGGGCGATCAGGGGACCGGGCATGCGCCCGGTCCTTCTGCTTGGCGCGTGTCAACTTCTGGGCTTCAGGTTCTCGGGGTCGTAGAGGGGCTTGTAGCCGACGGCGGCGACCTCGACCGGGAAGGTTTCGCCCATGTATTCGACCGTCAGCTTGCGGCCTTCCTGGCAATGCGACCAGGGCAGGTAGGCCAGCGCGATGTTCCTGCCGATGGTCGGGCCGTAGACGATCGAGCTGGTCCAGGACCGCCGGCCCAGGGTGTCGACCAGAACCTCGCCCGTCTCGGCATCCTGCACCGGCAGGATGCCGACCGGATAGCGGGCGATGCCGTTGCTGTCCACGTTGTCGGTCATGACCAGGGTGCAGAGCATCGCCGGCTGGTGGTCGCGGGCGCGATATTCCAGGTGCTTGGCCTTGCCGCGGAAATCGGCCTCCTTGACCTTGGGACGGGCCAGGCCGGCCTCGTAGAGGTTGTATTCCGTGCGCAGGTCGGCGTTCTGCAGCCGCAGGCTTTTTTCGAGCCGGCGCGAGTTGGCGTAGGTCTCGACCCCCACCGCGATCACGCCCGTGGACCGCAAGGCGTCCCAGACCACCAGCCCGTCCTCATAGGCCATGTGCAGCTCCCAGCCCTGCTCGCCGACATAGGAGATGCGGAAGGCGGTCACGTCGCGGCCGGCGATGCGGATCGGCTTGATGGCGGCGAAGGGGAAGGCGTCCTTTTCCAGCCCCGCCGGATCCTCGACCACCTTTTGCAGGTTCACCCGCGCGTTCGGACCCCAGATGCCGATGGTGATGAACTGCTCGGTCACGTCGGCGATGGCGACGTCCAGGCCCCGGTCCTGCGCCACGCGGCGCATGTAGTTCAGGTCGCGCGGCCCGGCATCGGCGCCGTTGACCAGCCGGCAGCGGTCGGCCAGGCGGAACACGGTGAAATCGGCGCGCACATTGCCCTCGTCATCGAGGAAATGCGTGTAGATCCCCTTGCCGATATTGCCCTCGCCGCCGATCTTGGCGGCGCAGAGCCATTCCAGCAGTTCGACGTGATCGGGGCCGGCAATGTCGGTCATGTGGAAATGCGACAGGTTGATGATGCCGCAATCCGCGCTCATCTCCAGATGCTCGGCATTCGAGACGCGCCAGAAATGGCGGTTGTCCCATTCATGCTCGCGCACCGGCACCTGGTCGGCGTATTTCTCCAGCAGGTGTTCGTTGGCGGCATAGCCATGGGCGCGTTCCCAGCCGCCCAGCTCCATGAAGTAGCCGCCCAGCTCCACCTCGCGCTCGTAGAAGGGCGAGCGGCGGATGCCGCGGCCGCCGGCGAAGGGTTCGCGCGGGTGGACCGGCGGGTTGTAGATCTTGGCCGCCGTCTCGATGCAGCGTTCCTCTATGAACTTTTCCTGCAATGCGAAGGGGTTGAAGCGCGAATAGTCGATGCTGGCATGGTCGATGCCGGTGCGCCCGTCGGTGATCCAGTCCACCACCAGCTTGGCCATGCCGGGCGCGTCCTTGACCCAGATCGCCACGGCATACCACAGCCCGCGCACCTTCTGGCTTTCGCCGATGGACGGCCCGCCGTCGGTGGTGGTCTGCAACAGCCCGTTGAAGGAATGGCTTTCGTTATAGCCCAGCTCGCCCAGGATCGGGGTCAGCTCGATGGCGCGTTCCAGCGGCGACAGCACATCGTCCAGCTCCAGGTCGCGCTGCGAGGGCGACAGGCGGGCGTATTCCTTTTCCAGGATGTCGCGCGGATGGCAGAGGCGCGGGTCCGATTCGTAGTAATAGCCCCATTCGATCTGGCCGCCCTCGGTGGTCTTGGGGTCGCCCGTGTCGCGCAGATAGGCCGAGTTGCCCTGGTCGCGCAGCAGCGGATAGCCGATCTCCTTGCCGGTATTGTCGAACTCGTCGTAGGGCCCGAAGAAGGTCAGCGGATGGTCGACCGGAAAGACCGGCAGGTCCTCGCCCGCCATCTCGGCGATCAGGCGGCCCCAGAGACCGGCGCAGACGATGACCAGGTCGGCCATGATGGTGCCGCGCGGGGTGACGACGCCCCGGATGCGCCCGTCCTCGATCACCAGCGAGGTGGCCGGGCAATTGGCGAAGGCCCGCAGCTTGCCCGAGGCCACGCCCTGGTCGACCAGCTTGCCCGCCACGGTCTGCGAGCGCGGCACCACCAGCCCCGCGTCGGGATCCCACAGCGCGCCCTGGATCTGGTCTTCCTCGACCAGCGGGAATTTCGCCTTGACCTCGGCGGGGCTGATCATCGTCGCCCGCGTGCCGAAGGCCTTGCCCGAGGCGACCTTGCGCTTGAGCTCGTTCATGCGCGTCTCGTCGCCCACCCGCGCGACCTCGATCCCGCCGACCTTGGCGTAATGGCCCATCTTCTCGAAGAAATCGATGGAATAGAGCGTGGTCCAGGTGCTGAGGAAATCGTGGCTGGTCGCAAAGCAGAAATCCGACGCATGCGCGGTCGAGCCGATATCGGTCGGGATGCCCGACTTGTCGATGCCGACGATATCGTCCCAGCCGCGCTCGATCAGGTGATGCGCGACCGAGGCGCCCACGATGCCGCCAAGGCCGACGATGACCACCCGCGCTCTATCAGGAAATCCCGACATGTTCTGTCCTCTCGATGTCTGAAGGGAGATTGTGACGAAAGGGTTCCCGTGACCGCCAGCAGGCGCAGTCGGGCCGCCCAAATGCGACGGCATGGCCCGCAAAGCGGGTCATGCCTTGTCCAGTTGTCGATGCATGTGCCGTCAGGGCCGCTACCATAGCCGTGGCTCGGCCAGCGCCTTGCGCCGACAGGCGGCAAGCAGCGTATTGTGCATCAGGCACATGATCGTCATCGGGCCGACGCCGCCGGGAACCGGGGTGATCGCCCCCGCGACCCCGCGGGCCGAGGCGAACTCGACATCGCCCACCAGCGTCTTCCGGCCGTCGCGGACGATGCGGCTGGTGCCGACATCGATCACCGTCGCCCCCGGCTTGATCCAGTCGCCCTTGATCATCTCGGCCTGGCCCGCGGCCGCGACCACGATGTCGGCCTGGCGGATCTTTCCCGGCAGGTCGCGGGTGCGGGAATGGGCCATGCTCACGGTGCAGTTCTCGGCCAGCAGCAGCTGCGCCATCGGCTTGCCCACCAGGATCGAGCGGCCCACCACCACGGCATCCAGCCCCGAAAGGTTGCCAAGCTGCGACCGGAGCAGCATCAGGCATCCCAGCGGCGTGCATGAGACGAGGCCGGGCAGCCCCGACACCAGGCGGCCCGCGCTGGACGGGTGCAGCCCGTCCACGTCCTTGGCGGGATCGATCGCCTCGATCACCGGCAGGGAATCCAGGTGCGCGGGCAGCGGCAACTGGACCAGGATGCCATCGACGCTGTCATCGGCGTTCAACTGCGCGATCAGGTCCAGAAGCTGTTGCTGGGTGGTAGCCTCGGGCAGGATATGCTCGAAGCTTGCCATGCCCAGCTTGCGGGCCATGCGGCCCTTGCTGCTGACATAGACCTCGCTGGCCGGATCGGTGCCGACCAGGACCACGGCAAGGCCCGGCGGCCGGCCCGTCTGTTCCCGAAAGGAGGGGATGGCGCCGCTGATCCGGGCGCCAAGGCCGTCGGCATGGGCCTTCCCGTCGATTGTCTGTGCCGTCATGGGCATCCTCCTCGTGCCAAGCGATCCGGCGGGGGTCAGAGCGCGCGCTCCAACTCCGGCAGCGCATCGAGAATGTCGGCGACCAGGCCGTAATCGGCAACCTGGAAGATCGGGGCGTCCTCGTCCTTGTTGATGGCGACGATGACCTTGCTGTCCTTCATCCCGGCCAGGTGCTGGATGGCGCCGGAAATGCCGCAGGCGACGTAAAGCTCGGGCGCGACCACCTTGCCGGTCTGGCCGACCTGCCAGTCGTTCGGGGCATAGCCCGCGTCCACAGCCGCGCGCGAGGCGCCGACCGCGGCGCCGAGCTTGTCGGCGACAGGCAGGATCACCTGGCGGAACCTTTCTTCCGAGCCCAGGGCGCGGCCGCCCGAGACGATGATGCGGGCCGAGGCCAGCTCGGGGCGCTCGCTTTCCGAGAGGCGGTTTTCGACAAAGCCGGACAGGCGCGGGTCGGCGGTCTCGCCAATGGTTTCGACCGGGGCGCTGCCCCCCTCGGCCTGCGCCGCCTCGAAGCCCGAGGTCCGCACGGTGATCACCTTCTTGCCGTCGGTCGCCTGCACCGTCTGGATGGCGTTGCCGGCATAGATCGGGCGCTTGAACGTGTCGGCCGAGACGACTTCGACGATTTCCGAAACCTGCATCACGTCCAGAAGCGCGGCCACGCGCGGCAGGACGTTCTTGCCGGTGGTGGTCGCCGGGGCGATCACGGTGTCGTAGTCGCCGGCCAGCGAAACGATCAGCGCGGCGGCGGGCTCGGCCAGGCGATGCTCCAGCGCATCGGCTTCGGCCAGCAGGATCTTGCGGACCCCCTGGAAGGCCGAGGCGGCCTGGGCCACGGCGGCGGCGCCCTTGCCGGCCACCAGGATGTCGATCTCGCCGCCGATCCGGCGGGCGGCGGTCAGCGTGCGCGCGGTCTGGTCGGACAGGGCAGCATTGTCGTGTTCGGCGAAAAGCAGGATGGCCATGGGATTTCTCTCCGATCAGAATTGCAGAACGCCGGCTTCGTTCTTCAGCTTGTCCAGCAGCTCGGTGACGCTGGCGACCTTGACGCCGGCCTTGCGGGTGCCCGGCTCCTCGGTTTTCAGCACCTTCAGGCGCGCGTCGACGTTCACGCCGTAATCCGCCGGGGTCTTTTCCTCGAGCGGCTTCTTCTTGGCTTTCATGATATTGGGCAGGCTGGCATAGCGCGGCTCGTTCAGCCGCAGGTCGGCGGTGACGACCGCGGGCAGGGTGACTTCGATCACCTGCAGGCCGCCGTCGACCTCGCGCGTGACACGAGCCTTGTCGCCCTCAAGCGCGACCGCCGAGGCGAAGGTCGCCTGCGACCAGCCCAGCAGGGCCGACAGCATCTGCCCGGTCTGGTTGGCGTCGTCGTCGATGGCCTGCTTGCCCAGGACGACCAGCCGCGGGCCTTCGGCATCCGCCACGGCCTTCAGCAGCTTGGCGACGGCCAGGGGCTCGACCATGTCCTCGACCTTGATCAGGATGGCGCGATCCGCGCCCATGGCCAGGGCCGTGCGCAGCGTCTCCTGGGCTTGCGCCGGGCCGATCGAGACCACGACGACCTCTTCGGCCTTGCCCGCCTCTTTCAGGCGGATCGCCTCTTCCACGGCGATTTCGTCGAAGGGGTTCATCGACATCTTCACGTTCGACAGATCGACCCCGGTCCCATCGGCCTTGACCTGGATCTTGACGTTGAAGTCGACCACCCGCTTGACGGGCACCAATACTTTCATCTTGCGGTCCTTTCCCAGATGTTGAGGCAGAGGAGGGTGGGGCAGGCGCCCCTTGCGGCAAGCCTGGCCGGCCCCGCGGCGGCGGCCGCCGGCCCGGACGGCTCGGCCACGGGATAGGGTAGAAGCCTGTAGCGCAAGTGTTCCCCCTTTGCTGCGCATTCCCGACCGCCGCGGATTCCCCTTGCTTCCCGACGGCTTCGGAAGCTAAGCGGCACCCCGTCGCCGGCCGGGCCTGCCTTTCGTGCAGAATCCCCTGTGGCGGCCGTGGCGTTCCCGGCAATGTTCGTCGGACTATTGCGACGAAAACAGGGATCGAGAAGAACAATTGCGCCGGTCAAGCAAGATGGCTACGACAAACCCAACCATAGGGCGCATCATCGGAGATCGAAGATGGGTGTCGGCGTGAGAGAAGGGCATTCCCGTTCCTACCCTGTCGCCAAAGGATCCCTGCGGCCAAGGGAGGCTGGTCCCCGGCTTTCGGTCGGCTTCCTCCTGACCCGGCAGTTCACGCTATGCGCCTTTGCGAACTTCGTCGACGTGCTGCGGCTGGCCGCAGACGAGGGGGACCGCAGCCGTCCCATCCTGTGCCGCTGGTCGGTGCTTTCGGACACGATGGACGTGGTGATGTCCAGTTGCGGCGTCGCCGTGCAGCCGCACGAGAAGCTGGGCGACCCGACTCGATTCGACTATATCGCCGTGGTCGGCGGCCTGACCGACGGGCTCGAGAACGTCAGCCATGCCTACAAGACCTATCTGCACCGGGCGGCCGCCGCCGGCGTGCCGCTGATCGGGGTGTGCTCGGGCGCCTTCGTGCTGCATCGGGCGGGATTGCTCGATGGCTACAAATGCTGCGTGAGCTGGTTCCACAGCGCGGATTTCCTTGAACAGTTCCAGGGCCTGGATCACGTCTCGGACCAGATCTTCGTGGTGGATCGCGACAGGCTGACCTGTTCCGGCGGGGCCAGTTCCGCCCATCTTGCGGCCTATCTGGTGGAAAAGCACGTCGGCCGCTCGCAGGCGAACAAGAGCCTGCACATCATGATCATCGACGGCGTCCTGCAGGCGGACAAGCCCCAGCCGGGCATCCCCATCGGCCTGCGCACCGATGATCCGCTGGTCCAGCGCGCGCTGCTGATCATGCAGCAGCATATCGACACGCCGCTTTCCGTGTCCGAGATCGCGCAGCGCATGGGGCACAGCAAGCGCCGGCTGGAACGGCATTTCCGCGCGGCGCTGGACACCTCGCCCCAGGCTGCGTTCATGGGCCTCAGGCTGGCGCTGGCCCGGCACCTGCTGGTGTCCAGCAACAAGACGATCGCCATGATCTCGGTCGAATGCGGCTTTTGCGATTCCTCGCACCTCAGCCGCATGTTCCGCCGCCTCTACGGTTGCACGCCCCAGGACGTGCGCAGCATGGGCCTGGGCGAGGCACCCGAAGGGGACGGCCCCGCGCATGTTCCCAAGGGGCTCTAGCCGCGCCGCCTTGCTGCCGCGCGCTTTCGGCGAATCGCGGCCGGGGCGGATAAGGGGCGCTGATATGTTTGCGCCGGACTTGCGTCGTTAAGATGCCAACCTGCCGATTCCGTATCGGGTAAGTTCCCTTCCAGCAGCCAGCGAATGAACCGCGCCGCTCGGGGGAATGCAAGCTCGTGTCGGGATTTACCCATTGCATGCGCTTGCGGGAATGGTCGTGCAGGGAGAAGCCACGATATGGATATACGAAGTGAAATGCTGAACATGATCCGAATGCACCAATTCGGGTATTCCTTGCCCCAGGCCTTTTACAAGGATCCCGGGTTTTTCCAGATCGATCTTGAGATGATCTGGTATCGTGACTGGCTGTTTGCCGGCCATAACTGCGAAATTCCCAAGCCCGGCAATTATTTCACCCTGCAGATCGGGTCTTATCCGGTCGTCGTCGTGCGCGACCGCAACGGCGACATCCGTGCATTCCACAACGCCTGCCGCCACCGCGGCAGCCGCGTCTGCACCCAGGCCAAGGGGACTGCGGCCAAGCTGGTCTGCCCCTATCACCAATGGACCTACGACCTGGACGGCAAGCTGCTTTTCGCGCGCCAGATGGCGGAAGGCTTCGATACCTCGGCGCATTCGCTCAAGCCGGTCGCCTGCGAGACCGTGGCCGGCTACATCTTCATCTGCCTTGCCAAGGAGCCGGCCGACTTCCAGCCGTTCCGCGCGCTGATGGAGCCCTACTTCGCCCCCCACAACCTGCTGGAGGCGAAGGTCGCGCATGAGACGACCATCATCGAGGAAGGCAACTGGAAGCTTGTGTGGGAAAACAACCGCGAATGCTATCATTGCGCGGCCAACCACCCCGAGCTTTGCCGCACCTATCCCGAGGCGCCGAACGTCACCGGCATATCCGGCGGCGCCGATGACCCGGAAATGGCCGCGCATTGGGACAAATGCGAGGCCGCGGGGCTGCCCGCGCGCTTCCACATGCATGAAAGCGGCCAGTTCCGGGCGATCCGGTCGCCGCTGCTGCGCGATGCGGTCAGCTATACCATGGACGGCAAGCCCGCCGTCGGCCGCACGCTGTCGGATGTCCGGGCCGATCATATCGGCGCGCTGATGCTGTTTCATTATCCGACGACCTGGAACCATGTCCTGATGGATCATGCGGTGACGTTCCGCGTCACCCCGATCGGCCCGAACCAGACCGCGGTCACGACCAAGTGGCTGGTCCACAAGGATGCCGTCGAGGGGGTGGACTACGACGTCGAACGCCTGACCCATGTCTGGACCTACACCAACGACCAGGACCGCCAGATCGTCGAGGAAAAC
Source organism: Paracoccus ferrooxidans (assembly GCF_029909815.1). NCBI lineage: Bacteria > Pseudomonadati > Pseudomonadota > Alphaproteobacteria > Rhodobacterales > Paracoccaceae > Paracoccus > Paracoccus ferrooxidans. Next base: position 643,364 of record NZ_CP038201.1, on the reverse strand, counting down.
GCCCGCGGCATCGAATCCCCCGCCTATGAGCCGGGCCCCTATTCCGAATTGCACGAGGGCGGCGTCATCCAGTTCGTCGAATGGTACAAGACCTTCATGGGATCGCGTCTGGAAGGCAGCGACCCGAGGCCCCTGAAGAGTGTCGCATAACGTGATGCAGGCAGGCCAACCGACGGATCACCACGTCTATCGTCACCTCGACGAGATGACGCCGTGGAACGACCGCCTCCAGGTTCTGGAGGTGGTCAGCGTCACCGACGAGGCGCCGGAGGTGAAGACCTTCACCTTCCGGTCCGATGCGCAGACCTGGTTCAAATACAAGCCGGGACAGTTCATCACCCTTGATCTGCCCGCCGACGACGGTCCGCTGATGCGGACCTACACCTTGTCGTCCACGCCCTCGCGGCCGTTTTCGATTTCGGTCACGGTCAAGGCGCAGCCGACCAGCATCGGCACGCGCTGGATGTTCCAGAACCTCAAGCCCGGCAGCCTGGTCAAGGCCTATGGGCCGGCAGGGCATTTCACGCATTTCGCGCATTCCGCCTCGAAATACCTGTTCATCTCGGCCGGTTCGGGCATCACGCCGATGATGTCCATGCTGCGCTGGCTTTCCGATTGCGCGCCGGGCACCGACGTCGCCTTCGTCAATTGCGCCAGGCGGCCCGAGGAGCTGATCTTCCGGCAGGAGCTTGAGCTGCTCAGCCATCGCATGCCCGCCCTGTCGCTTGGCTTCATCGTGCAAGAGCGGTCGCTTCACAAAAGCTGGGCCGGGCACCTGGGCCGGATCGACGCGGTCCGCCTGCCGCTTTTCGCGCCCGACCTGCTTGAGCGCGAGGTGTTCTGCTGCGGCCCGGAACCCTTCATGCAGGATATCCGGGATCTGCTGCGCGATGCCGGTTTCGACATGGCGCATTATCACCAGGAAAGCTTCGGCGAGCCGCCCAAGGAGGCCCCCACCGAGCCGGTCGTCTTCACGCCCGATGGCGTGGACGGCGTCGAGGGCACGGGCGTCACCGCGGTCAGCTTCACCATGTCCGGGGTCGAGGGCGAATGCCTTCCGGGGCAGACCGTTCTTCAGGCCGCGCGCGCGGCGGGCGTGCGCATCCCCGCCGCTTGCGAATCCGGCCTTTGCGGAACCTGCAAGATCCTGAAGCTCTCGGGCGAGGTGGAAATAAACCACAACGGCGGGATCCTCGACGAGGAAATCGAGGAAGGCTACATCCTTGCCTGCTGCTCGCGGCCGCTTGGAAAGCTAGAGGTCGAGGCGTGAAGGTGGCCGATGCCGCGCCGAAGGTCGCCGGATGGGTTCCGGCCCGCACTTCGTGGCGGCGCGGGCGAACATGCGGCGGCTGCGCCAGGGATCGCCGGCAGCGCGAGAATTCCAGATTCGCGAAATTCGACTTCGCTATCGTGATAGCCGCCGGCCCGTGGACTGTGGTCACGTAACGACATTCGGCGCGCGCATTTCCCGGCCTTGGCGGGCGTGGCCTGACGCTGCGCGAGAGGAGAGGTGCCGCCGCAACCCTGGATCAATGGAGGAGTGGGCGATCATGAGCAGAAATCGGGGTGTCGTTTACATGGAACCCGGCAAGGTCGAGGTTCAGGACATTGCGGACCCAAGGCTGGAGGCGCCCAACGGCCGCCGCATCGAGCATGGCGTGATCCTGAAGGTCATCTCGACCAATATCTGCGGCTCGGACCAGCATATGGTGCGGGGGCGGACGACCGCGCAACCCGGCCTGGTCCTGGGCCACGAGATCACCGGCGAGGTGATCGAGAAGGGCGGCGATGTCGAGATGCTGGAGATCGGCGACATCGTCTCGGTTCCCTTCAACGTCGCCTGCGGTCGCTGCCGCACCTGCAAGTCGCAGGACACGGGTGTCTGCCTGACGGTGAACCCCGAGCGCGCCGGCGGCGCCTATGGCTATGTGGACATGGGCGGCTGGATCGGCGGGCAGGCCCGCTACGTGATGGTGCCCTATGCGGACTTCAACCTGCTGAAGCTGCCCGATCGCGACCGGGCGATGGCCAAGATCCGCGACCTGACGATGCTGTCGGACATCCTGCCCACCGGCTTTCACGGCGCGGTCAAGGCCGGCGTCGGCGTGGGCTCGGTGGTCTATGTGGCCGGTGCCGGTCCGGTCGGGCTGGCGGCGGCGGCCTCGGCCCGGATCCTTGGCGCGGCGGTTGTGATGATCGGCGATTTCAACCCCGACCGCCTGGCCCATGCCGCCAAGGTGGGCTTCGAGCCGATCGACCTGGGCAAAAGCGACCGCCTGGGCGACCTGATCGCGAATGTGGTCGGCACGAACGAGGTGGACAGCGCCATCGACGCGGTGGGCTTCGAGGCGCGCGGCCATTCCGGCGGCGAGCAGCCGGCCATCGTGCTGAACCAGATGATGGAGATCACCCGCGCCGCCGGCTCGATCGGCATCCCCGGCCTCTATGTGACCGAGGATCCGGGCGCGGTCGATAGCGCCGCCAGGCAGGGCAGCCTGTCGCTCCGCTTCGGGCTGGGCTGGGCCAAGGCGCAGTCGTTCCATACCGGGCAGACCCCGGTGCTGAAATACAATCGCCAGCTGATGCAGGCGATCCTGCATGACCGCCTGCCGATTGCCGACATCGTCAATGCGAAGATCATTTCCCTGGAGGATGCGGCCCAGGGCTATGAAACCTTCGATCAGGGCGCGGCCGTCAAGTTTGTCCTTGATCCGCATGACATGCTGAAAGCGGCCTGAAGGCTGAATAAAATTGAAGGAGGCTGCGTTTCCATAAGCGAAGCGCAGCCTTTTCATGCCCATATTGCCTTGCAGCCATGAAACGAGTTCAAGCGAGAGAGAGGGCGAAATCCAAGGATTCGGATCTCCCAAATAGGTGCGACGCAACAGCCGTAAAACTGCGACGAAACGGCCGGTAAGGCAGGAAAATTTATCGATTTTCGTTCAGGAAGTGGGGGTGGGCAAGAAATCGTTGCTCAGTTCTGGAGGAGGAAGCTATGCATCCAAGTGGATCACGAAGGATAAACCCTGGCGTGTTCTGGCCAGCGTTGGCCGTCGCGGGAGGATTCGTGACGTGGGGAGTCCTGGGTCCAGACAGCCTGGCTGCCGTCGCATCTGCCACATTGAATTGGATCATCCGCGTTTTCGGCTGGAGTTTCGTGATTTCCACGGCGTTTTTCCTTGCCTTTGCGATATTCCTGGCATTCAGCCGATTTGGCCGGATCAAGCTGGGCCACGATGACGAAAAGCCCGAATTCTCGACCCGATCATGGGTTTGCATGATGTTCAGCGTCGGAATGGGCATCGGCCTCATGTTCTGGGGCGTGGCCGAGCCGATCAGCCATTTCGGCGCGCCCCCGCACGGCCTGGCCGAGCCCCAGACCCAGGAAGCCGCGCTGGTGGCCATGCAATACGCCTATTTCCATTGGGCCCTGCACCCTTGGGCAATCTATGCGATGGCTGGATTGGCAATGGCGTATTTCAGCTATCGCCGCGACCTTCCCACGCTGGTTTCCAGCGCTTTCCACCCCTTGCTGGGGGACCGCATCCATGGGCCGATCGGGCGCATGATCGACATATTGGCGATCATCGCTACCTTGTTCGGAACCGCGACATCCCTTGGCCTTGGCGCGCAGCAGATCAACAGCGGAATGAACTATCTGTGGAATACTGGAGAATCCCCGACCATTGCGCTGACCATCATCGCGGTCCTTTCCGTGCTGTTCATCCTGTCCGCGGTCTCCGGCGTGGGCCGAGGCATCCAGTTTCTCAGCAATATCAACATGGTCGCGGCGCTTATGTTGCTGCTGTTCCTGGCGGTGCTGGGGCCGACGGTCTTTATCCTGGATACGTTGATCGAGGCGATGGGCCTTTACATGAGCGATCTGGTTTCCATGTCCTTTCGAACCTCGGCCTTCAGCGACAGCAAATGGCTTGCAAGCTGGACGATTTTCTACTGGGCCTGGTGGGTTTCCTGGGCGCCCTTTGTCGGCGTATTCATCGCCCGGATTTCTCGCGGCCGCACCATCCGGGAATTCGTGGTCGGGGTTCTGTTGATCCCCAGCGCCGTGACCTTCGTCTGGTTCACCGTCATGGGCGGCAGCGCGCTTTTCTCGGAACTGACCGGGCCGGGCGGGCTGGTCGAGGCCATTGCCGGAAAAGGCGAGCAGGTTTCCCTTTTTGCCTTGCTCGAGCAATATCCGCTGCATGCCTTTACCTCTTCCGTGGCCATGTTCCTTGTCGCCATCTTCTTCGTATCGGGCGCCGATGCCGCTTCGGTCGTGATGGGAATGCTGTCCTCGTTCGGGACGATCCATCCGCGTGCCGACATTGTCGTGCTTTGGGGATTGCTGGCCGGCGCGTCGGCCTCGATCCTGCTGGTCGTCGGCGGGCTGGGCGGCCTGCAGACCGCTTCCATCATCGCGGCCGCGCCATTCCTCGTGGTCATGGTCGGGCTTTGCGCATCGCTGTGGAAGGGGCTGTTGGACGATATCGAAGTGCATGGCCATTTTGAGGAAATAGACCCCCATACCGGCGGCTTGAAGGAACGCCATCATCCATAATCGGTTGCCCGGACCCTGTCGGAAAATCATTCTGGCATGGTCCCTTTCGGGCAAGCCCTGCGATCCATATTGACCTGCACCCCATACCGAGAAGCGCTACCCGCTTCCCGGTATATGTCTTTGCCGCCGCATGGTGCATTCGAAAGCGAGCCTGCCGGCGAAATTCGCCTATGCCTTCCCGGCGTAACGGTCCACCAGCGAAAGCAGGGTCTCGACCACCGCGTCCCTGGTGGGATCGCGGACATCCCGCGCCCAGACCACATGCAGCGGCAATTTCAGCCGCAGGCTGTCGTCGGGCAGGGCCAGCGCGCAGACATGAACGTCGCGCGGCACGAACCCGGACCACCAGCGCGGCACGATCGCCGCGCCGATCCCCGCGGCGACCATGTTCATCATCGTCTGCTTCTCGTCTGCGTTCTGGACGATGCGGGGCTCGACCCCGGCATGCTCGAAAAGCGCCAGGACCAGATCGTGGCTATGCGGGCGCGAGCGGCGATCCGGCACGATCAGCGGCACGTCGTGCAGGCTGGGAATATCGACCTCCTGCCGGGCGGAAAGCGGATGGCCGGGCGGCAAGACGACGACCGAGGATTCGTTAAGCAGGAAATGCCCGCGCAGCCGGCGGTGAAACGGCTTCAGCCCCGGCCGCACCAGCGCCAGATCCAGATTGCCTGCCAGCAGCCGCGGGATCAGCTTGATCGAGCGTTCCTCGGCCAGCTGGATCCTCAGGTCCGGCAGGATGGCATGCACCGCCTGGAGCAGGCCGGGCACCAGGCCGCTGGCGGCGGTGTCGATGGCCCCCAGCCGCAGGACCTGGCCGCCCTTGCGGCCCAGCCTGCGCCAGCGTGCCTGGGCCGCGTCCGCCTCGGCCAGCAGGGCGCGCGCCTCCTTGATGACGCGCATGCCTTCCGCGGTGATGACGACCGAGCGCGTCGTGCGCTCGAAGATCTGCACGCCCAGGCTGTCCTCGAGCTGGCGCACGGCGCGGCCAAGCGCGGCCGGCAGCATCTCGAGCCGGGCGGCGGCGCGCCCGAAATGCATCTCGTCCGCCACCGCGACGGCGCAGCGCAACTGTCGAAGCTCCATGCCGGCCTCATCCCAATTGTTCCATTTTATTATATAATCAACGAACGATTGAGAACAGCGCCCCCACGCCCGTAATTTTCCCCGAGGCGCGGAGGAGTGCGCCTTTACCGGTGACATCGGGGAGGATCAGATGGGCGATGCGCTCGAAAAGCGCGTCATGAGGAAGATCTCGTGGCGCATCATACCCTTCATCATGCTGCTTTATTTCATCGCGTTCCTCGACCGCGTGAACGTGGGCTTCGCGGCCATCCACATGAACGAGGATCTGGGCCTGTCGCCCGCCATCTTCGGTTTCGGCGCCGGGCTGTTCTTCATCGGCTATTTCCTGTTCGAGGTGCCCTCGAACCTGGCGCTGGAAAGGTTCGGCGCGCGGATCTGGATCGCCCGCGTCATGCTGACCTGGGGCCTGATCTCGGGCGCCATGGCCTTCGTGCAGGGACCGACCAGCTTCTATATCCTGCGCTTCCTGCTGGGCGCGGCCGAGGCCGGCTTCTTTCCGGGCATCATCCTGTATCTCAGCTACTGGTTCCCCGCGAAAAGCCGCGCGCAGGTGACGGCGCTGTTCATGGCCGCGGCGCCGATCTCGGTCGCGCTCGGTTCGCCGATCTCGGGCGCGCTGCTGGAGATGGAGGGGCTGATGGGCTGGCACGGCTGGCAGTGGATGTTCGTGCTCGAGGCGGCGCCGGCGCTGATCCTGGGCGTCGTGGTGCTGTTCTACCTGACCGACCGGCCGGAAAAGGCGAAATGGCTGGCAGCCGACGAACGCGCATGGCTGGCCAGCACCATGAACGCCGAGCGCGCGGCCAAGGACAAGGCCGGGGCCAGCCATTCGATCCTGAAGGGGCTGACCGATCCGCGCGTGCTGGCGCTGGCGCTGGTCTATTTCGGCACCTCGGCCGGGCTTTACACGCTGGGGATCTGGGCGCCGCAGATGCTGCACGGGCTGGGCCTGACCTCGTTCCAGACCGGCCTTGTCAACGCCATCCCGCCGATCTTTGCCGTCGTCGCCATGTATCTGTGGTCGCGCCATTCCGACCGCACCGGCGAGCGCACCTGGCATGTGACGCTGGCCTGCATCGCCGCCGGGGCGGGCCTGTTCTTCGCCGGCTTTGCCGTCTCGCTGGCCGCCGTCGTCCTGGCGCTGGTGGTGGTGAATGCCGGAGTCAGCGCCGCCAAGCCGCCGCTGTGGTCGATGCCGACCATGTTCCTGTCCGGCTCGGCCGCGGCCACCGGCATCGCCACGATCAACTCGCTGGGCAACCTTGGCGGTTTCGTCGGCCCCTATGTCATCGGCCTGATCAAGCAGGCGACCGGCAGCTTCGAATGGGGCCTCTATTTCGTCGCCGGCCTGCTGATCCTGTCGGCCGTCGTCACCCTGATCATCGCAGGCACGGCGCGCCGCTCGGCCGTCCTTTCGTCCAACGCCATCCAGAAAGGCTGAACCCATGACCATCGCACAGAAAGCGTCGGAGCTGACCACCGAATCCCGCACCTATCGCATCGCCGCCATTCCCGCCGACGGGATCGGCCCCGAGGTCATCGCCGCCGGCCTGCAAGCGCTGGAGGCGCTGGCCAGGCGCGACGGCAAGTTCAGCTTTGACGTGACCGAGTTCGACTGGGGCTCGGACCGCTACAAGAGGACCGGCGCGCTGATGCCCGAGGACGGGCCGGAGCAGTTGCGGGCCTTCGACGCCATCTTTTTCGGCGCGGTGGGTGCGCCGGACGTGCCCGACCATATCACGCTTTGGGGCCTGCGCCTGCCGATCTGCCAGGGTTTCGACCAATATGCCAACGTGCGCCCGACCAAGATCCTGCCCGGCATCCGGTCGCCGCTGGAAAGCGTGGGCCCCGGCGACCTGGACTGGGTGATCGTGCGCGAGAACTCCGAGGGGGAATATTCCGGCCATGGCGGCCGTGCCCACAAGGGCCTGCCCGAAGAGGTCGGCACCGAGGTCGCGATCTTCACCCGCGTCGGCGTCACCCGGATCATGCGCTATGCCTTCAAGCTGGCGCAGTCCCGGCCGCGCAAGCTGTTGACGGTGGTCACCAAGTCCAATGCGCAGCGCCATGGCATGGTGATGTGGGACGAGATCGCGGCCGAGGTCTCGCGGGAATTTCCCGACGTGACCTGGGACAAGATGCTGGTCGATGCGATGACCGTGCGCATGGTCAAGAACCCGCAAAGCCTCGACACCATCGTCGCGACGAACCTGCACGCGGACATCCTGTCGGATCTGGCGGGCGCGCTGGCTGGCAGCCTGGGCGTGGCGCCCACCGGCAATATCGACCCGGAACGGCGCTATCCCTCGATGTTCGAGCCGATCCACGGCTCGGCCTTCGACATCACCGGCAAGGGCATCGCCAACCCGGTCGCGACCTTCTGGACCGCGGCGCAGATGCTGGAGCATCTGGGCGAGGCTGATGCGGCCAGGCGCCTGATGACGGCGGTCGAGCAGGTCTGCGCCGATGGCGTGATGACCCCCGACGTGGGCGGGACGGCCACTACGCAGCAGGTCACGGAAGCCGTCTGCGCGGCCATCCGCGGCGCCAATATCTGAGGCAAGGCGATGGCTCGCGACCCCAGGAATTTCCTGCTGCGCCTGTTTTCCGCGGCGGTGGACAGCGCCGATCCGGCGAAGACGGTCGCGCGCCATCTGCCGGACCCGCCGCGCGGCCGGGTCGTCGTGGTGGGGGCGGGCAAGTCCGCCGCCGCCATGGCCCGCGCGGTCGAGGAGGCCTGGCCCGGCGTGGACCTGTCGGGGGTGGTCGTCACCCGCTACGGCCATGCCGTGCCCACCCGCCGGATCGAGGTGATCGAGGCCGCGCATCCCGTTCCCGACCGGAACGGCGCCCAGGCGGCGCGGCGCATCCTGGATGCGGTCGGCGGGCTCGGCCCCGAGGATCTGGTGCTGGCGCTGATCTCGGGCGGCGGCTCGGCGCTGATGACCGCGCCTGCGCCGGGGCTGACGCTGGACGACAAGATGCGGGTGAACCGCCTGCTTCTGGCCTCCGGGGCGCCGATTTCGGTGATGAACCGGGTGCGGCGGCGGCTATCGGCCATCAAGGGCGGGCGGCTGGCGCTGGCGGCGGCCCCGGCGCGGGTGGTGACGCTGGCGATCTCGGACGTGCCGGGGGACGATCCGCTGGCCATCGCCTCGGGACCGACGGTGCATGACCCGGATGCGGGGGCGGACCTGTCCGAGGTGGTGCGGATGCTTGGCCCCGTCCTGCCCGAGCCGGCGCGCCGCCTGCTGCTGGAAGCGCCCGAGCCCCTGCCGGCATTCGGGGCGGATTACCGGCTGATCTCGACCCCGATGCTGGCGCTTGAGGCGGCGGCGGCCCGCGCCCGCGCCGAGGGGGCGACGCCCCTGATCCTCGGCGACGCCATCGAGGGCGAGGCAGCCGCGGCGGGCCAGGTCATGGCCGGCATCGCCCGATCCGCCGCGCTGCATGGCCAGCCGATCCGGGGCCCGGCCGTGCTGCTGTCGGGCGGCGAGACCACCGTCACCATCGGCGCGGCCAGGCCCGGACGCGGCGGGCGCAATACCGAGTTCCTGCTGGCCATGGCGCTGGCGCTGGACGGCACCTCGATCCACGCGCTGGCCTGCGACACCGACGGCATCGACGGGACCGAGGATGCGGCGGGCGCGATCATCGCCCCCGACACGCTGGCCCGCGCCCGCGCGGCCGGGCTGGACCCGGCGGCGGTGCTGGCGGGCCATGACAGCTATGGCCTGTTCGCGCGGCTCGGCGATCTGGTCAAGACCGGGCCGACCCTGACCAATGTCAATGACTTCAGGGCGGTATACATTCCATAAACCCAACCCCTGGCGCCGGGGGTCGGGGCGGCCGTGGCGCTGGACCTCGTCCCCGTGCTGCGCCGCTGTGCGGTCTGCGGCCCTGATCCTGGCCCTGGCTGCATCCGTGTACCCTGGGATGACTGCCCCGGTCGGGCCCAGGGCTTCGAACACCCCGCCCTTCCGCTTTCGATGAGCGGCAGCTATTCGGCGGTAAGGTTCGCCGCCTCGGCGCGGGTCGCGCGGTCGAGGATCAGCGGCATGAGCCCGCCTTTCGCCAGGTCTCGACCTCAAGGCTCGTCTCGATGGCGGCTCGCCTCGAACGCCTCGACCCTGCCCGAGGCGCGGTGGATCGCCACGCGGACAGGCCCGCGCGGTTCCAGCCGCGATGGATCGAGCGTGATCCCGACCCGGTCCTCGACCGTCAGCGCCAGCGACTGCGGCGTCGTTCCCGCAGGCAGGCGCAGCGGCAGGATGCCCATGCCGATCAGGTTCGAGCGGTGGATGCGCTCGAAGGCCTCGGCTCGGCGCTGGCGGCGGTGTTGCTGGTGCTGGTCGTCGGCCTGATCTGGATCCTGTCGCGGATCGTCCGGCTCGATCGGCTGCTCTGATCCATTCCCCGTCGCTTCCAGCCAGAAAGAGCCACCATGCGCAACGATCAACCCGGCCGGATCAGCACCCTTTGCGTTTATGCGGCGATGCTGTTTCTGATCGCGCCGCTGCTGGCGATGATCCCGATCTCGTTCACGCCCAAGCATTTCCTGTCGATGCCGGACGGCGACTGGTCGCTGCGCCATTACCAAGAGCTGATGTCCAGCGCGCAATGGCACGACGGCATCCTGACCAGCGCCTTGGTGGCGCTGCTCGCCGCAGGGCTGGCGACCGTCTTCGCGACGCTGTTCTGCATTGGGATCGGGTATGCGAAATCGCGCTACGGCGCGGCTTTCATCGGCATCGTGCTGGCGCCCCTGGCGGTGCCGCCGATCATCTCGGCGCTGGCGCTCTATTTCCTCGTCACCCCACCAACACCTTCGACACGTTGCCGGGGGTGGTGATCTCGCATGCGGTGATGTCGGTGCCCTATGCCGTGGTGGCGCTCCTGGTCACGCTGAGCCAGGTCGACCGCCGGATCGAACTTGCCGCGCGCAACCTCGGCGCCTCGATCTGGCAGACGACCTTCTGGGTGCTCCTGCCCAACATCCGCTTCGGCGTGCTGACCGCCGCCTTCCTGTCCTTCGTGATGTCATGGGAGGAAATCGCGGTCACGCTGTTCGTCATCTCGGTCAAGATCGTGACCCTGCCGCGCATGATCTGGGCCGGGCTGCGAGACAACGTCGATCCCGTCATCGCGGCGATCTCGGTGGCGCTGATCCTGCTGACCCTGTTCGGCATGGTCGCCAAGCTGATCGTGTCGCTGCGCCCGAAGGCATGAACCTTGCCCGGCGTCGATCGCGAGCCATGGAAAGCAAAGGAAGACTCGCATGGTTCTTGAAGGCATTTACACGCCTGTGATCACGCCGTTCCAGGGGGATGGCTCGATTGATTTCGACGCTTTGGGCGATCTGGTCGAGCGGTTGGTGGCTGCGGGGGTGCACGGGTTGATCTCGGGCGGCTCGACCGGCGAGAACTATGCCGAGACGGTCGAGGAGCGGCTGGAGCTGGCCCGCTTCATCACCGAGCGCGCCGACGGCCGGCTGCCGGTCATCGTCGGCACCGGCGCCATGCGCACCCCCGATTCCATCGCGCTGGCCCAGGGCGCGCGCGAGATGGGGGCGGATGCGATCCTGCTCGGCACGCCGCCCTATTCGGTGCCGACCGAGGCCGAGAACGCCGCCAACGCGCTGGAAATCGACCGCGCCGCCGGCCTGCCGGTGATCCTCTACAACTACCCCGGCCGCATGGGCGTCAGCATGGGGCGCGCGTTCCTCGACATCGTCGGCCAGTCGCCGAACGTCATCGGCATCAAGGAAAGCTCGGGCGACGTGAACCGCATCCACACGCTGGCCTGCGACTATCCGCAGATCCAGCTGAGCTGCGGCATGGACGACCAGGCGCTTGAATTCTTCGCCTGGGGCGCGCGCAGCTGGATCTGCGCCGGCTCGAACTTCCTGCCCGAGGAGCATGTGGCGCTTTACGAAGCCTGCGCCGTGCGCGGCGATTTCGCCCAGGGCCGGCGCATCATGACGGCGATGATGCCGCTGATGGCGGTGCTGGAACAGGGCGGCAAGTTCATCCAATGCGTCAAGCACGGGGTCGAGACCACCGGCCTGCGCGCCGGGCCGATGCGCCCGCCGCTGCAGGGGCTGAACGACGGCGAAAAGGCCGAGCTGGAAGGCGTCATCGCCACGCTGAAGACCGCCGTCCAGGCCATCGTGGAAGGGAAGTGAGATGACCGATCTGCTGAGCACCGAGGATTACAGGGCCATCGCCGCCGGGCTGTCTTTCCCGACGCAGGCCTTCATCGACGGCGCCTTCCGTCCCGCGCTGTCGGGCAGGACCTTCGCCACCACCAACCCGGCGACGGGCGCGGCGCTGGCCGAGATCGCCGCCTGCGATGCGCAGGACGTGGACCTGGCCGTGGCCGCCGCCCGCGCCGCCTTCGAGGACGGGCGCTGGTCGCGCCTGCACCCCGGCGAGCGCAAGGAGGTGCTGTTGCGCCTGGCCGCGCTGATACAGGAACACGCCCGCGAGCTGGCGGTGCTGGAAAGCCTCGATGCCGGCAAGACCATCTTCGACTGCGAAACCGTCGACGTGCCCGAGACGATCCATGTCATCAAGTGGCACGCCGAGCTGATCGACAAGATCTACGACCAGGTCTCGCCCGCCTCGGACAACCATATCGCCATGGTGGTGCGCGAGCCGGTGGGCGTGGTCGGGCTGGTGCTGCCCTGGAACTTCCCGCTGCTGATGCTGGCCTGGAAGATCGGCCCGGCGCTGGCCGCCGGCTGCTCGGTGGTGATGAAGCCCGCGGGCGAGACGACGCTGACCGCGCTGCGGGTGGCGGAACTGGCGGCCGAGGCCGGGCTGCCGGCGGGCGTTTTGAACATCGTCACCGGCTCGGGCCGCGAGGTGGGCGAGCCCTTGGGCCGGCACGCGGACGTGGACATGGTCAGCTTCACCGGCTCGACCGCGACGGGTCGGCGGTTCCTGAACTATTCGGCCGACAGCAACCTCAAGGAGGTGGTGCTGGAGCTGGGCGGCAAGAACCCCTGCATCGTGCTGGACGATGCCGAGGACCTGGACGCGGTGGCGGCGCATGTGGTGAACGGCGCGTTCTGGAACATGGGGCAGAACTGCTCGGCCGCCAGCCGCCTGATCGTGCAGCGCGGCATCAGGGACCGGCTGCTGGAGAAGGTCCGGGCCGAGGCGGCCGGCTGGCTGGTGGGCGATCCGCTGGATCTGGCGAACCGCGTGGGTCCGCTTGTCTCGAAGGCGCATTTCGACAAGGTCAGCAGCTATCTGGATGCGGCGAAATCGGAAACCGTGCTGGTCGGCGGCAAGGTGGTGGCCGAGGGCTTCATCGAGCCGACCATCGTGGAAGCCGCGCGCGATTCCCGGCTGGCGGTGGAGGAGATCTTCGGCCCGATCCTGACGGTGATCGTGGTGGACAGTTTCGAGGAGGCGATCGCGGTCGCCAACGACACCGACTACGGGCTTGCGGCCTCGATCTTCTCGGCCAACGGCAAGCGGGCGTTGCGCGGGGCGCGGGCCTTGCGGGCGGGCACGGTGACGGTGAACAGCTTCGGCGAGGGCGACGTCACCACCCCGTTCGGCGGCTACAGGCAATCGGGCTTCGGCGGCCGCGACAACAGCGTCCACGCCCATGACCAGTACACCCAGCTCAAGACAATCTGGATCGACCTCAACCAGCAAGACGTGAGCCTGGGCTAGCGCTCTCCCAAGCCACCCGCTGCTTGGGGACGGGTGGCTTGAAGTGACTGGGTGAAAAGCTTTTCAGGGATCCTGGTGCATCGAAAGAGGCTTGCCCAGGATCGGGAACTTCGGGGCGGCGGCGTCGCATATCGCCGCTCGCCCAGGCCCAGGCATATGCTTCCTGCTTCGGCGACTGGACGAAGGAGCATGTTGCCCGTTATCAGTTGCGTCAGCGCAATCCGTGCCGGCCCGGCCCGGCCCGGCCTGGGCGTCACCATCGACTGTTTCGGCGCCCCGGTCGCCAGCTTTTCGGGAAGGAAAGACCATGCTTCCAGCCGTGCTGACCTATGAGGCAAGCGTCCATGCGCTGGGCTGGCCGGGTGCGATAGACGCCCTGCGCCGTGGCCACCGGCTGCCGCGGCCCGAGCAGGGCGACCTGCTGCTCGGCTCGGGCGATGCCAGGCTGCTGAACCGGGCCGCCCGGATCGAGGGCCTCGGCTTCGCGATCAAGGGCGACAGCATCTTTCCCGGCAATGCCGCCAAGGGCCTGCCCACGGTGCATGGCGCGGTGCTGCTCTACGATCCCGATTGCGGCGCCGTGCGCGCCGTGCTCGACAGCCAGCTGGTCACGCAGGTGAAGACCGTGGCCGACAGCCTGCTGGGCGCGCAATGCCTGGCGCGCCCGGACAGCCGGCACCTGCTGATCGTCGGTGCCGGCGCGGTGGCGGCGACGCTGGCGCGCGGCTATGACGCGGCCTTCCCCGGCATCGAGCGGATCTCGATCTGGTCGCGGCGGACCGAGCAGGCCCAGGCGCTGGCCGCGACGCTGGGCGATCTGCGGGCCAAGGTCGCGGCTGTCGAGAACCTGCCCGAGGCCGTGGGCCAGGCCGACATCGTCTCGGCCGCCACCATGGCGCGGCAGCCGGTCCTGCTGGGCGAATGGGTGCGGCCGGGCACGCATGTCGACCTGATCGGCGCCTTCACGCCGGAGATGCGCGAGGCCGACGACGCGCTGATCGCCTCGGCCCTGGTCTACGTGGATTTCGTCGACACGGTCGTGGACCGGATCGGCGAGATCATGCAGCCGATCCTATCGGGCGCCATCAGCCGCGGCCATGTGCAAGGCGACCTCTACGATCTGGTGGCGGCGGACGGGTCCAGCCGCCGGTCCGATGACCAGGTCACGCTGTTCAAGAACGGCGGCGGCGCGCATCTGGACCTGATGATCGCCAGCTATGTCGTCGAGGCGGTCGAGGCGTCAAGGATCTGTTCCACGGATGGATAGGCCCGCGCCCCGGACGCGGATCTTGTGGCTTGTCATGCGCCCAGGTTTTCTTGGCAGGCCCGCCGCATGACCGAGCGACCCAAAGCGGTTGCCAAGGCAGCGGGTGAGTGACACGGCCCACAAACAGGGGCGAAGGGGATCGTCGTGGCCAAAGCCGAGCCGCTGGGAAGCCTTGTCGCGCGGATCGCGCATTGGTTGCCCGGCCGCGTGATCGTCGCGGATGCCGCCATCGGTCGCACGCGGATCCGCGGCCTTTTCGACATTTCCGACCCCGAGCGCGCGCTGGACGCCGCCGTCCGCCCGACCGGCGGCCGGTTGCGCCGGGTCTCGGGTCTGTTGGCGGTCATCTCCAGCGTCTGAACTTTTTTCGGCAATCGACCGAGTGAATCGCCCGCCCGGTTGTCTTAGTCATAAGGTTGGGCAATGCCTACAACCACAACAAGAACGTAAGGCATGGCGCGGTTTATCACGCCCTGACCCCGCGGCACATGCTGAAGCTGTGGACGGACTACACCCTGCCGGGCGTATACTTCCGATGGACCGTCGGCGGCGGCGTGACGGTGAAAGGCCGCCATGGCACCTCGGGGACCGCGCGGATCGGCGGAGCGAGCCAGGACTACCGGATCCGGCAGGGCGGTCATGCGGTTGGGGACGCGCATGTCAGCTGCCGGATCGACGATCCGTGGCAGATGATGCTGAACGTCAACGATGTCTTCGACAAGCCCTATTATTCGGTGCTGGGCCCGCCCACCGGCGGCAACGGGTATGGCGAGCCGAGGAACGCCACGCTGACGCTGCGCGGGCGGTTCTGACCTTGCCGGGCCGTCGCCGATCCGTTCGGCGATACCGCGCTGCAAGGCGGGGCCCGGTCGGGAAGGCTCAGCCTTCCGCTGACTCCCTTCGCGCTGGCCTTCTGCCGGCACCGGCTTGCAGGCGCAGGCCCGGTCCGCGCGGGTGGACGGGAAGGGCGGTGGAGATGGTGGAAACCGGCAAGGCGAAGGTCGCTTGCCGGCGGCTGCTTACCGGAGCCCCGTCCTGCCGGGAGCGGCTATTGCCGGGGGCTTTCCGGCGTGGCGGTTCGGGAAAGCTCTCGCGCCCGCTGCGCGGCGGCGGCGACGGCTTTCAGGCAAAGTTCCGGCAACGCGCCTTCTGCTTCGAAGACGGCCAGACCGGCCTCGGTCGTGCCCGCCTTGCTGGTCACGGCTTTCTTCAGCTCTTCCGCCGTCCGGGGATCGGCATGCATGAGTTCGGCCGCGCCGCGGAAGGTTTGGCGCACCAGCAGGTCGGCAAGCGCGGCATCCATGCCCGACGCCACGGCCGCTTCCATCATGTATTGCGCAAAGGCGAATATGTAGCCCGGCCCGCTGCCCGCGACCGCGGTTGCCGCATCGATCAGGGTTTCGTCCGAAAGCCAGCGGAACTGGCCGACGGCCTCGAACAGGGTCGCGACCATGCGCCGGTCGGCCTGGGTCAGCCCATCCGCGGCAACTCCGACGGTCATCGCCTGGCCGACAAGGGCGGGCAGGTTCGGCATGGTCCGCGCGATCCTTTCGCTGCCGAGCCGTGCTGCAAGCGCGTCCAACGTGACGCCCGCCATGATCGATGCGATGGCGCCGGAGCGGATCACCGAAATCGCCAAGGCGGAGAGCTCGGCAAATTGCTGCGGTTTCACGCAGAGGATGCCGAGATCGAACCTGGCCTCCCCGAGCTTTGCGAAGTCCGGGTGGGTCTCGACCGCCATGCCGGCGGGCAGAAGCGCCTTTGCCCGCTCGGGCGAGGGGTCGACGACGGTGATCCTCGCATCGGGGATCGCCCGCATCGCGGCAGAGGCGATCGCGCCACCCATGTTGCCGCAGCCGACAAACAGAAACCGTCTCATGTCCTGATCCTTTCTAGCCGCGCTGGGGATAAAGCCGGCGGTTGACCTCGTTCGAATAGCGCCGCAGGCAATATTGCTCGTTCAGCGTGCCGAGAACCCGGTGGTCCGCGTCCAATACCGCGAGCGTATCGGCCTCGTGGCGGCCGAATGCCAAGATCGCCTCGCGCACCGTCTGGTCGGGCCGCAACCATGCCGATGTCTGGTGGGCGATGGAGGCAAGCGGCATCTGCGGGTCCAGCCCTTCGCCATAAAGTTCGCTGGTGATGCACAGCCCGGCATAGCGGCCGGCGTCGTCCACCATCGGCACCGCCTTGGTCGAGCCCGGCGGAAACCGGCGCCGGGCCTCTGCCAGCTTCATCGATGCCGGTGCCTCGGACGCGACGCGACGCATCATCTTTCCGACGCTGAGTTCGCGCACCCAGCCGATGTCCGCGGCCGAACGGATCGTTTCCCCCCGGATATGGAAACGCCAGGTGGAAAAGCTGAAGCCGAAGAACTGCCGCACGATTGCCGTGGCGATCAGCGCGGCAAACAGCACCGCAAGCGCCAGCGGCAGGCTCTTGGTCGTCTCGAGGGCAAGGAAGCACATCGCCAGGGGGGCGCCGATCACCGCCGTCGCCAGGGCGCACATGCCGACCACGGCAAAGACGACGATGGGCAGTTCAAGGCCAAATGCGATCAGCCAGACGATGCCGAGGATCTTGCCCAGGATGGCCCCGAGCAGAAGCGACGCAAAGAACAGCCCGCCCCGGAAGCCCGACCCGATGGAGATGACCGAGGCGAGCGCCTTCAGCACGAAAAGCAGGACAAGGGCACCCAGCGTCAGGTTGCTGCCGAACACCACGTCCATCGCGCCATGGCCGGAGGACAGCACGCGCGGCGTCGCCAATGCCAGCAGGCCGACGCAAAGCCCGCCGACAACCGGCTGGCTCCATCCCGGCAGGACGCTTTTGCGGAACGTGTTCTCGGTCGCGGAAACGGCGCGCATGATCAGGATGCCGACCACGGCAGAGATGACGGCAAGCACCGCGATGGGGATGAAGGACGGTGCCGGGATCTGGCCGGCGAAATAAAGGTCCAGCCCGTGATGCCCGCCGACAAGGCGGGTGACGGCCGTCGCGGAAATCGCGGCGGCAAGGACGGGCAGAAGCGCGGCGACCGTATAGGAGGCCAGGACAAGCTCGAAGGCATAGAACGCCCCGGTCAGCGGCGCGTCGAAGGCGGCGGCAATCGCGCCCCCGGCACCGGCGGCGACCAGCTGGCGCAGGTCTTCCCGGCGCAGGCGAAGCTTTTGGCCGCCCCATGAGGCGAGGGCCGAAGCGGCCTGGGTATAGGCCGCCTCCATCCCGACCGAGGCGCCGAACCCGCTGGAAACCATGGTCTGCCCGGAAATGAACAGGCTGCCGGGCACGGCGATCTTGCCGCCGGTCACGGCATTGGCCTCGATCGGGTCGGCGACGCGCCGGAACCAGCGCTGGCCGATCAGATAGGACGCGCCGAGCAGGATACCACCGGCCAGCGGGCCGGATAGGGCGCGCAAAGGGTTCACGCTTTCCGCGCCGCTGACCTCGCCGGCGGAATCGAAGATCAGGACGGCCATGAAGGTCACGGCTTCCTGCATCAGGACCACCGCGCCGCCGGCGACGATCCCGATCACGGCCGCGATCACCGTATAGGCGATCTCGCTGCGGCGGACCAGCGCGCGCAGGCGGAAGGGGGCGAGCAGGCGCCGCAACCGATGGCGCCTGCGATTGAATCCGGTTCGCTTTGCCACCGGCTTACTGCGAAATATACTCTTGGTAGAGTTGGTTGATCCGGGCGGTGCGGGCGCCGGGCTTCCCGTCCCCGATGGGGCGACCGTCGATCATCGCGACCGGGGTGATCCCCCCAAGCGTGCCGGTGACGAAGGCCTCGTCCGCGGAATAGACCTCGGCCAGGGTGAAAGGCTTTTCGCGCACGGTGAAACCCGCTTCGCGCCAGATATGGATCGCCTTTTTCCGGGTGATGCCGTTGAAGCAGGTCAGCCCTTCCGAGGTCCAAAGCTCGTCGCCCCGGAAGATGAAGAAATTGGTCGAGTTGCAGGAGGCCACGAAACCCCGGTCGTCGAGCATCAGCGCCTCGTCCGCCCCCATGTTGATCGCCTGGATGAGGGCCTGGATGAAATTCAGGCGGCTGTGCGAGTTCAGCCGCAGGTCGAACACGTCCGGCGTCGAACAGCGGATGGTGGAGGTCATCAGCTTCAGCCCCTTCTTCTTCAGTTCGGGGTTCGGCTGCTTGTATTCGGCGACGATCACGATGGTCGCGCCGGCGACGACGAAGCGCGGATCCTGGTTCGGCGTCGACTTCAGCCCGCGCGAGATCATCAGCCGGATATGGACGCCGTCCTCCATCCCGTTGTGGCGCAGGCATTTCCAGACCTCCTCGACCAGGCCCTGCTTGGAAAGGCCGATGTCCAGCTGGATCGAACGCGCGCCTTCGAAGATGCGGTCCATATGCTCGTCGATGGCCAGAAGCTTGCCGTTGACCAGGCGAAGACCTTCCCACACGCCGTCGCCAAGGACGAAGCCCGCATCGAAGATCGACACCTTGGCCTCGTCGCGCTTGTAGAACTGGCCGTTGACATAGATCTCGACGGATTCGTTGCGCGGATCCTTGACATAGCTTTGCGACGAAGCGCTGCTCTGCGGAGTCATTTCAGTGTCCTTTGATATGTGGAAGCTCAGAAGGCGAATTCGCCGAAACGGCGCAGGAATTCCTGCGTGCGGGCTTGCCGCGGGTTTTTCAGAACCTCGTCCGGCGTGCCGACCTCGTGGAACACGCCGTCCGCCAGGAAGATGACCTTGGTCGCGAAATGATAGGCGAATCCAAGCTCATGCGTGACCAGAAGCATGGTGCGGCCTTCCTCGGCAAGGTGATTGATCACCCGCAGGACCTCGCCCACCAGTTCCGGGTCGAGCGAGGATGTCGGTTCGTCGAAAAGCAGGATCTCGGGTTTCATCGACAGGGCGCGGGCAATCGCCACGCGCTGCTGCTGGCCCCCGGAAAGGCGGCCGGGCCAGGCATCGACCTTTTCCGACAGGCCGACCTTGTCCAGTTCCTGCAGGGCGATTTCCCGTGCCTGCTCCCTCGCCATGCCCTTGACGGTGACAAGCCCCTCCATGACGTTCTGAAGCACGGTCATATGCGGGAAAAGGTTGAACTGCTGGAACACCATCCCGACGCGTTCGCGCACCGCGCACAGCTGGCGTTCCGGGTAGGTGACCTGGCCGTTCCTTTCGGTGCCGATGCGCTTGCCATCCAGCCAGATTTCGCCCTCGCTCAGCGTTTCCATGAAGTTCATGCAGCGCAGGAAGGTGGACTTGCCCGAGCCCGATCCGCCGATGATCGCGATGCGCTCTCCCGCTGCGACGGAAAAGTCGATGCCCCTGAGGACGTGGTGGTCGCCGAACCGCTTGTGCAGGCCCTTGATCTCGAGAATTGGCTTTTGCATGGGGTATCCTTTCCTTTGCTCAGGACGACCGCGCGAGGCGCTTTTCCAGACGCCCTGCCAGGAAGGTGCCGGGATAGATCAGCACGAAATAGATGAAGGCCACCGCCGTCAGGATCTCGAACGGGCGGTAATAGGTCGAGGACAGAAGCCGGCCCTGATACATCAGCTCGTGGACCGAGATGACCGAGGCGAGCGAGGACATCTTGGCGACCTCGATCATCCGGTTGGTGAAGGCGGGAAGCATCCTCTTGACCACCTGGGGCAGGATCACCCGCCGCATCGCCTGGGCATGGGTCATGCCGATGGCCTTGGCCCCCTCCATCTGGCCGCGATGGATCGACTTGATGCCGCCCCGGAAGATCTCGGCCGAATAGGCCGTCGTGTTCAGCGTCAGCCCCAGCAGGGCCGCGGTGAAGGGGGTCAGCTGCACGCCGATCAGGATCGGGAAGGCGTAGAAGAACCAGATCAGCTGGATCAGCACCGGCGTGTCGCGGAACAGTTCGACATAGACCAGGCTCGGGATCGAGAGCCAGCGGCGCGACGACAGCCGGGCCTGCGAGATCAGGAAGCCGCCGATCAGCCCCAGCGCGATCGAGGGCAGCCAGATCTGGATCGTCACCCAAAGCCCGCGGGCAAGCACGGGCCAGTTGTCCAGGACGACGCTGAAATCGGGGGAATAATTCATCATTGGCCTCTTACTGATAGGCGGTCAGCCGCGCCTCGGCGAGGCGCGCGAGCTGGCTGGCGGTGACCAGCAGGACCAGATACATCAGCGCGATGGTCGTATAGACCTCGAGGGGCCGGAAGGTTTCGGCATTCACCATCATCGCCTGATAGAGCAGGTCCGCATAGGCGAGGGTCGAGGCCAGCGCCGTGGTCTTCAGCAATTCGAAGCTGCGCTCGATGAAGGGCGGGACCATGCGCGAAATCGCCTGCGGCACGATTATGCGCCGCATCAGCGCGGCATGGGTCATGCCAAGCGCGCGGGCGCCCTCCCACTGGCCGCGCTCGATCGAGACGATGCCGCCCCTGAACACCTCGGCATAGAAGGCGCCGGATTGCGTCGAAAGCGCCAGGACGGCCGCGACATAGGGATCGAGGCTGACGGACAGAAGCACCGGCAGCGCATAGAAGAACCAGAAGAAATGCACGATCGGCGGCGTATTGCGGTAGAACTCGATGAAGATCGCCGCGGGCCAGGAAAGCCATTTGCGCGGCGAAAGCCGCATCAGCACCAGCACCAGGCCGACGACGACGCCCAGAAGGATCGACACGATCGCGATCTTGATCGTATTCAGGAAACCGATCGCAAGCATGTCGAAACGGGCAATGACCGGGCCGAAGTCCCAGGAATAGTCCATCTGACATCTTTCGCTTGGGGGGAAGAAGGCCGGCGCGCCCGGTCACGGGACCAGGCGGCGGGCCGTCCGGGGTGGTCTACCAGCTCTCTTTCACGAGGCCCGGAATGCCGGTCGGGTCGATGTTCTTGCTTTCCAGATAGGCACTGAAGATCTGGTCCGGGACGCCTTCTTCATAGAATTTGGCGAAGGTTTCCCCGACCCAGGTCCTGAAGCTGTCGTCGCTTGCCTTGCGCATCCCGGCCGAGGTGGCGACAGGATCGACCGGCGTGGGCAGCACGACCTTGCCCATCTTCAGCCGCGAATATTGCACGACAAGCGCCGGATGGAACTGCACCACCGCGTCCACGCGGCCGGCGGCAAAGGCGGCGATCGCCTCGTCATTCGAGGAGAAGCGGTTGATCGCCGCACTCTTCATCATCTCGGTCACGTTGCGGTCTAGCGAGGTGCCCAGGGTCACGCCCAGCTTGGTTTCCGGCGTGTCGAGGTCGGCCCAGCTTGCGACGGCGGAATCCTCGGGGACGAGTGCCCCCATGGCATAGTAGAACAGCGGCTGATCCGGGAAATCGACGGCGTTCCGACGCTCTTCGGTGGGGTCGAGGACGAACATGATGTCGAACTGGTTGGCTTGCAGCCCCGCGACGGCATTGGCCCAGCTCGTCTCCACCGGGACCATCTCGACGCCCATTTCCTGCGCCATGCGCTCGCCCATGGCGATGCCGACGCCGGTCCATTTCTCCGTCATCGGATCCTTGAAGAACCAGGGCTCGGCCGAGGTCACGCCGATGCGCAGCTTGCCGCTGGCCTTGACCTGCGAAAGCGTATCGTTGTCCGCCGCAAAGGCGCGCGCATAGGGCAGGCAGGACGCAGCCGCCCCTGCGATCAGGAACATCCGTCGTTTCATTTCGTTCTCCCGTTGGGTGATGTTTGCCGCCTTTGCTCGTCGAGGGACTCGACGAAGGCCTTGGTCTTGTCGAGACCGCGCCGCATATGGCTGTGGATCTCGTTCTTCATCGCCTCGAGGCTGTCACCGCAGGCGAGGCGAATATAGTCGTCATGGCTTTCGCGCAGCGGCCCGGTGATGCCATGGGCGCGGTGATGCGCCGCCCAGTAAAGTTGCAGCCGGCCGCGAACCGCATCCCAGCTGCTGAGCAGCAGCTTGTTGCCGCACCATTCATAGGCCAGCCCGTGCAGGTCGAGTTCGGCGTCGATCGCCCGGACATCGTCGCGGGCGTCGATCGCCTCCAGCAGCTTGTGGTGGCGTTCGGCCATCTCCCCCCGGAAGGCCGCATCGCGCCGGTCCCAGGCCTGTTCGAAGGCAAAGATTTCCAGACAGATCCGCATCGAATAGATGTCGTTGATGTCGGCGGTCGACAGATCCAGCACGCGCGTGCCGGTATAGGGGACGGTGACGAGCAGGCCCTGGTCGATGAGGTGCCGCATCGCCTCGCGCATGGGCCCGCGGCTGACGCCGAAACGCAGCGCCAGCGCCGTCTCGGTGACCGGCTCTCCGGGCGCGAATTCACCGGACAGGATCGCCGACCGCAGCATGGCCACCAGCTGGGCCCCCATCGTTTCACGTCTTATCGACTGCGCAGCCATGGTTCCCGTCCCGCTGTCCGAATCCCTGATTGCAGATTGTCTACAATGAAAGCGTGAGTCGGAGGAGCAGAAAATGCGACCGGCATCGCAGATGGATGTCTTGTCGTTGTTTGTCATGGATATTTTTATCTATTTCCTGGCGGAATGATGGCGGGGGGAGGCCGCTTCAGGGACAGGGTCGCCAAGGGGAGGGGGCATCGGTGGCTGGCCGCGGGCCTTTGATTCGATGCGGAGACGCGGGCGTTCGGGCCGAGGTTTCTGGAAGCCGTGCCGGCATCGCTGTTTCAAGCAACGGCACAATCCCTGCCGGCCCCCGGATGAGGCCGGCAAGGCCATGTCGCCTTTCACGATTCGCCGGTTGCTGCTTACGCTGTCCGGCTTGCGTGGTCTTTGGGGTCGAAACCCTTCCAGAAGGCATCCGGCCTTGCCTCGCGCTATTACAATTTGAAATCAATTCGATAGGTTTGATGCGCTCGCAAAATATCTTCGCGAACAAACTTTAAATTTGACACGAGTAAAATATATAGCTAGCGTCCCCTGAGCCGCCATAGGGGGAGGAGCTTCGGCGGACGGCCGGGACTTGCCGGCACCATCTCCTCGAAATCGAGATCCTGGGAGGACTCCATGACCTTCAAGAAAGCGCTTTCGGCGCTGTTGACGACTGTTGCCTGCGGGGTGGGCGGGGCGGCCCATGCCGATGGCATCGGCGCCTCGCTGCTGACCCAGCAGCATCCGTTCTACATCGAGCTTGCCGATGCGATGAAAGCCCAGGCGGAAGCTAGGGGCGTGCCGCTGGAAATCAGCATCGCCAACCAGGATCTGAACAAGCAGCTGGCCGATGTCGAGGATTTCATCGTCAAGGGCGTCGATGTCATCGTGATCTCGCCGGTGGACAGCCAGGGGGTGATGGCTGCCATCGCCAAGGCGGATGCGGCGGGGATCAAGGTCGTCACGGTCGACGTGCCCGCCGCCGATGCCAAGGTGACGTCGCATATCGGCACGGACAACTACACCGGCGGCGTGAAGGCCGGCGAGCTGATGGCCGAGGTTCTGGGCGGCAAGGGCAAGGTCGCGATCATCGACTATCCGACCGTGCAATCGGTCGTCGCGCGGGTCGAGGGCTTCAGGAAGGCGCTGGAGGCGCATCCCGAAATCGAGATCGTCGCCCAGCAGACCGGCATCACGCGGGCCGAGGCGCTGGCCGTCGCGCAGAACATGCTCCAGGCCAATCCCGACATCTCGGGCATCTTCGGCTTCGGCGACGATGCCGCGCTGGCCGCCGCCGTCGCGGTGAAGTCGGCGGGCCTTCAGGACCAGGTCAAGGTGATCGGCTTCGACGGCATGGAGGAGGCCCGCAACGCTGTGGACGCCAACCCGGTGATGGCCGGTGTCATCCAGCAGTTCCCCGACCAGATGGGCAAGACCGCGGTGGATACCGCCGCGATGGTGATCGAAGGCCAGGACGTGCCGGCCGAGCAGCCCATCGTCCCAGGCGTCTACGTCAAGAAGTGACCGCTGCGCCGCAGGGCTTCGGCGATGCCTTGCGGCGTGACCACGGGGGGAGGTGAACGGATGAACCAGCCAGCGGAATTCGTGCTGTCCTTGCGCGATATCAGGAAGAGCTTCGGCCCCGTCGAGGCGCTGAAGTCCATGCGGCTGGATGTCCGGCCGGGCCGCGTGCATACCATCCTGGGCGAGAACGGTGCCGGCAAGTCGACCTTGATGAAGATCCTGGTCGGCGTGCATCCGCCTTCGGGTGGCGAGATGATGCTCGACGGCCGAGCCTATGCGCCGCAAAGCCCGAAGGACGCCGCCGCCCAGGGGCTGGCGATCGTCTTTCAGGAACTCAGCCTGTGCAACAACCTCAGCGTCGCCGAGAACATCATGGCGACGCATGAACCGGCGCGCTTCGGCTTCATCAACGACCGGACGCTGCGGGCGAATGCCAGGGCGCTGGTGCGCGAGCTTGGCCTGCCCGTGGACGTCACCGCAAAGGTCGGGCGGCTGTCCATCGCGCAGCGCCAGCTTGTCGAGATCGCCAAGGGGCTCAGCCGGCCCGCCAAGGTGCTGATCCTGGACGAGCCGACCTCGTCGCTGTCGGATTCCGAGGCCGAGATCCTGTTCCGCATCATCGACCGGCTCAAGGCGCGGGGCACGGCCATCATCTACATCTCGCACCGCATGGAAGAGATCATGCGCCTGTCCGACGACATCACCGTCATCCGCGACGGCGCCTATGTCGCGGCACGCGCGCGCGACGAGACCTGCATCGAGGAGCTGATCGCGCTGATGGTCGGCCGAAGGATGGACGAGATCTATCCGCCGCGGCTTTCGCCCGTGCCCGGTGCGGATATGCCGCCGATGATTGCCGTGCGGGGCCTGTCCTGCGCGGGCCGGTTCCGGGATGTCGGCTTCGAGGTCCGGCCGGGCGAGATCCTCGGCTTCTTCGGCCTGATCGGCTCGGGCCGCTCGGACGTGATGAATGCGCTGTTCGGCATGCGCCAGGCGAGCGGCGAGATCCGCATCGACGGCAAGCCAGCCAGGCTGCGCAATCCCGCAGACGCCATCGCCGCCGGGATCGGCTTCGTGACCGAGAACCGCAAGGAGGAAGGGCTGGCCCTGGGCGCCCCGGTGCGCTCGAACATCTCGATGGCGGCGCTGGACGGCTTTGCGGGAAAGGGCGGTTTCCTGCGCTTCGGCAGCGAACGCCGCGCGGCCAGGGCAGAGGTGCAGCGCCTGGGGGTCCGCACCAATTCGCTTGAAACGCTTGCGGGCAAGCTGTCCGGCGGCAACCAGCAAAAGATCGTGCTGGCGAAATGGCTGCTGACCCGCCCGCGCGTCCTGATCCTGGACGAGCCGACGCGCGGCGTCGATGTCGGCGCGAAATTCGAGATCTATCGCATCATCCGCGAACTTGCCGCCGAGGGGACCGCGATCCTGCTGGTCTCCTCGGAACTGCCCGAGGTGCTTGGGCTGGCGGATCGCATCGCCATCCTGGCCGAGGGGGAGTTGAGGGCCACCTTGGCCCGCCGCGACCTGACGCCCGAGCTTGTCATGGCCCATGCAACGGGAACGCATCAATGACCCAGACAACCGACACGACCCTTGGCGCCGGGCGAGAGCAGCTGCGCGCCGCCTTGCATCAATACGGGGGCATCCTCGTCTCGCTTATCCTGCTTTGCGTGATCTTCACCGTCCTGAACGAGCGGTTCATGACGGTCGCGAACCTGACCAACATCCTGCAACAGGTGGCGGTGGTCGCCATCGCCGCCTTCGGCATGACCTGGGTCATCCTGCTGGGCGAGATCGACCTGTCCATCGGCTCGATCATCGCGGTGGCGGGCATGGCGGGCGCGCAGGCGCTGGCCTTTGGCTGGGGCTTTGCCCCCGCGCTGCTGTTCACGCTTCTGGCCGGCGCGGCGATGGGGCTGGTGAACGGCGTGCTGACCGCCCGGCTGATGCTGCCGTCGTTCATCGTCACGGTGGCGACGATGGGCATCTATCGCGGCTTGGTCAGCCTGCCGACCAACGGCGCGCCGGCGATGATCTCGGACCCGGCCTGGACGGCGATCGGCAGCGACAGCTGGCTCGGCCTGCCGATCATCATCTGGATCGTCGTGGCGCTGTTCCTGTTCAACCATGTCCTGCTGTCGCGCACGACCTTCGGCCGGCGCGCCTATCTGACCGGCGGCAACCGCGAGGCGGCGCTTTATTCCGGCATCAAGGTGGACCGGCTGAAGATCGCCATCTTCACCCTCTCGGGCGTGATGGCGGCGGTGTCGGGGATCCTGCTGTCCTCGCGCCTCTATTCGGCCCAGACCAATGCCGGGATGAGCTACGAACTCGACGCCATCGCCGCGGCGGTGCTGGGCGGCACCAGCCTGGCGGGCGGCGTCGGCACCATGGTCGGCACGCTGATCGGCGCGCTGATCATCGGGGTGATGAACAACGGCATGAACATGCTGTCGGTGCCCTATTTCTACCAGCTCATCGTCAAGGGCCTCGTGATCCTGGTCGCGGTCTGGCTGGACGTGCGCGCCAAGCAGAAGCGGGGTTGAGCATGAACAAGGTTCTGACCATCGGCGAGGTTCTCGTCGAGATCGTGGCGACCACCCGCGGCAACGGCTTTCTTGCGGCGCAGCCGCTGGTCGGCCCCTTCCCCTCGGGCGCGCCCGCCATCTTCATCGACCAGGTCGGCAAGCTGGGAACGCCTTGCGCCATCATCTCGCGCGTGGGCGACGACGATTTCGGCCGGGTGAACCTTGAAAGGCTGCGGGCCGACGGGGTGGATGTCTCGGGCATCGAGATCGCGGCGGGCGAAAGCACCGGCAGCGCCTTCGTCCGCTACCGCGAGGATGGCAGCCGCGCCTTCGTCTACAACATCCGCCACGCCGCCTGCGGCAAGCTGCGGCCGACCGCGGCATCCGAGGCGCTGATCGAAAGCTGCACCCACCTGCATGTCATGGGCTCGGCCTTCTCGGCGCCGGAGCTGGGCGGGATGGTGATGGACGCGGCGCGGCGCATCAAGGCGCGCGGCGGCACCATCTCGTTCGACCCGAACCTGCGGCCGGAACTGTTGGACGCGCCCGGCATGCGCGCGGCGCTGGATGCGGTGCTGGCGATGACCGACCTGTTCATGCCCTCGGGCGAGGAGCTGTTCCTGTTCGATGCGGGCCGGGATGAGCCGGCGGTGATCGCCAGCCTGCTGGATCGCGGCATCCGCACCGTGGTCGTCAAGCGCGGCGCGGGCGGCGCCAGCCTGTTCCAGCGCGGCCTGCGCGTCGATGCCAAGCCGCTGGCGGTCGAGGAGGTCGATCCCACGGGGGCCGGCGACACCTTCGGCGGCGCCTTTCTCAGCCTGTGGCTGGCCGGGTCCGACCCGGCCGAGGCGCTGCGCCTGGCCAATGCCGCGGGCGCGCGCGCCGTGACCCGGCTGGGGCCGATGGAGGGCACCTCGACCCGCGCGGAACTGGACGCGCTGCTTTCGGAACAAAAAGGCTGAAGTATGACCTATAATCCTCTGAAATCCATTGCGGAATGGCGCGACGGTCACGGCCCCTCGGGCATCCCTTCGATCTGCACCGCGCATCCCATGGCGATCGAGGCGGCGATGCGCTGCACCCTGCCGACCCCCCTGCCGCTGCTGATCGAGGCGACCTGCAACCAGGTCAACCAGGACGGCGGCTATACCGGCATGACCCCCGCCGATTTCCGCCGCTTCGTGGAAAGGATCGCGGCGCGCACGGGCTTCCCGCCGGAGCGGCTGATCCTGGGCGGCGACCATCTGGGCCCGAACCCGTGGAAAGGCCTGCCCGCCGACCAGGCGATGGAGAGGGCCGAGGTGATGATCCGCGCCTTTGCCGCGGCTGGCTTCACCAAGTTGCACCTGGACTGTTCCATGGGCTGCGCCGGCGAGCCGGTGGCGCTGGACGATGCCGAAACCGCGACCCGTGCGGCGCGGCTGGCCGCGGCGGCCGAGGCGGCGCGACCCCAAGGCGGCGTTGCCCCGGTCTATATCATCGGCACCGAGGTTCCGATCCCCGGCGGCGCGATGGAAGAGATCGAGGGGTTGGAGCTGACCAGCCCCGATGCCGCCCTGACCACCTTCGATGTGCATCGGCGGGCCTTCGCGGATGCGGGCCAGCAGGACGCCTTCGCCCGCGTCATCGGCCTGGTGGTGCAGCCGGGGGTCGAGTTCGGCAATCACAACGTCATCGACTATGACCCCGCGGCGGCGCGCGACCTGTCCGCCGCGCTGGCGCAAATGCCCGGCACGGTCTTCGAGGCGCATTCGACCGACTACCAAACCCGCGATGCGCTGGCCGCCCTGGTCCGCGATGGTTTCGCCATCCTCAAGGTCGGGCCGGGCCTGACCTTCGTGCTGCGCGAGGCGCTTTACGGGCTGGATGCCATTGCCGGGGAACTGTTCCCCGGCCGGCGCCGGCGGACCCTGCGCCAGGCCATGGAGGCGGTGATGCTGGAGGCGCCCGGCAACTGGGACCGCTACTATCACGGCACCGATGCCGAGCGCGCCTTGCAGCGGCATTTCTCCTACAGCGACCGCATCCGCTATTACTGGCCGCAGCCTGCCGCCGAGCAGGCGGTGGACGAGCTTTTCGCGCTGCTGGACGGGGTGGACCTGCCCGAGACGCTGGTCGCGCAATATCTGGGCGGGCTTTATCCCGCGGTCCGGGCCGGCCGCCTGCGGCCTCGCGCCAGGGATCTGGCGCTGGCGGCGGTCGAGCGGCTGGCGCAGGATTATGTGGCGGCCTGCTGTTCCTGAACGGCCCCGCCGCCGTGCAAGGGCCGGGATCTTCCCGGCCCTTCGCCGTTCCCGGCCATGCTGCACCAGGGATCGCGGCTATTGACCCTCGCCGTTTCGCGGCTGATATTGTCAAGATAAGTCTTTACGCGAGACAAGATATTGCTTTCGGATTTCCAACCGAAAGGGGAGGCGGCATGGAAGAGCAGAAGATCAGGAATATGGAAGAGTTTTCGGCGGTCAGCGGTATCTCGCGGCCGACGATCTCGAAATATTTCAACGACCCGTCCAGCGTCCGCCGTTCGACCCGAGAGCGGATCGAAGAGGCCATCGCCCGCTACGGCTATCGGCCGAACCTGTTCGCCATCAACCAGAACCGCAAGTTCACCAAGAACATCGGCATCATCGTCCCGCATATCGTCGATCCCTTCTATGCCGAGATCGTCCGCCAGATCGAGACGCGCTGCGTCGAGGCGGGCTATTGGGCCATCGTCCTGGGCTCGCACGGCGATGCCGAGCGCGAGCTGAGCGCCATCGAGATGCTCTATTCCCTGCGCATCGCCGGGGCGATCATCGCGCCCCTGGGGGACACTTCCGTCTCGGACCGCATCCGGCAGCTTGCGGCGGACATTCCCACGGTGATCTTCGACAACCATATGAACGGGGACGAGATTTTCGTCGGCACCGACAATTTCCAAAGCGTCGGGCTGATGGTCGACTACCTGTGCCGCAGCGGCGAGCCGCCCTGTTTCCTGGACATGCCCGCCGTCAACACCAATGCCCGCGAACGCCGCGAAGCCTATGTCCGCGCCATGGAGGAGCAAGGCTTCGAGCCGCATGTGATCCCGGCCGAATCGGCCGGCTGGGATTTCGAGGAACTGGGCTACAATGCCGGGCTGCGCCTGCTGCCCACGCATCAGCTGCCGACGAATACCGTGCTTTGCGCCAACGACCGCATGGCGATCGGGCTGATCGCGGCGGCCTTTGAAAAGGGCCTGCGGGTCGGGCGCGGTGCCGCCACGGCGCTGCGCGTGGCCGGCCATGACGACCACCCGATGGCCCGCTTTACCGCGCCGGCCCTGACCACGGTGGCGCAAGATTATGTTTCCATTGCGGAAAACAGCGTCTCGACGCTTTTTGGCATGATCGAGGACGGGGTGCGCCCCTCCAGCCCGCTGCGCCGGTTGGAGGGCAGGCTGATCCTGCGTGCCTCGGCCTGATTATTGGTTCGCGACTTCTAAAAAATTTTCGCGCGTAAAAATATTGATTGACCCATTCGGTGGAAATCCGTAGCTTCCTTGGCAACAGCTTCACCGAGGGAGGACAAGGATGAAACTGAAGACGGCGTTGCTGGCCGCGACGGCGATCGCCCTGACGGGCGCCGCGCAGGCCGAGGAACTGACCATCGCCACCGTGAACAACGGCGACATGATCATCATGCAGAAACTGGCCCCCGAATGGGAAAAGGCCACCGGGCACAAGATCAACTGGGTGATCCTGGAAGAGAATGTGTTGCGCCAGCGGGTGACGACCGACATCGCCACCAAGGGCGGGCAATTCGACATCATGACCGTCGGCTCCTACGAGGCGCCGATCTGGGGCAAGCAGGGCTGGCTGATGCCGCTCGACGACTTGGGCGAGGATTACGACTACGGCGACCTGATCCCCTCGGTCGCGGCCGGGCTTTCGGCCGACGGCAAGCTGGTCGCGGCGCCGTTCTACGCCGAAAGCTCGTTCACCATGTATCGCAAGGATCTGTTCGAGGCGGCGGGGCTGACAATGCCCGAGCAGCCGACCTATGACCAGATCGGCGAGTTTGCCGAAAAGCTGACCGACAAGTCCAAGGAACAATACGGCATCTGCCTGCGCGGCAAGCCGGGCTGGGGCGAGAACATGGCCTTCCTTGGCACCTTGGTGAACACCCATGGCGGGCAATGGTTCGACATGGACTGGCAGCCACAGATCGACAGCCAGCCCTGGCAGCAGGCCATCACCTATTACGTCGACCTGATGACCAAATACGGGCCCCCCGGCGCGGTCAGCAACGGCTTCAACGAGAACCAGGCGCTTTTCCAGACCGGCAAATGCGCGATCTGGATCGACGCCACCTCGGCCGCGGGCCGGGTCTACGACCCCAAGCAAAGCGAGGTCGCCGACAAGATTGCCTTCGCCCCCGCGCCGCAGGCAGTCACCCCGGCGGGTTCGGCCTGGTTCTGGGCCTGGTCGCTGGCCATCCCCTCCAGTTCGACCAAGGCCGACGTGGCCAAGTCCTTCATCGCCTGGGCGACCTCCAGGGACTACGTGAAGCTGGTCGGCGAGAACGAGGGCTGGGTCGCCGTGCCGCCGGGCACGCGGCTGTCGACCTACGCGCTGCCCGAATATCAAGAAGCCGCGCCCTTCGCCGCGACCGTGCTGGCCTCGATCGAGGCGGCAGATCCGGCCAAGCCTACCAAGGATCCGGTGCCCTATACCGGCATCCAATATGTGACGATCCCCGAGTTCCAGGGCATCGGCACGGTTGTCGGCCAGCAGATCTCGGCTGCGCTGGCCGGGCAGACGAGCGTCGAAGCGGCCCTGAAGGCCGCCCAGGACTACGCGGCGCGCGAGATGACCCGCGCCGGCTACCCCAAGTAAAGGGCTCCTCCCTGGAGGGGGGCGGAGCGGCAAGCTCCGCCCTTTTCGAGAGCGGCCGATACCCGTCCGCACGCGCCGATCATCTTTCATTGGAGACACGCATGGCCACCGCGCATTCGCGCGCGCTTGCGCGCCTGATGGTCTCGCCCTCGGTCATCCTGCTGCTCTTGTGGATGATCGTGCCCCTGGGCATGACCGTTTATTTCAGCTTCCTGCGCTACAACCTGCTCATGCCCGGCATGGAGACCTGGGCGGGTTTCGACAATTACTATTACTTCGCGACGCAGCCCTCGTTCTGGATCGCGCTGAAGAACACGCTGTACCTGGTCCTTGGCGTGCTTTCGATCACCGTGATCGGCGGCATTGCCCTGGCCTTGCTGCTGAACCAGCCCTTCTGGGGGCAGGGCATCGTCCGGGTCATGGTCATCGCGCCCTTCTTCGTCATGCCCACGGTCTCGGCGCTGGTGTGGAAGAACTTCTTCATGAACCCGGTCAACGGCATGTTCGCGCATCTGGCCAAGGCGCTGGGGTTCGCGCCGCTGGACTTCCTGTCGCAGGCGCCGCTGATGTCGATCATCCTGATCGTTTCCTGGAGCTGGCTGCCCTTTGCCACGCTGATCCTGCTGACCGCGCTGCAATCCTTGGACAGCGAGCAGGTGGAGGCGGCCGAGATGGACGGCGCAGGCTGGCTTTCGCGCTTTCGCTACCTGACGCTGCCGCATCTGACGCGCTCGATCACCGTGGTGGTGCTGATCCAGACCATCTTCCTGTTGTCGATCTTTGCCGAGATCCTGGTCACGACCAACGGCGGTCCCGGCGTCGCATCGACCAACCTGCCGTTCCTGGTCTATTCGCAATCGCTTCTGTCCTTCGACGTGGGCGGCGGCTCGGCCGGCGGCATCATCGCCGTCATCCTGGCCAATATCGTCGCGATCTTCCTGATGCGGATGATCGGCAAGAACCTGGACGCATGAGGAAGCCATGGCACGTAAGACTTCCCCCACCCAACGGGCCGTGGTCACTGTGGCGGCATGGACCATCGGCTTCCTGATCTTCCTGCCGATCCTGTGGACGGTGATCCTCAGCTTCAAGTCGGAAACCGATGCGATCCGCACGCCCTTGCAGGTGCTGTCGGCGCCCTGGACCACGGCCAGCTATGCCGAGGTGCAGGCCCGCTCGAACTACGGCGCGCATTTCATGAACTCGGTCATCATCTCGGTCGGCTCGACGGTGCTGGCGCTGATCGTCGCCATTCCGGCCGCCTGGGCCATGGCCTTCCAGCCCGGCCGGCGGACCAAGGACCTGCTGATGTGGATGCTGTCGACCAAGATGATGCCGGCCGTGGGCGTCTTGATCCCGATCTACCTGATGTTCCGCGACTTCGGCCTGCTGGATACGCGGATCGGGCTGACGGTGGTGATGACGCTGATCAACCTGCCGATCGTGGTCTGGATGCTCTACACCTATTTCCGCGAGATCCCGTCCGAGATCCTCGAGGCGGCACGGATGGACGGCGCCAGCCTTGGCAAGGAAATCCTTTACGTGCTGACGCCAATGGCGGTGCCCGGCATCGCCTCGACCTTGCTGCTGAACGTCATCCTGGCCTGGAACGAGGCGTTCTGGACCCTGCAGCTGACCACCTCGAAAGCGGCGCCGCTGACGGCCTTCATCGCCAGCTATTCCTCGCCCGAGGGGCTGTTCTACGCGAAACTTTCGGCGGCCTCGACCATGGCCATCGCCCCGATCCTGATCCTTGGCTGGTTCAGCCAGAAGCAACTGGTCCGCGGCCTGACATTCGGCGCGGTGAAGTGAGGTAAACCCAATGGGACAGATTACGCTCAACAAGGTCCGCAAGGCCTTCGGCGAGGCCGAGGTCATTCCCGGCATCGACCTGCAGATCAACCACGGCGAGTTCGTCGTCTTCGTCGGCCCCTCGGGCTGCGGCAAGTCCACGCTGCTGCGGCTGATCGCCGGGCTCGAGGACATCAGCTCCGGCCAGATCGTCATCGACGGGAAAGAGGCCAGCAACGCCCCTCCGGGCGAGCGCGGGCTGGCGATGGTGTTCCAGTCCTATGCGCTCTACCCGCATATGTCGGTCAGGAAGAACATCGCCTTTCCGCTGAAGATGGCCGGGATGCTGCCGGCCGAGCAGGACCGCCGCGTCGAGGATGCGGCGCGCATCCTGAACCTGTCGAACTATCTCGACCGCCGTCCGGGCCAGCTTTCCGGCGGCCAGCGCCAGCGCGTCGCCATCGGCCGCGCCATCGTGCGCGAACCGGCGGCATTTCTCTTTGACGAGCCGCTGTCGAACCTGGATGCCGCGCTGCGCGTGACCATGCGGCACGAGATCACCGAGCTGCACCAGAAGCTTAAGACGACGATGATCTACGTCACCCATGACCAGGTCGAGGCCATGACCATGGCCGACAAGATCGTCGTGCTGCACGCCGGACGCATCGAGCAGGTGGGCAGCCCGCTGGAACTCTACAACGCACCCGCGAACATCTTCGTCGCGGGCTTCATCGGCAGCCCCCGGATGAACTTCGTCACCGGCGCCGAGGCGGCGAAACACGGTGCCCATACCATCGGCATCCGCCCCGAGCACCTGGAGATCGCGGCCGAGGGCGGCTGGCAGGGCCGGGTGCATCTGGCCGAGCATCTGGGCTCGGACACCTTCCTCAAGGTGGACAGCCCCGAACTGGGCGAGCTGACCGTCCGCGTCAGCGGCGAACGCGGGCTGAATCCTGGCGACGAGGTTCGGCTGACACCCCGCCCCGACCGCATTTATCGTTTCTCTGAAGATGGAAGGTCCATGACATGAGACTGCAAGGCAAAACCGCCCTCATCACCGGTGCCGCGCGCGGCATCGGGCTGGAATTCGCCCGCGCCTATATCGCCGAGGGCGCCTGTGTCGCCCTGGCCGACATCAACGCCGATGCCGTGCGCGCCGCTGCCGAAAGCCTGGGGCCGCAGGCCATCGCGGTGCAGATGGATGTCACGAAACAGGACAGCATCGACGCCGGCTTCGCCGAGGTCGTGGCTCGGTTCGGCCATCTCGACATCCTCATCAACAACGCCGCGCTGTTCACCGCCGCCCCGGTCGAGGAAGTGACCCGCGCCGATTACGACCGCGTCATCGCCGTGAACATGACCGGGGCCTTCTTCTGCATGCAGGCGGCCGCGAAACACATGATCGCAGGCGGCAAGGGCGGCAAGATCATCAACATGGCCAGCCAGGCCGGGCGCCGCGGCGAACCCCTGGTGGCGGTCTATTGCGCCAGCAAGGCCGCCGTCATCAGCATGACGCAAAGCGCGGGCCTTGGCCTGATCCGCCACGGCATCAACGTCAACGCCATCGCCCCCGGCGTGGTGGACGGCGAGCATTGGGACATAGTGGACGAGCATTTCGCCCGTTTCGAGGGGCTGAAGCCCGGCGAGAAGAAGAAGCGGGTCGGGGCAGCCGTCCCCTTTGGCCGCATGGGCGTCGCCTCGGACCTGACCGGCATGGCGATCTTCCTGGCCACGCCTGAGGCCGATTACATCGTCGGGCAGACCTTCGGCGTCGACGGCGGCAACTGGCTGGCCTGAGCTTTAGCTTTCACCTGCGCGGTCCCGCCCGCCGGGGCCGCCCTCTCATCCGGGGTCCACATGCAAGCCATCGTCTTTCGCCAGGGCGGCCAAGTCGCCGTCGAAACCCTGCCCGATCCCGAACCCGGACCGGGCGAGGTGCTGATCGCCATCCGCGCCAGCGGCATCTGCCACACCGATATCGAGATCCTGCGGGGCAATTACGGCGCCTCGGCCTTTCCGCTGGTGCCGGGGCACGAATATGCCGGCGAGGTCGTCGCCCTGGGTGCTGACGTCGACGCCTTCTCTGTCGGCGATCTGGTCGTGGTCGATCCGAACATCGGTTGCGGTGATTGTCCCGGCTGTCGCGCCGGCCGCGTCAACCTGTGCGAGAATCTTGGTGCCTATGGTGTCACCCGCAACGGCGGCTTCGCCGAGCTTTGCGTGGTGCGGTCCGACGCGTTGGTGCGCGCGACCGGGATGGACCCTGCGCTTGCGGCCCTGGCCGAGCCGATGGGCTGCGTGCTGAACGGCCTGTCGCCCCTGGCCGGGCACCACGTTGACCGGGCGCTGGTCTTTGGCGCCGGACCCATCGGCATGCTGATGGGCATCGCCCTGCACCAGCGCGGGGCCGAGGTGGCGATGGTCGACCTGGACGAGAGCCGGCTGGCCATGGCGGCGGAGTTCGGCCTCGGCGCGCTGCCCCAGGGCTCGGCCGAACTGGATCGGCTGCGCCGCGGCTGCGACCTGGCGGTGGATGCGACCGGCGTGCCGGCGGTGGCGGCGGGCCTGCCGGGATACGCTGCGAACGGCGGCAACGTGCTGTATTTCGGCGTCTGCCCGCCCGCGGCGCGGATCGAGATTTCCCCCTTCGAGATCTTTCGCCGCCAGCTATCGCTTTTCGGCACGCATTCCCTGAACCGCAATATCGCCGAGGCGCTGGAGGTCATCCAGGCCTGCGGTCCGGGCCTGGGCAGGCTGATAACCCATCGCCTGCCGCTGCCCGAGATCGCCGGGGTTTTCCGGGCCGGCACGCCCAAGGGCGCCATGAAGGTGCTGATGGCGTGACCGGCAGGGATGCGATCGGGGTTTGTGATCGGTTCCGAAATGGTCCAGACCACGGGATGGGAAATCGGGCGGGATGATGGAATTGACGCAAACCCCTGGAGGCTACGAAGCCTTCCTGTTCGACATGGACGGCACGCTGCTGACCTCGATCCCGGCCGTCGAGCGGGTCTGGACCGGCTGGGCGCATCGCGTCGGCGCGCCGGTCGCCGAGGTTCTCGCCTATCTGCACGGCCGCCGCGCCGTCGATACCGTGCGCCATTTCGCCCCGCCGCATCTGCGGATCGCTGAGGAGGTTGCCTGGGTCGAGGCGCGCGAGATCGAGGATGTCGATGGGGTCGTCGCCATCGCAGGCGCCATCGACCTGCTCGCCTCGCTCGCGCCGGGGCGATGGGCCGTGGTGACTTCGGCAAGCCGCAGGCTGGCGCTGCGGCGGATGGCGGCCGCGGGGCTTCCGCTGCCCCGGATCATGGTCACTTCGGACGACGTGTCGCGCGGCAAGCCGGACCCCGAAGGCTATCGTCGGGGGGCCGCGCTTCTGGGCGTGGACATCGGCCGCTGCCTGGTTTTCGAGGACACGGAAGCCGGCCTGCTGGCCGGGCGGGCAGCGGGCGCCCAGGTCATCCGCATTGCCGGGCCCCATACCGTGCCCCAGGACGAAGAAGCGCCGACGATCATCGATTACGGCGGGCTTCGCGTCTTGTCCGGCGCCAGCGGCATGGTGCTGAGTTGGGCGACGGAACTTGTCGGACCCTAGGATTTCGCTCTCCAGCCGCTGGGCGGGGGCCATCGCGGTGCTTGGTCGTCACCGCCCCGGCACGTCGCGCTGGTCCAGGATCAGTTGAAGAAATGCCAGGTCGAGCCATTTGCCGAACTTGGCGCCGACCTGCTTCAGATGGCCCGCCTGCTCGAAGCCCAGCGTCTCGTGCAGCCGGATCGAGGCGGTATTGCCGGCCTCGATCCCGGCCACCATCACATGCTTGCCCAGGTCTCGCGCGCGCTCGATCAGCGCCAGCACGAGGGCGCGGCCGATCCCGGCGCCGCGCTGGTCGCCACGCACATAGACCGAATGCTCGACGGTATGGCGATAGCCGTCGAAGGCACGCCAGTCGCCGAAGGACGCATAGCCCAGGACCGCGCCATTTTCGTCCACCGCGACCAGCACCGGATAGCCGGCCCGGCGGCGGTCGGCCAGCCAGGCCATGCGGTTGGCGGCATCGACCTGCGTCTCGTTCCAGATCGCCGTCGTATGGGCGACGGCATCGTTGTAGATCGCGGTAATGCCGTCGATATGCTGGTCCTCTGCGTCGCGGATGTCCATTCCGGCCCTCTGCCTGTTCGCCATACCGGGGCACGATCCGCCAAAGCGGGCGCACCGTCAACGCGATCCCGGCGGGCTTTTTTTTCGGTGTCGCGAAGGTGGCGCGGCAATCTCCATGGCGATCCCGGGGATGGGCAGCCCCTGGGCAGGCCGCCGACCTGCAAAGCCCGTCACCGGCCAGGCTCACTGCGCAGGGGCCGCACGAACGCATCGGGTTTTCGAAGCCGGATCGGCCCAGCCTCTCATCCTTCCATCGCCCTTTCGAGTGCCGCGAAGATCCGCGCATCTCCAAGCTGCGCGACGTTGAAGCGCAGGAACGCGCTTGCGGATTGCGAGACGCTGAACACGTTTCCCGGCGCAAGGACGACGTTCTCCTCCAGGCAGCGCCGGGCGATGGCGGTGGAATCCCGGCCCTCGGGCAGCCGGCACCACAGGTAGAAGCCGCCGCGCGGCATGATCCAGGGAACCAGGCCAAGCGGCCGCAGCCGGTCCTCCGCCTCCTTCCGGGCCCGCGTCAGCCGCTGGCGCAGCTCGTCCATATGCTTGCGATAGCTGCCGCCAGCCAGAACGCCTGCGATCACCTCCGCCGCCACTGGGCTGGGGCCGCCGAAGCTGGTCGCGACCTGCAGGTCGGCCAGCCCTTCGATCCAGTCCGGCCGGGCGGCGATATAGCCGCAGCGCAGCGAGGCCGAGAGCGTCTTCGAGAAGCTGCCGATCCTGATGACCCGGTTCAGCCCGTCGAGGATCGCAAGGCGCGGCGACAGGGCGGGCTCGAAATCCGCGAAGATGTCGTCCTCGACGATGGTCAGCCCGTGGGCCGTCGCCGCGCTCAGCACCCGATGCGCGGTCTGAGGCGAAAGGCTGGCGCCGGTCGGGTTGTGCAGCGCCGAATTGGTGATGTAGAGCCGCGGGTTTTCCTCGGCGAGGGCGCGCTCGAAGGCGGCGATGTCCGGGCCGGTGGGGGTGAAGGGGATGCCGATGACCCGCACCTGATGGGCGCGCAGCAGCGCCTGGAAATTGAAATAGCAGGGATCGTCGACCAGAACGGTATCCTCGGGCCGCAGCAGCAGGCGGCAGATCAGGTCGATGGCCTGCGTCCCCGAACCCGTCAGCATGACCTGATCCATCGTGGCGGCGATGCCCTCGTCGGCGAACCGGCCCAGCAGCAGGCGCCGCAGGGCCGGCGCGCCGCGGGTGCCGCCATAATCGGAAAGCAGGGCGTCCTCGGCCCGCGCCAGGGCCCGCAAGCCTTTCCGCAGCGCGGCATGGGGCATCCAACCGGCAGGCAGCCAGCCGCAGCCCGGCTTCAGCACCGCGGGGTCGGCATCGAGCGATTGCCGCGAGACCCAGAACGGATCGACGGCGCGGTCGCGCGGCGGCCCCATTTCGGCCAGCGCCATCGGCGGCAGGTCCGCGCCGGTGACATAGAAGCCCGAGCCGCGCCTGGCGCGGATGATGCCCTCCGCTGCCAGCCGGTCATAGGCCTCGACCACGGTCGAGGGCGATACGCCCATGGTTCTCGCGAAGCCCCGGACCGAGGGCAGGCGGTCGCCGGGGCCGAGCGCCCGGTTCGCGATCTTGGCGCGGACGGCATTCATCAGCGCCTGCGTGCGCGTGGTTGCCTGGTTGTCGATCATCGCGCCTTCTCCCGCTGTATGGGCCACTTCACCCATACGGATTGTCAAAACTGTAATGTATTGTTCCTGTCCGGGCCAGAGCCGGATCGCTATTGCCGGGGCAGTAAAGCGAGGACGCATATGGAACGTGGAACGGCAGGTTGGGGCAGCGGCCTTCTGGGCGTCATCATCTTCAGCGGGTCGCTGCCGGCCACCCGCGTCGCCGTGGCGGATTTCTCGCCGATGTTCCTGACCTCGGCCCGCGCGGTGATCGCCGCGCTGCTGGGGGCGGCTTGCCTGTTGGCGCTGCGCCAGCCCCGGCCCGAGCGCCGCGACCTGCTGTCCCTGGCGCTGGTCGCCTTCGGCGTCGTGCTGGGCTTTCCGCTGCTAACCGCGCTGGCGCTGCAGCACATCACCGCGGCGCATTCCATCGTCTTCGTCGGGCTGCTGCCGCTGGCGACCGCCATCTTCGGCGTGCTGCGCGGGGGCGAGCGGCCCGCGCCGGCCTTCTGGGTCTTTGCGGTGGCCGGCGCGGCTGCGGTTGCCGGCTTCGCCCTGCATGGCAGCGAGGGCGGGACGCTGGCCGGCGACCTGCTGATGATCGCCGCGATCCTGGCCTGCGGGCTGGGCTATGCCGAAGGCGCCGCGCTGTCGCGCCGGCTCGGCGGCTGGCAGGTCATCTCCTGGGCCTTGCTGCTGTCCCTGCCGGCCATGGCGGCGATCAGCCTGTTCACCTTGCCCCCTGCATGGTCCCTGATCACCATGCCCGCCTGGCTCGGGCTTGGCTATGTCTCGGTCTTCAGCATGATGGTCGGCTTCATCTTCTGGTATCGCGGCCTCGCGCTTGGCGGCATTGCCGGGGTCGGGCAGTTGCAGCTTCTGCAACCCTTCTTCGGCTTCCTGCTGGCGGCGATCCTGCTGGGCGAGCCCATCGCCTGGACCATGATCGCATCCGCCGTCATCGTCGTCCTCTGCGTCGCCGGGGCCAAGCGATACGCATGAGGCCCGGACATGGCCCTCGTCATTCCCGAGACCTCTGCGGCAAAG
Source organism: Paracoccus ferrooxidans (assembly GCF_029909815.1). Classification (NCBI taxonomy): domain Bacteria; kingdom Pseudomonadati; phylum Pseudomonadota; class Alphaproteobacteria; order Rhodobacterales; family Paracoccaceae; genus Paracoccus; species Paracoccus ferrooxidans. The sequence continues at coordinate 602,921 of NZ_CP038201.1, read as the reverse complement.
ACCGATCATGATCCGGCATGGATGGCGAAACCGCAGGCATCACCAGGCCGGCGGTATGCGGCCTGCGTGGCTGGCGGGACGAGCTTGCCACCGCAAGGCCCCGCGCGGCTTGGCCGTTGCGTCATGGCCGGGCGCGGGGTAGGAGGGATGCAGCCAAGCCGTCCAGCACAGCCACCCCGAAACCTTTGTGGTGCCGCGCGACGATGGAACCGACCTTCTCTTTCGACAAGCTCTATCTCGGCCAGCGGGGCCGGCTGCAACGCCTGGTGCTGCGCGTGACCGGGCAGCGGGCGACGGCCGAGGATGTCGTGCATGACGCCTTCCTGCGGCTGCTGAACATGCCCCAAGGCCATGTGATCGCGCAGGACGCCTGGCTGGCCCGCGTCGCGCGCAATTTGGCGCTGAACCACATGCGCCATGAACGCCAGGGGGTCGTCGTGGATGCCCCGCCCGGCGGTGTCGAAACCATCACCTCGGACACGCCCTCGGCCGAGATGGTGCTGGTCTGCCGCGAAAGCCTGCGCCGTGTCATGCAGGCGATCCTGGCGCTGCCGCCGCGGCGGCGCGAGATCTTCGTGCTGCATCGGTTCGGAGAGCTGACCTATGACGAGATCGCCGCGCGGCTTGGCATTTCGCGCAATACCGTCATGGTGCAGATCGTGAACGCCCTTGCCGACCTGCGCCGCGAACTCGGCCGCGATTTTTTCCGGCAAGGATGATGCGCCAGCGACGCCGGGGTGCCATAGAGGCAGGAACGCGTTTCAGGATCCGTGCATGCTGAAGGACGAGGACCCCCCCGAGCTGCGCAAGGCGCTGGAATGGCTGGTGCGGCTGAACGACGACCGCGCGCCGCCCGACCTGGAGCGCCGGTTCCAGGCATGGCTGGCGGCCTCGGCCAGGAACCGTGCCGCCTGGGACGAGGCAAATGCGCTCTGGGCCGGGATGGAGCCGGTCAAGGCAGAGTTCGACACCCTGCGCCGCCGCGACCGGGCCATCAGCCGCCGCCGCCTGATCGGCGGGCTGGCGGGCCTTGCCGTCGCCGGCGCCGGCGGCTGGCATGTCTCGCGTCCCTGGTTCCGGGCCGATCACGTCACCGATGCCGGAGAGGTGCGCGACATCGCGCTTGCGGATGGCTCGCTGGTCAATCTCGGCAGCCGCTCGGCTCTCTCGGTCGACCTGGGGCCCGAGCGGCGGCTGGTCCGGCTGCTGCGGGGCGAGGGGTTCTTTGCCGTGGCGCCCGACCCGCGGCCCTTCGCGGTCCGGGCCCTGGGCGGAGAGGTGGCGGCATTGGGAACGCGGTTCAACGTCTGCCTGCAGGGCGGCCGCGTCGACGTCGCGGTGGCGGAGCACGCGGTTTCGCTGAAGCTGCCGGGCCTGCCTGCGGTGGAACTGGGCCAGGGCTGGCAATCCAGCTATGGCCGCGACTACATCGCGCCGCCGATGCAGGCAGAGCCGGACAGCATCGGCGCCTGGCGGCAGGGGCGGATGATCTTTCGCAACACCCCCCTGGGCGAGGTGCTGGCCGAGATCGCGCGCTGGCGCGGCGGCAGCATCTCGGCCTGGGGCAGCGGGGTGGCGGCGGTCCCGGTCACGGCGATCTTCGACACGAACGCGCCAGATGCGGCGCTGGAAACCATCGTCCAGACCCTGGACCTGCGCATGGTCAACCTGCCCGGCGGGATCACCCTCATCCGCGGCGGATGATTTTTTTCACCGCCGCCTTAATGACCTTTCCGTTCCCAGGTGTCTGCCATGCGAGGGCCGAAGAAAGCCGGTCATGGCACATGCAAGAGGGACAAGGATGGAACGGACACGCAAGGGGTTGCCGGGATTTCGGCTGGGGATCGCCACCGCGATGCTGCTGGCATCGACGGCGCTAGCCATGCCGCTGACGGCGCCGGCGGCGGCGGCGCAGGAAACGGCCGGGACAGGCAGCTTCGCCTTCCCCGCCCAGCCGCTTTCTGCGGCGCTGGTCCGCTTCGGCCAGGCCAGCGGCTTGCAGATCTTCTTCGACGAGCGCGTGGTCGCCGGCCGCCGCAGCCCCGGCGTCAGCGGCAGCATGACCGCCGAGGCCGCGCTGGCCCGGCTTCTGGCGGGCACCGGGCTCGGCTATCGGTTCAACAATCCCCGGACGGTCAGCATCCTGGCGCAAACACCCGCGGCACCGGCGGCGGCCGAGCCCGGCTCGATCCTGCTGGACACCGTCGTCATCCAGGGCGAGGGCATGGGAAGCTGGGACGTTCCGCCGGCCTATGCGGGCGGGCAGGTCGCCTCGGGCGGCGCGCTTGGCATCCTTGGCAATACCGGCGTGATGGACACGCCGTTCAACCAGACCAGCTATACCAGCAAGCTGATCCAGGACCAGCAGGCCGCGACGGTCGCCGACGTGCTGGACAACGAACCCTCGGTGCGTCGCGCCACCCCGGCCTATGGCTCGGCCGAGAACGTGAAGATCCGCGGCTTCGACATGAACGTGGGCGAGGCGGCGATCAACGGGCTCTATGGCCTTGCCCCGCTGTCGGGCAGCCTTCCGGTCGAATTCGTCGAGCGCGTCGAAGTCCTGAAGGGCCCGAATGCGCTGCTAAGCGGGATCACCCCGTCGGGCCAGGTCGGCGGCGGCATCAACCTGGTCATGAAACGCGCGGGGGACGAACCCCTTGCGCGGCTGACCATGGGGCTCGATTCGGATTCGTCCCTGCGCGCGCATGTGGATGTGGGCTGGCGCTTTGGCGCGCAAAGGCAATGGGGCCTGCGCATCAACGGCAGCTATCGCAGCGGCGAAACCTTCATCGACGGCCAGTCGCGCAAGGTTCCGGTGGGCGCAGTCGGTCTCGACTATCGGGGAGGGCGCTTCCGCGCTTCGCTCGACGCCTATCACCTGCAGGAAAAGACCGAGGGCGGGATCGCCTTCTACGCCTCTCCGGCGGCCGGCCTGACCGAGATGCCCGCCGCGCCCTCCGGCAGCACCAACATCTATCCGGGGATCCGGTCGGACTACACCACCCAGGGCGCCGTCCTGCAGGCCGAACTGGACATTGCCGACGGCGTCACCGCCTATTCCAGGCTGGGGGTGCAGCGTTTCCGGCAAAGCGGCTTCTTCGGCGGCATCGCCATCGCGCTGGCCCAGAACGGCGACACCGCCGTCAACGTCACCGACTGGCCCTATGAATCGGATGGCAGCTCGGCCGAGGTCGGGGTGCGCGGCGCATTCTCTACCGGCGGGGTCGAGCATCGCTTTGCCGTCAGCGCCGCGCGGCAGAATCGCGAGCTGGCATCCAGCGTCACCTTTGCCCGCAACCCGACCAACATCTACGATCCGCTGCCGATCACCCTCTGGCCGGACCCCGCAGGCGCGCTGCTGAAGACCGCCGAATCGACGATGACCAGCCTGGCCTTCGTCGATACCATGTCCCTGTTCGACGACCGCGCGCTGCTGACGCTGGGCATCCGCCACCAGAAGGTCCGGTCCGACAGCTACGACACCGCCACCGGGCTTGTCGCCAGCAGCTACGATTCCAGCGCCTGGACGCCGATGGTCGGGCTGGTGGTCAAGCCCAGCGAACATCTGTCCTTCTACGGCAGCTATATCGAGGGCCTGTCGCCCGGCACCATCGTCGATGCCGCCTACCAGAACGCCGGGCAGGTCTTTGCCCCCTACAAGACCCGCCAGGTCGAGATCGGCGCCAAGCTGGAGACCGGCGGCTTCATCAACACCGTCAGCCTGTTCCAGGTCGAAAAGCCGGGCACCCTGGTCGATTACGCCACGGCGCCGCTGCCCACGCTGCGCGAGAACGGCGAGCAGCGCAATCGCGGCATCGAATGGGCCATCATGGGCGAGATCGCGCCGGAACTCCGCGCGCTTGGAGGCGTGAGCTATACGCAGGCCCGCCTGACCAGGACGCAGGACGGCGCCCATGACGGAAACCATGCGCCCGGCGCCGCGCCCCTGGCGGTCAACCTTGGCCTGGAATGGGATACCCCCTGGGTGCAGGGGCTGACGCTCAGCGGGCGGCTGATCCACACCTCGTCGCAATATGTCGACAACGCCAATGCCATCAGGATCCCGGACTGGACGCGGGTCGATCTGGGCATGCGCTATGAGACGGTCCTGGGCGGCAGGAAGGTCTCGGTGAACGGCGGGGTGAAGAACCTCTTCGACCAGAGCTACTGGGCGGGCGCCAATGCAAGCAATGTGGTGGCGCTTGGCGCGCCGCGAACCTTCCAGCTTTCCGCCTCGGTGGATTTCTAGGGCAGGGTCGGGCTGTTCGCCATCGGCCCTTGCGCCGGTGCGCCGGCTGGGCAAACGGGGCAAAGCCATGCCGCTGTCCTCGGACGGCGGCGTCCGGGCGCGGGGCATTGACCGGCATCTTCCGGCAAAGCCGCCCGTCGCCGCGCCGGGGGATGCCGAGGGCAGGAGGCGCTGCACCTCGCCGCTGTTCCATCGCGTGCCCGTGGGGGCCGAGATGTGCGGCCCCTGTCCGACGCCGGACCTGGCCACCTTCTTCGTGGCGGTGCAGCATCCGGGCGATGGCGGCGAGGATTGGGAGGGCCACGGCCGCCCGTCCTATTACGAGGACCTGTCCACCCGCTGGCCGGATTTCCGCGACGCCATGCCGGGGCGCCCGGCGGTGGTGGCGATCACGAAACAGGGCGGCGGCCGGATCGGTTGACCGAGGGCCGGAAAGCAAAAGGGGACGGTTCGCCGCCCCCTTTTCGTGTCGTGCCTGCGTCAGTGCGTGACGCCGCTGCCGCCGGTCACGGCGATGTTGTAGGGCTTGCCTTCGACCGGCACGGTGCCGCGCTCCGTCAGGTCCTCGGTCGCGATGCGGCGCACCAGGCCGGCGTTGGGGTCGGTGACGACGATTTCATCCCCGGCCATGGCGAGGCGCGGGCGCGGGTCGTTCCAATGCCCGTCCATCGAATAGGGCTCCGTCACCTTGGCGCTGGCCGCGATCTCGGCCTTCAGCAGGTCGATGCGGTGCAGGCTGCCGTCCTCGGTCAGCACGTAGCCGGTCGAGGGCCTGGCCGGGTCGAGCGCGAAATCCACCCGGCGGAAAGGCAGCTTGACGTAGCGGTAATGCGGCTCGTCCACCGGGTCGATGACCACCAGCCCGTCCGGGCCGTAATTGCCCAGGAAGACCTGGATGCCGGTCGAGCCCAGCAGCGTGCCGGTGGTCACGCCCTGCGGCAGGTCGGCGGGATAGGGCAGCAGCTTGTATTCCGGGCCGCTCGCGCCGGCCTTGACGGTCAGCACGCCCTCCTTGCAGCCGGCGGCCAGATAGGCGCCCGAGAAGGCCTCGCCATGGATCGCGGTGCAGGTGGCCAAATCGCCGGCCGGATTGCCCTCGGCGTCAAAGGCCTGCAGGCCCAGGCGCGGCACCGAGGCGTCGCCCTCGACCTTCTCGTCCGAGGCGACGGTGGAGAGCCAGCTGTCGCCCAGGGGCGCGACGAAGCCGTGATGGGCGCGGGCCTGCGGGAACTTGACCGGCTCGACCTTGCCCTCGGCCAGCGCGCCGCCCTCCAGGATCTCGGCATAGCCGCCCTGGTCGTAGTTCAGCACCACCTTGCCGTCGTGCTCGACCAGGTGGAACGGGCGCGGCCCGGTCAGGCTGGCGTCGATGGCCGCGGGATCGGCCACCTCGATGTCGCGGTGGTCGCCGTGGTCGTGGAACGAGATGCCGCTGCGGATGAACTGCACCGTATCGGCATCGGACTGCACCGCGGCCACCACCGCGCCACCTGCGACCGGGAACAGCTTGACCTGGCCGGTGGTCGGGAAGGTCCAGCGGTGATCGGGTTCGGACAGGTCGAACGCCGTGACCTGGCCCTTTTCGTGATCGCCGACGAAGACGCGGTAAAGCGTGACGTCGCCATGGTCGTGGTCATGGTCCTGCGCGAAAGCCGCGCCGGCCAGGATCAGCGCCAGGGCGCTAGCACCCGCGAGATGTCTGAGCATGGATGGTCTCCTTGGATGGTGGATCGGGATGAAGGCTCCGGGACGGGGCAATGGCTGGTCCCGGCGGAAATCTGGTCAGCGGGCGGCCAGCGCCGCGGCGATGGCGCTGGCATTGTGGCGCATCATCGCGATGTAGTCGGGCGCCGGGCCGTCCGGGCCGGACAGCGCGTCGGAATAGAGCGTGCCTGCCAGCGGCAGTCCGGCCTCGCGCGCGATCTGCTCCAGCAGCCTCGTGTCGCTGATGTTCTCGGCGAAGATGGCTGCGGCGTTGCGGTCGCGGATCGCGCGGATCAGCCCCGCGACATCGGCCGCAGCGGCCTCGGATTCGGTCGAGACGCCCTGCGGCGACAGGAAATGCACGCCATAGGCGGCCTCGAAATAGCGGAAGGCGTTGTGGGCGACCACCACGGTGCGGCGGTCCGTGGGCAGGGCGGCGACGGCGCTGCGGATTTCGGTATCGAGGGCGTCCAGTTCGCCGATATAGCGGGCCGCATTTGCCTGATAGGCGGCGCAGCCTTCGGAATCGGCCGCGCAGAAGGCTGCGGCGATGTTCTGCACATAGACCTTGGCATTCGGCACCGATTGCCAGGCATGGGGATCATGCGCGCCGGCATGGAAGACCGCCTTGCCGTCGATATAGTGGTAATGGCCGCCGCCCGGCTCCTCCATCGTCTCGACCCCGTCGGTCAGGGTGGCGACGGCGGCATCGGTTCCGCTGGCGGCGATCAGGCGGGTCAGGAAACCCTCGAATTCCAGCCCGTTGGTCAGCACCACATCCGCCCCGGCCAGCGCGATGGCATCCGCCGGTCGTGGCTCATGAACATGCGTGTCGGAATCCGGGCCGACCAGCACTTTCAGCCTGATCCGGTCACCGCCGACCTCTGCCGCGAAATCGCCGATGATCGAGAAGGTGGCGACCACGTCCAGCGGTTCCGCCTGTGCAGCCGCAACGGACGAAAGCGCAATGGCCGAACAGGCAGCAATGCGGAAGAGCCAGTCTTTCATGGGATATCCTTTCATGGCGTCAGGCCGTCCGGTGGTGGCGGCGGGGCAGGAGCGGGCGCAGCGCGCCGCGCGGCCCGGCCAGAAGCGAGACGAGATAGACCACCCCGGCCGAGAGGATGATCGCCGGACCCGAGGGCAGGCTGGCGTGATAGGACAGCAGGAGCCCGCCCAGCGATGAGACGATGCCGATCCCGACCGAGGCGGCGCACATCGCGACGGCATCGTTCACCCAGAACCGCGCCGCAGCGCCGGGCAGGATCATCAGCCCGACCGACAGCAGCGTGCCGAGCGCCTGGAACCCGGCGACCAGGTTCAGCACCACCAGCCCCAGGAAGACGAAATGCACCACGCCCCCCTGGCCCGAGACCGAACGCAGATACAGCGGGTCGAGGCATTCCGCCACCAGCGCCCGCCACAGCAGCACCGTGGTCGCCAGCGTGACGGCGGCGACCAGCCCGATCAGCCACAGCGCATCGTCGTTCAGCGCCAGCACCGTGCCGAACAGCACATGCATCAGATCGACGCTGGAGCCGCGCAGCGAGACCATGACGACCCCGATGGCCAGCGAAACCAGATAGAAGGCCGCCATCGAGGCATCCTCCCTCTGCACCGTCAGCCGTGCCACGGCGCCGGCCCCAAGCGCCACGATGGCCCCGGCGATCAGTCCGCCGATGGTCATCGGCACGATCTCCAGCCCGTAAAGCAGGAAGCCCGCCGCCGCGCCCGGCAGGATGGCGTGGGACATGGCGTCGCCGGTCAGGCTCATCCGGCGCAGCATCAGGAAGACGCCGACCGGGCAGGCCGACAGCGACAGCAGCAGCGCCCCCGCCAGCGCCCGCTGCATGAAGGCGAATTCGAGGAAAGGCGCCACGACCCAGTCGACCATCACGCCACGCCTCTGGCCGGGGCGGGGGACGGCTCGCACCAGGGGGCGTCGTCGTCCCAGGCTTCCTGGAACTGCCGGGCGCGTTGCATGTTCTCGGGCGTCACCACCTCGGCGCTTGGCCCCCAGGCGATGGGGCGGCGGGCAAGCAGCAGGGCCTGCGGGAAATGCGCCCGCACCAGGTCGAGGTCATGGACGACCACGACCACGGTGCGGCCTTCGCCATGCCAATGCAGGATCAGGCCGATCAGGTCGCGGATGGTCTTTTCGTCGATGGCGTTGAAGGGCTCGTCGAGCAGGATCAGATCGGCATCCTGCACCAGCAGCCGGGCGAACAGGGCGCGCTGCAACTGCCCGCCCGACAGGCTGTCGATGGGACGCCGCCCGAACCCGTCCAGCCCCACGGCGCGCAGCGCATCCGCGACGGCGCCGCGATCCTCGGCCCGGTGCCGCCCCAGAAGGCCGCGCTTGTGCCACAGGCCAAGCGCGACCAGGTCCATCACCCGCGCCGGAAAACTGCGGTCCAGTTCGGATTGTTGCGGCAGGTAGGCCAGGCTGGTCCGCGCCGCGACCCGGCAAGTGCCGCTCATCGGCGCCAGCAGGCCGGTGATGCATTTGATCAGCGTCGACTTGCCCGACCCGTTCGGCCCGACCACGGCCAGCAGCGCGCCGCGCGGCACCTGGCCGGTCAGGTGATGGACGGCGGCGTGGCTGCCATAGCCGACCGTCAGATCCTCGAAGGTGATACAGGCATCGGCCGTGCGGGGGTTCATTTCAGGCGGCTCCGGGCGTCGCTGCATAACAGACTCGAGTTTATGTGATGTTATTACATCACGAAAAGAGAAGGGCAAGAGAGGCCGTCGCGCGTCCCGGCGTCCGAAAACGGCGGCTGAGGCCGGAACGCGGGCGGGATGCCGGCAAGGACATGCCGACGCGCCAGTTTTGTGATTTGTCGAAACGGCGCCCGCGGCCTAAAGCCTGCCGCCATGCGCTGTTTGCGGCTTGCCTTGCTGTCCCTGCTGTCGGTCCTTTCCCTTGGAAAGGCCGAGGCGCATCCGCATGTCTTCATCGACACCGGGCTGACGTTCCGCTTCGACGGCGAGGGCAGGCTGGGTGCCGTCAGCGTCGTCTGGGCCTTCGACGATTTCTCGTCGATGCTGATGGTCGAGGATATGGAGATGGACAAGGACGGCGACGGCGTGCTGACGGATGACGAGATCGCCTGCCTCACCGCCATGTTCAGCGACTGGCCCGAGGATTTCGCCGGCGACCTTTACCTGACCCGCGACGGCATGCCGGTCGCGCTGTCGGGTCCGCTGGACGTTGCCGTCCGCTATCAGCAGGGTAGGATCGTCGTGACCCATATCCGCGCGCTTCTGGACCGGATCCGACCCGAGGATGAGCGGATCGAGGTGCAGGTCTATGACCCGACCTATTACACCTTCTACGATCTGGTCGGGACGCTAGAAATCAGGGGCCGGGACGACTGCCGCGTCCAGATCGAAAAGGCCGACATCGCCGCCGCGCAACGCAAATATGGCGACGAACTAGCCAAGCTGACCAATGACGAGATCATGGATCAGGGCAAATACCCCGATGTGGGCGGCGATTTCGCCGACGACATGAGGCTGGAATGCGCAAGGCCGTCCTGATCGCCCTGCTTGCGCTGGCGGTGGTGGCCGGGCTGGTTCTCTGGACCGGGCTGGACGACCGCGTCGCCCGCATGGCCCTGGGCTGGCAGCGCGACTACCAGAACGCGCTGGCGCGGGCCTTGCGCGCCCTGCGGGGCGGCGAGGCCGGGGCGGTCACGGCATTCCTGGGCATCTGCTTCGCCTATGGCTTCCTGCATGCGCTGGGGCCGGGCCACGGCAAGGCGCTGATCGGCGCCTACGGGGTCGCGACCGACGTGCCGATGAGACGCATGGTCGGCTTGGCCGCGATAACCAGCCTTGCGCAGGCGACGGTCGCGGTGGCCGTGGTCTATACGGGCGTCTGGATCTTCGGCGGCGCGCGCGATCGCGTCGAGGGCGCTTCCGCCAGTCTCGAGCCGTTCTCGGCCGCGGCCATCGCCCTGCTGGGGGTGATCCTGTGCTGGCGCGGCTTCCGCCGGCTGGCCGCAGGCCGGCACCGGCATGGCCACACGCATTCCGAAACCTGCGGCTGCGGCCATGCCCATGTCCCCGATGTGCAGGAGGTTCGGGCAATCCGGTCCTGGCGCGAAGCCGCGGCGCTGGTCGCCGGGGTGGCCCTGCGGCCCTGCACCGGGGCGCTGTTCCTGCTGATCCTGACCTGGCGGCTCGATCTGGATGCCGTCGGGATCGCCGGCGCCTATGTCATGGGGATCGGCACCATGATGGTGACGGGCCTTGCCGCGGTCATCGCAGTCGCCCTGCGCCGCGGGGTGCAGGTCTCGCTGCCGTCCCTCAGCCGCGCTTCGGTCATTGCCAGCCTGGTCGAGATCGCCTTCGGCGGCCTGGTGGCGATCTTCGCCTTCGCGACGGCGTTTCGCCTGGTCCAGGCGCCCTTCTGATCCGATCCTGGCGCGGCTACCCGACCGGACCAGCCGGGATGCCTTCCCCAGGGGTCGGCTTCGGTATCCGGCGATACCTGCCGTAGTGGCAGAAACATTTCATCGAAGAAGAGAGCGCCAAAGCGAATTGCCAACGCCGTTCTTGTCCTTGCGCTCGTTGGAGGATGCACGACACGCGGCCTCGAAACCTATTTCATGGATGAAAACGAGGGACGGGAGCGGTTGGCAGTCGAGGCCCTAGCGACGGCATATGCCCTGTCGCTCTATCTGAACGGCATGGTTCCGCACCCCTAGGTGAAGCTCCGCCCGTCGCTGCCGCGTGTCGAGGTGGTCCCGGCATGGCGGGAACCACCAAAAGGATCGATGCGGCATCGGGCGATGATCTTCCCGATTTGGCCGGCTTCGGCGCAGTCCATTGCAGAGGCTATGCTCCGAACCCCGGACATGTAGGATGTCCGGGGATTGTCTCATCGGCTTACGCCGGGACGATCCTGCCGGGCAGGCTGTTGACCCGCATCGTTTCGTCGGGGCGGAAATGGATGACCGAGCGGATCGACTCGCCCGCGTGCAGCAGGTCGAAGGCGGTGTTGATCTGCTCATGCGTCATGTTGTGGGTGATATAGGGATCGACGTCGAAATCGCCACGCAGCCATTCGTCCACCATGCCGGGCAACTGGCTGCGCCCGCGCACCCCGCCAAAGGCCGAGCCGCGCCAGACCCGGCCCGTCACCAGCTGGAACGGACGGGTGGCGATCTCTTCGCCCGCGCCTGCGACCCCGATCACCGTGCACTCGCCCCAGCCCTTGTGGCAGCATTCCAGCGCCGAGCGCATGACGTTCACGTTGCCGATGCATTCGAAGGCATAATCCACCCCGCCGTTGGTCATGTCGATGACGACCTGGTGGATCGGCTGCTGGAACTCCTTGGGGTCGATGCATTCGGTCGCGCCCAGGCCGCGGGCCAGCGGGAATTTGCTGGGGTTGGTGTCGATGCCGATGATGCGGCCGGCGCCCACCATCTTCGCCCCCTGGATCACCGCCATGCCGACCGCGCCCAGGCCGAAGACCGCGACGGTCGAACCCGGCTCGACCTTGGCGGTGTTCCTGACTGCGCCCATGCCGGTCGGAATGGCGCAGCCCATGACGCTGGCCTTGGCCAGGGGCGCCTCGGTCGAGATCCTGGCCACCGAGATCTCGGGCAGCACCGTATATTCGCTGAAGGTGCTGGTGCCCATGTAGTGATGGATCATCTTGCCCTTATGGGAGAAACGTGAAGTGCCGTCGGGCATCACGCCGCGGCCCTGTGTCTCGCGGATGGTCTGGCACAGGTTGGTCTTGCCCGACTTGATATAGGGGCAGTCGGGATCCTCGGGGATGTAAAGCGGGATGACATGGTCGCCCGGCTTGACCGAGGTGACGCCGCGGCCGATTTCCTCGACGATGCCGACGCCCTCGTGGCCCAGGATGGCGGGGAACAGCCCCTCGGGATCCTTGCCCGACAGGGTGAACATGTCGGTATGGCACAGGCTGGTGGTGACGATGCGGACCAGGACCTCGCCGTCCCTGGGGCCTTCAAGGTCGATTTCCTCGATCTCCAGCGGGCGGTTCGGTTCCCAGGCGATGGCGGCGCGGGTCTTCATGGCGATACTCCTCGGCTTGCATCCAGTGAAGTAATGTTATTACGTTGCGGATATTGCAGGAACCTGCCCGGCCGGTCGATTTCGGACAGGGTTGCCGATGTTCAGGCCAGGGGGCGGGAAGCGAATGACAAGGCAGGGGCCAGCCGCGCCCGGCAGGGACAGCCACCGGGTGCATGTCGTCATCTATCCCGGCTTCAAGTCGATGGAGGCGGTCGGGCCGGTCAATGTGCTCAGCTATGCCAACCGCCACCTGGCCGCGCGGGGCGATCCGCGCCGCTATGACATCGTGCTGGCTGCGCGCCAGCCCGGCATGGTGCCCTCGGACACGCTGATCTCGCTGGAGGCGGGGCCGCTGCCGGAAGGTCCGCTGGCCACGGTCATGGTCGCCGGGGCGCTCGACATCCAGGCGGCGCTGGCGCGGGAAGCCGGGTTGGTGGAGTGGTGCCGCAGGCGGGCCTTCGAGGCGGAACGCTTCGCGGCGCTCTGCTCGGGGTCGTTCTTCCTGGCCGCGGCGGGGGTTCTGGACGGACGGTGCGCAGCGACGCATTGGAGCGTGGCCGAGCTGTTGCAGAGCCGCTTTCCCAAGGTCCGCGTGGATGCCGACGCGATCTTCGTGCAGGACGGCAGCCTGTGGACCTCGGCCGGTGTCACGGCGGCGATCGACCTGGCGCTGGCCTTTGTCGAGCAGGATTTCGGCCGCGATCTGGCGCTGGCGGTGGCGCGCGACCTGGTGATCTATCTCAAGCGGCCGGGCGGGCAGTCGCAGTTCAGCGCCGCCCTGACCAGCCAGATGCGCGGCCCGCCGGGGATGCGTGACATCCAGGCGTGGCTGCTGGCCAACCTGGACCGGCCCCTGCGTATCCCCGACATGGCCGCCCGCGCCGGGATGAGCCCGCGCAACTTCACCCGCCTGTTCGCCGCCGAACTGGGCACGACCCCGGCCAGCTATCTGGAAGGCGTGCGTTGCGAGCGGGCAAAGGCGCTGCTTCTGGACTGCGACCTGCCGCTGAAGGCCATCGCCTTTCGCTGCGGCTTCACCTCGGACGAGCAATTGCGCAAGGCCTTCCTGCGCCGCTTTTCGCTGACGCCGCGCGACTATCGCGACCGCTTCAGGACAACGCTGACGGTCCGATAGGTGCAATGCCGGGCCGGGCGGCTTACCGCTGCGACAATCTCACTGTGCTTGCCGGCCAGGGGTCGTCGAAGGGCTCGCCCGCCTTCCAGGCCGCGATCTCCTCAGGGGTGCAGAAGCAATCCCTCACCGCATCGGCGAACGCCGCAAGCTCGTCGCGGTCGCTGATCACGGTCAGCCGGCAGCGCCGGTCGCCGAATTCGGGCGACAGGCCTGCAAGGCGCCGGCGCATCTCGTCGCGTTCCTCGGGCAGCAGGTTCAGGCTGTTGTCCTCAAGCGCGGCGATTTTCCAGTAGTTGACGATCTCCAGCCCGATGCTGCCCGCCGTCTGGTTCCACAGCAGTTGCAGCCGGTCGCGCGTCGGCAGCCAGAAGAAGCCCTTGCTGCGGTGGATGCCGGTGCCGAGGGCGTGGTTATAGACCTGCCACAGCCTTTGCGGGTGAAAGGGGCGGGGGTCCGCGATCACGATGCTGTCGATGCGATAATCCTCGGCCCCGGACATCGAGGCGGTGCCGCGGCTGCGGTCCCAGTCGGTCAGTTCCGCCCCCAGGGCGGCGACGCGCGCATGGTCATAGGGCGGCAGGGCCAGCACATCGGCCAGCCGGACATTGCCCCATTGCATCCCCATGATGTCGGCGAAGGGGTTGAGCGGATGGATCGCCTGCGCGACAGTGCGCAGCGTCTCGCCGGACACCCGGTCCATCTCGCTCAGCAGGATGCGGCTGGCGAACATGATCTGCTCGGCCAGCAGGTTCTCGATCCCGCGCCGGCCCCCGGCCAGTTGGCGCGAGGCGGCGGGCAGGATGGCGCGGCCCAGGTCGTGGTCCTGCGCCAGCGTCGCCGTGTCCACCACCGACAGGAAGCCGTGCAGCCGCAGGGCGGGATGCGCGCGGATCGCCTCGAGAAGCGGCCAAGGATGGCTGCTGCCCGAGGTTTCGATCAGGATATGGGTGGCGTCCCCCTGCGCGGTCACCTTGTCCACGGCGCGGACGAACTGCTCCAGCCCCTGCGCGCCGCTGATGCTGCCGGCCGGAATGGCGGCAAAGCGCGGGTCGCGGCGCGAGATCGCATTGCTGGTGTCGAGGATTGCGCCATCGACGTCGAGTTTGCTCATCGCGTTGACGATGACGCCTGGCCGGACGCCCGGCATGCTGCGGGCCTGCACCAGCAGGCTCTGCATGAGCGTAGCCTTTCCGGCCCCGAGAAAACCGTTCAGGATCGTGACCGGAGCCTGCGGCATGGTGTTGCCCTGAATGAAAGCGGGTCAACCGGCGGGGCGCTTGCCTGCGGCCTCGCGCGATGGAAACTTCTGGGCATGGAAGAGGGGTCGTCTTCCAGCGCCACGATCCGCCCGGTTGCATGCAGGATGCCGCATCTCATGCGGATACAGAGTCGATGTTTATCAGTGTGTTGAAAGATATTAGTCATGCAGATTCTCATGATGAATTGGGCGAGGCATGCGCGGGTTTTTAGAGCCAGCGCCCGGCTATCCGACGGTCATCAGGCTGGGCGCATGGGCCTCGGTCGTGGCGGCATTGTGACGGCCGGGATCAGCCCGTCGGCGCCGATTTCGAGGCCAGACGGCTGCCTTCCTCGACCTGTCCGACGCTGGGGCGGGTGGAAAAGAACGACATTGCAGGCCCCGGCGATTCTGGCTATTTGAGTAACGTAATAACATTACATTTACGAGGATGCCATGCCGACCAGCCAGCAAACGCGCGACAAACGCCTGCCCGTCACCGTCCTGTCCGGCTTTCTGGGTGCGGGAAAGACCACGCTTCTGAACCACGTCCTGAACAATCGCGAGGGCCGCCGCGTCGCCGTCATCGTCAACGACATGTCCGAGGTGAACATCGACGCCGACCTGGTGCGCGACGGCGCCGAACTGAACCGGGCCGAGGAAAAGCTGGTCGAGATGACCAATGGCTGCATCTGCTGCACCTTGCGCGACGACCTGCTGCAAGGGGTGCGCAAGCTGGCCGAGGAGGGCCGCTTCGATTATCTGCTGATCGAGGGCACCGGCATCGCCGAGCCTCTGCCCGTCGCTGCGACCTTCGATTTCCGGGACGAGAACGGCGACAGCCTGTCGGATGTCGCGCGGCTGGACACCATGGTCACGGTCGTCGATGCGATCAACCTGACCAACGACTTCGCCAGCGACGATTTCATTGCCGAACGCGGCGAAAGCCTGGGCGACGCGGATGAGCGGACGCTGGTCAACCTGCTGACCGACCAGATCGAATTCGCCGATGTGATCGTGCTGAACAAGGCGACGGACGCGGGACCCGAGCGGCTGGACCGGGCGCGCAAGATCGTGCGGGCGCTGAACCCGGACGCGACGCTCATTGAGACGGATTTCGGCCGTGTCGATGCCGATGCGATCTTCGACACCGGCCTGTTCGATTTCGACCGCGCGCATCTGCATCCGATGTGGGCGAAAGAGCTTTACGGTTTCGAGGATCATGTGCCGGAGACTGAAGAATACGGCATTTCTTCCTTCGTCTATCGCGCGCGGCGGCCGTTTCACCCGCGCAGGATCCACGACCTTTTCAACGGCGACCTGCCCGGCGTGATCCGCGCCAAGGGGCATTTCTGGATCGCGAGCCGCCCGAACTGGGCGGTGGAGTTCAGCCTGGCCGGCGTCGTCTCTTCGGTTACGCCTCTGGGTGGCTGGTGGGCCTCGGTGCCGCGCGAACGCTGGCCGACGCATCCCGACAGCCTCGCCGAGGTGGCGAGGAACTGGCAGGAACCCTGGGGCGACCGCCGGCAGGAGCTGGTGTTCATCGGCGCGGGCATGGACCCTGCGGCGATCACCCAGGCCCTGGACGATGCCCTGGTCGAGGCCTGGGACTTCACGCCCGAAGCCTGGGCGAGGCTGCCCGATCCCTTTCCGCAATGGGGCCAGCGTCGCGTGGCCTGAGCGCGGCAAGGGCGGGGGCTGGGATGCCCCCTCAGAAGCGGACCAGAGGAGAAGCAGCCGCATGACCAAGACCGATACCGCAATCCCGCAAGCTCCAGGCCCCGATGCCGCCGAGGCGCGGGAAATCCGCGAATCCGACAGCGGGCTGGTGCTGCAGCAGGTGGCGCAGCCGGGGGTGGGCGCCGCGATCTGGCGGCGCCGCCTCTCTCCCGCTTTCGCCGAATGGATCGAGGGCATTCCGGTCGGCCAACTGCCGGCCCTGCGCGCCCTGGTGGATTTCCGCGCGGCCGAGAACTGCATCCACGCCGCCTGCGACTGCTCCTGCCTGCCTGCCGGGACGATGCGAGACCTGCTGGCCAGCGACATCGGGGCGCTGGCGCTGGTCTTTGCCCAGGTCGTGCGCAACCCGCTGATGCATATCCGCTTCGAGGCGGTGACGACGGATGCCTGTCGCCGATTCCATGTCGACCAGATGCCCGCGCGGCTGCTTTGCACCTATCGGGGGCCGGGGACGCAATTCGGGCTGGAGGATGCCAGTGGCCAGGTCGCGCCGGCCGGCGAGATGCGCGCGGGCGAGGCCGCGATCCTGCGCGGCGGGCTGTGGCCCGGCATGGAGGTCACGCGGCTGCTGCACCGTTCCCCGCCCATCGCCGGAACCGGGCAGGTGCGGCTGTTCCTGGCGCTCGATCCCGCCACGGAGCCACCCGAGGCGCGGAGGCTGCACTGATGCGCGGCAACCTTGCCACCTCGCTGCGCCGCCGCCGCAGGCCCTGTCCGATCAAGCAATACGACCGCCTGCCGCCCGAGCTGCGCCGCTGGCTGGCGCAGGCGGCGCTGCCCTGGAGCCCGGCTTCCGCCCTGCGCCTGTGGCAGAAGCTTCTGGGCGAGACCGCGGGCAATGCCGAGGCCGTCTGCCGACGTCTCGACCTGATCGAGGCGCGGATGCTGATGCGGGACGCGCCGCGGATATGGGGCTTCCCGCCGCCCGCCGCCGCGCAGACGGCCGGGGGTGAAAGCGCCCTCCCGCGCGGGTGAATTGCCTTGCCATTCGCCTGCGCAAAAGGGCCGTGGGGCTGTCCCGCCTGATCGCCGGACTTTCCGGCTGCGCGGCCGTGGCGGCTGCCGCGCAGCCGCATGGCTTCGTGGATGCGTCCCTGACCCTGCGCCTCGATGACCGGGGACGCCCTGGGTGGCCGAGGTCAGCTGGATCTATGACGCGCCCAATACCCTGCTGATCCTGGCCGATCTGGGGCGGGATACGGATGGCGATCACGGGCCGAGCGCGGTCGAGCCCCCCAGGTCTCCCGCCGATGGCCCCAAGGTTTCGACGGGGATCCGTATCTGTCCCGCGACGGCCTGCCGCTTGCCCCGTCCGAACCGCTGCAGCGGTGGCTGGACTCGCGGCGGCCGCCTGATCAGCACGCTCTTTGCGACTCGCCCGACCTGGCGGATGGGGCAATGTCCGTCAGGATGGATGATCCGGGTCACTACACGGCCTATCGACTGTCCTCTCCCAAGGATGTCGGACGGAAGGCCTGCAAGGTCCGAGTATAGCGGGCTGACAGCAAGGCAGGGCACCGTCGCGATGCCGACCAGCCGACGCTGCTGGATGCGTTGGTCGCGATGGGATGGAAGACCACGTCGCTTGTCGGGGCTGCCTTCGCCGACGAATGGACGCGGTCCTGCGCGCAGCGGCCCTGGGCTTCGTTCGGGGGGGGATGGCTGGGATCGCGGGCGCGCGTCGGCAGTCGGACGACAGGTTCGGCAGGTCGGGGATCATGCGCGTGCCTCCTTCGCGGCAAGTTCGGGGAACCAGCGGCGGCCCAGCCACAGGGCGGCGTTGACCAGCAGGATCGGCACCGGCACCTCGACCAGCGGGCCGATCCCGGACATTCCCCGCGCGACGCATCCGCCGCGCATCCTGCTGCTCTACGGCTCGCTGCGCGAACGCTCCTGCAGCCGCTTCGCCACGCTGGAGGCCGAGCGCCTGCTGCGGCATTTCGGCTGCGAGACGCGGGTGTTCCACGCCAACGGCCTGCCGCTGCCCGAGGATGCCGAACCGTCGCATCCCAAGGTGCAGGAGCTGCGCGACCTGTGCCTGTGGTCCGAGGGCCAGGTCTGGACCAGCCCGGAACGCCACGGCGCGATGACCGGGGTGATGAAGGCGCAGATCGACTGGATTCCGCTGTCGATGGGGGCGATCCGTCCGACGCAGGGCCGCACGCTGGCGGTGATGCAGGTCTCGGGCGGCTCGCAAAGCTTCAACGCGGTGAACCAGATGCGCGTGCTCGGCCGCTGGATGCGGATGCTGACGATCCCGAACCAGTCCTCGGTCGCCAGGGCATGGCAGGAGTTCGACGAGGCCGGGCGCATGCGGCCGTCGAGCTATTACGACCGCATCGTCGACGTGATGGAGGAACTGGTGAAGTTCACCCTGCTGACCCGCGACCTCTCGGCCTTCCTGACCGACCGCTACAGCGAGCGCAAGGAAGCGACCGCAAAGCTGGAAGAGCGGGTGAACCTGAAGGCCGCGACGTGAGGCCGGACATGCCCTTGCCGTGGTGGTGGGGGTATCCCGGCCGGGCCATGAGCCAGGGGGTGGATCTTGCCCAAGCATCAGGGCGGCACGGTCCGTCCCGCTGCCGCGTCGGACATGCGTTCCTTCACCGCAGCTGGTCGGGCAGGGGGATGAACTCGCTCTCGTCCCCCGGCGGCAGGCGGAAGCGGCCGTGTTCCCAGTCGCCCTGCGCCCACGCCTCCTTGGCGGCGTCGATCCGTTCCTGCGACGAGGCGACGAAATTCCACGAAATATAGCGTGGCCCGTTCATGGTCTCGCCGCCCAGAACCATCAGCCGCGCGCCGGCCTCGCCAGCCTTCAGGCTGATGCGGTCGCCGGGGCGGAACACCATCATCCGGCCGGCCTCGAAGCTTTGGCCGGCGACACGGATGCTGCCCTCGACCACATAGACGCCGCGGTCCTCGTGATCGTCGGGCAGCGGTAGGCTGGCCCCGGCGGCAAGGACGACATCGGCATAGAAGGTCTCGGTGAAGGTCTTGACCGGCGCGCGCTCGCCCCAGGCCGAACCCAGGATCAGCCGCACCTGCTTGCCGCCTTCATCGAGGAAGGGCAGCGCCTCCCTGCCGTGATGCTCGAAGGCCGCGGCGCGGTCCTCTTCGGCTTCCGGCAGCGCGACCCAGGTCTGGATGCCGAAGAGCGAGCCGGGTTGCTTGCGCATCTCCTCGCTGGTGCGCTCGGAATGGGTGACGCCGCTGCCGGCGATCATCCAGTTGACCTCGCCGGGATAGACCATCTGGTCGGCGCCGGTGCTGTCGCGATGATGGAATTCGCCCTGGTAGAGATAGGTCACCGTCGCCAGCCCGATATGCGGGTGCGGGCGCACGTCGATGCCGCCGCCGGTCAGGAACTCGGCCGGGCCCATCTGGTCGAAGAAGATGAAGGGGCCGACCATCTGCCGGCGCGGCGCGGGAAGCGCGCGGCGCACCTCGAAGCCGCCCAGGTCGCGGGCGCGCGGAATGATCAGCGTCTCGATGGATTCCAGGCCCTTGCGGTCGGGGCAATCCGGGTTCTGCGTGGGGTTCCAGCTCATGTCAGGCTCCTTTCGTGGGTCCGGGGATGCGAAGTCTTACGGTATCAGGTCTTGCGCAGGGCTGCATCGAGGCTGACCGGGCCGGCCCCCGCCGCCGCAAGATACAGGAAGACGAAGCAGAACAGGATCGCGGGAACGCCGCCGTTCTGCGCCGGATAGAACCCCTGCGGCGCATGCGCCAGGAAATAGGCGAAGGCCATGACCCCGGACAGGATGAAGGCCGCGACGCGGGCCTGGAACCCGACCAGGACCAGAAAGCCCGCGACCAGTTCGAAGAGGCCCGCGATCCAGGGCAGCGAGCCGGTCGGGGGCACGGCCTGGCTGGCCGGAAAGCCAAGGATCTTCTGCGTGCCGTAGCTGAAGATCACCAGCGCGGCGACGATCCTGAGGATGCCGAGCAAAAGCGGCTCATAGGGTGTCAGGGCTTGGTTCATCATGTCGGTCCTTTCTGGCGTTGTCGTTCCTTGGGCGCGCGGTCACAGCGGCCGCAGCAGGTGCCTGACCCGCGGCGGTCCCTCGCCGATGTGGAAGGCGTTGAGCATCTGCTGGTCCAGCTGGTCGGCATGGGTGACGCGGGCGTGCTGGCGCTGATGCTCGACCCAGCTTTCCACCGCGAAGGCCTCGACCAGCCGCCCCGGCTCGGCAACGTCCTCCCACAGGTCCCAGCGGATCGCGCCGTCGCGCTGGCGGGTGGTGCTGAAGCGGCGCAGGGCGGCCGTGAACTCGGCCATCCGGGCCGGATCGACGCGATATTCGATCTCGATCAGTACCGGGCCGCGATCGTCCCCAGGCGGGACGGCGACCACGGGTTCCGCCCAATGGTCCGAGGGGGCAAGGTCGGCCGTCGCATCCTTGGGCAGCCGCCAGACGCGCGCCAGCAGCACCGAGGCGACCAGCCTCGCCGATGCCACCACCAGCGCCGCCGGCACGCCGGACCACGAGGCGATGGTGCCCCAAAGCACGCTGCCGCCCGTCATCGCGCCCTGGAAGACCAGCAGATAGACGGCCAGCGCCCGCGCCTTCACCCAGCCCGGAGAGGCCGTCTGCGTCGCCACGTTCAGCGAGGTCAGCATCCCGATCCAGGCCAGCCCCGCCAGGACCATGACCGCGCCGGCGATCCAGGCGTTCGGCCCCAGCGTCAGCGCCAGCGTCGCCAGCGCAAACAGCAGCGTCGCCCAGACCGAGAGCCGGTTGGCGGGAACCGTCCGGCGCAGCCGCTTCAGCAGCAGCGCGCCCAGCACCGCGCCCGCGCCCATGCAGCCCAGAAGCGTGCCATAGCCCGCGGCCTCCAGCCCCAGGATGCGGCGGCCGACCAGCGGCAGCGAAACCCGGGGGTTGTAGCTTGCCACCCGCGTCGCATCGGTGCCGGCGCCGACGGGCGACACCGGCCGCCGCGCCGGAACGGGTGGCATGCGAGGGCCTGGGCTGATACTCGGGCAAGGATCTTCTTACCCATTCATTGGACGAGCCCACCCATGGAACGCGTTTCGGCCCCGCCGCAAGAAACCCTGGCCGCGCGCAGGCGCCATGCCGCCAACCTTGTCGGCGCATTGTGGATGGTCGCGGCGATGGCGGGCTTCACGCTCGAGGATGCCATGATCAAGGGCGTTTCCTCCACCATCCCCATCGCCCAGATCCTTGTCACCTTCGGCCTGGGCGGCGCGCTGGTCTTTGCCGGCCTGGCCCGATGGGCAGGCGAAAGCCTGTTCACGCCCGAGGTGCTGTCCTTTCCCATGCGCCTGCGGGTGGTGTTCGAGATCGCGGGCCGGCTGTTCTATGTCCTCGCGCTGGCGCTGATACCGCTTTCGGCGGCCACCGTCATCCTGCAGGCGACGCCGGTCGTGGTGGTGGCCGCCGCCGCCCTCGTCTTCGGCGAGCGGGTCGGATGGCGCCGGTGGAGCGCCATCCTCTTGGGCATGGGGGGCGTGCTGGTGATCGTCAGGCCGGGAACGGACGGCTTCTCCATGCTCTCGCTTCTCGCGGTTGCGGGCATGCTGGGCTTTGCCGGACGAGACCTCGCCAGCCGGGCGGCCCCTGCGTCCCTGGGGACCAACGTCCTGGGGTTCTACGGCTTTCTGGCGGTGGCGGTCGCCGGGGTGATGGTTTCCTTCTGGTCGGACGCGGCCTTCGTCCTTCCCGAAAGGCGGGCCTGGCTGCTTCTGGCGGGCGCGGTGCTTTGCGGGGTCTGCGCCTATGCCTGCCTGATGAAGGCGATGCGGACGGGCGAGGTCTCTGCCGTCACGCCCTTCCGCTACGTGCGATTGATCTTTGGCGTCGCCCTGGGCGTCCTGCTTTTCGGAGAGCGTCTTACGGGCTCGATGCTGATCGGTTCGGCCATGATCGTCCTCTCGGGGCTGTTCATCATGTGGCGAAGCGCGAAGCTGCCGCAGCGGGGATGAGCAACCGGCGCGGGTGAACATGCACCGCCAAGAGGGGGCGCGGCCCCGGCCGCCCGCAGGTCGCTTTCGCTTGACGAACCGATCGCGCCGCGCTTCCCTGCCGCACCGCGGCACGGGGAGGCAGGGATGGAACAGAGACGGCTCGGCAATCGCAACGTCGGCGCCATCGGCTTCGGCACGATGAGCTTTGGCGGGATCTTCGGCGCCACGGACGAGGCGACGTCGCTGGCCTGCCTCGACGCGGCGGCGGACGCCGGCATCAGCCATTTCGACACGGCCAACATCTATGGCATGGGCGTGTCGGAGCGGATCCTCGGCAAATGGGGGCGCCGGGACATTCACCTTGCCACGAAATGCGGCATTGTCACCGGGCCGCCGCGCGCCGTGCGCAACGACGAGCCCTATATCCGCCAATGCCTTGAAGAATCGCTGCGCCGGCTGAAGCGCGAGCATGTCGAGCTTTACTACATCCACCGCCGCCAGCCCGAGATCCCGGTCGAGGACCTGGCCGGGACGATGGCGAAGCTGGTGCAGGAAGGCAAGATCGGCGGCTATGGCCTGTCCGAGATCGCGCCCTCGACCCTGCGCCGCGCCCATGCCGAACATCCCGTGGCCGCGGTTCAGAGCGAATTTTCCCTGTGGACGCGGCTGCCCCAGCTGGGCCTGATCCAGGCCTGCCGCGCGCTTGGCGTGGCCTTCGTCGCCTTTTCGCCCCTGGGGCGCGGCATGTTCGGGCGCGCGCCGCTGAAACGGGATTTCCGCGCAGGCATCGATTTCCGCGACACCAACCCGCGGTTCACCGAGCCGAATTTCTCGGTCAACCTTGCCGCGATGGCACCGTTCCGGGCTCTCTGCGCCGAGCGGGGCTGGACGGTCCCCGGCGCGGCGCTGGGATGGGTTCTGGCGCAGGGGGATCACATCGTCCCGATCCCCGGCACGCGGACGGCGGATCACCTTCGCGACTGGCAGGTGCCGGACCTTGCCGCCGCGGATATTGCGGAAATCGGGCGCATCCTTCCGCCGGGATTTGCCCATGGCGACCGTTATGGCGATCACCAGATGGCTTTCGTGGAACGCTATTGCTGACCGCGGCGGCGCAGGTCGGGCGTCCGCCTGGGAAAGTGTGGGGCGGACCGGGTATCATGCTGGCCGTCGCCATCAGCCCGCCCGAGGCGTCGGCAAGATCGAACACCGTGGCGACAGCCTGCAATGCCCGCCATGGCACCATGACCGGCAGCAGGCGTCGCGGGGCGGCAAGCCTGGCCCCGGCCGATGCCAAGGAAAGGGCGGGGCCATTTCCGAACAGGCGTCATTGCCGATGATCGAGGCGCGGGCGAAAAAGATCGCCATTGCTACGCACAGCAGACCGACGCCCTGTAGCGGGTTGCGGACGCAGAATTGCAGCCATACCGCCCGTGGCAGGCGCCGACCGCGCTGCTAAGGGCCAGAAGCCAGTCCGTCACCGGCAGCACGTCGGGAATGACGCGGCCCTCCGTCCGGTGGCGGTTGCGCGCCGGCGTCGAGAAGCCGAGGAAGACGATGGACAGCGCCCTGCCCATGCGCAGCCCCCGCGATGCCAAGTGGCGCGGGATGCCGAAGCCGGGCGTATAAGATGGACCGAAAGCAGGAACAGGACGATCCCGGAAGGATGGCCTTCCTCGCAGGCGTGGGGCGGGCTCGGGATCGCATGCGCGATCAGCCCGCCATCGGGCCATGGGTGCCGCCCGTGCCGATGCTGAAGAACGCGATCCCCTGCGCCGGCGCGGCCGGACCAGGCCCCGCCGCCACGGCGAATGCGAACATTGCCCCTGGCTTCATGGCATGTCCTGTTTCCAGATCGTCTGGATCGGGGCGCGCCCCAAGCCGCTGACGGTGACAACCGCCTAGGCCGACGAAAATCTGCAATTGCGCGACCCCGAAGGCTGCGCCGGGACTCTTCCAGATCCTTCGGTCCGGGCAAACGGGGTTTGGGGCAGCACGGCCGCCTTGCGCCGAAACGGGCGCTGATCGCGGCGGGCCGGTCGGCGGCGGCCGATGGCAAGGCGGCATGTTGCAACTGTGCGACTGTCTTGTGACAGCGCCGTCTTGATATGCCGCCGATTCCCTCCTAGCACCCGCGGCAACAGAAAGGCGGAACATGTCTGACAAGGATCTCGAGCCCCGACACCTGGAAACGCTGGACCGCGATCTCGGCCGCTTCGCGAATCTCGAGGCAGCCGCCGCTTATGTGTCCCGGCCGCTGGTGGCGCCGGGCATCGGCTTCGTCTTCATCATCCTGGCCGGACTCGCCGCGGCGATCCTGCTGGGGCAGAGCGGCGAGATGTTGATCGTCGTCACCGCCGCCGTGTTTGGCGCCTACATGGCGCTGAACATCGGGGCCAACGATGTGGCCAACAACATGGGTCCTGCGGTGGGGGCGAACGCGCTCAGCATGGGGGGCGCCATCGTCATCGCGGCGGTGTTCGAAAGCGCGGGCGCGCTGATCGCCGGGGCCGACGTGGTCTCGACCATCGCCAAGGGCATCGTCGCCCCCGAGGCGCTGGACACGCCCGCGACCTTCATCTGGGCGATGATGGCGGCGCTGCTGGCGTCGGCCCTGTGGGTCAATCTGGCGACATGGATCGGGGCGCCGGTCTCGACCACGCATGCGGTGGTCGGCGGGGTCGTGGGCGCGGGCATCGCCGGGGCCGGTTTCGGCGCGGTCAGCTGGGACCAGATGCTCGCCATCGCCGCCAGCTGGGTCATCTCTCCGGTGATGGGCGGGGTCGTGGCGGCAGGCTTCCTGTGGCTCATCAAGTCCCGCATCGTCTATCGCGAGGACAAGATCGCCGCGGCCCGCGTCTGGGTGCCCATCCTGGTCGGCATCATGGCGGGCACCTTTGCCGCCTATCTGGTGATGAAGGGGCTGAAGCAGCTGGTCGAGGTCTCGATGGGCGCTGCGCTGCTGCTGGGTCTGATGGTGGGGCTGGGCTGCTGGTTGCTGATGATTCCGGTCACCCGCCGCCAGTCCGAGGGGCTTGAGAACCGCAACAAGTCGGTGAAGGTGCTGTTCGGCATCCCCCTGGTCGCCTCTGCCGCCTTGCTCAGCTTTGCCCATGGCGCCAACGACGTCGCCAATGCCGTCGGCCCGCTGGCGGCCATCGTGCAGACGGTGCAGACGGGCGATTTCAATGGCGACGTGACCATTCCCCTGTGGGTCATGCTGATCGGGGCCTTCGGGATCTCCTTCGGGCTCAGCCTGTTCGGCCCCAAGCTGATCCGCATGGTCGGCAGCGAGATCACCAAGCTCAACCCGATGCGCGCCTATTGCGTCGCCCTGTCGGCGGCGATCACGGTCATTCTGGCAAGCTGGCTGGGGCTGCCGGTCAGCTCGACCCATATCGCGGTGGGGGCGATCTTCGGCGTGGGCTTCTTTCGCGAATGGGATGCCGAGCGGCGGCTGAAACAGGCCCGCATCGCCGTGCCCCGGCCGGAATACATACCCGCGGACGAGCGCCGCCGCCGCAAGCTGGTCCGCAGGCTGCATGTGCTGACCATCGGGGCGGCCTGGGTCGTCACCGTTCCTGCCGCGGCGCTTCTGTCGGCGCTCCTGTTCCTGATCCTGCGGCAGATACCGGCCTGATTCGCGCCCCAGCGCGGCAGATCGAAACCCGTGGCGATGGCGTCGGGGCCATCGCGCCCCTTGGCGCCGATGGGGCCGGGAGCAATCCCTGCCGGGCCAAGGCCTCGGCAGCTTGCGCAAGGGGATCCCGAGCGGACCGCCTTTGCGCTGCGGCGCCAAGCGAACCCGCCCTCGCCGGTCTCTGTCCCTGTCCTGGTGGGGACGTCTTTCCCCCCCTTCGCTGCGGCAAGGGCCGTGCCCCGGCCGAACTTGACATCCGGGACCGGACGGTTCCGTTTGCGGCCCTTGCAATCACGAGAGGCGGCATCGATGGGACTCGACCAGATGGAAGCAATCCTGGGGAAAATCGGCGGGATCGTCTGGGGGCCTTACCTTCTTGTCCCGCTGCTGTTGGGCACCGGGCTTTACCTGACGATCCGGTTGCAGGGCATCCAGCTGGTCCGTCTGGGCGCGGCCCTGCGGCTTGGCCTGCTCAAACGCAGGGATGACGATGCCGAGGGCGACATCTCGCAATTCCAGGCGCTGACCACCGCGATGGCCGCGACGGTCGGCACCGGCAACATCGTCGGGGTGGCGACGGCCATTGCGGCGGGCGGTCCGGGGGCGCTGTTCTGGATGTGGGTCACGGCGATCCTCGGCATGGCATCGAAATATGCCGAGGCCTTCCTCGGCGTGCGCTTCCGCACCACCGACGAGGTCGGCGAGAAGAACGGCGGCCCGCAGTATTACCTGGAGCGCGGCATCCCGAACGGCTTTGGCAGGTTCCTTGCGCTGTGCTTTGCGATATTCGCCGTCTGCGCCTGCTTCGGCATCGGCAACATGACGCAGGGCAATTCGATCGCCTCGAACCTCGAGCGCAGCTTCATGATCCCGACCTGGATCACCGGCATCGTCCTGGCCGGCCTGACGCTGGTGGTGCTGGTCGGCGGGATCAGGTCCATCGGCAAGGTGACTGCCGGGCTGGTGCCGGTGATGATCCTGTTCTACGTCCTGGGCGCGCTTTACATCCTGCTGGTCAACATCGGGTCGGTGCCCGCCGCCCTGGGCGAGATCTTTTCGCAGGCCTTTACCGGGACGGCGGCGACGGGGGGCTTCCTGGGCTCCACCATCATGATCGCGGTGCAGTTCGGCGTGGCGCGCGGGATCTTCTCGAACGAATCCGGCATGGGTTCCGCCGCGATTGCCGCCGCTTCGGCGCAGACCACGCATCCGGTGCGGCAGGGCCTGGTGTCGATGACCCAGACCTTCATCGACACGATCATCGTCGTGTCCTGCACCGGCCTGGTGATCATCACCACCGGCGTCTGGACCGAGATAGACCCGCAGACGGGACTGCAGATCTCGCCCTCGATCATGACCGGACAGGCGTTCAGCCACGGCCTGCCGGGACAATGGGGGCATTGGGTCGTGACCGTCGGCCTGGTTCTTTTCGCCTATTCGACCATCCTGGGCTGGGCCTATTACGGCGAACGCAACCTCGAGCGCCTGGTGGGTCATCGCGGCGTCATGCCCTTCCGCATCCTGTTTTCCCTGGTGGTGCTGCTGGGCTGCACGGTCCAGCTGGGCGTCGTCTGGAGCTTTTCGGACGTGATGAACGGGTTGATGGCCATCCCGAACCTGATCGGGCTGCTGATCCTGTCGGGCCTGATCGCGCGCGAGACCCGCTTCTACCTTCGCCACGACCCCCGGCTGGAGGCCGACCGCCAGCAGATCGAGGGCTTCATGAAGGGCCAGCCGAGCTGGGACGAATGGAAGGCGAGCGAGCGGTCGTAAGCCTTGCCGGCCGCTCCGCCGGTGCCGGCGGGGTGGTTCGCGGGCCGGGGTGCTTTCTGCCGGCGACCCCAGCGGCCCGACGAGCGCGCCCGCAGGGCCTGGCGGTAAGGCACCGCCGGCGCGGCCCGACCGGCGCGCGCAGGCGGACGACCGGAAGGGCCGGCCATCTCCGGCTGCGGACAGCCGGTCGAGCCGCTGCAATCGGCAGGGCTTTGGACCATTCTCGGGGCCGCCCGGCTTGTCCCATCGGTTCTTGCGGCAAGGGGCCGATCCCCCGGATAGCGACCGTCTCGACCAAGGGCAGGTGCCCAAGGCGATCCGTAAGCGCCGGGACCGGGATGCCGGCACGCGGCTGATCGTCGAGGAAACCCCGCAGGGGGTATTGCTGAAGCGTGCCCCGGCCTTCGCCCCGACACGGTCCGACCATGTCTTGGGGATGCCGCCCTTCGCCGCCCGGCCGAAATCGCTTGAGGACAGGGAGGCCGCCAGGCTGGCCGAGGCCCGCTGCACCATGATCGCGGTGGATACCGATACCGTCCTTCGCCACCCGACCGGCGATCACCCCGAGCAATCGGCGCGAACGCGCCAGACCGGGGGCGGACAGCACGTCTGGCGGCGGTGCTGCAGGGCCTGCCGGAACCGGATGGCAGGGCTTCACCAGCACAGCCGGGATGCCGATCCGGCAGATCGCCTTCCGGCGAGCGGCCGTGCCTTGCCGCCGAGGCCGCGAAAGATCGGCTATTGGCTGACGCGCAGCCCGATCTCTCGCGTCAGAGCGAACAATGCCTTGAGTTGCGACGGGGTAGGGACCGCCCCCAGGTGCTGGATCGACGCGATCAGGCCGATGCTGCCGAGAAGCTGGTTCTGCGAGCCGAGGATCGGCGCGGCGACGGCGTTGATGCCCAGCAGCGATTCCTCGGGCGCGGTTGCGTAGCCCGCCGCGCGGATGGCGCCGAGTTGCGCCGCCAGAACCGCTTTGGAGGTGACGCTTTTCGGCGTGATCTGCGGCAGCGCGTCGGGCAGGGTGCCCAGCAGTTCGGGCGAACCGAAGGCCAGGAACACCTTGCCCTGAGCCGAGGAATGCAGGCTCAGCTCGCTGCCGGGACGGACGCCGATCTCGATCGGCTGGTTGCTGCTGACCGTGGCCAGGATGAAGGCCGAGCGCGGCGCGGGGATGCTGAGCACCACCGCCATGCCCAATTCGTCGCGGGTGGCGCGCATCAGGGGCAGGGCCAGTTCGGCCAGGCTTGCGCCGGCGGGGGCCTGTTGCGCCATCAGCCATAGTTTCGGCCCCAGCGCATAATGCGAAGTGACCGGATCCTGGACGATCAGCCCATGTTCGATCAGGGTGCGCAGATGCTTGAAGGCGGCCCCCTTGGCGATGCCGACATCGGCGGAAACCTGCGTCACGCCCATGGGCGAATCGGCAAAGGCGATACGCTCGAGGATGCGCAGGCAGGTGTCGGCGGCCCGGACGGTCTCGGCCTTTTCCAAAGTGTTTTCCCCGTGATTTTGCTTCCCCTCTCTCTGTGTTGACGCCTTTGACCTGTCGTGTCAATATGAGAACAGCGTTCCCTGTATGGGAACATAGGAGGAGAGAAACATGAAAACAAAGACCGCCGTCCTCGCCCTGATGGGAAGCCTGCTTTCGACCGCAGCCTGGGCCGACCCCGTCACGCTGCGCCTGGGCCATGCCGTATTCGAGCAGCATCCGATCCACGACACCGCCGTCCGCTTCAAGGAAGCGGTCGAGCGGCTGTCGGATGGCGACATCAAGATCGACATCTTCCCCTCGCGCCAGCTTGGCGACGTGAAGGAATTGATGGAGGGCGTGCAGTTCGGCACCGTCGACATGACGGTGAACTCGACCTCGGCCTATTCGACCCTGGAGCCGTCGATCGACGCCTTCCAACTGCCGGGCCTGATCCCCGATTACGAAGGCTTCGCAACCATGGCGAAGACGCCGGAAGCGCGGGCGATCATGGACAGGCTGGAAAACCACATGATGGTCGCCCTGGGCCTCTACGACGGCGGGCAGCGCCATTTCCTGACCGTCGGCGCGCCGGTCGAAAGCCTGGCCGACATGCATCACAAGAAGACCCGCGTCGCGCCCAACCGGATGTTTCTGGACGCGTGGCAGGCGGTGGGCGTGAACCCGACGCCGATGGCCTATGGCGAGGTCTATTCGGCGCTGGAAACCGGCACGCTGGATGCGGTCGAGATCAACCTGACCTCGATCGAGAGCGAGAAATATTACGAGATCGCCAAGGGTGTGTCGCTGACCGGCCATTACTTCTGGCCCAGCTTCCTGCTGATCAACCAGATGAAGTTCAACGCGCTGACGCCCGAGCAGCAAGAGATCATGCGCCAGGCCGCCGACGAGATCGTCGAGCCGCAGGTGATGGCGGTCAAGGAGCTGGACGAGCAGATCAAGGCCCATCTGGCCGAGCTGAACATTCCCGTCGTGACGCCCTCGGATGCGTTCAGGGCCGAATTGCAGGCCACCTTCGCCCCGGTGGTCGAGAAATACGAGGCCGCCGACCCGCTGATCGCCGATTTCGCGGCGGCGGCGAAAAAGCTGGCCCCGGCCGCCCAATAACGTCCAGGCGCGCGGGCCGGTCCCGCGCCTTCCGCCTGCGTTCTCAACGGAGAAACCCATGTCCAAGCTCTGGCGCGCCTATGTCGCGGCCGTGGAAGCATTCTGCTTTGCCGGGATCGCTGCGATCCTGGTGATCGGCACCATGCAGGTCATCTGGCGCTATGTCTTCAACAGTTCGCTGTTCTGGTCGGAAGAGGCGATGCGCTATCTGATGATCTGGATCGTGATGATCGGTGCCGGTCTCAGCTATTCCCGCGGCCAGTTCCTGGGGATGCGGCTGGCGGTGGACCGCCTGCCCCAAGGCCCGCGCCGGGCCGTCAATCTGGTCTCGGCCGCGATCATGCTGGTCTTTCTGGCGGCGATCCTGTGGTTCGGCACGAAATTCGCCTGGATGACGCGGCTGCAGACCGCCACCGCGCTCGGCTTTTCGATGTTCTGGGTCCATGTCGCGATCACCGTCGGCGCCGCGCTTCTGGCGGCGCATGTCGCGCTGAACGAATTCTTCGGCATCGCGCGGGAAGAGAAGCCCGAAGACCACCCGATGGGCGCGGAGGAAGCGCTGTGATCTGGCTTGGCTCGATTTTCGTTCTGACGCTTGCCCTGGGCATGCCGATCGCCTTCGTCCTGGGCATCAGCGCGCTGGGTTACTTTTATTTCACCGGCCAGACGCAGTTCCTGATCGTCTTGCCGCAGCGGATGCTGGCGGGGATGGACATGTTCGTGCTGCTGGCGATCCCGCTTTTCGTGCTGGCGGGCGCGATCATGGACGTGGGCGGGCTGACCCGTCGCCTGATCGGCTTTGCGAACTCGGTCGTCGGCCGGTTCCGGGGCGGCTTGTCGCTGACGGCGGTCTGGGGCTGCTTCCTGTTCGGCGGCGTCAGCGGATCGGCGGCGGCGGATGCCGCGGCCATCGGCACGGTGATGGTGCCGGACATGAAGCGGCAGGGCTATGACGTGGATTATTCGGCGGCGCTGATCGCGGTCTCGTCGCTGATGGCGCCGCTGGTGCCGCCCTCGATCGCGATGATCATCTATGGCGCGCTGTCGGGCACCTCGATCTCGGAGCTGCTGGTCGCGGGGCTGGCGCCGGGCTTCATGCTGGCGGTGTTCCTGTCGGCCTATGCGGTCTGGGTCGCCCATCGCCGCGGCTATC
Source organism: Paracoccus ferrooxidans (assembly GCF_029909815.1). Classification (NCBI taxonomy): domain Bacteria; kingdom Pseudomonadati; phylum Pseudomonadota; class Alphaproteobacteria; order Rhodobacterales; family Paracoccaceae; genus Paracoccus; species Paracoccus ferrooxidans. The sequence continues at coordinate 571,702 of NZ_CP038201.1, read as the reverse complement.
CCAAGGCGGCCAGGCAGTCGCTGGCCTCGATCCTTCGAGGCTGCTGGCAGTCCGTCCCGGTGATGCTGCTGCCGGTCATCATCGTCGTCGGCATCCGGGGCGGCATCTTCACCGCGACCGAGGCGGCGGCGGTCGCCGCGATCTATGCGCTGGTCATCGCCACCGTCGTCTATCGCGCGATGAGCTGGAGATTCCTCAAGGAAGCCTTCGTCGCCACGGCGATCATCACCTCGGCGATCTATTTCCTGGTCGCCGTCGCCAACGTCGCCGGCTTCATCTTCGCCATCGAGCAGCTGCCGCAAAAGACCGTCGCCCTGCTGACCGGGGTCTCGGACAACAAATACGTGATCCTGCTGATGGTGAACCTGATCCTGCTGTTCCTGGGCATGTTCCTGGACACGATCGGGGTGCTGATCCTGACGGTTCCCGCGCTGATGGCCATCGGCAACATGCTGGGGCTGGAGCCGGTGCATCTGGGGGTCATGGTGGTCTTCAACGTGCTGGTGGGCTTCGTCACCCCGCCGGTCGGGCTGTGCCTGTTCGTCATCGCCGGCGTGACCGGCCGGCCGATGGAGCGGATCGCCTACAGGGCCTTGCCGATGATCGGGATCGCGCTGATCGTGCTGGCGCTGATCACCGTCTTTCCCGAAATCTCGCTGTTCCTGCCGCGGGTGCTGGGGGTGGCGGGATGACGGATCTTTCCGTCCAGGTCGGCCGGATCCGGCTGAAGAACCCCGTCATCGCCGCGTCGGGCGAGCATCTGATCGAGGATGACGGCATCCTGTCGGCCATCGCGGCCGGGGCAGGGGCGGTGGTGATGAAGTCCAGCAACGACTCGGCCGCCGCGCAGCGCCAGCTGTTGCAGGCCGAATATGCCGCGCTGGACGCGAACTGGAACCGTGTCGGCTGGGGGTCCGGTGCGCCGCGCGCCGCGACGGTGCTGACGCGCTCGGGGCTGACGCCGCTTGGCTTCGAGGAATGGCTGGACCAGGCGCGGCGGATGGATGCGGCGGCCCGCAAGGCGGATTGCGTCCTGGTCGCCTCGGTCGTCATGGCGGGGGTCGAGGACGCCGTCCGCCGCGCCCGCGCCGTCGAGGACGCCGGCCTGCGCGTCTTCGAGTTCAACATCGGCACCCCCTATGCCAGCCAGGCCGCCAGGGGCGCGGTCAGCACCGAGCTTTCGCCCGCGCGCGTGGCGGAACTGGTCGGGCAGGTGACATCGGCCGTGTCGATCCCGGTCTGGGTCAAGCTCTCGGGCCAGAGCGAGCGGGTTCCCGACCTGGTTGCCGCCGCCACCGGCGCCGGGGCGGAAAGCGCGGTGATCGCCGGGAGGGCGCTGGGGCTAGTTCCCGATCTTGAGACCATGCAGCCGATGCTGGGCACCAGTTGCGGGATCGGCGGCTACTGGAACCTGCCGCTGACCTGTCACTGGCTGGCGACGACCCGCGCAAGGCTGGGCCCGGACCAGGCGCTGATCGGCATCAACGGCGCCTGTTCGGGCCCTGATGTGGCGCGGATGATGCTGGCGGGCGCCTCGGCGGTGGGGCTGTCCTCGGCCGTCATGCTGCGCGGCTGGGACGTCCTGCGCGATGCCGTCGCCGACCTTGAAGCCTATTGCGCCGGCAAGGGCGCAAGCGCCCGCGACCTGGTCGGCCGCGCGGCCGATGCGCGCCGCAGCTTTGCCGAAATGCCGGTCCTCGATCAGGTCTGGCGCAACCATGTTCCCGCGCCGCTGGTGCCGGGCGAAGAAGTCAGGAGAAACCGATGACTGCCGAACAAAACCGCATTGACGATCTGATGAAGGGCGCGGTCGATCTGCATGTCCATTCCGGCCCCTCGCTGCATCCGCGCAAGCTGGACCATATCGCCGCCCTGCGCGAGGCCGACCGGGCCGGCATGGCCGCCGTGCTGCTGAAGGACCACTACTATCCCACCATGCCGCTGGCGACGCTGATCAACCAGAACATGGGTTTCAGGACCAGGGCCATCGGCTCGATCGTGCTGAACAATCCGCTGGGCGGGCTGAACCCCTCGGCCGTGGATTACGCGCTCAAGCAGGGCGCCCGCGTGGTCTGGATGGCGACGGCCCATGCCCAGAACCACATGGAGCACGAAGCCCAGAAGCCCGGCTTCAAGTTCCCGCAGAACAGCAAGAAGACCGTCGCCCCCGTCCCGCTGACGCTGACCGATGAGAAGGGCGTGGTGCGCGACGAGGTCAAGCATATCCTCGACCTGATCGCCGAGGCCGACGCGGTCGTGTCGGGCGGCCACCATCACGCCCGCGAACTGCTGCCCTTCTACGAAGAGGCCAAGGCGCGGGGCGTGAAGCGGCTGTTCCTGAACCACCCGACCTATGTGAACGACTGCAGCCTTCAGGACGTCGCGCATCTGGTCGGCATGGGGGTCAAGATGGAGCATTCCGTCTGCATGTTCATCCCCTCGACCTTCCAGTTGTTCGACGAGGATCACCTGCGCGCGGTGATCGAGGCGGCGGGCGTCGACAATACCTTCTTCGGCACCGACCTCGGCCAGACCGGCAACCCGGATCCGGTCGAGGGCATGCGCCAGATGATCGCCATGCTGATCGGGCTGGGCCATGACGACGACGACATCCGCAAGATGACCTCGACCGTCGGGGCCGAACTGGTCGGGCTGGAAGCATGAGCGGGCTGAAGGCTCGGATCAACGCGGGCGAGACCGTCATCGGCACCTTCGTCAAGACGCCCGCGCCCCATGTCGTCGAGATCCTCGGCCTTGCCGGGCTGGATTTCGCTGTGCCCGACCAGGAACATGCGCCGCTGGACCTGGGCGCGATGGACCGGCTGGCGCTGGCCTCGCGCGCGGTGGGGCTGCCTCTGGTCGCGCGCTGCCTGGGCCAGTCGCCGGCGCGGATCTCGCCGCTGCTGGATCTGGGCTGCGCGGGGGTGATGGTGCCCCATGTCGCGGATCGCGGCGCGGCGGAAGGGGTCGTGGCGGCGGTCAAGTTCGGCCGGGGTTCGCGCGGCCTGTCGCCTTCGCCGCGGGCGGGGCATTACGGCACCCTTGCCGCCCCCGCCTATACCGCGAAAAGCGACGCTGAAACCGTGGTGATGCTGCAGATCGAGGACAGGGAGGCGCTGGAGGGGCTGGACGACATCGCCGGCGTGCCGGATGTCGACGTGCTGTTCGTCGGTCCTGCCGACCTGTCGCAGTCGCTGGGCTGCGGCTTCCCCTCGGCCGCGCTTGACGCGGCCATCATCCGCGTGATCGCGGCCGCCCGGCGCGCCGGTGTCGCCGCCGGCCTGTTCGTCGGCGACGAAAGCCAGATCGCCCCCTGGCGCGAACGGGGCGTCAGCGTCTTCGTCTGCGGCTCGGACCAGGGGCTGCTGATGAAGGGCGCGCGCCGGATCATCGAGGCGGGCCGCGCTTGCTGAGCCCGCGCTGACAGGAAAGGATTTTCGGGATGTATGAAGACAAGGATCCCCGCGCGGCCCTGTTCGCCGCGGCCTCGGCGCCGGCCCGCACCGGCCTGATCGCCGAGGAACAACTGGCCGAGTTCGACAAGACCCCGCCGCAGGAGGACGCCCAAGGCCGCAAGGTCTGGTATCAGCGCGGCTGCAATTTCGTGCTGGCCTATGCCGAGGCGCAGCCGGGCGCAAGCTTTGCCCGCACCGGCCAGCCCGACGAATATGTCGTGCTGCTGCCCGACCGGCCGGCGCTGATCGAGGCCGATGGCGACAGCCGCGAGGTTGCCGGCAATTCCATCGTCTTCGTGCCGCCGGGCGACAGCCGGGTGACGCTGCCCGACGGGGGCAGGGTGGTCCGGCTGTTCACCGCCGCCGCGGCGGACCTGGTCGCGCTGTGCCCCAATGCCGATGCCTATGCGGAAGGGCGCAGCCATATCCCGGCCTTCCGGCCCTGGCCCGAGCCTGCCGGGGGCTTCAGGATCCGCGCCTATGACCTGGACGTGAAGCCGCAGGAGGGGCGCTTCGGCCGCATCTTCCGTTGCACCACCTTCATGGTGAACTTCCTGGACGTGCAGCAGGGACCGCGCGATCCCAGGAAGCTCTCGCCCCATCACCACGACGATTTCGAGCAATGCTCGCTGGCGCTTGCCGGCAGCTTCATCCATCACCTGCGCTGGCCCTGGACGGTGGACCGCAGCGACTGGCGCGAGGACCGGCATATCGCCGTCGGCTCGCCCTCTTCGCTGGTGATCCCGCCGCCGGTGGTCCACACGACCGAAGCCAGCGGCGCGGGCGAGAATGCGCTGGTGGACATCTTCTGCCCGCCGCGGCTGGATTTCTCGATGCAGGAGGGCTGGGTGCTGAACGATGCCGACTATCCGGTGATCCCGCGGCGCTGAAGCCGGTGGCGGGGCGCCGTGTCGGCCATGGGCGGGCGCGGAGCTTGCCGGCCTGCGCCGCCAAGGCGGCCCGGTGCCCTTTCGCTGGAACGGTTCCAGGCGCGCGAACCGCCGGGCTGCCAGAGTTCCGCCGCCCGCCGATCCCAGGCTAATCCTCTCCGCGCGCGCCCGTCCGCAGGGGCGCGCGGCTGTATTCGTTGCCGGCCTCGGTCGCCTTGCGCAGCAGCGCGAGGAATGCCTCGGCCTCGGCCGGGGTCAGCCCGGCCAGCGTGCGCTGCTGCACCTCGGCGATGGCCGGGGCAAGCCGCTCCAGCATGCGCTGCCCCGCCGCGGTCAGTTCCAGCACCCTTGCGCGGCGGTCCTGCGCGCTGACGCTGCGCGACAACAGCCCCTTGCCCTCCAGCCGGTCCACCACCCCGCCCATGGTGACGCGGTCATGCGCGATCAGCCCGGCAAGCGTGGCCTGGTCCACCCCCGGATGTTCCGCCAAGGCCGCCAGCGCCGCGAATTGCACCGGCGTCAGGTCCACCCCCGCCTCGTCCATCCGGGCGGCGAAGATCGCGGTCGAGATCTGGTTCAGGCGCCGGATCAGATGGCCCGGCAGATCGTAAAGCGTCGTCATGGCACCGGCATGGTTGGGACCGCCGCAGGCTAGGTAAATCGGGGCAGGATGACAAGTGTGCTAATCATATTGACCAGTATACTGATGATTAGTATACGTCTTGGTTATCGGACCCCGCGGCGTGGTCGGGGCGAACCCTGAGGGAGGACAGAATGCAGTTTCACCTTGACGGCTTCCGGCCTGGCGACCCGACCCATCATCCGGCCGCCTCTGCGCAGGACGGGGCGGCCGGGAACGACGGGGACGTCGATGTGCTGATCGTCGGCAGCGGCCCGGCCGGGCTGACGCTGGCGGCGCAGCTGGCCGTCTTTCCCTCGATCCGCACCCGCATCGTGGAACGGAGGCCGGGGCCGCTGGACCTGGGCCAGGCCGATGGCATCGCCTGCCGCACGATGGAGATGTTCAACGCCTTCGGCTTTGCCGACCGGGTGATGAAGGAAGCCTATTGGGTAAACGAAGTCACCTTCTGGAAGCCGCAGGACGGCGATGGCCCGATCATGCGCCACGGCCGCATCCGCGACACCGAAGAGGGGCTTTCGGAATTTCCCCATGTCATCCTGAACCAGGCGCGGGTGCATGACTTCTATCTCGAGGCGATGCGTCATGCGCCGACCCGGCTGCAACCGGATTACGGCCTGCAACTGGCCGGCCTGACCATCCCCGACGACCCCGCGCAGCCGGTCGAGGCGCGGCTGCGCCTGGCCGGGGCCGAGGACGCGTCCCGCGACCAGATCGTCCGCGCCCGCTATGTCGTCGGCTGCGACGGTGCGCGCAGCCAGGTCCGCCGCCAGATCGGGCGGGAGTTGCGCGGCGAGGCGGCGAACCAGGCCTGGGGCGTGATGGATGTGCTGGCCTATACCGATTTTCCCGACATCCGGCTGAAATCCGCGATCCATTCCGCGCAGGAAGGCAATATCCTGATCATCCCGCGCGAAGGGGGCTATCTGGTCCGGCTCTATATCGAGCTGGACAAGCTGGCCGAGGACGAGCGCGTCGCGTCGCGCAACATCACCCAGGAAACCCTGATCGCCGCCGCGCAGCGGATCCTGCACCCCTATGTGCTGGAGGTGAAGGAGGTCGCCTGGTGGTCGGTCTATGAAATCGGCCAGCGGCTGACCGACCGCTTCGACGACCTGCCCGCGGATGCCCCGGCCTCGCGCATGCCGCGGGTGTTCATCGCCGGCGATGCCTGCCACACCCACAGCCCCAAGGCGGGGCAGGGCATGAACGTCTCGATGCAGGACAGCTTCAACCTGGGCTGGAAACTGGCGGCGGTGCTGCGCGGACAGGCCGATGCCGGGCTGCTGCGCAGCTATTCGGCCGAGCGGCAGGGCGTCGCGCAGGAGCTGATCGACTTCGACCGCGAGTTTGCCCGGATGTTCAGTGCCCGTCCCAAGACCGCCGAGGACGACGGCGAAGGCGTCGACCCGGCCGAGTTCCAGCGCTATTTCATCCAGCATGGCCGCTTCACCGCCGGGACGGCGACGCGCTATCGCCGCTCGGAGCTGACCGGGCCGGACACGCATCATCATCTGGCGACCGGGTTCCCGGTCGGGATGCGCTTTCATTCGGCGCCGGTGATAAGGCTGGCCGATGCACGGCCCATGCATCTGGGCCACATCGCCCAGGCGGACGGGCGCTGGCGGATCTATCTCTTTGCCGATGCGCAGGGGCTGGCGCCCGGCTCGGGGCTGGCGCGGCTTTGCGGGCGGCTTGACCGGGACGGCTCGGTCCTGCGCCGCCATACCGCCGCGGGTGCGGACCCCGATGCGGTGTTCGACATCCGCGCGGTATTGCAGCAGCCCCACCAGTCGCTGTCGATGGACGACCTGCCGGGGCTGCTGTGGCCGCGCAAGGGTCGCCACGGGCTGCGCGACTATGAAAAGGCGTTCTGCGCCGATCCGGCCGCGGGCGACATCTTCGACCGGCGCGGCATCGACCGCGAGCGGGGTTGCATGGTGGTGGTGCGTCCCGACCAATATGTCGCCCAGGTTCTGCCGCTGGAGGACGACGCGGCGCTGGGGGAATATTTCGCGGGCGTGCTGCGGCCGGCGGGCTAGGCCGCGGCGGCGGGCCTGGCCTGCGTCCTAGCCGCGGGCCGGGCCGGCATCTGCCGGTCCCGACCCTGGTCCTGGCCCCGGTCCTGGCCCGAAGCCTTCGGCGATCACCCGCATCACCGCCTGCCGGAACAGCAGCTGGGCATTGGTTTCGGGCTGGCTGGCGCGGGTCATCAGCCCGACCGGACCCTGCGTCAGCGTCGTGTCGAGCGGCAGCCGCACCAGCCGGCCCTCGGCGATCTCGCGCGCCACGACCCCGGCCGAGATGAACCATACCGCATCGCCCTGCCGGGTGAAGACGCGGCCGAAGGCATCCGAGACGGTCTCGATCCGCCGGGCGGGGCGCAGGACGCCATGCGCGATCAGCAACCGTTCCACGAACGGGTGGATCGCGGCGGTCTCGGTCGGATAGATCACCGGAAAATCGCCGATCCGGCGCAGGTCGGGGTCGGTGAGGATCGGGTGGCCCGGCCGGACCACCACCGCCACGTCCTCCAGGTAAAGCTGGGTGAAGCTAAGCCCCTGCATGGTTTCGGGCGCGCCCAGCCGCCCGATCACCACGTCAAGATCGTCCGAGCGCAGCAGCCCCATCAGATGCCCGTGCCCACCATCGGCGATGGACAGCCGCAGATGCGGTGCGGCCTGCTGCAATTCGGCGACCACCTCGGGCATCAGCCGCGCCGAAACCGAGGGCAGCGCCCCCACCCGCAAGGACAGCTCGGCCGCCTGCGCCTCGCCGGAAATGCCCGCCAGCCCCTGCGACAGCGCCGACAGCGCGTTCAGCGCATAGCCGTGGAAGAATTCGCCCTGCGCGGTCAGCGCCACGCCGCGGCGGCTGCGGGTCATCAGCCTTGCGCCGACGATTTCCTCGAGTTCGGCCATGGTGCGCGAAATCGCCGGCTGGGTCAGATACAGCGCCTCGGCCGCGCGCTTGAGATTGCCCTGGCGGACGATCTCGACAAAGGCCTGCACATGTCTCAGCCGAATCCTGCGGTCCAACACTTGCCGTTTCTGATAATCATCAAACCCAATTTCTCATTTTACTTGCGATGCGTGGCAGGTCAAGTTCGGCGGCAGAGGGGGACTGTCATGCGCACTCAGGTCGTTATCATCGGCGGCGGGCCGTCCGGGCTGCTTCTGGGCCAGCTTCTGCACCGCCAGGGCATCGAGGCGGTGGTGCTGGAGCGCAAGACCCGCGACTATGTGCTGGGCCGCATCCGTGCCGGCGTGCTGGAAACCGGCCTTGTCCGGCTGATGGAGGAAGCGGGCGTGGCCGACCGGCTGCACCGCGAGGGTTACGTCCATGACGGCACCCGGATCGCCTGGGACGGCGGCATGTTCCACATCGACTTCAAGCGGCTGACCGGCACCCCGGTGGTGGTCTACGGCCAGACCGAGGTGACGCGCGATCTTTACGACGCGCGCGAGGCCGCGGGCGCGCAGACCGTCTTCGAGGTCGAGGACGTCGTGATCCACGATGCCGACGGCGACCGCCCGCATGTGACCTATGCCCGCGCCGGGCAAGGCCACCGCATCGATTGCGATTTCATCGCCGGCTGCGACGGGTTCCACGGCATCAGCCGCCAGACCATCCCGCTGGACGTGCGGCGCGAATATGAAAAGACCTATCCCTTCGGCTGGCTGGGCATCCTGTCGGAAACGCCCCCGGTCCACGACGAACTGATCTACGCCAATTCCGACCGCGGCTTCGCGCTGTGTTCGATGCGCAACGCCAACCTGTCGCGCTATTACATCCAATGCGCGCTGTCGGACCACACCAGCGACTGGACCGACGGGGCTTTCTGGGACGAGCTGCGCCGCCGCCTGCCCGAAGAGGTGGCCGACCGGCTGGTCACGGGTCCGTCGATCGAGAAATCCATCGCGCCGCTGCGGTCTTTCGTGACCGAGCCGATGCGCTGGGGCCGGTTGTTCCTGTGCGGCGACGCCGCCCATATCGTGCCTCCGACCGGGGCCAAGGGGCTGAACACGGCGGCCAGCGACGTGCAATACCTGTATAACGGGCTGGTGCAATATTACCGGGACAAGGACAGCGAGGGCATCGACCACTATTCCGAAAAGGCGCTGCTGCGCGTCTGGAAGGCGGAACGCTTCAGCTGGTGGTTCAGCGGCCTGCTGCACCGCTATCCCCACCAGAGCCCCTTCGACCTGAAGATGCAGAAGGCCGATATCGCCTTCCTGCGCGACGACGAATCGCAACAGCGCGCATTCGCCGAAAACTACGTGGGGTTGCCTTACTGATGCGGACGATTATGGCAAACGGCGCGGATCTGCATGTCGCGGTGTCGGGGCCGGAAACCGGGCCGGCGGTGGTCTTTGCGAACTCGCTGGGCACCGACCTGCGGGTCTGGGACGGGCTGATCCCGCATCTGGCGCCGGGGCTGCGGCTGGTGCGCTATGACAAGCGCGGCCACGGGCTGTCCCAGGAAACGCCCGGCCCCTACGACATCGAGACGCTGGCCGACGATGCCGCGGCGCTGATCGCGGCGCTGGACCTGGGGCGGGCGGTCTTTGTCGGTCTGTCCATCGGCGGGCTGATCGGCCTGTCGCTGGCCGCCCGCCATCCGGGCCTGCTGGCGGGGCTGGTGGTGTCGAACTCGGCCGCCCGGATCGGCGATGCGGCGATGTGGAACGCCCGGATCCAGGCGATCCGCGACGACGGGCTGGCCAGCATCGCGGCACCGACGATGGAGCGCTGGTTCTCGCCCGCATTCCGGGCGGCGGGACGCGACGCGCCCTGGCGCCGGATGCTTGCCCGCCAGCCGCAGGGGGGCTATGTCGCCTGCTGCCAGGCCATTGCCGGGGCCGACCTGGCCGAGGCGGCCCGCGCGCTGGACCTGCCGGTGCAGGTGATCGCGGGGGGGCTGGACGGCTCGACCCCGCCGGACCTGGTGCGGGCCACCGCCGCGCTGATCCCCGGCGCGCGCTTCGACCTGATCGCGGATGCCGGACATATTCCCTGCGTGGAGGCGCCGGCCGCCCATGCGGCCATTCTCAACCGTTTTTTCAAGGACATCGGCCATGTCTGACAGCCCCGTCCCCGACCGCCATGCGACCGGCATGAGAACCCGCCGCGAGGTGCTGGGCGATATGCATGTGGACCGGGCCGAGGCGCAGACCTCGGATCTGGACCGGCCGTTCCAGGATCTGATCACCGTCTCTGCCTGGGGCACGGTCTGGGCCTCGGACGGCATCAGCCGGCGCGAGCGTTCCATGCTGACGCTGGCGCTGCTGGCGGCGACCGGCAATTGGGAGGAGATCCCCATGCATATCCGCGCCACCGCCCGCACCGGAGCCAGCCAGCGCGACGTCCTCGAGGCGTTCCAGCATGTCGCCATCTATTGCGGCGTGCCCAAGGCGAACCACGCGCTGAAACTGGCCAAGCAGACCTTCGCCGAGATGGAAGAGGAGGAGAGCCGATGACCCCCGCAGAATATTACCAGCGCGACCGACGCATCCACCCGCCGGCGCTGACGCCGGATTACAAGACCTCGGTCGCGCGCAGCCCGCGCTTCAGCCTGATCAGCCTGCAAGGCTCGATGTCGGAAATCACCGGGCCGACCTTCGGCCATGGCGACATCAGCCCGATCGACAACGACCTGATCAAGAACTACGCCAAGGACGGCGACCCGATCGGGGAACGCATCATCGTCCACGGCCGCGTGCTGGACGAGAACGCCCGGCCCGTGCCCGACACGCTGGTCGAGGTGTGGCAGGCCAATGCCGGCGGCCGCTATCGCCACAAGAAGGACAGCTACCTGGCCCCCATCGACCCGAATTTCGGCGGCTGCGGGCGCACCATCACCGACGCGGACGGCTATTATTTCTTTCGCACCATCAAGCCCGGCGCCTATCCCTGGCGCAACTGGGTCAACAACTGGCGGCCGGCGCATATCCACGTCTCGGTCTTCGGCCACGCCTTTTGCCAGCGGCTGATCACCCAGCTTTATTTCGAGGGCGATCCGCTGATCCCGATCTGCCCCATCGTGCAGACCGTCCCTGACCCGGAGGCCATCGACCGGCTGACCGCGAAACTGGACATGAACGCCACGGTGCCGCTGGACAGCATCGCCTATCGTTTCGACATCGTGCTGCGCGGCCGCCGCTCGACCATGTTCGAAAACCGGCTGGAGGGGAATTGATGAAGGTCGTCGATGCACGGGCCAACCGCCCGCACTACCTGCCGGAAACCGCGTCGCAGACCGCCGGCCCCTATGTCCATATCGGGCTGGCGCCGGGGGCTGCCGGCTTTCGGATCTTCGACCGCGAGCTGGGCTGGGACATCGCCGGGCCGAACGCCGCAGGCGAACGCATCCGGGTCGAGGGCGTGGTGATCGACGGCACCGGCAGCCCGGTCAAGGACGTGCTGATCGAGGTCTGGCAGGCCAATGCCGCCGGCATCTATGCCCATCCCGAGGCGGGCGGCGCGGTCGAGGAGGGCTTTCGCGGCTGGGGCCGGGTCATCACCGATTTCGAGACCGGCGAATGGGGTTTCGATACCGTCAAGCCCGGCCCGGTCAGGGCGCGGGCCCGCATGGTCTCGGGCGTCAGCCAGCGGGTGCGCGACAGCCATCCCGACTGGCAGGGTCGCGCGCAGGAAGACAGCATCCCGATGGCGCCGCACCTGAACCTGTGGATCGTCGCCCGCGGCATCAACATCGGCCTGAACACCCGGATGTATTTCGACGACGAGGGCCCGGCCAACGCCACCGATCCGGTGCTGAACCTGATCGAATGGGAACGCCGCCGCGCCACGCTGATCGCGAAGCGCACCCTGCGCGACGGCCGCCCGGTCTATCGCTTCGACATTCGCCTGCAGGGCGAGGATGAAACGGTGTTCTTCGATGTCTGACCCGGCCGGAAGACCCTGCATCATCTGCGTCGCCATCACCGGCAGCCTGCCGACCAGGGAAAACAACCCGGCGGTGCCGATCACCGTGGCCGAACAGATCGAATCCACGCATGAGGCGTTCGAGGCCGGCGCCTCGATCGCCCATTGCCATGTCCGCGACGACGAGGGGCGGCCGACCAGCGACCCCGACCGCTTCGCCGCGCTGAAGGAGGGGCTGGAGAAACATTGCCCCGGCATGATCGTCCAGCTTTCGACCGGCGGGCGGTCGGGGGCGGGGCAGGCGCGCGGGGCCATGCTGCCCTTGCGCCCCGACATGGCCTCGCTGTCGGTCGGGTCCAACAACTTCCCGACGCGGGTCTATGAAAACCCGCCGGACCTGGTGGACTGGCTGGCCGCCGAGATGCTGGAATACGACATCAAGCCGGAAATCGAGGCGTTCGACCTGTCCCATATCTTCCAGGCCAAGAAGATGGCCGAGGACGGGCGGCTGGCCGGCACCCCCTATGTGCAGTTCGTGATGGGGGTGAAAAACGCCATGCCCGCGGATCGCGATGTCTTCGACTATTACATCCGCACCGTGAAGCGGCTGTTCGGCGAGGACGCGCCCTGGTGCGCGGCCGGGATCGGCGCAAGCCAGATCGTGCTGAACGAATGGGCGATTTCCTCGGGAGGCCACGCGCGCACGGGGCTCGAGGACAACCTGCGGCTGGACCGGACCCGGCTGGCGCCCTCGAACGCGGCGCTGGTCCGCCGTGCGGTCGAGCTGTGCGGGAAATACGGCCGCCCCGTCGCGACATGGCGGCAGGCGCGACAGATCCTTGGGCTGCGGATGGTCTGATGACGGTGGGCACCTTGTTCGGACAGCTTTACGGCGACGGCGAGATGGCGGCGATCCTGTCGGATCGCGCGGCCATCCGGGCCATGCTGCGGGTCGAAGTCGCTTTGGCCCGCGCCCAGGCCGATCTGGGGGCGATCCCGGCCGCGGCGGCCGAGGCGATCGCCAAGGCGGCAGAGGCTCTGGACCCCGACCCGGCGGACCTGGCCGCGGCGGTGGCCCTGGCCGGCATCGCTGCGCAGCCGGTTGTCGCGGCGCTGAAATCCGCGGCGGGCGAGGCCGGGGCATTCGCCCATTACGGCGCCACCTCGCAGGACGTCGTGGACACGGCGCTGGCGCTGCAGCTGGAGGCGGCGCTGGAACTGCTGGCCGCGCGCCTGGACCGTCTGGCGGCGCTGCTGGCGCAGAAGGCCGCGGATCACGCCGACCTGCCGATCCCGGCGCGCACCCGCCACCAGATCGCCGCGCCCACCACGCTGGGCGCCAAGATCGCGGTCTGGCACGGGATGGCGGTGCGCAACCGCCAAAGGCTGGATCAGTTGCGGCCGCGGCTGCTGCTGGTCTCGCTGCACGGGGCGGCGGGGACCGAGGCGGCGCTGGCCGGCCACGGCCCGGCGCTGCGCGCCTCGATGGCGGCGGCGCTGGGGCTCGGGGTGCCGGATGGGCCCTGGCACGCGGCCCGCGACGGCATCGCGGAACTGGCGGGCTGGCTGTCGCTGGTCACGGGCGGGCTTGGCAAGATGGGCCTCGACCTGGTGCAGCTTGGCCAAAGCGAGATCGCCGAACTGGCGGCGGGCTTCGGGGGCGGTTCGTCCACCATGCCGCAAAAGCAGAACCCCGTCGCGGCCGAGGCGCTGGTGACGCTGGCGCGGCTGAATGCCGGCGATCTGGCGGGGATGCACCAGGCGCTGGTCCATGCGCAGGAACGCGACGGCATCGCGCTGGGGCTGGAATGGAACCTGCTACCGGGAATGCTGGAACGCGCGGCCGCGGCGCTGCGCATCGGCTGCGCGCTGGCCGAGACGCTGGCCCCGCGCCCCGACGGCATCGCGGCCACCTTCGCCGCCGACCGCGGGCGGATGGCGGCCGAGGCCGCGGGCTTTCTGCTGGCCGAGGCCATGCCCCGCGCCGAGGCCCTGCGGATCGTGGCGCAGGCGCTGGCGCAGGTCGCCGGGGGCGAGGCGCCGACGCTGGCCGATGCGCTGGCGCAACTGGCCCCCGGCCGCGACTGGGCCAAGGCCCTGAGGCCCGAGAACCTGACCGGCGCCGCGCCCCGGCAAGCGCGCGCCGCACGACCGATCTGAACAACGCAACGGGAGGAAACCATGAAAACCCTGATCCTGTCGGCCATCGCCTCGCTTTCGCTGGGTGGCGCGGCATGCGCCGCCGATGTGACGCTGCGCGTGCATCACTTCCTGTCGGCCGATGCGCCGATGCAAACCGAGATCCTGATCCCCTGGGAAAAGGCCGTCGAGGAACAGTCGGGCGGCCGCATCGACGTGCAACTGTTCCCCTCGATGCAATTGGGAGGCAAGCCGCCGCAACTCTTCGACCAGGCGCGCGACGGCATCGTGGACATTTCCTGGACGCTCCTGGGCTATACGCCCGGCCGCTTCCCGGTGGCCGAGGTGTTCGAACTGCCCTTCATGTCCGGCACCGCCGTCCAGACCACCGCCGCGCTGCAAGAGTTCCAGGCGAAATACCTGGGCGACGAGATGGCGCAGGTGAAGCCGCTCTTGCTGCATGCGCCGGCGGGCTACAAGTTCCACATGCGCAGCGGCCCGATCACCGCGCTGGCCGATCTCAAGGGCAAGAAGATCCGCGCGCCCTCGCGCGCGATGACCGACGCGCTGAATGCGCTTGGCGCGACTGCCGTGGGCATGCCCGTGCCCGAGGTCGCGCAGGCCCTGACCACCGGCGTGATCGACGGCGCGCAGATCCCGTGGGAGGTCGTGGGTTCCCTGCGGGTCGACGAGATCACCAATGCCCATAGCGAAATCGGGGTCGAGAACGGCGGCGTTTCCACCGCGGTCATGGCGCTGGTGATGAACCGGGCCAAATACGACAGCCTGCCCGACGACCTGAAAAAGGTGATCGACGACAATTCCGGCGCCAATCTGGCGGTGCTGGCCGGCGCCGCCCTGGACCGGGTCGAGGCCGAGGAAAGGCAGAAAGCCCTGGACGCGGGCGCGCAGATCAACGTGATCCCGGCCGAGCAGATGGAGGAATGGCGCAGCGCGGTGCAGCCGGTGGTGGACGGCTGGGTCAAGGCCATGGACAGCCGCGGCCTGGACGGGCAGGCGATGCTGGACGATGCGCGCGCCATGCTGGCCGCGGCCGGCGCCGAGTAAGGGGAGGCGAGGGCGAGATGACCGAAGCCGAACCCCTGACCGAACAGCCCCATCCGGTGCCGGTGCCCGGCTGGCTCGTCGCCCTCTGCCGCTGGTTTGCCGCCATCGGGGGCGCGGCGCTGCTGGCGATGATGCTGATGACCGTGGCCAGCGTCACGCTGCGATCCGTCCTCGGCTGGCCGATCCCCGGCGATTTCGAGCTGGTCGAGGTTCTCTCGGCCATCACCGTCTTCTGCTTCCTGCCCTGGTGCCAGGTCATCGGCGGCAACGTGCTGGTCGATTTCTTCACCATGAAGGCCGGCCCGCGCACGAACCACGCGCTCGAGGCTCTGGGCGACCTGGTCTATCTGGCGATCGGGGTGCTGCTGACCTGGCGGCTGTGGCACGGGGCGGTCGATTTCTACAGCTATGGGGAACAGACCATGATCCTGCGCATCCCGATCTGGTGGAGCTTCATCATCGCCATGCCGGCGATGGCGCTGCTGATCGTGACCACCTTCTTCACCCTGATCGGCCATATCGGAAAGGCGCGCGCATGACCGGGATCGCCGCCGGGCTGACGGGTTTCGCGGTGCTTCTGGCGCTGATGGCCATCCGTATTCCGATCGCCGTGGCGATGCTGGCGACCGGCATCGTCGGATACGGGCTGGTCAGCGGCTGGATGCCGCTGCTCGCCTTCCTCAAGACCAACACCTATTACCAGTTTTCCACCTATTCGCTGTCGGTGATCCCGCTTTTCGTGCTGATGGGCGAATTCGCCACCCATGCCGGGATGAGCCGGGCGCTTTACCGTGCCGCCGCGGCCTTCATGGGTCATCTGCGCGGCGGGCTGGCCATGGCCTCGGTCGGGGGCTGCGCGGCCTTCGGCGCGATCTGCGGCTCGTCGCTGGCCACCGCCGCGACCATGGGCCAGGTCGCGCTGCCCGAGATGCGGCGCTACAACTATTCGGGCGCGCTGGCCACCGGCTCTCTCGCGGCCGGCGGCACGATGGGCATCCTGATCCCGCCCTCGGTGATCCTGGTGCTTTACGCGCTGATGACCGAACAGAGCATCGCCAAGATGTTCGTCGCCGCCATGGTGCCGGGGGTGATCGCCGCGCTCGGCTATATGCTGGCGATCGCCATCTTCGTGCGCCGCCGCCCCGAGGCAGGCCCGGCCGGCCCCCGCGCCAGCTGGTCCGAGCGGCTGGATTCGCTGAAGGAAACCTGGTCGATCATCCTGATCTTCGCGCTGGTGATCGTCGGCATGTATCGCGGCTGGTTCACCCCCACCGAGGCTGCGGCGGTCGGCGCCTTCGGGGCCTTCGTGCTGGCGGTGCTGCATGGCGGGCTGCGGCTGAAGGGGCTGGTCGAATGCCTGCAAGGCACGGCCCGGACCTCGGCCATGATCTTTCTGATCATGCTGGGGGCCGAGATGTTCAACGCCTTCCTTTCCGCCACGCAGACGCCCATGCTGGCCTCGCAGATGATCGTCGAGGCGGGGCTGTCGCCGATGATGGTTCTGGTCGCCATCCTGCTTCTCTATCTGGCGATGGGCTGCGTGATGGATTCCATGTCCATGCTGCTGCTGACCATCCCGATCTTCTATCCGATCATCGCGGGGCTGGATTTCGGCATGGGCCGCGAGGACACGCTGATCTGGTTCGGCATCCTGGCGGTGGTGGTGGTCGAGGTGGGGCTGATCACCCCTCCGGTCGGGATGAACGTCTTTGTCATCAACGCGATGGCCAAGGAGGTGCCGATGTGGGAAAGCTTCAAGGGGGTCATGCCGTTCCTGATCTCGGACCTGCTGCGCATCGTGTTGCTGGTCGCGTTCCCGGCGATCACGCTGGGGCTGGTGCGGGCGCTGGGATAGCTGCCCGCCCCTGGCGCGCCGGTCCGGTCGCGAAGGCCGGGCCGCGCCGTCCCTCGCCCGTGCCGCCCGGCCCGGCGGGGGATGTTTCGAACGCTTCCCCGTTCGAGCCGCGGCCTTTTCCGCCGATCCCGCCAGGTGGATCGCCGGACGATTTCCTGTCCGCTTCCATTGCGGCGAGTCTGATCGTCGAGGCCTTCGGTCCCCCGCCCGCTTTGCCCCCTTGCGGGCGCGGGCAGCGACCATCCGGTCGGATCAAGCCTGTCCAGCGAAAGCCCCGTTCCAGAGCCAGGCTCGATGCGGAAGACCGGGCGGCTGGGCGGCCGCGTTGAAAAACCGGTCCGCGCGGCGAGGGGCTTGCTGCCTGATTGCCGGGCCGTTTGAGAGCAAACCAGCCCAGGCAGGCCAGTCGCGCAAGCGCCGCCGCCTTGCCGTCGGCTCCGATTGCGGGGCGGCCGTGATCCGCTGCGGCCGCCTTGCCCTCGGGCCGGGCCTGTGCGCCGGGCATCCCCCGATCGGCAACATTCGCGCCCGCTGTTTCGGCCGCGGGCTCGTCGCCTGCCAGCAGAGCCAGCGGGCCGTTCTTCGGCGCGGATGCATCGCCTTGCGGCCTGACTCGGGCGCCGGCAGGACTGCGCTTGCGGCGATCAGGATGAGCCTGGGAATCAGGACGGTAATGTCCATTGTTTCTCCCACGCCCGATTGGCTTGGGGCTTGAGCTGGCCAGGGATGTCGCGCTTGGCGGCCGCCGCCTATTCCGTTCCCGGCGGGCTTGTCCCCGACCGGCTGCGCGTATTTCTTGCCGCCATCCCGCCGGAGCGCATCGCCGGGGTCGAACTCGCCGAATTCGAGATGCCGGGGACGGCGCAAGCGGCCATCGCGACAATCCTGGACATCGTCGGCCCGCTGCTTCCGGCCGGGCGATGAGCCTGGGCCAGCCGGCCTGCAGCCGGGCGAAGGCGCCCGAGACCCAGCGCGGCAGGATCTCCTCTGCGGTCAACGGCGCGAGGGGGATGTCGTCGCATGCCGGATCGACCCAGCTTGCCTCGGCGATCTCGGCGCCGGGGACGATTTCGACCCCCTCCGGCAGATGCAGCGGGAACAGGTCGGCATCCACCTGCCGGCCGGGCTCGTTCGCTGCCCTCTGCGACCCGGCACCTGCGCCAAGGGCGAATTGCCGCTGAGCCAGAGCTTCCGGCATCAGGACATTCTCGGCAACGCTGATACCGGGCGGCTGGTCTGGGAGACCAAGATGGCCCGCCGCCGCGTGGTGTTGGAAATCTCGGGGGCCGGCTGGATCCACGGCCTCAACCTCCTTGCGCCGGACCGCGGTCCTTAAGGCTGCACGGTCGGCGACACCTGGGCCCGGGATACGCCGGCGGTCATGGACGGCCGGCTGACGCGCCACCCGCGGCATCGCGCAACGCGTCGGCCACCGCGATCACCGCCCGGTCGTTGCGGCTTTCCGGCAGCATCCATGCCGTCACCGACAGGCCCAACGGAACCGGCCGGCCGAAGGGGGCGACAAGCGTGCCGCTGTCCAGATGCCCCTGCACCAGGGATTGCCGGCCCATCAGGACTCCGGCGCCCGCCAGCGCCTGCTGCACGGCGACCGCATACAGCGAAAAGCCGGGGCCGGTGGGAACGACCGCGCCGTCCGGCATCGCCGCCTTGGCCCAGATCTTCCAGTCCTGCCAGACCACGTCCGAGATGCAGATCACCCGGCCCAGATCGGCGGGCTCGGCAAGGCCTTCGGCCAGGGCGGGCGTGCAGACCGGCAACAGCATCTCGTCCCACAGGTTGATGCGGTCCGGGCCAGGCCGGGCATAGAACAGGCACAGGTCGAAGGGCGTGCGCTTGAGATCCGGCGGATCCTCCAGCGCCGTGACCGAGATGTCCACCTGTGCCAGCGCCGCGCGCAGGGCGGGCAGGCGCGGTGCAAGCCACAGCTGCGCCAGGGCCGGCGAGGTGACGACATGGACCCGGCGCGGCGCGGCATGGCGCCGAAGCTCGCGCACCGCATGGCCAAGGGCATCGAAGGCCGCGATGAAACCCGGCGCGACGCGCTGCCCCAGCGGGGTCAGCCGGACGCCATGCGCCCGGCGCTCGAACAGGGCGGCGCCATAGTCCGCCTCCAGCGCCTTGATCTGGGCGGTGATGGCCCCCGGCGTTACCATCAGCTCGTCCGCCGCCTGCCGGAAACTGCCAAGCCGCGCCGCCGCCTCGAAGGCGCGCAGGGCGTTCAGGGAAGGCATCCTGCTGAAAGGCGGCGAAACCGGCATGATCCCCAGGCTCAGATTTTCTGATCCTTGTATAGTGGAAAACTGATTTGCGGCAAGCGCGGCCGCCATGGAAATCCTGCCCCATGAACAGATCGCACCGCCTTGGGCGGATGCGCCACCCGGCAGGAAAGAGGACCGCCATGAAGATCTCGGCCATCGAGCTTTACGAATACGACCTGACCTATGCCCATGGCACCTATGTGATGTCCAAGGGCCGCTCGGCCAGGCAACAGCCCTCGAACCTGGTGCGGGTCGTCACCGACGACGGCATCGAGGGCTGGGGCGAGGCGGCGACGCTGTCGGGGAACTACCTGCCGGTTTTTGCCGCCGGCACCCGCGCTGCGTTGCGCGAGCTGGCGCCCTTGCTGATCGGCCAGGATCCGCGCCGGACCAGCCATCTGCAGCGGCTGATGTCGAGCGTGCTGATGGGCCAGGCCAATGCCAAGAACGCCTTCGACGTGGCCTGCTGGGACATCTTCGGCAAGTCGGTCGGCCTGCCGATCTCGGCGCTGATCGGCGGCGTGCTCAGCACCGAGCTGCCGATCTTCGAGGCGGTGCCGCTGTCCTCGGTCGAAGACAGCATCGCCTATGTCCAGAAACGCAGCGCCGAGGGCATCCTGCGCTACCAGATCAAGATCGGCGACGATCCGGCCAGGGATGCCGCGCGCGCCCGCGCCATCGCCGAGGCCTTCCCCGAGATATTCTTCTTCGTCGATGCCAATGCCGGCTATACGCTGCTGGAAGCGCAGGTCGCGATGCGCGCGCTGGACGACACCGGCATGTTCTTCGAGCAGCCCTGCCGCGAACTGGCCGATTGCGCCCTCCTGCGCCGCACCGGCCACCTGCCGATGATCATGGACGAATCCGTCCTGAACCACGCCGATCTGTATCGCGCGAAATACGAGGTCTCGGCGGCGGCGGTGAACATCAAGCTGGGCCGGCTGGGCGGCATCACCCCGACGGTCGCCCTGCGCAATGCCGCGCAGGATCTGGGCATGCATTTCGCCATCGAGGATGTCTGGGGTGGCGACGTCACCTCGGCGGCGGTGTCGCATGTGGCGGCCAGCTCCAGCCCCGAACATCTGCTGCACACCTCGTTCTTCAACGACTGGACGAACGAGCATGTCGCCGGCTATCAGCCCCGCAGCCGCAACGGCCGGGGCGCCGCGCCGACCGGCCCCGGCCTGGGCATCACCGTCGACCGCGCGCTGCTCGGCGCCCCCGTCGCCAGCTTTTCGTAACGGGCGCCAGGGGCACGGCCCAAGCTGTCGACATACAACGAACGCGGCGGCGTGCTGCCTTGGCCGCGGGCCATGAACGCACTCCGCATCGTGATCCTATGGGCCGCCGGACACGATCCGGCGGCCCAAGGCGGACATCCGTTCTGCGATCCGGCAGATGCCGGCTGCGATATTTTATCTTCAAGGACTTGAGGGCCTCGACCGCCTCGACGGCATAGCTGGCGATCATCAGGTCCAGATGCGCGCCGCCGCCGTTCTTGAACAGCGTGACCTGGTCATCGGACCGGCGGCTGGACCCGCCCGCCGCAACCCGATCGTAAGAATCGCCCCGCACATGGTCGCAGCTGATGGCCCCCGAGCGGATCGGCTGCATGATCTCGCCGATCCGGTCCACGACCGTCTCGACGAAATCCACTGACGCCGTCCATTCTGTATTTTTAATAGACAGAATATCTATTATTTGTAGTATATCAATATGAGCTTTGCGGCCGGCAGCGATTCGCGTTCCGTCACAAGCGACGAAGCCCGGTCAGACCATCGCGGGATGCCATGAAACGACTGGTGAAAGCTCTTGGGCGGTGCGGATGAGCACCCTGGCCGCAAGCGCGGGACAAGGTTCGAGCCGGGCACCATGGCCTGAGAGGTGCCAACCGCAGCGGTGGCCGGGAAGGTTCTTGGGAACAAGGGCTATACGGTAGAGCCGATCGCGTCCCCGATTGGGCATTGCTTATGTCGGCCTGACCCGTGGTCGGGCATGGGCCAAGCCGGCTATCGGGAAACCAGCCCGCGAAGCTCTCGATCGCTTCGCATGGCCTTTGCCAGGGTCTGGCCGTTCCCAACGTTGTCGAGATCACCGATCGAGGAGCAGAACGACACCACCCACGAACCGGGCGAAGATCATCGGCATCGAGCCCTGCGCGGGGTGGATGCGCAAGACAGCGCAGGCCGTCGAGCAATACTGCCTCGCCCTGCAACTGGCCGAGGGCAGCACCGCGGGCATGACGGCCGTGGACCGGCAACTGCCCATCGTCGTGACGCTGTGGACCCCGACCTGGACGGTTGCGCGATATGCCATGAAACTCCCGCACGACCCCAAGGGCGTGTTTGCCGCCTCGGACCGACAACCTGATCGTGCAAAGATGTTTCTCAGAGAAAAGCCCGAAACCGGGGAAATCCGTGCCGGGATCTTCCGCGCCTGCGGCCTTTCGAGGACGGGGGGGAAGGCCTCGGCTTCCTCTACCATCGCATCTGCGCTGCGATGAAGCGCGAAGCCTTGGAGACCGCCGCGCAGGGCATTGAAGTCGATGCGGTTTTCGGCTGCGTCGAGCAGGGATGGACGGGACCGTTCCGGCGCAAGGATTCGTCCGGTTCGTGGTTCTGGACATCGAACGCACTATGCGGCCGAGTATCCCGGCCGGCCTGGCGGTCCTGGCGTGCTGCCCGGATCCTGGATCGCGGACCATCGGGGACAGAAACCGGCCGGGGCTTTTGCGACAGGATCGATCCCCCATCCTTTGGCGGCACCAGCAGGCGCTATTCGGTTTTCGGGTGCGCAGGCGTGGCCTTGTCGGTGGCGATCCGGGCGCGAATCGCCTCGGCGGCCTCGGCGATGTCGCCGCAGATCGCGGCGCGGGCCGCCTCGGGATCGCCCTGCCGGATCGCCGCGATCACCTCGGCGTGGCGCACCTGGCCGGTCTTGGACAGCACCCCGCTGCGCACGATGCTCATCAACGGCCCATAGCGCATCCAGAGCAGCTCGATCAGGTCGACCAGGTCGTCGTTGCCGCATTGCCGGTAGACCTCGAAATGGAACTGCTGGTTCAGCCGCAGATAGGTCTTGGTGTCCTGCCGGGGCACCATGGCGCGCATCTCCTCGTCGATGCGCGCGAGCCGGCGGGCCAGTTGCGGGTCGGGCCGCAGGGCGGCAAGGCGGGCCGCTTCGCCCTCGAGATGCAAGCGCAGGGGCAGCAGCGCGTCCAGCCGCTCCACCGTGGCCTGCGGCACCCGCATCGAGCGGCGCGGCATCGCCTCGATGGCGCGCGCCACCACCAGGCGGCTGGTGGCCTCGCGCACGGGCATCTGGCTGGTGCCGAAGGCCGCGGCAAGCTCGGGCAGGGTCAGGCGCTGGCCCGGCTCGAACTCGCCGATCATGAAGGACTGCTTCAACTCGCCATAGACGTGATCGGGTTCGGAAATCACCTGCCGTTGCTGAAAGGCGGGCAGGGAGGCGGAGCGCGGGGCCATGCGGGATCCTTGGATGGTTTTGGCGCAAGCGTAAAGAAATGCCCAGGCCGAGGCAATCAGTCCGCAATATCTGATCAGATATCATATTCATTGACAGAATCGATTCGCGCCTCCTAGGGTGGATGCAGCAGGGCGGACCCGCATGACGTCGACCTAAATCTGATCAGATATCATATATGAGGACATGATGGCGCGAGACGAAACCACCGATCCCTCCGATTTGCGAGTGATCGCCATCATTGGCACCGGGCTGATCGGCTGCAGCTGGGCGGCGCTGATGGCTGCCTCGGGGCGGCGGGTGGTGATCCATGACACCCGCCCCGAGGCAGGGCGGGTGGTCGCCGAGTTCTGGGATTCGGTCAAGCCGGCGCTGGTCGAACTGGGGCTGGCGGGGGACACCACAGAGCCGGATTTTCACGTCGCGCCCTCGCTCGAGGCCGCGCTGGCCGAGGCGGATTTCGTCTTTGAAAACATCCCCGAGCGCCTGGACGCGAAACGCGCGCTTTATGCCGCGATGGAGCCGCATCTGCGGCCGCATGCCATCGTCGCCACCAGCTCCTCGGGGCTGGAGCTGTCGGACCTGCAGGCGGGCTGGAAAAACCCCGGCCGGCTGATCATCGGCCATCCCTTCAACCCGCCGCATCTGGTGCCGCTGGTCGAGCTTTACGCCAATGATCGCACCGATCCCGACGTGCTGCCGCGGGCGCGGGCGCTTTACGAAAGCTGCGGCAAGGTGACGATCACCCTGAAGCGCGAAGTCATGGGCCATGTCGCCAACCGCCTGCAGGCCGCGTTGTGGCGCGAGGCGATCCACCTGGTCGATGCCGGCGTCGCCTCGGTCAAGGACGTGAACGCGGCGATCTGGGCCGGCCCCGGCCTGCGATGGGCGATCATGGGGCCGCATATGCTGCTGAACCTGGGCGGCGGCGAAGGCGGCCTGCGCGCCTATTGCGAGCAGTTCACCCAAAGCTACACCGAATGGTGGGACGACCTGGGCAAGCCGCAGCTGACGCCCGAGACCATCGACAGGCTGGTCGAGGGCCTGGCCGAGGAAATCGACGGCCGCGACTACGCCACCTTGCGCCGGCAGCGCGACGACCAGCTGGTCGCGGTCCTCAAGGCGCTTGGCGAGACCCGCAAGACGCCTGCCGCCCCCGAACACGCCTAGAGACCGACAGGAGATCCCATGAAACGCAAAATCGTCCTGACCTGTGCCGTGACCGGCGACGGGCCGATCCACCCCCGCTTTCCGAACTATCCGGTCACGCCCGCCCAAATCGCGGATGCCTGCATCGAGGCCGCCGATGCGGGCGCCTCGGTGGTGCATATCCACGGCCGCGACCCGGAAACCGGCCTCGGCAACCGCTCTCCCGAAATCTTCCGCGAGATCGTCCAGCGCGTCCGCGAAAGGAACGACCGCGTGGTCATCAACCTGACCACCGGCATGGGCGCCACCTTCGTGCCGGATCCCGCAGACGAGGCCGTGGCCCATCCGACCACCGATGTCGCGAGTGCCGTCGAGCGCGTCGGCCATGTGCTGGAGAACCGGCCCGAGCTTTGCACGCTGGACGTGACCACGATGAACCTGGAAGGCGGCATTGCCGGGGCGCCGGACTGCATCTTCATGAACACGCCCGGCACGCTGAACCGCATGGCGCAGCTGATCCGCGAAGGCGACGTCAAGCCCGAGATCGAGGTCTTCAACCCCGGCGACATCCTGCTGGCGCGGCGGATGATCGAGCAGGGGCTGATCGACCCGGCGCCGCTGTTCCAGATCTGCCTGGGGGTCAAATGGTCGGCGCCCGCCGACGCCAAGACGCTGATCTACATGAAGGAACTGCTGCCCGAGGGCGCGTCGTGGAGCGCCTTCGGCATCTCGCGCTGGCAAATGGACATCGTGGCGCTGTCCACGATCCTGGGCGGCCATTGCCGGGTGGGGCTCGAGGACAACATCTACCTGGAACGCGGCGTCTTCGCCACCAACGGCCAGCTGGTCGAGCGCGCCAGCCGCATCATCGCCGACCTGGGCTGCGAGGTCGCCACCCCCGACGAGGCGCGCGGGATCTTGGGACTCGATGCGCTTGCCGAAAAACGCCTGGCGGGCTGAGGAGATGCGCTTTCCCGTTTCGCTCAATGCCGTGGTCGCGCATCGCTGGCATTGCGATCATTTCGGGCATCTGAACGCCCGCCATTACGCGGCCGCCTTCGACGACGCGATCTTCATCTTCTGGTCTCAGGCGGGGGTGGAGGTTCCCCCTCCGGGACAGCCCGGGGTGATCCCCGTCACCGCCCAGTTGAAGATCGAATACCGATCCGAGGTCACGGCCGGCGAGGTGCTGGCGATCTCGGGGCAGCCGGCGCGCATCGGCGGCAAATCCGTGACCCTGGCGCTGACGATGCAGGAAGCCGCCACCGGCCGGACCGTCGCGACCTGCGAGGTGGTCGAGGTGTTCTTCGACGCGCTGGCGCGCCAGAGCGTCCCGGTGCCCGACCCCGTCAGGGTTGCCTTGCAGGGGGCCGGATAGCCTGCCTTCACAACCGTTCCAACATAACAAGATCAGGGAGAAACATCATGAAACACCCCCATTCGACCACCGCGCTGGCCTTGATATTCGGCCTCGTGGCCTCGGCCAGCGCAGCGCAGGAGGTCAGCGTCGTCACCTGGGGCGGCGCCATCGAGGTCAGCCAGATCGAGGCCTATAACAAGCCCTTCACCGAAGCGACCGGCATCAAGGTCACCACCATCTCGGCGGACGATCCCTCGGTCCTGCTCAGGGCGCAGGTGGGCGCGGGGAACGTGACGGCGGATGTCTTCGACGTGGCCATGGCCGATGCCGTGCGGCTTTGCGACGACGGCGCGGTCATCGCCATCGACCCGGCCGACCTGCCGCCGGGGGCCGACGGCACGCCCGCGGCCGAGGACTTCATCGACGGCGCGCTGAGCGATTGCGGCATCGCGACCATCTTTGCCGGCACCGTGATCAGCTACGACACCAGCAAGTTCCCGGACAAGGCGCCGTCGACCGTCGCGGATTTCTTCGACACCCAAGCCTTTCCCGGCAAGCGCGGGCTGGCCAAGGACGTCAAGCGCACACTGCATTTCGCGCTGATGGCCGAGGGGGTGCCGGCATCCGAGGTCTATGACGTGCTTGCCACGCCCGAAGGCGTCGACCGGGCCTTTGCCAAGCTCGACACCATCAAGAAGGACGTGGTCTGGTGGGAGGCAGGCGCGCAGCCGCCGCAACTGCTGGCAGACGGCGAGGTGACGATGACCACCGCCTATAACGGCCGCATCTTCGACGCCGCGATCAACGAGGGCAAGCCCTTCGAGGTGATCTGGGACGGGCAATACCTGGAACTGAACGCCTTCGTCATTCCCGTGGGCGCGCCGCACCCCGAAGAAGCGCTGGAATACGTCAAGTTCGCCACAGGGTCCGAGCCCCTGGCCGGACAGGCGCGCTATATCAGCTACGGCCCCGCCCGCAAATCCTCGGCCCCGCTTCTGGGGCTCTACAAGGACGACAAGACCGAGATGGCGCCGAACCTGCCGACGGCGCCGGAGAACATGGCCAATGCCGTCCTTGAGGATCCCGGCTTCTGGGCCGATCACAGCGCTGAACTGGCCGAGCGGTTCAACAACTGGCTGGCGGCGAAGTAGCCGGTGCCAGGGAGAGCGAAGGCGCCTTCGCTCTCCTGTCTTCGCAAATCACTTCTGTGGTTTCAGGCTGACCCGCGACGCTGACGCGTTTTAGACTAGGGCAGGGGATTCGTCTCTGTCATTAGCTTCTCGCGGAAGACTTCGGCGGGTGTCCCGGCACAGCCCGTCCAAAGACGGACGATTCGGTGACTGTTGCGATGGTCCGGGAACGTCCAGCTGAACGAGCCCTACGTCCGATCCGAGAAGGATCAGCGTATGAGCCAGGACGAGATAAGAGCAGCCAGAGGATTCATGTCCATTACCGCATTCATGATCGATGCCGTCAGATCCCGGCCAATGCCGGTCACCGGGTGGCTATGATTCCGGCGAGACGCCGCAGGAGAGACTCGTCGAGCTTGAAACGACGCTCGAAGACCGGACGCTCCGCTTCCGGACCGGTGGTCTCGTAATGCACGCGCAATACCCCGGCGCGGGTGGCATAGGCGAGCCTGGCCGAAGGGCCGACGCTCGACATCTGCAGGTTCAACGCCACATCGTCGAGCGAGCGGAACTCGCCGGCAGCCATCGCATCGACCAGTGCGGCAACGCCTTCACCCAAGGTCCCCGCCGCGGCAAGTGCCGCCCCACCCGGAAACACGCCTAGACCTGCAGTCGCAGCCGGGTACTCCTGATACTGCTCCACCTGTTCGGCCAGCGCGGACAGGGGCGTTTCCGGGTCCGGACGCCATTGCACGGAGGCATGCAGTCGCGGCATCCGACTGACCTTGCCGACCTTCTCCGCCGCATCTTTCATGCCCGTGCCCAGGATCAGCGCGAAACTCAGGCTGACGATATCCGACCCGGTCATATGCAGCGCGGACCGACCGCGCCCGCTTTTCCGGCGCAGGCCAGCCGCCGACAGGCTGCGGTCGATGCTCTCGATCGTCACGGCGTTGACGTCGAACAGATCGGCCATTGCCGCCACCATTTCTCCCGACGTTGCCATGTTGCGAACCATCCGAATTTATTTCGTATGGGAGTTACGGCAGGCGGGAAAGCGGGCGTCAATCGCCAACCGGAAAAATTTCGGATGAAAGAGGGGCTCTGCCCTCGACCGAGGGCGGCCCGCGCGATCCCCAGGTGCTCCAGCAGCGCCAGGGCGTCCCGTGCCTCTTGCGCCATCGTATAGGTCTCGGGATCGGCCCAGTCCGAACCACCGCGGCCGCGGCGAGTCCGGAGGCTGCACGGTCCGCCGCGTCGATCTTGCGGATGCGTGCGATATTCTCGGTCAGGATCTCATCCAGGGTCGCCATATCATCCAGGGTAATGAACCCGGGTATGGCGAACTTGATCGCCGCTGCGGTTGGATTCTTCAGACCAAGGTTTTTCGCAAGAACCGCGTCAATGACAGCGACGGGTTGCGCGAGCCGATGCCAGCGCGACACCGTCCGGGCCCAACCGGCCCCGGGATTGATCGCGATCAGCTGCGAGGTGGTGATGCTTGAGTTGCCAAGAATGGGGTGGCCGACAACCTCGCTCCAGAGCATCACGTGCCCGAGCGGTGAAATCAACGGCTTCCAGTCCGACAGAACCGGCGCATGCGCGATGTCCGCTTCCGAGGGGCCGGCTTCGACAGCGGCGATGGCCTGCAGGGCCTGGTCGATCCAGGCGCGGTCTTCGGGCGAGAGTTTCATGGCTGATCTCCTGTATGAGCAAGGATGGACGTGCCGGATCAGTGCCGAACCGGCCGCTGTTCCAGATCGGCGGCGCGCTGCAGCATGCGCGTGGCGACCCGCAGGCTGGGGTGATGCCGCTGCAGGGTGGGGTGGGCGAGGACCTCGCAGATCGCGTCGACGGCCGTCTCGGACAGCGCGCGCTTGACGCCCTCGCGCCGCACGAAGCCCTGTAGTTCGGCGAGGGTGAGAGGACGCAGCGGGATCGGCGGGCAACGGCTGAGCAAGGGTTCCGGCAACCGGCGGTGATCGTTCGAGGTCAACACCCATATCACCCAGCTCATGTCGAACTTCACCTGGTAATAGAGGCAACTCCAGCGCGTCGCGATCAGCGGCTCCAGCAACGGCAAAAGCGCCTCTGCCAACCCGAAGGCGTGGCCCTTTATGGAGCAGGCCTGTCCGGCCTTTTCCACCTCGTCCACAATCATGACGGGATTGGCGATACGACTTTGCAGCACGGTTTCGATCAGCCGCCCCGGGTGGGAACCACCCCAGCCTCGCTGCGAGCCGACAACGCCAAAGCTGGCATTCTCGCCGGTGGCTTCGATCACCGCGGTCGGCACCGAGAGCAGTTCGCCGAAGCGCCGCGCCCAGTGGCTTTTGCCGATGCCCGGCGGACCGTCGAGCAGAAGAGGCGGCACCCTCAGGCCCGGCCATCCTTCGCGCACTGAGCGCCGCGCAGCGTGCCAGACCACCTCGGTGGCCGGGGCCATCCAGGGCATGTCCTCGTGCAAGGCCGCCGCCAGTTCGTCGGCCCGATGCTCGCTTGGGATAGAGATCAGTCGCACCCCATTCTTCACCGCGTCCAACCGCGCTCGATCGTCCGACTTCAGGTGTTCGAGGCCGGTGGCGGCCTTGCGAAGCTCCAGGATTCGCTTGACCCGGCGCCGGATGCGGGCCGCGTCGTCGGCGCTGATCCCGATGATATCCATCAGATCCATGCCGGGGCTTTCGCTTGGCGCATCGACATCGTCAGGTGGGGCCAGACGCTCCGGGGGGAATCCGTTTGCAGCGCAGCTTGCGCAGATGCCGCTTGAAGCGGTCCTCGAGTTCGAAGCGACCCTCGTTCGGGCTGAAGGTGCGGGTCTCGATGAAGGGGATGGTGGACATGGGGATACTCCAGTCATGAGGGGGCCGTCGACCAAGAAAGGTCGGTCGCGGCAGCAGGCTTGAGGGATGGCGATCAGGCGCTTGGGAAGATCAGGTCGGGCGGGGTTTTCGAACCGGCCCGGACCGAGAAATCGCGTGGTGCCCGCGAGATATCAGCCTGGCGATCGGTCGTCTATACTCTGGCCAGAACCGATATAGGGCGATTCAGTCAAGCGGGCAGGGCGTGGCCGGCAGGCATGTATCAGGCGAACAGTTCGCGCGAAGTCCGAAAGCAGACCTTCCAGCATCTTCGGGTCGATGGACACATAGCCTGCGGCCTCGATCACGCGTATCTGGCGCGCGATGCCGTTCAGCTGTGAGGGAGCGAATGCGCGCTACTGAGCGAAGGAAAACCCCAAGCGGATCAGGCCCTGCAAGCTGCGGGCCCAGCCGTCAGGTCGGTCAATCACCAGCAGTCGCGGTGTCAACACAGGGCGGCGCCCGAGGCGGGGATGATCCATCAGCACACCCCAAAGCGCAGGAAACCCTTGCATGAAAAGGCAGGGCTGCCAGGCCTCAAGGATGATCGCGTGTGCAAGATCGTTGGGGCAGGGCGCCTGCACAAAGCAAGGCATGAATGCGCCCGAAATGCGTTTCGGCGATCGACGCGTGTGCTGTTGTGGCCCGCGAATGGTCGTGTGGGGATGGCGGCAGCCGCTCAGCAGCCGGGGCGAGTGAATTCTCGGAACAGGACAGCATCTTCAGCGGACCTTTCAACATAACCCGCTTTCCGGAGACAAAAGGTTCTCCGAAGCAGCGGCGGCGAGATAGCAGCTGGCCAGACGGCGCTCGGAGGCTATCGCTGGTCAGTGCCTGGATCGTTGCTGAAATGTTCCTACTGCGTCAATCGGGACGATCAAGTATCGCAGTGGCCTCGGCCGCCCGTTGAACAGGGAAAGCGAGAAGGGCGGTCGTTAGTGTAAATCATTGAAATATTTTAATACTGGTTACATCGGCGATCCAATGGCAAATATTTGGCCAACCAATGGTCGCCGAAACGGCCAAAATGGCTCTTTTTTGGCCGCCAGTTCAACGAGCTTCCAGAACATCGCGAGTTTCATCGGCTTTCACTCTAGGGTTGAATTTCCCTGATAACCAAAATTATGTAATCAAACATATTCCGACTCCCGCCGCCATCACCACGGCCTCAGCCGCGCAAATTTCTGCCGTCCCCCCGGCTGATCCACTTTCGCGATGGCGATATCAGCCGCACCCGACGCAGGCCGCTGTCCATGCCGCTCAGCCTGCGCCGATGTCGAGCAGCCGCCGCACCAGTTCGAAACTGTTGCGCACCCCGATCTTGCGGATCATGTTGGCGCGATGCACCTCGACCGTGCGCGGCGAACAGCCCAGCGATTTGGCGATCTCCTTGCTGGTGAAACCGTTGACCAGATAGCCGGCAATCCGCTTCTCGGTCGCGGTCAGCAGGCTGTCGGCACCGACCGCGGAATCCAGCGGCCGGTAGGTCCAGATCGCCAGGCGGTGCGGGTCGGCCTGGTCCATGGTCCGCCCTCGCCCCTCCATCCAGACGATCTGTCCGTCCTTGCGCCGCATGAAGCGTTCGTCGCGATAGAACGGCCGCTCGCGCAGCGCCTTGCGGGCGCGTTCGCCGACCAGGTCGAAATCGGTCTGGCCGGGGTAAAGGCAGCGCATGGATCGGCCCGCCAGCTCCTGCGGCGTCCAGCCGAAGACGGTTTCGACCATCAGGCTGGCGCGGACGATCACGCGCTCGGCCAGGACCAGGGTGGCATCGGGCGCGTTCTGGAAGCCGAGACTGTCGTAATCCCTGGCCGCGGGCTGGCGGACGGTTGGTTGCATGGAATACCTATTCGACTACGTATTCCTACGGATAGAGTATTCCTGCCGCATGCGACAAGCTCGGTCGTGGCGGAGGGGAAGGCCGACCGTCGGAGATCAATCAAATCGAGGCGTGCGAATGACAGGATCGAACAAGCTTTATCCCAGCGCGGCCGCTGCGCTTGAGGGAGTGTTGCGGGACGGGATGTTGATTGCGGCCGGGGGTTTCGGGCTTTGCGGCATCCCCGAGCTCGCCATCGAGGCGATCCTGCGGGCGGGGACCAGGGACCTGACCATCGCCTCCAACAATTGCGGCGTCGACGGCTTCGGGCTGGGCAAGCTGCTCGACTCGCGGCAGATCCGCAAGATGATCTCCTCCTATGTCGGCGAGAACGCCGAGTTCATGCGGCAATACCTGTCGGGCGAGCTGGAGCTGGAGTTCAACCCGCAGGGCACCCTGGCCGAGCGCATGCGGGCGGGCGGCGCCGGCATCCCCGGCTTCTATACCCGGACCGGCGTCGGCACCGTGGTCGCCGAGGGCAAGGAACACAAGGATTTCGACGGCCAGACCTATATCCTGGAACGCGCCATCGTCGCCGACCTGTCGATCGTCAAGGGCTGGAAGGCGGACGAGACCGGCAACGTGATCTTCCGCAAGACCGCGCGCAACTTCAACGTGCCGGCGGCGAAATGCGGGCGCATCTGCGTCTGCGAGGTCGAGGAGATCGTGCCGACGGGCAGCCTCGATCCCGACGCCATCCACTTGCCGGGGATCTATGTCCACCGCCTGGTCCAGGGCAGCCACGAGAAGCGCATCGAGCAGCGCACGACTCGTTCGCGCGTCTTCGACACGACCCGCAGGAAGGAGACCGCGTGATGGCCGCCGAAATCAAGGGCTGGGATCGGAACCAGATGGCGGCGCGGGCCGCGCGGGAGCTGCAGGACGGCTGGTATGTGAACCTCGGGATCGGCATCCCGACGCTGGTGGCGAACCATATCCCCGAGGGGGTGCATGTGACGCTGCAGTCGGAAAACGGCATGCTGGGCATCGGCCCCTTCCCCTATGAGGGCGAGGAGGACCCGGACCTGATCAACGCCGGCAAGCAGACGGTGACGGAATTGCCGCAGACCGCCTATTTCGACAGCGCCGAGAGCTTCGCGATGATCCGCGGCGGCAAGATCGCCATGGCGATCCTGGGGGCGATGGAGGTGGCCGAGAACGGCGACCTGGCGAACTGGATGATCCCCGGCAAGCTGGTCAAGGGCATGGGCGGCGCGATGGACCTGGTGGCGGGCGTGGGCCGGGTGGTGGTGGTGATGGACCACACATCGAAGCATGGCGAGTCGAAGGTGCTGAAGACCTGCACGCTGCCGCTGACCGGCCAGGGGGTGGTGGACCGGATCATCACCAACCTGGGGGTGCTGGACGTGGTCGAGGGCGGCTTGCGCATCGTCGAGCTGGCCGATGGCGTCAGCGAGGCCGATCTGCGCGCCGCGACCGAGGCGGCGATCGTCGGGTGACGCCCGCGAAGGGAGGGGGCTGTCTGCCCCCTCTTGCGGCAAAGCCGCAATTCACCCCCGAGAGTATTTGCCGAACGGAGAAAGCCGGCACGGCACGCCTCGGGATGGAGAGAGGGCATGGGCGACCGCCCTGCCCTTTTTCGTTCCGCATGGCCGGCGGCAGCCGCGGTCCCGCAGCCCCAGGCGGGCTATTCCGAGACCTTCTTCACGAATTGCGATTTCAGGCCCATCTGCCCGATGCCCGGAATCCGGCAATCGATGTCGTGATCGCCCTCGACCAGGCGGATGCCGCGCACCTTGGTGCCGACCTTGACCACCGAGGACGATCCCTTGACCTTCAGATCCTTGATCACCGTCACCGTGTCGCCGTCCTTCAGGACGTTACCGACGCTGTCGCGCACCTCGTCGGCGGGCTCGGATCCCGCATCCTGGGACCATTCATGCCCGCATTCGGGGCAGACAAGCAGGGCATCCACCTGATAGGCATAGGAGGAGGAACATTCGGGGCACGGCGGCAGGCTTTGGCTCATGGGCGCCACTCTAGCCCTGGGGCCTGCGCTTGGCCATCGCGAAAACTGCGGCATTCCGGGGCGTTCCGCCGCAGCCGGCGGGCCGAGGATCGCGCCTGCGCGGCGGCTAGACCTTGCTCGTGGTGCCGAGCCCCAGCGAGATCGCCACGCGGGCGGCATCGGCGCGGTTGTTGATGCCGAGCTTGCGGTAGAGCTCCTTGATATAATGGCTGACCGTATGCTCGGAAATCGCCAGCCGCAAGGCGATGGCCCCGGTCCGCTCGCCCTGCCCCAGCAAGGACAAGACCTGCTCCTCGCGCCGGGAAAGCCGCACGTCCAGCGGCTCGCCCGCGGGAACCATGCCTTCGCGAAGCCGCTGCGCGAAGGCCAAGGTGTTCTCGATCTTGAGATGCAGCAGGTCCAGGTCGATCGGCTTGGCCAGGTAATCGTCCGCCCCGGCACGCAGCCCCGCCAGATGCGGCTCGCGATCCGACAGCGCGGTCAGGAAAATGAAGGCAGTCCTTTCCGCCAGCCTGCCCGAGGCGCGCAGATCGTTCAGCAGCTCGAAGCCGCTGCGGCCCGGCAGCATGACGTCGCACAGCACGATGTCGGGCCGGCTTCGGGACAGGATTGCCTCGGCCTCGTCGCCGTTGCGCGCGGTCAGAACCCTGTAGCCCCTGGACGCGAGTTCCTCCTGCAATTCCTCGAGGATGAACAGCTCATCCTCGACACAAAGAATGGTCGCCGGCCCGCGCTCCCGATTCATCGACGTGATCCCCCTTGGCAGGCACGGCGACAACGAACTCCGACCCCTCACCCAGGCGCGAGGTGAACGTGACCTCGCCGCCGTGCAGCGCGACAATATCACGAACCAGGCTCAGGCCAACCCCGACTCCGGGCAATCGGTGAACATTCGGCGCGCGATAGAACCGGTCGAAAACCGCGCCCTGCGCCGCCGGCGGGATGCCCGCGCCGCGATCCCTGACGCGGCAGAAGATCCGGTCGCCGTCGCGCCACGTATCCAGCCGGACCGGCGCCGGCGCTTCGGAATATTTCATCGCATTGGACAGCAGGTTCAGCACCACCTGCTCCAGCAGCACGGGATCGGCATCCGCCAGCAGCGGCATGTCCGACAGGGCGACCTCCAGCACCCGGTCCGGGTTGGCTTGCCGGGTCTGCTCGGCGGCGATCCGGGCGATCTCGTTGAAATCGACGAGGCGGCGCGAAAGCGCGATGTCCTTGCCCTCGACGCTGGCCGAGGCGAGAAAGCCGCTCAGCAGCCGTTCAAGCCGTTCCGCCGCGTCCAGAATCCGGCTGAACTTGCGCCTGAGCGTTTCCGAAAGCGGCGTTTCCTCGCCGCGCAGCTGTCTTTGCGCGATCATGTGGATGATGGAAACCGGCGTGCGGAACTGGTGCGAGACGGTGACGATGAAGCTGCGATAGACCTCCTTGGCCCTGCGCTCGACCTCCAGCGCCTCCTGCAGCTCGGTCGTGCGGGCGGCGACCGTCCTTTCCAGTTCCGCGCGATGGGCTTGCAGTTCCGCCTGCGCGCGCATGGAGCGGCGCATGTTGCGCCACAAAAGGCCGGCCATGACCACCCCGGTCAGGAAGGCGCCGCCGACGGCCAGCAGCAGCAATTGCATGATCTGCAACAGGGCTTCGCGGCGGACGTGGCGGTCGATCCTTTCGTCCAGCGCGGTGATGTTGGTGATCTCGCGCAGGACCGAGGAAAGCACGGCGACGCGCGGCGTCAGCACCTCCAGATCGGTGGCGTCGAAATCCTCGGCCATGAAGGCCCCGTCCAGTTCTTCCAGCAGGCTCTTGGCCTGGAAAACCAGATCGTCCGCGCCGATCGCACGCAGATAGTCGATCTGCGGCCGATCCGCCATCAGCGCGATGCGGCTGTAGAGGATCTCGAAGCGCAGCAGCACGTCCTCGACATCCCGGTCCAGGCTGACGCGGTAAAGGGTCAGCATCAGGTTCTGCGCCTCGCGATCCGCCTGGTTCGCGGCCCAGAGGTTGCGCTCGACGATCTCTTCGCGAAAGGCGCGGTCGATATTGACCAGCTGGAACAGGGAATAGACGAACAGCAGGACAAAGCTGGCAATCGTCAGGAGCGCGAAATGGGAACCGCGCAGGCGCATCAGAGGATGGTGATCTCGAACAGCTGCCAGATCCAGCGTTCGTCCATGACGGCAAGCTGCAGGTCCGGCCGCTGGTCGCGCGGATAGACCAGCCAGAGCGGTCCCTTGTCGCGCACCCGCATGGGCTTGCCGTTCATCTCGCGCGCCAGGACGGGCTCGTAATCCCAGGCATCGTCGGCCGGAAGCACGATGCCGTAATCGTTCAGCGCCTTCATCAGAAGCTTGCGCCCGGCCAGTTCCGACCGCGTCATCCCGCCGCTGGTCAGCACGTCGCGAAGGAAGGGGCCGCGGAACTGCTGCTTGCCGTCGGTCCAGGGGGTCTGCGTGGTGAGCTGCTGCCAGGGCAGCGCGGCAATGTCCTCGGCCTCGAGCTGCCTTACCCTGCCCGAGGGTTCGGTGATCGTCAGCATCGCCCCGGCCGGGCGGGCGAAAAGCCGCGGGGCGGGCAGAACGGCCGCCAGGGCCGCCATTGATCCGAACAGGACAAGGTCTCTTCTGCTCAGGACGGTCTCCATCGCGCGACGCATCTGGTCCTCTCTCCGACAGGAAACAGCGGTGGGTAGGACATGCGCGAACCGGGGTATAGCTCGCGCATGCCGTTTCGTTACCTTCGGCCGAAGGGCCGATTACTCGCTACGATAAACCGCCTGTCCTCGGGACGTGAGAGGGGATTTCGCGACAATCGCGCGGCCCGATCGGACGCAGGTCATTCTGGCACTGGCGGCTGGGGGGCACCATTCCCCAAAACAGGGGAATGGCCGCGCCTCCCCTGCCCGTCCACGCTGCGCCGTTGCGCTGGCGTCCCATCCGCGGGGTCCGCCCGCGCCCGGCGGATGCACCCATGGCACCCGGTCCCGCAATCCCCGGCGCCCGCTTCCGGTTCCTCCCCCGGCCCGCCGCCGATCCGGCGGCCTGCTTCGGCAAAGCCCTGCCGAAAGCGCCGGGCGCTCGCGCCCATGTGTCCGCGCCCCGCTTGCCGGCTTGGGGCGCCGCGGCTAACCGGGAACGATTCCGCTGCCCGGCGCTTATGGCCAGGAAGCATCGCGATGAAGGAGAAAGCCATGCGTCACCTGTCGCTCTTTCTGGCCGCCCTGCTTGCGGCGGGACCGGCCCTGGCCGAGAACCGCGGCGTGGTGATCGCCAATGCGCGCTACCAGAACGCGCCGGAACTGGCCGATGCCGATGCCGGCGCCGCCTCTGCCGCGATGAAGGCGGCCGGGTTCCGCACCGTGGCCGGGGCCGACCTGGTGGTCCAGGACGTGCGCCAGGCGCTGGCCGACCTGCTCCGGCCCGACGATTCCCCCGGCGCGCGGATCGTGCTGCTGAACGGCCGCTTCCTGCATGGCGGCAGCGACAGCTGGTATATGGGCACCGATGCCGACAAGCCCGACCTGGTCGGCGCCGGCTCGCAGGGCGTGCCGCTGTCCATGGTGCTGGACCTGATGAAGCAGGCGCAGCCGGGCGCGGTGCTGCTGCTCGGCTCGGACGAGGCGGAAATGGAACATGCGGCCGGGCTGGAGAACGGCATCGGCCCGCTGACGCCGCCCAAGGGGGTGACGGTGATCTCGGGGCCGCCCGCGGCGACCAGCGCGGCGGCGGCGGCGCTGCTCAAGCCCGGCACCTCGGTCGGCGATGTGGTCGGCGCAGACGACCGGCTGGCGATGGCCGAGGGCGGCGATGCGCAGCTGGTTCTGGTCGCGGCCGGACCGGACGCCGATGCCCCGGCCGGGCCGCTGGACGCCGACCGCGACCTTTGGGCCAAGGCCGCGGCCGAGGATACGGCGGCCGCCTATCGCGGCTATCTCGACCGCTACCCCGGCGGGCTCTACTCGGCGGCGGCCAAGGCGCGACTCGATGCGCTGGGGGCGGTGCAGTCGGACCGCGATCTGTGGGCCGATGCCGCGGCGGCCAATACCGTCGCCGCCTATCAGGACTACCTGGCCCGCTATCCGCAGGGCGAGTTTGCCCAGGCCGCGCAAAACAGGCTGGCCGAATTGCGCCCCGACCCGACGCCGGCCCTCGCGCCGACCCCCGCCCCCGCGCCGGCCCCCGTGCAGCCGCGCGCACAGGAAATCCAGCAGCCCCGCCAGGCCTCGCAGGCCGAGCTGACCGAGAACCGGCTGAACCTGTCGCGCGGCGACCGGGTGACGATCCAGCGCCGGCTGAACACGCTGGGCTATTCGACCGGCGGCGCGGACGGGATCTTCGGCTCGCGCTCGCGCGCGGCCATCCGGGGCTGGCAGCAGCGCAACGGCTATGCGGTGACGGGCTATCTGACCGGGCCGCAGGTGGATGCCATGCGGGCGCAGGCCAATGCGGCCGCCCCCAGCCGGGACGAACAGGACCACGCCTATTGGCAGCAGACCGGCGCCAGGGGAGGCGTGCGCAACCTGCGCGCCTATCTGGACCGTTACCCCAACGGCATCTATGCCCAGACCGCCCGGCAGCGGCTGGCCAATGCCGACCGGGACACCCCGCGCGGCGACCGCGAGGACCAGGCCTGGGCGCGGGCGCGGCAGGCCGATACCGTGCAATCCTATACGCAATACCTTCAGAACTTCCCGCGCGGCGAACATGCCGAGCAGGCCCGCCAGCGCCGCAACCGGCTGATCAACCAGGGCCAGATCGGCAACGGCGTCATCGGGCTCGACACGATCATCCGCGAACTGGTGAAGTGACCCCGCTCAGTTCAGCATCACCATGGCCAGGAAGGGGCCGGTGTCCATCAGCATGTCCGAAAAGCGACGAAAGCTTTCCGGGCTGACCGGCGGCGCGTCCGAGAAGTAATCGGCCAGCGCCCAGCCCTGGATCACCCCGTCCACCGGCAGCGGCGCCGGGTCTTCCAGCCATGCCCCCAGGTCGATGCCCATCGGCCCGCGCCAGAACGGGATGCTGCGCTCGCCCGCCAGCAGCGCCTCGCCATCGGCCAGCACCGCCTGCCAGGCGATGCCGGTGCCGGGCGGAAAGGCGATGCCGGTGGCCGAGACCTGGCGGTCGTTCGGGATCCATTCGCCGGCATCGTCGCTTTCCTGCCCGACCAGCGTCCAGAAGCGGCGGTTCTGGTCGATGGTCTGCTGCCAATGCGCGCGGGCGGCGCGGGTGCGCCCGGCATCGGGCTGGTTGCGCAGCATGTCGATGGCGACGGCCAGCGGGTCGATGAAATCGTCCAGCATCGGCGGCAGAACGGCCTCGCCCCCGGCCAGGCGGCTTTCGTCGATCCGGGCCCGCGTGGCAAAGACCTTGCGCAGGCTGGGCGTCGGGTCGAAGGCCAGCAGCAGCTCGCCCCCGCCCGAGACCAGATGCGTATAGGCCGCAAGCCAGGCCGCATCGGCGCGGTCGA
The DNA here is from genome assembly GCF_029909815.1 of Paracoccus ferrooxidans. Classification (NCBI taxonomy): domain Bacteria; kingdom Pseudomonadati; phylum Pseudomonadota; class Alphaproteobacteria; order Rhodobacterales; family Paracoccaceae; genus Paracoccus; species Paracoccus ferrooxidans. Next base: position 533,173 of record NZ_CP038201.1, on the reverse strand, counting down.
AGCGGATCACCGGCAGCGCGGGCGGCGGGGCGGGTTCGCCCGTCTCCGGGTCAAGGCCCGGCATGCTGGACCAGACGATCCCGTCCAGCAGTTCCGCCGCGCCCTCGCCCATCCCGCGCCGGCCATCGGCGTCGAGGTCGAACCACAGATCGCCCAGCGAGATCGCCAGCCCGAAATCCTCGTCCGCCCCCAGCCCGTCCAGCGCGGAGCGGCTGCGCGCCATCGCCTCCAGCGTGGCCTGCGTCTGCTCGGCCAGCGCTTCGGGCGGCATCGGCTGCGGCGGCACGGTTTGCGGCAGTTCGGCGGCCGAGCCGAAGATCATGCCGCCAAAGGGCGCCACGCCATAGGTCACGCGCCAGCGCCAGGCCGCCTCGACCGCGCCCAGGAACTCCAGCCCGGCGATGGCGAAACGCTCGTCGGGCGCCGGGGCGGGCAGCGCCTGCAGCCGCTCCAGCGTGGCGGCGATGCCGTTCTGCGCGATTTCCCGCGACAGCGGCGACGGCTCGACGGGCTGCGGCGCCTGCGCCTGCACCGGCGCGGCAGGCGCGGCAAGGGCAAGCGCCAGGGAAAGGGTCAGCCGCCTCATGGCCGGCCCTCCGCCAGGCGCTGCGCCAGTTTGCGCCGCGTCCAATCCTCCAGCGCCAGCTCCTCTGCCCGGTCGCGGGCGCGCAGCCAGATCGGATCGGCCCCGAAGCGCGCCTCCAGCCGCGCCATCAGCGCCTGCGCCGGGCCGTCGCCCGCCGCCGCGGCCAGCGCGGCCAGCCGCCAGGCCAGCACATAGCTGCGCATCACGCCCTCGCCCCGCTCATGCGCCAGCGCCGCGTCGCGCAGCGCCAGGGTCGAGGCGAAGCTGCCCTCGGGCGGGGCGGTTTCGGCCGCCTCCTGCGCCGCCAGCAGATCGGCGGTGGCAAGCCCGGCCTCGATCCGCTCCAGCATCGCGGCGCCGCCCGTCACCCCCTGCGCCGCCGCCCGCAGCGCATGGCCATAGGCAAGCGCGGGATCGGTGCCGGCGGTCAGTCGCGCCAGGGCCAGCGCCACCTCGGCATCCTCCCGCATGGGGGTCAGCAGCTCGACGGCGCGGCGGCTGTTTTGCGGCACCCCCCTGCCCTCGGCCAGCGCCAGACCCAGGGCGCGGTTGTCCTGATGCGTCGCGGGATCGGCGATCAGCGCCACCGGCGGCGTGGGCAACCCGTTCGAAAACTGCGGCCGGAACAGCGCCGCCGCATCCTCGGGCCCGGCCCATAGCGTGGTGTCGAAGGCCACCGGCTCGGCCGGGCGGACCTCGGCGGTGACAAGGCCCGGCTCGGCCATGAAGGCCCGCAACGCCCGCACCAGCCCCTGCTGCGACTGGTGCAGGGCGCTGCCCGGCTCGGCGGTCAGCAGCGCCTGCAAGGCCTCGGGACTGCTGGCCTCGGGCGGCAAAAGCGGCTTCAGCCTTTCCCAGACGCCCAGGTTTTCCGCCGACAGATGCGCCGCGCGCAACGTGCCGCGCAGGCCGATCTGCGGCGTCTCCTCGGTGACGGCGCCGGTCTCGTCGGGCTGGCTCGCCGCCGTGATTTTTTCGAAGAAATCCGGCGAGAACAAGGAAACATAATCGAAATCCGCGCCCGCCTCGATCCGGACAATGCCAGGGCTGATGGCCTGGATGTCGGCGCTCAGCGCACCGCTGCCCGAGGCCTGGCGCAGATCGACCGACAGCGCGGCCAGGGGAATGCTGGCCCCGCCCGTCACCACGCCGATCATCGCCGCATTGGGGCCGAAGCAGTTGTTGGCGATCGACAGGTCGGCCGCGTCCAGGCGCAGCCGCGATTCCGCCTGGTTCCAGAGGCTGAGGCCCGAGACCTGCAGCCGCCCCAGCGTAACCCGGCAGTTCTTGTGCCGGCCAAGCCCGGCGACATGCAGGTCGCGCAGCACCAGCCCGCCGCGTTGCGCGTCGATCTCCAGCCCGTCATAGCGGATGTCGGCCACCATCCGGGCATAGGAAATGGCCCCGCGCACCAACCCCGCCGCGATATTGGCGGGGGAAAACACGCTGGTCGGCGCGGGCTCGGCATGGGCGGTACCGGCCAGGGCCAGCGAAAGGGCGGCGCCGGCGGCAAGGCGTCGGGCAAGCGGGCGCATGGTCTTTCTCCTCTTGCTGCTTCGGCAAGAAGGGAAAGCATCGGCGCGAAACTTGCAAGCCGCTTCGGTGCCGGCGCGGGCCTAATCGGCCGGCACCTGCCAGGCGCCGCCGCCTGGTCGTCGGCATGGCAGTAAAGCGGCTTGCCGCCATAGACCCATTGCAGCGCGCCGTCGCTGCGCTCGACCACGGTCCAGCCCTTGCCCTTTTCCTCGTCGCTGCTGCCCCGAAGGGGCGGCCAGATCCTGGCGCAATCCCAGTAGCAGGCGAATTTCCCCTCGGCATCCCGGTTGAAGGCGTAAGGCGTCACGCCGCCGTCGCCCGTAACCACGGCCTGGACCTGCGCCGTGCCAAGGGGCAGCAGGGTACGCCCCGCCGCCATGCAGATGGATACCATCCTCACGACCGACACCCCGGAGCATCTCGCATCGGACTGCATTCCGTCGGGCTGCGGCCGGTCAGGCCCGTGGCCCGCCTGCTCCCCCGCGGGGCGCAAGCGCGCCGGCCGCGGACATGACAGGCGCATCCCCGGCCGGCGTCGACGGGTTGGCGCGGTCAGCCGGGACGCCGACCGCCGCGTTCGATCGCGCCGCGGGAGAGGCGGTCCATGAGCAACGCCACGGCGACGATGGCAAGGCCGGCGCGCAGGCCCAGGCCCATCTCCATCCGCGTCAGGCCGCGCGTCACCTCGGCGCCCAGCCCCCCGGCGCCGACCAGCCCGGCCAGGACCACCATCGCCAGCGACAGCAGGATGCACTGGTTCAGCCCCACCAGAAGCGTGGGCCGGGCCGCGGGCAGCTCGATCTTCCACAGGATGGTGCCGGGTTTCGCGCCGATGGCCTGGCCCAGCTCCTTGAGATCCCTGGGCACGCCGCGGAAGGCCAGCGTCGTCAGTCGCAGCATCGGCGGCACGCCGTAGACGATGGTGGCGATGATCGCCGGAACCCGGCCCAGGCTGAAGATCATCACTGCCGGGATCAGGTAGACCCAGGGCGGAACCGTCTGCATGATGTCGAGGACCGGGCGCAGCCCCGCCTCGAGCCGCGGCCGGCGCGCGGCCAGGATGCCCAGCGGAAAGGCGATGGCGACCGAGATCGTCACCGCCACCGCCACCAGCGCGATGGTCTGCATCGAGCCGGTCCACAGCCCGCTGAGCCAGCAAAAGCCCAGGCAGCAGCCGGCCAGGATCGCCGCGCGCAGGTGGATGGCCAGCAGCGCCGCCAGCACCGCAAGCCCGATCACCCCAAGGGGCGGCAGCGCCAGCAGCGCGCCCTCGATCGTGCCCAGGACCGCCTCGATCACCCTGGTGATCAGGGCGAAGAACGGATGGAAATTGGCGTTCAGCCAGTCGATCGCCGGCGCCAGGAAGGCTCCGGGGGAAAATTCGCTCGGCAGGGTCATGTCCGCGCTCCGTTGCGGGGCCGGGCCGCGCCCTGGGTCAGGCGGTCCAGCATCATGGTCAGGATGACGATGGCGATCGAGGCGTCGATCGAGGTGGCGATGTCCAGCGTGCGGATGGCGCCATAAATGGTCTCGCCCAGCCCGCCCGAGCCGACGATGCCGGCGATCACCACCATGCCGAAGGCCATCATCAGGCTCTGGTTGATCCCGGCCATGATCGAGGGCACGGCAAAGGGCAGCCGGATCTTCCAGAACATCTGCAGGGGCGTGACGCCGGTCGCCTGGCCCAGCTCGATGAACTCGCGCGGGGTCTGGCGGATGCCGAGCGCGGTCAGCCGGATCGCCGGCGGCATGGCCACGATCACCGTCGCCACCAGCGCCGTCGCCGGCCCGTAGCCCAGAAGCGCAATCGCCGGCAGCAGGTAGATATAGGGCGGCAGGGTCTGGATCAGGTCCAGCACCGGCACCAGCGCCCGGTCGAGCCGCGGCATCAGCCCGGCCAGCACCCCCAGGGGCAGGCTGATTGCCAGCGCGATGATGCTGGCGGCGACGACCAGCGCCAGCGTGCTCATCGTCTCGGGCCACAGCCCCATGGCGGCGCAAGCCAGCAGCGCCAGCGCGACGCCCAGGCCGAAGCCGCGCCCGACGACGCGCCAGCCCAGAAGCCCCGCAAGCAGCGCGACGACGTAGAAGGGCGGCAGCTCCAGCAGCCACAGCGCCCCGTCATAAAGCCCCTCCAGCACCAGGCGGAAGAAGTCGAACAGGAAGGCGGCGTGATCGCCAAGCCAGAACAGCGCGTTGTCGACGGTTTCGTCGAAACCGGCGATCAGGGCGGACATCTCCATCACCCCGCCTCCTCAGGCCGCCGCGGCGGGCAGGGCGGCGGCATCGCCGCGCACGCCCGACAGCAGGTTGCGGATGGTGACGATGCCGACCACCGCATCGCCCTCGACGATGGCCACGGCGTCGCGGTCCGAGCCGGCGATGGTGGCGATCAGCGTGTCGATGTCGGCCTCGGGCGGGCAGCACGGCAGGCCCTCGGGCGCGCCCGCCCATTCGCCGGGCGGGATCATCACCGAATGCGCCTTGACCAGGTGCAGGCGCGAGATGCCGGCGACGAAATCGGCGACATATTGGTCGGCCGGGTTCATCACGATCTCCTCGGCGGTGCCGGTCTGGATGATGACGCCGTCCTTCATGATGGCGATGCGGTCGCCGATGCGGATCGCCTCGTCGAGGTCGTGGGTGATGAACACCGCCGACTTGCCCAGATCCTTGGTCAGCTGGCGGAACTCGTCCTGCAACTGGCGCCGGATCAGCGGGTCGAGCGCCGAAAACGGCTCGTCCATCAGGATGATCTCGGGGTCCGAGGTCAGCGCGCGCGCCAGCCCCACCCGCTGCTGCATGCCGCCCGAAAGCTCGGACGGGTAGCGCGCGGTCCAGTCCGCCAGCCCCACCTTGGCCAGCGCGGCCTGGGCGGCGCGGTTGCGCTCGTCCTTGCCCACGCCCTGCACCTCGAGCCCGAAGGCCGCGTTTTCCAGCACCGTGCGCTGTGGCAGCAGGGCCACCGACTGGAACACCATGCCGATATGGCGCGCCCGCATCCGGCGCAGCGCCGCCGCGTCCAGGGTGGCGATGTCCTGGCCCTTGACCATGACCTGGCCCAGGCTCGGCTCGATCAGCCGGTTGAGCAGTCGGATCAGCGTCGACTTGCCCGAGCCCGAAAGCCCCATGATGCAGAAGATCTCGCCGCGCCGCACTTGCAAGGTGGCGTCCGAGACGCCGACGACGCAATTGTATTGCTGCAGGATTTCCTTTTTCGTCAGCCCGCGTTCCGTGATCGCCCGGATCGCCTCGGCATTGCGCTCGCCGAAGACCTTCCACACCGACCGGCAGTCGATCAGAACCTCGGCCGTGTCCGCGTCCGTATTCGCCTTTTCCATCTTTTCCTGTCGCGCCTTCCTGCTGGGTTTGCGGTCATGCCGGGCGGCCCCGAGCCGGGCCGCCCGCTGCGGCGGTCAGTAGGACTTGATGTTCGACCAGCGACCGATCAGGTCGGCATTGGCCGCGGTCCAGTCGGCGATGGCCTGGTCCATGCTCTGGCCGTCGCTGACCGCGCCGTTGATCGCGGTGATCACGGCAAGCGGCACGTAGACGCTGGCGATGATCTCGCGCGCCTCGGGGTTTGCCTCGGAAAAGCCCTTCTGGCCGATCCAGTAATAGCCCTGCGGCGGCGGGAAGACGCCCTTGGGGTCGGCCAGGAACTTCACGTCGAACTTCTGCATCATCCAGGACGGCTCCCACAGGGTGACGGCGATCCATTCCTGCCGGTCGATGGCCGATTTCAGCGCCGCGGTCATCGCCGCGGTGCTGCCCTCGACCAGCTGCAGCGTCAGCCCGTATTCCGACACCGCATCGGCCGCGTCGCGCATCAGCCCCGAGCCGGGCTCGATGCCGACGATCTTGCCGCCGAACTTCTCGGCATTCTCGTTCAGCTGCTCGACCGAGTCGATGGTGACGTAGTTCGGCACCGCGATCGCCTGGTAGAGCCCGTGCGAGACCGGCGAGATCTTCTCGAGCCGGCTCTTGTTGCGCTGCCAGTAGTCCTGGGCGACGTAATCGGTCTGCGAGGCCAGGATCTGCACGTCGCCCTTGGCCAGCGCCGCATAGGCGATGCCCCATTCCGAGAACTCGGTCACCTCGACGGTATAGCCCTTGTCCTCCAGCACCTTCTTGGTGATGCCGGTGATCGGGGTCAGGTCCTCCCAGGACAGTGTCCCCATCTTGACCACCTTGTCCTGCGCCACAACCGGCGACGCAAGCCCAAGCGCCAGGGCGCCGGCAAGGACGGCTTTGAAAAGTCTGCGCATGCGTGTTCCTCCATGGATCTGTTGGTCCGCAGCCCCCGCCACCGGGCAAGAGCCGTCATTCGCCGCGCAAGCCTGTCGCGGCGGGATTTGTCCGGCCCCCGTTGCAAGGGACCGTTAAGGCGGCAATTTCCGGGGGGTTGTCGGCCGGGATGCTCCAAAGCGTCCCCCACGCCCGGAATAGACGAATTTATCCATTACCGCCGGCCTTCGGGCAAACGAGATTTTCCTGTAGCGAGGCATTAGAAAATCTGCGGCAACGGCCGGGGCGGCATCAGCCCCGCTGCAGGTCCGGCGCTGCGACCGTCAGTCCCGCCCCTGCGCCCGCAGCGCCGCCAGCACATGATCCACGAAGGCCGCGACCCCGGCCCGCTTGAGCGATTTCTTCCTGCAGTTGAGGAAATTGCCGCGGCCCGCGGTGATCGGCGCGGGATGGGCAAAGACCAGCTGGCCTTCGGCGATGGGGCCGCGGACCATGTGGTGCCAGCCCAGCATCACCCCTTCGCCGGCCAGGGTGGCGTTCATCAGCAGGCTGACCTTGTTCGTGGACAGGCTCGAGGGCGCCTTGGACCATTCGGCGCCCTGGGCGCGGAACCATTCCGCCCAGCCCAGCGGCTGCCAGCCGATCGCATCCGCGCTCCAATGCCGGTCATGCAGGTGCAGAAGATTCACCCGGTTCAGATCCTCGGCCGCCGCGAAGGGGCCATGCTCGGCCAGGAAGGCCGGCGTGCAGACCGGCTGGGCGATCTCCTGGAACAGGAAATGCAGCTCTTCGCCGACCTCGCAGCGCTCGTTGCCGCACAGGATGGCGATGTCCACCCCGGAATAGTTGCGCAGGGTGTCGTCGGCGTCCGAGGCCAGCACGACGAAGCCCACCTCGGGGTGGCTGCGCCGGAAGCTGTCGATCAGCGGCTTGAGCCAATAGGCCGCCATCGCGTCCGTGGCCGAGATGGTCACGGTCTGCGGCCCCTCGTCCCCCGCCAGCACCGAAACCGCGGCGCTGATGGTGTCGAGCCCCGCCGTCACCGCCTGGAACAGGCCCGCCCCTTCGGGCGTCAGTTCCAGCGCATTGTGCTTGCGGATGAACAGGGCCACCTCCAGGGCGCGCTCCAGCAGGCGGATCTGCTGGCTGACGGCGCCCTGGGTCACGTTCAGCTCCTTCGCCGCCAGGGTAAAGCTCAGGTGCTTGGCCGCGATCTCGAAGGTCGCGAAGGCCCCAAGTGACGGCAGGTAGCGGCGCTTGATCGGCGGCATGGCAGTGACGCTTTCCCTTGGACAGGGCGTCATTCTAGCCGGGACTGCCATTCTTTCCAGCGCATATAAGCATTGGCGCCGATGGTGTCGAAAGGATGCGGCGGCAGGCGCGAGGGCTCGGCCTCGGCGGTGAAGAAGGCGGTGATCGTGCTCGACTGGCCGCACAGCATCTCGGCCGCGCCGATCCCGGTCAGCGTGCTGCGGGTGGTGCCCAGCCCGTTGTCCACGCAGGCGGCGAACAGGCCCGGCTCCAGCTCGCGCATGACCGAGACGCCGTTCCTGGACAGGCACAGATGCCCCGACCAGCAATATTCGAAGCGCAGCCCCTTCAGCATCGGGAAACGCGCGTCGAATTTCTGCCGCATATGCTCCACCAGCCGCGACAGGTCGCCGGCGCTGGTCTGCATGTTCGGCCGGTAATAGCCGCCCTGCCGGATCACGATGCGGTTGCCGCCCTGGGCCGGGCCGATCCGGCGCACGGTGGTCCCCATCGGGTCGGCCGGCGTCGCGCCCCAGCATTCATGGCCGCCAAGCGCGCGCAGGGCCTCGGGCGACAGCTCCTCGGTCATGCAGGCGTTCAGCATGATGTGCATCAGCCGCCCGCGCTTGAAGCCGAAGCTTTCCAGATGGCCGTTGTTGGCCATGACCACCCTTTGCGCCTGGACCGAGCCCTGCGCCGTTTCCAGCCGCCAGCCCTGTGCATTGCTTTCGATCCGGGTGACGGGCGAATCCTCGTGGATGCGCACGCCTGCCCGTTCCAGCCCGGCGGCAAACCCGCGCACATAGCCGGCCGGCTGGATCATCGCCGTGCCGGGGGTATAGAGCCCGCCCTGGTAATAGCCGGTGCCGGTGATCTCGCGCATGGCCTGGGCGTCCAGCATCTCATGCGCCTCGCCCAGGTCGCGCAGGTGCCTGGCATAGCTTTCATTCGCCGCCAGGCCGGGGGCCGAGGCGGCGGCGTTGATCTTGCCCGCGCGCTGGAACCAGCCCTCGGGGATGGCGTATTCCGCCACCGCCTGCGCCGCGAAGTCGATGGCATGGCGGTTCAGCGCGGTCAGCTGCCGGTCGTGGCTGTCGCCCGAACCGGCATAATCGCTGGAGGTCAGCTCATGCGGCAGGTCGATCATGAACCCCGAGTTGCGCCCGGTGCCGCCCTCGGCGATCCGCGATGCCTCGAGGATCACCACGTCCAGCGACGGGTCGATCTGGTGCAGCCGCCGCGCGGCCGAAAGCCCCGCGAAGCCGCCGCCGACGATCGCCACGTCGCAGCCCGCCTGCCCTTCCAGCCGCGCGCGGGGCGCGGCGGGGGGCAGGATCGCATTCCACCCGGCGGGGCCGTTCAGGACCGGGGTGCGAATCGCCCGATGGCTGCCCATGTCAATCCAGGCTCACGTCATTGTTCTGGTTGAGGTCGATCCAGATTGTCTTGAGCTGGGTGTACTGGTCATGGGCGTGGACGCTGTTGTCGCGGCCGCCGAAGCCCGATTGCCTGTAGCCGCCGAACGGGGTGGTGACGTCGCCCTCGCCGAAGCTGTTCACCGTCACCGTGCCCGCCCGCAAGGCCCGCGCCCCGCGCAACGCCCGCTTGCCGTTGGCCGAGAAGATCGAGGCCGCAAGCCCGTAGTCGGTGTCGTTGGCGACCGCGATCGCCTCCTCGAAACTGTCCACCACGATCACCGTCAGGATCGGGCCGAAGATCTCCTCCACCGCCAGCCGGGAATCGCGCGCGGCTTCCACGATGGTCGGCTCGATGAAGCCCTCGGCCACCACCTTGCCGCCGACCAGCACGGTTTCCGATTTCGCCGCATCCAGATAGCTGCTGACCTTGTCGAAATGCGCCTTCGAGACAAGCGGACCCACGCGGTTCGCCAGATCCAGCGGATCGCCCACCAGCCAGCCGGCCGCCTCGGCCCGGACCTTCTCCAGCAGCCGGTCCCTGATGCCGCGCTGCACGATCAGGCGGCTGGCGGCCGAGCAGTTCTGCCCCATGTTCCAGAACGCGCCGTTCACCACATGCGCCGCCACCGCGTCCAGGTCCTCGGCATCGTCCAGCACGATGCAGGGGTTCTTGCCGCCCAGCTCCAGCACCACCTCCTTGAGGTTGCTGTCGGCCGAATAGTTCAGGAACCGCCGACCCGTCGCGGTCGAGCCGGTGAAGCTGACCATGTCCACGTCCGCGTGCCGGCCCAAGGGCTCGCCCACCTCGCGGCCCGAGCCGGTGACGATGTTCAAAACGCCCGCCGGCAGCCCGGCCTCGGCCGCCAGTTCCGCCACCCGCAGCGCGGTCAGCGTCGTCTCGCCCGCGGGCTTCATCACCACCGAGCAGCCGGCGGCCAGCGCCGGGCCGATCTTCCAGGCCAGCATCAGCAGCGGGAAGTTCCAGGGCAGCACCAGCCCGACCACGCCCACCGGCTCGCGCACCACCATGGCGATATGGTTGTCCGAGGCGGGCGAGACCTGGTCGTAGATCTTGTCGATCAGCTCGGCGTGCCACTTGATGACATGGATCGTCTCGGGCACGTCGACGGTTTCGCAGTCGAAGATGGTCTTGCCGGCATCGAGGCTTTCCAGCACCGCCAGCTCGCGGGCGTGTTCCTGTATCAGCGCGGCCAGGCGCAACAGCACCTCCTTGCGCTCGCCGGGGTGCAGGCGCGACCAGCGCCCGTCCTCGAAGGCGGCGCGGGCGGCGGCCACGGCCAGGTCCACGTCCTGCGCATCGCAGGCGGCGATCTCGGCCAGCGCCGCGCCCGTCGCCGGGTTGGTGGTGGCGAAGGTCCTGCCCGACAGCGCGGGACGGAAGGCGCCGTCGATGAAGGCCTGCGTCGGGAAAGACAGCCCGGCGGCGATGGCCCTGTAATCCTCGGTGCTCAGCAGATCGGTCATCTCACTTCCCTTCCACGATGGCCTGGACGGCGGTCTTCAGCGTGGCGATGACGCCTTCCAGCTCGGCCTTTTCGCCGTCGTTCAGCCCCTGCAGCGGCGGGCGCATCGGCCCGGCGCGCAGGCCGGTGGTCTCGACCCCGTGCTTGACGCATTGGATGAACTTGCCGCCCTGTTCCAGCACCGCCATCAGCGGCATCATCGCCGTCATGATGCGCCGGCCCTGGGCGAAATCGCCGCGCACGGCGCAGGCTTCGTAAAGCGCCACATGCTCCTCGGGCAGGAAGTTCGAGCCGGCGCAGATCCAGCTGCGCGCGCCCCAGGCGAAGAATTCAAGCGCCTGGTCGTCCATGCCGCAGCTCAGCTGGATCTGCGGATAGTCGCAGGCCAGCGTGTGGATGCGGTTCACGTCGCCCGAGCTTTCCTTGATGCCGATGACGTTCGGCGACTGGCCGACGATGTCGAGGAACGCGCGCCCCATGCTGACGCCCATGCGGCCGGGGTAGTTGTAGAGGATCACCGGCAGGCCGGCGGCGCGGTCGATTTCCAGCGCGTTGGCGGCGTTCTCGGCCTCGGTCGGCACCGAATAGGGCGGCGTGCCGAGCAGGATCGCATCCGCCCCCATCTCGCGCGCGCCCTGGGCCAGCGCGATGGAATCGGGGGTGCGCATGGCGCCGGTGCCGACGATGACCGGCAGCCGGCCGTCGGCGCGCTCGGTGATGAAGCGGGCCAGCTCCAGCCGCTCCTCGACCGTCTCGGCATAGTTCTCGCCGGTCGAGCCGCCCGAGATCAACCCGTGCACCCCCGCAGCCACCAACCGCTCGACCAGATCGCCCAAAGCGTCGAAATCAATCGAGCCATCCCCCTGGAACGGCGTGATCACAGGCGTGTAAATGCCTTCAAGAACCATGCGGGGTGTCATGTCGCGGCCTCCTCTGCGCGGGCTTTTGTCCACCCAGTGGTAGGGCAGCCGGCCGTCCCGCCGCAAAGGAGAATGTTCAGGCGTGAGGCATTAGAAAAACTACGTCATCCGCCACCCCCGCGGCGCTATCGGATTCCCGCCATCGACGGATAAAGAGCGCCGCGGCCAAGAGGCCGATAAGATAACAGCCGAATGCATGGCCATGGTCCCTGCCCGCCCGTTCAGGATCGGCGGCCGGCATCCCGGCACGCGATCGCCCGGTCCTGCTGCGCCGAACGGCTGCAAGGCTTCCCGGCGTGAACCTGTCCAAGCCGCCGGCGCGGCGCGGCTATTTCGCCGCCAGCAGTTCCGGCACCGACAGCAGGATGAATTCGTTGTCCGCCGCCGCGCCGATCCGCCGCCCGCCCGAGAAGGGCAGGTTGTTGTCGTTGGCCAGCATGATGTGGTCGTCATCGACCCGCGCCACGTCCTCGATGGTGAAGAAGGGGAAGGTGAAACGCCCCTCCCCGGCCGCAAGGCCCGGCAGCGCCTTGCCGTCCGGGTCGGCGATGTCCAGCAGGTCGACATGGCCGATGCGGCGCAGATAGCCCTCGGCATCCTGGCTGGCGGTGTCGACCAGCACCACCCGCTTGACCCGCGCGCGCAGCGGATAGCAGGCCGACAGGTCCGCCGCGGCCTCGGGGCAGGCGCGGGCGGCGTCGCCTTCGCCATTGTCGCGCTCGATCACCAGGGCGCGGGTCTCGTCGATGAAGTTGAAGTCGCCGATCGCCGTCGCGCCCTCGGACAGCCTGAAGCGATGGCTGTCGCCGGTCCAGTCGGCCTTGCCGGTGTCGAAGGTCATCACCCGCAGGAAATCGCCCTCGGGCTGGCCGTCGTCGCCCAGCAGCGGCTTTTCCAGCATCGCCCAAAGCAGGTCGGTGCCCGGTTGCAGCGCCATGCCCTCGTAGCCGCCCGAGCGCTGGACGCGGAAATCCTTGCCGGGCTGGGCGGGCACGGTGATGCCGGGCGTGTCGGGGCCGGCCAGCGCCTTGCCCTCCAGCAGGGTCCGGTGGACGGACAGCACCCGCCCGTCCATGGCCACGCGCAGGATCGAGGGACCGAACTCGTCGCCGATCCAGATCTCGCCGTCCAGATACTGGATGCTTTCGGGGTCGAAATCGGCGCCGGTCAGATAGCGGCCCTCGGTCGTCTCGTTGGCGATGCGGAAGGGCACCTTGCGGTCGGGGTCGCGCAGGAACACGGTCTCCAGCCGCTCGACCGTGCCGGCGGCGAAATCCGGCTGCATGCGGTGAAAGAACAGCATGGCGTCGGGGCTGTTGGCCTTGGTGCCGAAGCCGTTGTCGGTCAGGGAAAACCAGCTGCCGTCCGGGGCCCGGTTCATGGCGAAACCCGACATGCCCTGCACCGGCTGGCCCAGGAAGGGCAGCGCGATGCCGGTCTTGTGACTGCCATAGGTCGGGCCGGTATCGCCCTCGACCGACATCGGCGCGTCGTTGCGCGCCGCGCCGGTGAAGCGGCCCGACAGCCACAGCTCGCGCGGGGCATCCGCCGGCGGCGGGACCATGGTCAGGGCGGGCAGGACCGCATGGCCCGCCAGCCGGGCCGGAAAGACCTCTTCGGCCAGGGCGGCGGGGGCAAGGGGGGCGGCAATGGTGCAGGCAAGCAGGGCAAGGCCAAGGCGCATGGTTCGAAATCCTTTGTCGTCGCGATGCGGTGGCTTTAGGCTGGGCAGGTGACAGCGATGCGGCAGCTCGGTGTCAGATCCGTGATGCCGCCCTGCCCGGATGGCGGGCAATGCCGTGTCGCGGGGCGATGCGTGCAGGTTTTTGGGAACCCTGCCGCCGCCCAGGCCCTTCCTTAGCGGGAAGCGACGGGACGGAGACGAAACATGCAGGCAGACGGGGCCGGCGTCGGAAACCCGGAGGGCGGCGGAATGGGGGCCACCGCGGCCTCGGTCTTCGAGGCGGCCGGGCGCGCGGTCCTGGAGCAGCAGCGGCTGCAAATCCCCGGCTTCGACCCCCGTGCCGCGCGCTTCGAGCTGGCGCAGGCGGCGCGGGACCAGCGCCTGCTGTATCAGGCCGCGCTGAGGGCCGATGCCGAAAGCGAACATATCACCACCGCGACGCGCTGGCTGCTGGACAACTACCACACCATCGCCGAGACCTATCGGCACCTGACCCGCGACCTCAGCCCGGCCTTCCTGCGCTCGCTGCCGCGCGGGCAGTTCCAGCCGGTGGCCGAGCCGATCCCGCGGGTGCTGGCCCTGGCCTGGGACTATGCCGCGATGACCGACGGCGACCTGCGCGAACGCAGCTTTGCCGATTTCATCGCCGGGGCGCAGCAGGTGGACTGGCTGACCATCGGCGAGCTGTGGTCGCTGCCCTCGATGCTGCGCTATGCGCTTTTGCTGCGCATGCTGCGGCTGAGCGACGAGACCGAGCGCGCGCGCCGCGGCCGGCGCGAGGCCAATGCCGCCATGGACCGGCTGATGGCCATGGACGAGCCGGGCCCGGCGGATTTCGACCAGGCGGTGCCCGGCCCGGCCTTGCAGAACGCGGCCTTCGTGGCGCAGGTGATCTATCGCGTCCATGCCGGCCTGGACCGCACCCATGCCATCACCGAACAGCTTGCCCGCCGGCTTGCCGCCCAAGGCCGCACCGCCGAGCAGGTGATGGCCGGCGAGCAGACCCGCCAGACCGCGAACAACGTCACCGCCGCCCATATCATCCGCGCGCTGAAGCGCCTGGACGAAATCAACTGGCGCGAATGGTTCGAGGCCACCAGCCGCACCGAGGCGATCCTGCGCGAGGATCCCGACCACCAGCGCCTCGCCCCCCAGACCCGCAACGCGATCCGCAACCGCATCGAGATGATCGCCCGCCATTCCGCCCTGGCCGAGCCCGAGGTGGCCGAGCGCGCGCTGGCGGCGGCCGGGCGGCGGGACATCCCGGTCTCGGTCGTGCTGCTGGGCGACGACGCGCCGCGCTTCGAGGCGGATTGCGGCTATCGCCCGGTCTGGCGCGAGCGGCTGGCGCGGCTGGCGCGCCGCCACGGCATCCTCAGCCTGATCCTGCCGCTGGCGGCCCTGATGCTGCTGGCCGTGGCGCTGTGCCTGACCTATGTGCCGGCGCAGACCGGCGGCTTCCTGGCCGCCACGCTGATCGTGCTGTCGCTGGCGGCCTTCCTCGATGCGGGGCTGGCGCTCCTGCGCTTCGTCGCCAGCCGGCTGATCGCGCCGGCGCAGCTGCCCGCCTATGGGTTCAAGGACGGGATCCCGCCCGACCATGCCACGCTGGTCGCGATTCCCTGCCTGCTGACCAGCCTCGACACCATCGACGACCTGCTGAGCAATCTCGAGGTGCATTACCTTGCGAATCCCGACCCGGCGCTCAGCTTCGCGCTGCTTACGGATTTCACCGACGCGGCCGAGGAGACGACGCCGCGCGACGCCGAGCTGCTGGCCTATGCCCGCCAGGGCATCGCCGCGCTGGCCGAGAAATATGCCCATACCGGGCGGCGCTTCTACCTGCTGCACCGGCGCCGGCAATGGAACGAGGCCGAGGGCATCTGGATGGGCTGGGAGCGCAAGCGCGGCAAGCTGGTCGAGCTGAACGCGCTCTTGCGCGGCAGCCCCGACACCAGCTTCGTCGATACCGGCCCGCGCCCGCCCGAGGGCATCCGCTATGTGGTGACGCTGGACGCCGACACGCGGATGCCGCGCGACACGGTACGGATGCTGGTCGGCATGATGGCGCATCCGGTCAACCGCCCGGTCTACGACCCGGCGCGGCAGCGCATCGTGCGCGGCCACGGGCTGATCCAGCCGCGCGTCACCTCGCTCTTGAAGCACGGCAGCCAGACCTCGCCCTTCCAGCGCATCCTGTCGCAGGACAAGGGGCTCGACCCCTATGTCTTCACCGTCTCGGACCTTTACCAGGATCTGTTCGGCCAGGGCACCTATACCGGCAAGGGCATCTACGACGTCGATGCCTTCGCCACCGCCGCCCAGGACGGCATCCGCGAGAACTCGGTCCTCAGCCACGACCTGATCGAGGGCGCCTGGCTGCGCGCGGCCCTGGCGACCGACGTGAACTTCATCGAGGAATATCCCAAGCGCTTCGACGTGGACCTGGCGCGCCAGCACCGCTGGGCGCGCGGGGACTGGCAGTTGCTGCCCTATCTGCTGGACCTGCGCAACGGGCTGGATGCGCTGGCACGGTTCCGCATCGTGGACAACCTGCGCCGCAGCCTCTTGCCGGTCTCGCTGATGCTGGCGGGGCTGGTGGCGGTGATCGGCTTGCCCCATGCCGATGCGCTGTTCTGGCTGGGCCTGCTGGGCGTCTCGGTCGGGCTGTCGCAGCTGCTGGGCTGGCTGATGGGGCTGATG
Organism: Paracoccus ferrooxidans; assembly: GCF_029909815.1. NCBI lineage: Bacteria > Pseudomonadati > Pseudomonadota > Alphaproteobacteria > Rhodobacterales > Paracoccaceae > Paracoccus > Paracoccus ferrooxidans. The sequence goes on along the minus strand of NZ_CP038201.1, from coordinate 517,343 downwards.
CCGCGCCAGTCCGGGGTGGCGCGGCTGCGGCACATGCTGGTCATCGGCAACGAGCTGATGGACCAGATCACCGCCTTCATGATGCGGCTGACGCTTTTGCCGCAGATGGCCTTCAGCATGGTCGATGCGATGGTGCGCAGCCTGTGCCGGGTCTATGTATCGCGGCGGCACCTGCTGGAATGGACCACGGCCGACGCCGTGGCCCGCCGCGCGCACGAGACGCTGCCCGGCCATTTCCTGCTGATGCGCGGCGGGCTGGCGCTGGCGCTTGGCTTCGTCGCGCTGGCGGCGCTGCTGCGCCCCGAGAACCTGGCGCCGGCGCTGGTGCTGGGCGTGCTGTGGCTGGGCGCGCCGCTGATCGCCTGGGTCAGCGCCCGCCCGATCGAGCATGAGGGCGCCCGTCCCCTGACCGCCGAGGAGCGGCTGGAATGGCGGGCCGAGGCGCGGCTGGTCTGGCGCTTTTTCGAAACCTTCGTCGATGCCCGCACCAACCACCTGCCGCCCGACAATTACCAGGACCAGCCGCAGCCCAAGCTGGCCGAGCGCACCTCGCCCACCAATATCGGGCTTTACCTGCTTTCGACCGTGACCGCGCACGAGTTCCGCTGGATCACCCTGGGCGAGGCGCTGGACCGGATCGAGGCCACGCTGACCACCATCGAGCGGCTGGAGCGGCATCGCGGCCATCTCTACAACTGGTATGCGACCGACAGCCTGCAACCCCTGGGCACGCGCTATGTCTCGGCGGTGGACAGCGGCAACCTGGCCGGGCATCTGATCACCCTGTCCTCGACACTCAAGGAATGGGCGCGCAACCCGGCGCTCTACCTGTTGCCGGAACTGTCGGGGGCGGTGGACATCCTGTCGCTGATGCGCCGCCTGCATGCGGCCATCCCGCGCGAGCGGCGCAGCCTCAACCCGCTGCGCGACCGCATCGAGGAACGCATCACCGCCCTGTGGCACAGCATGGCCAGCGCCCAGGCGCCGCACCTGGCGCCCCTGCATGTGCAAAGCCACGCCCGCGCCGCCGCCAACCTGCAGGTGCTGATCCAGGGCCTCGTCACCGAGATCCCCACCGCCGCCGCGCGCGAGCTGGACTGGTGGACGAGCCGGCTGGTCTCGACCTGCGACAAGATGGAGGGGCTGGGCCGCATCGACCCCGAGGAGGTCGCCGTCGCGGCCCGGCGCATGGCGGCGCTGGCCGAACGCGCCCGCGCCTTCGCCTTCGAGATGGATTTCGCCTTCCTGCTGGACCCCGAGCGCCAGCTGCTCGCCATCGGCTACAATTGCGTCGAGGGCGCGCCGGACCAGTCCTTCTACGACCTGCTGGCCTCCGAGGCGCGGCTCGCCTCGCTTTTCGCCATCGCCAAGGGCGACCTGCCGACCGAGCATTGGAACCGGCTCGGCCGGCCGATGACGGTGATGCCTTATGGCTCGACGCTGGTCAGCTGGTCGGGCTCGATGTTCGAATACCTGATGGCGCCCCTGGTGATGGACGAGCCGCCGGGCTCGATCCTGCACAGTTCCTGCGACGTGGCGGTCGAGGCGCAGATCCGCGACGGCTGGCGCGCCGGCCGGCCCTGGGGCGTGTCGGAAAGCGCCTATAACGCCCGCGACGCGCAGATGAACTATCAGTATTACGCCTTCGGGGTGTCGGAGCTGGCGCTGCGGCGCTGGCTGCGCGACGACCAGGTGGTCGCGCCCTATGCCAGCTTCATCGCCGCCGGCTTCCGCCCGCGCAGCGCGCTGAAGAACCTGCGCCGGCTGGCGGACCTGGGCGCGCGCGGCGAATACGGCTTTTTCGACGCGGTGGACTTCACCCCCTCGCGCCTGCCGCAGGGGCACCGATGCGCCGTGGTGCGCAGCGTGATGGCGCATCACCAGGGCATGAGCCTGATCGCCATCGCCAATTGCCTGATGGACGGGCTGCACCGCAACCGCTTCAATGCCGACCCGGTGATCGAAAGCGTCTCGACGCTCTTGCAGCAAAAGACCCCGCGCGAGGTCTCGCCGCTCTTGCGCGAGACGGTGCGCCGCCGCCTGCCCGGCCCGTCCGAACTGGGCCAGACCGAGATCGTCGAGGTGGCCGATGCCGCCGCGGCGCCCCATACCGTCGCGGTCATGTCGAACGGGCGGCTGTCGATGCTGCTCGATGCCAGCGGCGCGGGACGGCTGCGCATGGACGGCACCGCCATCACCCGCTGGCGGCCCGACCCGGCGGCCGATGTCTGGGGCGAGTTCCTGTTCATCCGCGACCTCGCCTCGGGGCGCTGGTGGTCGGCCACCGCCGCGCCCGGCTTCGACCCCGAGATCGGCTATGCGACGCGGCTGTTCGACTACAAGGCGAATTTCGCCGCCCTGGGCGAGGGCATCCATTGCGAGACCGAGGTGATCCTGTCCGACGACCTGGACGCGCGCGGCGCGCGGGTCAAGCTGCGCAACCTGTCGGACCGGCCGCGCCAGCTGGCGCTGACCAGCTATGGCGAGATCGTGCTGGACCAGAACGACGCCGACCGCGCCCATACCGCCTTCTCGCGCATGTTCGTCGCGACCGAGGCCCAGCCGGATCGCGGCCGCATCTTCGCCCGCCGCAACAAGCGCAACCCGCACGACCCCGACCGCCACCTGATGCACCTGAGCGCCGGGGCCGGCGTGCCCGACGGCGCGGCCACCGACCGGCGGCTGTTCATCGGCCGCGGCCGTTCGATCCGCGCGCCGCAGGCGCTGGACGATCCCGGCCTGCTGGCCGATGTCGCGCCGGGCGAAAGCTATACGCTGGACCCGATCTTCTCGCTCAGCCGGCGGCTGACCCTGGATCCGGGGAAAGAGGCGGTCGTGACCTTCTGGACCGTCGCCGCCGCCAGCCGCGAGGCCCTGGAAGAGGCGCATCTGCACCTGGCCGACGAGGCCGCCTATGACAACGAACACCAGATGGCCTGGACCCGCAGCCAGGTGCAGCTGCACCATGCCAGCATCACCCCCGAGGAAGCGGCGCTGTTCCGCCGCTATGCCGCGCTGCTGGTCTATCCCAACCAGATGCTGGCCTCGCAGGTGCGCCATGTCATGGGGCAGCAATCGGCGCTGTGGCCGATGTCGGTCTCGGGCGACAATCCGATCATGGTGCTGCGCATCAACGACCCCGACCTGATGCCGGTGGCGCGCCAGGCGATCCGCATGCAGGAATACCTGCGGATGCGCGGCCTCGAATGCGACCTGGTGATCCTGAACGAACAACGCGTAAGCTATGCCGCCCATCTGCACGAGGCGCTGAACAACCTGTGCCACAGCATGCAGTTGCTGCATTCGCGCCCCTCGGTCTTTGCCGTCGATGCCAACGGGCTTTCGGCCGAGACGCGCGACACGCTGCTGGCCGTGGCGCGCGTGGTGATCCACGCCCAGAACGGCAGCCTGGCCGGGCAGATCCAGCGGCTGGAGGCGGCCGAGCTGCGCCGCGGCATCGCCCGCGCGCCGTCCCGGCCCTTGCAGCGCCCCGCGCTGCGCAGCGACTTCCCGCCCGAGGATCTGCATTTCTGGAACGGCACCGGCGGCTTCGACGCGCAGGGCAATTACGTCATCCGCCTGCGCCATGGCGAGGCGACGCCGAACCCCTGGATCAACGTCGTCGCCCGCAGCGATTTCGGCTTTCACATCTCGGCCGAGGGCGCGGGCTTTACCTGGTCGGCCAATTCGCGCGACCACCAGCTGACGCCCTGGTCGAACGATGCGGTCAGCAACCCGCCGGGCGAGGGCATCCTGATCCGCGACCTGGGCACCGGCGCGATCCACACCCCCTATGCGGCGCTGTCGAGCCAGCGCGAGGCGCTTTACCAATGCCGCCACGGCGCCGGCTTCTCCGAATTCACCGCCTGGTCGGGCGAGCTGGAGATCACCGCGCTGCACAGCCTGACCCCGGACGCGCCGCTGCGGGTGATCGGGCTGCGGCTGACCAACCACGGCACGCGGCGGCTGACGCTGGACGTGGCGCAGTTCCTGGAGCCGGTGATGGGCGGCGCCCGCGCCAAGACCGCGCCCTATCTGCAGATGCGCTACCAGCCCGAGGCGCGGGCGGTGGAATGCGAGAACCCCTATTCCATCGACTATGCCGGCCAGCGCATGATCCTGTCGGTGGACCGCGAGGTGACGGGGCTTTGCCTGTCGCGGCTGATCTGGCAGGGCCGCAACCGCGACACCTGCCTGCCGGCCTGGTTCGACGCCACGCTGAGCCGCCGCTTCGTGCATCGCCATGACGGCGACCCGGTGATGATGCTGGAAACCCGCATCGAGATCGAGCCGGGCGAAAGCCAGAACGTGACCTTCCGCCTGGCCGCCGCGCCCGGCGCCGCAGCGCCCCCGCTGCTGGAGCGCACCGAGACCGCCCGGCAGGCCGCCACCGCCCAGACCGAGCATTGGCAGCATATCTTCGGCCGCTTGCAGGTGCAGACCCCCGACCCGGCCTTCGACCTGATGGTGAACCGCTGGCTGCCCTATCAAGCCATCGCCTGCCGGATCCGGGCGCGCTCGGCCTTCTACCAGGCCTCGGGGGCCTATGGCTTCCGCGACCAGTTGCAGGACACCTCGGCCATGCTGGTCTATGACCCGGCGCTGGCCCGCGCCCAGTTGCTGGAAGCCGGCTCGCGCCAGTTCCCGGAAGGCGACGTGCAGCATTGGTGGCTGCCCGGCACCGGCGCGGGCGTGCGCACCCTGATCGCCGACGACGTGGTCTGGCTGGGCCATGCGCTGGCGCGCTATGTCGAGGTGACGGGCGACCGCAGCATCCTGGACGAGCCCCGGCCCTTCATCCTGGGCCGCGTGCTGGAGCCGGGCGAGCACGACGCCTTCTACCGGCCCGAGACCAGCGACCGCATGGCGCCGCTCTACGACCATGCCGCGCTGGCGCTGGAAATGGCCATCGCCCGCACCGGGGCCGAGGGCCTGCCGCTGTTCCTGGGCGGCGACTGGAACGACGGCATGAACCGCGTCGGCGGCGCCGGGCGCGGCCAGTCGGTCTGGATGGGCTGGTTCCTGGCCCAGACCATCGCCATGATGGCGCCGCTGGCCGAGGCGCGCGGCGAGGACGAGCGGGCAAAGCGCTGGCGCGCCCATGCCGCCAAGCTGTCGCGCGCGCTGGACCGGCACGGCTGGGACGGCGGCTGGTATCTGCGCGGGATCTATGACGACGGCACGCCGCTGGGCTCGGCCCAGTCCGAGGAATGCCGCATCGACTCCATCGCGCAAAGCTGGTCGGTGATCTCGGGCGCCGGACGCAAGGACCGCCGCGACCCGGCGCTGGACGCGGCGCTGGAGCATCTGCTGGACGAGGACGGCATGCTGCTGCGGCTGTTCACCCCGCCCTTTGCCGATGCGCCGCAGGATCCCGGCTATATCAAGGGCTATCCGCCCGGCGTGCGCGAGAACGGCGGGCAATATACCCATGCCGCGATCTGGATGGTGCAGGCGCTGTGCATGGCGGGCCGCGCCGACGACGCCTGGCGGGTGTTCCGGCTGCTCAACCCGATCAGCCATGCCAGCGACGCCGCCACGCTTCAGGTCTATCGCGGCGAGCCCTATGTCGTCGCCGCCGACGTCTATGGCGCCGAGGAAAAGATCGGCCGCGCCGGCTGGACCTGGTATACCGGCTCGGCCGGCTGGCTGCACCGCGTCGCGGTCGAGCATATCCTGGGCCTGCGCATCAAGGACGGCGAAAGGCTGGAGGTGGCCCCCGCCCTGCCCTCGCATTGGCCGGGCTTCCGCGCCAGCGTGATGATCGGCGACCGCCGCCACGAGGTCGAGGTGACGCGCGACCAGGCCGGCACGCCCCGCATCCGCATCGGCTGAGAGAGGGAGGGGGACGGCATGGCCATGGCGCGTCGAGGCGGTGATCCAGGGACGGCCGCGTCAGTCCGCCTCGGCCAGCAGCGGCAGGATGCTGCCGCGTTCCTTCAGGCAGCGCAGGGTGAAGATCGAGCGGGCGTTGCGGATCCCCGGCACCCGGTAAAGCTTGCGACGCAGGAATTCCTCGTATCCGCGGGTGCCGCTGACCGCGACCTTCAGCAGGTAGTCGTATTCACCGGTGGTCAGCCAGACCTCCTGCACCTCGGGGATGGCGGCCATGGCGCGGCCGAACTCCTCCAGCACCTTGTCGTCGTGCCGTTCCAGCGTGATCTCGATGATGACGGTTTCGGCGGCGCCCAGGCGGGACTGGTCCAGGAGGGCGCTGTAGCCCTTGATGACGCCCTCGGCCTCCAGCCGGCGGGTGCGTTGCCAGCAGGGGCTGGGCGACAGGCCGACCTTTTCGGCAAGCTGGCTGTTCGACAGCCGCCCGTCGCGACTCAGCGCCCGCAAGATCCTGAGGTCGATCGCGTCAAGCTGGCGCGTTGCAGAAGATCCGCTCATGTCCTACCGCTATTATCAGAAGAATCTTTTGCATTTTGGCTGATAGCTGAAAACAAAGAAAGAAGATTTTGCGGCGATCTGTGGCATCATCCCCTTGGGAGGAATGGGGTGGAACGCCAGTGCCGCATCGCCCGGATGCCCGTCATCCGCGGCGGCAGGGCCGGAACCCGGCCCGTTCCCCAAGGCAAAGGAGGTGCCGATGCAAAGGCCAGACCCGAATGACTATCCGCCGCTTGGCCTTGTGGTGCCCGAGCCAGAGGTGCGGCCCGGCGGCCAGCCGGATTTCTCGCATGTCGCGATCCCGCGCGCGGGCACGGTGCGCCGCCCGCCGGTCGACGTCGACCCCGAGGAGATCCGCGACCTGGCATTCACCATCATCCGCGTCCTGAACCGCGAGGGCCAGGCCGTCGGGCCCTGGGCCGAGGCGCTGGAGATCACCCCCGACGACCTGCTGATCGGACTGCGCCACATGATGACGCTGCGCATCTACGACGCGCGGATGCTGAACGCGCAGCGCCAGCAAAAGACCAGCTTCTACATGCAGCACCTGGGCGAAGAGGCGATTTCCTGCGGCTTCCAGCGCGCGCTGGCACCGGGCGACATGAACTTTCCGACCTATCGCCAGGCCGGGCTGCTGATCGCCGCCGGCTATCCGCTCAGCGCGATGATGAACCAGATCTTCTCGAACGCCGAGGATCCGATGCACGGCCGGCAATTGCCGGTCTGCTATTCCTCGCGCGAGCATGGCTTCTTCACCATCTCGGGCAACCTGGCCACGCAGTTCATCCAGGCGGTGGGCTGGGCCATGGCCTCGGCCATCTCGGGCGACCGCAAGATCTCGGCGGCCTGGATCGGCGACGGCTCGACGGCGGAAAGCGATTTCCACGCCGCGCTGGTCTTTGCCTCGACCTACAAGGCGCCGGTGATCCTGAACATCGTGAACAACCAATGGGCGATCTCGACATTCCAGGGGATTGCACGCGGAGGTTCAGGCACTTTCGCAGCGCGCGGGCATGGCTTCGGCATCCCCTCGCTGCGGGTGGACGGCAACGACTACCTTGCGGTGCTGGCGGTGGCGAAATGGGCGGCGGAACGCGCCCGGCGCAACCTGGGCCCGACGCTGATCGAATACGTCACCTATCGCGCCGGCGGGCATTCGACCTCGGACGATCCCTCGGCCTATCGCCCGGCCGAGGAAAGCACGGCTTGGCCGCTGGGCGACCCGGTCCTGCGGTTGAAAAACCACCTGATCGCGCTTGGCCATTGGAGCGACGAGCGCCACGCCCAGGCCGAGGCCGAGATCCTGGCCGAGATCACCGAACAGCAGAAGCGCGCCGAGGCCATCGGCACGCTGCATCACGGCCAGCACCCCAGCCCCGCCGACATGTTCGAGGATGTCTATGCCGAGATGCCGCCGCATCTTCTGAAGCAACGTCACGAGGCGGGGTTCTGACATGGCACGCATGACGATGATCGAGGCGATCCGCGACGCGCTGGACGTGGCGATGGGCGCCGACCCTTCCGTCGTGGTCTTCGGCGAGGACGTGGGCTATTTCGGCGGCGTCTTCCGCTGCACCGCCGGCTTGCAGGCGAAATACGGCAAGACCCGCTGCTTCGACACGCCGATCAACGAATCCGGCATCGTCGGCGCCGGGATCGGCATGGCGGCCTATGGGCTGAAGCCGGTGGTCGAGATCCAGTTCGCCGACTACATGTATCCCGCCTATGACCAGATCGTGTCCGAGGCGGCGCGGCTGCGCTATCGCTCGGCCGGGCAGTTCACCTGCCCGATGGTGGTGCGCATGCCCACCGGCGGCGGCATCTTCGGCGGCCAGACCCACAGCCAGTCGCCCGAGGCGCTGTTCACCCATGTCACGGGCCTCAAGACCGTGGTGCCTTCGAACCCGCGGGACGCCAAGGGGCTGCTGCTGGCCGCTATCGAAGACCCCGACCCGGTGATCTTCATGGAGCCGAAGCGGCTTTACAACGGCCCCTTCGACGGCCATCACGACCGCCCGGTCACGGCCTGGAAAAGCCATGAGCTGGGCGAGGTGCCCGAGGGGCATTACACCGTGCCCCTGGGCAAGGCGGTGCTGCGCCGCCAGGGCCGGGCGGCCACCGTGCTGACCTATGGCACCATGGTCCATGTCGCGCTGGCCGCGGTCGAGGAATCCGGCGTCGATGCCGAGGTGATCGACCTGCGCACCCTGCTGCCACTGGACATGGAAACCATCGTGGCCTCGGTCAACAAGACCGGCCGCTGCCTGGTGCTGCACGAGGCGACGCTGACCTCGGGCTATGGCGCGGAACTGGCGGCGCTGGTGCAGGCCGAGTGCTTCTGGCACCTGGAGGCGCCGATCCGGCGGGTGGCGGGCTGGGACACGCCCTATCCGCATACGCATGAATGGAGCTATTTCCCCGGCCCCGCACGGGTGGCCGAGGCATTGCGTCAACTGGTCGAGGTGGCCTGAGATGGGTATTCACGCAATCCGCATGCCGGACATCGGCGAAGGCATCGCCGAGGCCGAGATCTCCGAATGGCTGGTCAAGCCCGGCGATGTCCTGCGCGAGGACGACCCGATGGTCGCGGTCATGACCGACAAGGCGACGGTGGAAATCCCCTCGCCCGTCACCGGCACGGTGGTCTGGCAGGCGGGCCAGCCCGGCGACGTGATCGCCGTCGGCGCCGAGCTGATCCGGCTGGAGGTGGACGGCCCCGGCAATGTCGCGGCCGAGGCGGGCGCCGCAGCGCCGGCCGAGGGGTCGTCGCGGCAGGCCGAGACCGCGCCCCCCGATCCCGAACCCGCAGAGCCCAAGGCCGAGGCGCCGCCCAAGTCCGAACCCGAGCCCGAGGCGGAGCCGCCGACCCCGAAACCGGCGGCGAAAACCCTCGCGGCTGCGCCCTTGCGCCCCGAGGGCGAAAGGCCCATCGCCTCGCCCGCCGTGCGGGCACGGGCGCGCGAGGCGGGCGTTGACCTGCGGCTGGTGCGCGGCTCGGGTCCGGCCGGCCGGATCGGGCACGAGGACCTGGACGCCTTCATCGCCTCGGGCGGCATCCCGGCGCCCTCGGGCCCGCAACCCGACAGCGCGGTCGAGGAGATCCGCGTCATCGGGCTGCGCCGCAAGATCGCCGAGCGGATGGAGGCCGCAAACAGCATCCCCCAGATCACCATCGTCGAAGAGGTGGACGCCACCGCGCTGGAGGATCTGCGCGGCCGGATGAATGCGCAAGGCAAGGGGACGCGGCTGACGCTGCTGCCCTTCATCGCCCGCGCCATCGTGCGCGCCGTGCATGAACAGCCGCTGCTGAACGCGCATTACGATGCCCAGGCCGGGCTGATCCGCCGCTTCGGCGGGGTGCATCTGGGCATCGCGGCGCAGACGCCCCATGGCCTGATGGTGCCGGTGGTCCGCCATGCCGAGGCGCTGGACCTGCGCGCCACCGCCGCCGAGATCGCGCGGCTGGGCACGGCCGCCAAGGAGGGCACGGCAAAGCGCGACGAGCTTGCCGGCTCGACCATCACCATCACCTCGCTGGGGCCCCTGGGCGCCATCGCCTCGACCCCGATCCTGAACGTGCCCGAGGTCGCCATCGTCGGCGTCAACCGCCTGGCGGTGCGGCCGTTCTGGAACGGCGCCGCCTTCGAGCCGCGCAAGATGATGAACCTGTCGTGCAGCTTCGACCACCGGGTGATCGACGGCTGGGATGCCGCCGTCTTCGTGGCGCGGCTGAAAGAGCTGCTGGAAACCCCGGCGCTGATCTTCGTGGAGGGCTGAGCGATGCGCGAGATCCAATGCAGGCTGCTGGTGATCGGCGCCGGCCCCGGCGGCTATGTCTGCGCCATCCGAGCCGGGCAGCTGGGCGTCGACACGGTCGTGGTCGATGCCGAGCCGCCGGGGGGAACCTGCCTGAACGTGGGCTGCATCCCCTCGAAGGCGCTGATCCACGCGGCCGAGGAATTTCATCGGCTTGAACAGCTTTCCTCGACCCCTTCGATGGGGATCTCGGCCGGTCCGGCGCGGCTGGACCTGGGCGCGACCATGGCCTGGAAGAACGGCATCGTCGAGCGGCTGACCGGCGGCGTCGCCACGCTGCTGCGCAAGGCCAGGGTGCGGCTGGTGACGGGCCGGGCCAACATTCGCGACGGCAAGACCGTGCTGGTCGAGACGCCCGAGGGCCCGGTGCAGATCCGCACCGAGGTTCTGGTGATCGCCACCGGCTCGGAACCGATTGAGCTGCCCGCCCTGCCCTTTGGCGGCAAGGTCATCTCCTCGACCGACGCGCTGGCGCTGACCGAGGTGCCGGGGCGGCTGGCCGTGGTCGGAGGCGGCTATATCGGGCTGGAGCTGGGCATCGCCTATGCCAAGCTGGGCGCCGAGGTGACTGTGGTCGAGGCCGCGCCGCGCATCCTGCCGCAATACGATGCCGAACTGACCCGCCCGGTGGCGCAGCGCCTGACCCAGCTGGGCATCCGGCTGCTGACCGGGGCGCGGGCCGGCGGGCTGTCGGACAGCGGCGCGCTGCGCGTCGCCGGCGTGGACGGGGCCGAGGACATCCAGGCCGACAAGGTGCTGGTGACGGTGGGTCGCCGCCCGCGCGCGACCGCCGCAGGAGTGGCGGGGCTGCGGCTGGAGATGGCCGGCCCCTTCATCCGCATCGACGAGCGCTGCCGCACCTCGATGACCGGCGTGCTGGCCATCGGCGACGTGACCGGCGAGCCGATGCTGGCCCATCGCGCCATGGCCCAGGGCGAGATGGTGGCCGAGCTGGTCGCCGGCCAGCGCCGCGCCTGGGACAAGCGGGCGATCCCGGCGGTCTGCTTTACCGACCCCGAGATCGTCAGCGTCGGCATCTCCCCCGAGGAGGCCGCGGCCGAGGGGCGCGAGGTCGTGACCGGCCTGTTCCCCTTTGCCGCCAACGGCCGGGCGATGACGGCGGGCGACGAGGCGGGCTTCGTCCGCGTCACCGCCCGCCCCGACACGCATGAGGTGCTGGGCATCCAGGCGGTCGGCGCCGGCGTGGCCGAGATGGCCGGCGGCTTTGCCCTGGCGCTGGAGATGGGCGCGCGGCTGGAGGACATCGCCGGCACCATCCACGCCCACCCGACCCGCGGCGAGGCGCTGCACGAAGCCTGCCTGCGCGCGCTTGGCCACGCGCTGCATATCTGAAAGGGGCATTGATCGCCGCCCCGCGATGGCGCAAACCCGGCCCGCGCGGGGCAAGGGGCGGGGGATGGCTGTGGCAGGGACGGATTTGCGGGTCAGGCTGGCCCCGCCCTGGCTGGTGGCGGATCTGGGGCGGGTGCGGCGCGTGCTGTCCTTTGCCCCGCATCGCCCCGGCTTTCGCAGCGCGCGGCATATCCTGATCCGCCAGGTCCGCGATGCCGACCTGACCCCGGACCTGGACGCCATGGGCTGGCTGGGGGCCGAGATGGCGCGGATCGGCCATGCCGGCGACGTGGGCATGATGACCTCGCGCGGGTTGCACCATCACCGGCTGGCCCAGGCCGGGCCGGTGGCCTGCCTGGCCACCGTCGGCCTGGGCAATGCCGAGCGGGTCGGGCGACGCCGCATGGTTCCGTCCGGCAGCTATGGCACGATCAACATCGCCCTGCTGGTCGAGGACGGGCTGACCGATGCCGCCATGATCGAGGCGCTGAGCATCGTGGCCCAGGCCCGCACCGCCGCCGTCATCGCTGCCGGGATCGAGCTGCCGACCGGGCGCGCCACCGGCACCGGCACCGATTGCATCGCCGTGGCCTGCGATGCGGGCGGCACCGCCTTTGCCGGGCTGCACACCGCCCTGGGCGAGGCGATCGGCGCCGCAGTCCATGACGCGGTGCTGGCAGGCGCCCTGGCCTGGGTTGCCGAGCATGGCAGAGAGCCGGCCCGCGCAGCGCCGAGTTGCACGGGAGCATGAGTATTTGAAGAACGAAGAAGATGGGGCGACCTTACCCCACGAATTTTTTCTTGTGGGGTAGGTGCGGGGCGATTATCCTTGCCCCACAAGGAAGAAATTGTGGGGTAGTCTCGTGGCGCAGCATCTTTCGCCGGTGGCGGTGGTGGCCTGGACCGATCTGCTGCGGCATCTGAAGGATGCGGCGGTCAGCGAGCTGCGCGGCGTGCCGCGGCTGAAGAAGGTCGGGCAAAGGGCCTATTGGTATGACCATTTCCGCATCGGCGACCGCACCCTGGACCGCTATATCGGCGAGGATGGCGAGGAGCTGCGCGCGCGCCTGGACCGGCTGGAGGCCCTGCGCGAGGCCGAGAAGCAGAGCCAGCGCGAACGCTCGCGGCTGATGCGCATCCTGCGGGCCGAGGGTTGCCTGATGACCGACCGCGGCTCGGGGCAGGTGATCTCGGCCATGGCGCGGGCGGGGGTGTTCCGCCTGGGCGGCACGCTGGTCGGCACCCAGGCCTTCCGCTGCTACGAGGGCGAGCTGGGCGTGCGCATCGGCTTCGACCAGGCGGCGATGACCGACGACATCGACATCGCCAGTTTCGAGCGGCTGTCCCTGGTGCTGGGCGACCAGGTGATCGAGCCGCTGGCCGAGGTGTTTCGCGAGTTGCGCTTTGCCCCCCTGCCCTCGGTCGAGGGACAGCGGGTCTGGCGCTGGCGCCAGGGCGAGCAGCAGACGCTGGTCGAGTTCCTGACCCCCTGTTTCGACGGCACCGAGGGGTTGCGCGACCTGCCGGCGCTTGGCGTCTCGGCGCAGAGCCTGCATTACCTGAACTTCCTGATCGCCCAGCCGATCCGGGTGCCGCTGCTTTACCGCGCCGGCTTCCTGATCCAGGTGCCGCGCCCCGAACGCTATGCCATCCACAAGCTGATCGTCGCCGACCGGCGGCGCGACGGGCCCGATACGCTGAAGGCGCGCAAGGACCGGGCGCAGGCCGAGTTCCTGATCGAGGTGCTGGCCGAAGAGCGCCCCGACGAGCTGCGCGACGCCTATGAGACGGCGATGGCGCAGGGCCCGTCCTGGCGCGGGCGGCTGGCCGCGACGCTGGCGCGGATGCCGGATCTGCGCAAGCGGCTGGCGGCGCTTTAGCCGGGGCGGAAATCGGCGGGCTTGATGCCGTGGCGCGCCAGCTTGTCGTAGAAGGTCTTGCGCGGCAGGCGCAGCCGCGCCATCGCCTGGGTGGCGTTTCCTTGCGCGAGCCGCAGCGCCTCGCGGATCAGTTCGGCCTCGTATTCCGCGATCAGCTCCGACAGGCCCGGCGCCTCGCCGCCTTCGGCCGGCGGATCGAAGGGGGTCAGCCCCAGCGCATGGCTTTCGGCGAATTGCCGCAATTCGCGCAGGTTGCCGGGCCAGCCATGGCCGGCCAGCCGGGCCTTGACCGCGCCGGTGACCGGCGCCACCGGCAGGTCCAGCCGCGCCGCCGCCGCGAGCAGGAAATGCCGGAACAATTCGGGGATGTCCTCGCGCCGCTCGGCCAGCGGCGGCAGGGTCAGGACGGCGCCCGACAGCCGATAGTAAAGGTCGCTGCGAAAGCGCCCCTCGCGCATCAGCCGTTCCAGGTCGGCGCGGCTGGAGGCGATGACGCGCAGGTCCAGCGGGCGCGGCGCGGCGCTGCCGGGGGGCTGGATCTCGCGCGCCTCGATCAGCGCCAGCAGGCGGGCCTGCAGCGTGGGCGCGAGCGCGTCGATCTCGTCGAGGTAGAGCGTGCCGCGATGGGCGGCCTCGAGCCGGCCCGGCGCGCGCGGGCCGCGGCCCTGCGGCTCGGCGCCCAGCATCTCGGCCTCGAAGCGCGGCTCGTCCAGCGCGGCGCAGGCGACAGGAACGAAGGCGCGGGCGAGGCGCGGGCTCTGGCGGTGGATGGCGCGGGCCACGGTCTCCTTGCCCGAGCCGCCGGGGCCCAGGACCAGCACGTCGCCCCCCGCCTCGGCCAGCCGCGCCACGGTCTCGCGCAGGTGCTGCATGACCGGGCTTTGCCCGATCAGCCGGGTTTCGCGCGCGGCGCTGTCCTGTTGCCGGCGGCGCAGGGCGCGGTTTTCCAGCACCAGGGCCCGGCTGGAGGCCGCCCGCGCCAGCGCCGCCGCCAGCGTGCCGCCACCGACCGGCTTGGTCAGGAAATCGTAGACCCCCTGCTTCAGCGCCGCGACCGCCATCGGCACGTCGCCGTGCCCGGTCAGCAGGATCACCGGCAGGTCGGGATCGAGCGCATGGATGCGCTGGAACAGCTGGAACCCGTCCATGCCGGGCATGCGCACGTCCGACAGCACCACGCCGGGCCAGTCGGGGCCAAGGCCGGCCAGCGCCTCGGCCGCATCGGTGAAGGCTTCGGCGCGAAAACCCGCCAGGTGCAGCGCCTGCAGCTGCGCCTCGAGCAGGTCGGGGTCGTCATCGACAAGGCGGACAAGGGGCGCGTCGGTCATGCGGCTTTCGGCAGGTTGAGGTGGAAGATGGCACCCTGCCCTTCGCGCTGCGGCCCGGCCGTGAGGCTGCCGCCGAAATCCCGCGCGATCTCTTGCGAGATCACCAGGCCCAGGCCCAGCCCCTCGGGCTTGCTGGTGGCGAAGGGGGTGAAAAGCTGGGCGGCGATCTGCGGCGACAGCCCCGGCCCGTTGTCCGAGATGCTGAGCCGCAGCACCGGCCCGTCGTCCTGCAGCGCGATGCGGATCTCCGGGTCGGGCCGGCCCTCCAGCGCCTCTTGCGCGTTCTGGATCAGGTTGACCAGCACCTGTTCCAGCCGCACGGTCTCGGCCATGACCCGCAGACCGGGCGGGATCTGGGGCAGGACCAGGCGGATGTCCTGCGCCCGCCGCCGGCTGGCGGTCAGCAGCAGCGCCGCATCCAGCGCATCCTTGAGCGCAACCGGACCCAGCTCGCCCGTGGCCTTGCGGGCAAAGCCGCGCAGCTCGGTGGTGATCTGGGCGATGCGGTCGGTCATGCGCGAGATCTGCGACAGGTTGCGATCCAGGTCGGCGGCCAGGTCGGGGGCCAGGTCGGGCGCGTCCGGCGGCAGCATCTGCCGGCCGTTCTCGGCCAAAAGGCGGATGGTGGCCAGCGGCGTGTTCACCTCATGCGCGACGCCGGCGGTGATCTGGCCCAGCGTCGCCAGCTTGTTGGCCTGCACCATCTCGCCCTGCAACTGCGCCAGCCGCTGTTCGGCCGCGCGGCGTTCGCGCATCTCGGCGGTCAGGTCGCGGGTGCGTTCCTCGACCGCGCGTTCCAGGTCGGCGCGATAGCGGCGCTCGGCCTCGGCGCGGCGGGCGGCGCGGGTGCGGGCGCGTGCGGCGGAAACCCCGCCGGCCAGCAGCAGCGTGAACAGGAAGCCGACGGTGCCCGCCGCCAGCAGCGCCGCCCGCACCGCCTCGGCCGAGGGCGCCCGGACCCACAGCACCCAGCCCGCGCCCGGCACCGCGCGCCGGGCCGAGACCTGCCCGGCCGGGATCGGCGGCAGCGGCGCAAAGCGCAACTGCGGCGCGCTGGACAGGATCACCTGCCCGGCCGCGTCCGTGACCAGCGTGGTCTCGGCCGCCTGTGCCCAGCCCTGCTCCATCGCGTCGAATTCCACCTTCACCACGATGACGCCCAGGGGCTCGCCCATCTGCGGCACGTCGTGGGACAGGTAGAGCCCCGGCCGCCGGCTGACGGTGCCAAGCGCGAATTGCGTCGCCTCGCCGCGAAGCAGCGCCTCGCTGAAATAGCTGCGAAAGCTGTAGTCCGAGCCGACGAAACTGTCGGGATCGTGCCAGTTCGAGGCGGCGATGGCGACGCCGTCGCGATCGAGCAGATAGATCACCGCGCTGCTGGTCTGCTCCTGCAACCGTTCCAGCTTTTGCGACACGCGCGAGACATTGGCCGGCGACGGCTCGGCCAGTGCCTGCAGCACGGCGGCATCGTCGGACAGGACCGTGGCCACGGCGCGCTGCTTGGCCAGCACGCTTTCCAGCGTCTGCACCCGGCTTTGCGCGCTGATCTCCAGCCGCTCGGTCAGGGCGCGGGCGGCATTGCCATGGGCCAGCCGAAAGGCCAGCGCCAAGGCCGCCAGCATGGCCAGCGCCACGGTCGCCGCGACCAGCAGCCGCCACAGCATCGGGCCGGGCCTTGCGCCTTGCGAATCGGTTGTGGCGGCCATGCTTCCCCTGGCGGACGGATGTTGTGCGGGTTTCCACACTAGCAGATCCGCCCTGTGTGGAAAACCACACGGATTTGCCCGGCCGCTGGCGACAAAAAGCCATGATTACAACGCATTGCTGTCATGCGCCCGGTTTTTTGGCGCCAGGGCCCGCGAATTTATCATGGCGGTCACATCACCGTCATACGCAGGTTGGAGGAGGCCCCATGCACATCGACACCACGGCCGCGCCGGTCGCTCACGCACCGCGGCCCTTTTACAGACATCTCTATTTCCAGGTTCTGTGCGCCATCGCCGCCGGCGCGCTGATCGGGCATTTCTATCCCGAAACGGGCGAAGCGCTGAAGCCCCTGGGCGACGCCTTCATCAAGCTGGTCAAGATGATCATCGCCCCGGTCATCTTCCTGACCATCGTCACCGGCCTTGCCGGCATGGGCACGCTGAAGGGCGTGGGCTCGGTCGTCGGCAAGGCCTTCGGCTATTTCCTGACCTTCTCGACCCTGGCGCTGATCGTCGGGCTGATCACCGCCAACGTCATCCGCCCCGGCGCCGGCATGAACATCGACCCGGCGACGCTGGATGCCAGCAAGGTCGCGGACTATGCCGCCAAGGCGCATGACTCCTCGCTGACCGGCTTTGTCATGGACATCATCCCGTCCACGATGACCTCGGCCTTCGTCGAGGGCAACATCCTGCAGGTCCTGTTCATCGCCATCCTGTTCGGCATCGGCCTGATCCTGATCGGCGACAAGGGCAAGCCGGTCGTGGCGCTGTTCGAGGCGATCAGCCACGCCGTCTTCCGCATGGTCGACATCCTGATGAAGGCCGCGCCCATTGGTGCCTTCGGGGCCTTCGCCTTTACCATCGGCAAATACGGCATCGCCTCGGTGGTGAACCTGGCGACGCTGGTCGGCACCTTCTACCTGACCTCGGCGCTGTTCGTCGTCGTGATCCTGGGCACGGTCTGCATGCTCAACGGCTTTTCCATCTTCCGGCTGATCTCCTATCTCAAGGCCGAGATCCTGCTGGTGCTGGGCACCTCCTCCTCGGAATCGGCGCTGCCCTCGCTGATGGAGAAGATGGAGAAGGCCGGCTGCAAGCGCTCCGTCGTCGGGCTGGTCGTGCCCACCGGCTACAGCTTCAACCTGGACGGCACCAACATCTACATGACGCTGGCGGCGCTGTTCATCGCCCAGGCGACGAATACCGACCTGACGCTGCAACAGCAGATCCTGCTGCTGCTGGTCGCCATGCTGTCGTCGAAGGGCGCGGCGGGCGTCACCGGGGCGGGCTTCATCACCCTGGCCGCCACGCTGTCGGTGGTGCCGACCGTGCCGGTCGCCGGCATGGCGCTGATCCTGGGCGTGGACCGCTTCATGTCGGAATGCCGCTCGATCACCAATTTCATCGGCAATGCGGTGGCCACCGTGGTCGTCAGCCGCTGGGAAGGCGCGCTGGACCGCGAACAGTTCGACCGCGTGCTGGCCGGCGAGGCGGGGGGCCAGGTCGCCCCGATCCACGACCTGCACGGCGCCCCTGCCGGGCTGCGCCTGAACGAGGCCAGCGCCGACTGACCCGCCGCGACTGCAACAAGGGGCGCCCCGCCGCGGGCGCCTTTTTCCGTTCAGGGCGGCGGCGCCGTCGTCTCGCGCAGCATCAGCCGCGGCGCCAGCAGGGTCACGGCCGGGATCTCGCGCCCGGCGATGCGGTCCAGGATGATCCGCGCCGCCTTGCGGCCGATCTCGCGCTTGGGCTGGCGGATGGTGGTCAGCGCCGGCGACAGGTGCGAGACCAGCTCGATGTCGTCGAAGCCGACGATGGACAGGTCGCGCGGCACATGATGCCCGGCGCGCTGAAGCCCGGACATGAAGGCGCAGGCCATCTCGTCGGAAAAGGCAAAGATCCCGGTCGGCCGGTCGGCCGGTGCCAGCGCCTGCCAGGCCAGCGCCGCCTGCTGCCCGGATTGCATGGTGAAGTCGCCGGGAAACTCGGTGATCCGCGCCCCGCCCGCGGCCTCATGCGCGCCTTGCCGGCGCGCCTTGTGCAGCACGTTGCCGGGCGGGCCGCCGATCACGCCGATATGGGCGTGGCCAAGCGCGCGCAGATGCGCCACGGCCAGCCGCCCGCCCTCGCGATTGTCCAGCATCACGCGGGGCAGGTCCGCGCCCTCGATCCATTCGCAGGCGGTGACGACCGGCGGCAGGTCCGCCCGCCCCGCCAGGTCGCCAAAGGGCGCCAGCCCGTCCAGCAGGATGATCCCGTCCGCGCGCGAGGGGTCCAGGAAACGGTCCAGCCGGGTGTGGCGGCCGCTGTCCTCCAGCGTGTCGGCGACCAGCAGGTCATAGCCGGCAGCGGCCAGTTCGCGCCCCATCCCGTCCAGGATCTTGGCAAAGAAGGGATTGCCCAGGTTCGGCACCAGCGCCACCACGCAGCCGGTCCGCTGCTTGCGCAGGTTCCGCGCGGCGTGGTTCATGCGATAGCCGGTCTCGGCCACGGCCTGCATCACCGCCTCGCGCGTGGCCTTGGCCACCACCGCCGGATTGGACAGCACCCGGCTGACGGTCGAGGCCGACACGCCCGCGCGCCTTGCGACATCCGACAATCTGGCCCGTCCGGGCGGGATCTGGCTTTCCATCGCCAAAGGTTACGCGCCCGGCGCGATGCGGTGCAAGAAAATGTTTGCAATCGATTGCAGAGCGGTGCAGCCTGACCCTTGGGGAGAGAGGGGATCATGCGGACCATCAAGGGACCGGCGCTGTTTCTGGCGCAGTTCATCGGCAATACGGCGCCTTTCGACAGCTGGGACGGCATCACCCGCTGGGCGGCCGATTGCGGCTATCTGGGCGTGCAGGTGCCGACCAGCGACCCGCGCGTGCTGGACCTGGCGCGGGCCGGGGAGTCGCAGGACTACCGCGACGAATTCCTGGGCATCGCCCGGCAGAACGGCGTCGAAGTGACCGAGCTTTCGACGCATCTGCAAGGCCAGCTCGTCGCCGTGCATCCGGCCTATGACGCCGGTTTCGACGCCTTCGCGCCGCCGGCCTTGCGCGGCAATCCCCGCGCGCGGCAGGAATGGGCGGTCGATCAGGTCGCCCGCGCCATCCGGGTTAGCCGGCTGCTGGGCCTGGACCGGATGGCGACGTTCTCGGGCGCCCTGGCCTGGCCCTACCTCTACCCCTGGCCGCAGCGCGCGCCGGGGCTTGTCGAGGCGGCGTTCGACACGCTGGCCGCGCGCTGGCGCCCGCTGCTGGACCTGGCCGAGGATCACGGCATCGACCTTTGCTATGAGATCCATCCGGGCGAGGATCTGCATGACGGCGCGACCTTCGAGATGTTCCTGGACCGGGTCGGCGGCCACGCGCGGGCGAACATGCTTTACGATCCCTCGCATTATGTCCTGCAACAGCTTGATTATCTGCAAAATATCGACATCTATCACGACCGCATCCGCATGTTCCACGTCAAGGATGCCGAGTTCCGCCCGACCGGCCGGCAGGGTGTCTATGGCGGCTATCAGCCCTGGGCGGATCGCGCTGGCCGCTTCCGCAGCCCCGGCGACGGGCAGGTCGATTTCCGCAGCGTGTTTTCCAAGCTGACGCAATACGGTTTCGACGGCTGGGCGGTGGTCGAATGGGAATGCGCGCTGAAACACCCCGAGGACGGGGCACGGGAAGGCGCGCGTTTCGTGCGCGACCATGTCATCCGCGTGACACCCCATGCCTTCGACGATTTCGCCGCCAGCCGCGTGGACCGCGCGACCATCGACAGGGCGCTGGGGCTATGAATCCGGTTCGCCTGGGCATGGTCGGCGGTGGCAGCGGCGCCTTTATCGGTGCGATCCACCGCATCGCCGCGCGCATGGACGGGCGCTTCGCGCTGGTCGCGGGCGCGCTGTCCTCGGACCCTGCCCGCGCGGCGGCCAGCGCGGCCGAGCTGGGCATCCGCAGCTATGGCGATTTCGCCGAGATGGCGCGGGCCGAGGCGGCGCGCGAGGACGGGATCGAGGCGGTCAGCATCGTCACCCCGAACCACCTGCACGCCGCCCCCGCCGCGGCCTTCCTGCGCGCCGGCATCCATGTGATCTGCGACAAGCCACTGGCGGCGACGCCCGAACAGGCGCACGAGATCGCCGAGGCCGCGCGGGCCAGCGGTGCGCGGTTCTTCCTGACCCACAACTACTGCGCCATGCCGATGGTGCGCGAGGCTCGCGCGCTGGTGGCCGAGGGCGCGTTGGGCGACATCCGGTTGGTGCAGGCCGAATACCTGCAAGGCTGGCTGGCCGACCCGGCCAAGGGCAAGCAGGCCGAATGGCGCACCGATCCCGCCCGCGCCGGGGCCGGCGCCATCGGCGACATCGGCACCCATGCCTGGCAACTGGCGCAATTCGTCACCGGCCAGACGCCCGCGTCCCTGTCGGCGGAACTCTCCAGCATGGTGCCGGGCCGCGCGGTTGACGACGATGCCCGCATCGCGCTGCGCTACGGCTCGGGCGCGCGGGGCGGCATCTGGGTCAGCCAGGTCGCCGTCGGCCAGGAAAACGGGCTGTCGCTGCGGGTCTTTGGCACCAAGGCGGCGCTGGAATGGCGCCTGCCCGACCCCGAGCGGCTGATCCTGTCGCCCAAGGACGGCCCGGCCCGCGTCCTGACGCGGGCGCAGGACCGCAGCGCCTCATATCGCACGCCGCCCGGCCACCCCGAGGGCTACCTGGAAGGTTTCGCCAATTTATACCGTGATATAGCTTCGATCATTCAAGGCGATTCCAGCCTTGCAGACCGCGTGCCGGGGCTGGATGCCGGGCTGTCGGGCATGGGTTTCATCGCCGCCGCGCAGGCGTCCTCGGCACGGGGCGGCGCATGGGTCGAGGTCGGGCCATGACCGTTCTGGCGCTCGACAACGTCTCGAAACGCTTCGGCCCGATCGAGGTCCTGCACGGCGTCGACCTGGCGCTGGAGCCCGGCGAGGTTCATGCCCTGATCGGCGAGAACGGCGCCGGCAAATCCACCATCATGAAGATCCTGGGCGGTTTCCTGGACCCGACCTCGGGTCAGGTGCTGCTGGACGGCCAGCCGGTCCGCTTCGCCAGCGGCCCCGAGGCCGAAGCGCAGGGCATCGTCGTCATCCACCAGGAGTTCAACCTTGCCCCCGACCTGACCGTGGCGGCGAACGTGTTCCTGGGGCGCGAACCCGGCGGCTGGCGGCTGGACCATGCCGCCATGCGGGACGCCACCGCCGCGCTGCTCAAGCGGTTGGACACCCGCATCGACCCCGATGCGCGCATCCGCGACCTGTCCGTGCCCGACCGCCAGATGGTCGAGATCGCCAAGGCCCTGTCGCGCAAGGCCCGCGTGCTGATCATGGACGAACCCAGTGCCGTGCTGACCCATCGCGAGGTCGGCTCGCTTTACCAGCAGATCGACCGGCTTCGGGCCGAGGGGGTGGCGATCCTTTACTGCTCGCACCGGCTGGACGAGGTGGCGCATCTGGCCGACCGCATCACCGTGCTGCGCGACGGCCGCGTGGTGCGCCAGGCGCTGCGCGGCGAACTGACCGAGGACGGCATGGCCACCGCCATGGTCGGGCGCGAGTTGCAGGATTTCTACCCGCCCAAGGGCCAGCCGGGCGACGCGCCTGCGCTGGAGGTGCGGGGCCTTTCGGTGCCCGGCCGGGTCCGCGACGTCAGCTTTACCCTGCGGCGCGGCGAGGTGCTGGGCATCGCCGGCCTCGTCGGCTCGGGGCGCACCGAACTGGCCGAGGGGCTGGTCGGCCTGCGCCCCTCGCAGGGCGAAATCCGGGTCGAGGGCCGGCCGGTCGCCATCCGCAGCCTGCGCGACGCCTTTGCCGCCGGCCTCGCCTATCTGACCGAGGACCGCAAGGAAGCCGGCCTGCTGCTCGACAAGGGGCTGCGCGAGAACCTGACGCTGGCCACGCTGGAGCGCTTCGGCACCTGGCGTCTGGACACCAGGGCCGAGGACGCCGCGCTGGACAGCGCCACGCGCGAATTCGACATCCGCGCCCCGCGCCGCGACATGCCGGCCGGCAAACTTTCCGGCGGAAACCAGCAAAAACTGTTGCTGGCCAAGGTTATGCTTCCAGATCCTCGAATCATTCTTATCGATGAGCCGACGCGCGGCATCGACGTGGGCACCAAGCGCCAGATCTATGCCTTCATCCGCAAGCTCGCCGCCGAGGGCCGCAGCCTGATCGTCATCAGCAGCGAGATGACCGAGGTGATCGGCCTTGCCGACCGCGTGCTGGTCATGCGCGAGGGGCGGCTGGCCGGCGAACTCGACGGCGAGGACATGACCGAAGACCGCATCGTCCGCCTGGCCATGGGCGTGACCGGAGAAGCCGCATGAAACTCGACCTGCATACCCTTGGCCCGCTTGTCGCCCTGGTCGCCCTGGTGATCCTGGGCGCGGCGCTGAACAGCGCCTTCCTGGCGCCGGCGAACATCACCAACGTGCTGGCGCGCTCGGCCTTCATCGGGCTGATCGCGGTCGGCATGACCTTCGTCATCACCGCGGGCGGGCTGGACCTGTCTGTGGGGTCCATGGCCGCCTTTCTGGCCGGGATCGCCATCATCGCCATGAACGCCGCCCTGCCCGGCCTGGGCAGCAACTGGGGCACGATCCTGCTGGGCATGGGCGTCGCGGTCCTGGGTGGCATCGCCGCGGGCTACCTGAACGGCGCGCTTGTCACCAAGGCGCGGATCGAGCCCTTCATCGTCACGCTGGGCACCATGGGCATCTTCCGCTCGCTGGTGACATGGCTGGCCGACGGCGGCACGCTGAGCCTCGACTACGGGTTGCGCACGCTCTACCGGCCGGTCTATTACGGCGGCATCGGCTGGATCACCTGGCCGATCATCGTCTTTGCCATCGTCGCGGTCCTGGGCGAA
This sequence comes from Paracoccus ferrooxidans, assembly GCF_029909815.1. NCBI lineage: Bacteria > Pseudomonadati > Pseudomonadota > Alphaproteobacteria > Rhodobacterales > Paracoccaceae > Paracoccus > Paracoccus ferrooxidans. The sequence continues at coordinate 493,969 of NZ_CP038201.1, read as the reverse complement.
TGGACCATGCGCCATTCCCGCTTTGGCCGGCATGTCGAGGCCATCGGCTCGAACGACCGCGTCGCGCGCTATTCGGCCATCGACGTGAACCGGATGCGGCTTCTGACCTATGTGCTGCTGGGCGTGCTGGTCGGGCTGGCGGTGGTGCTTTACGTGCCGCGCCTCGGCTCGGCCTCGGGCTCGACTGGGGTTCTGTGGGAGCTTGAGGCCATCGCCGCGGTCATCATCGGCGGCACCGCGCTGAAAGGCGGGCGCGGCCGGGTCTGGGGCACGGTGGTCGGCGTGCTGATCCTGTCGCTGATCGACAACATCCTGAATCTGGCCGACCTGGTCAGCCCCTATCTGAACGGGGCGATCCAGGGGGTCATCATCGTTCTTGCTGTCGTCTTGCAGCGGGAGAAACGCACCGCCGAGGAGCGGTGACTGGGGAGGAAGCAACAGATGAAACGCAGAAGCCTGATGAAAGCCGCCGCGCTGATGGCCGCGATGGGGATCGCCGCCCCCGCCGTCGCGCAGGAGGCCGAGAAGAAGATCATCGGCGTGTCGATCCCGTCGGCCACGCATGGGTTCATGGGCGGGCTGAACTGGCACGCGCAGGACACGATCAAGCGGCTGGGCGCGACCTATCCCAACCTTGAATTCGTGCTGTCCACCGCCGGCGATCCGGCCAAGCAGGTCAACGACATCGAGGACATGATGGCCACGCGCAACATCGACGCGCTGGTGGTGCTGCCCTTCGAATCCGAGCCGCTGACCGCCCCGGTCAAGGCGGTCAAGGATGCGGGCAAGTTCGTGACCGTGGTGGACCGCGGGCTGAGCCAGGAAGGGATCGAGGATCTTTACGTGGCCGGCGACAACACCGCCTTCGGCCGCGTGGCGGGGGAATATTTCAAGGGAAACCTTGAGCCCGGCGCCAAGATCGTGGTGCTGCGCGGCATCCCGACCACGCTGGACAACGAGCGCGTCGATGCCTTCCGTGCCGCGCTGGAGGGCTCCGAGGTCGAGATCCTGGACATGCAGCACGGCAACTGGAACCGCGACGACGCCTTTGCGGTGATGCAGGACTACCTGGCGAAATACCCGCAGATCGACGCGGTCTGGGCCGCCGACGACGACATGGCCATCGGCGTGCTCGAGGCGATCTCGGCCGCGAACCGCCAGGACGAGATGTGGGTGATCGGCGGCGCCGGCATGAAGGAGATCGTCAAGCGCATCATGGAGGGCGACAAGCAGCTGCCGGTGAACGTGACCTATCCGCCGGCGCTGATTTCCTCGGCCATCGAGATGACGGCGCTGAACTTCGTGTCGAACGCGCCGATGACCGGGCGCTTCATCATCGGCAGCCAGTTGATCACGCCCGAGAACGCCGAGCAGTTCTATTATCCCGACAGCCCGTTCTGAACGGGCCAGCCGCGCAGCCCCCTTGCCTCGGCGGGGCTGCGTCCGGCGATGCGATCAGGCCACGCGGGCCCCCTGCACCCAGGCGCCGCGCAGAGCGGCGCCGCGGCCGATGCGGGCGACGCGGATCACGTCGGCCCGCGTGCCGGGGGCCAGCCGGCCGCGGTCGGCCAGCCCGGTCGCCTGGGCCGGGCTCTGGGTCACGGTGGCGATGCCGCGCGCCATGTCCCCCCACAGATCGCCCAGCAGCAGCGCCGCCGACAGCAGCGACGAGGGCACGTAGTCCGAGGACAGGATGTCCAGAAGCCCCGCCTCGGCCAGGTTCGCCGCCGCGACATTGCCCGAATGGCTGCCGCCGCGGATCAGGTTCGGCGCCCCCATCATCACCCGGATGCCGTGGTCGCGGCAGGCGCGCGCGGCCTCGGCCGTGGTCGGGAACTCGGCGAAATGCGCGCCATGCCCGGCCGAGACCGCGACCTGCGCCGCCGTGGTGTCGTCATGGCTGGCCAGCACCGCGCCATAGCGCCGCGCCTCGGCCACCGCCGTTTCCTCGTGCAGCGCGCCCAGCCGTTCGCGCAGGGCGCGCTGGCTGGCGACATGGTCGGCAAAGCCCTCGTCCGACAGGCCGTGCTTGCCGCAGACGTAATCCTTGAGCTTGGAGATGTCGCGGAACTGCCGCTCTCCGGGCGTGTGGTCCATCAGGCTGACGATGCCGATGCGGTCCTGGGGACCGAACTTGGCCATCTCGGCCACCAGGGTTTCGGAACAGACCTCGGCCCGCAGGTGCAGGTAATGGCTGATCTTCAGCGCGCCCATGGACCGCAGCTCCAGGATCTCGTCGGCCAGGGCGCGGGCATATTCGCCGTAATTCGCCTTGCCGTCCGACACGACCGACCCCACGCGCAGCGCGTCGAAGACCGTGGTGATGCCCACGCTGGCCAGTTCGCCGTCATGGGCCAGGATCGCCGCCTGATGCGGCCAATGCACGCGGGGGCGGGGCTGGATGTGGCGCTCCAGATTGTCGGTATGCAGCTCGATCAGCCCCGGCATCACCAGATCGCCGCCGCAATCCACCGCGCCCTGGGGCACGGTCGCGCCATGGTCGATGGCGCTGATGCGGCCATCGGCCATGCGCAGCGCGCCGCGGATCACCTCGCGGGGCAGGACAAGCGTGGCGTTTGCAAGGATCGTCTCGGTCATCTTCTGTCGTCCTGTCTTGCGTCCGGGTCCATGGACGGGCTGAATGCCAGCGCCGTGTCACAAGCCTGTGACACGCCAGCGATAAGAGCCTGCGCATGGACATGATGAAGCGTTACGCCGTCTATTACGCCCCGCCCGAGGGCGCATTCGCCAGCCGCGCCAGCGCCTGGCTGGGCTGGGATGCCGCCGCGGGCCAGCCGCTGGACCCGCCCGACCTGGGCCTGCCGGCCGCCGAGATCACCCGCGATCCGCGCAAATACGGCTTTCATGGCACGCTGAAGCCGCCCTTCCGGCTGGCCGAGGGCCGGGATGCCGATGAATTGCACCGTGCCATGGCGGGGCTGGCCCGGCGGCTTTCGCCCGTCACCCTGCCCGGCCTGCGGCTGGCCAGCCTGGGCGGTTTCCTGGCGCTGGTGCCCGAGGGCGACGCGGCACCGCTGCAAGCCCTGGCCGCGACGGTGGTGGCGGCGCTCGACGGCCTGCGCGCGCCCCTGACCGAGGCCGAGATCGCCCGTCGCCGCCCCGATCGCCTGACCCCGCGCCAGCGCGAATTGCTGCGGCTTTGGGGCTATCCCTATGTCATGGAGGAATTCCGTTTCCACCTGACCCTGACCGACCGGCTGGAGGAACCGCTGGCCACCCAGGCGGCGCAGATCCTGGATGCGCATTTCGCCCCGGTCCTGCCCCGGCCCTTTCGCATCGCCGACCTGTGCCTGTTCGGCGAGGCCGAGGACGGGCGCTTTCGCCTGCTGCATCGCTATACCCTTTCCGGCTGAAGCGCGGCCAGAAAGCGCGCGAGCCCCTGTTCGGGCGTGCCGTCGTTCACCACCACCCGCGGTACGATGCCCGGCGGCAGCGGAAAGCCCGCCCGCGCCAGCCGCGCCGCCTGGTCCGCGCCGCTTTCGCGCCCGCGCCCGGCCAGCCGCTGCGCCAGCACCTCGGGCGGTGCCGTCACCAGCAGCACCGTCAGGTCGGGGAACCGCGCCTGCGCCTCGGCCAGCACGGCGCGGCTGGCGTTGATGAGCAGCGTGCCCTGCCCGGCCAAGGCTTCGGCCGGGATGCCGTAGCCCAGCCCATGCGCGCGCCAATGCAGGGCGAATGCGCCGGCCTGCCGGCGGGCGGCGAACTCGGCCTCGGTCACGCCCTCGAAATCCTCGCCGCCGGCCTCGGCCGGGCGGGTGACGACGCGGCGGGCGGCGCGGATGTCGGGCCGCGCGGCACAGGCCAGCGCCATCAGCGTGTCCTTGCCCGCGCCCGAGGGGCCGACCACGGCGACCAGCCGCCGGCTCATGCCGCCAGCCCCGGCGTGAAGCCGGTCACGTCGACCAGCCGGTCGCAGACCCGGTCCCGCGCGCTCTCGTCGTGGAAGATGCCCAGGATCGCCGCGCCGCGGGCCTTGGCCTCTTCGATCAGGCACAGCACCACCTCGCGGTTCTGCATATCCAGGCTGGCGGTCGGCTCGTCCAGCAGCAGGGCCGGATAGTCATGGGCAAAGCCGCGGGCGATGTTCACGCGCTGCTGCTCGCCGCCCGAGAAGGTGGTGGGCGACAGCCGCCACAGCCGCTCGGGGATGTTCAGCCGCCACAGCAGATCGGCGGCCCGCGCCCGCGCCGCCTCGGGGGCGACGCCCAGCCGCAGCAGCGGCTCGGCCACCACCTCCAGCGTGGGCACGCGCGGCACGACGCGCAGGAACTGGCTGACATGGCCCAGGACCGCGCGGCGCAGCGCCAGGATCTGGCGCGGCTCGGCCGTGACCACGTCGACCCCGCCGATGCGGATCGACCCGCCCCCGGCCAGGTAGTTGCCATAGACCATGCGCATCAGCGTCGATTTCCCGGCGCCCGAGCGGCCGACCAGCCCGACGCATTCGCCTGGGCCCACGCGCAGATGCGCGCCCGCCATCACCGGGATCGCCACCCCACCCTGGTTGTGCAGGGTAAAGCTCTTCGAAAGGTTCCGGATCTCGATCATGGTTCACACCTGCAGGACAGAGGACACGAGAAGCTGGGTATAGGCGTGCTGCGGATCGTCCAGCACCTGGTCGGTCAGGCCGGTTTCCACCACCCTGCCCGACTTCATCACCATCAGCCGGTCGGCCAGCAGCCGCACCACCGCCAGGTCATGGGTCACGATCACCACCGACAGGCCAAGGTCGCGCACCAGCCCGCGCAGCAGGTCCAGCAGCCGCGCCTGCACGCTGACGTCGAGCCCGCCGGTGGGTTCGTCCATGAACACCAGCCGCGGCCCCGTCACCAGGTTGCGCGCGATCTGCAAGCGCTGCTGCATGCCCCCGGAAAAGGCCGAGGGGCGGTCGTCGATGCGGTCCGCCGCGATCTCGACCCGGCCAAGCCAGTCGGTGGCACTCTCGCGGATGGCGGCATAGTTGCGCGCGCCCACGGCCATCAGCCGCTCGCCGACATTGCCGCCGGCCGACACGCCCATGCGCAGCCCGTCGCGCGGGTTCTGGTGGACATACGCCCAGTCGCCGCGCAAGAGCCGGCGCCGCTCGGCCTCGGAGAATGCCAGCACATCGGCACCGTCGAACAGGATGCGCCCCTCATCCGGGCGCTGGTGCCCGGCCAGGCAGGACAGCAGCGTCGATTTCCCCGAGCCGCTTTCGCCGACGATGCCCAGCACCTCGCCGGGGTAAAGGTCGAAGCCGACATCGGCGCAGCCGATCCGCGGGCCGTAGCGTTTCGTCAAGCCCTGCACCGACAGCAGCGGTGCGGCGGTGATGGCGTTTTGCATCAGGGTCATGGCGCGTCTCCTTGCGGCGACAGGCGGCCGCGATGCCCCTGCGCCTGGCGCGCGGCGCAGAAATCGGTGTCGGAACAGACGAACATGCGCGTGCCGCGGTCGTCGGTGATGACCTCGTCCAGATAGCTGCTGCCCGAGCCGCACAGGTCGCATGCGTGATCGGCCTTGGAGGCCGTGAAGGGGTGGTCCTCGAAATCCAGGCTGACCACGTCGGAATAAGGCGGCAGGGCATAGATCCGCGCCTCGCGCCCGGCGCCGAACAGCTGGATCGCCGGATTGCCGGCCAGCTTCGGGTTGTCGAACTTCGGGATCGGCGAAGGGTCCATGACATAGCGCCCCTCGACCCTGACCGGATAGGCATAGGCGGTCGCGATCTCGCCATGCCGGGCGATGTCCTCGTAAAGCTTGACGTGCATCAGCCCGTATTCCTCAAGCTCGTGCATCTTGCGCGTCTCGGTCTCGCGCGGTTCCAGGAAGCGCAGGGGTTCGGGGATCGGCACCTGGTAGACCAGGATCTGCCCCTCGGCCAGCGGCTGTTCGGGGATGCGGTGGCGGGTCTGGATCACCGTGGCGTCAGTGGTGCGCTCGGTGGTTGCGACCCCCGCCGTGCGCTGGAAGAAGCGGCGGATCGACACCGCGTTGGTGGTGTCGTCGGCGCCCTGGTCGATGACCTTCAGCCGGTCGTCCGGGGTCAGGCAGACCGCCGTCACCTGCACGCCGCCGGTGCCCCAGCCATAGGGCATCGGCATCTCGCGGCTGGCGAAGGGCACCTGGTAGCCGGGGATCGCCAGCGCCTTCAACAGCGCGCGGCGGATCATCCGCTTGGTCTGTTCGTCCAGATAGGCGAAATTATAGGCTTGGTCGGTCATTCCGCCGCCTCCTGCATCTGCATCGCCTCGCGCCGCATGCGCCGGACCAGTTCCAGCTCGGCCTGGAAATCGACGTAATGCGGCAGCTTGATATGTTCGAGGAAACCCGTCGACTGGATGTTGTCGCAATGGCTTAGCACGAATTCCTCATCCTGGGCCGGGGCGCCGGTGAAATCCTCGCCCAGTTCCTGCCAGCGCAGGGCGCGGTCCACCAGCGACATGGAAATCGCCTTGCGCTCGGACTGGCCCATGACCAGGCCATAGCCGCGGGTAAATTGCGGCGGCTCGGTGCGGGAGCCCTTGAACTGGTTCACCGTGTCGCATTCGGTCAGCTCGACCTCGCCGATCTCGACGGCAAAGCCCAGCTCGGGCAGATCGACCTGAACCGCGACGCGGCCGATGCGCAATTCACCGACGAAGGCATGGGTGCGGCCGTAGCCGCGCTGCGTCGAATAGGCCAGCGACAGGGTGAACCCCTCGTCCGCCCGCGCCAGCGCCTGCAGGCGCAGCGCGCGCGAGGCCGGCAGTTCCAGCGGCTGGCGCGTCAGGTCGGGAGCGGGCGTGTCGTCCGCCGGCTGCCCCTCGATCAGCCCGTCGCGGTCCAGCAGGCCGGTGACATGCGGCACCGGCTCGTCCCGCGCAGGCGCCTGGGGCGCGGGCGGCGCCTCGCCCTCGGCCGCCAGCGCGAAATCCAGCAGGCGGTGGGTATAGTCGAAGGTCGGTCCCAGCACCTGCCCGCCCGGCAGATCCTTGAAGGTGGCCGAGACGCGGCGATCGACCGCCATCGCCGCCGTGTCGACCGGGCGCGAGGCGCCGAAACGCGGCAAGGTGGTGCGATAGGCGCGGATCAGGAACACCGCCTCGATCAGGTCGCCGCGCGCCTGCTTGATCGCGAGCGCGGCCAGGTCGGGATCGTAGAGCGAGCCCTCGGCCATCACCCGGTTCACCGCCAGCGCCATCTGCTCGCGGATCTGGGCCACGGTCAGCTCGGGGACCGCGGGGTCGCCGCGGCGTTCCTCGGCCAGCCAGGCATGGGCGGCGTCGATGGCGCGCTCGCCCCCTTTGACGGCGACATACATCAGGCGTCCTCCACGATGGTGCTGCGCGGCAGGGCGGCAAGGCGCGCGCCGCAGGTCAGGATGCAATCGAAGCCCAGCGGGAACAGCGCCCGGTTGGCACGGAAGGCGGCGGTCTCGGGCAGGGACAGCCGCGCCTCGGTTTCGATGCCGGGGCCGGTCAGGCGGGCGCCCTCGGGCTCCAGCCGGTCCATCTCGACGATCAGCGTGGCCGAGCGGTCGGGATAGGACGGCTCGCCGATGCGGAAGCGGCCGAGGGGGTGCAGCGCCTGCCATGTGCCAAGCGCGAATTGCGCCTGTTCGGCCGCGACCAGCGGCGCGCCGGTGTGAAAGCCGATCCAGCCCCGCAGCGCCTCGCAATCCGCCGCACCCGCCAGATGCAGAGGCGTGGTGGCATCGGTCAGGGTCAAGAGCGCCACCCCGGCCGCGACCGAGAGGGGCGCGGGCGGCCGGGCGCCCTCGACGGCAAGGATGCGGCCGGGCCGCGCCATGGCCTCCAGGAGAGCGCGGAAGGCATGGGCGGATTGGGTCGAAGGGTCGGCGAAACCGCCGGTCAGGATGGCGTTCATGCGTCCTCTCCGCGCAGCATGGTGAAGAATTCGACGCGGGTCGCGGCGGCCCTGGCGGCGCGGCTGGCGCGGGCCTGGGCGGCCTCGGCCCGCAGGGGGGCCAGCACCTGCGCCTCGATCCGCGGCGCGGCCGCGGTCTGCATCAGCGCATCGGCCAGGGCGGCGCGGGCGGCATGGGCCTTGTCGCGGCCCTGCACGCAGGCATGGCCCACCGCGCCCTCGGCCAGCCGGACCGAGCAGCGGGTCACGGTCATCTCGCCCAAGTTGAAGGGCGCGCCGGTGCCGCCGATGCGGCCCTGCACCATGACGGTGCCGATTTCGGGCGCGCGAAGCATCTCATGCGCAGGCAGGTCGGAGAGCAGCGCCGCCAGCCGCCCCGGCGGCGCCTTGGCCAAGGCCGAGATCCAGTCGCGGCGCAGGGCGGTTTCGGATGGGGATGGTTGGGACATTCCGGGCCTCGACAAGCTTGCGGGTTTGTCTAGATTACTATACAACTAGACAAGTGATAGCCCGCCCGCCGATTCTGCTCAAGGGGCGGCATCGTGAATTTTTGGTGACGGAGGCGACATGGCCCGCAGTCCGATCTGGAAATCCATCGCCGACACGCTGGCGGCCGAGATCGCCGAGGGGCATTACCGCCCCGGCGACAAGCTGCCCTCCGAGGCGGTGCTGGCCGCGCGGTTCGGCGTCAACCGCCATACCCTGCGCCATGCGCTAGCCGCGCTGGCCGAGGCGGGGACGCTGCGCTCGCGCCGCGGCGCCGGGGTCTTCGTCGCGGCGCGGCCCACGGATTACCCGCTCGGCCTGCGGGTGCGGTTTCACCAGAACATCACCGCCTCGGGACGCACGCCCTCGCGCCGGCTGACGCTGGCCGAGACGCGCGCCGCCAATGCCGAAGAGGCCGAGGCGCTGCACCTTGCCCCCGGCAGCCCGGTGCATGTGGTCGAGGGCGTGTCGCTGGTCGATGGCCAGCCGGTGGCGGCGTTCCGCTCGGTCTTCGATGCCGGGCGTTTCCCGGAACTGCTGCGGCATGTGGCGGCGATCCCTTCGGTCACGGCGGCGCTGGCGGAATGCGGGCTCAAGGACTACACCCGCGCCTCGACCCGGCTGACGGCAGAGCTTGCGCCTGCGGTGATGGCGCTGGCGCTGGAGGTGCCCGAGGGCGCCCCGGTGCTGCGCTCGGTCGCGGTGAACGTGGACGCGGGCGGCGTGCCGGTCGAATACGGCACCACCTGGTTCGCCGGCGACCGGGTGACGCTGACCCTGCGCCCCGAGGACGGCGGCCAGGGCGTCGGCACCTTGCCGTCCACCGGAAAGGCCGCGCGCAACTCATAGCCGCCCGCCAGTCTATGCAATGGGCAGGCCGCCGCGAACGCAGTCCCCGGCGGCGGAGATTTGCAGCGGCTGCGCCAGCCCTGCGCTTGCTCTGCAACGAGCTCGGTCGATTGCCCCTAGCCCACGGCCCGGCGGTAAAGGTGCCATGTCGCGTGGCCGAGGATGGGCAGCACGATGATCAGCCCGGCAAAAAGCGGGATCATCCCCAGCACCAGCGCGCCGGCGACGATCAGCCCCCAAAGCGCCGTCGCGCCAGGGTTGCGGCGCGCGACGGCGAGCGAGGTCGCCAGCGCCACCGGCACCCCCACCGGGCGGTCGATCAGCATCGGGAACGACACCAGGCTGACGCAAAGCACCACGGCGGCAAAGACGAAGCCGACGCCGATCCCGGCAAGGATCATCGCCCAGCCCGGGCCGGTGGTGAAGCTGTCGCGCAGCAGGACGAGCAGGCTGTCATAGGGCCCCGGCCCCAGGGTGACGACCCAGATCGCATGCGCGGCAAGCAGCCAGAAGGCAAAGATCGCCGCGAGCAGCAAGCCCAGCATCAGCACCGGCCCAAGCACCCGGCCGGTCAGCGTCGCCAGCACCGCGCCCCAATTCGTATCCTCACCCCGCTCGCGCCGCCGGCTCATCTCGTAAAGGCCGATCGCCGCGACAGGTCCGATCAAGGGAAAGCCCGCGGCCAGCGGGAACAGCAGATGCACCTGCCCCGCGTTGAACGCCCAGGCGGCAAGGACGAAGCCGATCACCGGATAGAGCGCCACCGCGGTGATCACGTCGGTGCGCAGCGCGGCGAAGTCCTCGACGCCCTTGCGAAGCGCCGCGCGGATGTCGCCCCAGCCGATCTGGTTGACCGTGGGCACGGCTCTTTCGTGGCTGCCAATCCCGTCCACCGCCGCCCCGGCGCTGCGGCCTATGCCGGCCAGCCTCTGCGCGCTCCAGCTCAGCGGGTTTCCAATCGTCTCTCGGTGCATGGCTGCATCCTCCCTTCCTGGAGGGCCCGCGATAGGGCGAGGCGTCAGCCGGGGAATCCGGCCCCCCGCCCGCGAACATGCCGGGCCGAACCGTCCTCGACGGGTAGTCTAGCAGATACAGCGCAAGGTTGCACTCGGGGAATCGCGTGCCTTGTCCCTTGCCGCCGCCCCTTCGCCGAGGGAGAGGCCGCCGCGCTCAGGGCATGGTGTCCATGGCGACCTGCTGCCGCACCGGGCGAAAGGCGGCCTGACGGCGGGCGCAGGATCGGATGGCGGTCGCTCGCCCAGGCACGCCAGCGCGTGGGCCGGCAGCGTCATCCATGAGAAGCCGGCTGACGCGAGGCCGAATTCGGGATGACGTTGCCGCCCCCGCTCCTTCAGGCACCGCATGGGGCTGCGGTCAGAAAGTCCTTCAAGGCGATGTCGAAGCGCGGCGCCGATTCCCGGTTCACGATATGCCGCCCCGGCAGGGACAGGTGACGCCCGCAGCGCACCGCTTTGGCGATCATGGCCAGTTCGGCGGACGGGCAGACCGGATCGTCGTCGCCGGAAATCGCCAGCAGCGGATTGGCGATCTGGGGAAGGCGGTCGCGAAGATCCGCGCTGGCAAGCGCGGCGCAGCATCCCACATAGCCATCGACCGAGGTGGCGGCGAAACCGTCCAGGATCGCCTTGACCGTGGCAGGATGGGTCGCGCGAAAGCCGGGCGTGAACCAGCGTTCTGCAGTCGCGGGAACAAGACCACCAAGGCCGTTTGCCCGGACCTCGTCGATGCGGGCATGCCAGCTTTCGGCGGTGCCGATCCGGGCGGCCGTCGCGCAAAGAACCATGCGCCCAAGCCGCGCGCCGGCGTGGATGCCCAGCCATTGCCCGGTCAACCCGCCGATGGACAGGCCGCAGAAATGGCTGCGCCTGATGGACAGCGCGTCCCACAGCGCGATCACGTCGCCGCCCAGATCGGCCAGGCCATAGGGCGGCACCGGCGCGCCGGACCTGCCGTGGCCGCGGCGATCATAGCGCAGGATGCGGAAATCCTGGGAAAGGCTGGCGACCTGGGCGTCCCACATGTGCAGGTCGGTGCCCAGGGAATTGCAGAAGGTCAGCCATGGCTTCTTCCCTGCCGCGCCGTCGATGCGATAGTGAAGCCGGTGGGTGGGCAGGTCCAGATAGGGCATGGTCGGCCTTTCATGCGGATTTGGGCGCGCGGCCGAAACCGCGCGCCTGTTTTCGGTGATGCTCAGGCGGCGGCAAGCCGCGTCGCGTCGCGGGCACGCCCGTTGGCAAGCGCAAAGACCAGCATCGCCAGGGCCGAGAGCGCCGCCGGGATCGCGAAGAGCAGGAAGTTCTGCCCCAGCGGCAGTTCCCGTGCCAGCAGCACCCCGCCCAGCGTCGGCCCGACGATGGCGCCGATCCGGCCCACGCCCGAGGCCCAGCCAAGGCCGGTCGAACGGACCGACAGGTTGTAAAGCTGCGCCACGCTGGCATAAAGCAGGATCTGGGTGCCGATGGTCGTCGCCCCGGCGACAAAGACCAGCAGGAACAAGAGCCCCGGCGCCGGGTTGAAGCCGATCAGCGCAATCGAGACCGCCGCCGCGGCAAAGAAGCCCACCACGACCTTGGGCAGGCCGAAGCGGTCGCCCAGGCGTCCGCCCATGATCGCCCCCGCCATGCCGCCGAAGTTCAGCGAGAACAGCGACAGCAGGCTGGCCCGTTCGGCATAGCCGGCCTCTTGCAGCACCTTGGGCAGCCAGGACGACAGCAGATAGACCAGCAGCAGGCAGCAGAAGAAGGACAGCCACAGCATCAGCGTGCGCAGCGTCCGGCCGTGGCGGAACAGCTCCGCCACCGATGCCGATGCGCCCTTGGCCTCGGCAAAGACCAGACGGTCCTCGGGGGCCAGCGGCGTGGCCGGGTCGATGCGGGCAAAGATGCGCCGCGCCTCGTCCTGCTTGCCCTGGCGGATCAGGAAGCCCAGCGATTCCGGCAGTTTCCACAGGACCAGGGGCAACATCAGCAGCGGCACGGCGGCGATGAAGAACATCGGCCTCCAGCCGAAGCTGGGGATCAGGCCGATGCCCAGGCCCGCCGCGACCATGCCGCCGACCGAATAGCCCGAAAACATCAGCGCGACCATGGTGCCGCGCAACCGCCTGGGCGCATATTCGTTCATCAGCGCCACCGCGTTCGGCATCAGCCCGCCGCAGCCCAGGCCCGCGATGAAGCGGAAGACCTTGAACTGCTCGGGCGAGTTGGCAAAGCCCGTCAGCACGGTGGCCGAGGTGAACAGCACGAAGCTGATCGCCACGCCCTTCTTGCGGCCGATCCGGTCGGCCAGCGGGCCAAGGATCAGCGCGCCGAACATCATCCCGAACAGCGCCCAGGCCTGCAGCGCGCCCGCCTGCGGCTTGGTCAGCCCCCATTCCACGATCAGCGTGGGCAGCACCGTGCCCGCCACGAACACGTCGTATCCATCGACCACCAGCAGCGCGCCGCAAAGCGCGACCACCCTCCATTGAAAGCTGCCGAACGGGCCTTGGTCGATGGCCTCGTTCACGTCTATGCTGCGCATTCCTTGTCTCCTCCCTGTCTCGACGTTGAAATCGCGGTCAGCCGCTGTCGCCCCCCGCGACGGGCAGAACCGAGCCGGTGATGTAGGACGCCTCGTCCGAGGCCAGGAACAGGATCGGCGCGGCCTGTTCGTCGATGCTGCCGTAGCGGCGCATGAAGGCGGATTGCCTGACCTGGTCCACGACCTCGGCCATCCATCGCTGTTCGGCGAGGCTGTCGCCCAGGGCATTGCGCGGGATGCGGCGCGGCGGCGCCTCGGTCCCGCCGGGGGCGGTGGCGACCACGCGGATGTTCTGGCCGGCCATCTCCATCGCCAGGGATTGCGTGATCGCGTTGACGCCGCCCTTGGCCGCCGAATAGGGCACGCGGTGGATGCCGCGCGTCGCGTTCGACGAGACGTTGACGATGGTGCCGCCGCCGCGCGCCAGCAGATGCGGCAGGACCGCATGGCAGCAATACAGCGTCGGCATCAGCGAGCGGCGGATCTCGGCGTCGATCTGGGCCGGTTCGAATTCGGCAAAGGGCCGCATCCGTATCGCGCCGCCGACATTGTTGATCAGGATGTCGATGCCGCCGAAGGTGCGGGCCGCATGGCGCATCGCCGCATCGGCGCCGTCCCAGGTTTCCAGGTCGGCGGTGAAGGCCGCGGCACTGCCGCCCGCTTCCGCCGCCACCTCGGCGACGAAATCGGCACGGTCCACGAAGAGCACCCGCCCCCCTTCGGCCGCCGCGCGCAGGGCGACGGCGCGGCCGATGCCCTGCGCCGCCCCGGTCACGACCAGCACCTTGCCCGCAAAGCGACCGGCAAAGACGGCCCCGGTCATGCGATGGCCTTCAGCGGCGCGTTGGGGGTGAACTTCTCGTAATGGAAGCTGGCGGGCTGCACGCCCTGCCCGTCCAGGTAATGCCGCACGGCATCGACCATCGGCGGGGGGCCGCAAAGATAGACATCGACCCCGCCGGCGGCCAGCATGTCCTCGGGCATGTGCTGCGTCACCCAGCCCCTGCGGGGATGGCCGGATGCGGGATCGGCCACGACGGTCGCAAAGGTGAAGTTCGGCAGGCGGCCGGCATAGGCGGCCAGCTCATCGACCAGCACCAGATCCTGATCGCGCGTCACGCCATAGACCAGGTGGATCTGGCGCCGCGACCCGGCCCGCGCCAGAACCTCCAGCATCGACAGGAAGGGCGCCAGGCCGGTGCCGCCCGCCAGGAACAGCAGCGGGCCTTCGCCGTCGCGCAGGTAGAAGCTGCCCATCGGCCCGGTCAGGTCCAGCCGGTCGCCCGGCTTGGCGCGCGCCAGCCAGTTGCCCATCAGCCCGCCGGGGATCTTCTTGATCAGGAAGCCCAGGCTGCGCTCGCCCGGAGCGGAGTTGAAGGAATAGGACCGATGATCGCCGCTGCCCGGCACGGCGATGTTGACATATTGCCCCGGCAGGAAGGCGGGCGCCTGCGCCTCGTCGTCCACCGCCAGCTCCAGCACCACGGCGGCGTCCTGATGCGGCTCGATCCGGGTCACGGTGGCGGCGAAGACCTGCTGGCCGGTCTTGCAGGCCAGCGAGGTCGTCGGCACCGACAGCACGCAATCCGAGGACGGCACCATCTGGCAGGTCAGGACCAGCCCCTCGGCGGCCTCGTCCTCGGTCAGGGCGTCGTCGATATAGTCGTCGCCCATGTCATAGGCGCCGCTTTCGGCGCGGCACTTGCAGGTGCCGCAAACACCGTCCGAACAGTCCATCGGCAGGTTGATCTTGTTGCGGAACGCGGCGTCGAGAACCTTCTCGCCCGGCTTGCAATCGACGAAGCGGGTGATCCCGTCCTCGAAATTCAATGCGATGCGATAGCACATGGTCGCCTCCTCCTTGCGGTTGTGCTGGGGTGGATCAGACGTGGTAGACGTCGATGACCTGGCGGATGTAGTCGTTCTTCAGGACGATCTTCTTGGCGGCGATGACCAGCCCGTCGCCGTCCCTGCGCAGGGTCACGAAGATGGTGCCGAAGAACTGGTCGGTGACCTTGTAGCGGTGGTTCAGCGTGTGGAAGTTGTAGCGCACGTCCACCTCGGAGCCGCGGTCCTCGACCACCTCGACGTTCAGGACGGCGTGGCTGGTGCGGGGCTCGGGCGTGGATGCGCCCGAACGCTCGGTCTTGATGCGGAAAACGCGATCCTCCAGCCCCTCGCGGTTCGGGTAGTAGATCAGCGAGATCTGGGATTGCGGATCCTCGGTGATCTGGTCGTTGTCGTCCCAGGCGGGCATCCAGTAGGGCGCATCGGGGGCATAGCAGGTCAGCCATTCGTCCCATTGCCGGTCGTCGAGCAGGCGCGCCTCGCGATAGAGGAAGGCGCAGATGGCATTGTAGTCCAGGCTGGTGCCGGTGGCGTTTTGATCCAGGCTCATGCGGCTTCTCCGGTCTTTTCGGCCGCCAATGCGTCGCGCATCACCTGGGCCCAGTATTCGTGCTGGCAGACGAAAAGCCCCTCGTCCTCGCTGCGTTCGCCCGACAGCAGCGGCTTCAGCCCCATGCGCCGGGCATTCTCGTCCGGCCCGTCGATCCACAGCGGCGCGCCGCGCGACATGTCGTTCCACAGCGCCAGGGTGCCGGCGTAAGCGGTCTGGCAGGCGCGGAATTCCTCGAGGTCGTCCGAGGTGCCCATGCCCGAGACGTTGAAGAAATCCTCGTATTGGCGGATGCGGTGGGCGCGGTCCTCGGCGGACTCGCCCTTGGGGGCGAAGCAGAAGATGGTGACTTCGGTCTTGTCCACGCCCAGCGGGCGCACGACGCGGATCTGGGTGCTGAACTGGTCCATCAGGAACACGTTCGGATAGAGGCACAGGTTCCGGGTCTGGTTGACGATGAAGCCGGCCTTCTCCTCGCCCAGGCGGGCGGCGATTTCCTCGCGGCGGTTCCAGACCGGGCGGACCTCGGGGTTCCTGGTGTTGGTCCACAGCAGGATATGGCCGTTCTCGAAGCCATAGACGCCGGCGACCGACTTCGACCAGCTGTTGGCATCCACCGCCTTGGTGCCGGTCTCGCTGCGCCGGTCCATGGTGGTGGCATAGTTCCAATGCACCGAGCTGACATGGTAGCCGTCGCAGCCGTTCTCCATCTGCAGCTTCCAGTTGCCGTC
Organism: Paracoccus ferrooxidans; assembly: GCF_029909815.1. NCBI lineage: Bacteria > Pseudomonadati > Pseudomonadota > Alphaproteobacteria > Rhodobacterales > Paracoccaceae > Paracoccus > Paracoccus ferrooxidans. The sequence goes on along the minus strand of NZ_CP038201.1, from coordinate 478,093 downwards.
GTAGATATAGGAGGAATTGCCGCGCAGCACCGCCAGCCCCTCGGGGGCCTGGTCGACGATCTGGTCGATGATGACCTTGGTCTCGCCCAGGAAATCCTCGAGCGAGGCCACGTCGGGATTGAGGCTGCCGAACAGGAAGCCGCGATAGCTTTCGAAGCGCGCCACGCGGGTCAGGTCGTGCGAGCCGTCCTTGCCGAACTGCTCGGGATATTGCGTGGTCTTGGCGTCCTTGACCTTCAGAAGCTTGCCGGTGTTCGAAAAGGTCCAGCCGTGGAACGGACAGGTGAAGCTGCCCTTGTTGCCCTGCTTGCGGCGGCACAGCATCGCGCCCTTGTGGGCGCAGGCGTTGATGACGGCATTCAGCGCGCCGGTCTTGTCGCGGGTGATGACGACCGGCTGGCGACCGATCCAGGTGGTGTAATAGTCGTTGATTTCGGGGATCTGGCTTTCATGCGCCAGATAGACCCAGTTGCCTTCGAAGATGTGCTTCATTTCCAGCGCGAACAGATCTTCGTTGGTGAAGATGTCGCGGCGGCAGCGGTAGAGGCCGGCTTCCTTGTCGTCCTGCACGGCGACGGCCAGCAGATGTTCCAGATCGCGTGCCTTTTCGATGATCGCGGACATGAGTTCTCTCCCCAGGGGAGGCACGTTTCGCGCGCCAGCCCCTGCCAATGTCGGTGATGAAAGGTGGGTTCGGGCCGGGCGGCCGCCCCCTTCCGAGGGGCCGCCCGAAGACGCGGGTCAGGCGACGGCGCGGCGGCGCTGTTCGTTGACCTGGTTGTCCACGCCGTCGATCAGCGCGGTCAGGTGGATGTCGAACTGGATCTCGGCGAAGGGGCCGTTGAGGTTGTTGGCGTGGATGCTGGCATCGTCCGTGCGCTCGACGACCTTCGGCACCAGCCCCTCGCGGGTCGCATAGGCGAAGTCGTCGTCGATCAGCGGATCGCCCTCGATGTTGATCTGCGTGGTCAGCTTGCGGTGGTTGTCGGCGCTGATGAAGAAATGGATATGCGCCGGGCGCTGGCCGTGGCGGCCCAGGGCGGACAGCAGCTTTTCCGTCGGGCTGCCGGGCGGCACGCCGTAGCCGCTGGGCAGGATGCTCTGGAACTTGTAGCGGCCGTCCTGGTCGGCAATGATGGTGCGGCGCATGTTGAACGGCGCCTGCTTTCCGGTCGGGTCGAAATGCGAATAGAAGCCGCGGGTGTCGCAATGCCACACCTCGACCTTGGCGCCGGGCAGCGGCTTGCCGTCCGCGCCATGCACGGTGCCATGCATGATCAGCGTGTGCCCGTCGGCATCCGTACCGTCGTCCAGCCGCGCAAAGCCCACCGATTCCGGGGCGCCGGCGACGTAAAGCGGGCCCTCGATGGTGCGCGGCGTCGGATTGTCGATCCCCAGCGCGGCGTCGATGGCGTCGAGCCGTTCGTCCAGGAAATGGTCGACGCCGAGTCCGGGCGAGATCAGCCCCGCCTGCCCGGCCGCGCCCAGATCGTTCAGCCAGGCCACGCCCGTCCAGTATTCGTCGGGGGTGATGTCCAGGTCGTCGATGGCCTTGAACAGGTCGGACATCAGCCGGTGGATGATCTGCTTCATGCGCGGGTTGCCGCTGGCGCTGTTCTGCCCGCTGAGTTCGCGCAGGAACGCCTGCACGTCGGGCCGGTCGAAAATCTTGACAGTCATGGTCTCTCCTCCTGGATTCTCGTGGAAACTGGGACGGGTCGGCTCCTCCGCCGGCCCTTTGGGAATGATGGCTCTAGCGGTCGTCCTCGCGGATCGAGGACGGGTGGCGCAGCAGCGGCGTCACCTCGATCCTCATGAAGGGAAACAGCGGCAGGCCCGACAGGATCTCGTGCAGCTCGGCATTGTCCCGGACGTCGAGGATGCTGAAATTCGCGTATTCGCCCGCGATGCGCCAGATGTGCCGCCACTTGCCGCTGGCCTGCAGCGCCTGCGAATAGGCCTTTTCCCGCGCGATGATCTCGGCCGCCTCGTCGGCGGGCAGGTCGCGGGGGATGTTCACATCCATCCGAACATGGAACAGCATCGTCATCCTCCTTGGCCGGCGGGGCGGGTCTTGCGGTGCAGGCCGTCGCGGGCAAAGAACGCCACGCGGTCGTCGTCCAGCTGGATGCCGAGCCCCGGCCCGGACGGAACCGTCAGCGCGAAGTCGCTGTAATCCAGCGGCTCGCACAGGATCTCCTCGGTCAGAAGCAGCGGCCCGAACAGTTCCGTGCCCCATTGCAGGTTCGCGAAGGTCGAGAAGGCATGGGCCGAGGCGATGCTGCCCACCGCGCCTTCCAGCATGGTGCCGCCGTAAAGGCCGATCCCGGCGGCATCGGCGATGGCCGCTACCCGCAGCGCGTTGAAGCAGCCGCCGCATTGCTCGATCTTGACGGCAAAGACATCGGCGCCATGCACCCTGGCGAGATCGAAGGCCGATTCCGGGCCGGAAAGCGATTCATCGGCCATCAGCGCCGTGGGAAAGCGGCGCACCAGCCGCCCCAGTCCCGCGGCCGTGGCCACAGGCTGCTCGACCAGCTCGCAGCCGGCATCGGCCAGCGCCGCCATGCCATGGGCCGCCTCGGTCTCGCTCCAGGCCATGTTCACGTCGACCCGCACCGCGGCGCGGTCGCCAAGCGCGCGCTTGATCGCCGCGACATGGGCGATGTCGTCGCGGATGTCGCGGGCGCCGATCTTCAGCTTGAAGATGCGGTGGCGGCGCAGGTCCAGCATGCGCTCCGCCTCGGCGATGTCGGTCGCGGTATCGCCCGAGGCCAGCGTCCAAGCCACCGCCAGCCGGTCGCGGCGCCGGCCGCCCAAAAGCTCGCTGACCGGCAGGCCCAGCCGCTTGCCATGCGCATCCAGAAGCGCGGTTTCGACGGCGCTCTTGGCGAAGCGGTTTTCCTTGACCGCCTTGCCGATGCGCGCCATCAGCGCCTGGATGCGGGTCGCGTCCTGGCCCAGCATCACCGCCGCGAAATAGGTGTCGATCGCCAGTTTCATGCTTTCGGGGCTTTCGCCGCCATAGGCCAGCCCGCCGATCGTCGTGCCTTCGCCGATGCCGACCACGCCGTCGCTGCAATGCAGCTTGACCAGCATCAGGGTCTGGCCGTTCATCGTGGCGACCGACAGCTTGTGCGGCCGGATGGTGGGCAGGTCGACCAGGATGGTCTCGACCCGGTCGATGACCGGGCTGACGGCGTTGGTCGGGGCAAGGGGTGCGAATGTCTGGTTCATGCCGGCAAGATTGCGGCCGGCCATGCCTTTCGTCCAACACCGTTTGGGTTTGATACTATACTTTGAAGATATTATACTGCGAATTATCCCACATTTCAGCGGGTTGATCCGCCGCCAAATACCCAGGACGCGCGTAAGATTCGTCTGGCAGACAGGAGGGGCTTTCCATGGATTTGCGGCAGTTACGCTATTTCGCCGCCGTCGCGCGCGAGCGCAACTTTACCCGCGCAGCCGAAAGCCTGCACATCGCCCAGCCGCCGTTGAGCCGGCAGATCCAGCTGCTCGAGGAAGAGCTGGGCGTCGTCCTGATCATCCGCAAGAGCCGGCCGATCAAGCTGACCGATGCGGGACGCCTGTTCTATGAACAGGCCCTGCAGGTGCTGGGGCGGGTCGACCAGATGAAGGATGCGACGCGGCGGGTGGGCATGAACCGCAACCGGGTGCTGTCCATCGGCTTCGTGGCCTCGACGCTTTATGGCGGCCTTCCGTCGCTGATCAGGAAGCTGCGCCAGAACGCCCCCGAGCTGGATATCCAGCTGCTCGAAATGCTGTCGATCCAGCAGATACCGGCGCTGAAGGAAGGCCGCATCGACATCGGCTTCGGCCGTCTGAAGCACAGCGACCCGAATGTCGTCAGCACGCTCATGCGCGAGGAACGCCTTGTCGTCGCGCTGCCCGAGGGCACGCCCCTGGCCCAGGACGACGCGCCGCTGCCGCTTGCCGCCGTCGCCGGCCAGAAGCTGATCGTCTACCCCAAGGAGCCGCGCCCCAGCTATGCCGACCAGGTCCTGAGCCTGCTTCAGGACGAGGACATCCGTCCCTCCGAGGTGCTGGAGGTCCGGGAGATCCAGACCGCCCTTGGCCTGGTCGCCGCGGATTCGGGCGTCTGCATCATACCGTCGTCGGCCCGGCAGATGCGGTCCGACGTGCAGTATCGCCTTATCGACAGCCCGCGGGCGGTGTCCCCGGTGATCCTTTACCACCGCGCGGGCGATGCGTCGCGCCATCTCGACCTGGTCAAGCGGCTGATTGGCGACATGTATGCCGAAAAACCGGCCTGGCTTGAAGCCAACAACCTTCGCCCGCCGCCTTCGGAAGGCCGCAAGCCCAACCGCGCGTAAGGCCATGCGCCGGGTTCGCCCTGGGGTGCCTGCCCTCATGCGGGGACGCAAGCAGGGTTGGGACATGATCGACCGGGGGGGTGCGGTTTCTGCCGCCTTCCCGCCTTGCGCGTTGATCGACGGCGCTAGCCCTTGATGAGCCTGCGGCGCAGCCAGCCCGAAAAGCTGTCCATCGCCATCACCATCAGCACGATCAGCACCATGTAATAGGCCACGTCCTCCCAGTCCTTCTGGGTCTGGATCGCCTGCGTCAGCAACAGGCCGATGCCGCCGCCGACGATGGCGCCGATCACCGTGGCGCCGCGCGTGTTCGATTCCAGGAAATACAGCACCTGCGACAGCAGCACCGGCGTCACCTGCGGGATCACCCCGAACCGCGCCCGCTGCACGGCGCCCGCGCCGGTCGAGCGGATGCCCTCGACCTGCTTTTCGTCGATGTTTTCCAGCGCTTCCGAGAACATCTTGCCAAAGCTGCCGGTATCGGTCAGCAGGATGGCCAGCGCCCCGGTCATCGGGCCGGGGCCGAAGGCGCGGGCCAGCACGATGGTCCAGATCAGCCCGTCCACGCCGCGGATGAAGTCGAAGACCCGGCGCAGGCCAAAGCGCAGCGCGCCAAAGGGCATCATGTTGCGCGCCGCCATGAAGCCCAGCGGCAGCGCGACCAGCGCCGCGCCGAAGGTGCCCAGGAAGGCCATCAGCACCGTCTCGAACATGGCCCAGATCACGTCGCCGTGCCGCCACATGGCGTTGGTCCAGAAGTCCCGCGCCATGGCGGCGACATTGGGCAGGCCGGGATCGACGCGCGGCCCCCAAAGCGCGCTGGCGGCGATCTCGGGCCAGCTCATGTAGTGGAACGGGCTGTCGAGGGTAAAGAAGAACAGCGCCCAGCCCGGCTGGTAGCGAAAGGTCTCCACCTTGGAGCGGGTATAGGCGAAGCGCCCGGCCGGGGTGGTGACGCTGACCCGGCTGTCCGAGGCGTTGATCCAGTCGGGCAGCGGCTGGGGCGCGGTCAGGTGCAGCCCGCCGTCCTGGGGGCGGATGTCGATCAGCCCATAGCCCGGCACCTCGTAGCGCGCGCCCTGCGCGTCATAGGTGACGACATGGCCCTGGCCCAGGTCGATGCGGGTGGCGTCGCCCTGGGTGGCGATCCAGCCCGGCAGGCGGTCCGGCGGATAGGTGCCCTTGGCCTCGCCGTCGATGGCGACGCGCAAGGCGCCCGAGCGGTTGTCCCGCGTCACATGGGTCTTGTGCTGCCAGAAATCCGACAGCAGCACCGCGGCATTGTCCATCCGCGCCCGCCCGGCCAGCCCGGCGATGTCGAAGGCCATGGCGGCATAGGCCAGGTAGGCCAGGATCGCCAGCGGCACCGCAAAGGCCGCCAGCCGGCGGCGGGCGAAACGGGTCAGCACGGTATCGGCCAGGGCGGGGGAAAGCGTGGCAGCGGTCATGGTTCAGCCCCTTACCAGCCGGCTGCGCGCATGGTCCGACAGCCGGTCGATGGCGACGATGGCGACGAAGAGCAGTGCAAAGATCGCCACCACCTCGTCATAGCGGCCCATGCCCCATTGCATCGCCAGCTTCAGGTCGTAGCCGATGCCGCCCGCGCCGACGAAACCCAGGATGGCGCTGGCGCGCAGGTTGATCTCGAACCGCATCAGCGCATAGGACAGCCAGTTCGGCGCCACCTGCGGCAGGACGCCCAGCCCGACCTGCTGGCCCCAGCCGGCGCCGACCGAGGCAAGCCCCTCGACCGGCTTCAGGTCGGCGTTCTCGGCCACTTCGGAAAACAGCTTGCCGAGCGCGCCGGCGGTATGCAGCGAGATGGCGATCACCGCCGGCACCGGCCCGCCGCCGAGGATATAGATCAGCACCAGCGCGACCACGATCTCGGGCACGGCGCGCAGCGCGTCCATCAGCCGGCGGAACAGCCCCGTCAGCCGCGGCCAGCGCGCCAGCCCGCGCGTGGACAGAAGCGCCAGCCCCATCGCCATCAGCCCGCCCATGAGCGTCGAGACGGCGGCGATGTTCAGCGTCTCGACCAGCGAGGGCAGATGCTCGGCCAGCAGGCCGGGCAGGTTCGCGCGCTTCTGCCATGCCTCGGCCAGCACCTCCGAGGGGAAGGCCAGCAGCATCGGCAGCCCGTCGACGAAGCCGCCGGCATTGCGGCTTTCGGCCAGCCGGAACCCGGCCGCCATCATGGCGACGAAGATCACCAGCAAGAGCCCGCCGTAAAGGCGGCGTCGGCGCGTCAGTTCCAGATAGGCGTCGCGGATGTCGTCCGGGGCAAGGGCGGCCATGAAGATCCTGCGGATGAAATGCGGATGCCGCGCCCCCCCCTAGGGACGCGGCCGGGGGGCGCTTTACTGCGCCGTTTCCTGCAACTTGCGCGCGGCGACCACGCCCAGATAGGCGTCATGCGTCACCGGCACGAAATCCATGGCCTCGCCATGGGCGACGCCATAGGCGCAGTCCTTGTCGGTCTCGTGCAGGTCGGCGGTCAGTTGCGTGACCTTGTCCTTGACCTCTTGCGGCAGGGCCTTGCGCAGCACCATCGGCCCTTCCGGGATCAGCTTGGACTTCCAGATCTCGACCAGGTCGTTCATCTCGACCAGCCCGGCATCGGCGGCCTTGCGGAAGGCGCCCGAGTTATAGCCGTCCTCCCAGTCGCCCAGACCGTCGGCCCAGCTGACGCCGGCGTCGAAATCGCCGTTGGCGACGCCGATGATCGCCTGCTCGTGCCCGCCCGCGAAACGGACCTGGCCGAAGAAATCCTCCAGCTTGCCATGGGTCTCGGCCAGCTCGGCCCCCGGCACCAGGTAGCCCGAGGTCGAGTTCGGCTCGGCAAAGGCGAAGGACTTGCCCCTGGCGTCCTCGATCGAGGCGATGCCGCTGTCCTTGCGGGCGAAGCCGATGGCGTAATAGCCGGTCGAGCCGTCCATGTTCTGCTTGGTCAGCACCGGCTCGACCGCCTCGGGATCGGTCAGGTGGATCTTGGCATAGCCCGAGGCGCCCAGCCAGGCCATGTCCAGCGTCCCGCCCAGCAGGCCCTGGATGACGCCGTCGTAATCGGCGGGGGTAAAGACCTTGACCGGCACGCCCAGCTGGGCCTCGATGGCGGCGCGGTAGCATTCGTTCGAGGTCATGCGGTCCTGCGCGTTCTCGCCGCCCATGATCCCGAGGTTGAAGCCGGTGATCGGCTGGGCCGAGGCGGCCGAGATCAGGCCGGAGGTCAGGGCGGTGGCGGCGGCAAGCGCCAGGGCAAGCGGTTTCATGGTCTCTCCATGGGTTGCGGTATTGCGGGAAGCGTCAGGCCATCAACCGCGCGGCATAGGCCGCATCGGCGATGGCATCGGCGGGAATGGCGGTCGAGGTCGCGGCCTCGTTGAAGCTGTGGTCGGCGCCATAGATGTCGCGGGCGACGCCGGTCGAAAGCTGCGCCGGCGTGCCGTCGAAGACGATGCGCCCGTCGCGCATGCCGATCACCCGGTCGCAATAGCGACGCGCGGTGTCCAGCGTGTGCAGGTTGGCGATGACCATGCGCCCGTCCTCGACATTGATGCGCTTGAGCGTGTCCATGACGATCTGCGCGTTCATCGGGTCGAGGCTGGCGATGGGCTCGTCCGCCAGGATGATCCTGGGGTCTTGCATCAGCGCGCGGGCGATGGCCACGCGCTGCTGCTGGCCGCCCGACAGCGCCTCGGCCCGCTTGGGCGCCTGTTCGGCGATGCCCAGCCGGTCCAGGATCTCCAGCGCGCGCAGGATGTCGGCGCGCGGCCACAGGTTGAACAGGGTGGCCAGCGCCGGGCGGCGGTTCAGCAACCCGTGCAGCACGTTCGAGACCACGTCCATGCGCGGCACCAGGTTGAACTGCTGGAAGATCATCGCGCATTGGCTTTGCCAGGCGCGGCGGTCGCGGCCGCGCAGCGCCAGGATGTCGCGCCCGTCCACGCAGATCCGCCCGGCCGAGGCATCGGTCAGCCGGTTCATCATCCGCAGGAAGGTCGATTTCCCTGCCCCCGAGCGGCCGATGATGCCGACGAAGGCCGGGCCGTCCACGGCAAAGCTGATGTCGTCCACCGCGGCACGCCCGGAAAAGACGCGGGTGACGTTCTGAACTGCAAGCAAGGCGGCCCTCCATGAGCGGTTGGGGCGCTGATAGCCGGGATCGGTGACGGAATTGGCGCAGTCCGGTGAAGCTTTCTTGACGCCCGCGCCGCCCTTTCCCGAGCGTTTTTCACAGGACGCAAAATCCAAATCCGAGCGTTCGGATCAGGATCAGAACGCCAAGTAATTCTGTCAACTATATGTTTTTACAAGATTATTTCTTGACCTTCGGCGAATCGGCCTCTATATCCTTGCCAAGGTCGCCAGCCAGCCGAAAGCCAGCCAGCAACCAAGACATGCCCGCCAGACAGGAGCAACAGCCATGACCAAAACCGCCTGCAACGCCTGCGCGTTCTACGAGGATCACGTCGCCAACTCCGCCAGCACGCTGTCCGATTCCGGCCTGTGCCGCGCCAACCCGCCCGTCAACCAAAGGGACGCGGACACCAGGGGTTATTGGCCGGTCGTCAAGTCGAACGACTGGTGCGGCCAGTTCGCCACCACCTTCGCGGCCGAATAACCTTTCGCCGCACCGACGCAGGAAAGGCAGCCTCCGGGCTGCCTTTGGCGTTTATCCGGCCCGGATCAGAGGGTTGCGGCAAAACCCTCGAGAAACTTGCGCAGCTGCGCGCGCGTCTTGTCGTCGGTCAGGTTGCCCTGGTCGTCGAACAGCGATTCCGCGCGTGACACCATCAGCCGCCCCTCGGTCCACAGCGCGGCCTTGAGCGTGCGCAGCACCGGCAGCCAATGGCTTTGCGCCAGGATGGTGCCGAAACCGCCGGGCGAGGCGCCGATCACCGCCACCGGCTTGCCCACGAACATCGCCAGCCCCTCGCCGCGCGACATCCAGTCGATGGCGTTCTTGAACACGCCCGGCACGCCGTTGTTGTATTCCGGCGTCACCATCAGCAACCCGTCCGCCGCCGCAAGCTGCGCTTGCAGGGCGCGCACCGGCTGGGGCAGGCCCGACTCGGCCTCCAGATCGCCGTCGTAGAGCGGCACCTCGCGGATCGAGCCGATCTGGATGCGCACCCCCTCGGGCGCCAGGTCGGCCGCGGCGCGCAGCAGCCCGGCGTTGAACGAGGCGCGCCGCAGGCTGCCACTGAGGCCCAGGATCGTCTTGGTCATCGCTGTTTCCTTTCCTGCCTGCCGAGGGTTGCGCGGAACGACGCCGGCTGTCGCCCAACGCCGCGGGCGCGGAAATCGACGCGATGCCCGGCAAGATTTTTCACGCCATGCCGGGACGGGGCGGATATTGCAGGCCGCGTTCGGTGACGATGGCGGCCAGCCGGATGTCGTGGGGTTGCGGATAGATCGTCGCCAGCCGGGCCGCCTGCAAGCCGACCCCGATCGCCAGCGGCTGCCGCGCGGCCAGCGTGCGGTCGAAATAGCCGCCGCCATAGCCCAGCCGATAGCCCGCGCCGTCCCAGCCGACCAGCGGGGCCAGCACCACCTCGGGCGCCACCGTCTCGGCGTTGGCCGGCACCGGGATGTTCCAATGCCCCCGCCGCATCGCCGCGCCGGGATGCCAGGGGCGAAAGACCAGCGGGCTCGCCGGGCGCACGACCTCCGGCAGGGCCGGGATGGCGCCCCGTTCGTGCAGGCGGGCCAGCCAGGGGCGCAGGTCGGGTTCCGACCGGATCGGCCAATAGCCGGCGATCACCCGGCCGCGGGGATCGGGCAGATGCGCGGCCAGCACCTCGTCCAGGGCCCTGGCGATGGCCGCGGCGGCGGCCTGGCGCGCGGCGATGCTCAGGCCCGCGCGGTGGGTCAGCAATTCCTCGCGCCGCGCCTTGCGCCAGCGCGCCACGTCGCGCGCCTGCTTTGCATCGACGGCCAGCGGGTCGAAGTAATCCGGCGCGATCCGCGCGGCCTGGCAGGGGGGCGAGCCGCCCTGCTCGTCCCTATCGGCCCCGCCCGGTCCCGCGGTGGAAGGCTGCATCCTGGTCATGCGCGGCAGGGTAGCACGGGGCCGAGCGCCGCCAAAGCCCGTGCGCAAGAATCGGCGTGACAGCGCGCCGCGCAGCGGTTATGGATGGCCCATGTCGCATCGAATGCCCTGCACCATTTCGTTTTATTGGTTCCGCTGTCCCCAGCGGAGCCGGGTGTAGCGCGAACGCGATACTGACCCCCAAGCCGCTGGCCCAAGACCGGCGGCTTTTTCAGTTCCATGCGCTTCCGGTCCGGCCTCTTGCAGAAAGTAGAGAGCCATGCCCATCCAGACCGAGAACCTGCATATCGCCACCCTGCGACCCCTGCCCGCCCCGGCCGCCCTGGCCGAATCGCTGCCGCGGGACGAGGCGGTGTCGCGCACCGTCGCCGACAGCCGCGCCGCCATCCGCGCCATCCTGGCCGGGGGCGACGACCGGCTGCTGGTCGTTGCCGGCCCCTGTTCGATCCATGACGTCCCGGCGGCGCTGGATTACGCCGCGCGCCTGGCCGAGCTGCGCCGCGCGCTGTCCGACCGGCTGGAAATCGTCATGCGGGTCTATTTCGAAAAGCCGCGCACCACCGTCGGCTGGAAGGGGCTGATCAACGACCCGCATCTGGACGGCTCGGACCGGATCGAGGACGGGCTGCCCCTGGCCCGCCGCCTGCTGCTGGAGATCAACCGCATGGGCCTGCCGGCGGCGACCGAGTTCCTGGACCCGATCCTGCCGCAGTATTTCGCCGACCTGATCGCCTGGGGCGCCATCGGCGCGCGCACCACGGAAAGCCAGATCCACCGCCAGCTGGCCTCGGGCCTGTCCTGCCCGGTCGGGTTCAAGAACGGCACCGATGGCGGGGTGCAGGTGGCGCTGGACGCGATCCGCTCGGCCGCGCGGCCGCACAGCTTCCCGGCGATCACCGCCCAGGGGGCGGCGGCCATCGCCACCACCACGGGCAACGATGCCTGCCATGTCGTGCTGCGCGGTGGCCATGACGGGCCGAATTACGACGCCGGGCATGTCGCGGCGGTGGCGGCGGCTGCGGCCAGGGCCGGCGTCGAGCCCGGCATCGTCATCGACGCGAGCCACGCCAACAGCGGCAAGGATCCGGCGCGCCAGCCGGCGGTGATCGCCGATGTCACGGCGCAGATCCGCGCGGGCGAGGCGCGCATCCGCGGCGTCATGCTGGAAAGCAACCTGGTGGCGGGGCGGCAGGATCTGCAGCCCGGCCAGGTGCCGGTCTATGGCCAGAGCATCACCGACGGCTGCCTGGGCTGGGAAGAAAGCCGCGCGCTGCTGCTGGATCTGGCCGGGGCCGCCGCCACGCGCCTGCGCCGCGCCGCCTGACGCGGGCGTCGCCGGACGCTCAATGCCTGACGAGGACATCGCGTGGCGGCGGCGAAATCGCAAGGTTTTGCGTCGCACCGAGCTGGGCATGGCAGGGGCCGCATGGTTTCAAGCGACCCTGCCCTGTCCAGCCCCGGCCCCCGCCGCTTCAGCCGCGGATGCCGGTCGCGAACATCGGCCCGCCGCGCCAGCGCGGAAAGCCGTAGCCGTGGATCTCGACCAGGTCGATGTCGGCGGGAGTTTGCGCGATACCCTCGTCCAGGATCGCCTGCCCCTCGGCCGCCATCTCGGCGACCAGATGCGCGGCGATCGCATCGCGGTCCATCGCCCCGCCGGGGGTGATCGCGCCCGCCAGCAGCGCGGCCACCAGGGCCGAGGGCTGCGGGCGCCGCTCGCCCGGCGCATAGTCATACCAGCCGCCGCCGGTCTTTTGCCCCTTGCGGCCGGCGCGGACCAGGATGTCGCCCAGCGTCTCGGGCACCGCCTGCCCCGCCGCCCGCGCGCCCTCGCGTTGCAGGAAGGCGATGTCGAGCCCGCCCAGATCCTGCGCCTCGAACGGGCCCATGGCAAAGCCATGGCCGCGCATGGCGGCGTCGATCTCGGCAATCGCCACGCCCTGGCGGACCAGCGCCTCGGCCGCGGCGCGATAGCGCTTCAGGATGCGGTTGCCGATGAAGCCCTCGCAGATGCCGGCGCGGACCGGGATCTTCTTCAGCAGCCGCGCCAGGGCAAAGCCGGTCGCCAGCGTGCTCTCCGAGGTTTGGGGCACGGGCACGATCTCCAGGAGCTTCATCACATTGGCCGGGCTGAAGAAATGCAGGCCGATGAAACGCTCGGGGCCGGGCAGCCCCCCGGCGATGGCGCGCGGGTCGAGATAGGAGGTATTGGTCGCCAGCACCGCATCCGGCCGGCAGACCTGGGCGAGCCGGTCGAAGACGGCGCGCTTGACCCCGATCTCTTCGAACACCGCCTCGATGACCAGGTCGGCATCGGCCAGTTGGGCATAGTCGGTGGTCCCGGTGACGCCGGCCAGCCGGTCGGCGGCCTGCGCCTGGGTCAGCTTGCCGCGCCGGACGGCGCCGTCGAAGATGCCGCGCAGGTTGGCCATGCCGCGTGCCACCGCCTCGTCGTCGCGTTCGACCAGCACCACCGGCAGGCCGGCGTCGCGCATGGCGGCGGCGATGCCCGCGCCCATGGTGCCGCCGCCGACCACCGCCGCGCGGCGCAGGGGCAAGGGCTCGACATCGCGCAGGGCGGCCGGGCGCGGCGCGGCGCGCTCGGCGAAGAAGACGTGGCGCAGCGCCGCCGCCTGTTCCGAGCTGCGCAGCTCCAGGAAGGTCTCGCGCTCGAAGGCCATGGCCTCGGCAAAGCTTGCCTCGGCCGCCTTGCGCAGGCAGGCCAGCGCCCGCAGCGGCGCGGCGGCGCCCTTGGCGACGGCCTTTTCCTGCTCGGCCCAGAAGGCCGGGTCGGGCGCGGCGACGGGGCGGGCCGAGCTCGGCTGGGGCAAGGGCCGGGTCAGCGCGTGGCGGGCAAAGGCCACGGCCCCTTCCAGCAGATCGCCCTGGATCACCGCATCGACCAGCCCGGCCTCGGCGGCTTGCGCCGCCCGCAGGGGCCGGCCCGAAGTCACCAGTTCGACCGCGGCCGGAACGCCCACCAGGCGCGGCGTGCGCACCGTGCCCGAGGCGCCGGGAACGATGCCCAGGCTCACCTCGGGCAGGCCCAGCGAGGCACCCTGCGCGGCCACCCGGAAGCGGCAGCCCATCGCCACCTCGAGCCCGCCGCCAAGCGCCGAGCCGTGGATCGCCGCGACCCAGGGCTTCGCGGCCGCCTCGATCCGGTCCACCAGGTCGGGCAGGTGCGGCGGAACCGGCGGCTTGCCGAATTCGGTCACGTCCGCGCCGGCGATGAAGGTGCGGCCGGCGCAGACCAGCACCACCGCCGCGACCGAGCCGTCGGCGTCCAGCGTCTCCACCGCGTCCCACAGCCCCTGCCGCAGCGCCGCGGACAGCGCGTTGACGGGCGGGTTGTCCACGGTGACGGTGGCGATTTCCCCTTGGCGGGCGATGGTTACGGTCATTTCCTCATATCCCCAGATAGGCTTCGCGGATGCGCGGATCGGCGATCAGCTCCTCGGCCGGACCCTGCATGGTGATCTGGCCGGTTTCCATGACATAGCCGCGATCGGCGATCTTCAGCGCGCCGAAGGCGTTCTGTTCCACCAGCAGCACGGTCACGCCGAGCGCCTTGAGCCCGCTGACCACGTCGAAGATCTGCTGGACGATGATCGGCGCCAGGCCCATCGAGGGCTCGTCCAGAAGCAGGCAGGACGGCCGGCCCATCAGCGCCCGCGCCATGGCCAGCATCTGCTGCTGGCCGCCCGACAGGCCCCCGGCGGCGAGGTTGCGCTTCTGCTTCAGGATCGGGAACATCTGGAAGGCGTCTTCCATGTCCTTTTCCACCCGCTCGTCGCTGTAGAGGAAGGCGCCGAGGCGCAGGTTCTCCTCGACCGTCAGGTTGGTGAAGATCTGCCGCCCCTCGGGCGATTGCGCCAGCCCGCGGGCCAGCCGCCGATAGGCCGGCACCGAGGCCAGCGGCTCGCCGCGGAAGGTGATGGTGCCGGCCGAGACCGGCTGCACCCCCGACAGGCAGCGCAGCAGCGTGGTCTTGCCCGCGCCATTGGCGCCGACCACGGTGACGATCTCGCCGGAATCGACATGCAGGTCGATGCCGTGCAAGACCTCGATGCGCCCGTAGCGCGAGCGCAAGCCCTCAACCGTCAGCATCGGCACCCTCCTCGGTTCCCAGATAGGCGGCGATCACCGCCGGGTTGCGGCTGACCTCGGCCGGCGCGCCCTCGGCGATCTTTTCGCCATGGTCCAGCACGACGATATGGCTGGAAATGCGCATGACCATCTTCATGTCATGCTCGACCAGCAGGATGGCGGTGCCGGAGGCGGCGACCTCGGCGATCAGGTGGTCGATCTCCTCGGTCTCGACGGCGTTGCAGCCCGCCGCCGGCTCGTCGAGCAGCAGCACCTTGGGCCGCATCGCCAGCGCCCGCGCGATCTCGAGCCGCTTGAGCGAGCCATAGGACAGGTTCCCCGCCTCGCGGTCCGCCGCGCGCTCCAGCCCGACGCGGGCCAGCAGTTCGCGCGCGCCCGCCTCGGCCGCGCGGGCCCGGCGGCGCGAGGATGGCAGGTGCAGGAGATCCGCCAGCACCGGCCCCCTTTCCTGCAGGTGAAAGCCCGAGATGGCGTTTTCCAGCACCGTCATGTTCTGGAAGATCTGCAGGTTCTGGAAGGTGCGCGACATGCCGCGGCTTGCCAGGCGGAACGGCGCCATGCCGGTCACGTCCTCGCCCTCCAGCACGACCCGGCCCGATCCGGGCTGGTAGACGCCCGAGATCATGTTGAACAGCGTGGTCTTGCCAGCGCCGTTCGGGCCGATGACCGAGACGATCTCGCCCGGCTCGACCTTGAAGCTGACATCATGCACGGCCTTGATGCCGCCGAAGCTGATGCCCAGACCCTCGACCGAAAGCAGCGTCATTCGCCCCTCCCCCGCAGCTTGCGCAGGACCGAGGGCAAGAGCCCCTCCCGCAGGAAGATCATCACCAGCATCATCACCAGGCCCAGGACGAGCTGTTCGTATTCGGCAAAGACGGTCAGCACCTGCGGCAGCAGCGTCAGGATGCCGGCGCCGAAGATCGCGCCCAGCACCGAGCCGGCGCCACCCAGGACGGCCATCGTCACCATCTCGATCGAATGCATGAAGCCGGCGACGTCGGGGGTGATGAACTTGTTCTGCAGCGCCACCAGCGAGCCCGCGACCGAGGCATAGACGGCCGAGATGACGAAGGCCTGCAGCTTGACCCGCGCCATGTCGATGCCCACGGTGCCCGCGGCGATTTCCGAGCCGTGCAGCGCCCGCAGCGCCCGGCCGCTGGGGCTTTGATAGAGGTTCAGCGCGATCCAGGCGCCGATCAGCAGCACGATGCCGCAGAAGAAATACCAGAACTGGCCGTTGGTCAGGTCCAGCCCCCAGTCTTTCAAGAGCCCGCGCAAGCCCAGTTCGGGCACGGCGATGCCGTCCGGCCCGCCGGTCAGCTGGCGTTCGTTGTTCAGCACCATGGCGACCAGGATGCCGAAGCCTAGCGTGGCGACGGCCAGGTAATAGCCCTTGAGCCGCAGGATCGGCCGCCCGACCAGATAGGCCAGCACGCCCGAGATCACCGCGCCCAGCACCACCGCCAGCGACGGATGCAGGCCCAGATGCGTGGGCGCCAAGGCGCAGGCATAGCCGCCGATGCCGGCGAAACCGGCATGGCCCAGGCTGATCTGTCCGGCATAGCCGGTCAGGATCACGATCCCGGTCACGGCCAGCCCGTTGACGAAGATCAGCGCGCCGACGCGGTAGTAGTAGCCCGAGGGAAAGAAGAACGGCGTCACCGCGATCAGCGCGGCCAGCACCAGCAGCGTGGCGGATTTGGCGGTCAGTCTCGGCATCACACCCGCTCCGTCGATTTGCGGCCGAACAGGCCCTGCGGCATGAAGAACAGCACCAGCAGGATCACGACGAAGGCCGCGGCCTCCTTGTAGGTCGAGGACAGGTAGCCCGCGGTCAGCGCCTCGATCAGCCCGATCAGGAAACCGCCGGCCAGCGCGCCCTTGGGATTGCCCATGCCGCCCAGCATGGCGCCGGCAAAGCCTTTCAGCGCGAAGCCGATGCCGACGCTATAGGCGGTCAGGGTGATCGGCGTCGCCAAGACCCCGGCCAGCGCGCCGATCCCGGCCGACAGCGCAAAGGACAGCGTCATGACGAAATTGGTGTTGATGCCGACCAGCTGCGCCGCCAGCCGGTTGTTCGAGGTGGCCAGCACCGCCCGGCCCAGGAGCGTGCGGGTGAAGAACAGCCACAGCCCGGCAAAGACCACCAGCGCGCCACCGATCACCCACAGGCTTTGCGGCTGGATCGTCGCGCCGCCGATGCGCAGCGGCGTGTCGCCCGAAAAGGCCGGGAAGCTGTGGATCTGCTTGTCGAAGACCAGCTGCGCCGCGCCCTGCAGAAAGACCGAGGCGCCGATGGTGATGATGATGAGCGAGACGACGGGCGCGCCGCGCGCCGGCTCGATCGCAAGCTTGTTGATCGCGACCCCCAGGGCTGCGGTCGCCAGGATGGCGACCAGCGCCGCCAGCGGCAGCGGCAGCCCGGCGGCATGGGCGAACCATGTGACCATGCCGCCCAGCATGACGAACTCGCCCTGGGCGAAGTTCACCACGTCCGAGGCGTTGTAGATGATGGTGAAACCCAGGGCGACCAGCGCATAGACCGCGCCCACCGTCAGCCCTGAAAACAGGAATTGCAGAAGTTCAGACATGCCGAGGCTCTCTGGCTGGGCTCTCCCGAGCGGGCGGAAGCGGTCCCCAGGGCGGGGACCGCGCGGGGTCATTCGACGATGGACCAGCTGCCGTCCTTGACCTCCAGCATGCGGAAGGCCGACAGGTCCAGCCCCAGATGGTCCTCGGGCGACATGGTGTAGATGCCGGTCGTGCCCGCCAGCCCCGAGGTCTGCTCCAGCGCGTCGCGGATCGCGGCGGGTTCCGCGGAACCGGCGCGCGTCACCGCATCGACCAGCAGGGCGAAGCCGTCATGGGCATAGCCGCCGAAGGTGCCGACCGGCTCGTTGAACTTGCCCTCGAAGGCCGCCTTGTAGGCCGTCACCACCGGCTTTTGCGGATCGTCCTCGGCCAAGAGGTCCACGACGAGCAGCGCGGTGCCGGGCAGGCGCACGCCCTCGGCCGCTTCCTTGCCGGCAAGCTCGATGAACCCGTCCGAGGCGACGCCATGCGACTGGTAGAGCGGCAGCTCGATGCCCAGCTGGCGATAGTTGCGCGTCACGATGGACGGGCCCTGGCCGAAGCCGGGGTTCAGCACCGCCTGCACGCCATCGGTGTTGCGGATCTTGGTCAGCTGCGCCGTCATGTCGGCGTCCTTGGGGTCATAGGTCTCGTCCGCGGCGATCTCGATGCCGTATTCGCCGACCACGTCCTTGCATTGCGCCTGCATCGAGGCGCCGAAGCCGTCGGTGCCCGAGATCATGCCGATCTTCTGGATGCCGCTTTTCTGCATGTCCTCGAAGATCTTCTGGCAGGCCATGCGGTCGGTATGCGGGGTCTTGAAGGTAAAGGGCTTGACCGGCTGGATGATGTCGATGGCGCCGGCCAGCGAGATGAAGGGGATCTCGGCGTCCTCGGCCACAGCCAGGATCGACATCGAGGTGCCGGTGGTGGTGCCGCCGATGATGGCCTGCACCTCGTCATCCTCGATCAGCCGGGTGGCGAAGGTGCGCGCCTTATTGGCGTCGCCGCCGTCGTCGTAAAGCACCAGCGCGATCTCTTCGCCGTTGATGCCGCCCTTGGCGTTCAGCTCCTCGACCAGCATTTGCAGGGTCTTGGCCTCGGGGTCGCCGAGGAAGGCGGCGGGGCCGGTCGCGGAAACCGAGGCGCCGATCCTGATCTCGGCGCTGGCGGCAGAGGCCAGGCCAAGCGCGATCAGCGCGGCCGGAACGGTCGTCGTCAGGGTCTTTTTCATGATGTGTCTCCTCCCAGAGAACCAGTTTACAGGGTCAGGCCGCCGCGGGCCGGCGCCACATGGCGCGCCGGAACCGGCTGGCGACGAAGGCGGTGTCGGTCAGGCAGGCATTGCCGGCCGGGTTGGCGCCGGTGACGTGGAAATCGCTGAAGGCCGCCGATTGGTTGACATAGATGTTGCCGGTCAGGTTCACCGACAGGTTGACGCCGGCCGCGGCAAAGGCCTGCGCGGCACGGGCGATGCGCGCCTCGTCCCGGTCATAGAGCGCGGCGGTGATCGCGCCCTTGCGCCGCGCCAGCTCGGCGGCCCGCGCAATGGCGACATCGGCATCCTTCACCGCGACGACGAAGGCGACGGGGCCGAAGCATTCCCGCTCGCAGGCCGGATCGCCGTCCCGCAGTGCCAAGAGCAGCGGGGTGGCGGTCCGCCCCTGCCCCACGGGCGCCGAATCGCGTAGCACCCGGCCCAGGCCGCGCGCCTGCTGCACCCGCTCCAGCGTCGCCTGGTTGGCGATGGCGCCGCAGATGCCCGCCGCGCGGGCCGGGTCGGCCAGCAGGGCGTCGATGGCGCCGGCCAGCGCCAGCCCGACCTCGTCGAAGCTCTTGCGGCCCTGGTCGGTGTCGATGCCGCCCTCGGGCACATAGATGTTCTGCGGCGCGGTGCACATCTGCCCGGAATAAAGCGCCAGCGAAAAGGCCAGGTTGTCGCACATGCCGGCGAAGTCGTCGGTCGCGGCGATGGTGACGGTGTTGACCCCCGCCTCTTCGGTGAACAGCTGCGCCTGGGTCGCGTGGCTGCGCAGCCAGTCGCCGAAAGCGGCCGAGCCGGTATAGTCGATCAGCCGCACCGCCGGATCGGTGGCGAGTTCCTGGGTGATCTCGGCCCCGCGCTCGTCCACGGCCAGCAGCACCGAATCGGCGGGCAGGCCGGCCTCGGCCAGCACCTCGCGCAAGGCCCGCACGGTCAGCGCCAGCGGCAGGATGGCGGCGGGATGCGGCTTGACGATTACCGGGTTGCCGGTGGCCAGGCTGGCGAAGATCCCGGAATAGCTGTTCCAGGTCGGGAAAGTGTTGCAGCCGATGGCCAGCGACAGGCCCGCGGGCACGATCGACCAGTGCTTTTCCAGCAGGATCGGCGCCGCCTTGCCCTGCGGCTTTTCCCAGCGCGCCTGCGGGGCAAAGCGCGTCATCTCGTCCCAGGCCATCGCCACGGCCTCGAGCCCGCGGTCCTGGGCATGCGGCCCGCCCGCCTGGAAGGCCATGGCAAAGGCCTGGCCGGTGGTGTGCATGGTGGCCTGGCCGATAAGGAAGCTCATGCGGTTGAGCCGCACCAGCGCCTCGAGGCAGGCGCCCACCCGCGCCTCGGGGCTGGCCGCCGCCAGTGCCGGCTGCGCCGCCTGCGCCGCGGCGATCAGCGTCGCGGCATCGGCGGCCGGATAGGTGATCCCCAGCGCGCCGCCAAAGGGCGAGACCTCGGCACCCAGCCAGCGCTGATTCGGATGCCCAGGCAGTTCGAAGGCGGCATGGCGCAGCGCCGCGAAGCCGGTTTCGCCGTCCTGGCGCGCCGATTCCCCATAGATCTTGCCGCTTGGAATCTCGGGGAACGGGCTCCAGAATGCGCGCTGGCGGACAGCGTCCAGCGCGGCGTCCAGCATCGGCCGATGGCGGTCGAAAAATTCTGTCACGGCGTTCCCCCTCATTTGCCAGATTATCATTGACCGGCCGGTCGGTTTATGCAACAAAAATTTTCAGGGAGCCCCAGAAGCCGGGGCATGGGAGTTTTACCGATGACGGAAACCGTCCTGACGGCCTTGGCCGATGGCGTGCTGACGCTGACGCTCAATCGCCCCGACAAGCTGAATTCCTTCAACAAGGACATGCACATGGCGCTGCATGCCGGCCTGCAAAGGGCACATGACGATGCCGCGGTGCGCGCGGTGCTGCTGACCGGCGCCGGCCGCGGCTTCTGCGCCGGCCAGGACCTGGGCGACCGCGACCCGCGCAACGGCGGCGAGGCACCCGACCTGGGCCATACGCTGGAAGCCTATTACAACCCCTCGGTGCGGCTGATCCGTTCGCTGGCCAAGCCGGTGGTCTGCGCGGTGAACGGCGTCGCCGCCGGCGCCGGTGCGAACATCGCCATCGCCTGCGACATCGTGCTGGCGGCGAGATCGGCGAAATTCGTCCAGGCCTTCGCCAAGATCGGGCTGGTGCCGGATGCCGGCGGCTCCTGGTCGCTGACCCGCATCCTGGGCGAGCCGCGCGCCAAGGCGCTGACCCTGACGGCCGAGCCGCTAGGCGCGGAAACGGCGGCCGAATGGGGCCTGATCTGGAAGGCCGTCGAGGACGCGGCGCTGATGGACGAGGCCACGGCGCTGGCGAAATCGCTGGCGGCCGGCCCGACGCTGGGGCTGGGCCTGACCAAGCAGATGATCCAGGCCTCGGCCGGCAACAGCCTGGAAGAACAGCTCGACCTGGAGCGCGACTGCCAGCGGCGGGCCGGCCACAGCGCCGATTATGCCGAAGGCGTCGCCGCCTTCCTGGAAAAGCGCAAGCCGGAGTTCAGGGGACAATGAACGACATGACCGGGAAACCCGCCGCGCAGATGACCCCGCAGGAGCTGGCCGAAGCCTCGGCCAGGGCGATGTGGAACGACGATTCCGCCAGCCAGCGGCTGGGCATGAGCCTGGACCATATCGCACCGGGCGAGGCCACGCTGTCCATGACCATCAGCGAGGCCATGTCGAACGGCCACGGCAATTGCCACGGCGGCTATATCTTTACCCTGGCCGACAGCGCCTTCGCCTTTGCCTGCAACAGCTACAACCAGCTGGTCGTCGCGCAGCATTGCTCGATCACCTACCTGCTGCCGGGCCGCATCGGCGACCGCCTGACGGCGACGGCGCGCGAGGTGTCGCGCCGCGGCCGCTCGGGCATCTACGACATCCGCATCACCAATCAGGACGGTGCGCATGTGGCCGAGTTCCGCGGCCATTCCCGCACCGTCAAAGGCACCCATCTGCCGGTCGAAGGCTGACCGCAACCCATCGCAAGGGGAGGAATCCATGCACCCATTGGCGCCCGAAAGGAAAGAGCTGGACCCGATCGAGATCGCCTCGCGCGACGAGATCGAGGCCCTCCAATTCCACCGCATGAAGCGGTCGCTGAAGCACGCCTTCGAAAATTCGCCCTTCTATCGCAACCGCTTCATCGAACATGACGCCCATCCCGAGGATCTGAAGTCCCTCAGGGACATCGCGAAATTCCCCTTCACCACCAAGCAGGACCTGCGCGACACCTATCCCTTCGGCATGTTCGCCGTGCCGCAGTCCAAGCTGGTGCGCATCCACGGCTCGTCCGGCACCACCGGCAAGCCGACCGTCGTGGGCTATACCCAGGCCGACATCGACCATTGGGCGAACCTGATCGCGCGCTCGATCCGCGCCGCGGGCGGGCGTCCGGGCGACATCCTGCACAACGCCTATGGCTACGGGCTGTTCACCGGCGGTCTCGGCGCGCATTACGGCGCCGAGCGGCTGGGCTGCACCGTGGTCCCGATCTCGGGCGGCATGACCGAGCGGCAGGTGACGCTGATCGACGACTTCAAGCCGCGCATCATCATGGTGACGCCCAGCTACATGCTGTCGATCCTGGACGAGTTCCGCCGCCAGGGCCTGGACCCGCGCGAGTCCTCGTTGCAGATCGGCATCTTCGGCGCCGAGCCCTGGACCAACGCCATGCGGCAGGAGATCGAGGAAGCCTTCGACATGCACGCCGTCGACATCTACGGCCTCAGCGAGGTCATGGGCCCCGGCGTCGCCATGGAATGCGTCGAGACCAAGGATGGGCTGCACATCTGGGAGGACCATTTCTATCCCGAGATCATCGACCCGGCGACGGGCGAGGTGCTGCCCGACGGCGAGATCGGCGAGCTGGTCTTTACCACGCTGACCAAGGAAGGGCTGCCGATGGTGCGCTACCGCACCCGCGACCTGACCCGCCTGCTGCCCGGCACCGCCCGCTCGATGCGCCGGATCGAGAAAATCACCGGCCGCAGCGACGACATGATCATCCTGCGCGGCGTCAACGTCTTCCCGACCCAGATCGAAGAGCAGATCCTGAAATGCAAGGGCCTGGCGCCGCATTTCCAGATCGAGCTGACCCGCTCGGGCCGGATGGACAGCATGGTCGTGCATGTCGAATGCACCGCCGAGATGGCCGAGGATTCCGCCCGCGCCCATTCCGCCAAGGAACTGGCGCATCACATAAAAAGCGTGGTCGGCGTCTCGACCCGGATCGAGGTCAAGGACCCCAACGCCATTGCCCGTTCCGAAGGCAAGGCCAAGCGGGTGCTTGACAATCGGCCCAAGACATGATGCCGCAACGCGGCAACCAATATGACGCGCGGTCGCAAACCCGCTAAGTCGTTGGGGGGCCATGCGCCCCCTTGTTTTTCTCGCCTCCCGACCGCGGGCGAACAAATGATCTGATGAGGAATGGCATGGCTCGGACACGGGCAGCGGATTTCGAGGAAAAGCAACGCGGCCTTCTGGACAAGGCGGCCGAGGTCTTTGCCGATCTGGGCATGGAAAAGGCATCCATGGCGCAGATCGCCACCCACAGCCAGGTCTCCAAGGCGCTGCTTTACCACTACTATCCCAGCAAGGACGCGCTGATCTTCGCCATCATCATCACCCATCTGGAAGAGCTGGAAGCCGCCATCGAAGAGGCGGACGACCCGACCCTGCCGCCGCAGCAGCGCCTGCGCCGGCTGGTCGGCACGGTGCTGGAGCGCTATCGCGGCGCGGACAACCAGCACAAGGTGCAGCTGAACGCCACCCCTGCCCTGGGCGACGAGCAGAAGGCCGAGATCCTGGGCGTCGAGCGCCGCATCGTCAAGCGCTTCGCCGCCGTCCTGCGCGAGATCAACCCCGACCTGGACGATCCGCAGCGCCCCCTGCTGACCCCCGTGACCATGTCGCTGTTCGGGATGATGAACTGGGTCTACATGTGGTTCCGCGACGGCGGCCGCATCACGCGCGAGGATTACGCCGACGTGGCGACCACCCTGATCCTGGAAGGGATCAAGGCGGTCCGCTGAAGCCCCCCGCGCGGTGTCCCAGGGCGGATCGACATTCAGGATTTTCCTTGGGTGGAATTCAGCGGTTCACTGGACATCCCGAGATGACACGGGGTTCAGGATGGCCACGAAGCGCTCGACGTTGAGCCACGCCCAATGGGAGAGAATCGCGTCGCATCCGCCGGGCGAGGCAGGCGATCCGGGCCGGACCGGGAATGATAGCCGTCTGTTTGTGAACGAGAGAAACGGCATCGAACGCGGCTTCGACAGATCCAGACACTTCCCGTTTCGCGACCCGCTACGACCGCAGGACCATCCCGTTAAATGGCTGCGACCTTCTCGCAGCCACCAGCAACTGGTTAAGGGGAATGGCGATTGCGGGGGCTAGGCCGACAGCGGTGCCGCCCTGGCCGACAGCGCGGCCAGCGCATCGCGCGGCGACAGCAGCAGCAACAGCCCGCGCCTGCCGCCGTTGATCGCCACCTCGTCAAAGCCAATGGCCTCGGCCTCGAAGGCCACCGGCACCGGGCGGCGCTGGCCGAAGGGGCTGATGCCGCCGGTATGATAGCCGGTCAGCCGCTCGGCCTTGGCGGGCGGCATCATCGCCGCCGAATGCCGCCGCCACCCGCTTCATCGACAGGCTGCGATCGCCGGGCAGGACCGCGCAGGCGGGGCGGCCGTCCACCTCGACCATCAGCGTCTTGAGCAGGCGGGCGGGCGGCAGGCCGATGGCCTCGGCCGCTTGCAGCGCCACGCGCTCGGACCCCGGATCATAGCGGTATTCGACCGGGCGAAAGGCCACCTGCGCCCGAAGCAGGAATTGCGTGGCCGGGGTGGCGCCGCTCATTCCGCGGGCCTTTCCGGCGGCGGCGGGCGAAAGCCCATCTCGCGGTCGATCCAGGCCATCAGCAGGTCGACGATCTGCGCCTGCTGCGCGGCATCCAGCGCCCGGCCGCGCGGGATGCCGTGCCATTTCTGCAGGCAGGAGCGGCAGCAGCAGGCGGTGGCGTGCTGGGCGATGAAGACCGGATGGCCGCGCATCGGGGTCTGGCGGCCGTCGTTCGGCGGCTCGGCCGGCGCCAGCCGCGCGGCGATGAAGTCGCGCGCATGGGCGGCGACGGTCTCGCGCCCCCTGGCGCCGGCATAGCTCCGCTCCTTCCGGCCAAGGCGAAAGCGGCTGCGAAAGGCGGACCGGGCCAGCCGGCCCAGGATCTGGTCCTGATCGGTCATGCCCAGGACATAGCCGCCCCGGCGCGACGCGGAAAGCCCCGCCTAGCCCGCCTTGGCCAGAACCAGAAAGGTCATCATGCCCAGGGGCGGCAGGGTGCGGCGTTCCTCGAGGACCAGCGATTCCTGGCCCAGCACCCGCTCGATGCGGAAATCGGAATGCCAGCCGATGGTGTTGGCCAGGGGGGCGAAGATCCGCTCGACCGCCGCCATGGCGCCGCGGTCGCGCGCGAAATGGTTGGTGATGACCACCTTGCCGCCCGGCTTGCAGACCCGCGCGATCTCGGCCATCACCCGCTCGGGCTCGGGCACCACCGACAGGACGTGCATCGCCGTCACCGTGTCGAAATGGTTGTCGGGGAAATCCAGCGCCCGCGCATCCATCTGCCGCAGCGCCTGCACCTGCTTCAGCCCCAGCCGCTGCACCTTGGCGACGGCCTTGTCCAGCATCTCGCGGCTGAAGTCGATGCCCGTGACCTGCATGTGCGGGCCGTAATGCTCCAGCGACAGGCCGGTGCCGACCCCCACCTCCAGCACCGAGCCGCCGCGGCGGTTGATATAGTCCACCGCCCGGCGCCGGCCCATGTTGGTCGCCGCCCCGAAGGTCCGGTCATAGACCGGCGCCCAGCGTGAATACGAGGCTTGGATGGATTTGATGTCCATGGCCGTTCCTATCGGTTTGAGGGTCGTTCCCGGTCGATCCAGGCCCAGATGACCATGACGACATAACCCAGGCACAACGCGATCAGCGTCACCCAGGCGAAGGTCAGCAATGCCGCCCCGACGAAGGCCACGCCGACCAGGAAGAACTTGACGTTCTCGCGCGAGATCCGGGTGGTCTTGAAGGACCAGGTCGGGATGCGGCTGATCAGCAGCAGCCCCACCAGGACCATGTGCAGGCAGATCAGTATCGCCGGCAGCATCGGCCGGTCGGCGAAGGCGAAGGACAGATACATCGGCAGCATCACCAGCAGCGCCCCGGCGGGCGAGGGGATGCCCTCGAAATAGGCGCTGTCGCGCTGCGCATCCTCGGACTTGGCCGAGACGTTGAAGCGCGCCAGCCGGATCACGCAGCAGACGGCGAAAAGCAGCACGCAGATCCAGCCCAGGCCGCGAGAGTCCCGCAGCGCCCAGAAATACAGGATCAGCGGCGGGGCAACGCCGAAATTCAGGAAATCCGCCAGCGAATCCAGCTCGGCCCCCATCTTGCTGGAGGAGCCCAGCAGCCGCGCGATCCGCCCGTCGATGCCGTCCAGGATGCCCGCGGCGATGATCAGCAGCGCCGCCGGCATGTAGTCGCCCTGCACGCCGAAGCGGATGGCGGTCAGCCCGGCGCAAACCGCGACGATGGTCAGCACGTTGGGCAAGAGCTGGACCAGCGAAAATTCGGTCTGCGGGCCGGTGGGTTGGTCCATCACGCCTCCGCCTGCCCGGCCGGCGCCAGTTCGGCGATGACCGATTCGCCCGCGACCATGGTCTGGCCGATCTCGACCAGCGGCACCACGCCCGGCGGCAGATAGACATCCAGCCGCGAGCCGAATCGGATCAGCCCGAAGCGTTCGCCCCGGCCGAGCCGGTCGCCGGGCTTGACGAAGCAGACGATGCGGCGCGCGACCAGCCCGGCGATCTGCACCACCGCCAGGTCGCGCCCGTCCGCCATGCGGATGCGCAGCCCGTTTCTTTCGTTGTCGACGCTGGCCTTGTCCAGCGAGGCGTTGAAGAACTTGCCCGGCCGATAGGCGACCGCCACCACCTCGCCCGCCACGGGGCTGCGGTTCACATGGCAGTTGAAGACGCTCATGAACACGCTGACGCGGGTCAGCGGGGTGTCGGCCATGCCCAGCTCGGCCGGCGGCACCGCCGGCTCGATCAGCGAGACGACGCCGTCCGCCGGGCTGATGACCAGTCCGGGCCGCGCCGGCGTCACCCGTTCGGGATCGCGGAAGAAGTAATAGCACCAGACGGTCAGCCCGACCCCGATCCAGCCCAGCGGCTCCCATATCAGGAACAGCAGCAGGGTGGCGGCGGCAAAGGCCGCCACGAAGCGGATGCCCTCGCGGTGCATGGGCTTGATGAAGGTGTCGCGCATGCGCATCTGGCATTCCCCATGGGCTGATCGGCGCCGCCAGTCATAATGCGATTGAAACCGCACGCAATAGCGCAGCCTGCCATACATGTTGTCCCTGGCGCGCGGTCCTTGCCGCAGGGGCATCCGGCCGCCCCAGGGCGCAGGCCCCGGTCGCGGGGCCCGCCTCAGGATGTCACGCCCGCCGGCCGATGCCCAGCAGCTGGTAGAGCGCCAGCGCCGCAAAGGTCGAGGTGCCGATGCCGCCCAGCGAGAAATTGCCGATGTTCACGGTGAAATCCCCCGCCCCCATGATCAGCGCCACACCCACGGTGAACAGGTTGCGCGGGTCCGAGAAATCGACCTTGTTGTCCACCCAGATCCGCGCCATGGCCGATGCGATCAGGCCAAAGACCGACACCGCCAGCCCCGCCAGCACCGGCGCCGGGATGGTTTGCAGCACGGCGCCGAACTTGGGCGAGAGCCCCAGGAAGATCGCGATCGCCGCCGCCATGGGAAAGATCAGCGTGGAATAGACGCGGGTCATGGCCATGACGCCGATGTTCTCGGCATAGGTGGTGACGCCGGTGCCGCCGCCCGCGCCGGCCAGCATGGTGGCCAGCCCGTCGCCCAAGAAGCCCCGGCCGATATAGCGGTCCATGCTCTGCCCGGTGATCGCGCCCAGGGCCTTGATATGGCCCAGGTTCTCGGCCACCAGCACGATGGCGACCGGGGCGATCAGGCTGATCGCCGACCATTCGAAGCGCGGCGCGGTAAAGTTCGGCACCCCGAACCAGGGCGCGGCGGCGACGGCGGCGAAGTCGATGCCCGGCACCAGCCCCAGCCCGTTGCCAAGGACCAGCACCAGCCCATAGCCGAAGAGCAGCGCGACCAGCACCGCGATCCGCCGCGTGGCCTGCCGGCCATAGACCGAGACCATGGCCATGCTCAGCACGGTCGCCAGCGCGATGCTCAGATGCGCGTGGCTGCCGGCCAGCTGCTTGACCGCCACCGGCGCCAGGTTCAGCCCGATGGACATGCCGATGGCGCCCGTCACCGCCGGCGGCATCAGCTTTTCCACCCAGCCCGCGCCGATGGCCATCACCACCAGCCCGATCAGCACATAGACGAGGCCGGCGGCGATGATGCCGCCAAGCGCCACGGCGATATTGGGGTTCGGCCCGCCGCCGGCAAAGCCGGTCGCGGCCATGATGACGGCGATGAAGGCAAAGGACGAGCCCAGATAGCTGGGCACCCGCCCGCCGGTGACGGCAAAGAACAGCAGCGTGCCGATGCCGGAAAAGAACACCGCGACATTGGGATCGAAGCCCATGATCAGCGGCGCCAGGATGGTCGAGCCGGACATCGCCAGCAAATGTTGCAGGCTCATCGGCACCGCCTGGGTCAGCGGCAGCTTTTCATCGGGAAGCACCGTGGCGCCCGCGGCGGGGCGCCAGTCAGGAAAATAGCCCATCACGTCTCTCGGATTCGGTTCGATGGACCGGCTTGTGGGCGGGTTTGCGCAAAAAGGCCAGTGGCAACCGCGCAATGGCGCAAATGCCCTGCCTTGCCGGGCGCTGCGACCAAGTGCCGCGCAAGTAAAATGCGAGCTATCTGGCATATTGATACATTCATAGGATCGAATATGAATACATCCAACATCTGGCTCGGGTAACTGGGAACGCCGCCCCGACCGTCTTGTGCTTACCTGTAGGACGCCTGCGTGCTGCGGCTGGCTTGACGGTCGTTGCAGGCTTGGGCGGGTGTCAGCGCATGTGGCCGCAGAACCGGAAACCACGCTCCGGGGCCGGCCGCAAAAGGTCACGGAGGAGGCCGAATGACAGGACGAGACGATTTCCGACCCTCTCGCAGGGGAGTGTTGAGCTTTGCCCTTGCCGGCGCGGTGACGGCGGGACTGGGGGTTCGCGCCGCCCAGGCCAGCAGGATCGCGACGAAAGCCAGGATCATCATCATCGGCGCCGGCGCCGGCGGCACCGCCTTGGCCAACCGCCTGGTGCAGCGGCTGGACGGGGCGCAGATCACCCTGATCGACCCCAGGGCGCAGCATCTTTACCAGCCCGGCCTGTCGCTGGTCGCCGCGGGGCTGAAGCCGGCCAATTACGTGGTGTCCAAGACGACCGACTGGCTGCCCTCGGGCGTGACGCTGATCGCCGAGGCGGCGGCTGCCATCGACCCCCTGGCCAAGACCGTCTCGACCGAAAAGGGGCAAAAGCTCGACTACGACTTCCTGGTGGTGGCGCCGGGCCTGGTGCTGGATCACGGCGCGATCCAGGGCTTTTCGCTGGACATGGTGGGCAAGGACGGGATCGGCGCGCTTTATGCCGGGCCGGAATATGCGGCCAGGACCTGGCAGGCGGCGTCGAAATTCACCGAGGAAGGCGGCATCGGCCTGTTCGCCCGCCCCGAGACCGAGATGAAATGCGCCGGCGCGCCGCTGAAGCATACCTTCCTGCTGGACGACATCGCCAGCCGCGGCGGTGCCAAGGGCAAGTACGAGATGCATTACACCTGCCCGCAGACGGCGCTGTTCTCGGTGCCGATCGTCGCGGAAAAGGTGCGCATGCTGTTCGCCGAGCGCGGCGTGGCCACCTATTACGGCCATACGCTGAAATCCATCGACCCCGGCCGCAAGACGGCGCGGTTCGAAACCGCCGCCCCCGACCCGGCGACGGGCGAGATGGTCAAGTCCACCACCGAGATGCCCTATGACTACCTGCACGTCATCCCGCCGCAGCGCGCGCCCGAGGTGATCCGGCAGTCGGGGCTTTCCTGGGCCGACAAATGGACCGACCAGGGCTGGGTCGAATGCGACATGAAGACCCTGCGCCATCTGCGCTACCCGGAGATCTTCGCGCTTGGCGACGTGGCGGGCGTGCCCAAGGGCAAGACCGCGGCTTCGGTGAAATGGCAGGTTCCGGTGATCGAGGACCATCTGGTCGCCGCCCTGCAGGGGCGCGAGGGGACCGAGATCTATGACGGCTACACCTCCTGCCCGCTCATCACCCGCGTCGGCCGGGCGATGCTGGTCGAGTTCGACTATCACAACAACCTGGTGCCCTCGTTCCCCGGCGTGATCGCCCCGCTGGAAGAGCTGTGGATCAGCTGGTTGATGAAAGAGGTGGCGCTGAAGGCCACCTATAACGCCATGCTGCGCGGCCGGGCCTGACGAAAGGGGAAGCAACATGAAAGAACTGACATTCGGCACCCTGATCGCGGTCTTCGAGGAAATCTTCGGCCGCGGCCTGTTCTGGACCATGGTCGCGCTCGCCCTGCTGGTCACGGCGGCCTATCTTTACGTGCTGATCCGCGACCGGGCGATGTCGATGCGCAAATTCCTCTGGGCGCAGCTGTCCATGCCCTTCGGTGCGATTCTGGCGGTGATCTTCGTCCAGCAGATGACGCATTCCGGCCTGCGCGACATCGGCGGGCCGATCGACGTGATCGTGCTTCTGGGCGTGGCGGTGCTGGGCGCGGTGGGCAGCGCCATCCTGGTCTATACCGTCCAGTCGCTGCTGCGGCCTCCGCGGTCCGGGCAGAATCCCTGATCCGGGGCGCAAGTGCAGGGTGGTCGGGCTCCGGGACCGCCCTGCGCTTGCGCGCAGGCTCGTCAGAAGGCCTGCACCAGCATCCAGCCGACCGATAGCGCCAGGATCAGGGCCATGCCGCGGTTGAACGCCCGCAGCCGGCCCTGTCCGAACCGTGCCCCGCCCCAGGCCCATGCAGCCAGCGAGGCCCAGCAGATCGCGCCGAAAAGCGCGGCGAAGACCACCAGCCCCGCCGCCGGCTCGGCCAGCGGCATCACGAAGGTCGAAAGCGAGGACAGCGCCGCCAGCCAGGCCTTGGGGTTCAGGCCCTGCACCAGCGCACCGGACCAGAAGCCGGGCGCGGCTTGCCCCGCCGGATCGCGCCATGCGACCCGGCCGTCGTCGCGCAGCAGGCGCCATGCCAGCCACAGCAGATAGGCCGCACCGGCCAGCGTCATGGGCCGGGACAGCGCCAGGATCCAGCCGGTTCCCGCCAGCAGGCCGGCACCAAAACCCAGCAGCAGCACCAGGAAGCCGGCGGTCGCCCCGCTGACGAAGGCCAGCGCCCGGCGCGGACCAAACCGCGCGCCGGTCATGGCGCCGATGATATTGACCGGCCCCGGCGTGGCCGAGGCTGCCAGGGCGAAACTGGCCATGGCCAGCAGGGCCTGCGGGTCGGCCATGGTCAACGCAGCAGCGGCAGGCGGCCGCAGATCCGGTCCACTGCCTTGCGCGGCCCCGCCAGCAGGATCGCCTGCGGCGCATGATCGGCCAGCGGCGCGGCGGCGATGCGGGCGGTGTAATCGGGATAGTCCCGCGCCTCGAAGGCGGCGCGCATATAGGCCAGCCGCAGCGGCAGGGCCTCGGCCTGGGCGAAAAGGCCGGGCAGATCCTGCAGCGGCGCGCATAGCACCGGCAGGGGAACAGCGGTGATGCCGGGCAAGGCGATGCCGTCGCCGGTGGGGGTCGCGCCGCCCAGCAGGTCGGGACGAAGCCGGCCCAGGCTCATGCCCAGGACGGCGGCGAAATTGGCCTTGAGCCCCAGGGGCAGGTCTGCGGCCAGGATGATGACGGGTTTCAATGGCATGGGCGAATCCTTTCCCGGACCCCGTGCCATGGATCGAGCGGGCAAGGATTGGACGAAATCGACCTGCTAATGCCGCAGCAGCGCGCCGGGGGTGACGCCCAGGTGGCGGCGGAATTGGCGGATCAGATGCGCCTGGTCGCAAAACCCCGCCGCGACCGCGGCCTCGGCGGCGGGCACGCCCTCCAGCAGCAGCCGGCGGGCATGGCCGATGCGGGCCTGCAAGACATGGGCATGCGGCGTCAGCCCGGTGGCCCGCCGCATGCTGCGGATCAGGTAAGAGGGGTTCAGCCCCACCTCGGCGGCCAGGTCGGCAAGGGCCAGCGCCTCACCCGCCTCGACCCCGGCGACGATCCGTGCCCGGACCGCCCGGACCGCCGCCGGCTCGTCCCCTGCCGAGCGCAATTCGGCGCGGCCGTATTGGCCGAAGGCCAGCGCCAGGGCCCCATGCGCGGCCTCTTCCGCCGCAAGGCGCCAGTCGGGGCTGGGCGGGGCATTCAGGCAATGGGCCAGATGCGCCAGGGCCCGGCCCAGGCGCAATCCGCGGTCGCGCGGCGCGATGGCGGCAAAGCCGCGCAGGACACGCAGCCCCAGCACGGCGCGGACCGCCGCCTCGGACGCGTAAAGCATGGTATAGCGCACCCGGTCGGCGGCGGCGTGCCCGGTATGCGGCTCTTCGGGGTTCATCAGCGACAGCGTGCCGGCCGGCAACACCATGGTTTCGCCGCGGCAGACATAGCCGCCCGCCCCTTCGGCGATGGCGCCGATGGCAAAGCCCTCATGCGCATGGCGGCCAAAGGTCTGGTGGCTGAAGGCGGCCTCGAACAGTTCGATGCCGAGATGCCAGCCGAGGTGGTGATAACGGTTTGCTTGCATGGCATCGGTCGTGGCAGGAAAGGCGGCCGGGCTTTTCCTTGGGAATAGGGCAACCATCCCGCCAAGACCAGCCATCGGCCCGGCGGCTCAGGTGCGGAACACCCGATAGACCGCCGGGATGACCAGCACCGTCAGCAGCGTCGAGGAGATCAGCCCGAAGAAGAGCGAGATCGCCAGCCCCTGGAAGATCGGATCGGTCAGGATCACCGCCGCCCCGATCATTGCCGCCAGAGCGGTCAGCAGGATCGGCCGGAAGCGCACGGCGCCGGCGTCGATCAGCACCTCGGTCAGCGGCCGGCCGGTGGTGTCGTGGCGGATGAAATCCACCAGCAGGATCGAGTTCCTGACGATGATCCCGGCCAAGGCGATGAAACCGATCATCGACGGCGCCGAAAAAGGCGCGCCGAACAACCAATGTCCGCCCAGGATGCCGATGAAGGTCAGCGGCACCGGGGTCAGGATCACCAGCGGCAGCCGGAACGAGCCGAACTGCGCCACGACCAGGATATAGATGCCCAGAAGCGCCACCGCAAAGGCCCCGCCCATGTCGCGGAAGGTGACCCAGGTCACCTCCCATTCGCCGTCCCACAGCAGCGTGCTGGCACTATCGTCCTCGGGCTGGCCGCGCAGCCGGATCTCGGGCTTGGGCAGGCCGGTCCAGTCCTGCGCCTCCAGCGCATCCTTGACCGCCATCATGCCGTAGAGCGGCGCCTCGAAATCGCCGGCGAGTTCCGCCGTCACCATCTCGGCCGGGCGGCCGTTGTGGCGGAACAGGATATGCGAGGCGCGCTCTTCCTCGATCCGCACCACGTCGCCCAGCTCGACCACGCCGCGATTGCCGGGCAGAAGGTCGGCCGGGATCGGCGTGGTCAGGAAATCCTCGCCCGGCACGCGCTGTTCGCGGGGCCGCTCGACGCGGATCGGGATGGGCGCGCGCCCCTCGCCCCGGTGGGAATAGCCGACCGTGGTCGAGCCGTTCAGGATGGCGATGCTGTCGAAGACATCCGATTCCGCCACGCCGTAGAAATCCAGGTCGTCGGGCGAGATCAGCGCCCGCAGCCGCGGCGCGGCATCACCCCAGGAATTGTCCACATCGACGATGAAGGGGACCGAGCGGAAGGCCGCCTCGACCTTTTCGCCCACCGCGCGGCGGGTCTGCGGGTCGGGGCCATAGATCTCGGCCAGAAGCGTCGCCATCACCGGCGGGCCGGGCGGAGGTTCCACCACCTTCAGCACCGTGCCCTCGGGCAGCGGCAGGGCCAGGATGCGCGCGCGCAGGTCCAGCGCGATCTGGTGGCTCGAGCGGTCGCGGTCATGCTTGGGCGCCAGGTTGACCGCCACCTCGCCCTGCTGCGGCTGGGTGCGATAGAAGGAATGCCGCACCAGGCCGTTGAAATTGAACGGCGCCGCGGCGGCGGCATGGGTCTGGACCGAGACCACCTCGGGCAGGTCCATCGCCACCCTGGCCACCGCCTGGGCCACGGCATCCGTCGCCTCGACCGCCGCGCCTTCGGGCAGGTCGATGGTCACGGACAGTTCCGACTTGTTGTCGAAGGGCAGAAGCTTCACCGTCACGTCGCGGGTATAGAACAGCGCGAGCGAGCCGAAGGTCAGCACGATCACCCCGCCCAGGAACAGCCATGCGCGCCCCTTGCTGGCCAGAACCGGCCGGGCGACGGCGGCATAGGCGCGGCCCAGCCGGCCGCCCTGCCCCTCGGCGCCGTGGTGCAGCGGCGCGCGGCCCGCCACCTTCAGCATCAGCCAGGGCGTCACCGTCACCGCGACGAAGAAGGAAAAGATCATCGCGACCGAGGCGTTCGCGGGGATCGGGCTCATGTAAGGCCCCATCATCCCCGAGACGAACAGCATCGGCAGCAGCGCCACCACCACGGTCAGGGTGGCGACGATGGTGGGGTTGCCGACCTCGATCACCGCGCTGATGGCGGTTTCGCGGCGGTCGGTGCCGCCCATGCCCCAATGCCGGGCGATGTTCTCGATCACCACGATGGCGTCGTCCACCAGGATGCCGATCGAGAAGATCAGCGCGAACAGGCTGACCCGGTTCAGCGTATAGCCCATGATCCAGGACGCGAACAGCGTCAGCAGGATCGTCACCGGGATCACCACCGCCACCACCAGCGCCTCGCGCCGGCCGATGGCGAGCCAGACCAGCGCGATGATCGACAGCGTGGCCAGGCCCAGGTGATACAGCAACTCGTTGGCCTTTTCGTTGGCCGTCTCGCCATAGTCGCGGGTGATCTCGACCTGCATGTCGTCGGGGATCAGCGTGCCTTGCAGTGCCTCGGCGCGGTGCAGGATCGCCTCGGCCACGGTGACGGCATTGGCGCCGGCGCGCTTGGCCAGCGCCAGCGTCACCGCCGGGCGCCGGGCGGAATCGCGGGTGACGGTGGCGACCAGCGCCTCGGCCGTATCGGAGACGAAACCCACGTCGGCCACGTCGCGGACATAGACCGGGCGGCCGTCGCGCGCGGTCAGCACCAGGTTGCCGATCTCGTCGGGGCTGCGCAGGGTCTCGCCCGCGACCAGCATCACCTGCTGGCCGTCGTCGCGCAGCATCCCCGCCGGCAGGGCACGGTTGGCGCCCTGGACCTTGCCGGCCAGCTGTTGCAGCGTGATGCCGTAAAGCGCCAACCGGGCGGGGTCGGGGGCGACGCGGATCGCTTCCTCCGTCTCGCCGATCAGATAGGTCAGGCCGACATCGTCGATCTTGGCCAGTTCGGTGCGCAATTCGCGGGCGATGCGGGTCAGTTCGGCAGCCGTCACCCGGTCCGCCGCATCGGGTCGAGCCGAAAGCGTCAGCGCCACGATGGCCACGTCGTCGATGCCGCGCCCGAGCACCTGCGGCTCGGGGATGCCGACCGGGATGCGGTCCATGTTGGCGCGCAGCTTGTCATGCACCCGCAGCACCGCCGCATCGGAGGGGGTGCCGACCAGGAAGCGCGCCGTGACCAGCACGCCGTCGTCCTGGGTCTGGGAATAGATATGCTCGACCCCGTCGATCCCCTTGACGATGGTCTCCAGCGGCTCTGTCACCAGCTTGACCGCATCCTCGGCCCGCAGGCCGGGGGCCTGGACGCGGATGTCCACCATGGGGACCGAAATCTGCGGCTCCTCCTCGCGCGGCAGGCTGATCAGCGCGATGAGCCCGAAGGCCAGCGCCGCGATCAGGAACAGCGGCGTCAGCGGCGAGGTGATGAAGCCGCGCGTCAGCCAGCCGGCCAGGCCGGGGCTGCGGGGGGTGTCGCCGGGGATGTTCATGGGACGATCACCGTTTCCCCCGGCGCAAGGCCGGTCAGGATCTCGACCATCTCAATATCGTCCTGGGCCAGGCTTTCGCCGGTCAGCACCGCCCGCCGCTCTTCGCCCGCGGCGCCGGCGACGCTGACGAAATCCACCCCGGCGCGGGTCGTCACCGCCGCGGCGGGCACCAGAAGCGCCCGGCGCTCGCCCACAGGCAGGTCCACCGCCACGCGCGCGCCGACAAAGGCGTCGGGCAGCCGGTCGACCTCGACATCGGCCTGCACCCGGCCGCCCTGGATCAGCGGATAGACCTTGGCCAGCCGGCCCGCAGCAGCCTGGCCGCCGGCCCTGATCTGGATTTCGGCCCCTTCGGCCAGGTCGGCGGCATGGCGTTCCGGCACCGACAGGCGCAGGAAGAAGCCGCCGCCGCCCACGCTCGCCACCACCTCGCCCGGCATCACCACCGAGCCGCGCACGGCCGGCACGCTCAGCACCAGGCCCGAGACCGGGGCCAGGACCGCACCTTCGGCTTGCTGCTGCTCGATGACGGCGCGCTCGGCCTCGGCCGCGGCGATCTGGCCGCGGATGACATCGACCGCGGTCTGCAACTGCTCGACCCGCTGCTGCGAAGCCGCGCCGCGCTGCACCAGCGACTGGCCGCGCGCATAGTCGGATTCCGCCTCGGCCAGCTGCGCCCGCAACGCCTCGATCCGCGAGGCGAAGGCCGCGATCTGGAAGGCGATCTTGTCGTCGCGGACGGTGGCGAGCGTCGCCCCCGCCTCGACGCGATCCCCCTCGCTGACCAGCAGTTCCACGACCGTGCCGCCGATGCGCGCCCGCGCCGGGATGGTGTCACGGGCCTCGACCGTGCCGTAGACGGCCTTCATCTCGGGCACCGCGCTCCAGTCCAGGATCAACGGCTCGGCCAGCGCCGGCCCGGTGGCGACAAGCGCGACAAGCAGCAGCAATCGCATGGATCGAACTTTCAGAAGGCGCAGCCGGGTTTTATGCCAAGCTTGCGGAAGATCATGGCCGCCGGGCAGAAGCCTGTAAAGGCGGATTGCAGCAGGTTGGCGCCGACAAAGACCGTCAGCCAGACGAACAAGGGCGAAACCCAGACGGTCAGCGCGACGGAAAGCAGGACCATGAACCCTGCAAAGGCAAGAATGGTGCGATCAAGTGTCATCGGGGAACTCCAGAACAGCCGATTGCCGACAGTATATACATATATACGTATAATCGGTTTCAAGGAGAATGTCTTCAACGACGCCCCGGAATCGAACCTGCAGCCTGCGACATTTCGCCTTGGTCGCAGCCCTCGGCCGGAACCACGGCTGCGGTTCCGGCCAGGATGCGCCGTCACCGGCGGATGCGCTTCCACCCGGTGATCATCGGGCGAATCAGGTTCTCGCGCTTCCACAGGCGATAGAACAGCACCGCCGCGACATGCAGCAGCACCATGGGCAGGACCAGCTTGCCCAGCAGGTCGTGCAGGGCCAGCCCCAGGCGCGAGATCCGGGCGCTGACCGCCCCGGCCAGCGGCCCGGTATTGACGTAATCCTGCGGATCGGCGACCAGGCCGGCCGCGACCTGCACCGCCAGCACGGCCAGCAGCAGGATCACGAACAGCCCGCCCAGGGGGTTGTGCCCCGGCCAGAAGCTGGGCTGCCGCGCCGGAAGCTGCCGCAGATAGGCCAGAACCGCCCCGGGACCATGAAGGCAGCTGCGGAACCGCGCCGGGCGCGGCCCGACGAAGCCCCAGAGCAGCCGAAAGGCCAGAAGCCCGATCACCGCATAGCCGAACAGGAAATGCAGGGTCATGACATCGGGGCCGAACTTGCCCAATCCCCAGGCCCCGGCGACGCAGACCGCCAGCGCCCAGTGAAAGATCCGCAAGGGCAGATCCCACAGCCGGACCACCTGGGAAGGCTCGGCAGAGGTGGTGGCTGCGCCGTCGCGCATCCTAGAAATCCTTGGCGCGATAGCTGTCGTGGCAGGCCTTGCAGGTCGCCCCGACCTGGCCGACGGCGGGGGCAAGCGCCTCCTGCCCCTCGCCGGCGACGCCGTGCAGCGTGGCGACCGCCTCGCGGAAGGCCATGCCCTTGGCGCGGTAATCCTCGGTCTGTTCCCAGATCGCCGGCAGGGCGCGGGTCTTGCCGGCCAGGTCGGCATTCGAGGTTCCCGGCATCAGCAGGTCGTCATGCAGGTATTCCGACAGCAGCTTGAGATCCCCGGCCAGCGCCCGCGCCCGTTCGGCGTCATAGGGCGCCTTGCCCTGCGCCATGGCGGCCAGCCCGCCCATCTCCAGGTTGACCAGGCTGAAATAGCCGATGCGCGCGGCGGCAATATCGCCGGGCTCGGAAGCCTGGGCCGTGATGGGAAGGGCCAGGACGGCGGCGGCCAGAAAGATCTTGTGCATGGAAATCACCTTGTTGCTTGCTGTTGATGCTTGCTGATGCGCGTTATGTAAAAGGCCGTAACATTCGAAACTTCGAAGATTAATGCGGCAAACTGTCGCGATCTGACCCTCGCCTGGGCCGGGCACCGGCAGCCTGCGGGCGCATCTTGACCGTATATTCGCATTAATGTAGCTATGGAGCATGAGTGCCGACGTCAGCATAGACCCCGAAACCATGCGCGCAGCCGCCGACGAGGCCAGCGAGCTTCTGAAATCGCTTGGCAACCGCCATCGGCTGCTGATCCTGTGCCAGCTGGTGCAGGGTGAAAAATCCGTGGGCCAGCTGGCGGAATTCCTGGGCATCCGCGATTCGACCGTGTCGCAACACCTGGCGCTCTTGCGCCGCGACAAGATCATCCTTGGCCGGCGCGACGGGCAGACGATCTGGTATCGGATCGAAAGCCAGCCTGCCCGCAAGGTGATGGAAGTGCTCTACAACACGTTCTGCGGCCCGAAGGGCTGATCCGGCGAGGCGCAAGCCCGGCCCGCAATGCCATGCGGCAGGCCGGGCGACGCTGGGCTCCGGCGCCTTGCTGCGGCAAGCCGCGGCCCCTGGCGCAAGCGAACCTCCTGTCCAGGCCTCGCCTTTTCAGGCCCAGCCTTCCGCAGGTGCCGGGTTGCGCAAAGGCATCACGCCCTGCTCGCCACTGCCTGTTGCCGGCACAGGGCATAGAACGCCCGGACCCGCATGCCCGAGCGGCACCAGCCCAGCACCGGCCCCTTCGCCTCAGCCAGGATGCGGCGGAAAGCCGCAATCTGGCCGGCCGAGGGCTGGCCGGACACCGGAATGTGGCGGGCGGTCAGGCCCAGGCGCGCAGCAGCGGCGGCGATGGTGGCGAAATCGGGCTGGCCGCGTTCCTCGCCGTCGCGGCGAACGCAGACCAGCACCCGGAACCCGGCCGCGGCAACCGCCGGCAGGTCTTCTGGACGAAGCTGGCCGGTGGCCGAGAACCGGTCGTCAATCTTGCGAATCCGCGGCTTGCCGCGCCGTCGAAAGGGCCACATTCATGCCCCCTGCCGATCGGCGGCAGACCGGGCCGCGGCCCATCGCTGCCCGATTTTGACCATTGCGATTCCGGCGGCCATTGTTGCGGTGAAGAGGACGGGTTCGGGGCGGATGAGGCCGATGGCGGGGATGGCGCCGCCGGGGCAGAAGCCCGACAGCCCCCAGCCCAGGCCGAACAGCGCCGAACCCCCGACCAGCCCGGCGTCGATGTCGCGCCGCTCGGGCAGGTGGAAGCGCAGCGCCAGCACCGGCGCCGGCCGGCGCAACACCAGCCGGTAGCCCGGATAGGCCACCAGCAGCGCCCCGCCCATCACGAAGGCCAGGGACGGATCCCAGGCCCCGGCAATGTCGAAGAAATTCAGAACCTTCGCAGGATTGGCCATGCCCGAGACCGCAATCCCCGCGCCAAAGACCAACCCGACCAGCAAGGCCGACAGCAAGACCATCTCAGAACCCTCCCGCAAGATGGCGCACCGCATAGACCGTCGCCCCGGTCGCCAGCATGAAGCTCAGCGTCGCCACCAGCGACCGCGCCGACAGCCGCGCCAGCCCGCAGACCCCGTGGCCCGAGGTGCAGCCGCCGCCATAGCTGACCCCGATCCCGACCAGCAGCCCGCTGAGCGCCGTCCAGCCCAGCGGCACCGGGCTGTCGAAGCCGATCTCGACCCCGCCCAGCCGCACCAGCAGCAAGGGCGCCGCCACCGCGCCGGCCAGGAAGGCCAGCCGCCAGCCGCCGCCCGGCGCCAGCGCCCCGGCCAGGATCCCGGTCATGCCGGCGATGCGGCCGTGCAGCGCCATCAGCAGCACCGCCGCCAGCCCGATCAATCCGCCGCCCAGCAACGATTGCACAGGGGTGAATTCGGTCATGCCCCGCCTCCGTCCCGACGATCCCCGTTTTCGCGATCTCCGTCCCGACGATCCGCGCCTTCGCCTTCAGAGCCGCCTTCGGAACCGCCTTCGGAACCGCCGCCTTCCAGCCCGCGGCCGATGCCCAGCAGCGCCCAGACCGGGCAGAAGCGCAGCGCCGCGGTCGCCAGCAACACCAGCCCGACAACCGCCGCCGCCCAGCTCCACGCCGGCGAAAGCCCGGCCAGCAAGGCCAGCAGAACCAGGCCGAGGCCCAGCACCAGCCGCAGCACCCGCTCGGTGCCTGCGATATTGATCCGCATCCTTCCTCCTCCTCCTCAGTCCCAGGGCGCCTGCAGCAGGTCAAGCGGGATCTTCAGGTAGCGCCGACCGTTCGCCTCCGGCGCGGGCAGCCGGCCGGCATTGGTGTTGACCTGCAGCGCATGCAGGATCAGCTTGGGCATCGGCAGGGTGCGGTCGCGCGCCTGCCGCGCGGCGACGAACTCGGCCTCGGTCAGGTATTGCGCCATGTGGCTGTTGCGCGCCTTCTGCTCGGCCACGGTCGATTCCCAGGCCGGCGCCCGCCCGCCCTGGCAATAGTCGTGGCCGGTGAAGACCCGCGTCGCCTCGGGCAGGGCCAGGATCTCCTGGATCGAGCGCCACAGCGCATGCGCGTCGCCGCCGGGGAAATCCGCCCGCGCCGTGCCGCTGTCGGGCATGAACAGCGTGTCGTGCACGAAGGCCGCGTCGCCGATCACATAGGAGATCGAGGCCAGGGTATGGCCGGGCGAGAACAGCACCCGCGCCGGGATCGAGCCGAGGCGGAAGGTCTCGCCCTCGGCAAAGAGCCGGTCCCATTGCGAGCCGTCGGCGGGGAAGTCCGGCCAGTTGTAGAATTCCTTCCACAGTTTCTGCACCTCGACCACCTTCTCGCCGATGGCGGTGGGGGCGCCGGTCTTGCGCTTGAGGTAGTCGGCGGCCGAGAAATGGTCGGCATGGGGATGGGTGTCGAGGATCCATTCCAGCCTGTAGCCGCGCTCGGCGATGAAGGCGAGGATGCGGTCGGCCTCGATGGTGGCGGTGGCGCCGGATTTCTCGTCATAGTCCAGCACCGGGTCGACGACGGCGCATTGGCCGGTCGCCGGATCGGCCACCACATATTGCACCGAGCCGGTCCGCGCCTCGTAAAACCCCGTCACCTCCGGCGCAGCCGCCAGGGCCGCCGCCACGCCTGCGCCAGAACCGGGGCCAGGATCGGAATGCGGATCGGAATGCGGATCGGCGGCCCGGCCGGGGCCGGAAGCACGATCACGGGTATCACGATCACGGGTATCACGATCAGGGGCCGCGCCCTGGCCGGGCGTCGAGGTCGAGGTCGAGGTCGGGGCATGGCTCATCGGATACTCCTCCTGCGCGCAAACTGTCCTTCATCCATGAGATATTCGAGTATGCGAATATATGCAAGGGTGGTGAGCAAAGGATGCGTCGTGTTGTCTCGCTGCATCCCTCCGCTTCATCATTTATACATCCCTTCGAATATAAAGTGTCGCCTCATCCGACGCGAACCAAAAGACATCACCATGCGCGAATCCGAAAGGTCCCCTCGGCACCCGCCTCCGGCCAACGGAGAGGGCGTCCGCCCCGCACCCTGGCTTGCCCCCGCCCTGGCGGTGGCGGCCGCGCTCTTGTGGCTGCCGCAGGCCGGCATCCTGGCCGCTGCGGTGGCCGGGATCGCCGCGGGAACGGGCGCGGCATCGCTGGTGGGGCCGGCGCTTGGCGTGCTGGCCCTGGGGCTCCTGCGCGCCGGGCTCGAGGCGCTTGGCGGCAGGCTGGCCTGGCGCGCGGCGCGGGCACAGTTGTCGGACCTGCGCGGCAGGGCGGTGGCCGCGCTTTCGGCGCGCTCGCCGCTGGATGCCGGGTGCATCCCCTCGGGCGAGGCGGCAAGCATCGTCGCCGAACAGGCCGAGGCCGTCGTGCCCTGGCTGGCGCGCTTTCGACCCGCGCGGCTGAAGGCGGCGGTGCTGCCCTTGGCCATCTTCCTGGCGATCCTGCCCTTTTCCTGGACGGCGGCGCTGGTGCTGCTGGTGGCGCTGCCGGTGATTCCGGTCTTCATGGTGCTGGTCGGCTGGAAGGCCAAGGCGGCAAGCGAGGCGCAGATGGTCGAGGTCGGCGGCATGAACGCCTTTCTGCTGGACCGGCTGCGCGGCATGGCGACCATCCGCAGCCTGGACGCCATCGAGGCGACGGCGCTGCGGGTCAGGGCCGATGCGGAATCGCTGCGCGCGCGCACCATGGCGGTCTTGCGCATCGCCTTCCTGACCTCGGCGGTGCTGGAGCTTTTCGCGGCGCTCGGCGTGGCGATGGTCGCGGTCTATATCGGTTTCCACCTGCTGGGCGACCTGCCCTTCGGCGCCTGGGGCGACAAGCTGACGCTGGCCGAGGGCCTGTTCATCCTGCTGCTGGCGCCGGCCTTTTTCGAACCTTTGCGCGAATTGTCGGCGGTCTGGCACGACAAGGCGGCAGGCGAGGCCGGGATGGCCGCCTTGCAACGGGCGGCCGAGCCGGGGATGGCGCTGCCCGGCGCCGAGGCCGAGGCCGCCGCCCCGCAAACCGCAGCCGCCATGATGCTGCGCCTTGAGGATCTGCGCTTTCGCCATGCCGGCGCGACGCAGCCCGGCCCGCGCGGCCTCAGCCTGGCCATCGCGCCGGGCGAGCATGTGGCGCTGGTCGGGCCCAGCGGCTCGGGCAAGTCGACGCTGCTTTCGCTGATCGCCGGCCTGGCCGCACCCGATTCGGGGCGGATCGAGATCGACGGCCGGCTGCTCGACGCGCAAGCCGCCGCGGGGTTGCGCGCCCGGATGGCCTGGATCGGCCAGGCGCCGCATATCTTTGCAGGCTCGCTGGCGCAGAACGTCACGCTGGGCCGAACCCTGCCCGCCGCGGGCAGCCTGCCGGAGGCGCTGCGCATGGCCCGGCTGGACCAGGTCGCGGCCCGGCGCGGCAGCGCCCCGGTCGGCGAGGGCGGCACCGGCCTGTCCGGCGGCGAGGCGCTACGCCTGGCCTTGGCGCGGGTGGCCGCGACGCCGCAGGCCGGGCTGATCCTGGCGGACGAGCCGACGGCGCATCTCGACGCCGCCACCGCGCGCGAGATCGCCGAGGGGCTGGTGGCGCTGGCGCAGGGGCGGACGCTGATCGTGGCGACGCATGACCCGGAACTGGCCGCGCGCATGGACCGCGTCATTCGGCTGGACGGCACCGGGATGGAGGCGGCGGCATGAGGCGGCTGGTCCGGGACATGGCGCCGGTGCTGGCGCTGTTCGCTTGCGAAGGGCGGCGCCGGCTGTGGACGGGCGCGGCGCTGGCGGCGGCGACGGTGCTGGCGGGCATCGCGCTGCTGGGGCTGTCGGGCTGGTTCATCACCGCCACCGCCATCGCCGGGCTGACCACGGCCACGGCGCTGGCCTTCGACGTGTTCATGCCCTCCTCGGGCATCCGGCTGCTGGCCCTGGGGCGCACGGCGGCGCGCTATGGCGAGCGGCTGGTGACGCATGACGCGACGCT
This sequence comes from Paracoccus ferrooxidans, assembly GCF_029909815.1. Classification (NCBI taxonomy): domain Bacteria; kingdom Pseudomonadati; phylum Pseudomonadota; class Alphaproteobacteria; order Rhodobacterales; family Paracoccaceae; genus Paracoccus; species Paracoccus ferrooxidans. The sequence continues at coordinate 434,754 of NZ_CP038201.1, read as the reverse complement.
GGCCGTGCTGGCCGGCCTGCGCGAGCGGCTGTTTCGCGGCTGGGCCGCGCCCGGTGCCGCGGGGGCGCTGATGCTGCGCCCGGCGCGGCTGCTGTTCCGGCTGACCGTGGATATAGACGCGCTCGACGTGCTTTACCTGCGGGTGCTGGTGCCGCTGGCGGCGGCGCTCGTCACCGCGCTGGCGGCGGGCGTGACGCTGGGGCTGATGCAGCCGCTGTTCGGGCTGGCGGTGCTTGGCTTTCTGATCGCCGCGGGGATCGGCCTTGCCCTGGCCGCCGCCCGCGCGGCGGGACCGGGGATGCGACGGCGCGCGCAGGCGACCGAGACGCTGCGCGCCCGCGTCATCGACCTGATGCAGGGCCAGACCGAACTGGTCATGGCCGGCCGGCTGGGCGCGCAGCGCCGGGCCATCGCCGCGGCGGATGCCCGGCTGGCGGCGGCCGAGGACCGGCTGAACCGCATCGACCTGCTGGCGGGCTTCGGCTATGGCGCGGCATCGGCGGCCCTGCTGGCAGGGGTGCTGGTCGTCGCAGGCGCGCTGGCGGAAAGCGGCCGCATCGGCGCACCCGTCGCGGCGCTGGCGTTGCTGGTGGCGCTGGCGGCGGTCGAGCCCTTTGCCCAGTTGCGCCGCGGCGCGATGGAGCTGCCGCGCAGCCTGATCTCGGCCCGCCGGCTGGGGCCGCGGCTGGACCCGCCCCCTGCCCCGCCGGCCGCGCCCCTGCCCGAACCGGGCTTTGCCGCGCAGCTGCAAGGCGTCGGGCTGCGCCATCCCGGCGCGGCGCGGGCGGTGCTGGCCGGGATCACCCTGGAGCTGCGCGTGGGCGAGCGCCTGGCGCTGATCGGCGCCAGCGGTGCCGGCAAGTCCAGCCTGCTCGCGCTGCTGGCCGGCGAGGCCGCGCCCGAAGGCGGCCGGATCGCCCGCAGCCCGGCCTGCCTGATGACCCAGCGCAGCGAGCTGTTCCGCGACAGCCTGCGCGACAACCTGCGCCTGGCCGCGCCGGGGGCCGACGACGCCCGGCTGCTGGCGGCGCTGGAGGCGGCGGGCCTTGGCCCCGAGGTGGCGGCGCTGCCGGCCGGGCTCGACACCCGGCTGGGCGAGGACGGGCTGGGCCTCTCGGGCGGGCAGGCGCGGCGGCTGGCGCTGGCGCGGCTGGTCCTGCGCGATGCGCCGCTGTGGCTGCTCGACGAGCCGACCGAGGGGCTGGACGCCGCCACCGCCCGCGACGTGATCGCGCGGCTGCAGCCTTGCCTGGCCGGGCGCAGCGCCGTCATCGCCACCCATATCCGGCGCGAGGCCGCACTGGCCGACCGCCTCGTCCATATCGACCAGGGCCGGATCGCCGCGATCCATGCCAGGGGCAGCGCCGGCTTTGCCTCGGCCCTGGCCGGTCTGCGCCCCGACTGAGGGCGCCCAAAACCACCGACGCCCGCCACCGGCGGACGCCTCTGCATGACCCCGGCCCCGGCCGGGAAGAAACAAGGCAAACCGATGGAATTAGACATCGTCACCCTGTCGCGGCTGCAATTCGCATTGACCGCGCTCTACCATTTCCTGTTCGTGCCCCTGACGCTCGGCCTGTCGATCCTGCTGGCGGTGATGGAGACCGTCTATGTCATGACCGGCCGGGCGATCTGGCGCCAGATGACCAAGTTCTGGGGCACGCTCTTCGGCATCAACTTCGTCCTGGGCGTCGCCACCGGCATCGTGATGGAGTTCCAGTTCGGCATGAACTGGAGCTATTACAGCCATTATGTCGGCGACATCTTCGGTGCGCCCTTGGCCATCGAGGGGCTGATGGCCTTCTTCCTGGAGGCGACCTTCGTCGGGCTGTTCTTCTTTGGCTGGGACAAGCTTTCCAAGCTCGGCCATCTGATGGCGACCTATGCGGTGGCCATCGGCTCGAACTTCTCGGCGCTGTGGATCCTGATCGCGAACGGCTGGATGCAGCACCCGGTCGGGGCCGAGTTCAACCCCGATACCATGCGCATGGAGGTCCACGACTTCTTCGCGGTGCTGTTCAACCATGTGGCGCAGACCCGCTTCGTGCATACGGTCTCGGCCGGCTATGTCACGGCCTCGGTCTTCGTGCTGGGCATCTCGGCCTGGTATCTGCTCAAGGGGCGCCATATCGACCTGGCCAAGCGCTCGATCACCGTCGCGGCCTCGTTCGGGCTGTTGTCGGCGGTCTCGGTGGTGATCCTGGGCGACGAGGGCGGCTACCTGGCCTCGGAACACCAGAAGATGAAGCTGGCCGCCATCGAGGGCATGTGGGAAACCCAGCCGGCGCCGGCCTCGTTCACCCTGGTCGGCATCCCCGACATGGAAGCGCGGACCAACCATTACGCCATCCACATCCCCTGGGTGATGGGCCTGATCGGCACCCGCTCGCTCACGCAGGAGATTCCCGGCATCCTGGAACTGGTGGACAAGGCCGAGGACCGCATCCGCAGCGGCATCGTCGCCTATGACGCCTTGCAGGACTATCGCGCCGCGCCCTCGCGCGAGGCGGTGCCGCCCGAGTCGGTCAGGGCCTTCGAAGAGCATGGCGATGACATGGGCTATGCGCTGCTTCTGACCAAATATGTCGAGGATCCGCGCAACGCGACCGAGGAACAGATCGCCCAGGCCGCGTGGGATACCGTGCCGCATGTGCCGACGCTGTTCTGGGCCTTCCGCATCATGGTGGGCATCGGCTTCGTCAACGTGGCGCTGATGGCGGCCTTCGTGGTGGTTTCGGCCCGCGGCACGATCACGCGCCGGCCCTGGCTGCTGAAAGCCGCCGTCGCCGCGCTGGCCCTACCCTGGATCGCCGCCGAGGCCGGCTGGATCGTGGCCGAGTTCGGCCGCCAGCCCTGGAGCATCGAGGGCGTGCTGCCCACGGTCGCCGCCGCCTCGTCGCTGACGGTGCCGACGCTGCTGTTCACCATCGCCGGCTTCACCCTGATCTATTCGGTGCTGATCGTGATCGAGATGCGCCTGATGCTGGCCGCGATCCGCAAGGGGCCGCAGCCCGACCACGGGCCCGAGGCGCCGCTTCTGCCTGCCCGTTTCGTTCCCGCGGAGTAAGACCATGATCCTGCATGAATTGCTGACCTATGAAACCCTGCGCGTGATCTGGTGGGTGCTGCTGGGAGTGCTGCTGATCGGCTTTGCCGCCACCGACGGCTTCGACCTGGGCGTGGGCATGCTGCTGCCTTTCGCCGGCCAGACCGACTTGGAGCGCCGCGTGGTCATCAACACCATCGGCCCGGTATGGGAGGGCAACCAGGTCTGGCTGGTCCTGGGCGGCGGCGCGATCTTTGCCGCCTGGCCGCCGCTTTACGCCGTATCCTTTTCCGGCTTCTACATCGCCATGTTCGCGATCCTTGCCGCGCTGATCCTGCGGCCGGTCGGGTTCAAGTATCGCTCGAAGCGTGAAAGCGCGCGCTGGCGCGGCAACTGGGACTGGGCGCTGTTCGTCGGCGGCTTCGTCCCCTCGCTGATCTTCGGCGTCGCGGTCGGGAACGTGCTGCAAGGCGTGCCCTTCCGGCTGGGCTCGGACCTACGCATCTTCTACGACGGCGGCTTCTTCGGCCTGCTCAACCCGTTCGCGCTGCTCTGCGGCCTGCTGTCGGTGGCGATGCTGGCCATGCACGGGTCCGCCTGGCTGGTGCTGAAGACCTCGGGGCCGGTCGCAGGCCGGGCGCGGCGCTTCGGCAGCTGGGCGGCCATGGCCACCGTGCTGCTTTACGCGGCGGGCGGGCTGGCGCTGTGGCTGTTCGTCGACGGCTATCGCATCGCCGGGGCCATCGACCCGAACGGGCCGTCGAACCCGCTGGCCAAGACGGTCGAGATCGCGCCCGGCGCCTGGTTTGCCAATTACGCCGCGCATCCCTGGATGCTGGCCGCCCCGGCCCTCGGCTTCCTGGGCGCGCTTGGCGCGCTGTGGTCGCTGAACTCGGGGCGCGAGGTCCGCACGCTCTTGCTGAGCAAGCTGGCGATCTTTGGCATCATCTCGTCGGTCGGGCTGTCGATGTTCCCGTTCATCCTGCCCTCCTCGGTCATGCCGGGGGCGAGCCTGACGGTCTGGGACGCCTCGTCCAGCCACCTGACGCTGTTCATCATGCTGGTCTGCACCGGGATCTTCCTGCCGATCATCGCGCTCTACACCAGCTGGGTCTACAAGGTGCTGTGGGGCAAGGTCGAGGAAAAGGACATCACCGAGGGCGGTCACGCCTACTGAAAGGAAAACGCAATGTGGTATTTCGCATGGATCCTCGGCCTGCCGCTGGCCGTCACCTTCGCGGTGCTGAACGCGATGTGGTTCGAGATGATGGAGGACAAGGCCGCCGCCAGGGAGGACACCGAAAGCGCCTGAACGGCGGATCACCCCGGCACCCGGACGCCGCGGCATGCGCGTCCGGGACAGCGGCCTTGCCGCTTCGGCCGGATCGGCCGCTGCGGCAAGGTGCCGGCCCGCGCCGCCCCGCCCATCGCGGGCCGCACAAACGACAAGGCCGCCCGGCAAGGGCGGCCTTTCCTTTCATGTCGCCACGAGGCGGGATCAGAAGCTCAGGACGGTGGTATCCTCGGCGATCAGTTCGGCGGCCATCGCATCGGGCTTGGCGGGGGTCACGCCCTCCAGCAGCACCGAGGCATCGGCGCCCTTGCCGGGCAGGTAGATGGCGCAGACCTGCACCTTGACGCCGTTCTTCTCGATCATCTGCCGCATCAGGCCCTGGGGGCTGGCGCCCTGGGGCGGCTGGCCGGCGGTGGCGGTTTCCGGCGCCTCCTTCAGCGCCATGTCGCCGGCGGGACCGCACAGCAGGATCTGCGCCTCGGCCCCCTTGGCCACGGCATTCATGGTCAGCACCATCGCCATCAGCTGGGTCTGCGGCTCGGGCGCGGTCAGGATGGTCACGAGCTTGCGCCCCTCTTGGGCCGAGGCCGGCAGCGCGGCCGCAAGGGCAAGGACAGAAGCGGCGAGCAGGGTTTTCATCGGTTTCTCCTGATGCAAGATGCGATAATACGCATTTACGTATATTGCAGATGGCAGCCGCCCGGACGGCGACTTATTGTCGCCCCATGCCGCCGGCAGGGACGAGTCGCGGCCGAAGATCGCTTCCAGGTGCCGGCGAAACCGCCTACCCGCAGCGCAGCGCAACGCCGGCGCCACCCCCCTTGCCTGATCGGGCCCGATCGCGGCACCGGACCGGATTTTCCCGCGCCGGACAGCGCCCTGTCCAAGAAACTGGCATGACCCGCCTGCCGTGCTATGATCGGGGAACTTGCCTAGCCAGTTTGGGAACCATGCCATGTGCGAAGTCTTCTCCCGCCAGGATCCGCGCCGCTATCAGCCGACGACCCGCAAGCTGCGGCTGAACGGGCAAAGCACCTCGATCCGGCTGGAACAGGCGTTCTGGGACATCATCGACGAGATCGCGGCCGGCGAGGGCATGGCCACGCCCGCCTTCCTGTCCACGCTGCAATCCGAAGTGCTGCAACTTGGCGGCGAGCCGGTGAATTTCACCTCGCTGCTGCGCTGCGCCTGCCTGGTGCAGCTGGAATTGCGCGGCCGCGGCGCGCAGGATTTCCGCAAGGCCGCGCAGCAGGTGGCGCAGGCCGCCTGATCGCGGCATCGCGCAAGAAATCCGCGGCGTGGTAGCATGATGCTACCCGCGGGGCCGGCGTCCTTCCGATACTGGTGCAAAGATCGGAAAGGAAAGCCCGCATGGCCAAGATGATTCATTCGATGATCCGCGTGACGGACGAGGCGCGCGCGCTGGCCTTCTACAGGGCGGCCTTCGGCCTGGAGCCGGTCGAGCGGCTGGATTTCGACAGCTTCACCCTGGTCTACCTGGCCAATGCCGAAAGCAGCTTCGAGCTGGAGTTGACCATCAACAAGGGCCGCAAGGAACCCTATGACCTGGGCAACGGCTACGGCCACCTGGCCGTCTCGGTCGAGGATGTCGCGGCCGAGCACCGGCGGCTGACCGACCTGGGCCTTGCCCCGCGCAAGCTGGTCGATTTCGCCCCCGGCGGCACGGTGATCGCCCGCTTCTTCTTCATCCAGGACCCGGACGGCTACGAGATCGAGGTGCTGCAACGCGGGGGCCGCTACCTCTAGGCAGGCAGCCCGCCGGGAGGGGCGGGCCAACCAACTCAGGGAGGAGTACATGACTGTCATCCACAAATCCCCCTCTGGCAGCGATGTCAGGGGGCTGACCCGGCGCGGCCTGCTGGCGCGCGCCATGGCGGCGGGGGCGACCTTCGTGGTCGGCTCGGGCTTCGTCGCCGCCCGCGACGCGGCCTGGGCGGTCGAGACCGCCGCCCTGAAGCCCGAAACCATGGCGGTGCTGATCCAGATGGCGCGCGACATCTATCCGCATGACCGCATCGCCGACCGCTTCTATGCCATCGCCGTCAAGGCGCATGACGATGCCGAGCAGGCGCAGATGATCGAAGAGGGCGTGGCCGGGCTGAACCTTGTCGCCCAGGCGCAGGGCTTCGACGGCTACCTGGCCGCGGGCTGGGAAAAGGACCGCGTCGCCATGCTGCGCATGATCGAGCATACGCCCTTCTTCCAGACCGTGCGCGCGGGGCTCGTGACCGGGCTCTACAACCAGAAGGAGGTCTGGCCGGTCTTTGGCTACGAGGGCGAAAGCTTTTCGCAGGGCGGCTATATCGAGCGCGGCTTCAACGACATCGACTGGCTGTGAGGGAGGCGGACATGGCTGACAATGTTGCAAAATTCGGGCATGACGATGCCTCGGTCGTGGTCGTGGTCGGCACCGGGTCGGGCGGCGGCGTGCTGGCCAACGAACTGGCGCAAAGGGGCGTCAAGGTCGTGGCGCTGGAGGCGGGCGGCCGCTACCTGCCCGAGGATTACATCAACGACGAATGGGACAGTTTCGCGCAGCTGAGCTGGGGCGACATGCGCACCACCTCGGGCGACTGGCGGGTGGCGCGGGACTTTGCCAACCTGCCGGCCTGGATCGTCAAGGCGGTGGGCGGCACCTCGATCCACTGGGCCGGCGCCTCGCTGCGCTTCCAGGAACACGAGTTCAAGGCGGCAAGCACCTATGGCGCGGTGGACGGCGCCAGCCTGCTGGACTGGCCGATCACGCTGGCCGAGCTGGAGCCATATTACGACCTGGCCGAGAAGAAGCTGGGCGTCACCCGCACCAACGACCTGCCCGGCCTGCCGGGGAACAACAACTACCTGGTGCTGGAAAAGGGCGCCAAGGCACTGGGCTACAGCAAGGTCTCGACCGGGCGCATGGCGATCAACTCGGTCGACAACGACGACCGCATGGCCTGCCAGCAGACCGGATTCTGCTTCCAGGGCTGCAAATGGGGCGCCAAATGGTCGGCGGCCTATACCGACATCCCGCGCGGCGAGGCGACCGGCAACCTGGAGGTCCGCGACCATAGCCATGCCACCCGGATCGAACATGACGAGGACGGCAAGATCACCGGCGTGCGCTATATCGACAAGGACGGGGCCGAGCAGTTCCAGCGCGCCCGCATCGTCGCCGTCGCCGGCAACTCGATCGAAAGCCCGCGGCTGCTGCTGGCCTCGGCCTCGGAACGCTTCCCGGACGGGCTCGCGAACAGTTCGGGCCAGGTCGGGCGCAACTACATGCGCCACACCACCGGCTCGGTCTATGCGATCTTCGAACGCCCGGTGCGAATGTGGCGCGGCACCACCATGGCCGGCATCGTCCAGGACGAGGCGCATCACGACCCCGCCCGCGGCTTCGTCGGCGGCTATGAGCTGGAGACGCTGGCCCTCGGCATTCCCTTCATGGCGGCCTTCATGGACCCCGGCGGCTGGGGGCGCGAGTTCACCTCGGCGATGGACAGCTACGAGAACATGGCCGGCATGTGGATCGTGGGCGAGGATCTGCCGCAGGAAACCAACCGCATCACCCTGAACCGCAGCGAAAAGGACCGCTTCGGCCTGCCGGTGCCGAACGTGCATTACGACGACCACCCCAACGACATCGCCATGCGCAACCATGCCTATGGCGTGGGCGAGCGGATCTATCGCGCCGCGGGCGCGACGCGGATCCTGCCGACGCCGCCCTACCCGTCCACGCATAACCTGGGCACCAACCGCATGTCGGAAAACCCGCGCGACGGCGTTGTGAACAAATGGGGCCAGGCGCATGACATCCCGAACCTGTTCGTCTCGGACGGTTCGGTCTTCACCACCTCGGCGGCCGAGAACCCGACGCTGACCATCGTCGCGCTGGCGATTCGGCAGGCGGAGCATATCGCCGCCGAAATGGAGAAGGGCGCGCTGTGACCACGACGCGCCCCGCCCCTGGCGGGCGGGGCCTGTCGGCCTGCCTCAGCTGGCGGGCCGCGCCTTCACCGGGCTGGCGTTGGGCAGCTCGATATTGATCTCCAGGCTGGACAGGTCGTCGCTGCGCTCCAGCTTGATGTCGACCGCATCGCCGTCGATTTCCATGTGCCGGCGCACCACCTCGAGGATGTCGCGCTGCAACAACGGCAGAAAGTCCGGGCTGGTTCCCCCGCTGGAGCGCTCATGCGCTAGCAGGATTTGCAGGCGCTCCTTGGCGGTTTGCGCCGAACTGGGCTTTCGCTGACGGAATGAGAAACCGAACATGTCAGGCCGTCCGTCCCAGAAGCCTCTGGAAGAAGCCGCGGCGCTGGTCGCCGGGATTCACCCGCATCTCGATCTGCTCGCCGACCAGCCGGCCGACGGCGTCGATATAGGCCTTGCCCGCCGGCGACTTCTCGTCCAGCGAGACCGGCGTGCCCTCGTTCGAGGCCTTCAGGACCGAGGTGCTTTCCGGGATGATGCCCAGCAGCGGGATGGCCAGGATTTCCAGCACGTCCTCGACGCTCATCATGTCGCCGTTGGCCGAGCGGGTCTGGTCGAAGCGGGTCAGCAGCAGCTGCGCCTTGACCGCGCTGCCGTCGCCCTTTTCCGCCAGCGCCGTCTTGGAGTTCAGCAGGCCCAGCACCCGGTCGCTGTCGCGCACGGACGAGACCTCGGGGTTCGTCACCACCACGGCCTCGTCGGCGTAATACATCGCCAGATGCGCGCCGCGCTCGATCCCCGCTGGGCTGTCGCAGACGATATAGTCGAACTCTTCGCGCAGCTCGTCCAGAACCTTCTTGACGCCTTCCTTGGTCAGCGCGTCCTTGTCGCGGGTCTGCGAGGTCGGCAGGACATACAGGTTCTCGAGCCGGCGGTCCTTGATCAGCGCCTGCTTCAGCTTGGCGTCGCCCTGGATGACGTTGATGAAATCGAAGACCACGCGGCGTTCGCAGCCCATGATCATGTCCAGGTTGCGCAGGCCCACGTCGAAGTCGATCACGGCCGTCTTGTGGCCGCGCATGGCGAGCCCCGCGCCGATGGCGGCAGAGGAGGTCGTCTTGCCGACGCCGCCCTTGCCGGATGTGACTACGATAACCTTGCTCACGAGCGTTTCCTTTCTCATGGGTTATTTGAGGGACTCGATGCGCAGCACCTCGCCCTGAAGATAGACCTGCACGTAATGCCGCGGCGTGTCGGCCCCCAGGTTCTCGCTGGTGCGATAAAGCCCGGCGATGGCCAGCAGCTCGGCATCGAGCGCATGGCAGAAGATGCGCGCCGAATCGTCGCCGTTGACGCCGGCCAGCGCGCGGCCGCGCAGGCGGCCATAGATGTGGATGTTGCCGGCGGCGATCACCTCGGCCCCGGAACTGACCGAGCCGACGACGATCAGGTCGCCGCGATCGGCAAAGACGGTCTGGCCCGAGCGCACCGGCTGCGCGATCAGGCGGTTCGCCGGTTCTTTCGGCGCCGGCGCGGGGGCCGGTTCGGGGCGGCTGCCCTGGCGCGAGACGCGCTCCAGCGCCGCGTCGCGCCCGCCGGGCAACGAGATCAGCCCGGCCTCGGCCGCGGCCTGCGCCTGCGCGGGCGTGCCGCTCTGGATGCCGAAGACCGACAGCTTGCGCCGGCGCAGCTCGGCGGTCAGGTGCAGCAGGTCCTGGGCGCGGTCCAGCCCCTCGGCCTGCTCCAGGTCGATGACCAGCGGCGCATTGTCGAAAAACAGCGGCGTCTGGTTCAGCCGCGCCTCCAGCGCCTCGAAGAAGGCACGGTCCGGCCGGCCGCTCAGATGCAGCGCGATGGCCGTGAAGGTGCGGCCGCGGATCTGTAAAGGCTTCACGGTCGCCACGGTCTGCGCCGCGCTCTTGCCGGATTGCATCTGTCTGCTCGGTCCCGCTCTGTTCTTCGTATTCGGACGGGCTTGGCCGGCCCGTTCCCTGGGCCATCTTCCTAATACGTCCCGGCCCCAGCGTCCATCGGCATCTGCCGCCCTGGCCGCCTTCGGCGGAACCGTGCGCAGCCGCCCGGCAGGCGCAGCCATTTTCCGGGCGCGTTTCGGGGGCGCGTTTCGGGGCGCGTTTTTGGGGGCAGGTTTTCGGGGCGCGGGAACATTCCCCGGCGGCGGGTGTTCGGTTCGCGGAAAACGAACAAGAAAGGAAGGGGCGGGATGTTCGCAGATCGCACGGATGCCGGCAGGCAACTTGGCGCCGCATTGTCCGGTCACAAGGGCCAGCCGCTGCTGGTCCTGGCGCTGCCGCGCGGCGGGGTTCCGGTCGGGCTCGAGGTGGCCAGGGTGCTGGACGCGCCGCTGGACGTGATGCTGGTGCGCAAGCTCAGGGCGCCCGCGCATCCCGAACTGGCCATCGGCGCCATCGTGGACGGCGCGCCGCCGCAACTGCTGCTGGACGACCATCTCGTCGCCGCGACCGGGGCGACGCCCGATCACATCGCCGCCGAAAAGGCCCGGCAGCTGCGCGAGATCGAGCGCCGGCGCCAGGCCTATCGCGGCGGCCGGCCGGCACCCGATACCTGGGGCCGGACGGTGATCGTGGTCGACGACGGCATCGCCACCGGCGCCACCATGCGCATCGCCCTGAAGGCGCTGGCGCGGTCGGGCGCGGCCAGGGTGATCGTCGCCGTCCCCGTCGCCCCGCCCGACGTGCTGGAGAAGATCCGCGCCGATGCCGACGAGGTGGTCTGCCTGCGCACGCCCGAGCCGTTCCAGGCCGTCGGCCTGCATTATCGCGACTTCGAGCAGACCAGCGACGAAGAGGTGGTCCGCGCCCTGGCCGAGGCCGATCGCAACCGGGCCTGAACCCCGCCCGCGCGCCCAGGGGCCGGCAGCGGGATTGCACATTGTCGCCATGTGGCGCTAAATCCCTGCCGGACAGCGGAAGGGATTCAGCATGAAACACGTCTTTGCCGCGGCGCTTCTCTGCGCCGCCGTCGCCGCGCCTTCGTTCGCGCAGGAAATCAAGATCGGCTATGCCCTGGCCGAGGACAGCCATTACGGCGCCGGCGCCAAGGCCTTCGAAGCCTCGCTCAAGGAAAGCCTGGGCGACCAGTTCACCTTCCGCCACTTCCCCTCGTCGGGCCTGGGCGGCGAGCGCGAGGTGCTCGAGGGGCTGCAGCTCGGCACCGTCGAGATGACCATCGCCTCGGACGGGACGCTGACCAATTTCGTCCCCGAGGTCGGCGTGCTGGGCGTGCCCTTCCTGCTGCGCGACAAGGACCATGCCCGCAAGGTGCTGGACGGCGAGATCGGGCAAGAGATGCTGGCCAAGTTCGAGCCCGCGGGCCTGCATGCGCTGGCCTGGGGCGAGCAGGGCTTCCGCCACATCACCAGCAATCGCGGCGCGGTCGAGGCGCCGGCCGACCTGAACGGGCTGAAGATCCGCACCATGGAAAACCCGGTGCATATCGAGGCCTTCCGCGCCCTTGGCGCCGCCCCCACCCCCATGGCCTGGCCCGAGGTGATCGGCGCGCTGGAGCAGGGCGCCATCGACGGGCAGGAAAACCCGCTTTCGGTCATCGTCTCGGCCAAGCTGAACGAGGTGCAGAAATACCTGACGCTGGACGGGCACGTCTATTCCTCGACCATCATCCTGGTCTCGCCCTCGCTGTGGAACGGGCTGGACGATGCGCAGAAGGCGGCCTTCGACAAGGCGGCCAAGGACGCGGTCGTCGCGATGCGCGCCTATGTCGACGAGGTCGATGCCTCGGGCGTCGCCTCGATGAAGGATGCCGGGATGCAGGTGAACGAGCTTTCGCCCGAGCAGAAGGCCGCCTTCCGCGATGCGCTGGCCGGGCCCTACCAGCAATATGAGGCCCAGTTCGGCAAGGAGCTGATGGACCGCATCCAGGCGGTCGAGTAAGCCGCGATGCGCCGGATCGAACGCGCCTTCGTCACGCTGAACGGCGCCATCCTCGTGCTGGGGCTGGCGGCGATGTCGGTCATCGTCGGCTGGAACGTCGCCGGCCGCTACGTGACCGGCAATTCGCTGACCTGGGCCGACGAGGTGGCGCGTTACTCGATGATCTGGCTGACCTTCCTGGGCAGCGGGCTGGCCTTGCGCCATGGCGCCCATGCCGCCATCACCAATGCCCAGGACGCGTTGCCCGGCAGGGGCCAGCGCATCCTGCGCCTGGCGATCCTGCTGGTCCTGTTCGCCTTTTTCGGCTTCATGGTCTGGGTCGGCATCGACTACATGAACCGCATGTCGATCCAGCGCTCGGCGGCGCTCCAGGTGCCGATGAAATGGATCTATGCCGCGATGCCCGCCGGTTTCGCGCTGATGATCGTCCATCTTGCGCTGATCGCGCCGCAATACCTGCGCGCCGGCCTGCAGCATTCCGACGAGGCCCCCCTTGGTTGAGATCCTGATCGCCGCCTTCCTGATCCTGATGGTCATGGGGGTGCCCATCGCCTTCGCGCTGGCGATGGCGGCCTTCGCGGCGGTGGGCCTGTCCGGCCGCTATCCGCTGGTCGTGGTGGTGAAAGAGATGTTCACCGGCCTCGACAGCTTTCCGCTGCTGGCCGTACCCTTCTTCATCCTGGCGGCCGAGATCATGTCCACCGGGGCGATCTCGCGCATGCTGCTGCGCTTCGCCTCGCAATTCGTGGGCCACCTGCGCGGCGGGCTGGGCTATGCCAACGTGCTGACCGGGACGCTGTTTGCGGGGATTTCCGGCTCGGCGCTGGCCTCGGCGGCGGGGCCGGGCGCGATGATGGCGCGGATGATGGAGCGTAGCGGCTATTCCAAGGCCTATGCCGGCGCGCTGACGATTTCGGTGGCGGTGATCGACCCGATCATCCCGCCCTCGATCACCATGATCATCTATGCGCTGCAGGACCGCAACACCTCGGTCGGCTCGCTGTTCATGGCCGGGATCCTGCCCGGCATCCTGATCGCGGCGCTGCTGGCGGCGGTGAACTGGTGGATCAGCCGCAAGCGCAACTATCGCAGCCTGGAGCCGCGCCCGCCGATGGGCCAGATGGTCCGCAACAGCTTCGCCGCCCTGCCCGCCCTGCTGTTGATCGTGCTGATCGTCGGCGGCATCCGCGGCGGGGTCTTTACCCCCACCGAGGCCTCGGTCGTGGCGGTGTTCTATGCCATCCTGACCAGCGCCTTCGTCTATCGCGGCTTCACGCTGGCGGACCTGTGGGGGGCGTTCCTGCGCTCGGCCATCATGTCGGTGGCGGTGCTGATGATCCTGGCCGCCGCCCGCGCCTTTGCCTGGGTGCTGATCATCGAGGGCGTGCCGCAGGCCATGGCCGATGCGGTGATCGCCATGGACCTGTCGCCCATCGCCTTCTTGCTGATGGTGAACCTGCTGCTGCTGGGCTTCGGCATGTTCATGGACCCGCTGCCGGGGGTGATGATCCTGGTACCGATCCTGGCGCCCATCGCCCACAACCTGGGCATCGCGGCGGATCATTTCGCCATCATCGTCATCGTGAACCTGACCTTTGGCCTGATGACGCCGCCGGTCGGCGGGCTGATCTTCGTCGTGGCCTCGGCGACCAAGCAGAAGCCCTCGGCGCTGATCCGCGAATTGCCGCCGTTCTTCCTGGCGGCCCTTGCCGCGCTGCTGATCCTGACCTTCGTGCCTGCCCTGTCCACCTGGCTGCCGCGGGTCAGCGGCTTCGCCCGTTAGCGCCCTCATGTCGCAGTCGGCCCGCAAGGGCCGATTCCGGCTTGACCTGCGGCTCGTTATGTTTGACCCTGCATAACGAATGTCATTGGCCGGGGGACGCCATGCGCAGGAATCGAGTGATGCAGAAGTCCGACTCACCGGGCGTCGCCGGGCTGGTCGCGTCTATGCTGGTGATCGGCCTGACCCTGGCCGGGGCGCTTTACGGTCTTTAAGGCAGCGACCGGGGCCACGCCGCAAGCCCCGGCCATCTTGCTGAAAAGCAAGCCTTTTCAAGCGCGGCATAGCACCCGGCTTCGGCCGGGCACAGATCGCCTGGCCGGCATGATGTCGCGCCGGAGCGAATTTTGCTGGGAACCTTCTTCGATCCTTCACAGTTCCGTGGAAGATTGAACTGAGGCGTTTTGACGCACGGGTTGCCCAGAAATGATCGATTCCGCAACAGAAACCGATCGTCCCAAGCACCGGAAGCGGGATGAAATCATCGCATTCCTGATCCTGGCCGTGGTGATCTGGCCGATCCTGTCGGTCGCGATCGTCGGCGGCTATGGCTTCCTGGTCTGGATGTGGCAGCTCATTTTCGGACCCCCCGGACCCATACATTAGAGAGCGGCCATGCGCGAGCCAGACAGGACCCCCATCCAGCGACGCGACATTCTGACCGGAAAGCTGAAGCAGGACAGCGGCACGGAAGCGCGGTTCCTCCACATCTCCAGCGCCATCGTCACGGCCCGGCCCGAGCGCGCGGCCGACCTGGCCCGGCGCCTTGCCGCCCTGCCGGGGACCGAGGTCCATGCCGTCAAGGACGCCAAGATCGTGCTGGTGCTGGAAGGCGCCTCGGTGGGCGAGATCGGCAGCCGCATGGCCGAGATCTCGGTCATGGAGGGCGTGTTCTCGGCAAGCCTGGTCTTTGAACAGATCCTGCCCGCCGACGAGACGGAGGCCTTGACATGACCCTCTCGCGACGCGATCTGCTCAAGGCGCAGGCGGCGGGGATCGCCGCCATGGCCGCCAATATCCCGCTGGCTTCGCAGGCCCAGCCCGTGCCCGGCGGCATCGAATCGCTGCAGATCACCTGGTCCAAGGCGCCCTGCCGCTTTTGCGGCACCGGCTGCGGCGTCATGGTGGGCGTCAAGGAAGGCCGCGTGGTCGCCACCCATGGCGACCTGCTGGCCGAGGTGAACCGCGGCCTGAACTGCGTCAAGGGCTATTTCCTGTCCAAGATCATGTATGGCCAGGACCGGCTGACCCAGCCCCTGCTGCGCAAGAAGGACGGCGTCTATGCCAAGGACGGCGAATTCACCCCGGTCAGCTGGGAGGAAGCCTTCGACACCATGGCCGCGCAGGCCAAGCGGGTGCTGAAGGACAAGGGGCCGACCGCCGTCGGCATGTTCGGTTCCGGCCAGTGGACCATCTTCGAGGGCTATGCCGCGACCAAGCTGATGCGGGCGGGGTTCCGGTCGAACAACCTTGACCCCAACGCCCGGCATTGCATGGCCTCGGCCGCCTATGCCTTCATGCGCACCTTCGGCATGGACGAGCCGATGGGCTGCTATGACGATTTCGAGGCGGCGGACGCCTTTGTCCTCTGGGGCTCGAACATGGCCGAGATGCACCCGATCCTGTGGACACGGGTCGCGGACCGCCGGCTGGGCCACCCGCATGTCAAGGTGGCGGTGCTGTCCACCTTTACCCATCGCAGCTCGGACCTGGCCGACATTCCCATCGTCTTCAAGCCCGGCACGGACCTGGCGATCCTGAACTATATCGCCAATCACATCATCCAGACCGGCCGGGTGAACCGCGATTTCGTGGACCGCCACACCACCTTCGTCGCCGGCGCGACCGGCATCGGCTATGGCCTGCGCGAGGACGACCCGCGCGAGATGGCCGCGCGCACGGCCGAGGATCCGGCGGCGACCACCCCCTCGACCTTCGAGGCCTTCGCCGAACTGGTCAGCGAATACACGCTGGAGAAGGTCTCGGAACTCAGCGGCGTCGAACCGGGCTTCCTGGAACAGCTGGCCGAGCTTTACGCCGATCCCGACCGCAAGGTCATGTCGCTCTGGACCATGGGCTTCAACCAGCATGTGCGCGGCGTCTGGGCCAACCAGATAGTCTATAACATCCACCTGCTGACCGGAAAGATATCGGAACCCGGCAACAGCCCGTTCTCGCTGACCGGCCAGCCATCGGCCTGCGGCACGGCGCGCGAGGTGGGCACGTTCGCCCATCGCCTGCCCGCCGACATGACGGTGACCAATCCCGAACACCGCAAGCATGCCGAGGAAATCTGGCGCATCCCCCATGGCGTGATCCCGGAAAAGCCGGGGCTGCACGCGGTGGCGCAGGACCGGGCGCTGCACGATGGCACGCTGAACTTCTACTGGGTGCAGGTGAACAACAACCTGCAGGCCGCGCCCAACAACAGCAACGAGACCTGGCCGGGCTATCGCAACCCGGACAACTTCATCGTCGTCTCGGACGCCTATCCCACGGTGACGGCGATGGCCGCCGACCTGATCCTGCCCGCCGCCATGTGGGTCGAGAAGGAGGGCGCCTATGGCAATGCCGAGCGCCGCACCCATGTCTGGCACCAGCTGGTCGACGCGCCGGGCGAGGCGCGCTCGGACCTGTGGCAGATAATGGAGTTTTCCAAGCGCTTCACCACCGACGAGGTCTGGCCCGAGGAGATCCTGGCCGCCAATCCCAACTATCGCGGGCAGAGCCTGTTCGACGTGCTGTTCCGCAACGGCAGCGTGGACCGCTTCGACATCTCCGGGCTGAGCCCCGACTACGCCAACCAGGAATCGAACGATTTCGGCTTCTACGTCCAGAAGGGCCTGTTCGAGGAATATGCCGCCTTCGGCCGCGGCCATGGCCACGACCTTGCCCCCTATGACACCTATCACGAGGTCCGCGGCCTGCGCTGGCCGGTGGTGGACGGCAAGGAAACGCTCTGGCGCTATCGCGAGGGGCTCGACCCCTATGTCGAGCCGGGCGCGGGCGTGCAGTTCTATGGCAACCCCGACGGCAAGGCCAGGATCATCGCCGTGCCCTACGAGCCGCCGGCCGAGCCCCCGGACGAGGAATACGACATCTGGCTGGTGACGGGCCGGGTGCTGGAGCATTGGCATTCCGGCTCGATGACCATGCGCGTGCCCGAGCTTTACCGGGCCTTTCCCGGCGCGCGCTGCTTCATGAACCCCGAGGATGCCCGCGACATGGGCCTGAACCAGGGGGCCGAGGTGCGCATCGTCTCGCGCCGCGGCGAGATCCGTTCGCGCGTCGAGACGCGCGGCAGGAACCGGATGCCGCGCGGGGTGATCTTCGTGCCCTGGTTCGACGCCAGCCAGCTGATCAACAAGGTGACGCTGGACGCCACCGATCCCATTTCCAAACAGACGGATTTCAAGAAATGCGCGGTCAAGATCCTTTCCGTCTGATCCGGCCCGCCGCCATGGCCGGGATGCTGCTGTTCGCCCATGTCGGTGCCGCGCTGCCGCAGGACGAGCCGGCGGTGCAGATCGTGCCGCCCCTGACCGGCTGGGCCGAGCCGATGTCCGAAGGCCAGATCCCGCCCCTGGGCCGGCCGATCACCGACGACGTGCGCCGGATGCGCAACTATCCCGAACAGCCGCCGGTGATCCCGCATTCCATCGACGGCTATCAGCTGAGCGTGAACACCAACCGCTGCATGGACTGCCACAAGCCGCAATTCACCGAAGGCTCGGGCGCGCCCATGATCAGCGTCACCCATTTCATGGACCGCGACGGGCAGGTGCTGACCGACGTGACGCCGCGGCGCTATTTCTGCACCGCCTGCCACGTCCAGCAGACCGACGTGAAGCCCTTGGTGCCCAACCAGTTCCGCGACGGCTATCGCCACGCCGGGAGCCCGTGACATGGGCTGGATCAGGGCAAGCATCCGCTGGGTCTGGGGCCGGGTCACCTGGTTCTGGCGCGTCATCAGCCGGCCCAGCAGCTTTCTCAGCATCGGCTTCCTGACGCTGGGCGGCTTCATCTGCGGCGTGATCTTCTGGGGCGGCTTCAACACCGCGCTGGAAGTCACCAATACCGAGAAATTCTGCACCAGCTGCCACGAGATGCGCGACAACGTCTATCAGGAGCTGATGCCGACGGTGCATTTCTCGAACCGCTCGGGGGTCAGGGCCAGCTGCCCCGACTGCCATGTGCCGCACCAGTGGACGGACAAGATCGCCCGCAAGATGCAGGCCTCGAAGGAGGTCTGGGGCAAGATCTTCGGCACCATCAGCACGCGCGAGAAATTCCTGGAAAAGCGGCTGGAGCTGGCCCAGCACGAATGGGCGCGGCTCAAGGCCAACGATTCGCTGGAATGCCGCAACTGCCATGCGGCGGTGGCGATGGACTTTACCAAGCAGACCCGCCGCGCGGCCCAGATCCACGAGCGCTACCTGATCTCGGGCGAAAAGACCTGCATCGACTGCCACAAGGGCATCGCGCATCAGCTGCCCGACATGACCGGGATCGAGCCCGGCTGGCTGGAGCCGCCCGAGCTGCGCGGCGAGGAACAGGCGTCGCTGGGCCGCAGGGCCGAGGATCTGCGCCGCTACCTGGCCACCGTCGAGACCCGCTAGGGCGGCGCGGGCCCTGCCCCTCTGCCGATGGGCCCGCCCGCGAAGGGGCCAGGCCTGAAGCCGGCGAGGCGGGTCTCTCGACTCGGGCTGGCCGCGCGGCTAGACTGGGTGCATGACCATGCCTATTCCCCTTTGCAAGAGCCGGTTCGGCACCGGTTTGCTGCTGACGCGCCAGCTGCCCCGGACAGGGGCGCGCTTGCGCTGACCTCGCGTCCGGGGCTTTCCTGATCCAGAAAATCCACCCCCGATCCGCCCCTGCGGCGGCTCCGGCGGGTCATGACATGACTGAAGGAGCCGACATGGCCAGAACATCGCGACCGCCGGTCACCATCGCCAGCGACACGCTCGACCGGCTCGAACGCCTTGCCGAAGGGGCGATGGCGCGCAATCCCGACCTTGCCGACCGGCTGCTGACCGAACTGGCCCGCGCCCGCGTCCTGGCGCCCGAGCGGATGCCCGAGGACGTCGCCGGCATCGGCAGCGCCGTCACCTTCCGCGACGAGACCACCGGGCGCGAGCAGACCGTCGTGCTGGCCTGGCCCGAGGATGCCGACATCGCCGCCGGCCGCGCCTCGGTGCTGACGCCGATCGGGGTGGCGCTGATCGGCCTGCGGGCGGGCGCGCGCTTCACCTGGGAGACGCGGGTGGGCGAAACGCGCGAGCTGACGGTGCTGACGGTCGGCCGCGCCGATCCAATGACCCCGGCGGCATAGGGGGCCTTGCGATGCGACCGGATCGGTCCTGCCGGGATCGCGGCCCCGCGCCGCGGCTCGGCCTGCCGCATCCCTCGGCGATCTTCCCGCTGCTGATCGGTTTCAGGGCCAACAATGTGCCGGGGTTGTCCGCGCGCTGAACGCCGGGCAACCCAAGGCCATTTTCCGAAACCGTCACGCAACCACCGGGGGGCCCTTCTGGCCTGCCCGATGTCGGGGATCGAACATGCCCATCTGGAATACCCTGGCCCGCGCCGGCACGGCGGCGGGCGACGAAATATTGCTGCGACAGCGCGGCGCCCTTTACGAGATCCGCTTCAACGGGATCGAGCTGATGTCGAACCTCAACCACCAGTCCGAAACCGTGCTGGCCGAGCGCAGCTTGCGCCTGCATGGCCGGCCCGACGCCCGCGTGCTGATCGGCGGGCTGGGCATGGGTTTCACCCTGCGCGCGGCGCTGGAATTGCTGGGGCCCGCCGCGCAGGTCACGGTCTGCGAGCTTGTCCCCGAGATCGCCGGCTGGAACCGCGACCGCATCGGCCATCTGGCCGGCCACCCGCTGCGCGATCCGCGCGTCGCCCTGCGCGTCGCGGATGTGATGGCGGTGCTGGCGGAACCCCGCGCCGGCTTCGACGTGATCCTGATGGACACCGACAACGGGCCGGATTTCACCGTGCGCCCGGAAAACGGCCGGCTTTACGGCGATGACGGCCTTGCGGTGCTGCGCCGGGCGCTGCGGCCGGACGGCATCGCCGCCTTCTGGTCGGCCACCGCCTCGGACCCGTTCGAGCGGGTGCTGGACGCCCAGCCCTGGCATTGGCGGCGCGACGACATCCAGCTGACCGGCGGGCGGGTCGATGCCTTCCATCACATCTACCTGGCCTCGGCCGAGGCCGGGCGGATCGGCCTGCGGGCCCCGTCCGGCGCCTTGCCCGCGCTGGCGCTGTCCTGACCTTCGCCGCAGGGCATCCGGTCCGCCGCCAGCCGGATGCCCTGCTTGCGCAGCGCCGCGTCGATCAGGCTGAAGACCTCGTTGCGGCAGGCCAGCTCGCGGTCGTGCTGCGGCACCCAGTATTTCACCCGATAGGTGATGCCCGTGGGGCCGTAATCCGTCACCTGCACTTCGGGCGGCTTGCCGGCCGAGATCATGCGCGCCGCCGCCGCGGCCTCGGCGATCAGCCGTCCCGCCTCGGCCACCGGCAGGTCGGCGGGCAGGGTCAGTTCGGCATGGTCGCGATATTCCTGCCGCGGCGCGCTGAAATTGGTGATTCGCCGCGACGAGATCTGGCTGTTGGGCAGGATGACATAGGTGCTGTCGCGGCTGACCAGCCGGGTGGTGCGCCAGCCGATCTCCTGCACCTTGCCCTCGGCCAGGGTTTCGATGCGCACCCAGTCGCCGATGCGGAACGGCGCCTCGATCCCCATCGCCAGCCCCGAGAACACGTCGGCCACCGCATTGCGGACGGCAAAGCCCAGCACCGCCAGCACCAAGCCCGAGCCGGTCAGGATCCCGGACAGGTCCTGGCGGAAGAACAGCGACAGGCTGGCCAGCGTGGCCACGGCCAGCAGCACGAACCACAAAAGGTCCAGCAGCACCTTGGGCACGGGGCGCCGGCCCTTCCGGCGCCGCAAGAGGCGCCGGGCGGCCAGCCCATGCGCCAGGCGCGTGGCGGCAAAGAAGGCGACGGAAAAGCCCGCGTTGCGCAGCGGCCCCGCCCAAAGCTGCAAGGCGGACAGGTCGGGATGGCGCCGCGCCAGCGGCTCGGCCAGCGTGGCGATGGCCAGCGCCAGGGCGATGGCCGCCGCCAGCCGCCACAGCAGGCCGGGGGCGGGGATGTCATCTTTCGCCATCGTCGCCCCCCTTTGCGCCCTTGCGCCGGGGCAGGCGGCGGGGCTCGGGCACCGAGAACGGCAATGGAAACGGAGAGCGGCAGATCGGACATCGCCGGGCGGCAGCCCTGGGGACATCCTCGCCGCAATGCGGGCAAACCGCCGGCAGGAAGGCGCGCAGCATGACGGAACCTCTTGGGAAAACGGGCTTGATTCAGCTTGACCCCCGGCCAGCCGTCCACGCCTTGCGTGTCAACGGGACCGGGGCAAGCCATGCGCCTGTTCAAGGCGCAGGGCGAATCTGTCCAAGCCGAAGCCTTGCAAGACGAAATCCCCATGCGCAAAATCCAAGAGGCCCCAAGGGGGCCACCCGTAAAGATGGCCATTGCCGCTTTGATTTCAAGCCTCTGGAAACCGGCGCCGCCCTTGCCGCGGCAGGGCAACCGCGCTGTCGCGAATGCGGCGATCCTTCCCGCACCGCACCGCGGGCCCTATCGCCCCAACCGCGCGGCCCCGTCCCGCACACCGGCCAGCCGGCGCTGGTGCAGCCAGTCCAGCGTCGCCTCGGTCGGCCCCTTGGGGCGGTATTCCGCGCCGATGGGCCGCATCCAGCCCAGATCGTCCAGAAGCGCGCAGACATGGCGATAGTCCAGCTCGCCCCCGTCGGGCGGGCCGCGGTCGGGAACCGAGGCGATCTGCACATGCCCCAGGATGTCCCGATGCGCCCGCAGCCGGCGCGAAATGTCGCCCTCCATGATCTGCAGGTGATAGCAGTCGAACATCAGCCGCAGGTTGTCGTGCCCGGCCGCCTCGATGATCCGCGCCGCCTGGTCCGAGCCGGCCAGGAAATAGCCCGGCGCGTCGTGCCGGTTCAGCGGCTCGATCAGGATGGTGATGCCAAGCGGCTGCGCCAGCCGGCAGGCATGGTCCAGGTTGGCCAGGAAGGTGCGCTCGGCCGCCTGCCCCTCGGCCATGCCCGCCATGACATGCACCGCGCTGCAGCCCAGGGTGGCGGCAAGGTCCAGCGTGCGCACGATCTCGGCCCGCGCCTCGGCCTCGCGTCCCGGCAGGGCGGCAAGGCCGTTCTCTCCCGGCCGGCCGCGGCGGGTGTTCAGGCCCAGCAGCGGCAACCCTGTCTCGACCAGCGCCGCCGCCACCTGCTCGGGCGGCACCTCATGCGGCCAATGGCATTCCACCGCGTCGAAGCCGGCGCGGCCGGCGGCGCGAATCGCCTGCGGCAGCGGCAGGTCGGCCCAGAGAAAGCCCAGATTGGCAGAGAACCGCGCCATTCACCCCCCGGCCCTTGTCATGCAGCGGCAACAGGGCACCCTCCGGCGGCCATGTCAACAGCGTTGGACGGTGGCGGTCGGGGGGCGCAGCGCATTGCCCCGTGATCGGCGCATGGCCTGGAGCCTGCGGGTTCAGGCCTGGGCATGGCCGGATGCAGAGGCGCTGCCGTGCCGGCGGGTCTGGGGCCGATGGGTTCGTGCTCTCGGCGGGGCCGATGGCTGCGCGCCTGCCTGGTGCGCCTTCCGATCCGGCCCTGGGCGGCGAGGGCACGGCACAGGACATGGCACAGGACATGGCGTGCGTCACGGCCCGGATCACGGCCCGGATCACGGAAGGCGGCGGGCCGGGGCGACGCCGCCCCCGCGCATCATCTTTCGAGGAGTTTCTGGTGGTTTCTCTCGAGCAGGGCGAGGCCGGCGAGCAGGAAGACCAGGGCGATGGCGACGACATAGGCCTGGCTGATATAGCTGGCCTCGTAGGTGGCGTAAAAGCCGCGGCGCATCAGCCCGGTGCAATGGATCAGCGGGTTGTACCACAGCAGGTCCTGCGCCCGGACCGGCATCATGTCGTAAAGGAAGATCACCCCCGAGATCAGGAACAGCGGCCGGGTCAGGATGTGCCAGATCCGCTCCCAGACCGGGAAGGCGTTCATCAGGTAGCAGTTCAGCGTCCCCACCCCGGTGCCCAGCAGCGCCACCAGCAGCAGCGCCTCGAAGACCCCGGCCATGTCCACCGGCCCCGGCAGCTGGTAGGCCAGGAAGATGCCGCCGATCACGATGGCGATCACCGCGACATGGGTCAGCGCGTTCAGCACCACCCGCGCCAGCAGCGCATCGAGGAAGGTCACGCTGGGATAGGCCAGGAAGGGCCGCGAGAAGCGGATCGAGGCGGCGGTCTTGTTGGCCAGGTCGGTGAACATGGCAAAGGGCAGGTAGCCGGTGGCATAGAACAGCGGGAAGTTCGAGCCGAGGCCCGGGCTGCGCAGCGCCATGCTGAACAGCACCGACAAAAGCGCCACGCCCAGCACCGGCTCGAGCACCGCCCAGACATAGCCGCCGGCCGAGCGGCCGTAGCTGGTGGCCATCTCGCGCAGCATCAGGGCCACCACGGTGCGCGGCATGCGAAAGCGCGGCCCGTTGCGCGACGGGCGCTGCGGCCGGCGGGTCGGGCCCGCATGGGCTGCGCCGGCATGGCTTTCGTCGGCTGGGCTTTCGCCGGCTGGGCTTTCGCCGGCACGGGCCTGGCCGGCACGGGCCTGGCCGGCCGGGCCTTGGGGGTGGCGGATTTCCGGGGCGGTATCGGACATGTGAACGCAAACACTGGTCTGGACGGGCGGCAATATGTAACAACTGCGCCCGAAAGGTAAACCAGCGAAAGCGCACCTGCCCGTGACCACCCCCTCCACACCGGCCGGCGGCAAGGCCGGCCAGCCCGCCGAGCCCGCCACCCGGCAGCCGGGCGCCGCCCTGCCGCGGCAGGCCGAGGCCGAGGCTGTCGCGCCCCGGCCGGCCGCGCCCGCACCGCAATCCGCAACCCAGGCCGCATCCCGGCCGGGGCCGCAAGCTGTCTCGCAGACTACCGCCCAGGCTGGCCCGCAGCGGCCCTTCCAGAACCGGCAGGGCTTGGGCGTGACGCCGCCGAAGCCGCCGGAAGGGGCACGGGAAGGGGCACAGGAAGGGGCACGGGCGGAGACGAAGCGCCCGCCCGAACCGGCGCAGGACCCGGCGCAGGCGAAGCCGGAGCCACCGCAGGAGGCCGCCCAGGAAAAGACGGCGCAGGAGAAGACGGCACCGGAGAAGACGGCGCAGGAACTGGCGCGGGAGCGCCGGGCGGCGCGGGCGCGCCGGCTGGCGGCGCAGTCCCAGGCCAAGCCGCCGGCGCTGCGCCCGCAGGGCCAGCCGATCCCGGTCCGGCCCATGCCGCCGGCCCAGCCCGCCGCCCAGCCTGCCGCCCAGCCGCCCGCGCGCCGGCCGGCGGCACCCGCTCCGGCCCCCGCCCCGGCCCAGCCCCTGCGCCCGCCCGCCCGCATGGCCGAGCCGCGGCGCCGGCACTGGCTGATCCTGGGATCGTTCCTGGCGCTGGTGGTGCTGCCGAGCCTCATCTGGGCCGGCTATCTCTGGCTGCGCGCCGAGGACCAGTATGTCTCGACCGTCGGCTTCTCGGTGCGCAAGGAACAATCCACCCCCGCCATCGACCTCCTGGGCGGGCTGGCGCCGCTGGCCAGCGCCGGCGGCAGCGCCTCGGACACCGACATCCTCTACGAATACATCCGCAGCCAGGACATGGTCGAAAGGATCGACGCCCGGCTCGACCTGCGCGCCCGCTACGCGCGCGCCTGGCCGCATGACTTCGTCTTCGCCTTCGACCCCGAGGGCCATGTCGAGGAGCTGACCGACTACTGGCAGCGCCAGGTCAAGGTGCTCTACGACAGCGGCACCCAGCTGATCACGCTCAAGGTCAGCGCCTTCACCGCCCAGGACGCGCAGGAGATCGCCGCCGCGGTGTTCCAGGAAAGCTCGGACAAGATCAACGCGCTCTCGACCATCGCCCAGGACGACGCCACCCGCCTGGCCAAGGCCGAGCTGGACAAGGCCCGCGCCGAGCTGACCGAGACCCGCCAGGCGATGACCGCCTTCCGCATGCGCTCGCAGATCGTCGACCCCGAGGCCGACCTCGCCGGGCAGATGGGGGTGCTGAGCGGGCTGCAGGCGCAGCTGGCCGAGGCGCTGGTCGCCCACGACCTGCTTCTGGACAACGCCCAGCCCACCGACCACCGCGTCACCCAGTCCCAGCAGAAGATCGACGCGCTGCGCCGGCTGATCGAGGCCGAGCGAGCCAAGTTCGGCGCCGAGGGCCAGGGCCCGGCCGGCGAAAGCTATGCCCAGCTGATGGCGGAATACGAAAAGCTGGCCGTGGACCGCGAATTCGCCGAGGGCGCCTATCGCTCGGCCCGCATCGCCCATGAGACGGCGCTGGCCGAGGCGCAGCGCCAGGCCCGCTACCTGGCCGCCCATATCGAGCCCAAGGTGGCGCAAAGCGCGACCGAGCCGAACCGGCCCTGGCTCTGGGCGATGATCACCGGCATGCTGCTGGCCGGCTGGTCGATCCTGGTGCTGGTCTATTACAGCGTCCGCGACCGCCGCTAGCGCGATGATCCGGCTCGAGAACCTGACCAAGATCTACCGGCTCAAGGGCCGCGAGACGCTGGTGGCGGACAACCTGAACGCCGAGTTCCCGACCGGGGCCTCGGTGGCGCTGCTGGGCCGCAACGGCGCCGGCAAGTCGACGCTCTTGCGGATCATCGCCGGCACGGTGCTGCCCACCGCGGGCCGGGTGCTGTCGGACGGCACGATTTCCTGGCCGGTGGGGTTTTCGGGCAGTTTCCACCCCGAGCTGACCGGGGCGCAGAACGTGCGCTTCGTGGCGCGGATCTACGGCGTGGACACCGACGAGCTGGTCGATTACGTCGCCGATTTCGCCGAGCTGGGCCAGCATTACCACCAGCCCTTCGGCAGCTATTCCTCGGGGATGCGCTCGCGGCTGGCGATGGGCACCTCGATGGGCATCCATTTCGACACCTATCTGGTGGACGAGGTCACCAGCGTCGGCGACGCCAATTTCCGCGCCAAGTCCCAGCGCGTCTTCGCCGAGCGCATGGCCCGCTCCTCGGCCATCGTCGTCAGCCATTCCATGCCGATGATCCGCTCCATGTGCTCCATGGGCGCCGTCCTGCACAACGCAGGCCTCATCCTCTTCGAAAACATCGAAGACGCAATCAAAACGCACGAGGAAATCCTGAGACTCCCACAAGCAAGGTGAAAAGGGGGGGCCGGAAAGGCCCCCCTTGCCGCCGCACGGCGCACCTTGCAGACCTGCTGTCAGGACAGCCGGCCGGTATCCGGGCGATCGAGGTCGAGATCCCTGGTCTCGGGCATCAGGATCGCCGTGAGCAGGGTGATCCCCGACACCGCCATCAGGTAGTATAGGAACCAGCCATGATGGCCCTGCTGCGAAAGATAGGTGTTCACATAGGGCGCGGTCCCGCCGAAGATCGCGGTCGCCAGCGACAGGGGGCCCGCCACGCCCGTCGCCCGGACGCCGGTCGGGAACACCTCGGACCAGACGGCCGTGTTCACGCCGAACAGGCAGGCAAGCAGGACAAGCGCGATGGTCATCGCCGAAAGCAGCCCGCCGAAGCTGTCGTCGATCCGCCCGTCCAGGTGCAGCGTCAGCAGGATGAAGCCGACGCCGAACAGCGCCACGAACAGCCGCCGCCCGTATCTGTCGGCCAGCCAGCCGACCAGGGGAATCGCCACGAGGAAGATGCATTGCGCGACCAGGCTGGCGGTGAAGGCCGAGCGCGCGTCAAGCCCGCGGCCGATCTGCGCAAAGGTCGGGCTGTAGATCAGCCAGGTGTAGAACATGATCGACCCGCCCGCCGAAAGCCCGAACACGACGGCGATGCCGCGCCAGTTGCGCAGAAGCGGCTCGATCCCCGAGCGGGTCTTCGCGCGCCGGCCCTTTTCGAAGGATTCCGTCTCGGTCAGCTTGCGGCGCAGGTAAAGCCCATAGACCCCCAGCAAGCCGCCAAGGGCAAAGGGAATGCGCCAGCCCCAGGCCTCGATTTCCGCCCGGTCGAGATTGCTGGTCAGCGCCAGCCCGGCAAGCGTGGCGATCATGGTGCCGATCACCACGCTGACCCATGAGGTGCTGCCGTAAAGCGCCCGCCGGTGCCTGGGCGCCCGCTCGACCAGATAGGTGATCGAGGTGCCCATCTCGCCGCCATGGGCCATGCCCTGCGCCAGCCGCGCCACCAGCAGGATGATCGAGGCCAGGATGCCGACGGAATCGAAGGTCGGGGCCAGCGCGATGACGATGCTGCCGCCGGCCGTCACCAGCATGGCCAGCGTCAGGCTGGCCTTGCGCCCGACGCGGTCGGCATAAAGCCCGAAGACCAGCCCGCCGATCGGGCGGGTCACGAAGCCGACCGCGAAGATCGCCAATGTCGCCAGAAGCGCCGCGGCCCGGTCCTCGGACGGAAAGAACTGCACCGCGAAATAGGGCGCGAAGATGGTGTAGATGGTCCAGTCGAACCATTCCAGCGCATTGCCGAAGTTCACCGCGACCAGATCGCGCAGCTTGCGCGGCCCGGCGCCGCTGGCGCAATCGGCGACGAGTGTCGAATGTTCTGACGCAGGCATGGGTCTCCTCCCCGGATGTGTTGCCATATGTCTGGTGCTGATTCCTGCCGGCGCCGTCAGACGGCTTCGGCCCGGCCTTCGAGGCCGGCGCGCGCATCGGCGTCGGAGCCGGGCACGCGCATCTCGAACGTCTCGCGGACGACGGTGTAGTCGAAATAGCCCATGCGCGCGATCGGCTGGATCGCCTGGATGTCGAGCCGGCCGTCGGCGCGGATGACGCGGTCGTCGATATGGATCTTCTCGACCTGGGCGAACACCACGTCGATGGTCCCCACCGTCGAGCGGCCCTTCAGCACATGCGTGCCGATATGGCGGCATTCGAACTTGCAGGGGCTTTCGCGCACCATCGGGATGCGGGCGTTGTCGGCATAGTCGCGGGTGACGTCCAGCCGGTCCCATTCGCTTTCCTGCGGGGGCAACACCATCGCGCTGATATTGACCGCCTCGCGCAGGGCATAGGTCGCCATGTTCCAGACGAACCAGCCGATCTCCTCGGCATTGACCACCGTGTCCTTGCGGCGGCCGTCCGGGTAGCGGTTGGCCGAGAACATCACCATGGGCGGATCGAAGGTCAGGTTCTGCCACTGGCTGTAGGGGGCGATGTTCTCGATCCCGTCGCGGCTGACGCTTGAAATCCAGCCGATCGGCCGCGGCACGGTGCAGCTCTTGAACGGCGAAAAGGGCAGCGGACAGGGCTCGGAATGGGGCGAATACTTCATCTTTGCTCTCTCGGTCGGTGGGGTTCGGGGAGACGCGGCCGGCATCTTTTCGAGGTTCGGCAGAATCGATACATAACCGATATATCGGTTGCATGGCAACTAGCGGCCGGGAATATTTTGCGCTGCCCCGCGTCCTGCGCTATGACGGCGCGCAGGGTGGCTGCAGGGAAAAGCAGGTGATCAACCAGTCGGATCGCGCCGTGGCGGTGCTTCAGCAATTGATCGAGCGCGGCGAACTCAGGCCGGGGTCGATGGTGTCCGAACGCAGCCTGATGGAGCTGACGGGATTTGGCCGCACGCCGATCCGCGAGGCCATCCAGCGGCTTGCGCTAAGCCGGATGCTGCGCATCCACCCCAGCCGCGGCATCGAGATCCCCGCCATTTCCGTCGAGGACCAGCTGAGCGCCCTGGAGGTTCGCCGCGCCACCGAGGTTCTGGCGATCGCCCTGGCCTGCGAGCGCGCGACCCAGGCCGAACGGCAGCAGATGCGCGATCTTGCCGCGTCGCTCGAGGGCGAGTTCTCGCTCGAGGATTATGCCGAAACGGTGCGGCAAACGCATGCGCTGGTGATCGAGGCGGCCCATAACCCCTACCTCGAGGCGCTGATGACCCCGCTCCAGGCGCTGTCGCGGCGCTTCTGGGTGATGCATATCCAGGACGAGGCGGCGGACATCGGCATCGGCAAGGCGTTTCACCGCCGCATCCTGACGGCGATTGCCGAAGGCGATGCCGGGGCCGCGACCTCTGCCTCGATGGAATTGAACGACTACCTGGTGCGATTCGCCCTGGATGTCGTCTCCATGCGGGCGCGGCCAAGGGGCATCGCCGTCTCGGCCCCCTAGCGGTTTGATCCCACGGTTCGATGGCGCGATCCTTTCCATGGGCTGGAAGCCGGCCCCATGGGACCGATTTGTTACGGCCACGGCCATGCAAGCCGTCAGACCTGCATCTCGGGCGACCGTGGAGCGTCAGGATCAGCGCGATGCCGACGTCCTGCTGCTCGACCCCCGCGAGGACGTCCTGGACCAGCGGCTCGGGCAGCCGGCAAGTGCCTCGCGTCGCATCCGCGCGGCGCGGAGATGGTCGAGGCATGGCCGCCGCAGATCCTGCCCGGCAAGCGCAGCCAGGCATCCCGCAGGATGCGCGCGGCATCGGTCGCATAGCCGGCCATGCGATAGGCCCCGCGCCCTGCCCGGCCGGCTATGCCTCGTCGCGGGTGGCCTCGACCAGGAACGCGACGAAGGCGCGCACCTTCGGCAGGATGTATCGGCGCGAAGGATAGACCGCATAGATCGCGGTCTGCACCGGCGTCCAGTCGTCGAGCGCAGTAGCAAGGCGGCCGGCCCTGATGTCATCGGCGACATATTGGCGCGGAATGAGATTCAGCCCGAAACCGGCAAGCAGGGCATCGCGGATCGCCAGGCCGCTCGTTACCTTGTAGCGGCAGTCGATCGGCACCCTGATCCGCTCGGCCCCGCGGGTAAACTCCCATTCGCTGACATGGCCCGACAGGGTGAACTGGATGCAGTCATGCGCCCCAAGATCCTGCGGCGCGCGCGGCGTGCCATGACGCGCGAAATGATCCGGCGAGGCGCAGACGACGTGGCGCAGCGTCATCAGCCGGCGGGCGACCAGGCTTGAATCCTCCAGCCGGTCGCTGCCGCGGATGGCCGGGTCGAAGCCCTCCTTGACGATATCGACCCGCCTGTGGTCAAGCTGAAGGTCAAGCGACAGGTCGGGATAGCGCCGCAGAAAGCGGGGTGAGCGTGAAGGTCATCGGCGCGCTAACACGCAAGAGCCCGCTCGGCTGGCGCTGCAAGGGGCCGAGCGAACGGTCGGGCTCGTCAAGGTCATCCAGGATCCGGGCGATCTGCTCGAAATAGCGCCCTCCCGCCTCGGTTAGGCTCAGCAGCCGGACGTTCAGGTGGCCCTCCAGCGCGCCGATATTCTTGCTGACGGCGGCCGGCGAGAGTTTCAGCAGGCGTGCCGCCCCGGTGAAGGAGCCCTGCTCCACCGTCCTGAATACGCGCAGGGCGACCATCTGGTCCATGATTGTTCACCATCAGTTGCGAGCGACCGCGACCCGGTGCTGCTGCGTGCCGATTTCCGCAGCTTGCGCCACGCGCTGCCCTTTGCGCTGATGATCCCGCAGGACGAAACCGAGGCCATCCTGACCCAACGGCTGGCCGGTCTGGGCCATTGCGTGCTGCGCCCCGCCGCGGCAGAGCGGATCGAGACCGCGGCGGACGGGGCGGTCGTGACCCTGGTCGATGGCCGCAGGATCGCGACCCGTTACGCCGTCGGCGCGGACGGGCAGAACAGCACGGTTCGCGACCAGGCCGGCATCGCCTTTCCGGGCAAGACCCATGGCTCGTTCATGCTGGCCGACGTGCGGATGGGCAGGCCGATTCCGAAAGACGAGGTGACGCTGTTCTTCTCGGCCGGCGGCACGCTGGTGGTCGCGCCGATGTCGCAGGACCGCTACCGCGTCGTCGCGCAATGCCCCGAGGCGCCGGCCCGCCTGCTGGCCGGGGCAAGCTGAGGACGGGCGGATGCGCGACGACAGGATGGGCGACTTCGCCCCGCGCGACCTCACGCTTGCCGGCGAAACCCGCCGGGTGCATGTCGGCGGGCAAGGGCCCGCGGTGACCGTGATGCAGGAAATGCCCGGCCTCAGCCCACAGGTCGTCCGCTTTGCCCGCTGGCTGCGCGATGCGGGTTTCACCGTCTGGCTGCCCTCGCTGTTCGGCGCCGAAGGCACCGCCGAGGCCGGCGCAAGCATCTTCAGGCGCGCCTGCACCGCGGTCGCGTTCCGCACCCTGACCGGACAGGGGGCAAGCCCGGTCACGGCATGGCTGCGATCGCTGGCGCGGCTGGCGCAGGCGGAATGCGGCGGGCCCGGCGTGGGCGCGGTGGGCATGTGCTTTACCGGCAGTTTCGCCCTGTCGATGATGCTGGAGCCCGCGATGCTGGC
Source organism: Paracoccus ferrooxidans (assembly GCF_029909815.1). Classification (NCBI taxonomy): domain Bacteria; kingdom Pseudomonadati; phylum Pseudomonadota; class Alphaproteobacteria; order Rhodobacterales; family Paracoccaceae; genus Paracoccus; species Paracoccus ferrooxidans. The sequence goes on along the minus strand of NZ_CP038201.1, from coordinate 403,426 downwards.
GCCGGTGCTGTGCCAGCCCGCCCTGCCGCTCGACGACCCGGCCGCCCTTGAAAGCCCGCCACGGGAACTGGCGCGGGTTCGCCACCGGCTCGGACGTGATCAGCGCTCATCACGCCCTCCCAACAGCATAGCCTGCCGCAGGCCCGCCGTCAGGTTCCCGCAGAAGCGTCCTGCTTCCGCCCGAAAGCTAGCCACCAGCAGCGCAGCTACGGCCGAGGGCTGTCACCGAAACGCAGATCCCCCTGCAAGCCCTTGCGGCGCGGGGCGCGCTTTGCCGGGAACAATGTCGTCTTGGCGAGGAACCTTCGCGAAAGACCTCCCCGGCCCTGCGCGACAGCGCGGTGGGGCGGCCGGTTATGGGGCGGTGGAAATCGGGCGGGCGAACAGTCACCCGGCCAGGCGCCGCAGCGGAACCTCCAGCGTGATGGCAAGGCCATCGGCCCTCCACTCGCGCCGCAGTTCGCCTTCGACCCCGGCGACCGCCGCGCTTTCCAGGGTCGAGCCGAAGCCTGCGACCCGATCCTCGGCCGGGGTCGCGGGACCGTTCGTTTCCGTCCAGGCCATGAGCAGCCTGTCGGCATGGATCGTGAAATCGACGGCGAGATGCCCCTCGGGAACGGACAATGCCCCGTATTTGTGAACCGGCGTGCAAAATTGACCCCGTAACGGGGTAATCGGCTTCCAAAAATGACCCCCCTTACGCTGATGGTCATGATGCCTCCGAGGCTATCGGGGGGCACAGTGTGGGATGCTGGTTGTGGAGACGATTGCGAAGATCCGCCGGGCGTATTTCCAGGACAAGAAGTCGATCAAGCATATCTGCCGAGAGCTGCGGGTATCGCGGAACACGGTTCGGAAGGTGATCCGGTCCGGCGCAACGGAGATGACTTACGAGCGAACCGTCCAACCGCAGCCGAAGATCGGTCCCTGGAAAGGCAAGCTCGACGAGATGCTGGCGGCGAATGCGCGCAAGCCGAAGCGCGAGCGGCTGACCCGCATCCGGATTTTCGAAGAGCTCAGGGCCCTCGGATATGACGGCGGCTACGACGCGGTCCGACGCTATGCGGCTTCGTGGTCGCAGGCGGAGCAGGAAGCGTCAGCCGCCGCCTATGTGCCACTGAGCTTCGATCCGGGTGAAGCCTACCAGTTCGACTGGAGTCACGAGGTCGTTCTGATCGACGGCGTGACCACCACGGTGAAGGTGGCTCACGTCCGGCTTTGTCATAGCCGGATGCTGTTCGTCCGGGCCTACCCGCGAGAGACGCAGGAAATGGTGTTCGATGCCCATGACAAGGCCTTTGCCTTCTTCGGCGGCGCCTGTGCGCGTGGGATCTACGACAACATGAAGACGGCGGTGGACACGATCTTCGTCGGCCGCGACCGCGCGTATAATCGCCGGTTCCAGCAGATGTGCGGACACTACCTTGTCGATCCCGTCGCCTGCACCCCCGCGTCCGGCTGGGAGAAGGGACAAGTAGAGAACCAGGTTGGCGTTGTCCGGCGGCGGTTCTTCGTGCCGCGGCCGCGCTTCAAGAGCTACGCGGAACTCAACGCCTGGCTTCAGGATCGCTGTATTGCCTGGGCCAAGGCCCATCCGCACCAGGAATTGCGTGATCGGACAATCTGGGACGTGTTCCAGGATGAGCGGGCGAGCCTGGTGCCCTACGTCGGCCCTTTCGACGGATTCCATGCCGTGCCGGCCTCGGTGTCCAAGACCTGCCTCGTTAGGTTCGACAAGAACCGCTACTCGGTCGATGGTCGCGCCGTCGGCCGTCCGGTCGAGATCCGCGCCTATGCCGAGCGGGTCGAGGTCTGGCAGGACGGCAAGATCGTCGGCCGGCACGACCGCGCCTTCGGGCGCGACAAGGCCATCTATGACCCGCTGCACTACATCCCGGTGCTGGCCCGCAAGCCCGGCGCCCTTCGAAACGGCGCTCCCTTCAAGGAATGGGAACTGCCGCCGGCGATACGACGCGTCCAGCGTAAGCTGGGGCGCGTGCCGAACGGTGACCGTCAGATGGTCCAGATCCTGAGCATGATCCCAACGGATGGACTGGAAGCCGTCGAGGCTGCCTGCGTCGAGGCCCTGACCGAAGGCGCCCCGGCGGCATCGGTCGTTCTGAACATCCTGGCCCGACATCGCGAGCCACCACCTCCGTTGACCATCGCCACGCCGGACGCGTTGCGCCTGACCTGCGAGCCCGTGGCCGACTGCAAACGCTACGACAGCCTCAGGAGACCCCGCCATGGAAAGATCACAGGTGCTGGACGCGATGGGCCAGTTGAAGCTCTACGGCATGAAGGCCGCCTACGATGAGATCATCGCCACGGCGGTGAAGCGACAGCACGAACCGCAGCAAATCGTGGGCGACCTGCTGAACGCCGAGATCAGCGAGAAACAAGCTCGCTCGATCAAATACCAGATGACCATCGCCAAGCTGCCCTTGGCCAAGGAAGTCGACGAGTTCAGCTTCGAAGACACGCCCGTAAACGAAACGCTGGTGCGCGATCTGGCCTCCGGAGAGTTCCTCGAGCATCAGCGTAACGTCGTCCTCATCGGCGGCACCGGGACCGGCAAATCCCACCTTGCCGTCAGCATCGCCCGGGCCTGCATCCGCCGTGGCAAGCGCGGCCGCTTCTTCAACGTCGTGGACCTGGTGAACAAGCTGGACGCCGAAGCCCGCGCCGACCGACAGGGACGCACTGCGGATCTCCTGTGCCGCCTCGACTTCCTGATCCTCGACGAGTTGGGATATCTGCCGTTCGCCCAGACGGGTGGCCAGCTCCTGTTCCACCTCATCAGTCGCCTTTACGAACGCACCTCGATCATCGTGACGACGAACCTCGACTTCGGCGAATGGCCGACCGTCTTCGGAGACGCGAAGATGACAACGGCGCTCCTCGACCGACTGACCCATCACTGTGACATCGTCGAGACCGGCAACGAGAGCTGGCGCTTCAAGACGCGGGAATGACCGAGACGCCGCTGGCCCGATCCGGTTGCGCTGTATGGAGGCTACACCGCATCGGGCCAGCTACCCGTGCTGACCAAGCGGGGTCATTATTGGGCGCCGAAAGGGGGTCAAAGTTGCGTGCCGATTGACAGGCAAGGATCAGCCCGACGGCGATCGGAAGGATCGCCCGCTCCACCAGCAAGAACCAGCGGGCGCGGCCGTGATGGGCGCGCAAACGCATCGCCTGATAGGCGATCACCAGCGTCGGCAGGCAGGTCGCGGCCGTGGCCAGTACGGCGCCCGCAAAGCCCGCGACCTCCCATCCGACAAGGGTCGCGATGATCAGGTTGGGGCCGGGCGAGGCTTGGGACAGGGCAAAGAGCGTGGCGAATGTCCCGTCGCTCATCCAGCCCTGCACCTGCACGGCAAAGCGGTTCAGTTCCGGCACCGTCGCGATGAAGCCCCCGACCGCGATGCAGGAGAGGAAAAGGATCTTCAGCGTCAGCAGGGCGACGGGATTCTCCATCGGCCGTCACCTTGCGACCAGGCGGGCGGCAAGCAGGCTGGCCGGCAGGATCGTCAGGAGGATCCAGACCAGCGGCAGCCGCAGGAGCCCGGCCGCGACCACGACCACCAGGACGATGGCCAGGGCCCGCGGGCTGCGCCGCATCGGCCAGACCATGCGCAGCCCCATGGCCACGATCAGCCCGGCCGCCGCCGAGGCCAGCGCGCCGATCATGCCCTGCACCGCCTCGAGATGCTGGTGCCGGCGATAGAGTTCGGCCATGAGGCAGACAAGCACGGCCGGCGGCGCCACGAGCCCCAGCACCGCCGCAAGCGAGCCTCGCCGCCCGGCCAGCCGTCCGCCCACCATCACCGACACGCCCAGCACGTTGCCGCCCGGCAGGAAGCTCGCCAAGGCGAAGAGATTGTCGAACTCCTCGGCGCTGCACCAGCTCTTGCGGTCCACCACCAGCCATCGCACCCAGGGCATCACGCCCCCGAAGCCCACGAAGCCGATGGAGGCGAAGCCGAGGAACAGCTTGAGCGGCGTCACCCCCTCCGCCGAAGTCGCGGCCTCGCCCGGCATCTGATGTTGCATCTTGCGATATTCCCCAAGCCCGTGCCCCCGCGACCGCGCCATGGTCCGCCGGGACCAGCCCCCGGCAAGGGCCCGAGGATGGAACGGTCGCACATGGGGCCTCCTGATTCCCTTTAATGGTTGTAGTTACTACCACCTAAAAGCGCAAGATTGTCCGGCAACCCGGATACGGGCTGGAACTGGCCGCTTGGAAACCAAGTTTTTTCAAATCCTTGACCCATGATCGGCAAAACGGCTGCTCGTCGTTGACAGGGCGGTGCAAATGATAGTAGTTATAAATACCATCAATAGCCGCAGCGCTAGAAACTACCACATCCCTCACCTGCCAGACACTCAATCGAAGGAAGAGCCGATGAACGAACACATCCGCGATACAGCCGATCTCCAGGGCCTGACGCGCCGCTTTGCGAAGCTGGCCGCGAACCTGCGCTATCAAGACCTGCCGGCCCCGGTGCAGCAGAAGGCCAAGCTCATCATCCGCGATGGCGTCGGCAACCAGATTGCCGCCTCGGCCATCAGCGAGGCGGCGATCGCCATCACGCAGCTCGTGCAGGAATGGGGCGGCAAGCCCGAAAGCACGATCGTCGGCTATGGCGACAAGGTGCCGGCGCCGCTGGCCGCCTTTTGCAACGGCGCGATGGGGCACGGCGTGGAACTCGACGACGCGCATGGCTCGGGCCTGATCAAGGCCGGATCGGTGCTTATCCCCGCGGCCTTTGCCGCGGCCGAGGTCAGCCACGCGAAGGGCGAGGATCTGGTCGCCGCGGTCGTCGCGGGCTACGAGATCGCGATCCGGGTCGCCAAGGCGATCAACCCCGGCCACCGCCATCGCGGCTATCACACCACCTCGACCGTTTCGCTGATGGGCGCGGCCGTCATCACCGCCCGCCTCCTGGGCTGCGACGAGGAAGGCATCGCCAATGCCATCGGCCTGGCCGCGATGCAGTCGAGCGGCATCCAGTCCTATCTGGACGATCCCTGCATGGCCAAGCCCTTTGGTCCCGGCAAGGGCGCCTTCAACGGCGTGCTGGCCGGGGTCATGGCGCGCCGGGGCTTCACGGGGCCGAAAAAGGCGCTGGAATCGAAGGAGGGCTTCCTCAACGCCTTCACCGACAGCGTCCGCGCCTCGGACCTGCTCGACGGGTTCGGCACCGAGTTCGCGATCATGGAGGTGGGCTTCAAGCCCCATGCCGCCTGCCGCTATGCGCATGGCCCGATCGACCTCGCGCAGCTTTTCCATGACGAGGGGATCACGCTGGACGAGATCGACACGATCACGGTGAAGATGAGCGGCCTTGCCATCCGGCAGGCGTCGAAGTTCCCCTGCCCCAGCCTGAACGCGGCGATGGGCAGCACCCAGTTCGGCGTGGCGCTGGCGCTGGCACGGGGCGGAAACGGGCTGCGCGACTATTGGGACGGCTATGCCGACCAATCGATCCACGACCTCGCGGCCAGGGTGGTGCTGGAGGCCGAGCCGGACTTCGGCGTGGGCGGCCGGCAGGCGGTGGTGACGCTGGGGCTGAAGGACGGGCGCAGCCTTGTCCACCGCAGCGACGAGCCGCGCGGCGAGCCCACCAACCCGCTGACCGCGGAGGAGCTGGAGCGCAAGTTCCTGACCACCGCCGGGCTGGTGCTGGACGAGGACAGGATCGCGGACATCAGCCGCCGCCTGATGGCGCTGGAGACCGAAAGCGATGCGGGCGTCATACCCGCGCTTACGGTCGCACCCGACCGCAAGCCCGCGCTGCGGGCAGCCTGAGGCGGCCATGCCCCAGGTTTCCGCACAAGAAGCGGCGGGCGCGATAAGCGATCCGCAACAGGTCTCGGTCCGCGCCCTTTTCATGCGGGGCGGATCGAGCCGGGGGGCCTTCTTCCTGCAAGAGGATCTTCCTGCGGACCGGCAGGAGCGCGACGCGCTCCTGCTGGCCTGCTACGGCTCGCCCGACCGTCGGCAGATCGACGGAATCGGCGGCGCCGACCCGCTGACCAGCAAGGCGGCGGTCGTCGGCCGCTCGGCCCGCCCTGACGCGGACCTCGACTATACCTTCCTGCAGGTGGGCATCGACCGGCCGATGGTCAGCGCGGGCGGCAATTGCGGCAATATGCTGGCCGCGGTCGGCCCCTTCGCGGTATTGCGCGGCATGATCGCCCCGCGGGAGCCCGAGATGTCGGTGCGGATCCACACCACGAACACGGGCCAGGTCGTCACCGCGCGCTTTCGCGTCGAAAAGGGCCGCCCCTGCATCGAGGGAGAGGCGCGCATACCGGGCGTGCCCGGCACCGGCTCGGCCATCGCGCTTGATTTCGGCGATTGCGCGGGCGCGGTCAGCGGCAGGCTGCTGCCCACCGGATCGGTCCGCGACATGGTCCGGCTGGGCGAACGCGAGGTGCCGGTGTCCTTCGTGGATGCGGCGACGCCCTTCGTCTTCGTCCCGGCCAGGGCGCTGGGGGCGACGGGTGCCGAAAGCCCCGCCGAGATCAGCGCCAATCCCGCCCTGATGGCCGAGCTGGAGGCGATCAGGGGCTGGGCGGCGACCGTCCTTGGCCTCGTGGACCGGCCCGAAGAGGCGACGCTTCGCTCGCCCAACATTCCGCGCGTCATCATGGTCGGCCCGCCGCAGGATTATGCCGCGCAGGATGGTCCGGTGAGCGCCGAGAGCATGGATGTCTGCGTCCGGCAACTGGCCATGCAGAAGCCGCACAACACGCTTGCCGTGACCGGGGCGGTCTGCTCGGCGGTGGCCAGCCGCCTGCCGGGAAGCATCGTCCAGGAACTGTGCCGCGCCGGGGACGACCGGACCCGGCTTGGCCATCCGGCGGGCGTGCTGACCGTCTCGGCCCAGGTGGCGCGGACCGCGGACGGCTGGCGCATCGAAAGCGCCGCGGTCGAGCGAACGGCGCGGCTGCTGATGGCGGGCGACCTGTTCGCCCCGCGCGCAAGGATCGAGGAACTGCGCGCAGGACTGGAGGTTTAGGCGCGACAACCAAGCGCCGGCGGGGAGGCCGGCCAAAGATCGGGGAGGAAAACGTGGTGATAACCGAAGCGGCGCGTGCAAGCGCCGACGTCGTGGTGGTGGGCTCGGGCCTTGCAGGGCTGCTTGCCGCCATTACCGCACGCGAAGCCGGGGCGGCCGTGACCCTGGTCGCCCAGGGTGAGATCGGCAAGTCCGCCAACAGCTGGCTTGCGAGCGGCGGCCTTGCGGCGGTGACGGGCGTGGACCCTGAGGATACGCCCGAACTGCATTTGCAGGACATCCGCCGGACCGCCCGCGGCCTTGCCTTTGACGATATTGCCCGGACCTTCGTGGCCGAGGCCGGGCCCGCGATCCGCAAGCTCGAGTCGCTCGGCGTGGCCTTCCACCGGAAGGACGGCGACCTTGCCCTTTACCCCGCCCCCGGACATTCCCGCGCGCGCTCGGTCCGCTGCGAGGGCGGGGGGGCGGTCGGGCTGATGACGACGCTTATCGAACGCGCGACCGAGGCGGGGATAGGGCTTGTCGGCCATACCACCGCCATCGAAGTGCTGAAGGACGCCGAGGGGGCGGCGGCGGGGCTGCTCTGCCATGGTCCCGACGGCTGGCTTGCGATCGAGGCGGGGGCGGTGCTGCTGGCCTGCGGCGGCATGGGACGGATATTTCCAGTCACCAGCAACCACGACCTGGCGGACGGCAGCGGCTATTACCTCGCGCTGAAGGCCGGGGCGGTGCTGACCGACCTGGAATTCGTGCAGTTCACCCCCACCTCGCTTGCCTGGCCGCCGCAGGTGCGGGGCACCAGCACGGGCGGCGGGCTGATGGCCCAGCCCGGCGTCAAGCTGCTGAATGCCAGGGGCGAGCGGTTCATGCACCGCTACGACCCCGAGCGGATGGAGGCGGCGACCCGCGACGTGCTTTCGCGGGCGATTTTCCGCGAGGTGAGCGAGGGGCGCGGCACGGAACACGGCGCCGTCTGGGTGGATATTTCCGAAACCGACCGCGAGGCGGTGGCGCAGGTTTCCGGCCGCTTCCTGCGGGCGATCGCGAAGGTCGGCATCGACCCCTATCGCGAGCGCGTCGAGGTGGCGCCCGATGTGCATTTTGCCATGGGCGGCGTCGTGGCCGACATCGACGGGCGCACCGCCGTGCCGGGGCTTTTCGCGGCGGGCGAGATCACCGCCGGCCTTCACGGCGCGACGCGGCTGAACAGCAACGGGCTGACGGAGGCCGCGGTCTTTGGCATCCGCGCCGGCCGCAGCGCGGCGGACCATGCCCGGACGGCCGGCCCGCGGCCCTTGCGCTTCGACTTTCCGCCGCGGATGGTGCGTTGCCTGATCGCCGAGGATCCGCGGCGCCCGAACGGCCGGCCCCGGTCCGACACGATCGGCATCCGGCTGCCCGGCGGGGCCGCAGCCGCAAGGGACCACGCAGCGCTGAAGGCCGAGATCCGGGCGATCCTCGTCGAAGGGGCGGGGATCGAGCGGACGGGCGCCGCAGTCGAGCGGGCGCTGGCCCGCCACGCCGCCCTCGCCCCCCTGGTCGAGGCGGCGCTGGCCGGGGCGGGCCCTGTCGAGGGCTTCTCGCTCGACGCCATGTATGTGCTTTCGCGCCTGATCCTCCAGGCAAGCGGCACGCGGACGGAATCCCGCGGCGCCCATTATCGCATCGATTGCCCCGACCAGGACAGCGGCTGGGATCGGCATATCGCCTTCCTGGCCGAGCCCCTGGCGACGCAGGACGAAGGGAGAAGACCATGAGACATGTTCTTGGCATCGACAGGGTGGTTGCCCTGATCTGCATCGCCGTGGCCGGGCTCTATCTCTCGGCTTCCCTCGGCATTGCGCAGGGCAGTTTCGGCGACCCGCTGGGACCGCGGGCCTTTCCGCAGATCCTCGGTGCGCTGCTGATCCTGTTCTCGATCATCACGCTGGTGCAGCCCTCGGCCCGGCAGGCGCCGGCCACGCCGCTTGCGACCCTTGTCGCCATCGCGATCTGCGCGGCGCTGGTCCTGGGCTTCATCCTGCTCTTGCCGGTCGTCGGCTATGCGGCGACAAGCTTCCTGCTGTTCCTGGGCTTCCTGCTGACGCTGCGCGAGCCGCTGCGCCTTGCGCTGCTATACGCGGCGGGCCTGACCCTGCTGTTCTATGTCGTCTTCACGGTGCTTCTGCAGACCTATTTCCCGCCGACCATGCTGGGGAGGATCTTCTGATGGACACCATCGCCTTTCTTGCCACGGGCATCGCCACCGCTTTTTCCGGCTGGAACTTCGTCTATGTCCTGATCGGGGCGTTCGTGGGCACCTGGATCGGGATGCTGCCCGGCCTCGGCCCCTCGACCGGCATCGCGCTGCTGCTGCCGCTGACCTACGGGCTCGACCCGACGGGCGGCATGATCATGCTTTGCGGCATCTATTTCGGCTCGATGTACGGGGGCTCGATCTCGTCGATCCTGCTCAACACGCCGGGCGACGTCTCGTCGGTCATCACCATGCTCGACGGCAACCCGATGGCGCGGCGCGGGCGCGGGGGTGCCGCGCTTTTCTGCGCCGCCGTCGCCTCGTTCATCGGGGGAAGCGTCGGGCTTGTCGGGCTTACCTTCCTGGCCGAGCCCATCGCGCGCTTCGCCCTGCGCTTCGGGCCTGCGGAATATTTCGCGCTGATGACCTTTGCGCTGATCGCGACCGCCACGCTGATGCAGGGCGCGGCCGTCAAGGGGCTCATGGCCATCGTGATCGGCCTGATGATCGCCACCGTCGGCATCGACCTGCAAAGCGGCGCGGCGCGCTTTACCATGAACTCGCCGAACCTTTTCGACGGGATCAGCCTCATCGCGGTGATCATCGGCCTTTTCGGCATCTCCGAGGTCTTTACCAACATCCAGGAGATCATGGCCCGGCGCTGGGGCAAGGTCGAGACGGTCGGACGGCTGTGGATGGAGCCCTCCGAATGGAAGCGCTGCCGCTTTTCCTTCCTGCGCGGCTCGGTCATCGGCTTCATGGTGGGGGTCGTGCCGGGCGCGGGCGGGGCGGTGGCGACGCTTCTTTCCTATGCCGCCGAGCGCCGGTCGAGCCGCCACCCCGAAGAATTCGGCAAGGGCGCGATCGAGGGCGTGGCCGGCCCCGAGGCCGCGAACAATGCCAGCGTCGGCGGCGCGCTGATCCCGCTTTTCACCCTGGGCCTGCCCGGATCGTCGGCGACGGCGATCCTGCTGGGGGCGCTGATGATCTTCGGCATCCAGCCGGGCCCGCATCTCTTCACCGAAAATCCCGACCTGGTCTGGGGCATCATCGGCAGCCTCTATGTCGCGAACGTGGTGCTCGTGATCCTCAACATTCCCTTCATCGGCGTCTTCGTGCGGATGCTGATGATGCCCGGCGCGCCGCTCAACGCGATCATCCTGCTGCTGGCCGTCACCGGGGCCTATTCGCTGAACAACAACGTCTTCGACATCCAGGTGGCGCTGGTCTTCGGCGTCATCGGCTTCCTGCTGCGCAGCGCGCAGGTGCCGCTGGCCCCGCTGGTGCTGGCGGTCGCCCTGGGCGGCGGCCTGGAACAATCGCTGCGCCAGGCGCTTTCCCTGTCGGACGGCGATCCGGCCGGGCTGGTGCCCAGCGGCATCGCGGCGGTGTTCCTTGGCCTCAGCGCGCTTCTTGTGCTGCTGGCGGCGATCCTGCCCGCCACCCGGCTGATGAGCCCGCGGAACCGTGCGCTTCGGCGCGCGGCGAAAAAGGAAAAAAGACCGCAAACCCAATAGGAGGACACCATGGCTGCATTCAGCCGCATCGTTGCAATGGCCCTGGCCGTGGCCACAAGTGCCGCCGCCGCACAGGCTGCCGAGCCGACTCGCGTGATCGAGATCATCGTGGGCGCCTCGCCCGGCGGCGGCTTCGACCGCACCGCCCGAGCGATCGAGCGCGTGCTGGAGGACGGCATCGTCGGCCAGCCGATCAACGTCATCAACCAGCCCGGCGCCGGCGGGGCGGTCGGCCTCGCCTCGATGAACCGGCATCCGGGCGACATGCACTATATCTCGATCACCTCGCCCAACATCCTGACCGACGAGCTGCGGGGCACCTCGCCCATGACCTTCGAGGCCCTGACCCCCATCGCGACGCTGGTTTCGGAATATCTCTGCTTTGCCGTCCATGCCGACAGCGACCTGGAAACCGCCGCGGATCTGGTCGCGGCGCTGAAGGAAAAGCCCGAGGCGATCCGCTTCGGCTTCGCCACCACGCCGGGCAACCACAACCACGTGGCCTTCGCGCAGCTTGCCGGGGCGGTGGGCTTCGACGTGATGAAACCCAAGACCGTGATCTTCAAGGGCGCGTCCGAGGCGGTGACGGCGCTTCTTGGCCGGCATATCGACTTTTCCATCGCCCCCGCCGCGAGCTTTGCGGAATATGTCCGGTCGGGCGACGTGAAATGCCTGGCGGTGAGTGCGCCCGAGCGGCTGGGCGGGGCGCTGTCGGATGTGCCGACATGGACCGAACTCGGCTATGACGTGGTCTATGGCCCGTTCCGCGGCGTGATCGGCCCGCAAGGCATGGAGCCCGAGCAGATCGCCTTCTGGGAGGATGCCTTGCAGAAGATGGCCGCGACCGACGCCTGGAAAAAGGAAGTCGCGGAGAATTACTGGACCGAAAACGTCAAGGGCCACGACGAGACGATGACCTTCCTTGCGACCGAGCGCGACCGGCTCAGGGCCTCGCTTACCGATCTGGGCCTGCTGCAATAGCACCAGGGGCGGGACCGCTGGCCGCGGCCCCCGCCATCCGCCGGCATGCCGGACAGCGGATCGGCCTGCAGGAAATCCGCCAGGGCCGCCGCGCAACGGACAGGACGACCGCCGGTCATCCGCCATGCGCGGCGCTTGCGGGTAACGGCAGGGACCCGGCGTCGCTATCCAATGCGGCGCGGGCCTCAGGGGTTCGCGTCGTCCCCAACGCCGATCAGCTTGCGAAGCGTCTCGACCTGCGGAGGGGGAAGGTATTTCTGCCGCAGCTCGAACAGGGCCGGGCCGAAGCGGTTCTGGATCTCGTCGCCGAAGATGGCGAAGATCTCGCAAAAATAGATCTCGTGCCGGATCAGGCTGTCGAAGATGTTCACCAGGGGCTTGTTGCGCGTATAGGAACCGTGCGGCTGGCTGCCGAACTCGGCCACCAGCGCCTCCTCGAAATCGCGGGTGATGCTGATCAGATAGGGGGCCATCGCCACCGGAATTCCGTTGCCCTCGTGCAGCATGACCGTGATGCGGCCCCCGCAGGAGAACTGCTCGACCTTGGTGCCGAACAGCACGATCAGCACGTCCACCCCGCGCCGCGCGGCCGCCTCGAGTTGGTCGAGATGCCCTTCGAGATTGTCCTCCGACCCCTTGATCCAGAGATGCGTGGTCGAGGCGTCGATCATCTGCGAGATGCGCGAGTTGATGGCATGCGCCCCGGTCATCGACCAGACATATTCCTGCTGCGGCACATTGCCGAGCTTGCTGATCCCTTCCTTGATCCGGGCCGCGCGCCGCTCGGTCGTCTCGACGATGGCCGACAGCAGCACGTCCGGCGGCGTCGCGGTATAGCGGACCGGGCTTTCGGAAACCGGCTGCACCGCCTCCTTCCGAACCAGGCTTTCCAGCACCGAATAGGCATTCGCCTTGGGAAGCCCCGCTTCCTTGGCCACCTCATAGGCGGTCGCGGGCTGGATCTTCAGCAACCCCAGATAGGCACGGGATTCGTAGTCGCTGAAATGCAGGCCCTGCAGGTCAGCAATAAGGGTCTGAAGCGGGTTTGCGATATCCACGGGATCGTCCCTCCAATGCGGGCAATGGCGACTGGTAGTCATTGCAACTAACGCGCCCGGAGCAGGGATGCAATCGTCCGCGACCGATCCACCTCCCTTGAACGGGTCCATCCTGGAAGATGGTTCCGGCCATGAAGCACGGGGCGCAATGGCACGGAAGCGGCACAAGCCGAAGTTGCGGCGGGTTGAAGTGCTGCGCGGCCAGGGAAGGACGATGGCGCCAGATCGGCGTTTCCGCGCTGACCTATTGCAGCTCGGCGGCATGAGCCGGGACCGGCTGCGCCAGTGGATGGACCTCCAGAAGAAGGACCGGCTGCGCAAGGCGGTTGCCGATCCGACGCTGGAAGCCGATCCTGACGGCGACGCACGGGAAGGCTTTTCAACCCCTCGCCCTGTAGGGCCTGCATCGACCAGGTTCGGACAGTCCTGCCGCGTGTAACGGAGCACAAGCCGTGCCGCGCGCTGGCACAGCACCGCATCCCCCGCGGCCGGAACGACGAAGACATCGTTGCGCGGACTCGCAACTATCGAGACCAACACTCCCTGGAAGTACCTGTATAAAAACAGAATATCCAGTTCCTGTCGGGCTTTCAAGTGTGGCTGGCACTTCCCGGTCCAGAAGCGTCCCGCAGCACGAAAAAGCTCCCGAAGCCGATTTCATTCAATGTCTTCATAATAGACCAGCGCGGGAAGCTGCCGCCTCTGATGCAGTATCCGCAGCACGACAACCGCGTCTCCTGCGGCCTTGATCGGCGCGTAGAAGATGATGTGCTTTCCGTAATTGAGCGAACGCATCCCCGGCAGGAACAGATCTCGCGGTCGGCCCGAGAGCGGCGCCTGCTCAATCCGCTCGAACGCAGAAGCAAGACCCCGATAATAGCGCAGCCATTGCTCCCTACCCCACTGTTCGACCGTATATTGGCGGATCTCCTCCAGATCCTGCCGGGCAAGGTCGGATAGCCTGATCGCCATTCGGAGGGTCAGCCTCGGAAGGCGTCCGGCTCGAAGGCACGGGCGTCGAAATCCGCGAAGCCCCCCGCCTCGGCTGCGGCGGCAGCTTCCTCAAGTTCCGCCTTCAGCGCATAGAACTGTCTTGCGCCGTCCTTCTCCATCAACAGGCGGATCCCCGCGCGCACGACCTCGCTGAGGTTGGCATAGGCACCGGACCTGATCTGGCCCTCGACATAGTCCCGCATCGGTTCCGTCAGATGGACATTGGGCATGGTGACAACTCCTTCATGCTCGATCATATCAGATTCGAGCATAGTCTCAACCGTTCGAACGCCGCCCGGCACCGGCGTCGTCGCCCCGCCCACAGGTGCTGGCGGGACGCTACCGGGATCTCAGCCCTCTTGCGAGGCGAAGGTCGCGCGATATTGCGACTGTCGCTCCAGCATCCAGCCCGGATATTCGGCGGGCAGCCTCGTTACCCTGTCGAGCGCTGCCAGGTCCTCGGCAGTCAGCGCCACCTCGGTCGAGCGGATATTGTCCTGCAACTGGTCGATCCGCTTCACCCCGACGATCACGCTGGTCACCACCGGCTGATGCAGAAGCCAGGCCAGCGCCACCTGCGCCACCGTGCAGCCCTTGGTCGATGCGATCCCGCGCATCACGGCGATGGCGGCATCGCCGCGCGCCAGATCGACCGGCGGGAAGTCGAAGCTCGCCCGGCGGCCGTTGTTCGCGGTGCTGCCGTCGCTGTATTTGCCCGACAGGAAGCCGCCCGCCAGCGGGCTCCAGACCATCAGGCCGATGCCCTCGGCCTGCAGCATCGGCACGATCTCGCGTTCCAGATCGCGACCGACCAGCGTGTAATAGGCCTGCAGCGACAGGATCGGCGCGAGCTTGCGCGCCTCGGTGATGCCGACCGCCTTGACGATCTGCCAGGCCGCCCAGTTCGACAACCCGATGTAGCGCAGATGGCCCTGCCGCACGAGCGTATCGAGCGCCTCGAGCGTCTCGGCGATCGGGGTCAGCGGATCGAAGCCGTGGATCTGGTAGAGGTCGATGTGATCCATCTGCAGCCGCTCCAGGCTGGCCTTGGCCTGCGCCATGATATGGCCGCGCGAGGCGCCGCGGGCGTTCGGGCCTTCGCCCATCACCCCCATCACCTTGGTCGCGATCACCACCTCGTCGCGCGGAATGCCGAGGTTGCGGATGGCCTGGCCGAGGATCCGCTCGCTCTCGCCGCCGGCATAGACATTGGCGGTGTCGATGAAATTGATGCCGGCATCGAAGGCCGCCCTGACCAAGCTGTCGGCCTCGTCCTGGCGCAGCTGGCCGATCTGGCCCCACATGCCGTCCGAGCCGCCGAAGGTCATGGTGCCGAGGCAGAGTTCCGAGACCAGCAGGCCGCTCGGGCCGAGAGTGCGGTAGCGCATGTGACCTGCCCCCCGGTCGTCCCTCGTTCATAACGAGAGTCCTTGGGGTTGATATTGGTTGGTTTCGGGTGTGGCAAGCGCGCCGGGCGCGGAGCCCTCAGATTGCTCAAGCGCTCGGCGCGCGTCGGACGGGGTCTTGTTGCCCAGCGAGGAATGGGGCCTGACGTTGTTGTAGTCGTAGCGCCAGAGGGCCAGTTTGCGGCGGGCATCAGCCAGGCTGTCGAAGATTTCCTCGTTCAGGCATTCGTCGCGCAGGCTGCCGTTGAAGCTTTCGATGTAGCCATTCTGCTGCGGCTTGCCCGGGTCGATGTAGTGCCATTCGACGCCGTTCGCGTTGGCCCATTTCAGGATGGCCTTGCTGGTGAACTCGGTTCCGTTGTCGCTGACGATGCAAGCGGGCTTGCCGTAAATCCTGACCAGCGCATCCAGTTCCCGTGCCACCCGAGCCCCAGAGATGCTCGTGTCAGCGATCAACGCCAGGTTCTCGCGGCAGCAATCGTCGTTCACAGCCAGAATGCGGAACTTGCGGCAGGCCCCGAACGTGTCGGACAGGAAGTCTAACGACCACCGCTGGTTTGGCCTCAACGGCGCTGGTATTGGCGTCCGGCTACCTCGTGCCCTCTTGCGGCCACGCCTGCGGCGCACCGACAGGCCCTCTTCCCGGTAGATGCGATAGAGCTTCTTCTCGTTCATGATCATGCCCTTGCGCTCCAGCAGGATGCCCACGCGCCGGTAGCCGAACCGCCGGCGCTTCTCGGCAATCTTGTGCATCTCCTCACGGATTTCCGGGTTGTCGGGTGGCCTGTCACGCCGCACCGTCTTCGGATCGACACCGATCAGGACACAGGCCCGACGCTGAGAGATCGGATGATCCTTCATCGCCCGCAGCACCGCGTCCCGCCGTTGCACCGGTGTCGTCAGGGCTTTCCCAAGAGATCCTTCAGAACCACGTTGTCCAGCATGGCATCGGCCAGAAGGCGCTTCAGCTTCGCGTTCTCGTCCTCGAGCTGCTTCAGCCGCTTGGCGTCCGACAGGTCCATCCCGCCATACTTCGCCTTGAGCTTGTAGAACGTCGCGGGGCTCAACCCGTGCTTCCGGCAAAGCTCGGAAGTCGGCAAACCCGCCTCCTGCTCCTTGATCATCCCGATAATCTGCGCCTCGGTGAACCGGCTTTTCCTCATGTCGTCTGCTCCTTCTCAGGTTGGGCAGACTCTACATCACAGCGAGGGAACTTCCGGGGGGCAGGTCAACATGTTCCGCTGACCACGTAGATCGAGACGCTACTGCAGCGGTGATCCAATAGGCAGCTTTCGGAAACACCGCCGCGCAGCATAGATCGGGTGACGGGCAACTACGGGCTAAGTTGCTGTCAGCGATGTGCCAGATAGTCCGCTGAAACGTAACCCGAGATAGCAGGCCGGTCGGTCAGCGAGACTCTGCACCAGACCTTACCGTTATTCGTGACGCAGCTCTGACGGGTGAGGCGCGTTCCGTCGGGCAGGCCGATGATGATGTTGTGATTGAGGCCAGGGCCTTCGCGAAGCTTCAGGAGATCGTCCGGCCCGACGCCCTTGACCACTGCACCAGAACCGACCGCGCATCCGGTGGCGATCATGAGAGCGAGAAGAGCAGCAATATGAGTGCGCATTGTCTGGCCTGAATCGTTTTGCCATCACTACGTCACCATCGCGCTAAATGACAGCAGGCAGGTGCCTGGCGCGGATATCCTTGCGGTCGCGGTTGCGAATGACGAGTTGGGAAGCGTGTCTGCGATCCGTCGCACGCTTGGCTATTATACCGGCGCGGACCGCACGGTGGTATTGCTGCATCCCGCCGATTACGGGCGGCGGGCCATCGGCCATTTCCACCTGTTCCACGACAGCCACGCGGAGGGCTTTTGGCGCGAGGCGCTGATCTGCTGCGGGACGGGCAAACCCCCTGGCCGCAACGCGTCACGCTGCGGGCGGATCCTGCGCCAGGTGGCGAAAGAGCCTGGAGCAGGTTATCCAGCGCCCCTTCCAGTTCATCGTCCTGACCGAGAAAATTCACCCGGGCCTCTCGAATTCCTCTGAGGTGCCGGGTAATGTGCCCCACCTCCTCCCCGCTGAGCGGGTCGAAACACGTCTTGGAAGGATGCATTGCAAGCCGCATCCCCTGTCTATGAATAAAATGATATGATTGCAGAACTTTAAATAGAGAAAGTGATCCGACAGCCTGGTGCGGCCAGCTCTTCAGGCTACCTTGTTCTGCAAGGAGGTTTCGATATAATGAAGCGCGCCCAGGGCCATGTCCGGGCTCACGCGGCTAGCGACAGCATCCTCTTGTCCGGAAGCGACCCGGGCCAAGTGCCTGCGCAGTATTTCCACGGAAAGCCCACCCTCTTCCCTTAACGCGGTGATGGCAATCTGCCCGATGGTGAAGGCTGCCATGTCCGGGGTGGCCACGTATTCCGGTGCTTGGCGGCGTCGCCGCATGATCGTTGCGTCGCTCATCAATCCCTCGCGTTGCAAAACCACCAGTCCAAAGATCGGTCTGGCGCTCAATATCCAAGCTGAACAATTTATTGCGCACCAGCCGTGCGCCCTGCGTGGCCGCTCTAGAGGATGGCGATCCGCGGTGTCATACGCCGATTGGTGTATGCAGCTCAGTTTCGGTGTGCCAAGGCGATGATACGATCAAGGATGAGGTCATTGCGCTGGTAAAAAACCAACTCGGCCGCATCGGTGACCGGCTCGACGGTGATCAGGGGATTGATCCTTTCCAGCTGCCTGCACGAAGCAAGATCGATGCCGGGATCTTCGGTGGGCGCCAGATATCGCATGGGTATGCGCAACTCGCGCAGCGCGGTGTCCATGCTGTGGCGCGAAAGCTGCAATTCCCGCACAAAGGTCGCGTGGCCCTGCTTCAGCAGATGTTCACAGGCGTTCCGGATCAATGCCGTCCAATCGGGGTTACGCACCGTTTGCTGGTTCAGCGGCGTATGGCGGAAGGCGCGTTCCAGATACCAGTCCAGGCCGTGCTGGCGCATCATCCGGTGTCCCGATTTGGCCATCAGTTCGGCAACCCATGGCGCACTGTCTGCGAGTTGCAGCATGATGCGTTGAATCTGCGGCAGGCGCTGGACTCCCGAAGGATCGATCCCGCACGAGAAGCCGATCGCCAGTATTCCGTGGAAGCGCGTGGGATTTGCCACCGCTTCGACGACCAGAGGCAAGGTGCCGCTGGCCAATCCGACGCCAAGGCAAGGGCGGCCGACGACCTGGTCGAGAAAGACCCGCAATGCGACAAGATTGTCGCTCATCACATCAAGCGAGGAGTCCATGGTGCTGTTCCCGTGACCGGGTCGCGACGGAACATAGAGACAGATGCCAGCGTCGCGCAGCCGGGCTTCTCCGTCGCCAGGCAGCAGATAGGTCATCGGCAATCCCCGCAGCATGACCACGGGGATGCCCCGCTTCGCGCCCATCCAGGTCCAAGCGATCTTGCGGCCATCGGGCATCTCGATCAGCTTTTCGCGGCCCAGGGGGTCGTGCCAGACAGGGGCTTCGCCCCGAAGCCCGACATGTTCACGGCTGGCGATCATGGCCAGCAGGCGCATCAGGTCGATATTCGAGGGGGCGCCCATCTTGGCCATGATCGTCTTGATCTGGGTGCGCACCGTCAGCAGCGACACGCCTCGCTCTGTCGCGATCGATTCGAGGTTGCGCAGGCGAAAGAACAGATGCGCGACCTCGGATTCGGCCTGCGTCAGGCCGAAGGCCTGTTGCAAGCGCTCGGCGATCCGCGGACCCCAGGCGATTTCCAGGGAACGGATGGCGATATGGGCGCCGCTCTGGCCCGGCACGCGGATCAGGTAGCCCTCGGCCAGGAAGGATTCGCCATAGCCCTCGGTGGCCGGCAGGATCGTCAGGATCGCTTGCGCCGCGTTGCCCTGACCGGTGGCGGCACGCAACAGGGCACGATAGTCCTCCAGAGAATTCGGCGCGATGACTGCAGCGTCCATGAACGCGCCCTGGCGCTTGCCGAACGCGCGTTCGCCCGCAATGTTGATGACCGCGACATTGCCGTTTGGAGACAGCACAGTCGCCGGTCCAGGCACTTCGGAAACCGCCAGTTTCAGCGGGTCGTTCTCGGTGGGGACGTCCAGCTTTTCCAAGGTGTTGCGGAAGGTCAGCAACTGGCTGAACAGCCCCTTGGAGACTTTGGGATGCTCAGCATCTCCGCCGGACGATGCGAGCTTGGCTTCCCAACTCGCCACCATCTCATCGAAAGCATGTTCATCGATGATCGAGCGATAGGTGCTGGCGATGATGTTCAGATCGATATCGTCGTCCGAACTCTGGCCTTCGCTCAACTGAGGCGACAGAAAGAAATGCTGATCGGCCAATGGTGTCTTTGGTTTGGATTCGAGCACGATGGAACCTTTTCACTAAAGCCACCGCGGCGTTGCATCTTATCTGGTGGCCTTCAATCGTCAGGACCCGGCATCACGGGGACCTGCACAAGGCTGAACGCAGCGCCAGCGTAATCGCTGATCCGTGTATTAGCCACACGAATATCTGGTCGAATACTCCCCCCGCTGGCCCGTTTTGCATCTTCCTGCTCATCTCAGGGCGATCCGGCGGACGCTTCCGCCTTTCTTCCCCAAGCCACGCACGTTCCGACGACAGCAAAGTTCTGAGTCGAACATGATCACTCCCGCGGACGGACTCGCTGCCTCCCCTTTCTCATCCCCCCGCGTCGCCCGCAGCCGGAGGTTTCACTCCTGTCGGGATGAACCGGCAGCGAATTTATCCCTGACCTCCCTCAAGGCGGCAACGGCTCGTCCCGCACTTGACGCCAGGATGTCTCGGTCTTGCCGCAAGGACGCTGTCGGGCTGTCGCCCCTGTCGCTCGCGAGCCGCCTGCAATGGGTTGCCAGATCCAGCAGCCCCAGCGCGCCGGCCGCACCGGCAAGCGTATGGGCGGCATCGGCGCGCTCCCTTGCATCGGCGCCGGACCAGATACGAGACAGCCGACCGTCCAAGTTACCGAGGAAACCCGCAATCGCCTTCCCAACCGCATCCGGTCCGGCATAGGTGACCTGGGCGGCCAGAAAGCTCTCATCGAGCACGGGTGTCGCATCCGTCCTGATAGAATCGTCCGGCTCGGTGTCACCTGCCGAATGACGCAGGTGGCCCTGCACTTTCGCGCGCAGTGCCGTAGGGGTGAAGGGCTTGGCGAGAAAGCCGTCGATCCCGGCCGCCTGCATCTGCGCCTTATCGGGGGCAATATTGGCCGACACCGCTACGATGGGAACGTCGGCCGCCCATCCGCCCAAGGCCCTGATCCGCACTGCCGTTTCATAGCCGCTGAGATCGGGCATCCTCAGGTCCAGCAGCAGGATGTCGAAGGATTGCCTCATCGCGCAGTCGATCGCCGAGCGGCCCGACTCCATCGTTATCACCTGGGCACCGGAGGCCGACAACACCCATTGCGCGACGAGCCGATTTTCCTCGCCGTCATCGGCGACGAGAACCCTGATCCCCGCCAGCGAAAGCTCTTTCTCCGGCGCCGGTCGCGGATCGGGCGCCGCCCTGCCCTGCAGGACCGCAAGCAGCCTCGGCGGAGCCAGGGGATAAGCCTCCACGCGAAGCCCGCTTTTCTCGGCCAGGGTGCGATAGGACGCATTTCCAAGCGGGGCCAACACCAAGACCCTGTCGCTCAGGGCCTTGGCTGCGGCGAACCAGTCCGAAAGGCTGGCGGTGCCATTCGCATCCAACCCCTCCGAAGCGATGGGCAGGATGATTAGCGCTGCGTCCATTTCCGAAGACGATGCGACCAACTCTGGCTCGGCGGTATCGAGGACGCAGGCACCCACCCCCTGCCTCTTCAGGATCGCTTCGAATGCCGCGCGAGTCCTGCTGGCCGGGCCGAGCAGGGCCACGCGGCCTTGCAAGGGTTGGCGCAAGGGGTCCTCGGCAAGCTCGCCGCATGTTACCAGCGGCAAGGTCACGCGGAAGGCACTGCCCCGGTCGACCTCGCTTTCGACCCTGATCGTGCCGCCCATGGCCCGGGCCAGCCCGGCCGAAATGTTCAGGCCAAGTCCTGCGCCGTGGATCTCGTGGTTGGCATCAGCGCCGATGCGGGAAAATCGTTCGAATATCCGCTCCAGATCGTTGGGACGGATGCCGATCCCGGTATCGGTCACCTCGACCAGCAACTGGGGTTCCGCGGTTTCGCCCGTGACATCGGCCCTGACCTCGATCCAGCCTTTCCGAGTATATTTGATGGCATTGCCGACAAGGTTGAACAGGATCTGGCGCAGCCGCAGCGGGTCCACCATCGCGGATGCGGGCAGCCGCTGTCCGAAGGTCAGGACGATATCCAGCCCCTTCCGATGCGCCAGCGGCGCGACGCCGCGCACGGCTTCTTCGCAAAGCCGGCCGATATCCGTCGCGGCGGGGTAGATCTCCAGGTGGCCGGACTCGATGCGGGAAAAGTCCAGCACATCGTCCACGATGGCGGCCAGCGCGCGTGCGGAACTGGCGATGCCGGACAGATGGGCCGCGGCGGGCGCAGGGTTGCCGTCCTCGATCAGCAACTCGGCCATGTTGAGCAGTGCATTCAGCGGCGTGCGGATTTCATGGCTCATGACCGACAGGAATTGGCTCTTGGCCTCGTTCGCCGCCTGGGCGCGTTCGGCCGCCTCGGCAAGTTCGCGGTTCTTCCGCACGATCTCCGCGGTCCGCTCGGCGATCCGCTGTTCGAGTTGCCGGTTCAGCGCTTCGAGTTCCTCTTGCGCCTTCTTCACTTCGGTGATGTCGTGCGAAGCAAAGAAGGCCAGCTTCCGGCCCGCATGTTCGACAAGCTCGGCGCTGACCAGGATGTCTCGCAGCTTACCGGTCCGCGTCCGCATCCGGGCCTGGAAGTTCTCGATCTTTCCATCCTCGCGCAGCCTGCGAACGATTTCCGTCCGGCTCGTATCGCCCTGCTCCCACACCTGCATCTCGCTTGCGGTGCGGCCGATCACCTCCTCGCGCCGATATTCCATGTTCCTGAGCCAGGCGTCGTTGACATCCAGATGCTCTCCGGTGTCCAGGACCGAAAGGGCGGACAGGCCGGGATTGAGCTGGAAGGCCCGCGCATAGATCGGGTCGAGGTTTCCGGTCCCGTGCATCAGATGCAGCACCGCACCGCCCCCGGCCATGGGATCGAGCCGGTAACGGAATTGCCCGACCCCACCTGTCCGCAAAAGATGTCCCTCTGACTGCCGGACGACAGCGAACCATCCGGACGCCGCCCCCTCGACGGGGCGAAGCCATGCACCGATAGGCGTGCCGACAACCACCCGTTCCTCGGAACCAAGCAGGTGCGCAAAGGGCGCGCTGCAATAGCTGATCAGCCCATCCGGCCGCAGAACGGCGAAGGTGGTCATGCTTTCAGCTTCATCGGCCATCGCGGCTCTCCGGGAGTCCGGCGGGACGCCGGCCATGCTAGAGGATCTCCGCGATGAAGCGATAGCCGAAGCCATGCACCGTCTCGATCAGGGGGGTGGCATGGCCCAGGACCGCATGCAGCTTGACCCGCAATCGATAGATGGCCTTGTCGACCGCCCGGTCCGTTGCCTCCTCGTCGCTGCCCAACGCGGTCAGCAGGCGTTCCCGATGCACCGGCTTCGCAGCGTTTCGGATCAGCACGTCCAGCAGGCGAAACTCGTTTTCCGTCAATTGCAGCGTGTCGCCGTCGTGAAGCCTGACGGTTCGCGCCGCCAGATCGACGCTCCAGCCCTGGAAGTGGTGGACCAACTCCATCTTCTCCTCGCGCTTCGCGACCGCGAGCCGCCCCGCAAGGTTGCGCACGCGCGCGACCAGCTCGCGCGGATGCACGGGCTTTTCCAGATATTCGTCCGCTCCCTGTTCCAGGCCGGTCAGCCGATCGTCGGGGTCGCGGTTCGAGGTTGCGACGATGATCCCGGCCGACGTGCCCCGGCGAATCTCGGATATCGCCTCCAGCGCATTGCCATCGGGCAAACACAGATCAAGCAGAACGATGTCATAACGCGAGCGGGCAATCCTGTCCCGGAAGCAGGCGAGAGTGGGCGCTTCGTCCACGACGCAACCCGCACCGACCAGCACGGCGCCATGAAGCTGCAGCACCGTCTCTTCATCCTCAACCAGAAGCACCCGGATACCCTTCTGCTCACCCGTCATGCGTTGCCCCTTCAGCCCGCGCGCCGCTGCAGTCGTTTCCCTGACGGACGCCACGTCACGAAACAGACTGCCAGATATCTCAGCCTCGGGACAAGCCAGAGAAACATCCGGGACAAGGGAGCGTTAGTGGCTCCCGGCGACAGGCACGTCAATCGGCGTGATAGTGAAGATTATTCAGGTTCTCAAATCGGTCATTGCATGAATAGAGCGAAACGTAAGCGTCCTGCCAGTAGCGCCAATCAAAGGGATTGCTCTTCCTTTTCGAGCTCGGATGATGATCAACCATCGGCCTATCTCGTCGTATTCCTCTTTCTGGTATCGGGATGGGCGATCATGATCATCGCTTTGACCGCGACTGCCTGTTGGATTCTCGACATGAGCCTTATGTCGATTATCTACGGATATCTGGGCGGCGGTGTGTTCGGAGCCATGGTCGCGATCATCGGTTCATTGCTTGTGCATGAAACACGGCATGATGCAGGCTGAAATTCATTTCATAAACGAAGCGGGGATATAGCGCACCATCCACCACATGGTCTGAAGCTGCCAGTTTTTCAATTAATAAGGCGATACTTGAAAAAGGTCGATCTCCATGCAAATCGAATACGAAGAGTTTATTGGAAAAGCTCGCTATATCGCCCGCCCCTCCGGGCCTCATGTGGAGCTGGTCGTAACCGATCCGACTCCGCAGCTCCGCGTGGCCTATTATACTGCCATGTCCAAAGGCGCGAGAAGCCGGACCATGGCCCAGGCGCTGGTCAAGCGGATGGTGGAGGATGCCCGCGAAAGCGGTCGGCAGATCGTGCCGCTCTGCCCATTCGTCCGCGGCGAAGCCGAAAAGAACTCGGACTGGGCGGACGTCATCCGGGACCCGGCCTGATCACCATCTCGACCACCACGCTTCCTGAAAACAGTTGTGACAGCCTTTCTCAGCGGTCTGTTTCAACCAGCTCGAATCCCACCAAACAGCTGTAGAAAAGAGATTATGCCAGGAATCTATTCAAGAAAGGGACATTCCACGAAAATGGCGAACTATGCGGCATCTTTCTGCAGGGATGTCTCAATGTAGCAAAGTATTTCGACCGATCCGGCACAGACCTCAGCAACAAGGCGCTGGAACCCTGGCTTGGGCATCTGACCGGAACCGGATCTACCCAAGTCCTCTTCAATCACCTGGGCGGCTGCGAAGGCTGCCTCGCGGGCGGTTTCCGCCATCTGATACTGCCGTTTATGGCTTTCCAGGTTGCCGAGAACCTGGCTCATCATCGACTGTCGAACATATCCCCGGCACTCCGCTTTGGGACACCCAAGGAGCGGCCAACATGAAAACTTCCCTCACGAGCGCCCCGCCGGGCATGTGAGGTAGGCCATGATCATCCGCCGGCACTGGGCCGCGAGCCTTGCGGTCGGCAGGCCGGCGGGATGCTGTTCCAGCGCCCGGTGCGCGGCGGTCTCCAGCACGGCCTCCAGCATCGCCGCCGCCTCGGCCGGATCGAGATCGGCGGCCAACTCGTCCGCATGGCGCCGCAACCGCGCCTCGATCAGCGCGGCGATGCGGGCGCTGAGCGCCTTGCGATGCTCGGCCCGGCCGACGCGCGGCGCGATCTCGATCAGGGCCTGGTGCAGCCGGGGATCGTGCGGATGGTCCTGGAAGGCGGTCGCGACGAGCGCATCGACCGCCCGGGCCAGCGTCTCGCCCGGCGCGGCAATCGCCTCGGCGAAGCGCGCGGCAAAGACCTCGCCGTAATGGTCGATCACCGCCGCCGCCAGCGCCTGCTTGCTCGGGTAATACTGGTAGAGCGAGCCGATGCTGGCGCCGGCCCGTTCCGCCACCATCGCGGTGGTCATCCGCTCGAACCCGGCATGCACCAGAACCTGAGCGGTCGCTTCGATGATCGCCCGAACCGTGGCGCGCGCCCGGCTCTGGCGCGGGATTTTGCGTGGATTCACCTCCATCTGCACCATCCTCCGGTCATGAACGGGGAATGCGAATATAAAAGCCGAGGGATTCGTCACATATTCCAGGCATCGATGCAAGCAAGGCCGCAGGACATCGCGGCCGGAAAGGAAGAAACGCCATGACCGATACGAATTCCGGGCTCGACCTGAGCCGCTTTCACCTGCATCTCGAGGACGGACCGCGGATCCGCCCGGTGTCGCTGGCCTCCGGCGACCGGCCGGCGGAGGGCAGGACGCTTGCCGTCTTCCCTGCCGAACGCCCCGAGGACGTTCACCCGGACTCCTGGGAGATGCATCCCGGCGGCGATGAGTTGCTGATCCTCTGCTCCGGCAGGCTGGAGCTGGATCTTGAGGCTGCCAGCGGCATGCGCACGGTGGAACTGACGCCGAGGACCGGCCAGGTGGTGCCGGCGGGCAGCTGGCATCGGCTGCGGCTCAGGGAACCGTCGGTCCTGCTGGCGATCACCCATCGCAGCGGCACGCAGCGCCGCAAGGATCGCGAGGCGGAGATCGGGGCGCAGCCTGCGCGGACCTGTAACGACAGGGAAAACCATGGCTGAAGGCCTTCCAGGCGCGGGGGGCCGATCGGGAGCCCCCCTGCCCGCCATCGAGCGATGGCGCAGGGCCGGCATACGGCCCGGCGGTGATGCTGGTCGCGCCCCCGGCTCTCGCCGTTGCCGTCCAAGGGCTCGTCGTGCTGGTATATGCAGCGCAGGGATCCGCCTCACCCTGACGCGACGCCGGGGCGTGGCTGCCGGTCTGCGGAACCCTGATCGACGCCCGGCCTTGTCCATCGGCCCCCGATGACGGCCCATTTTGATTGTTAGTGCAATGCTGGTCGTGTTTCCAGCGCGGACGGCGTTGCTGGCCCAGGTTGTCGAGCTGTCCGCGCTGGAAACGCGGGGATGAAGACTTCCCGAGCCGGAGGCTTGTAGCCGAGCGATCCATGCGGGCGCACGGTATTCTCGTGGCATCGCCACCTTTCCACGATGATCCTGGTCTCGGCGAGCCCCTGGCAAATCGTTGCGGCAAGCACGGCTGTCCGGTCTGAGGAAGCCGCGCTGCAGCGTCGCCGGTCTCTCGACCGGCGGCTCGGGGCCGGGCGCGTCGGTTCCGGCTCCGCACACCGTGGGGGAGGATCACCTCGCGCAGGCCAGCCCACCCGCCTAGAGCAATCCCAGCCAGCGTGGCAGTCCCAGCGAAAGCGCGGGGATGAAGGTCGTCAGCACCATCACCGGCAAGGCGACGAAGGCCATCATGCGCAGCGCCGGGCCGACCGCCTGATGGACCGAGGCCCTGCCGATCCGGCAGGCCATGAACAGGATCGGCGCCATCGGCGGGCTGTTCGCGCCGATCACCACCGAGGTCGCGACGATGGCGGCGAAATGCACCGGATGTACCTCGACCGACACCATCAGCGGCAGCAGCAGCGGCGCAATCACCACCGTGACCGAGACATCGTCGATCAGCGCCCCGGCGATGATCAGGAACATGTTCACCAGGATCATCACGCCGATCGGATTGCTGACCAGCGACGCCACCAGTTCCGTCAGATCCTGCGGGATGCGCTCGGCCACAAGGATGCGGCCGATCACGAAGGAAAACAGCAGGATCAGCACGATGGAGCCGGTGGTCTCGGCGGCCGCCACCGTGCTGTCGCGCAGCCGCGCCAGGCTCATGTCGCGATAGATGAAAAGGCCGATCAGGACCGCGGCGAGCACGGCGAAGGCCGCCGCCTCGGTTGGCGTGAAGAACCCGCCATAGATGCCGCCGATGATGATGACCGGCAGCGAAAAGGCGGGGATGGTGCGCAGGGTGATGCGCCATTTCTCCGCAGCCGGGATCCGGCGCTCGTCGTGGATTTCGTGAATGCGGCGGCCGATCTGGGCGCGATTGAAGATCATCAGCCCGATCATCAGCATGATCCCCGGCACGATCGAGGCCGCGAAGCAGGCCGCCACCGATTGCTGGGTCGCCACCGCGAAAAGGATCATGGTGATCGAGGGCGGGATGAGGATGCCGAGAAGCGAGGAAATCCCCAGCAGCGCCGCCGAATAGCCGCGCGGATAGCCGCGTTCGGCCATCGGGTCGATCATCAGCGTGCCGATGGCCGCCACCGCCGCCGTGGCCGTCCCGGCGATGGCGCCGAACACGCCCGCCGCCCCGACCATCGCATTGCCGAGCCCGCCCCGCCGCCGCCCGATCGCCATCTCGATGCAGGCGACCAGGCGGTTCGCGATGCCCCCCGACTGCATCAGGTAGCCTGCAAGGATGAACAGCGGCAAGGCCAGCAGGATCACCGAGTTCAGCGACCGGAAGCCCTGCAACATCAGCGTGTTGAGATTGGCGTCATAGATCCAGGCCAAGGCCGCGACGACGCCGGCGAAGGACCATGCGACGGGAAGGCCGATCCCCAAAAGAACCAGGAGCAGCCCCAGGACCAGTAGAGCCTCCATATCAGGCCTCCTTGCCGGATTGGGCGATCTGAAGACCCGCGCGGGCGATATCGCGCAGAGCGTAGATGACAGCGGACACTGCGGCGAGAGCCAGCGGCGCCTGCGCATACCACAGGGGCAGGTTCAGGACCGGGATGATCTGCGGCCGCTTCATCCCCCAGGCCAGCATCTTCCACACCCAGAGCGCAAAGATCGCCGCGATGACCAGCGTCAGAACCGCGACCACCAGGCCGTGGATCGCCCGGGCGCGGGGCGTGCGCAGCGATGTCGCGAGGAAATCCACGACCAGATGCTCGGACCGCCGCGAGGCCATGACGGCACCCGCCATGTAAAGCCACATGGCGGCAAGCAGGCTTGCCTCGTGCATGCCGAGCAGCGACTGGCTGAAGAAGACGCGAAAGACCACCAGGGCGACCAGCGACAGGGTGACGATGGCGCTGGTCGCCAGGATGACGGCTCGCAGGAGCCAGGCAAAGACCCGGTCGGCCATGGCAAGAAAGGCGATCACGCGAACCTCCATGCGGCGAGGGTGACGAGGATCACTCGGCGGCGGCGTTCCGCCGGACGAGGTCCAGAAGCTCGGCGCCGATCATCGGCTCCATCTGCGGCCAGACCGCCTCGCGCACGGTCTTGCCCAGCGTGGCCAGTTCTTCGGGGCTCAGCTCGACATAGGTATGGCCGCGCTTCTTCCATGCCTCGACATAGCCCTCGTCCGAGCGGCGGGCGGCCTCGAACTGCGCCAGCATGACCTTTTCCGCGCCGGCAGCGATTGCCTCCTGATGCTCGGGGGACAGGGCCTCCCAGTTTTCGAGGTTCGCGGTCAGGATGCCGGTCAGGAACTGCTGTCGGCTGTGGACGTAATCGGTCAGCACGTCGCCGAAATATTCGTAGTCGTAGAAGATCACGTTGGCGCTGTCGCCGTCGACGACCCCGGTCTGGATGGCCGAGTAGAGTTCGCCCCAGTCGATGGTCGCGGTCTGATAGCCCATGGCGGCGATGGTTTCGGTAAAGGGCGAGACCGGCGGGACGCGCACCTTGAAGGCCCTGGCGGCCTCGACCGTGGTGGCGTGGCCGCCCTTGGTGCCGACGCCGTTGAAACCCTCGGGCCAGGCACCGAGGTATTTCAGCCCGGTATCGGCATAGACCTCGGACAGCGCCGTGCTGAGCCAGCCGTCCTTGCCATAGGCGGCCAGGGCATCATCCCAGTCGGTGAACATGTAGGGCGTATAGATCAGGGAGATGCGCTGGTCGTATGAGGTCATCGGCCAGTTCAGCATCAGATCGACATCGCCGGCCATGAGCAGGTCGAAGACCTCCTGCTGGCCGCCCAACTCGTTCTGGTAGAAGATCTCGACCGTCAACGCGCCGTCGGTGGCGGTTTCGATCTCCTTGGCCCAGGCCTCGATGGCATTGCCCGCATCCGAGCCTTTCGCGCCGGAATCGGTTGCCATCTTCAGCGTTTCCGCCATCGCGGGCATGGCCGCCGTCGCGCCGGACGCCAGCGCCGCGAGCAGCACCGCGGCCGTCATTCCATTCATCTTTCTGACCATTCCCTTCCCCTCCCCAGGAAGCGGGCCGTCTTCAGGCCTCGTGTCGGTTCTTGAAAATCTCATAGGCAAAGCGCGCCCTCACGCCGATGTCCAGGAAAGGCCGCGGCGGCACCGGCGACGGCGCGCCAAGGCCGATCATGTCCGAGATCAGCGGATCGTCCTCGCCAAGCGCCATGGCCGCGGCCAGCCGGCCGCTGATCGTGCCCTTGGCGACGCCGACGGCGTTCTGGCAGACTGCGCTCCAGACGTTCGGGGCGACCTGCCCGAAGCCCGGCGCGCCGTTGCGCGACAGGCAGATATAGCCGGTCCAGGTATGCTCCATGGTGACGCCCCGCAGCATCGGGAAGCGTTCGTCAAACAGGCGCTGGTGCTCGGCCCGGATCTTTTGCCGGCGTTCGTCGGACTGGCGCAGGCCGGGGCAGAAATGGATGTTCTGCCGGATCAGGATGCAGCGATCGTTGGTATAGCGCATGGTGATACCGGCAAAGGCATTGGCCGGTGTCGAGCCCCAGGGTGCGATATTGCCGAAGGCCGCCTGCTCGGCTTGCGTCAAACGACGCGAGAGGCTCGCATGCGCCGCAAAGTTCAGCAGCCTGCCCCTCCAGAAGCCGAAGCGCATGGCCAGGCCGTTCACCGCCAGGATGGCCTTGGGCGCCCGGACCGAGCCATGCGCGGTCCGAAGCATGATCGTCGGGCCGAAATCCGCCTCCAGCACCGGGCAATTCTCGTAAAGCGTGACGTTTTCCGGCAGGGTGTCGCCCAGCCCCCGGTTCAGTGCCGCCGGGTTCAGAAGCACCGTGCCGGGGGTATAGACCGAGGCCGCGAAGTGCCGCGTGCCCAGGCGCCGGGCGGTTTTCCCGGCATCCAGCCATTCGTAAGGCTCGCCCAGCCGCTTCAACTCCTCGACCGTGGGCCGCAGGATCTGCTCGGCGCCGCGCTCCGAACTGGCGGTATGGTATTTGCCGTCCTCGCTCCAGTCGCAGTCGATGCCGTGGCGCTGCACGCTTTCGCGCAGCGAGGCGATCCCCGCGCGGGCAAGGCGCAGATAGGCCCGGCCCTTGGCCAGTTCCTCGAGCGACGAGCCGACATTATGCGGCAGGTCGATGGCAAAGCCCGAATTGCGGCCGGAGGCCCCTTCGCCCAGTTGCTGCGCGTCGAACACCACGATCTTCGCATGGGGGCGCAACTCGGCCAGACGGCGCGCCGCACCCAGCCCGGCATAGCCCGCGCCGATCACCACGACATCGGCGGTGATGTCTTTGGACAGCGACGGCCTGGGTTGGCGCGGCGGCAAAAGCGCGGACCAGCCATTGGTGCGGTCGTCCTTGGGAAGCAGCGAGATCCGCGTCATGCAGCCGCCTCCGTGGCCCAGCTTGCAGGCTGGAGGCTGTAGAACACCAGCGCATCCTCCGAGACATAGCGCACCTCGGTGCCGGCGGGCAGCCAGATCGTGTCCATGGGCCCGGCTTCCAGCCGGCCTTGCGGCGTTTCGACCGCGAATGTCCCCGAGATGACCAGGATCAGCTCGTCGTATTTGACCTGCCAGGGAATGTCCGCATCCCGGAACCTCGCGAAGCCGCCCGCAAGCTCGCTGCGATCCGCAAGGCCGGCGACCTCCGCGACCTCGGCCATCGCGGGATAGGCGAAACGCGGCTGGAAATGCAGGTCGGAAAAGCGGTTCAGGCGCGCCGGCGCCTTGTCGGCATTCGTCATCTTTCTCTTCCCCACGGTCATGCCATCTGTTCTGGTGCAGAAAGGAATCGTCCAACGCCATACAGTGGTGTATTGGAAGATACAGACGTGTATGGAGCAGTCAATGAAAAAGCGCCAGCTGATAGAGCGTGTCAGCAAGGAAGCCGAGGAGGATCATGCCCAGCCCCGGCTGACACGCGCGGACTGGCTGGAAAAAGCCCTAGAAATGCTGATCCAGAACGGCATCGACGCGGTCAGGATCACCCGGCTTGCGGATCTGCTGGGGGTGACGCGCGGCAGCTTCTACTGGCACTTTGCCGACCGCAACGAATTGCTGGAGGCCATGCTGGACGTGTGGCAGCAGTCCAACACGGCCAGCGTCATTCAGGCCGCGACTGCGCCGGGCACGCTTCAGGACCGCATCCTGGCCCTGTTCATCTGCTGGTTGGATCCCGAACTGTTCGATCCGCGGCTCGACTTCGCCGTGCGCGACTGGGCGCGGGGCGATGCCGCGCTTCAGGCGGTCATCGCGCAATCGGACCAGCAGCGGATGGACGCGCTGATCGCCATGTTCGCGGCCCATGGCTTTGCCGAACGCCAGGCGATCATCCGGGCGCGCAACTTCTATTATACGCAGATGGGATATTACGCGCTGAACGTGCGAGAGCCCCTGTCGGTCCGGCTGTCCTATGTCGCCACCTATTTCGAGACCTATACCGACGAAAAGCTGGACCCGCAGGCAGAGGCCGATTTTCGCCAGAAGGTCATCGCGCGAAAAGAGCTGTGGGGCGACGAGCGCATACCTGCTCGTTGATCAAGCCGATGCATGCGCTTGGCTCGGTTCAGGCCATCAGCCGCCCCTCCTGACCGGCCGGGATCGCCAACCTGACCGCCTTTGGATTCCCGCCA
The DNA here is from genome assembly GCF_029909815.1 of Paracoccus ferrooxidans. NCBI lineage: Bacteria > Pseudomonadati > Pseudomonadota > Alphaproteobacteria > Rhodobacterales > Paracoccaceae > Paracoccus > Paracoccus ferrooxidans. The sequence goes on along the minus strand of NZ_CP038201.1, from coordinate 371,464 downwards.
CGTCTTCGCCTATTATAAGAATTTCCACGTAGCCGTCGGCCACCAAGACGGGCTGGACGAGCAGATGGGTGTTCCCGAAACCCTTCTCAAACGGCGAAAGGAGATCAACACCAGGACCATCGAAAAGCGCCGCTGGCTGCATCGGCAGACCGCGGCATAGGCTGAACCCCCAACGAGCCAGACCGTCGAGCGCCAGCAGCCGATCGAGAACGAATTCGATTTCGGCGAGCCCGCCGAGGACACGGATAAGGACATCGCCCGCACCAGCTGCATGACCCGCAGGATGCTGAGCGTCGCCCGACAGGCCTCCATGGACAAAGGCGACGGGATCGAACTCTAGGAGGACGTCATGGCGAAATCACCCCGCAAGAAGCGCCTCTCGGTCTATCTCGACCCGGAGATCATGCAGGCGCTGGCCGCCCATGCCGCGCGGCGCAACCAGTCCCTGTCGCTGATCGCCGAGGCCGGGATCGCCTCCTTCCTGTCCCCCGACGCGGCGAAACGGCAGGAGGCGGCGCTGCTCCGGCGTCTTGACCAGATGGACCGGCGCCTGACCCGACTGGAGCGCGATCTCGGCATCGCCGTCGAGACGCTCGCGGTCTTCGTGCGCTTCTGGCTCACCACCAGCCCGCCCCTGCCCGAGCCCGCCCAGCAGGCCGCCCGCGCCAGCGCCGCCAAGCGCTACGACGCTTTCGTCACCACGCTCGGGCGCCGACTGGTGCAGGGGCCGCAGCTCAGGCAGGAGGTTGCGAAGGAGGTGGAGAAAGCGCCGTAGCCCTTACCGCTCGGATGAGAAGTTTGCCTTGAGATAGGCCAGGATCAGCGCCTTGGTTTCCGGCTCGGGCTCGACCATGCCCTGCGCCTCGACCATCCAGCGCCACAGCTCGTCCCAGCGATGGTCGGTGACGCGCTGCTGCTTGATGATCTCGGTCGAATGGCAGGCGACGCATTGGTAATAGGTCTCCTCGGCGCCCGCGCCGTCGGGCAGGCCGCCGAATTCCTCGTTCCCCGCCCGCGCCTCGCCCGCATCCGCCTTGGCACGGATCGCCGTCATCGGGTCGAGCGGGTTCGCGCCGGCGGGCCGGCCCGCCAGCGCCTGCATCGGGTCAAGCCTGGCCTCGGCCACGGCCTGCCCGGCGCCAAGCACCAGCACGGCCAGGGTCGCAGCCACGGTCGTCAGAATAATGCGCATCGCGATCACCCCTCACCCGACCGCGACCAGCGCGATGCGGTGCTGGATGTTGTTGGCATAGCCGCGCGGGTTCCAGACCGGCGACAGCGGCGGCTGGCCGATGCCGTCCTGGTCGGTGGCCCGCGCCCAGACCTCGTAATAGCCATGCTGCGGCAGGGTCAGCGTCGCGCGCCAGCGCTGCCAGGCAAAGCGGTTCGGCGCCGGCTCCAGCCCGGCCTCCTGCCAGGTCTGGCCGAAATCCAGCGAGACATGCACCGCGGCCACGTCGCCCTTGCCGCACCAGGCATGGCCGCGGACCTCGACCGCCTCGCCCGCCTTCACCTCGGCGCCGGTCTGCGGGAAGGTGACGATGGACTTCACCGGCATCTCGGTCAGCACCACCATGTCCTCCTCGGGCACCTCGGTGCCGGGGGCGACCGGATAGGCCGGGATGCGATAGGAATCGCCGGTCATCTTGGCGCCGTCATGTTCCCTGTCGCGGATCCAGATGCGGTCGAGGTATTTCTGCGAGGCCGAGGCCGGATAGCCCGGCACCACCAGGCGCAGCGGAAAGCCGTGCAGCGCCGGCAAGGGTTCGCCGTTCATCGCCCAGGCGATGACCGCGTCCTCCTCCAGCGCCTTTTCGATCGGCACCCCGCGCGAGATCACCTCCTTCTCCTCGTCGCCGCTCAGATGCACGTCGTTGCCGTAATGCCCGGTATAGACGGCGCTTTCCTTGACGCCGGCCTCTTTCAGCACGTCGGCCAGCCGCACCCCGGTCCATTCCGGGCAGCCGACCGCGCCGACGGTCCATTGGTTGCCCGAGGTTCCGGGCTGGAAGAAGGCCCGGCCGTTGCCGCCGCATTCGATCACCAGCCGGCGGGTGACGGTCTCGAAGCGCGACTTCAGATCGTCGATGGTCAGTTCCAGCGGGGTCTCGACCTCGCCGTCCACGGTCAGCACCCAGCCCTCGGCGTCCTGGTCCAGCGCCGTCTGCGGAACCAGCCCGTTCATGCGGATGAACAGCCGCTCATAGGGGGTGACGTCGTCGTCCAGCAGATGCGCCGGGGTCTCGGCGTTCAGCGGCCGGTCGCCCAGCACGATGAGCCCCTGCTTGCCGGCCATCAGGTCCAGGCCGGTATCCTGGGCCAGGGCGGCGGGCACGAAGCCGGCGGGCAGGTTGCGCTCGAACGGGACGGCCATGCCCAGCATGGCGCCAAGCGCGGACAGCCCCGTCGTTTTCAGAAAGCGTCGCCGCGATCCGCTCGGGGCCTCGGCATCCTGCGGGATCGAGGTGGAATCGGTTCTATCGGACATGGGTTTCCTCCGTGGCTTGGTGCGCTTTGCGCGCAACCGGCTGTCCGCAAGGCCCTCCTCCAGGACGCGCCTTGCAACTTCATTTCGGGAAAGCATTGCCCACCGGCAAAGCTATAACAACAGCAACTCGTTGTGTTTGTTGGCATATATCGGAGACACCTGAGGGCATCGAGCTGCATCGCCGCCACCAACAGCGAGATCGCCCGCTCACTCGATCATGGGGAGGAGCTGGTCGATGGACTTCTTGGCGTCGCCATAGAACATGCGGGTGTTTTCCTTGTAGAACAGCGGGTTCTCGATGCCCGAATAGCCGGTGCCCTGGCCGCGCTTGGAGACGAACACCTGCTTGGCCTTCCACACCTCCAGCACCGGCATGCCCGCGATCGGCGAGTTCGGGTCCTCCTGCGCCGCCGGGTTCACGATGTCGTTCGAGCCGATCACGATCGCCACGTCGGTCGAGGGGAAATCCTCGTTGATCTCGTCCATCTCCAGCACGATGTCGTAGGGCACCTTGGCCTCGGCCAGAAGCACGTTCATGTGCCCCGGCAGACGCCCCGCCACCGGGTGGATGGCAAAGCGCACATTCTTGCCGCGCGCCCGCAGCTTGCGCGTCAGCTCGCTGACCGATTGCTGCGCCTGCGCCACCGCCATGCCGTAGCCCGGCACGATGACGATCTCGTCCGCCTCGTTCAGCGCCGCCGCCACGCCGTCGGCGTCGATCGCCACCTGCTCGCCCTCGATCTCCATCGCCGGGCCCGCCTCGCCGCCGAAGCCGCCCAGGATCACGCTGACGAAGTTGCGGTTCATCGCCTTGCACATGATGTAGCTCAGGATCGCACCGGACGAGCCGACCAGCGCGCCCACCACGATCAGGAGGTCGTTGCCCAGGGTGAAGCCGATCGCCGCCGCCGCCCAGCCGGAATAGCTGTTCAGCATCGACACCACCACCGGCATGTCGGCGCCGCCGATGCCCATGATCAGGTGATAGCCGATGAAGAAGGCCAGCAGCGTGATCAGCACCAGCCACAGCACCGGCGCCCCGGCGGTGCAGTAAAGGATCACCGACAAGAGCGACAGCGCCGCCGCCCCCGCGTTCAGCATGTGCCCGCCCGGCAGCTTCCTGGGCTTGCCGTCGATCTTGCCGGCGAGCTTGCCGAAGGCCACGATCGAGCCGGTGAAGGTCACCGCGCCGATGAAGATCCCCAGCGCCACCTCGACCTTGAGCATGGCGATCTCGGCCGGGGTCTTGTGCGCCAGCACCGCGGCGAAGCCGTGGAACTCGGCCGCCGCGTCGGCGGCGCGGGCGCGCAGCACCCGCGAGAGCTCGAACTGGGCGTTGAAGCCGATCAGCACCGCCGCCAGGCCGACCAGGCTGTGCATGGCCGCGACCAGCTGCGGCATCTCGGTCATCTGCACCCGCTTGGCCACGACCCAGCCGATGGCGCCGCCGATGGCCAGCATGACCAGCGTCAGCCCCCAGTTGCCGTAGCCCGGCCCGATCAGCGTCGCGACCACCGCCAGCGCCATGGCCGCGATGCCGTACCAGACCGCGCGCTTGGCGCTTTCCTGGCCCGAAAGCCCGCCCAGGGACAGGATGAACAGCACGGCCGCGACCACATAGGCGGCGGTGGTGAATCCGTATTCCATGCGCCCTCTCCCCTTACGACTTCTGGAACATGGCGAGCATCCGGCGCGTGACCAGGAAGCCGCCGAAGATGTTGACGCCCGCCATCAGCACCGACAGCGCCGCCAGCACCACCACCAGCCAGCCGCCCGAGCCGATCTGCAGAAGCGCGCCGACGATGATGATCGACGAGATCGCGTTGGTGATCGCCATCAGGGGCGTGTGCAGCGAATGGCTGACGTTCCAGATCACCTGGAAGCCGACGAAGACCGCCAGCACGAAGACGATGAAATGCGACAGGAAGCTCGCGGGCGCGAACAGCCCCACCAGCAGCATCGCCGCCGCGCCCGCGCCGAGCAGCGTGACCTGGCTGCGGGTCTGGGCGCGGAAGGCGGCGATCTCCTGCGCGCGCCGTTCCTCGGGGGTCGGCTCCCTGGGCTTCTCGCGCGGCTTCTGGGCGGCGATGGCCGCGACCCTGGGCGGCGGCGGCGGCCAGGTCACGTCGCCGTCATGGGCGACGGTGGCGCCGCGGATCACGTCGTCCTCCATGTTCTGCACGATGACGCCGTCCTTGCCCGGCGTCAGGTCCGAGAGCATGTGGCGGATGTTGTTGCCATAAAGCTCCGAGGCTTGCGCGCCCATCCTCGACGGGAAGTCGGTATAGCCGATGATGACCACGCCGTTTTCCGTGACGATGCGCTCGTCCGGCACGGTCAGCTCGCAATTGCCGCCGCGCTCGGCCGCCAGGTCGACGATGACCGAGCCGGTCTTCATCGCCGCGACCATGTCGCGGGTCCAGAGCTTGGGCGCATCGCGGCCGGGGATCAGCGCCGTGGTGATGACGATGTCCATCCCGGGCGCCAGTTCGCGGAACTTCTCGAGCTGCTTTTCCCGGAACTCGGGGCTCGAGGGCGCGGCATAGCCGCCGGTCGCGGCCCCGTCCTGCACCTGGTCCTGGAAGTCCAGGTAGACGAATTCCGCGCCCATCGATTCGATCTGCTCGGCCACCTCGGGGCGCACGTCGAAGGCATGGACCTGCGCGCCCAGGCTGACCGCCGCGCCGATGGCGGCAAGCCCGGCGACGCCGGCGCCCACCACCAGCACCTTGGCCGGCGGCACCTTGCCCGCCGCCGTCACCTGGCCGGTGAAGAAGCGGCCGAAGTTGTTCGCCGCCTCGATCACCGCCCGGTAGCCGGCGATATTGGCCATCGAGGACAGCGCGTCCATCTTCTGCGCGCGGCTGATGCGCGGCACCATGTCCATGGCGATGGCGGTGACGCCCTGTTCGCGCGCCAGCTCCAGGAGGTCCGGGTTCTGCGCCGGGTAGAAATGCGAGATCAGGGTCTGCCCGCGCCGCATCTGCCGCAGCTCGGCCTCGCTCGGCGGCCGGACCTTGACCACCACCTCCACCGCCCCGACCAGCGCCGCGGCATTGGGATGCACGGTGACGCCCGCCGCCTCGTAGGCCGCATCCGAAAACCCCGCACGAACCCCCGCGCCCGTCTCGACATGCACGTCATGCCCCAGCTTGCGCAGATGCCCCGCAGAGGACGGAGTGATGGCGACCCGAGCCTCCCCCTCAAAAATCTCCTTCAATCCGCCGATCTTCACCAGGCCACCTCCCTACTGGCTTGCGTATTGCCCCTTGCATCTACCCGATGAAGAAATCCTGATTGGTCAGACCTGATCGAGCGCAGCAATCTTTGCCCTGATATCGTTGCCTCTTGCCGCTGGTTCGGAAACCTTCCTGGAAATTTCCGTGACCGCATCAATCGATGCAGGCTCCATCTCTATCATGAGGTCTTTTGCGTCGATCTGTTCGCCCGGTCTGACGTGGAGGGTCTTGATCAGGCCGGCTCTGTCGGCGTGGATGGCGGTTTCCATCTTCATGGCCTCGATGGTCAGCAGCAGGTCGCCGGGGTTGACCTTCTGCCCCTGGGCGACGGCGACCGAGGCGACGACGCCGGGCATGGGGGCGCCGAGATGGCCCTCGTTCGTCGGATCGGCCTTGGGACGGGCGGCGGTCTGCGCCTTCACCAGCCGGTTCGGCACCCGGATCACCCGCGGCTGGCCGTTCAGCTCGAAGAAGACCTTGACCTCGCCCTTCTCGTCGGTCTCGCCCACGGTCTGCAGCCGGATCTCCAGCGTCTTGCCGGGGTCGATCTCGGCCTCGATCTCCTCGCCCGGCTCCATGCCGTAGAAGAAGGCCCGCGTCGGCAGAACCCGCACCGGGCCGTATTGCCGGTGCCGGCCCATGTAGTCCAAAAACACCTTGGGATACATCAGGTAGCCGTTCAGGTCCTCGTCGTCGACCGCCTTGCCTTCCAGCTGGCGGACCAACTCGGCGCGGGCGGCCGCGATGTCGACCGGCGGCATCGCCGCGCCGGGGCGGGCGGTCAGCGGCGCCTCGCCCTTCAGCACCTTCCTTTGCAAGGCCTCGGGCCAGCCGCCGGGGGGCTGGCCCAGGTTGCCGCGCATCATGTCGACGACCGAATCGGGGAAGGCGACCTCGACCGCCGGGTCCTCGACCTGCGCCCGCGAAAGCCCCTGCGCCACCATCACCAGCGCCATGTCGCCCACCACCTTGGAACTGGGCGTGACCTTGACGATGTCGCCGAACATCCGGTTCACCTCGGCATAGGCCTGGGCGACCTCGTGCCAGCGCTCCTCGAGCCCGAGCGAGCGCGCCTGCGCCTTGAGATTGGTAAACTGGCCGCCGGGCATCTCGTGCAGCCAGACCTCCGAGGCCGGGGCCTGCAAGCCGCTCTCGAAGGCGGCGTAATGCTCGCGCACCGCCTCCCAGTAGTTGGAGATCCGGCGGATCGCCTCGATGTCCAGCCCGGTGTCGCGGTCGGTGTGGCGCAGCGCCTCGACCACCGAGCCCAGGCAGGGCTGCGAGGTATTGCCCGAGAGCGCATCCATGGCGCAATCCACCGCATCCACCCCGGCCTCGGCCGCGGCCAGGATCGAGGCGCCGCTGAGCCCGCCGGTGTCATGGGTGTGGAAATGCACCGGCAGGCCGATCTCTTGCTTCAGCGCGCGGATCAGGATGGCGGCCGAGGCGGGCTTCAAGAGGCCGGCCATGTCCTTGAGGCCAAGGATATGCGCGCCGGCATCGCTGAGCTCGCGCGCCATCCTGAGGTAATATTGCAGGTCGTATTTCGCGCGCGCGGGATCGAGCAGGTCGCCGGTATAGCAGATCGTGCCCTCGCAGATCTTGCCGCTCTCGATCACCGCATCCATGGCGACGCGCATGTTCGGGGTCCAGTTCAGGCTGTCGAAGACCCGGAACACGTCGACCCCGGTCCTGGCCGCCTGGGCGACGAAGCTTTGCACCACGTTGTCGGGATAGTTGGTGTAGCCGACGCCGTTGCTGGCCCGCAGCAGCATCTGCGTCATCAGGTTGGGCATGCGGGCGCGGATGTCGCGCAGCCGCTGCCAGGGGCATTCCTGCAGGAAGCGATAGGCGACGTCGAAGGTCGCCCCGCCCCAGCATTCGACCGAGAACAGGCCGGGCAGGTTCGCGGCGTAAGAGGGCGCCACCCGGATCATGTCGATCGAGCGCATGCGCGTGGCGAGCAAGCTCTGGTGCCCGTCGCGCATCGAGGTGTCGGTGATCAAGAGCCGCCTCTCGCCCAGCATCCAGTCGGCGACGGCCTTGGCGCCCTTTTGCTCCAGCAGCTGGCGGGTGCCGGGGGCGGGCTCGGCCGCCGGATCGGCCTGCGGCCGGGGCGGCACCGGGATGCGGGCCTCGGCCGGCGGGCGGGGGCGGCCGGCGGTCTCGGGATGGCCGTTCACGGTGATGTCGGCCAGGTAGACCAAGAGCTTCGTCGCCCGGTCGCGGCGCTTGCGGAACGCGAACAGGTCCGGCGTGGTGTCGATGAACTTGGTGGTATAGGTGTCGTCGAGGAAGGTCGGGTGCTTCAAGAGGTTGATGACGAATTCGATGTTCGTCGCCACGCCGCGCACCCGGAACTCGCGCAGGGCCCGGTCCATGCGCGCGATGGCCTTTTCCGGGGTCTGGGCATGGGCCGTGACCTTGACCAGCAGGCTGTCGTAATAGCGGGTGATGACGCCGCCGGAATAGGCGGTGCCGCCGTCCAGGCGAATGCCGTTGCCGGTGGCCGAGCGATAGGCGGTGATGCGGCCGTAGTCGGGGATGAAGCTGTTCAGCGGATCCTCGGTCGTGACCCGGCATTGCAGGGCGTGGCCGTTCAGGTGCACGTCCTCCTGCCGGGTGACGCCGGTGGCCTGGGCCAGCGTCGCGCCCTCGGCGACCAGGATCTGGGACTGCACGATGTCGATGCCGGTGACCTCCTCGGTCACGGTATGCTCGACCTGGACGCGCGGGTTCACCTCGATGAAGTAGAAGGCCTGGCTGTCCATATCCATCAGGAACTCGACGGTGCCGGCGTTCTGGTAGCCGACGGCGCGGCCGATCTTCAGCGCCAGGCCGCAGACTTCCTGGCGCTGTGCCTCGGTCAGGTAGGGCGCCGGGGCGCGCTCGACCACCTTCTGGTTGCGCCGCTGCACGGTGCAGTCGCGCTCATAGAGATGGTAGAGCCCGCCATGGCCGTCGCCCAAGAGCTGCACCTCGACATGGCGGGCGCGCAGGATCATCTTTTCCAGGTAGCCCTCGCCGTTGCCGAAGGCGGCCTCGGCCTCGCGCCGTCCCTCGCGCACCTTCTCGGGCAGCTCCTCGGGGGTCATGATCGGGCGCATGCCGCGCCCGCCGCCGCCCCAGCTGGCCTTGAGCATCAAGGGATAGCCGATCCCGGCCGCCTCGCGCCTGATCGCGTCGAAATCCTCGCCCAGCACCGCGGTCGCCGGGATCACCGGCACCCCGGCCGCGATGGCGACGCGCCGGGCGCTGGCCTTGTCGCCGAGCGCGCGCATGGTGTCCGAGGAAGGCCCGATGAAGGCGATCCCCGCCGCGGTGCAGGCATCGACGAAATCGGGGTTCTCGCTGAGCAGCCCATAGCCCGGATGGATCGCATCGGCGCCGGATTCCTTCGCGACGCGGATGATCTCGGCGATGCTGAGATAGGCCGCCACCGGCCCCAGGCCGCCGCCGATGCGGTAGGCCTCGTCCGCCTTGAAGCGGTGCAGGCTCAGCTTGTCTTCCTCGGCATAGACCGCGACCGTCTTCTTGCCCAACTCGTTCGCAGCCCGCATCACGCGGATCGCTATCTCACCACGGTTCGCAATAAGAATCTTTCGGAACATCATCCGCATCAGCGATGCCTTCAGCCAATCAGGTGGACGCCGGCCAGAACGAAACCGGCCAGGAAAATGGTCTCGACCACGACGAGGCCGATTGCGGTGCCGCCGACCTCCATCATGCGCACCAGCGACGTCTTGATCCCCACGGCAGCGATCGCCGCCAGCAAGGCCCAGCGGCTGAGTTGCTCGGCCAGGTAGGAGACCGATACGGGGATGAACCCGAAGGAGTTCAGCCCGGCCAGCACCAGAAACCAGATGACGAAGGACGGCAGCAGGGGCGGCCTGGTGCCGCCCGGCGCATCGGCATCCAGCCTGCCGGCGCGGATCGCCAGGGAAAAAACCAGCACCACGGGCGCCAGCATCGAGACCCGGATGAGCTTGACCACGGTCGCCGTCTCGCCGACCTCGGGGCTGACCGAGAAGCCTGCCCCGACCACCTGCGCAACATCGTGAATCGTCCCGCCGAGAAAGACACCCGATTCCAACGGCGTGAAGCCGAACCAGGACGACAGCGGCGGATAGGCGATCATGGCGATGGTAGACAGCACCGTCACAGCCATCACGGTAAAGGCCAGATTGCGTTCGGATTTGTCGGTTTTCGGCAGGACCGCCGCAATGGCCATGGCGGCGGAAGCGCCACAGATCGCCACTGCGCCGCCGGAAAGCAGTGCCATGCGCCAACCCCTGCCGAAGAACCTGGCCGCCACCATTCCGAACAGGATCGTCGCGACCACGCCGCCGATGACCAGCAGGATCATCACGCCGCCGAGTTCCGTCAGCATGTCGACCGAAATGCGCGCCCCGAGCAGTGCGACACCCAGCCGCAATACCGTGCGGGCCGAATATTCGATCCCCGACTTGGTGCGCGTGCCTTCCTCGGCCAGGAAATTCAGTGCCAGCCCCATCAGCAAGGCCAGCAGCATGGCAGGGGCGCCGTAATGGTCGGACAGGAACTGCGCCGTGACCGCCACGAGCAGCGAGACGGCAATGCCGGGAAACAGCTTTGCCCCGGTCTGCTTCCACCGTCCCGCGCGTCCTGATGATCGCGCTTCGTTTGCTGATTCTACCATTTGGATTGGATCCGAGCATCAAATGAGGAGTAACCGCCGGACGCAATGTCCTACGGCGCGTCCGTCACTAACGGCATGTGCCGCCGCCTTTTGGCCGCACGAAGCGGCAGGAAGAGAACGATGGAGCCAAGGGCATCCGCCAGTCCCGCCACGGCAGGGCTGGCGTTCGTCAATGATCGCTCAGGCGCTGCGATAGAGCTTGGTCATCGAGAATTCGCGATGACCCAGGGCCTCGGCAGCCGTCATGCGGCCATTCGCCGTGCGGATGATCATTTCGATCAGCGCGTCGCCAGCCTGGTCGATGGTCATCTCGCGCGTCAGCACGCCGGTCACGTCCACGTCGATATGTTCGGACATGGTGCGCAGGGTGCGCGGGTTGCCCGAGATCTTGATGACCGGAACGATGGGGTTGCCGACCACGTTGCCCTGCCCGGTGGGGAAGGTGTGGATGACATAGCCGCCCGCCGCCATCAGCGTGACGCATTCGGCCGCCGCGGAAGAGCTGTCCATGAAATAGAGGCCCGGCCCCTTGGACGGCGTTTCGGCAGGCCCCATGGCGTCGATATAAGTCGAGGTGCGCCCGATCTTTTCCAGGTTCCCGAGCGCCTTTTCCTCGATGGTGGTCAGGCCGCCAAGAATGTTGCCCTTGGTCGGCTGGCTGTCAGAAAGGTCGTCGGTCTGGTGGGCGAAGATCACGTCGTCCGAGTAGGCCTGCCAGATCTTCTTGAACTTGGCGGCCGCTTCGGGATTGGCGGCGCGCTTTTCGCAGATATGCTCGGCCCCGGTGATTTCCGAGGTCTCGCCGAAGCAGCCATAGATGCCCTGCGGCAAGAGCTTGTCATACATGTTGCCGACCGTCGGGCAGGAGGACAGGCCGGTGGTCGTGTCGCTTTCGCCGCATTTGGTCGAGATCCACAGGTCCGAGATCGGGCAGTCTTCCTTTTGCAGTTCGGACGCCCAGTGGACATATTCCTTGGCCTTCCAGCCTGCCTGGCGGATGGTTTCGAAGTCGCCCTTCTGCTCGATCGAGAAGCCGGTGACGGGCTTGCCGGTCTTGGCGATGCCGTCGACGATCACCTGCGTCCATTCCGGCTCGATCCCGATCACCACCACCGCGGCGACGTTGGGGTTCGCGCCGGTCCCGATGATGGTGCGGAAGTGCAGCTCCAGATCCTCGCCGAATTGCAGGCGGCCATAGGCGTGCGGGATGGCCAGCGTGCCCTTGACGTTGTTGGCCACCGCCTCGCAGGCCGCGTTCGAGATATCGTCGACCGGCAGGATCAGGACGTGGTTGCGCACGCCGACGCGGCCATTCTCGCGACGCCATGCCTTGACGGTCGCATTGCTGAAATCAAGAGCCATGACTTACCACCGTTTCGTTTTGCAGTTGTGGGTATGGACGTGGCCGCCAACCTCGGCATCGCCGACCATCTTGCCGATGTCCTCGTGATACTTGATGACCGTATCGCCGGCCTTCAGCGCCTTCAGCGCCACCTTGTGGCCGATAGGAATGTCGGCCTTGGCGGTCAGGCGAAAGTCCGAGTTGTCGGACGTCACGACGCACAGCATCTCGGTGCCCGCCTTCAGATCCTCGACCACGACGACACCAACGTTGTCCGCATGATCGTGGACAAGAAGTTGTGGAATATTCCTCAAGTGCCCCTCCTCTGGATAGCAGCATGAATCTACGAGGCAACAGTTATCATATACATGACATCTTATACAAGACTTATTTCATGATTTCTTGTGCGACACGCAGCCCGCATGATAGGTGTGGGCAAACCTGAAGGACCCGGACATGGCCGCACCCCTCTACCAGAAAGTGATCGACAGAATCGTGGCGCAGATCTCGTCTGGCGAGTTGTTGCCGGGCTCGATGCTGCCAAGCGAGATGCAGATCGCCGCCGAGACGGGCGTGTCGCAGGGAACCGCGCGCAAGTCGCTGATGATGCTGGAGCAGCATGGCATCGTCCGGCGCGAACAGGGGCGTGGCACCTTCGTCACGGCCCGGACACCGGACAGTTCGTTGTTCAATTTTTTTCGCTTGCGGCAGCCGGACGGGCAGATGATCCGCCCCGAACTGGTCAGCGAAGTGGTGACGAACCGCCGCGCCTTGGCGGCTGAGCGCAAGGGGTTGGATGGCGAGCCGAAGAACGTCTATGAGATCCGTCGCGTGCGCAGCCTCAAAGGCGTGCCCAGCGTGTTGGAAACGGCGGTAGTTTCGGCAAGCCGCTTTGTCGGCCTCGACCAGCGCGCACCGCTGCCGAACACGCTCTATGTACTGTATCAGCAGAACTACGGCTGCATCATCCTGCGCGCTGACGAATCGATTTCCGCGGTCCTGGCCGATGGCGAGTCCGCCGCAGCCCTGAATGTCGGCACCGGGACGCCGCTGCTCTGCGTGGACCGCGTGGCCTTCGACATCATGGGACATCCGGTCGAGCGGAGGCGCAGCCTGTGCCGGACCGATAGCCTGGCCTATCAGGTGTCGCTGACCTGAGGCGGGCACGGGACGAAAAATGGCCGGGACATCGCCCGGCCATTTGCGCTTCGGGGGAAGCGTCCCTCAATCGGCGTCGACGAATTCGGCCAGCGCCGTGTTTTCCTTTACGCCCTGCAGATAGCTGGGGTCGATATAGCCTTCGGCCTCGGGCGCCTGCGGGATGGTGCCGACACTCGTCATGAACTCGCCGATGCGCGTCATCCAGCCATCGACCTCCGATGCGCCGCCTTCCCGCGCCATAAGCGCAAGCTGTTCGTCCAGGGTGAACGTCGGGCGCAGTTCGAATTCGGCCTTCGCGCCGGCGTCCGAGATCTCGACCCCGCCCTCCGAATAGAAATCGACCAGCATCTCCCTGGCCTCTTCCGGGTTGGCCTTGATCCAGCGAATGCTCTTCAGATAGACGGCCAGGAATTTCTGAACCGCCTCGGGGTTTTGCGAAGCGAAATCCTCGCGCACGACCAGCGCGCCGGGAACGATGGCGTCGGCATCGGCGCCGGAACACAGATAGTCGTATTCCGCACGTTCCTGCAGCGTATAGGTGTTCGGCGCCCAAACCCCGGCAAAGCGGCCGTTGCCGCTGATCACGGCCGAGATGATCTGCGCTTGGGCCAAATTCACGAATTCGACCGAGGCCGGATCGATACCCCATTTCTCAAGGCAGGCGCGGGCGGTAAAATCTGCGGTCGAATTGGTCGTGACCAGCAGGCTTTTGATCACACCGGGATCGGCCTTCACCGCCTCGATGTCGGCCTTGGCGGTCATGATCGCGTTGGTGCGCGATTCGTCGTTGGTCAGGCCGATGGTCTTCAGCCCGAAGCGGGAGGCCCCCAGGATCGCGGGGACCGAGCCGGTGCCGCCGACATCCCAGTCCTTCGCCTGCGCGGCGGCGATCTGCGGCGCGCCCGCCGGGAAGGTGACGAATTCGGGCTCCAGCTCAACCTCGGTCCACCAGCCCTTCTCGCTCGCCACATGGAAGGGCAGCGCCCAATAAAGCGATGGCTGATAGCTGACGCGGATCGCTTCGGCGCTGGCCGCCCCGCCTGCCATCGCCATGCCAAGGGCAACGCCCGCGCAAATGCCGGTTCTCATGTTTTTCCTCCCAGGAATTGAATTCGGTTGCGGATCGTCTTTTGCTCAGGCGATTTCCATCGCCTTTTCCTGGCGCAGGCTGCGCCATATCTGGGTGCGCAGATGGACGAAGCTTTCCAGGTCCATCACGTCCTCGATCTTTTCGTGGTCGTCCCAGCGCTCGGCCTCGCGGATCGAGCGGATGTCGATGATTTCCTTCACCCGTCCCGGCTGGCGGGCCATGATCGCCACGCGGTCGGCCAGATACACGGCCTCCTCGACGGCATGGGTGATGAACATGACCGTGCGCGGGTTGCGCCGCGCCAAGCGCACCAGCTCCTCCTGCATGACGACGCGGGTCTGGGCGTCGAGCGCGCCGAAGGGTTCATCCATCAGCAGAACCTCGGGGTCCAGCACATAGGCCCGCGCGATCGAGACGCGCTGCTGCATGCCCCCCGACAGTTGGTGGGGGAAGGCATCGGCATAGCCGGTCAGGTTCATCAGCGCCAGGATGCGGTCGATGCGTTCCCTGCGCTCGGCCCTGGGCACGCCCTTATTGCGCAGGCCCAGCTCGATGTTCTCGCGCACCGTCTTCCAGGGCATCAGCGCGAATTGCTGGAACACCACGGCGCGGTCGGGGCCGGGCTTCGTCACCTTGACCCCGTCCACGCTGACCATGCCCGAGGTCGGACGGTCGAACCCGGCGACAAAGCGCAGGCAGGTCGTCTTGCCGCAGCCCGAAGGGCCGACCACCGCCATGAATTCCTTGTCGGCGATTTCCAGCTCGACGCCCTTCAGCGCCTCGAAACCATCCTGCTTGTTGCCATAGATGCGGCCGACATTGTCGAAGCGGATCGCTCCCATTCGTCCATTCCTTTCGAATTATGCTGAGAGACCACGGCGGCGCAGGATCGCTTCCTCGACCCGGCGCAGGACGACGTCGATGACAAGCCCGATGATGCCGATGCCGATCATCCCGGCCATGACCGTGGTGGTCGAAACGTTCCCCTGCCCCTGCACCATCATGTAGCCGATCCCGGTCGAGGCGACGATCAGCTCGGCCCCCACCAGCGACTGCCAGCCCAGCCCGGCCGAGATGCGCAGCCCGGCGATGATCGAGGGCACGGCCGAGGGCAGCAGGATCTCGGTGATCATCCGCCGGTCCGGGGTGCCCAGCATGCGCGCCGCCTCGATCAGGCGGGGGTCGGCGAATTTCGCGCCGCGATAGGCGTTGATCAGGCAGGGCGGGAAGGCGCCGGCAAAGATGATCATGATCGGCCCGCCGATGCCGGTGCCGAACCACAGCGCGGCAAAGGGCACCCAGGCGATCGGCGCGATGAAGCGGACCGCATCGAACAGCGGCGTCACGATGTCGTCGAGCAGCCGGAACCAACCCATGAGCAGGCCCAGCGGGATGCCGACCAGAACCGCCAGGCCGAAGCCGCCCGCAAAGCGCAGCATGCTGGCCCCCAGATGGTCGACCAGGGTGCCGCCGGCGAACCTGTGGTTCAGCAGATAGACGAAACGCTCGACCACGGCGGCGGGCGACGGCAGGAACAGGCTGGGGATAAGCCCCGAAAGGCTGAGCAATGTCCAGACCGCCAGGAAGCCGCCGAATCCGATCAGCCCCAGAACCACGGTGTTGTTGGTGTCGAAGATCCGCATGTCCCTCATTCCCCTGCCTGCGAGGCGGTATTCCACGAAAGCGCGCGACGCTCCGCGACGCCCAGGGCCGCGGTCATCAGCCAGCCGCAAAGCGTCACCACGATCATCCCGACCAGGATCATTCCGGGGTAAAGATCCTGCTGCGCCGCGTTCAGCACCCGGCCCAGCCCGGTCATCGCGCCGACCAGCTCGGCCGCGACCAGCGTGGTCCAGGACGCCTGCAGGGACAGCCGCAACCCGGTAAAGATCATCGGACTGGCGCCCGGCAACAGGATCTCGCGCACGAAGGTCAGGAAGGGCGTGCCCAGCATCTGCGCCGCCTCGATCAGGGTCTTGTCGAGGTTGCGCACGCCCGCATAGGCGTTGATGACCGAGGGCACGAAGGCGGCGAACCAGATCACCAGGATCTTGGCCATGTCACCCAGCCCCAGCCACAGGATGGCCAGCGGGATCCAGGCCAGCGGCGGGATCGGGCGGATGATCAGGAAGACCGGGTTGATCAGCGCCTCGGCCTTGCGGCTCCAGC
Source organism: Paracoccus ferrooxidans (assembly GCF_029909815.1). Lineage (NCBI taxonomy): Bacteria > Pseudomonadati > Pseudomonadota > Alphaproteobacteria > Rhodobacterales > Paracoccaceae > Paracoccus > Paracoccus ferrooxidans. Next base: position 355,297 of record NZ_CP038201.1, on the reverse strand, counting down.
CCATCCACAGGCCCAGGGGAACCCCGGTGCAGATCGCGACCAGAAAGCCCAGCGTGACCAGCGTGACCGAGCGCAGGACATGGTCGATCAGCACCCCATTGGCATAGCCGACGCCGGTGATCTGGCCGAAAGCCGCCCAGGTGTCCGCCGGCGAGGGAAACCGGCCCGGTGAGATCATCTGCGTCACCGAAGTCGCAACATACCAAAGGGCAAGAGCCGCGAATATGGTCGCGCCACCCACCACTGCCTTGCGTGACATCCTCGTCCTCCCTTAGCTATGTAAGCGGTTACATAGATGCTTGGGACAGTCAATCTTTTTCCAATCCGGCCGCGTCAAAAGACGCGCGAGATCCAGAAGAGATCAAGGCGATCCAATATTTTATCGTTTTTTATAAGCATGTTGCATCCGGCCATGCCTTGGGTCGGCCCAGCGCGGGGTTTTCGTGGCGGGGCATTACGCCTTGGCGAATCGCCTTCGCGCCGCCGGCGGCGCATGGGTTCCCCGCGCAACGATCTCGGTCGGCAAAAGCACGCTTTCGCCGCGCTTGCCCTCGATAAGCTGCTGCAGCAGGGCGGCCGCCTGCTCGCCCATGCGGGTATGCGGAACCCGCACGGTCGTCAGTTCGGGGAATGTGATCGAGGCGATGTCGATATCGTCAAAGCCGGTGATCGTCACGTCCCTGGGCACGCGCAACCCCATGCGATGCGCAGCGCGCAGGGCGCCGGCGGCAAGCACATCGTTGCCGCAGATAACGGCGGTGATGCTGCGATCCGCCATCAGTTCCGCAAAGGCCCTTGCCCCGCTTTCCAGGCCGTATGGCACCTCGGCCACTCCGCGGAAGGCAAGCCCCTCGCCCGCCAGCAGGTCGCGGGCGCCCTCCAGTCGTCCCCTGGCCCGGTCGTTGCCCTGGGTCAGCCCCGAGATCATCGCGACGTTCCTGTGGCCCAGGTCCAGAACCATGCGCACCATCGCAGCCATGCCTGCCACGTTGTCGAAGCCCGCGTAAGGGTGCGAATCGCCGCAGGCCCAGGCCAGCACGTAAGGCACCTTGCGAATGGCCAGCCATTCATAGATCGCGGGATCGCGATCGAAACCGACCAGCAGCAAACCATCCGCTCCCCGCGCGACCAGGGCCTCGATCTGCTGCTTTTCGCGTTCCGGGTCATAGCCGCAAGAGGCGACAAGCAGCGCGAACTTTCCCGGCGAAAGCGAGCGTTCGAAGGCGTCGATCCCATGCGCGAAGACCGCGTTCTCCAGCGTCGGGATCACTGCGCCGATAATGCCCGTCCGCCGCGACGCCAAGGCACGGGCGCCGAAATTCGGGGAATAGTTCAGGGCGCGAATCGCCTCCATGACCTTTTCCCGCGTCGCCGGCACCACGCGGTCGGGGGCGTTCAGGCAGCGCGAGACGGTCGCGGTGGACACGCCCGCAAGCGCCGCCACATCGTCCACCGTCGCATGCACCGTTTTCTCGCTCACAACCTGTCCTCGCTGGATCTGCGCATCGGCAGCCACTTTCGCAGCAAGCGAATAATTTGACCAGAACCGTTGAGAAAAGCTTGCATCGCCTAAATGAAAGCGCTTACATCACGCCATGGCCAAGAGGAGGACGCTTCGCAACCGGCTCGATCAGAGCCGTCGAAGCACAAGGCCGACCACGAGAACCCGGAGAATTTCATGGCTCTGTACTATCTGAAGAAAGCGCCGAAGACCGCGACCACCGACGCCGGCGAGACCCGCGAGATCGTCCAGAAGATCCTTGGCGACATCGAGCAGGGCGGCGAGGCGGCCGCCCGCAAATACGCGCTCGAGCTGGACAAATACGACGGCAACATCGTCCTGACGCAGGACGAGATCGAGGCAGCCAAGGCCAAGGTTCCGCAAAAGCTGCAGGACGACATCAAGTTCGCCCATGACAACGTCCGCCGCTTTGCCGAGGCGCAACGCGATTCGCTGCGCGACTTCTCGCTGGAGCTGGTGCCGGGCCTGACCACCGGGCAGCGCAGCATCCCCTGCCGGTCGGTCGGCTGCTACGTGCCGGGCGGGCGCTACAGCCATGTCGCCTCGGCGATCATGACGGTCACGACGGCCAAGGTCGCGGGTTGCCAGCACGTCACCGCCTGCTCGCCCCCGCGTCCCGGCGTCGGCATCAATCCGGCGATCGTCTATACTGCCGATCTGTGCGGGGCGGATCGCATCCTGGCGCTTGGCGGCGTGCAGGGCATCGCCGCCATGGCCTTCGGCCTTTTCGATTGCCCCCCGGCCGACATCCTGGTCGGTCCCGGCAACCAGTTCGTGGCCGAGGCCAAGCGCATCCTGTTCGGCCGCGTCGGCATCGACATGTTCGCCGGCCCGACCGACAGCCTGATCCTGGCCGATGCCAGCGCCGATCCGCTGGTGGTCGCCGCCGACCTCGTGGGCCAGGCCGAGCATGGCTACAACTCGCCCGTCTGGCTCGTCACCGACGACGAAAAGCTTGCGCAGGCCGTCCTGAAACTGGTCCCGGAACTGATCGCCGACCTGCCCGAGGTCAACCGCATGAACGCCGAGGCGGCATGGCGCGACTATGCCGAGGTGATCCTTTGCGCGGATCGCGAGGAAATGGCGGCGACCTCCGACGACTATGCGCCCGAACACCTGACCGTGCAGGCGGCCGACCTGGATTGGTGGCTCAAGCGCCTGCAATGCTACGGCTCGCTTTTCCTGGGCGAGGAAACCACGGTCGCATTCGGCGACAAGGCTTCGGGGCCGAACCACGTCCTGCCGACCTCGGGCGCGGCACGCTATACCGGCGGGCTTTCCGTCCACAAATACATGAAGGTCGTGACCTGGCAGCGCGCGACCCGCGAAGGCGCCCGCCCCATCGCCGAGGCGACAGCCCGCATCTCGCGCCTGGAGGGGATGGAAGGGCACGCCCGCACCGCTGACATCCGGCTGAAGAAATACTTTCCCGAAGCCCGGTTCGAACTGAATGCCAGCGCCTGACATGGAACAGGAGCTGTTTTCCGTCGAAGGCCGGATCGCCTGCGTGACCGGGGCCAGCAGCGGGCTGGGGCGGCAAGCTGCCCTGACCCTTGCCCGCCGTGGCGCAAGGGTCGTCGCCATCGCCCGGCGCGAAGCCGAGCTGGCCGAGCTGGCCAGGCAGGGCGAAGGGCGCATCCGGCCCCTCGCCGCCGACCTGGCCGATCGCGACCGCCTGGCCCGGATCGCCCAGGACGCGGCAGCGGCCTTCGGCGCGCCGGACATCCTGGTCAACGCGGCGGGGGTGAACACGCGCGAACATGCGGACAAGGTGACGCCGCAGGGCTGGGATCTGACCCTGGCGCTGAACCTCAGCGCGCCCTTCTTCCTGGCACAGGCCATGGTGCCCGCGATGCGGGAGAAAGGCTGGGGCCGGATCGTCAACTTCGCCTCGCTGCAATCCTTCCGCGCCTTTGCCGCCGGCATCGCCTATGGCGCGTCCAAGGGCGCGGTCGCGCAGATGACGCGCGCCATGGCCGAGGCATGGTCGGGTTCGGGCATCACCGCCAATGCGCTGGGGCCGGGCTTCTTTCGCACGGAACTGACCGCGGCGGTCTTTGCCGACGAAGGATTGGCCGCACGGAATGCGGCGCAGACCTGCCTGGGCCGCAATGGCGAGCCCGAGGACATGGACGGGCCGCTGCTTTTCCTCTGCTCGGAGGCGTCCGCCTATGTGACCGGGCAGATCCTGATGGTTGATGGGGGATTTACCGCGAAATGAAAGCTCTGGTCTATACGGGGGAACGCGCGCTGGAAATGCGACAGGTGCCGGACCCCGTCCCCAAGCCGAGCGAGGTTCTGGTGCGCGTCGATGCCGTCGGCATCTGCGGCTCGGACATCCACGCCTATCTGGGCCATGACGAGCGCCGCCCGGCGCCGCTGATCCTGGGCCACGAGGTCGCGGGCACCATCGCCAGCGGCGCCCGCACCGGCCAGCGCGTCACCGTCAACCCGCTGGCGACCTGCGGCACCTGCCCCGCCTGCCGAGATGGGCGCGACAACCTCTGCCCCGAGCGGCAGATCATCTCGATGCCGCCGCGCGAGGGCGGGTTCGCGGAATTCATCACCTCGCCCGAGCGCAACCTCGTCGCCATTCCAGATGCCCTGCCGGCGACCGTCGCCTGCCTGGCCGAGCCGCTGGCCTGCGGCTGGCACGCGGTCAAGCTGGGCAACCGCGTCCTGGGCGGCCCGGCGACGCGGGTGCTGATCCTGGGCGGCGGTGCGATCGGCTTCGGTGCGGCCCTGGCCGCTCGTGCCCTGGGCAGCACCGACGTCACCATCGTCGAGCCGAACGCCATCCGCCGCCAGCGTTTGACCGAGATCGACGATTTCCCCGTCGTCGAACGTGCGCCGTCTGGCGCTGCCCCCGACCTGGTGATCGACGCGGCAGGCTTCGGCGCTACCCGCGCGGTGGCTTCCGAAACGGTGCGGCCAGGCGGGGTCATCCTGCATATCGGCCTTGGGCAGGCGACCGACGGGCTGAACATCCGGCGCATGACGCTGCAGGAGATCACCTTCATCGGCACCTATACCTATAGCCACAGCGACTTCGAGGAATGCACCGCCGCGATCATCGAGGGCCACCTCGGGCGTTGCGACTGGACCGACATCCGGGACCTGGCCGATGGCTCCGCGGCCTTCGCCGGCATGGTCGGCAATGCCATTGCCTCGCCCAAGGTCGTGCTGGTTCCCTAGGCCCGGCACCGTCCCGATACCGTCAACGGACCTTTACGGTATCGGGACGCCGGGCCGCGATTGCATGCCGGATCAACGCAAGCTGACCGAGTAATGCACGGCATCGGTCAGGCAGCGCGACTGGCGCAGCTCCACCGCCTTGTCCTCGAGGTCATAGGCGATCCGCTGGATAGCGATCAGCGGATACCCGACCGCGCAACCCAGCCGCGCGGCATCCTGCGCATCGGCCAGCGTGGCGCGCAGCTGCTCGTCCGCTCGGGCGATCGTCACGCCCCATTTCGCCGACAGAAGCTTGTAGATGTTGTTGGGAATGCCATCGAGCCCGGCCAGTCCGGCGAAGCGCGCGGCGGGCAGCCACAAGACTTCGTTGATGACCGGGGCGCCCGCCATCAAGCGCACCCGCTCGATCCGAACGACCGGGGCGCCCTCGGCCAGTCCCAGCGGCTCGGCAACCTCTTGCGGGGCCGGCACCTCGGCGTTCCCCAGCATCTGGGAAAGAGGAAACTCCGCCTCCTTGCCGTCGGCCGTCAGGCGGAAGAACTGGAACAGCAGCTTGGGATCCTCGGGCTGGGATACGAAGGTGCCGCGCCCCTGCCGCCGGACCAGAAGATTGTCCATCGTCATCGCGTCCAGCGCCTTGCGCACCGTGCCCTGGCTGACGCGAAGCTGCCGGGCGAGTTCATGTTCGCTGGGGATCAGCATGCCCGGCGCCCATTCCCCCGACACCAGTCGCCGCGTAAGCTGGTCGCGCACCTGCGCATAAAGGGGCTTGGCGGCGACAAGATCGTCGGACATCGGAACTCCTCGGTTACAAGGCGCAGATTTCCGCTCGCTTTGCGGGAACGGCATACCTCCAGTAATCTTATAATATATAAGATCCAGGCCACATAACAAGCTCGGGGCTGGTGCCCCATGCACAGCGAAAAGAAGCAGAAAGCCCGAACCACAGATCCGGGCTTTCTTGTATTTCAAGCAGATCGCCACGACCAACGCGACCAACACCCTCGGGGTTGTTCAGGACGGACGGCTTAATCTGCCTCCGCGAAAACCTCGTCTCGTTCACGCCTAACGCTGGGCAGCAACGCCAGCACCAGCACTACGACCGAGATCAGCAACAGAACCGCGCTGATCGGGCTGGTGACGAACACCCAGGGATCGCCACGCGACAGGACCAGTGCCCGGCGCAGGTTTTCCTCCATCAGCGATCCCAACACGAAACCCAACAGCAAGGGTGCTGGTTCGAACCCAACCTTGACCAGCACATAGCCGACATAGCCGAAGAAGCCGATGAACAGCACATCCGTGATCTGCGAGTTGATCGAATAGATCCCCACGCTGCAAAAGACCAGAATGGTCGGATACATCAGCCGGTAAGGCACTTTCAGCAGCCGCACCCAAAGCCCGACCATCGGCAGGTTGATCAGCAGCAGCATCAGGTTGCCAAGCCACATCGAGGCAATCATGCCCCAGAACAGTTGCGGATGCGCGGTGATGACCTGGGGCCCAGGCACGATGCCGAAGATGGTCATGGCGCCGACCATCAACGCCATGACGGCGTTGGGCGGAATGCCGAGCGTCAGCATCGGGATGAACGAGGTCTGTGCGCCCGCGTTATTAGCCGATTCCGGTCCTGCAACGCCCTCGATTGCGCCCTTGCCGAAGCGCGAAGGATCCTTTGCCAGACGCTTTTCCACCGCATAGCTGGCAAAGGGTCCCAGCACCGCGCCATTGCCCGGCAATAGTCCCAGGATGGCCCCCAGGACCGTGCCGCGCATGATGGGCTTGGCGCTCTGCCTCATTTCCTCGCGCCCCGGCAGCAGGCGGCCGATGCGGGCGCGCACCACGTCTCGCGCCTCGGTCACTTCCAGGTTGCGCAGGATCTCGGCGATGCCGAAGATCCCCATCGCCAGCACGGAAAAATCGATCCCGTCGGCAAGTGAGAACCAGCCGAGTGTCATCCGCGCTTCTCCGGTCTCGATGTCGGTGCCGACGCAAGACAACAATACGCCCACCAGCACCATGCCGATCGCCCGGATGACGGAACCGCTGGCCAGCACCACGGCAAGCACAAGCCCCATCAGCATCAGCGAGAAATACTCGGCCGGCCTGAACAGCATCGCCAGTTCGGTCAAGGGTCGCCCAAGGGCGGCAATAATCAATGTGGCCACGGTTCCGGCGAAGAAAGACCCGATCGCCGCAATCCCCAGCGCGATCCCCGCCCGTCCACGCTGCGCCATCGCATGCCCGTCCAGCGTGGTGACGACGGCAGTGGCCTCGCCGGGGATATTGACCAGGATGGCGGTGGTCGAGCCACCGTATTGCGCGCCGTAATAGATACCGGCCAGCATGATCAGCGCGCCCGCTGGATCCAGCCCGAAGGTGATCGGCAGCAGCATGGCAATGGTCGCGATGGGCCCCACCCCCGGCAGCACGCCGATCAACGTCCCGACCAAGCAGCCCAGCAGGCAAAGTCCCAGATTCTGCAGCGACAGCGCGACTGCAAAGCCCAGCCCAAGGTTCTGGATAAGCTCCATCAGGCATTCCCTCCGCGGCGCCGCCGGACAAGATATAAGGCCAGCGCAACGACCAGCAGCGCCCCCGAGACCAGCAGCATCACCTGCCTTTGGCTCCAGCCCGGGAAATATTTCAGCCAGGACACGGGAAAGGCGGGCATCGGCAGGTTCAGCAGATAGCCGAACAGCAGAATGCAGAACGCCGTCAGTGCCGCGGCAAGAATCGCAAGGTCGAGCCAGTCGCGGTCCCGCTCGGCAAAGCCCGCGATCAGGACGGCAAGCGGTCCCGCTCCGACGATGCCGATGCCAGGCGTGGTGAACGAGCCGATGGGCGTCGGTCTTATCGTGAAGGCGAAAACGACCAGGGCCAGCATGATGATGACAGGCCCGCGCACCGAGATTCGCGGAATCGCCTCACCGCCGCGGAAAATGCCGGCGACGACCATCCCCGCCCCAATCACGGCAATCAGCCAGGCCGTGCCGCGCGGCATCCCGCCCGGACCCATCGCCCGCAAGCTGCCGCTGGCCAGATCCCCCATGGCCAGGAAGGCGCTACCGGCCAGCCCAAGCAGGCATAACCCTCCGATAAAGCTCTGATTCAGCAGCCGACCCCTACCCTTTCCGGGGGGCCTCATTGTCTCGGACTGTGTTGGCTGCGATGGGTCTTGAGACATATTCATTCTCCTCCCTGATATGTGATCCCGGTTGCACGCCGCCCTCCACAGCAGACGTTCATCTCGGTCAATCATCTATGGTTTTATATAAGAGATATGATATAAGAGCAAGACGGCACGGAGGTGCCGGCCGCTCCGGGGAGGAGCGGGAGCAACAACATGGGAGGAATATCCATGCGGAATTTTCTGCGTGTGCTTGTCTCGACCGCAGCTACGTTCGCGGCGGGGATGGTAGGGGCGCAAACCTATCCTGAACGTCCCGTCAACCTGGTCGTGCCTTTCGCTGCGGGCGGGCCAAGCGACGCCATCGCGCGTCTGGTCGGCCAGTCGATGTCGGGAACGCTGGGCCAGCAACTGGTGGTCGAAAGCGTAGGCGGTGCCGGCGGCACTCTTGGCGCGGCACGCGTGGCCCGTGCCGATCCGGACGGCTATACGCTGCTGATCGCGCATGTCTCACTGGGGGCGGGCGAGACCCTCTATCCCAACCTGACCTATGACACCGCGACGGCTTTCGCCCCGATCGGGATGATCAATCAAGGTCCGATGGTCCTGCTGGCCCGTAAGGATTTCGACGCCCCCGACGCCGCCACCCTGATCCAACGGATGAAGGAAGGCGGCGAGGATATTTCCGTGGGCCATGCCGGCGTCGGATCGAACTCGCATCTCTGCGCGGTGCTGCTGCAAAATGCGATGGACGCCAAGTTCACGCTTGCCGCCTATCAGGGCACCGGGCCGGCGATGAACGATCTGATGGCTGGCAGCATCGACGTGATGTGCGACCAGTCCACAACCGCGATCCCGCAGCTCGAAGGCGGCACGGTCAAAGGCTACGCCGTCACCTCGGCCGATCGGCTGGAGGCATTGAAGGATCTGCCCGCCTTGCAGGAACTGGGCCTGGACGGATTCGACTTCACCATCTGGCACGGGCTTTACGCACCCGCCGGCACGCCGCCCGAGATCGTCGAAACGCTGAACGCCGCGTTGCAGGTCGCCCTCGACGACCAGAAAATTGTGGACCGCTTCGCCGCGGTTGGCACCGCACCTTTCCCTACCGATCAACGCAGCCCCGCTGCCCATGACGAAAAGCTGCAGGCCGAGATCGCGACATGGCAACGGGTTCTGGGCAACCAGGCCGAATAAACCCGACCGGGCGGGAAAACCGCCTGGTTCCTATCTGCTCTTGTTGAGGAACCACTATGATAGTCATTACGGAATTCATGGACGAGGCCGCCGTTCGCGAAGGCCTCTCCGGTCGGGATGTGGTCTATGACCCCATGCTCGTCGACAAGCCCGACGAACTGGCGGGCCATCTGGCCCATGCCCGCGCGCTGATCGTGCGCAACCGCACGCAGGTCCGCCCGGCCTTGCTGGATCTTGCACCCCATCTGCACGTTGTCGGCCGCCTGGGCGTCGGGCTGGACAATATCGACATGGAAGCCTGCAAGGCGCGAGGAATCGCGGTCTGCCCCGCCATGGGCGCGAACGACGATTCGGTGGCGGAATATGTCATCGGCACTGCCATGCTGCTGTTGCGGGGAGCCTATCGCGCGAATGCCGATCTGGTAGCCGGAACATGGCCGCGCAACCGCCTGACCGGGCGCGAGATTTCCGGCAAGGTGCTGGGCCTGATCGGCTTTGGCAGCATCGCACGGGCGACGGCTCAGCGAGCCGTAGCTCTTGGCATGACGGTGGTGGCTTATGATCCCTTCCTGACGGCCGACAGCCCGGTCTGGACCCAGAGCTGGGGCAAGGCCACACCGCTGTCCCTTGATGACCTGCTGGCCGGATCGGACGTGGTCTCGCTACATGTGCCGCTGACCGCAGACACCCGGCGAATGATCGATGCGGCGGCGATTTCGCGCATGCGCAACGACGCGATCCTGATCAATGCGGCGCGTGGCGGCGTCGTGGACGAGGCCGCGACCGTCGCCGCGCTGAAAAGCGGAACGCTTGGCGGTGCCGCCCTCGACGTGTTCGAGACCGAGCCGCTGAGCGCCGAGGCAGGCGCAGCCTTCGCCGACGTGCCCAACCTGGTGCTGACACCCCATATCGCCGGCGTCACGGTGGAATCGAACGACCGGGTTTCGTGGCTGACGGTCAGGAATGTCCTCGACCATCTGGAGCGGGAACAGGCATGACGAAAGCATCCATTGCACAGGCGCAGGCCGCCGTTGCCGCCGCCCTCCGGGACGAGGGGGTTGCCGAACAAGCGGCCCTGTCCGTAGCATGTGCCCTGGTCGGGGCCGAGGCCGACGGGCTGAAGGGCCACGGATTGTCGCGCCTGCCCAGCTATCTCTCGCAGGTGCGCAGCGGCAAGATCGACCCCAGCGCCGTCCCTGTGGCCGAGCGCGTCGCGACCTCGGTCTTGCGCATCGACGCCGCCCATGGCTTCGCCTATCCGGCCCTCGATCTTGCGGTCGAGCAGCTTCCCGCCATCGCGCGGGAAACCGGCATCGCCGCCGCCTCGATCCATCGCTCGCATCATTGCGGGGCAGCTGGGCTCGTGGTCGAGCGGCTGGCCGAACAAGGACTGGCGGCCCTGCTGTTCGCCAATACCCCTGCGGCCATCGCGCCATGGGGCGGCACCACCGCCTTGTTCGGCACCAATCCCATTGCCTTCGCCTGCCCACGCACAAACGGCGCACCGATCGTCATCGATATGTCGCTCTCCAAGGTGGCGCGCGGCAATATCATGGCGGCCAAGCAAAAGGGCACGCCGATCCCCGAGGGCTGGGCGCTCGATGCCCAGGGCCAGCCGACCACCGATCCGGTCGCAGCGCTGGCGGGAACCATGCTGCCGCTTGGCGATGCCAAGGGCACGGCGCTGGCGCTGATGGTCGAACTGCTGGCGGCGGGGCTGACGGGGGCGCAATACGCGGCCAACGCCTCGTCTTTCCTCGACGACCAGGGCGGGCCACCCTCCACGGGGCAATTGATCATCACCCTCGACCCTCGGGTTCTGGGTGGATCGAGCACGCTGAGCCATGTCGAGCACCTGGCCGCCGCCATTGCAGCGCAGAAAAACGCCCGCATCCCCGGCTCGCGACGCATTGCTCAACGCCGGAAGGCCGCCGCCGAAGGGATCGAACTGCCCGAGACGCTGCTGTCCAGAATCGCGTGAATCAAATCGCATGGCTCCGGCAAGGAGCCATACGACAACCAGCATTGCCTGCACGAACGATCGGGGATCCGCGATTTGACTTGCAGGCCCCGATGAAGATGGAAGGCGGGCGCGCCTTGCCTCGGGTTTGCGCTCGCCAACGGTCTCTCTGCGGTTCCCGTGACGTGGAAGCGAGCAGCATCTTGATGTGAGAATCTGGCGAGCCTTCGGTGCTCCCACACCCGTTCCATGTAACCGCCTGGCAGCGAAGGCCCACCCGCATGACCCTTTCCGTCTTGCTCATCCTGTCATTGTTGGTGGGCCTCGGCGAACCATTCGACACAGGCGGCGCTGATGTCGATTTCCACAGGTGATTCCGCCAGCGGCTTGCCCTGTTCCAGGGTCAGGATCTGCGCCAACCCCTCGCGCTCTTGCAGGATCAGCGCGTGCCAGCGCTTCAGGATCTGCGCCCGCTGTGCGGCGGTGCGGGCAGACCATTCGGTGAAGGCCGTTGCGGCAGCCTCGATGGCCAGGGCGGCAGCCTCGCGCGTCAGTCGCGGCACGTCACCGATATGCTCGCCCGTCGCGGGGCAGGTGACGGCGATGCTTGCACCGTCCGACGAGCTACGCCACGCCCCCGTGAAACAGGCCTGCTGCCGCAAAGCGCGGGTCGTTTGAAAAGCGCCCCCATCGGTTCCCTCTTGCTGGCTGCTGAATGAGCTTGCATCCCCTGCCTGATCTGAATTGAAAGTATATCTAAATCAAATAAAATTATTGTTGCATTAAATGTAAGCATAACTATTGTTGTTTGGCATGGAGGGCCGCCATGTCCATACGAATACTTAGAACACTCATCGCCGTCGCCGATCACGGCACCTTCAGCGCCGCGGCAGACGCGGTTTTCGTCACACATGCCGCCGTCAGCCAGCAGATGCGCGCGCTGGAGGCGGAATGGCAGGTCGCGGTCTTCGATCGCTCGAAACGCACCCCGGAACTAACCCCGATCGGGCGGGCGCTGCTGGCCAAGGCGCGCGAGGTGGTGCGCGCCTATGACGACATCGTGCCGTCGGTTCTGGGCGACGATGGCCTCAAAGGCGATTTCAACTTGGGCGCGGTGCCGACGACGCTGATCGGGTTGGTGCCCTTTGCCACCGCCATGCTGAAAACGAAATGCCCGGAACTGCACGTGGGGCTGTTCCCTGGCCTGTCCATCCCGCTGATCCACCAAGTCGAGCGAAACGCACTTGATGGCGCGCTGATCTCCAAGCCCGACATGCTGCCGCGTGAGTTGATCTGGCATCCCATCGCCTCCGAGGAACTGGTCCTGATCTGTTCCGAACAGATCAAGGACGACGACCCGGTCAGGATCCTGAATGAAAACCCTTTCATCCGGTTCACCCGCGATGCCGTGGTGGGCTCGATCATCGAGAAATGGCTGCTATCCAACAATATCGCCGCCAAGGACAGCATGGAACTGGCTGGGCTTGAGGCGATCTACAGCATGGCGCTGGCCGGGCTCGGGGTCTCGATCGTTCCCGAATCCTGCGTCAGGATCGCCAATCCGCCTCCCTTGCGGCGCATCCCGCTGGCGCCCAAAGACGCCCCCATGCGGCACCTAGGGCTGGTGCAGCGCAAAGACAGCACCAAGAACCGCGTCCTGGGCGAGATCGCCCGCGCGATGGAGCGCGCCGTCGAGGTGGGTATCTTCTCGCCCGAGACGATCGCCCGGATCTCGTGACGTACCGCAAGGGAAGGTTGCACTTGCATTGCCGCTGCGGGGCGCGCATCTTAAGTATATGTAAATAATATAAGATTTTATTTACATGACTGTAAGAAGAAATTGTGGCTGGCCGCCGCATCGACCCGAAAGCAATCATGACCGATCATCTATCACCTGCCCGGATCACCCCGAATGGCCTCACCCGCCCTGCCTTGAAAGGCAGCGCGATTTCACCCGCATATCCGGCAAGGACGCCGACCCCATGACGACAGGCTTCATCACGGCGCTTCTTGCCGGAGCATTCGCCGGCGGGTTCATCAACGGCCTGGCGGGATTCGGCACGGCCCTGCTGTCCCTGGGATTTTGGTTGCAGATCATGCCGCCGCCACAGGCGGTGGCCATTGTTGTGGTCATGTCGGTGGTGAGCGGCTTGCAGGGGCTGTGGATCACCCGGCGCGAGATCCGTGACCGCCCAGGCCGGCTGGCACGCTTTCTCGCGCCGGGGCTGATCGGGCTGCCCTTGGGGGTGAGCTTGCTGAGCGTGATCAGCGCGCCGGTGTTGAAGCTGGTGATCGCCGGCTTCATGATCACCTATGGCGGTTTCTTCACGCTGCGCCGTTCACTGCCCCGTTTCGAACGACCGACGCCCCTGATTGACGTCGGCATCGGCTTTACGGGGGGCGTCCTGGGCGGCGCGGCATCCCTGTCGGGGGCACTGCCGACGATGTGGTGCGCCATGCGCCCCTGGCCCAAAGGCGAGACCCGCGCGGTGCTGCAACCCTATAATGTAGGCATCCTGGGTATGGCCGTCGCGCTTTTTGCCCTGCAGGGCCTCTACGACCGCGAAACCCTGCTGTTGATCGCGATGGCTCTGCCGACCACCATCATCGGCGCTCAGCTCGGCATCAGGCTGTTCCACCACCTGAACGACACCCAGTTTCGCCGGTTGCTGATCGGGGTGATGTTCGCCTCGGGCGTGGCGCTTGCCCTGCGCGAACTCATGTGAAAAGGGGCCGGCGAATGTTGCCGGCCCCCTTTTCCAGTCCAGAAGTTCAGGCTTGCTTGAAAAAGGGCGCCGGGATCAAGATCTTGTTCTCGATGTGATCGACCAGCGGGCGCATCTGAACGGCATAGGCCTGCCATTCCTCCGACGCCTGCAACGCCTTGCGACGCTCCCAACGGTCGTCCATGCTGTCATAGCCCCACATATGCACGATCTGGTTCAGCGGACCGATGTCGGTGAAGTAATAGCCGACCATGTTGCCAAGGATGCGGGTCTGCACCGCCAGCCCCTCTTCTTCATAGAGCTTGAGGAATTTGGGCACATTGCCGTTCTTCAGCGTATAGGTCCGCATGTCGATGAACATCGCGATCTTCCTTCAGTCAGGTTTGGTTCAGAAATGAAGCAGGTGGATGGTGACCAGCGCGAAGACAGCCAGCAGCACGGTCAGGCAGCAGACGATGCCGATCGCGGTGCCGCCGACCTCGCCCAGCTTTTTCAGCGAGGTTTTCATTCCGAGCGCGGCGATGGCGGTGACCAGGCACCAACGGGACAGTTCAAGCAACAACGCCGTCACTTCGGGCGGGATGAGCTTGGCGCTGCCGATCAGCACCAGCGCGGCAAAGCCGATCACGAAGAAAGGAATCGGCAGCGACTGGCCGGGCGCGCGGCTCTTGCCAAACAATAGCGAGATTGTGACGACGACCGGGACCAGCAGCGCGACGCGCAGCAGCTTGACGAAGGTGGCGGTCGCCCCGGTCTCGTCTGAGACGGAATAGCCGGCGCCAACGACCTGTGCCACGTCGTGGATGGTGGCTCCGAAAAAGACCCCCATCGCATGTTCGGACATGCCGAGTGCCGCACCGACCATCGGATAGACGATCATCGCCAGTGTTGACAGCGCGGTGACGGCAATGACCGTGAAGATGGTGTCGCGCTCGTGATTGGGATCGTCCTTGGGGAGCACCGACGAGATCGCCAGAGCCGCCGAGGCACCGCAAATCGCAACTGCGCCGCCCGTCAGCAGGCCGAAGGACAGCGAGCGGCCGAACAGTCGGGACAAGATCACGCCCGCAGCGATGGTCAGCCCGACGCCGGCAAAGGTAATGAAGACGACACCCAGCCCCGCTGCTGCGATCTGCTGAACCGTGATACCGAGGCCCAGCAGAGCGACACCGAAACGCAGAAGCTTCTTTGCGGCGAACTCGATGCCAGCCGCGGTCGAGGAGTCCGGTTCAGCCAAAAAAGTGAAGGCCATGCCGAGCAGCAGGGCCATAAGCATGATCGGCGCGCCATAGTGATCCGAAAGGAAGCGTGCGGCCAGCGCTACCGTGACAGCCGAGAGAATGCCGGGGAACAGCAGCCGCGCTATGGATGGCATAGCAAGAGCAAACTGCTTCATCCGATGAGTTCATCCCGGCGG
Source organism: Paracoccus ferrooxidans (assembly GCF_029909815.1). NCBI lineage: Bacteria > Pseudomonadati > Pseudomonadota > Alphaproteobacteria > Rhodobacterales > Paracoccaceae > Paracoccus > Paracoccus ferrooxidans. The sequence continues at coordinate 340,150 of NZ_CP038201.1, read as the reverse complement.
TCATCGGTCTCGCCGAACCGCTTCAGGACGGCAGGCTTGGTGCCTTCGTAGACGCGCTCCAGGTTCTCGGCGATCTTGGCGTTCTCGCGTTCGAACAGGCAGTTGCCTTCCAGGTCCGAGGCCACCAGGAACGGCCCCATCCGGTTGCAGCGGATCACCCACATCGCCTGGGCCAGGCCGAGTTCCTCATTCCAGTGCACGGCCTCGACATTCTCGACCCCGCGGCCCAGAAGCGCGCCGGTGCCGTAACCCACGGTGGACAGGTAGATGGCACCGTTCGGGACGAAATATTCCTTGTAGTCCCTGGACGACATGCCGCCCTTGCCGATGATCAGCTTGGCGCCGGTCTTGGCCATCCACTCGGGCAGCCATTTGGCAAAGCGGAAGCTGGCCGTGGCGGTGACGGCGCCCATGTCGAAGCTGCCATCCTCGCGGATGGTCGCGGCGGGCGAGCAATGGAAATTCGCCGCGCTCTGCGACGGCAGTTCCATCGGGATGTTCGCCTTGTCCTCCAGCGCGCGCATATAGACGCCTTCGCGCGCAGTATACATCAGCCCGTTCAGATAGACGATGTCGCCCATGCGCAGCGCGGCGATCTCCTCGGGCGTGGGGGTGGTGGAAAGGATGACTTCACGCGGTTTCATTCGGCGGCCTCCATCGCGATGTCCCAGCCGACGGTCTCGCGGCGTTGATAGGGGGTAAACCAGTCGGGATCGGTGCGATGCTCGACCCGCCCATCGGGATGGATGCGGGCCACGGCGCGGCGCGAGGACAGGCAGAAGGCATGGACCGACATCTGCATGCCGCCGGTATGGCAGTAGCCGACCTCGATATGGGTATCGATCACCATGTTCTTGCCAACAAAGCCCATCGCACCCATGCCGATGGAATTGCCGAGTTCCTTGAATTCTTCCTCCAGCGCAGCGATGCGCGGATCGCTGTTGCGGTCGCCCACCGTGCGCAGGCAGGCGGCGCGCTTGCCCAGCACCATGCAGGTGTCCTTGCAACCGCCCAGCCCGATGCCGATGATCGCCGGCTGGCAAGCCAGCCCGCGCTTGCCGAAGGCCACCAGGCTGTCAAGGTAGAACCGCTTGATCCCCTGGATGCCGTCCGAGGGGAACAGCATCCGGTAATCGGTACCGAACAGCCCGCCCTTGTGGACGGTGATCAGGTCGATCCACTCGCCGCCGGGCTCATAGCCATATTCGATCTCGGGCGCGCCGATGCCGACATTGTTGTTGTGGTCGGTGCGCCACAGCGGATGCACCCGGTTCGGCCGCAGGGGCACGCCGTTCGTGGCGTTGGCGGTGGCGCGGCGCAGCGCCTCCTCCAGCGCGATGGGACCACCCTCGATGCGGGTGTCGTTGCCCATCTTGACATACCAGCGCGGTGTTCCGGTGTCGCCGCACATCGCACGGCGGTCCTGCTTGGCAGCCTCGTAATTCTCCAGCATCGCCTGCAGGACGAAGGACGACAGGTCGCCGTCCTCGGTCTTTGCGGCCGCCTGTAGTCCCTGCAGGTAATCGTCGGGAATCTCGATGGCGGCCTTGGCCATGAGATCCTCGGCGGTGGACTGGATCAGGTTGATCGGTATCACGTCAGCTTCCTCCTGTGCCGGGACGCGCGCCCGGCCCCTCTCACTGGGTTGCAACGAGCGTTTCGGGTTCATGCGCGGGCAGGATCGTTTCCCCAGGGCGGACGATGGTGAACTGCACCTGTTCGCGGCTCAGCGTCAGGTCGTCGCCCTTCTTCCGCGCGAGAGTGAAATACGAGGTCTCAAGATCGCCGCTTTCGGGGAAATCTTCGCGGAAATGCGCGCCGCGAGAGTTCTCGCGCAACTCGCCCGCCCGCGCGATGACCTCGGACACCTCGACCAGCGAGGCCAGGTTCAGCCAGTCGTGCCAGGTCAGGTTGAAGGCCAGGTTCGACGGATCGACTCCGGTCTGCATCAGCTCGTCCCGGATCTCGGCGATGCGCTTCTGGCCGCGCTGCAGGCCGGCGCCGGTGCGCATGACGCCGACATCCTCCCACATCGCCTCCTGCAGCTTGTGGCGCAGCGGCTGGATCGGCGCCGCCGTGCGCGAGAACGGATGGCAGGCGCGCGCGACCTCGGCCGCCAACACGGTTTCGTCGGGATCGCGCAGCGCACCCATGCGGCGAATGTCGGCGCCCATCACGTCGCCGGCGATGCCGCCGAAGACGGTCGAGTTCGCCACGCCATTGCCGCCCAAACGGTTCGAGCCATGCGCGCCGCCGGCATCCTCGCCCGCGACATAAAGCCCCTCCATCTCGGTGCGTGTATCGGGATCAACGACAACGCCGCCCATGAAGTAATGCGCGGTCGGCACCACCTCGACCTTGCCCGCGGCCAGGTCAAAGCCGCTGTCGGCGCAGCGCTTGACCATGCCTGCGAATTTCTTGCGCACGTTCTCGGGGCCGAGGTGGCTCATGGAAATGAACATGCCGACTTGCGCAGGATCGTTGTTCTTGCGCATCTCGGCATAGATACCGCGGCTGACCACGTCGCGCGTGGCCCGCTCGCCGCGTGCGTCATAGTCGAACATGAAGCGGTCGCCACGGGCATTCAGCAGCTGACCGCCGGCGCCACGTAGTCCCTCCTCGAGCACGGTGCCGGTCATGCGGGTATGGTCGCCCGCCAGCAGGCCCGTGGGGTGGAACTGCACCATCTCCATGTCGCGCAGCGGCAGGCCGATGCGCAGCGCCATGGCCAGCCCGTCCATGGTCTTGTCGCCCGAGGGTGTGTGATACTTGTACATGGTCGGGCCGCCGCCGGTGCCCATCATCACGCATTTGGCGCGCACGAAGCGGAACCGGCCTGTCCGCATGTCGATGAACAGCACCCCCGCCAGCGAGGCCCCGTCCGCGGTCGGGATCAGCCCGATGGCGCGGTGTTCCTGCAGCTTGCGGATCGGGCGGGCCAGCACCTGCTCCATCAGCCGGCTGATGATCTCGATGCCGGTCAGGTCGCCCTTGTGGACGGTGCGGTCGGCGGTCTGGCCAGCAAAAGCCTTTTGATGCAGTGTGCCGTCGGGATTGCGGTCGAAGAAGCAGCCGATCTCGTTTTCCAACTCGCGGATGCGGACGACGGCCTGTTCGCACAACCGCCAGGCCATGTCCTGGTTTGGCAGCCACTTGCCGCCGTTGATCGTGTCCATGAAATGCCGCTCGACCGTATCGCCGCCGCCAAGCGCGACGTTATAGCCGCCCTGCACCATGCGCGTGCAGCCGCATTTGCCGACCAGCCCCTTGACGGCCAGCGTGATCCGCGTGCCCGGCGGCGCGCTTTGCTGGGCATGCAGCGCCGCGAACAGCCCCGCCCCGCCCGAACCGAGGATCAGGATGTCGGTTTCGTCCCGTTCGATGTCGAATTTCAATGGCATGGTTCACACCGCCCGCAGAAGAAAGGTTCCGGAGATCAGGAAGGCGCCGGCAATCGTTGCCGCCGCGAGGCTTTTCTGCCGCGGCGACCAGGGCAGGAACTCCAGCGCCAGCAGGCGCAGCCCGCCGAAGAAATGTGCGGCCAACAGGAAGACCAGCCCGAATTCCGCGAATTTCACCAGCGGGTTGTCGGCGAAGCTCAGGAAGCGGTCCAGCTGCTGCGGCCGCGTCAGCGCCAGCGACAGCACATAGAAATGCGCGGGCAGGAACAGGGCCAGGGCCAGCCCCGACAGCCGGTGCAGCATATAGGCCAGCCAGAGCGGGTGTTTGCGATGCGGCTTCATCATCACAGCATCGTCACGGCCGAAACGGCGCGCGCCCCCATGAACAGAAGGACGATCCCGACGCCCCAGGTGAATATCTCAAGAAGGCGGCCCCGCAATCCGGTCGTCTCATGCAGGATGACGCGCAGGCCGATTGCCGCGTGGATGGATACCGCGACGACGAAGGCACCATAGAACAGGAACCAGGCGATGCTGCCTTGTGTGCGAGACAATATCTCCGCGCTGCTGAGGCCCCCCTGGATGGCGTAGATCATGACGGCGAGATGCCCCAGCACCAGCAGCCCCATGACCATCGCGCTCAGCCGCTGCGCCATGTAGTAATGAAGATTGAGCATCATCCCCTCCCCTTCAGGAACGACCGCGCGGCGGCGCGCTTGAGCCCGGCGATGGCACTCAGCGGATCGAGTTCGTTCGGGCAGAAGCGCGTGCAGCTGCCCTGCGAATGGCAGTTCATGCAGCCACCCGGCCCGGTCACGGTGTCGAGGACGGCCTGCCGGTCCTCCACCTTCACGTCGTTATAGAGCGTCCAGGCGCGTTGCAGCGCCGCCGGGCCGAGGTAATCGGGATTGCCCGCGACCGTATCGCAGGAGGCATAGCAGACCGCACAGTTGATGCATTCGATCGCGGTATTCGCGACGACGCGGCCGGGCTCCTCCGGGCTGACCTCCTGAATCGGTTCGGCGCGGCTGCGGCTGGGCTTGTGAACGCCGCCGGCCTTCACCCATTTGTCGAAGAACGGATCCATATCCGCCGCCAGATCCTTGATCACCGGCAGGTTCCGCAGCGGACCGATCTGCAGCTTGCCATCCGCCAGCACACGCTTGACATGGGTCCGGCAGGTCCAGCGCGGCTGGCCGTTGACCATCATCGCGCAGGAACCGCACATGCCCACGCGGCAGGCATAGCGATAGGTCAGGGACGGATCGACGGTCTGCTGAATCCAGCTGACGACATCGAGTACGGTCTGATTGTCCTGGGCTGGCACCGAGAAGGTCTCGTAGGCGCCCTGATCTCCCGATCCGCGCCAGACCGAAACCTCCATTGTCTTTGTAATCTCGCTCACAGCACACCTGTTGGCTCGTCTCGTGCTGTCACCGTATACTCGATATTATCTAACATAAAGGAACTAATACTAAATAGTTATGTAAGTAAAATTTATGATCTGATGCGAGCCGCCATGAAATGCGCGCGCCGGCGCCCGCGAAATCAACCAATCCACACAGCAAAACAGGTCGCAGACGACGATAGGCGGGCTCCGCGGCAAGTTGTTCCTGTTGACCAGCACCCTGCCCCGCAGCCGAACCGAAAGGGAGCAGGATAGATGACTGCCCCTACCCCGATACCGCCATCAACCAGTTGTCAGGTAAGGATAATCCTTGTTCCTCACCTGCCGGCGCAGGGATCTATGGTAAATTTACCTTTCATTACATATAAGAATTAATGTTTTTGTGGCAGTAAAATTTTCACATAGAGTGTTCCCACGAGGTGGCCCATGTGCTGACCGGCGCTATGCGCTGTCTCAGGGGCGCCGCCTGACCTGCAAGGAGGAATGCAGGAACCGCTATCGACCCCATTCCCCTCTTTCCGGGGGAGCAGCCAGCATCAGGGCGACCCGTATCGGGCCGCGTGCCAGAAACCGCAGGGAGGAGACATGCAGCAACAGGATCCGCTGCTTGCCGTTCGTGGCGTCACAATTCAGTACAAGACGCCACATCATCTGATCACGGCAACCTATCGCGTCAGCTTCGATGTCCATCAGGGTGACCGTTTCATCCTGCTCGGGCCGTCGGGCTGCGGGAAGTCCACACTTCAGAAGGCCGTCGGCGGCTATATCACCCCCACCGAGGGCGAAATGACGCTGAAGGGCCGCAAGATCACCCAGCCCGGCCCCGACCGGATGATGGTGTTCCAGGAATTCGACCAGCTTCTGCCGTGGAAGACGGTCAAGCAGAACGTCGCCTTCGCCTTGCAGAACGCCAAGGGCATGCCGCGCCGTCAGGCCGAGGAAAAGGCGATGGAATATGTCGAGAAGGTGGGCCTGGGCAAATTCGCCAACAGCCATCCGCACATGCTGTCGGGCGGGATGAAGCAGCGCGTCGCCATCGCGCGGGGCATGGCAATGGAGCCCGACATCCTGCTGATGGACGAACCCTTCGCCGCGCTGGACGCCCTGACCCGGCGCAAGATGCAGGACGAGTTGCTGAAGCTCTGGGACGATACCCGCTTCACCGTGCTGTTCGTCACCCATTCCATCGCCGAGGCGATCAAGGTCGGCAGCCGCATCCTGCTGCTGTCTCCGCATCCGGGCCGGGTCAAGGCCGAGCTGAACAGCACCACGGATCCGAAAGAGGCCGCCGAGCTGGAGCGCCATATCCACCAGATGCTTTTCGCCCACGAACCCGAGGAGGTGGAACATGCCTGAAGCAACCGCCCGCGTCATGCCCCATCGCCCCGGCGCCGCCACCGACCGCCCCGAGATCTATCACGACGAGGTCGAGGGGGGCGAACTGGATATCGTCGAACAGCCGCTCTCGCTTTTCCAGACGCTCTATGGCGAGCCGTGGCTGCGCAAGCTGTTCATCCTGGTCGTGCTGGCCTGCATCTGGGAAATCTACGGCCGGATTCTGAACAACGATCTGCTGTTCCCGACCTTCACGGCCACGGCCGGCGCCTTCTTCAGCTCGCTGATGAACGGCACCCTGCCCGCGGCGGCGTGGGTGTCGGTCAAGGTCCTGCTGACCGGCTATGTCATCGGCATTGCGCTGGCCGCCGCGCTGACCGCGCTGGCGATGGCATCGCGGATCGGGACGGACTTCCTCGAAACCATGACCTCGATGTTCAACCCGCTGCCGGCCATCGCGCTCTTGCCGCTGGCGCTGATCTGGTTCGGGCTCGGCAATGCCAGTCTGGTCTTCGTGCTGGTTCATTCGGTCACCTGGGCCATCGCGCTGAACACCCATTCCGGCTTTCTGGGCGTCAGCAGGACGCTGAAGATGGTCGGCCGGAACTACGGTCTGAAAGGCTTCGGCTTCATCACGAAGATCCTGATCCCGGCCGCCTTCCCCAGCATCCTCACCGGGCTGAAGATCGGCTGGGCCTTCGCCTGGCGGACGCTGATCGCGGCCGAGCTGGTGTTCGGCGTCAGCTCCGGCTCGGGCGGTCTCGGCTGGTTCATCTTCGAGAACAAGAACCTGCTGGACATCCCCAAGGTCTTCGCCGGCCTGCTGACCGTCATCGTCATCGGCCTGATCGTGGAGAACCTGATCTTCCGCACCGTCGAGCGCTACACCATCCAGCGCTGGGGCGTGCAGCACTGACATCGAACAGCCGCCTGCCCCGAAAGGGGCGGGCTTTTCACGGACAGGGAATCCGTAGCTTCAGGGAGAGAGAGACATGAAACACTTCAAGCTGGCCGCCGCGCTTGGCACAGCCATCTCGGTTTTCGGGGCATTGCCGTCGGTCGCCGAGACCGTCAATGTCCGGCTGGCCCGGCAGTTCGGCATCGGCTACATGCCGCTGACTCTGGTGCAGGAACAGGGCCTGCTGGAAAAGCACGCGAAAGAGGCCGGCGTGGATGTCACCACCGAATGGCTTCGCTTCACCGGCGGTTCGGGCATGAACGAGGCACTGCTGTCGGGCAATCTGGATATCGCTGCAGGCGGCACCACGCCGATGCTGACGATCTGGGCGCGGACGCAGAACAACCTCACGATCAAGGGCGTAGCCGCCCTGTCATCGATGCCGCTGCATCTTGTCACCACCGATCCCGAGATCGAATCGATCGCCGATTTCTCGCAAGGCGACAAGATTGCCCTGCCCGCGGTCAAGACCTCGATCCAGGCCATCACCCTGCAGATGGCGGCCGAGAAATATCTGGGCGAAGGCAAGCATGCCGACCTCGATACCTACACGGTCTCGATGGGCCATCCCGATGCGCAACTCACCCTTCTGGGCGGCCAGTCCGAGATCAACGCCCATTTCGGCTCACCACCCTTCCAGAACCAGGAGGTGAAGGATGGGCAGGCCCGCAAGATTCTCGACAGCTACGACGTCCTGGACGGTCCCCACACCTTCACGGTCCTCTGGGCCAAGAACGATTTCGTCGAGAAAAACCCCCAGGTCGTCGGAGCGCTCATGGCCGCGCTTGAGGAAAGCATCGCCTTCATCAAGGAAAACCCCGAAGAGGCTGCGCAGATCTGGGCCGGGGCCGAGAGCACGAACCTGACCCAGGAAGAGATCGTCGCCCTGATCCAGGATCCGCAGACCAAATGGACGACCACGCCCGAGCGCCTGCTGCCCTATGTGAACTTCATGGCGCGGGTCGGGCTGATCGCCAGCGATACCGACGACTGGCGCGACCTGTTCTTCGACACGGTCCATGACCGCGACGGAAGCTGACTTTTCTTTTGTGTGCATCGTAAGGGGAATGCTGAGGCGGTCTATTTCCTGGATAGTCAGTACTGTGTTCGATCAGCGGGCGCTGCTGCGCCCGCTAAAGCCTTTTTCTACCTGGCTCTAAGCCAGAAATCCTCAGACCAAGTGGCGCTTCCATCAGCCCAGTTCCGTGGAGCTTGCAGTCCAGAACGATCTATTGCGCCCATCGCACGAGGCTCATTATGCCTGACATCGCCCTCGATCTCCGCTTTCTCCACTATGCGATCCTCGTCGCGCGCCTCGGCAGCTTCAGCGCGGCGGCCGAGAGCCTCGATCTATCGTACACGACCGTCAACCGCCGCGTCAGCCTCCTGGGGCGAAGGCGGTGTTTCCAGCTCTTCGAGCGCGACGCGACTGGAGCCCACCTCACCCCTGCCGGAGCCAGGTTCGTGGAGGATACCGAGCGCGGAATGACCACGCTCCTTCGGGCGGTCGACAGCGCCCGAAACTTCAAGAAGGGCGCAACCGGAATTCTGCGCATCGGCATCATGACCTCCCTGTCCGGCGGGTTCCTTGCCGAATTGCCTAACACCTTCCATCCGAAGTACCCGGAGGTCAGGTCGAAATCAGCGAGGTCACCTCGGAGTCAGGCGTAACAGGGGTGCTCTGGGGGCATCTCGACCTGGCATTTCTTCCGCGGACGGATCATCGAGGACACCCGCGAACTGCAATGCGCTGCGCCCAACCTTGTCGCCATGCGCACCAAGGATGGTGTCGCTACGCTGTCCGATCTGGTCCGGTCCTCGCTGCGCCTGCGCCCCGACCGCATCCCGATCGGCGAGGTGCGCGGTGCCGAGGTCCTCGACCTGCTCAAAGCCTGGGCGACCGGCCATCCGGCGGCATCGGCACCATCCATGCCGGATCCGGGATCGGCGCATTGCGGCGGCTCGAACAGCTGATCCAGGAGGCCGTCGTCACCGGTGCCGCGCGCCCTGATCGCCGAGACCATCGATCTTATCGCCGTGCTTGCCGGCCGTGGTGCATCCCGCCCGCTGGTCGAACTCGCCCGCGTGGAAGGCCTCGGCCCGGATGGCGACTACCGCATCGCCTCCGTCATTCCCGATACCGACACGACAGAAAACACTGGAGAACCAGAATGATCCGTCCTGCCCTGCGCCTCCGCCATCGCACCGCGATGGCCGCGACCGCTGCCTATGTCAGTCTGTTCATCGCTCCGGCCGCACATGCTGCCGGTTCCTCGATGCCCTGGGAAGCGCCGCTGCAATCTATCCTCGATTCGGTCGAAGGACCGGTGGCGAAGATCGTGGCAGTGATCATCATCATCGTCACCGGGCTGACCCTGGCCTTCGGGGACACAGGCGGCGACTTCCGGCGCCTGATCCAGATCGTCTTCGGCATCTCCATTGCCTTCGCGGCCTCCGGCGTCTTCCTGTCCTTCTTCAGCTTCGGCGGCGGGGCGCTGGTGTGATGTCTGCCGGGCTGGAACAACTGGACGCGGTTCCAGGCTTCTCGGTCCCGGTGCATCGCGCCCTGACCGAGCCGATCCTGCTCGGCGGGGCGCCTCGGAGCGTCGCCATCCTCCAGCGCCACGCTGGCCGGGGCTGTCGGCCTCGGGTTGCAGCTTTGGCAGCGGTGCCGCTCGGCTTTCCAAGCAAGGTGCCGAGCGCTACAAATTTTCGAAAGCTCTAGGTCATGTTGACAAATGGCGGAGCCAGAGGCGGATCGACGTGATGTCGATGAAGCCCAGGAAGCTTTCGGCGGTCTTGTCGTAGCGGGTGGCGACGCGACGGGCATTCTTGAGCTTGTTGAAGCACCGCTCAACGAGATTGCGCAGGCGGTAGAGCCTGCGGTCAACGGCGACCCGTAGCTTCCGGGTTTTGCGCATGGGGATGACCGGCACCACGTCGCGCACCTCCATGGTCTTGCGGATGTTGTCGGAGTCGTAGCCGCGGTCTGCGAGCAGAACGCTTGGCTCGGGCAGGTTGTCAGCCATGACCAGATCGAAGCCGAGGTAGTCCGATGTCTGCCCGGCCGTGATCTCGGTTCTCATGGGCAGGCCTGCCGCATTGACCCGCAGATGGATCTTGGTCGTGAAGCCACCTCGCGAGCGGCCGAAACCTTGGCGCGGAGTCCCCCTTTTGCGCCCGCTGCCTGATGATGAGCGCGAACCACGGTGCTGTCGATCATCTGCAGCGCATCCGGCACGATCCGGCTCTCGTTCAGCGCCTCCAGGATCTGTTCCCACAGCCCCGCCAACGTCCAGCGCCGGAACTGCCGATAGACAGACGACCATTTGCCGAACTCTTCCGGCAGGTCGCGCCAGGGCGACCCCGTTCGGGCGATCCAGAAAATCCCATCCAGAACAAGCCGATGGTTCGTGGGCTTGCGGCCGTTCGGAGAACGGACAGCCAGGATGAAGCGTTCAAAGAACGCCCACTCGTCGTTCGACATCAGGTTTCGTGCCACGCTGGTCTCCATTGCAGATACCAGCTTGAATCACGATCACCGCGCCCGGTGAATCCCTTTTGTCAACACGCCCTAAGCGTTCTGCTGGGGCTTGCCGGGCTGGACGTAGGTCAGGGCGATGCCCTGCTTCTCGGCCCAGGTCAACAGCGTGGGTCCGCGCCGTCGAAATCACCGGGAGCCATATCGGTGACGCACCGGTTCTACCCGACCTGCTCAGCCAGATCCCGGAGGATGAGCAGATCGGAAGTGTCACCGCAGATGGTGCCTATGACACCCGCAAGTGCCACGATGCCATTGCCATCCTGCATCCTCGTGGACAGTTTCCGCGTGGTTACCCGGCAGACCTGGGCGATCGGCTGGCGCTCGCGCGCGACCCATGAGAACCGGCAGGAGAACATCCGCTGCCACGAACGCATCGCAACCGCGATCCTCGTCCAGGATCCCGGCCGCGCCGAAGCCGCCATCGATGAACATTTCGACAGCGCCGTCACCGTGCTGCTGCGGGCCGGCGTGAGGTAAGGGTTGAGAGGCAAGGTTGTCCGAACTGCTGACTGAATGAAACTTGCTTCAGGTGACCTGAACCATTTGAAAGAAAGGGTGCCTCACGCTCTGGCGACAACTTCGAACTGCAGCGCGATGCGGTCAACGGAAATGGGCGGACGCCTGTCCGCCCATTCAGCGTCGTTTCAACCTCAGGCCAGTTCCCGCTTTTCACCCAGCAGGCCCTTGACGATGGCCCAGCAGGCGCCCAGCAGCACCAGCGTGAAGGGCAGCCCGGTCGAGACCGCCATCGCCTGCAGGGCCGTGAGCCCGCCGCCCAGAAGCAGGGCGATGGCGACCAGTCCCTCGAAGCTGCACCAGAAGATGCGCTGCGGCACCGGGGCGTGGATCTTGCCGCCCGCCGCGATGGTGTCGATCACCAGCGAACCGGAATCCGAGGAGGTGACGAAGAATACGATCACCAGAACGATGCCGATGAAGCTCGAGATCGCGGTCAGCGGCAGTTGCGACAGCATTTGGAACAGCTGCAGTTCCAAAGCCGCGTCCGTGACGCCCGTGAAGCCCGCCAGCGTCTCGGAAATCGCAGTGCCGCCAAAGGCCGTCATCCACAGCACCGAGATCAGCGAGGGCACGATCAGCACCGCGGTCAGGAACTGCCGCACGGTGCGCCCGCGCGACACCCGGGCGATGAACATGCCGACAAAGGGCGACCAACTGATCCACCAAGCCCAATAGAAGGCCGTCCAGCCGTGACGGAAGTTGTCGTCGCTGCGCCCGAACGGGTTGGACAGCGGCAGGATCTTGGCGCCATAGGCGGCCAGGTTGCCGAAGAACCCCGTCAGGATCTGCCCGGTCGGCCCGGCGAGGATCACGAAGAGCAGCAGCAGGACCGCCAGCACCATATTGATCTCGGACAGGCGCTTGACGCCTTTCTCGACGCCCAGCACCACCGAGGCTGTGGCCACTCCCGTGATGATGACGATCAGGACGATCTTGGCGGTTATCGCGGTGCTCCAGCCGAACAAGAAATGGAAACCCGCCGATGCCTGCTCTGCGCCGATCCCCAGCGAGGTGGCCAGCCCGAACAGCGTCGCCATCACTGCCAGCACATCCACGACATGGCCCGGCCAGCCCCAGACCCGTTCCCCCAGGATTGGATAGAAGACCGAGCGCAGTGTCAGCGGCAGTCCCTTGTTGTAGGCAAACAGCGCCAGGGCCAGGGCCACCACCGCGTAGATCGCCCAAGGGTGCAGGCCCCAGTGAAAGATCGTCGCGGCCATCGCCAGACGCCGCGCGCCCAACTCGTCCCCCGGCGCACCGTCCAGCGGCGCCCAATCGGTGCGCACGCCGTTCTCGACCACCGGCCCGCCCAAGGCGGCGGTGAAATGCCCCAGCGGCTCGCTGACGCCGTAAAACATCAGGCCGATGCCCATGCCGGCGGCAAAGAGCATGGAGAACCAGCCGGTCAGGGAGAAATCCGCCGTGGCCTCGGGACCGCCCAGCCGGACCGAGCCCAGCGGCGACAGGATCAGGCCAAGGCACAGCAGCACGAAGACATTGCCGGCGATCAGGAAGAACCAATCGAAATTGCTGGTGACCACCTCGCGCAATCCGCCGAAGAACGGCCCCAGGACCGAGGGGAACAGCAGCGTGGCCGCGGTAAAGAGCACCACCGCGACGCCGGAGATCATGAAAACCGGGTTGTGGATGTCGAACGCGACCGGCTTGACACCTTCGATATTGTCCTGACCGATCTCGTAATCGGTCACGATAACCTGGGTCGGGCCCTCGGGCGGCGGCAGGGCCTCGATGCTGGCGTCGGGGGTCGACGGTTCGGGTGAGCTTATCTGTGACATGCGTCCCTTTCTCATTTGGATTCGATCGGGCGCCGATGGCTTCGACTCGACGCAAAACCCGCTTGCAGGGACAAGGGTTTCACATTTCTTTGATCATCGCCACCACAAGGAAGCCTTTGATCGGAGGTTCCGTCTCTTCCCAGGAGAAATGAAGCCGTGTCCCGCGATCATGGGATCTAGGGTCAGGACCCATTGATTTCTGCGAGGCTGCGTGATTCACGGTTCGAAAAACGAGCGGTGAACATGTCTGATCTCTTCTGGTTGACCGACGCCCAGATGGCGCGTCTTGAGCCCTATTTTCCGAAGTCCCACGGCAAACCCCGCGTCGATGATCGGCGTGTCTTGAGCGGGATTATCTTCATCAATCGCAATGGGTTGCGTTGGCGCGATGCGCCTGCGGAATACGGCCCCCACAAGACGCTCTACAACCGATGGAAGCGGTGGAGCGACAAGGGCATCTTTGCGCAGATGATGGCTGGCCTGGCAGCCGATCACGGCGAGGAAAAGACGGTCATGATCGACGCGACTTATCTCAAAGCCCACCGAACCGCGACCAGCATGGCCGCGAAAAAGGGGGGCGTGGACGCCTGATTGGCCGAACGAAGGGCGGCATGAACACCAAGCTGCACGCCGTCTGTGACAGTCAGGGACGCCCACTCAATCTTTTCGTCACCGCCGGGCAGGTCAGCGACTACATCGGCGCACGGGCTTTGCTGGGTAGCTTGCCAAACGTGGAATGGCTGCTCGGGGACCGGGGCTATGACGCCGACTGGTTCAGAGACGCGTTGAAAGACAAAGGGATACGCACCTGCATCCCCGGCCGAAAGCAGCGCAAGACGCCCGTGAAATACGACAAGCGACGCTACAAACGGCGCAATCGCATCGAGATCATGTTCGGCAGGCTCAAGGATTGGCGACGTGTGGCGACCCGATACGACAGATGCCCAAAGGTCTTCCTCTCCGCCATCGCACTCGCGGCGCTCGTCATTTATTGGCTATGAGTCCTGAGCCTAATGCTCGGCAAGGGTTCGTGTCCATCGTCACGATCAAGGTGCTGAAGCCGTCCTCAGCTCGTTTGACCACCTCCTTCAGCCGATCTTCGCGCCCCAAAAGGACGTCTGGTCGGCGGCGAAATAGCCGTCCGCGACTCGGAAATACCCCTGCAGCTCGACGGTGTCACCGACGGTGAGCGGGACCATCGTCTGAAGCCAGAGCGCCGTTGCCTCTGAGACATGCGCGCCGCTGATCTCGCCGAACGAGCCCCGAATTGTGAACCGGCGTGCAAAATTGACCCCGTAACGGGGTAATCGGCTTCCAAAAATGACCCCCCTTACGCTGATGGTCATGATGCCTCCGAGGCTATCGGGGGGCACAGTGTGGGATGCTGGTTGTGGAGACGATTGCGAAGATCCGCCGGGCGTATTTCCAGGACAAGAAGTCGATCAAGCATATCTGCCGAGAGCTGCGGGTATCGCGGAACACGGTTCGGAAGGTGATCCGGTCCGGCGCAACGGAGATGACTTACGAGCGAACCGTCCAACCGCAGCCGAAGATCGGTCCCTGGAAAGGCAAGCTCGACGAGATGCTGGCGGCGAATGCGCGCAAGCCGAAGCGCGAGCGGCTGACCCGCATCCGGATTTTCGAAGAGCTCAGGGCCCTCGGATATGACGGCGGCTACGACGCGGTCCGACGCTATGCGGCTTCGTGGTCGCAGGCGGAGCAGGAAGCGTCAGCCGCCGCCTATGTGCCACTGAGCTTCGATCCGGGTGAAGCCTACCAGTTCGACTGGAGTCACGAGGTCGTTCTGATCGACGGCGTGACCACCACGGTGAAGGTGGCTCACGTCCGGCTTTGTCATAGCCGGATGCTGTTCGTCCGGGCCTACCCGCGAGAGACGCAGGAAATGGTGTTCGATGCCCATGACAAGGCCTTTGCCTTCTTCGGCGGCGCCTGTGCGCGTGGGATCTACGACAACATGAAGACGGCGGTGGACACGATCTTCGTCGGCCGCGACCGCGCGTATAATCGCCGGTTCCAGCAGATGTGCGGACACTACCTTGTCGATCCCGTCGCCTGCACCCCCGCGTCCGGCTGGGAGAAGGGACAAGTAGAGAACCAGGTTGGCGTTGTCCGGCGGCGGTTCTTCGTGCCGCGGCCGCGCTTCAAGAGCTACGCGGAACTCAACGCCTGGCTTCAGGATCGCTGTATTGCCTGGGCCAAGGCCCATCCGCACCAGGAATTGCGTGATCGGACAATCTGGGACGTGTTCCAGGATGAGCGGGCGAGCCTGGTGCCCTACGTCGGCCCTTTCGACGGATTCCATGCCGTGCCGGCCTCGGTGTCCAAGACCTGCCTCGTTAGGTTCGACAAGAACCGCTACTCGGTCGATGGTCGCGCCGTCGGCCGTCCGGTCGAGATCCGCGCCTATGCCGAGCGGGTCGAGGTCTGGCAGGACGGCAAGATCGTCGGCCGGCACGACCGCGCCTTCGGGCGCGACAAGGCCATCTATGACCCGCTGCACTACATCCCGGTGCTGGCCCGCAAGCCCGGCGCCCTTCGAAACGGCGCTCCCTTCAAGGAATGGGAACTGCCGCCGGCGATACGACGCGTCCAGCGTAAGCTGGGGCGCGTGCCGAACGGTGACCGTCAGATGGTCCAGATCCTGAGCATGATCCCAACGGATGGACTGGAAGCCGTCGAGGCTGCCTGCGTCGAGGCCCTGACCGAAGGCGCCCCGGCGGCATCGGTCGTTCTGAACATCCTGGCCCGACATCGCGAGCCACCACCTCCGTTGACCATCGCCACGCCGGACGCGTTGCGCCTGACCTGCGAGCCCGTGGCCGACTGCAAACGCTACGACAGCCTCAGGAGACCCCGCCATGGAAAGATCACAGGTGCTGGACGCGATGGGCCAGTTGAAGCTCTACGGCATGAAGGCCGCCTACGATGAGATCATCGCCACGGCGGTGAAGCGACAGCACGAACCGCAGCAAATCGTGGGCGACCTGCTGAACGCCGAGATCAGCGAGAAACAAGCTCGCTCGATCAAATACCAGATGACCATCGCCAAGCTGCCCTTGGCCAAGGAAGTCGACGAGTTCAGCTTCGAAGACACGCCCGTAAACGAAACGCTGGTGCGCGATCTGGCCTCCGGAGAGTTCCTCGAGCATCAGCGTAACGTCGTCCTCATCGGCGGCACCGGGACCGGCAAATCCCACCTTGCCGTCAGCATCGCCCGGGCCTGCATCCGCCGTGGCAAGCGCGGCCGCTTCTTCAACGTCGTGGACCTGGTGAACAAGCTGGACGCCGAAGCCCGCGCCGACCGACAGGGACGCACTGCGGATCTCCTGTGCCGCCTCGACTTCCTGATCCTCGACGAGTTGGGATATCTGCCGTTCGCCCAGACGGGTGGCCAGCTCCTGTTCCACCTCATCAGTCGCCTTTACGAACGCACCTCGATCATCGTGACGACGAACCTCGACTTCGGCGAATGGCCGACCGTCTTCGGAGACGCGAAGATGACAACGGCGCTCCTCGACCGACTGACCCATCACTGTGACATCGTCGAGACCGGCAACGAGAGCTGGCGCTTCAAGACGCGGGAATGACCGAGACGCCGCTGGCCCGATCCGGTTGCGCTGTATGGAGGCTACACCGCATCGGGCCAGCTACCCGTGCTGACCAAGCGGGGTCATTATTGGGCGCCGAAAGGGGGTCAAAGTTGCGTGCCGATTGACAGCCGTGGGACTTCGGAAAATAGGGCTCAAGACGCGCCATCTGGGCGTCGGTCAACCAGAAGAGATCAGACATGTTCACCGCTCGTTTTTCGAACCGTGAATCACGCAGCCTCGCAGAAATCAATGGGTCCTGACCCTAAACTCGTCGCTTAGTATAATACATTGCTATCGTTTATGAAACTCTGTTTTCGAAGTAGTCACACCTCGTATTTATCGCTGGAGACCGGACAGGAGAACTGCGGCCGGATGTCGCCGAAACGAAAAGACAACCACAACTGCGGCTAGCTGAACAGCCCTTCCAGTACAGAACGTTGCTGCGCATGCTTGCCTGGGTTGTGGTTCTTCAGCTTCTCCAGATTGATCAGCTTCCAACCAACCGCAGGCAGGTCAGCCGCCCGCGGCCGTTCGATGGCATCGAAATCGGGCGTGCCATCATGCAGGCTCAGGAGAAACGTCCTGGCCTTTTCATCAAGGCGAGACCGGATGTCCGCGACCAGCCGTTTGCGGGTTTTGAGCAGGTCGTCAAGACTGACACGGACCTTTGTCATGCCTTCAAACTCCTTCGTATAGGGCTGGTCGAGGTCGATAAAGTTCGGGTTCAGAAGTTCATGCGCGGGACGCGATGAGCAGGCAATGTAGATCAGGAAGGTCCGGAACAGATCCTCTGTCAGACCTTCATTCTCGTACAGCAGCTTGATGTCATAGAGGTCACGCGGATGCTGGCGGTCCACTGCGGCATGCAATTTGCCTCCGAACAGGTCCTCGAAGGAAACCACCTGCATCTCTGCATAACCGAATTCGTCCTCAACCGCATCTGACACCGGGCGCATCTCGGGATCGTGGACGGCGCCACGCATGACCGGCGAGGTCTCGATCTTGATCTCGGCGTTTCCCAGACGAGCGAGAACACGGGTGGCACCGCCTCCCCCGCCTTGGATGCGTTGCGTCTTCGCACCGGCTATGCTGCCCTCGATGGCGGCGGCGATGCGATCCATTGCCTCGTTAATCTCAGTGAGGCTTTCACGGCGATCCTTGATCGGCAGGTAGGTCAGATCGATATCGACCGACAGGCGGGGCAGATCGCGGTAGAACAGATTGATCGCCGTGCCGCCCTTGAGCGCGAATGCCTTTTCCTTCGCGACATGCGGGAGCAGGCGCACGAGCAGCGCGACTTGGATTTCATAATCCTCACGTGCCATCGCCAGCCTCAGTCGCTACGAATTCCTCCGGCACCACGATACGGTACCGTGGGTGTATCCTGCCGCCCTTTACCAAGGCGCGGTCGCCGCTGCCAAGGTTGAATTCCTCGGGATCAAGGCGCTTGCGCCATGGGTGGCCGTGGCGATCAGCGAAGACGAAGAACAGCCGCCTCACCTTGATCTTCCTGCAACTGTACAGCAGCGCCGACAGCATCTTCGGGCGCAGCGTCGTCAGGCTCTCGAATACCATGTCGAGGTTGTGAAAGCTTTCATGGTCGGGCAGCTCATCGATAGCTTCGAGGATTGCCCGTTCGGGAGACGACATCCTGAGCTGCCAGTCCCAAGGAAGGGTTTGCCCGGCATCCGTGGTATCATCGGGAAGGCCCAGCTTCGGATCGCCAAAAAGAGACCTGCTGCGCGTCTCGATCGGCGCGTTCAGCGGCAGCTTCGAAAGCCAGTTCGGTATCGCTTCGCCATAGACCCATACCGGGGCGTTGCCGCCCAGGCGCAGGTAATGACCGTGACCCTGCTGGGCGAGCGCCGTCATGCCACCGACATGGACATCGTAGCGCATGATGTGCTGGACTGAGAGCAGGCAGATCTTCCAGTCGATCGTATCCGAAGCAGAAGTGCCCGGAAACGGGCGACGGAAAAGGCCTCGGGTAACTCGCTCGAGCCAGCCGCGCTTGACATAGTCGCGAAAGGTCTCGTAGGCGACACCATGCGCGGTGAGCCACGCGGCATCGATCAGATACCCTGTGGGTACTGCATCAAGAACCTTCTTCAGGTTTTGAGATCTTTCGGTCGCCATGACGCTTATGATGGCATATTTTCAAAGCAGACACCATGAGTCTCTTTAAAAAATGTCCAACTACGGTGCTCCAAGCACTCCAATCACGAATTTCTCAAGGACCGCTCGTGCATACGACACCCCTGCAGACCAGAACATGTCGGCGCGAATCGAAAAGCCATGCTCGACAACGCGATCCTGAAGGATGTCGCATCGCGAAAGTGGTAACGCCCGCCGTAAAGCGGGAAGCGGTGGCGGATGTCGTGAGGGTCCGACGGGTCGTCAGGTCATAGACATCAGCGCATCCGCAGGCCGGACAGACCGGCGCGCCGTCTGTCTCTGGCCAGCGCAGCCGGCAGAACCGGCGATAGGCGGCCTCCTCGCCAGCGGAAAAAAATCACCTTGAGCGAAAGTGTTCGTGCCGCCGCGGAGAGAAGAAAGTGCTGTGCTATGGAGGCCTCCAGGGTCATCATGTTCATATAATGTTCTATGAGGGCCACTGCGTCAACGATTTGGTGCGTTTGCTACCTAACAGGCTGCTGAAAAAGTCCTTGCGACAGGACAGCGCGGACGGGGAACCGGGAAATCCGCCTCAAATTTGCCGAAGACACCCCATCTCCGGGCCGATATTAGCTGGATCCAGAACGATTTCCGCTGCGTCGTCCTCTCAAGATCCTTTTTCAGCAGCCTGTTAAACTCCGATCAGATCCAGGCAGGGCCTAGGGTCAGGATTCATAACCAGTATATAACGAGGGCGGCGAGGGCGATGGCCGAAAGGAAGACCTTCGGGCACCGGTCATATCGGGTGGCCACACGCCTCCAATCCTTGAGTCTTCCGAACATGATCTCGATGCGATTGCGCCGCTTGTATCGGCGTTTGTCGTACTTGACCGGCTTCTTGCGTTTCTTTCGGCCTGGGATACAGGCGCGTATCCCTTTGTCCTGCAACGCTTCTCTGAACCAATCTGCGTCATAGCCACGATCCCCGAGCAGCCATTTGACGTTTGGTAGGCCGCTGAGCAATGCGCGTGCGCCGATGTAATCGCTGACCTGTCCGGCGGTGACGAACAGGTCGATCGGTCGTCCCTGACTGTCGCAGATGGCGTGCAGCTTGGTGTTCATGCCGCCTTTGGTTCGACCGATAAGACGACCGCGCCCCCCTTTTTGGCGGCCATGCTGGTCGCCGTTCGATGGGCCTTGAGATATGTCGCGTCGATCATCACGGTCTTCTCTTCGCCGTGCTCAGCGGCCAGACCTGTCATCATCCGGGCGAAGATGCCTTTCTCGCTCCACCGCTTCCACCGGCTGTAGAGCGTCTTATGCGGACCATACTCCTTCGGCGCATCCCGCCAACGCAAGCCATTGCGATTGATGAAGATAATCCCGCTCAAAACCCGCCTATCATCGACCCGAGGCTTACCATGAGGCTTGGGAAAGAAAGGGGCCAGGCGTGCCATCTGCGCGTCGGTCAGCCAGAAGAGATCGCTCATGTCACCGCTCCGTTTTCGAAGCCGTTGACCTGCCCCCCGGAAGTTCCCTCGCTGTGATGTAGAGTCTGCCCAACCTGAG
The DNA here is from genome assembly GCF_029909815.1 of Paracoccus ferrooxidans. Classification (NCBI taxonomy): domain Bacteria; kingdom Pseudomonadati; phylum Pseudomonadota; class Alphaproteobacteria; order Rhodobacterales; family Paracoccaceae; genus Paracoccus; species Paracoccus ferrooxidans. The sequence goes on along the minus strand of NZ_CP038201.1, from coordinate 319,894 downwards.
AAGGAGCAGACGACATGAGGAAAAGCCGGTTCACCGAGGCGCAGATTATCGGGATGATCAAGGAGCAGGAGGCGGGTTTGCCGACTTCCGAGCTTTGCCGGAAGCACGGGTTGAGCCCCGCGACGTTCTACAAGCTCAAGGCGAAGTATGGCGGGATGGACCTGTCGGACGCCAAGCGGCTGAAGCAGCTCGAGGACGAGAACGCGAAGCTGAAGCGCCTTCTGGCCGATGCCATGCTGGACAACGTGGTTCTGAAGGATCTCTTGGGAAAGCCCTGACGACACCGGTGCAACGGCGGGACGCGGTGCTGCGGGCGATGAAGGATCATCCGATCTCTCAGCGTCGGGCCTGTGTCCTGATCGGTGTCGATCCGAAGACGGTGCGGCGTGACAGGCCACCCGACAACCCGGAAATCCGTGAGGAGATGCACAAGATTGCCGAGAAGCGCCGGCGGTTCGGCTACCGGCGCGTGGGCATCCTGCTGGAGCGCAAGGGCATGATCATGAACGAGAAGAAGCTCTATCGCATCTACCGGGAAGAGGGCCTGTCGGTGCGCCGCAGGCGTGGCCGCAAGAGGGCACGAGGTAGCCGGACGCCAATACCAGCGCCGTTGAGGCCAAACCAGCGGTGGTCGTTAGACTTCCTGTCCGACACGTTCGGGGCCTGCCGCAAGTTCCGCATTCTGGCTGTGAACGACGATTGCTGCCGCGAGAACCTGGCGTTGATCGCTGACACGAGCATCTCTGGGGCTCGGGTGGCACGGGAACTGGATGCGCTGGTCAGGATTTACGGCAAGCCCGCTTGCATCGTCAGCGACAACGGAACCGAGTTCACCAGCAAGGCCATCCTGAAATGGGCCAACGCGAACGGCGTCGAATGGCACTACATCGACCCGGGCAAGCCGCAGCAGAATGGCTACATCGAAAGCTTCAACGGCAGCCTGCGCGACGAATGCCTGAACGAGGAAATCTTCGACAGCCTGGCTGATGCCCGCCGCAAACTGGCCCTCTGGCGCTACGACTACAACAACGTCAGGCCCCATTCCTCGCTGGGCAACAAGACCCCGTCCGACGCGCGCCGAGCGCTTGAGCAATCTGAGGGCTCCGCGCCCGGCGCGCTTGCCACACCCGAAACCAACCAATATCAACCCCAAGGACTCTCGTTATGAACGAGGGACGACCGGGGGGCAGGTCACAAGCCTTAACCCTTCGACCACGGCTATAAAGTAAATTACCCACTTAGCTTGAATTGGAGAAGCAGCATGAATGGAGAATTCGTCGTCATAGCCTTTCTTGCAGTCAACATGACATTCTCTGCATCAGCACAGCCCGCCCCATTGGAAGAGTTGTTTCTTGAGGTTTCAGCAGGCGAGAATGGGGAGCCCACAATATCGCAAGACGAGTTCCAACTTTCCAAGAATGAATACTATCGCCTCAATTTCGTCTGTGCGGAAGATGTCGGGGACACAGGATTTCAATTCGAGTCCGTGCCTTTACTGTCGAACTCGCATCTGAGAGTCGTCAGTGTTGAAGGCCAAGAGATTCATATGCAGGGGCTGAGTTTTCATACCCTCCAATGCGACGAGGCAGGAACGATACGCTTCAGTTTTTATCCGGTCCGCTCCGGCACCTTTGAGTTCACTGTGCAAGACCACGATGAACCGGCCAATATCACCAAGGGCAAGTTTGTGGTCGAATAGAATGCTCAAACCAAATCTACAAAGCTTCAAGGCCGTTAATTATCCGCAATTGAAGGGTTGCCATGCGCAAAGGATTGTCAGCCAGCGCGGTTCTTGCCCTGATGGCAGTCCCTGTTCATGGAGAAACATTATCGCTGACCCTCGACCGAGGCATTGCTGCTACCGTTGAGATACCGGCAGGACACGGAAAATTTCCTGCCGTATTGATGTTTCACGGACTAGGTTCCAGCCGTGATGAGGTCGGCATCATATTCGCCGATACCGCAACGGCGTTGGCCAGGAATGGTATTGCCTCGCTTCGGATCGATTTTCGGGGCTTTGGCAAATCGGACGGTGATACGGGTGCATTCACATTAGAGCGGCAGAACGAGGACGCGGCGATTGCATTGCAGGCGCTGGCCGCGATGGATAAGGTCGATGCCGGGCGTATCGGCGTGATGGGCTTTTCCTTCGGTGCAGGAGCCGCCATCGAATTGGCTGCGGCTCAACCGGAAGCCATCAAGTCGCTTGTCGTCTGGGCACCCGTGGGCAATTACCATGACGACATGCTGGATAGCCTGGGCCAGCGCGCCTTCGATCTGGCGGCACGGGACGGCATCGTCGGGCTGGACCTGGGCTGGCGGACCATGGCGCTGAAACGGGGCTTCTTCGACAGCCTGGGTCGGCACGACCTTCTGGCGGGGCTGCGGGCCTATGACGGGCCGCTCATGACCGTGAACGGCAGCGACGATCCCTATCGCAAATACACGCCCGCGCTGATCGAGGCAGCGGCGGGCGCAGACAAGCGGGCCGTGGTGATCGAGGGCGGCGACCACGTCTTTCATGTCTATACCCCCAGCCGCTCGCTGGCCCCCGAGGTCATCGAGGCGACCGTCGAGCGGTTCAGGGACACGCTTGGCAAGACGCGCTGATCGGGGCGCGCTCAGCCGCCGGTCTCGGCGGCGGCCTTGATGCCGGCCAGGGCGTCATCGACATATTTCTCCATGGCAGCGACGGCGGCCTCGTCGCTGAAACGCTCCTCGGGCTCGTTGGTCGTGTCGGCGCGGAAGAAGCTGGCCTGCCAGGCGACGCTTGCACCGTCGCCGTCCGGTGTCACCGTGATGCTGTTGGTATAGAAGCTGACCGGGAACACCTCGATGTCCTCCCTGGACAGCCGCCAGCGGATCGTCATTGTCTCGGTGCCGATATCGTCGATGCCGTCGACTAGCGTGCCGCCCGACTTGAACGCGATGCTGCGCTTCGCGCCGGCGCCCCCGCCCTCCATGCTAGCCTCGGCGATGGCCGGATGCCAGGCCGCGATCAGGACCGGATCGGCAAGCAGGGCCCAGACCTTCTCGGGGGGCGCGGCCACCTTGACGCTGCGCGACAGTTGCTGCGGCGTCGGGCCATGAGCCAGCAGCGGGGTCGCGGCCAGCGCCGCCAGTGCCGAGGCCAGCAGGATTCTGCGGTTCATCATGGGATCTCCTTCCTTGCATGAAGCGGGGTGGCCAGCAGCGCGGCCAGCAGCGCGGCCAAGGCCAGCGCGCCGAAAGCGGGCGACAGGCTGCGATGGGTCGCGACCCGACGCGCCGGGGCGTGGGCGGCCAGCGCCGCCTGCAAGGCCACAGGCCCCGCCGAGAGCCGCGCGAATCCCATGCCGCGTTCGCCGGCAAGCCGGGTCAGGTATTCCGCACGCATCGCCGACAGGTGTTCGGATCCTTCCAGGTCGGCTTCGCCATAAGGGTTGTTGCGCGGGTGAAAGCCGGGCCGATCCGCCGCATCCGTGGGCGGGGCGCCGATGCGGGCCGGGGCGTGCTGCACGTCGTCGGGTCCGTAAAAGCCGGTCTCGCGGCCCAGGTCGTCGAATTTCGGGATCGGCGCGGGCTGGTCGCCGCCCGCCCCCAAGATGACGCCGCCGGGGTTGTCCTCGCGCCAGTCGTCCGGCCCGGAATACGGCAGGGGCGGGGCTTCCTGTCCGTCGGTGACGAAGATCAGCGCCGCATCCAACCCCCGCGCCCGGTTCAGCGCATGGTTCAGCCCTTTCGAGATCATGCTGTCGCCTTCCCAGGCCATGCGCCAGTCCAGGCCGGCCAGGATGCCGGCCAGCGCGGCATAGTCGGTGCAGATCTCGACCGGTTCGATCAGCGTCAGGCTGCGGCGTTCGGTAAAGAAGCCCAGGCCCACGCGGGCACCACAGGGCTGGCTGGCGATCCAGCGCGTCAGCACGTCCCGCGCCGCATCCAGCCGCGAAGCGCCGTCCATGTCGCGCACGTTCATCGAGCGGGTGATGTCCACCACGATCAGCACGTCGCGCAGCTCGCGCCGGCCCTCGATGCGCGGCCCTGCCGCGGCGACCAGAGCCAGCCCGGCGGCCAGTGCGGGCAGGATGGCGCGGGCCGCAGTCACGGCGCCCCCCGCGGCAGGCCGGGCAGGTCGGTCCACAGCCGGCGCGGCCGGGTCTCGGAGTCTTCGTCGCCGTCCTGTCCTTCGCGCGGCATGTCGCGGACCAGGCGCGTGGCCAGGTCCAGGTTCACCTTGGCGTCGAAATTGCCGGGTCGGGCGCGCAGCGCCTCGCGATAGGATGCCTTGGCCAGGTTGATCAGCGCGGTGGCCTCGTCGATGCGATTGCGCTCGATACGCTCGAACCCCATGCGCATCCGGGCATTGCCGATGGCGTAGTGGTATTCCGAGCGCAGGCCGGGCGGGGCGGTGGCCAGCCCGGCCAGCAGCGTCTCGGCCTCTTGCGGCCGGTCGCGCAGCACCAGGAAAAGCGCGCGGGCATGGGCGGCGCGCGGATCGGCCGCCTGGCGCAGCGCGACGTCGCTGCCGCCTGCCAGGCTGCGGATGGCGCGATTGTCGACGGCCATCCCCCAAAGCTGCCAGCCCGACCACAGCACCGCGCCGGCCGCGAGCGCGACCCAGGCCAGCAGCGCGGGAAAGCCCAGCCGTCTCATACCGGGACCAGCAGGGGCGCGGGGCAGCGGGGGGCATAGCGTCGTTCGAGCCAGCGGGCCGCCGCCAGCGCCGCGCAGCACAGAAAGGCCAGCAGATAGCAGGCCCAGGCCAGGTCGCGGCGCGGCACCGGGCGGCGGGTCAGGATCGGGCGGGATTCCATGCGCCCGATCTCGGTCACGGCATCCTCGACCGCGCCGGGGCTGTCGGCCTCGAAGGCGTGATAGGGCAGGCCCAGGCTTTGCAGGAAGATATGCAGGTGCCGCTCGGGGCGCAGATGCGGGGTGTCGGCCTGGCCGGGCTCGGGCACCTCGAAGATGCCCTTCGCGCCCTTGGTGCGCAGGTAGAGCCAATAGATGTTGACCTGCCGGCGCGCCGCCAGGTTGCGCAGCGCGGTCTGGACCTCGGGCGCGATGACCGCGGCCCCGTCGCTGACCAGCACCACGGCACGCGAGTCACTGGCCGATGCCTCATCCGCCATCTCCATCGCCAGGGTCAGGCCGCGGCCCACATCGGTCTGGGACAGGCCCGGCTCGGCCAGGGCGGCAACGGCGGCGGCGATGGCGGTCCGGCTTTCGGTCATCGGCAGCACCAGCATCGGGGCGGTGGAAAAGGCGGCGATGCCGATGCGGTCGTCGGGGCGGCGGGCGATGAAGTCCAGCAGGATGCGCCGCGCGGCGCTGGCCTTGCTTTCGTCGCCCCCCTGCGGCGAGCGCCCGGCGAAGGTGTCGTCCATGCTGGAGGAGCGGTCGATCAGCAGCACCAGGTTCGTGCCGATGCCGCGATAGGCGACGCTGCCGCCGCGCAGATAGGGCTGGGCAAGGCCGAGGATCAGCGCCGCCGGCGTCAGCAGCGCCAGTGCAACCAGCAGCGGGCCGATGGCGCGCCCCTCGACCGCACGCAGGTCCAGCCGCGGCACGGCGGATGTCCGCAGCCAGCGGATGACCAGCGGCAGCAGCGCCAGCGGCAGGGCGAAAAGCGCGGCTGGCCAGGCGAAACCGATCATCGCCGCCCCCGCTCGATGGCCGCGAGGTCGCGGGCGAGTTGCGGGATGTCCTGCACGGGGCCGGATCCCAAGCCGAAGAAGGCCGCGTCGGAGGCCGCGAAAAAGCCGCGCAGCCGCTCGGCCAGCGGCGCGAATTGCGGCGCATCGGCCAGGAAGCGGTCGAGCTCGGCCCCGATCAGCACCCGGCCGAAACTTTGGTCGAAGGCGCGGTGCAGGGCACGGCGGGCCTGCCGCTCGGGCAGGTGGACCACCGCGCGCGCGGCGCGGGTGAAGGGTCGCGCCGCGCGGCGGTGGAACGGGAACCAGCCCTGCTGCCAGGCAAGCGCCAGCACCCCCGCGACCAGCGCGACGGCCGAGGCCAGCAGCCGCAATCCTGCCGGCATCGGGTCGATCAGGTGGAACGGCGGGTCCGGCTGCAACTGGTCCGGCGTCGAGGGCGCCAGGATCGGCCGGATCGGCGCGGTGACATAGCGAAAGCCCGGCAATTCCAGCGCCGTGCCATCAACCAGCCGGATCGCCGATGCCGGCACCTGCCGTTCGCGCGGCTCTAGCGCCGAATAGAAGTTCTGCCAGCGCAGCGTCAGTTCCGTGCCGCCGGCGATGTCGCGCCGTGCCACGTCGCGCAGGTCCAGCCAATAGTCCACGGCGCGCGGCCGGGGCAGCGAGGACGGATCCACCTGCCCCTGGATGCGGATGCGCTGCACCAGTTCGTCGCCCAGCCACCAGCCATAGGGCCGCGGGTTCTCGACCTGTTGCGCAAGCGCCGGAAACGGCAGCAGGAGCAGCGCCAGCCATTTCATAGCGGTGCCTCGGAAAGCGAAGCGGCCAGTTCTGCCACGTCGATGCTGTCGGTGATCTCGATCGGCGAAAGGCCGTGCTCGGCCAGGACGCGGCGCAGGGCGGCCTGCCGGTTCCGCACCCGTTGGGCTTGGCGCGCCGCCCAGCGACGCGTGGTCAGCACGGTGCGGCGGCGTCCGGTTTCCGGGTCGCAAAGCTCGGCCAGGCCCAGGCGCGGCGGCGGTGCGTCAAAGCCGCTGTCGCGCAGCCAGACGGGCAGCACGGGACGCGGCCGCAGCGCGGCCAGCAGCGCGGCCAGCTCGTCAGGCGACAGCTCGAAATCCGAGATCAGCACCACAAGGATCCGCTCTTGGGGCAGATCATGCGCCATGGCCTCCAGCGCCGCCGTGCCCCGGCCCGCAGGCACCAGCGGCAGATCCAGCAGGTCCGCGGCAAGGCTGCGCCGCGTGGGCGGCTGGTCGTGAAGCACCCGGTCCCCGGCGCAGACGGTCAGCGAGAACGGGTCGCGCGCCCGCCGCGCGGCCTGCGCAAAGCCTGCGGCCAAGAGCCGCGCCAGGCCCGCGCGATCGGCATGGGCCACCGCACCCAGCGAGGCCGAGGCATCCAGCGCCACGTGCAGCCGCAGGTCGGTGCGGGTCTGGAACCGCCGCACATGCAGCACGCCCAGCGGGTCGGTGATCGAGCGGCGCAGGTCCAGCCGCCGGGGATCGGGATGCGCCAACAGCGGCGCGATATCGGCAAAATTCTCGCCCGCGCCGCGCATCCGGCCGGCATGGGCGCCCATGCGCAACCCCGGCAGCCCCTGCGTCAGCCGCCATGCGAGGGCGTCGAACAGGTGCAGTTGGGCGTTCATGCGGCAGGAACCGGAATCGTCGCGAAGGCCGCGTCGATCAGCGCCGGAACCAGCGCCTCGCGCCGCGGCTCGTAGGCGGGCGACAGGAAGATGCGATGCGCCATCACCGGGGCCAGCACGGCGCGCACGTCCTGCGGCAGCACGGCTTCCCGTCCCTCCAGCCAGGCGCAGGCGCGGGCGGCGCGGACGAGATGCTGCATCCCGCGCGGACTGACGCCGCCGCGGATCAGGCGGGCGGCGTCGGCGCCCTCCAGCGCCAGCCCGGCCGAGGCGGGATTGCGCAGCGCCTCGCACAGGTCGAACACATAGCGCCGCAGCGCCGGGCTGGCATGGGTGCCGGCCTGGACCCCCGCTGCCAGATCGTTCAACCCGCGATAGGGCAGGATGCCCTGCCCGACCTCGGCGATCAGGGCGGTGGTGTCGTGAAAGCGCGGCTCGAAGGCCAGGGCCACGCGGTCCTCGGGCGCGGCGGGCGCATTGACGGCGATCTCCATCAGGAAACGGTCGCGGGCGGCGGCGGGCAGCTCGAAGGTCTCGTCGCGCTCGATCTGGTTGCGGTCGGCGAAGACCTGCAAATGCGGGAAATGGTATTCGCGGCGGAACGCCGACAGGCTGCGCTCGGCCATCAGGCGCAAGAGAAGCGCATGGACCTGCGGACGGGCGCGGTTGATCTCGTTGAAGAAGAAGACCGCCAGTTCCTCGCCCTGCTCCAGCACCGGGCCGGGCTCGATCCGGGGGCGGCCATCCTCGGCGATATGCGCGGAATAGATCAGGTCGGTCGGCAGCAGGTCCACCGTGCCCTCGGCCCGGCCATAGGGGCCGCCCAGCGCGCGGGCCATGGCGCGCAAAAGCGTGGTCTTGCCGGTGCCGACATCGCCCGCCAGCAGCACATGGCCCCGGCACAGCGCGGAAATGAGCAGCAGGCGGATGGTCCGCGCCTGCCCCAGAACGACGCCGTTCAGCGCCGCTTCGGCGTCGCGGAACCGGGCGTGCCAGTCCGAAATATTGCTATCCATGATCCGTCCCGAATGTCACGCTGCGCGTGGTCTGGAATCACGCGCAGCGCGCCCGGCCCGCTTATTCGGCGGGCGGAGCCTTGGCCTCGTCGTAGCCGTCGATCTTCTTGACGTCATATTCGAACTTGCCGGTCTTCTTCATGTTCCAGACCCGCCATTCATTGCGGGCATCCATGACGGCCAGCGACTCGCCCTGCTTGGACAGCTCTGCCGGATCGTGTTGCGGATCGTATTTCGAGCCTTCGACCTTTGCGGGATAGTCCGGCTTCGGCTCCCAGCAATTGCCCGGAGCCTTGCAGTTGGTGCCGTCATAGGCCAGCGCCGGAGTGCCGAGCGCCAGGGCGGTAACGGTCAGGGTCAGGATGCGTTTCATTCTGTCTCCTCCTTCTGGGTCATGCCGGGCGGGCCGCCGCCCGGCGGTTTGGGTTCACGACTGGCTGTCGCTGGACGATTTGGGCTGGAACGGGGTAAAGTCGGCCTTCTGCTCGTCCGTCAGCCAGGTGGCGTCCGCGGGATCGCCAGTATAGAGATGGCGCACCCAGGCCATGGTCCTGAGCATCTCATCCAGCGTCAGGCTGCCCCACATCGGCCCCATCTGCCCCGTCGCGCCGCCGTAAAGCGTCGAGAACAGCCCGACGTCGGTTTCGTTGCCGGGATAGGTCCAATAGGCGTCGTTCAGGCCGGGGCCGATCTTGCCCTCGGCATAATGCCCATGGCAGCCCGAGCACATGCCGGCATAAAGCTCCTCGGCCTCGGGCAGGATCTCGGGATCCTCGTTGTAGATGTTCTCGCCGGTTTCCAGGAAGTGCGTCACCGCCTCCGTGTCGCGGCCTTCCTCCATGGCGTCATCGAAGTTCAGGGGTGAGCCGTCGATGATATTGAAGAACTGCGGGGTTGCCATTGCCGCGGCCGGGATGACGAGCGTCATCGCGATTGCGGCAAGGATCCTGGGCTTCGTCATTCCATTTCCTTCAGCTTGACGGCAGCATGGGAATGCCTTCCTCGGTCAGGATGGCATCAATGCTGGCTTTGCCGGATTGCAGGGCCTGCTCGATTGACCCCAAAAGCTCGGGATGGGCCTTGGATACACCCACGGATTGCGAATATTGCAGCGGGATGATGACCCCGTCCGAGCGTTCGATCTCGTTCGTGATCAAGGTCATGCGCAAGGGTTCGTGCGAGTCGCGGACATAGCGCGCCGCCTCGGGGGCGAAGATGATGGCTAGATCGGCCCCGCCGTCCGCGACCTCTGAAATGACGCGGTTGGCCTCGACCTGGGTGTACTTGTTGCGCCGGTCCTCGAAATTGGTCAGCGAGGCTTGGTAGATCAGGTTGTATTCGTAGCGGCCGGTATATTTCAGGATCGTCTCGGCCGGGGAATGCAGGCGGTATGAGAAGGTGTCGAAACCCTCTTGGTCCACGTCCTGCCACTTGTCGCCCTCGAAGTTGCGGTCCTGCCGCGTGACAAAGGCATAGCCCGAACGGTAGTAGGGCTGGGTGGTCAGCAGCCGTTCGTCGCCCGCATCCACGCCGATCAGCACGTCGCACAGATCCTTTTCGATGCCGTCGCGGACCAGGTAGATCGCGTCCTTTTCCAGCATCACCAGATCAAGCGTGGCGCCCATCTCGTCGGCCAGCACCTGGGCGATCTTGTTTTCAAAGCCCCTGCCCTGCGCATCCGAGAACGGCGCATCCTTGGTCGAGGCGCAGACACGCAGGTTCGTCGTGTCGGCCAGAGCGGGCGATGCAAGGGCAAGAACTGCCACCCCGACACCGCAAACCTGGCGGAAATCAACAAGCATTTCGGTTTCTCCAGACTGAATAGCTCAAGCAGGCCGGCCCGCCAGGAAGGAAGCGCGGGCCGGCCTGTCGCGTCAGGCGGGCTCGCCCGGCGCGTATTCGCCCACGTTCGGGTCGGAATAGGGGCTCTCGCCGTCGAGCGAGAAGACCATCACGCCGCCGCCCATCTGGGTGAACTCCTGCAACCGCTTGAAGGCCCCCACCGAGCCCAGCCCGGCAGTCGGGTCGGCCAGGTCGAAGACCAGACCCACGCCCGGCCAGCCGCCGACGCCGTACATGATCGCGACATATTGCCGGCCGTCATGCTTGTAGGTCATCGGATGGCCGATCACGCCCGAGGGCAGCTTGAACTTCCACAGCAGGTCGCCGGTGTCGCTGTCGCGGGCCTTGATGAAGCCGTCCAGCGTGCCATAGAATGTCAGCCCGCCCGCGGTGGCCATGGTGCCGCCCCAAACCGAGAAGCGCTCCATCTTTTCCCATTTCATCTCGCCCGAGATGGCGTCGTAGGCCTTGATCTGGCCCAGCCCCAGCGCGTTCTGGCGGTCGCCCTTCGGCCCCGGATACATGGTCAGCGTGGCACCGACGAAGAACTGCCCGGCGCGATAGGGCAGCATAAAGGGCTCCCAATCCATGCAGATGTGGTTGATGCCCAGCATGAAGACCTTGCGCTCGGGGTCGTAGCTGTCATGGCCCTGGTTGTGGTAGCCCATGGCCGAGGGGCAGATGTCGCGGGCCTTGTGGTCCATGCGCGTGCCGAATTCGGGATCGCGCACCGGCAGGCCGGTATCCAGCTGCACCTCCTTCACCCAGTTGACAGTGTCGTCCATCTTGTCGGCCGAGATCAGGTCGCCATTGGTGCGGTCCAGCGTATAGACGATGCCGTTGCGGTCAGGGTGGGTCAGCAGCTTGCGCATGTTGCCCTCCTTGTCCTCCTGCTCCGACAGCATCATCACGTTGACGCCGGCATAGTCCCATTCGTCATGCGGCGTCTTCTGATAGGCGAATTTCGCCTCGCCGGTGGTCGCCTCGCGGCCCCAGATCGCCATGGTCCATTTGTTGTCGCCCGGACGCATGGTCTCGTTCCAGGGCGCGGGGTTGCCCGAGCCGTAATAGAACAGGTCCACCTCGGGGTCATAGGCATACCAGCCCCAGTTGGTGCCGCCGCCGATCTTCCAGGCGTCGCCCTCCCATGTCTCCAGGCCCAGGTTCTTCTGGCCGTAATGCGGGTTCGGGGCGTTGAAGTCCTCGGCCAGCAGCAGCTCCTCGTCCGGGCCGGTGGCGAAGGCGCGCCATTTCTTCTCGCCGGTCTTGACATCATAGGCGGTGACATAGCCGCGCACCCCCAGCTCGGCGCCGGACGATCCGACCAGCACCAGGTCCTTGATGACATAAGGCGCGATGGTCAGGGTCGAGCCGACCTTGATGTCCGAATTCTCCATGATCCAGCGCGTCTCGCCGGTCTCGGCATCCATGGCGACGATATGGCCGTCGAGCTGGGTGCGGAAGATCAGCGGCTTGACCTCGTCGTCGCCCGGCCAATAGGCGAGGCCTCGGTTGACCACGTCGCAGCAGGCCACGGTCCGGGCCGTGGGGTTCTGCTTGGGCTTGTTCTGCCACAGGATCTTGCCCGGCTCGTTCAGGTCCAGCGCGAAGGTGGTGTTCGGGAAGGGCGTGTGGATGAACATCCGGTCGCCGACGACCAGCGGCGTGCCTTCGTGCCCATGCAGCACCCCGGTCGAGAACGACCAGGCGGGCCGCAGCTGCTTGACGTTCTCCTTGTTGATGTCGGTCATCTCGGAATAGTTCTGCGCGTTGTAGTCACGCCCGGTCATGACCCAGTTCGCGGGGTCCTTGGCCAGTTCGACCAACTGGTCGTTGGCGGTCGCTGGCGCAGTCGTCAGGACGGCAAGGCCCATGGCGACGGCCATCGCAAGGCTCGACGCGCCCGTTACCTTCGGGGTGTTCCTATTCATAGCGATCTCGCTCCCTCTCGCTGTCTCTGGCGCGGACCGGCGGCCAGTCCTTCGACCCCGGCGGTCACGACACTTGGCGGGTTCGGGCCTCCACTCCCGAACCGCCGCAGGACTGATTAGGCATTCCGCTATCCGCCTTGTCTGCGGGGTGGGCTTCCCGACTTTCTCGGGGGTTTTTCCCCGTTCGATCCGGGTGATGCATCACCCGTTTTCGGCAAGCGCCAGACCAACGTCGCAGCACGCGGCGGTTGTTCCATACCAAAGGTGGGCATAGTCTCGACCTCAGGAGGATACGCTGGCGGCGAATCACCGCAGCGCAGAAAAACCGCAGAAAACAGGAGGAGGCAGGATGGGTTTCTGCCGTGGCACCGTCGTAGGGCGCTATGCGGCAGGCATAGCGGTGCTGCTTGCCTTGGGCGCCTGTTACGAGGAGGATGACCAGACCCTGCCTTCGGCCAAGCCCAGGCAAGCCCTGGCCGCAGAAAGCACGCATTGGCTGGAAGTCGATGACGCCCGCAGCCCAGAAGCCTTCCTGTCCACTGAGTCCGGTCTGCCGTCCCGGACGCTGGCCCCGTTGCTGAGCGCGCTCTCGGCGCATTACCGGGAAAGCCCCCGGATGATCGCCAACCGCGTCCTGCAACTGTGGCGGGAATATCCCGACACCCCGCTGGATCGGATAATGATCGATCTGATGCCGGCACAGGATATGCACGAAAAAAGCTTGGGCCCCGTTGCCCAACAATATCGTGTCCTGCGGGCCAGTGGTGCCGGCCACACAGATGCCCTTGCCACAGCCATGAGGCAAAGGGAATGAGCGCGTCAACCGAAGGTCTCTCGTTCCAGGCATTTAGCCGGGCGCCGCAGGCCCGGCGGACCGTGCCGCTGCGCCGGATCGTGATGGGACTAGCCAGCATTGTCAGCCTGTCGTTGTGCCTGATCGTCTCGGCCATCCTGATCCTCAACGCGCGCCAGGCCGTGCAGGAGGAAACCGAATCCGCATTTCGGCTGGCCCATGAGGCCGCCGTGCGCCGTCTGCCGCCCAGTCATGGCGGCCGCGACACCATGGCCGAGGCGATCGGCCTTGCCGAAGAGATCGATGGGCTGCGGCATGTCTCGGCGCGCATCCTCGACCCCGAGGGCCGGCCGCTACAACATCGCGCGCATGGCCAGTTCCGGTCCCAGGCGTCCGCTCCGCAGTGGTTCTCGGCCCTCATGACGCCACCCCTGGTCGAGGCCTTGGTCCCCATCACCCATTATCCGAATGTCCTGGGGATGCTGCGCGTCGCTGCCGACCCGACCGACGAAATTGCCGAGGTGTGGAGCGATTTCAGCATCATTCTGCCGGTGCTGTTCCTGGCCGGGCTTGCCATGGTGGGGCTGGCCTTCCTGATGACGACGCTGCTGACGCGGCGACTGCAGTCGGTGCAGGCCGCCATGTCGCAGATGCAGGACGGCCGCCTGTCGGTGCGTGCGCCCGACGACCGGCTGACGGAATTCGCCGATCTGGCCGCGGGGGTCAACGCGCTGACCTCGCACCTGCAGGCCGAGCGGGCCGAAAACGACCTGTTGCAGGCCCGCCTGATCGGCAGTTCCGAGGCCGAGCGCTCGCGCATCGCGCTGGACCTGCATGACGAGATGGGGCCGCAGCTTTTCGCGTTGCGGGCCGCCGTCAGCCACGCGCAGGCGATGATCGCCGACCTGCCGGACCGGCCTGCCGCCCTGGACGAGACGCTGGATGCCATCGCCTGCCATGCCGTGGAGGTCCAGAGAAGCGCCCGCACCGCCATCAACGACCTGCGCCCGATGCTGCTGGGCGAGGCCAGCCTGATCGAGCTTTTAGCCGAGCTCGTCACCGGGTTTCGCGACGTTGCATCCGAAACGCGGGTCGTGCTGGACATCGACCCAGAGGTCGAAGGCTCCAGCCTCGGCGAGTTGGCGGAATTGTCGATCTATCGCTTCGTCCGGGAAAGCGTTCTGAACGCCATACGGCACGGGCGCGCCACTCTGGTCCGGGTCAGCCTGGAAACCATGCCGGACGAGCCCCGGCAGATCGTGGTGCGCGTCACGGACAACGGCAAGGGTCCGGAACCCGGTCCCAGCGGCGATCGCCCCCCGCTCGGATTTGGCCAGATCGGCATACAGGACCGCGCCCGCGCGTTTGGAGCGACCTATCTGTCCCCCTGGCGAGATAACAGGCTAACCCATACCGAGTTGAGGATATCCCGCCCATGCAAGCCTCGCTGAAGATGAAGTCAGGCGACGCCCGCCCCCTGCAGATCCTCATCGTGGACGACCACCCCGTTGTGGCCGAGGGCTGGGGTAGGATCATCCGCACCAAGGTCGCATGCGAGATCGCCTCGGCCCCGTCGGCATCCGAGGGTTGGCGGTCATGGAGACAAGCTCGCCCCGACCTGATGGTAGTGGATCTGAGCATTGGCAGGAATAAGATCGCCGGAATCCGGCTGATCGAGCGTTTGCGACGCGTCGATCCCGATTTACCGATCCTGGTCTTCACCATGCACCGCAGCCCCGTCTTGGCCCGCCGCGCACTCATGTTCGGCGCGAACGGGATCATCAACAAGGACAACCCGCCCGCCGAAATCTGCGAGGCTTTCTCCGAGGTGGCTCGAGGCGGCAATTACGTCGACTCGCGTCTGGCGATGCAGATCGCTTTGCTGAACGTCTCGCGCCCAGGAACGAGCGCCCCGCGCCTGACCGGCCGTGAGGAGGAGATCCTGGGCATGATCACCGAAGGCATGTCCTATCGCGACATCGCGGACCGAGCCTGCATCAGCTACAAGACAGTTTCGAACGTCAGCCTGGTGCTGAAGGACAAACTCGGCGCGGCAAACCTTGCCGATCTGGTGGTCAAGGGCATCCGCTATTTCGAAGGGGACTAGGGTCTAGACTTCGGTAACGGGGTCGTCCCAGTCAAGGGCTCTCACGCATACCGAATGTCCCGCCTAACCGCGGTCTTATCCTTTGAACCGTTGATCCGCTTACCCCCAGCACTTTGGTCGCGATCACCACCTCATCGCGCAGGATGCCGAGGTTGCGAATGGCTTGGCCGAGGATCCTCCAGCCCCGTCCGTGATCAGCTTGACGGTCCGCCTTGCTCTCGACCGTCCGCCTTGAGATCGGCTCCGGCGACCTCGCGTCAGGTCGCGCGCCGCCAGTGGGCGATGGCCACGTTCTGCTCGAACAGCGAACCCCGCCACGGGCTGGGCGGTGCAGCGGGTCCAAACCGATGACGGGTCGCTGGACGAGATCATGGCAGTGAAGGACGGCGACATGGTGCTGGTCCCCCGCGGTCACCACCCCTGCGGCGTCCCTTACGGCTTCCAACTCTACTACCTCAACGTCATAGCAGGACCGCGGGGGAACTGGCGCTTCGTCCCGCGCCAGAGGTCGAGCATATGATGCCGACGCCGTAACCAGCCGCAATCTTCTGCCATTGGCCAACCATCTTTCTGGGACAGGAACCGTTGACTGAACACTATCTGACGTTTCAGGGCGGCTCGACATAAGCGCTATGCGTCTGTCTCGATAGAGGACGCCGATCAGGATCAGTCCGCCCAAGCTATCCGGGCTGAACCGGGGCTATCGGCAGCTCAGCACTTGTCGACATGGACCACGCCCACCCCGCGTTCGGCGAGGAACGCCTCGAGCCGGGCATTGGATTCGGCAAAGCCGCCCTTCTTCCATTCCATGCGCCATTCGCCGGCCTCGTCGTCGTAATGCGCCGCCGGAAACGCCGCCTGGAAGCGCGCCGCCAAGGCGCCTTCGCGCGGGATGCCGATGCCATGCTTCAGGCACATCTTGGTCAGTGTCACGGTCCTTGTATCGTCGCTCATCTGCATGTCCTTTCAAGCGTTGCGTTCAATCCTGCACCAGAACGATCTTGGGCGCGTATTTTCCGAAGAAGTGATAGCCCGAGCCGCCTTGCGCCAGCACCTCGTGCAGCGCATCGGCATCGGCGACGCGCACGGTGCCCAGGATCATGCCCCGGCGGGCAAGAAAGGCGTCGGGCAGCATCGGCACGGTCGGGCCGACCAGCACAACCCGCGCTTCGGGGCGGGCGCAGGCGATCAGCCCGGGCAGGCTGTCATTGACGAGCGTGGTGCCGGTGATCAGCAACACGTCCGCCTGGGGCACGATCCGGGGATAGCTTTCGGCGGGGCGGAAATGCTCCATCTCGTTGGGGCGCAGGGTGGCCGGATCCTTTTCCAGCACGAAATGCCGCGCGCCGATGCCCCGCAGCGCCTTGAGGAAGGGGCCGAAGGCACCGACCACGACCGCCGTCTCGTCGGGCCGGATGCGGGCGATGTCGAAGGCGTCGGCATCCTCGACGACGCGATAACCCTGGGGCCCGCGACGCTCGGCCGCCAGATGGGCCAGCGCGTTCAGCGCCGCGATGCCGAGCGCGCGGCGCAACCCCGCATGCGACAGCGCCTCTTGCGCCAGCCGCAGCGCACCCATGCCGCGCAGCTTGCCGGGAAAGGGCATCGCCATGGCCGAAGAGGGGCAGCACACCGCCTCGGGGATGTCTTTCAGCGGCGTGGCGCACAGCCCGGTATGGCCGCTGTCCAGCGTGACGGCGACGAAGAACAGCCCCAGCGTGGCGCGACCGACGGTCCGCGCCTCGGCCTCGGCGCCGAGTATCCCGGTCACGGCATCATAGGTCCGTTCAAGATACGATGCGCTTACGGCACTGTCCTTTGGGCGGGGGACGCTCATACCCTGCCCCCCAGGATTGCGCGGATCTGCCCGTCGTCGAGTTCCGTGCCGAAGAAGCTCTTGTAGAAGTCCCGCACCGTCGCGATCAACTCGGCTTCGGGGAAAAGCTCGGGGTGGAAATGCGAGGCCGCCCAAAGCACGGTCAGCGGCTGCTCGACCGTGCGATTGGCCCAGATATGCGCCCCCATCGGCGCGACGAGAATCCGACCCTCCTGCACCGCGCGCAGTTGCGACAGGTTGGCGTCCACATCCAGGCGGGCGACATGGGTCGGGTCGCCGACGATGATGATGTCGGGATCGGCGGCCAGCACGACCTCGGTGGTCAGCGCCAGGGTTTCCTCGCTGCGGCCGTCGTCGGTGACGGAATCCCCGCCGGCAGCCGTGATCCACCATTCCGCCACCAGATGCGGCTGGGTCATGTTGACCGGGTTGAGATAAAGCACCGAGGGCCGGTCCGCCACACCTTCGACCCGCGCCGCGACGTCGGCCAGCGTGCCGTCGAACCACGCGGCATAATCCGGGCCGATGCGGGCATTGCCCAGCAAATCGCCGACCAGCGCCACGCCGGCCTTGACGTCCTCGGGCGTCTGGATGCGCAGCACCACGGTCGCGATGCCGTGCCGATCCAAAAGGTCCGCTGTGTCCTGGGCGAAAGTCAGCGCCACGTCCGGGTTGAGCGTCAGCAGTTCCTCCAGCGCCAGGTTGCGCTCGGCATCCTCGACGCGGGGGCTTTGGGCAAGCTGCGGCGCGAAAACGTCCTGCCAGGCCCAGCGGCCCGATTGCCGCGCCCAGGGCGGCAGGTCGTTGGCGATCAGCGCGCCTTGGCCCGCGGCAAAGACGAAGCTGTTGATGACCGGCACCGAGCCCAGCGTGGCGACGCTGTCGATCCGGTCCGGCACGGTGACGATGCGGCCGGCCATGTCGGTGATGTCGCGGGCCAGCACGGCGCCCGACAGGCCAAGGACGAGCATCCCTGACAGGATGGGGACGGCTTTAAGGAACATGGTTGCTCTCCGGTTGCGGGGAATGGAACAGCGGGGCGCAGGCCAGCGTGCCGTCGGCATCGCGGATGATGCGGATGCCGCGGCCGTAAAGCGCGCTCAGATAGCCGGGCCGCGCCAGATCGGCGACCGGCCCAGCCCCGTGCATCCGCCCCCCGCGCAGCGCGATGAAGCGGTTGCCGACATGCAGGGCGTGGTCGGGGTGATGCGTGACCATCAGGATGCCCAGCCCGTCCCGCGCCAGCCCGGCGACGAGGTCCAGCAGCCGCAGCTGGTTGCCGAAATCCAGGCTGGCCGCGGGCTCGTCCAGGATCAGCAATCGCGCCTGTTGTGCCAGCGCACGCGCCAGCAGGCAAAGCTGCCGCTCGCCGCCGCTGATGGCGGCAAAGGGACGCTCGGCCAGATGGGCCAGCCCGACCCGGTCCAGGCAGTCCATGGCGATGGCCCGGTCCGCCCGGCCCGGTATGTCCAGCCGCCCCAGATGCGGCGAGCGGCCCATGACCACCATCTCGCGCACCAGATGGCCGAAGGCCGGCTGCGTCGCCTGCGGCACATAGGCCATGCCGCGGGCAAGCGCACGCGGCGACAGGCTGGCCACCGGCCGTCCGTCCAGCAGGATCGAGCCGCCCGAAGGCGTCAGCGCCCCGATCAGGCAGCGCAGCAGCGTCGTCTTGCCCGCACCGTTCGGCCCCAGCACGCAAAGCACCTCGCCCGGGTCCAGCACGAAGCCGATATTCTCCAGCCGCTGCGCGCCGGCACCATGGGCAAAGGACAGGCCGGATACCGCCAGCCTCATGACCACCCCGTCCTTGCGCGCAACAGCAGCAGCAGAAACAGCGGGGCGCCGATGACGCTGGTGGTGATGCCCAGCGGGATCTCCATCGTGGTGGCGCCGCGCGACAGGTTGTCCACCAGCAGCAGGAACAGCGCGCCGGTCAGGGCCGAGACGGGCAGCAGCCGGTCGAAGGACGAGCCGACGAGCAGCCGCGCGATATGCGGCACCACCAACCCGACCCAGCCGACGATCCCGGCGATCGAGACGGCCGCCGCCGTCATCAGCGTGGCCGACAGGATCAGCACGATGCGGATCATGCCGGTGTCCACGCCCAGCATCCGCGCCTCTTCGCTGCCGACGCTCATCACGTTGACCTGCCATCGCAGGGCGTAAAGCACCGCCAGCGCCAGCCCGACCAGCAGCGCCACCAAGGGCAGGTCGCCGGGCGTCACCCGGTTCAGCCCGCCCAGCAGCCAGAACGTGATCGCGGGAAGCACGTCGACGGGGTCCGCCACGATCTTCAGCACCGAGATCATCGCCTGGAAGAACGCCGCGATCACCACGCCGACCAGCACCAGCACGATCAGCGAATGGCGGTTGATGGCCTGCCCCACGACAAAGACCAGCCCCACGGCGCAAAGCCCCATGGCGAATGCACCCGCCTGGATCGCCCAGGCGCCAAGGTTCAGCGTCACGGCAAGCGAGGCCCCGAAGCCCGCCCCGGCCGAGACCCCCAGGACGTCCGGCGCCACGATGGGATTGCGAAACAGCGTCTGGTAGGCTGCGCCGGCCGCGGCCAGCCCCGCCCCCACCAGCATCGCGGCAAGAATGCGCGGCAGGCGGACATTGGTCACGATCTGCTCGACCGCAGGCGACCAGTCGGCCTGAACCTCCCAGAACTGCGAGGCCAGCACCGCCAGCACCGTGCCCGGTGGAATGGGCACCCGCCCCAGTCCCAGAGAAAACACCGCCAGTCCCAGCAGGGCCAGCCCCAGCGCGGGGATCACCGTCAGGCGCCAGCGTCGCGGCCGTGCGACCTGCCGGGCGGGCGCAAGAGGGGCCGGCCTGCCCATCCGCATCACCCCTGCCGCCGGGAGGGGCCAGAGCGATCCGTTCCCGCCGGGCCCTGCGCCAGTGCCCACGCGACGGTCGGGATGGACCGTGCCGATGCCAATGCGGCCGGTCCTTTGCCGATACGAACCACCACCCCCGTCTCCTCCTCGCATCCCACCGAATCGTTATATCCATTCAAGCATAACGAAGGGAAGGCAAAGGGTATACTGCGGCATATTGCCCGATGCGACGAAACTCGCGCGCGGGCGGGCGGAAAGATTGCGCCACCGACCAAGGCATCCACTTCAAAAGAAGCTTGGTTCAAAGGTCCGCGAATTCGTCTATTGCTGTCTCTATGATCATCCCGGACGGCTGCGTCAGTATGTCGGGTTGAGGAACTCGGCGATCTCGTCGTCGGTAAGTTCGATGCGGTAGAAGTTGCGATAGAAACGCCGGGTTTCCTCGCGCATGTCGATATCGGCAAAAGCTTCGGGATAAAGCGTGCTGGCCAGCCAAAGAAATTGAAGCGCCCCTTCCGAGGTTTCCCGGCACCACCAGAACAGCCCGCGCGGATTGGCGTAGACCCGGCCCTCGCGCACCGCCTTGACGTTGCGCCATTGCGGGCTGGTGCGGATTTCCTCGGCGTCCTCGGCATTCATCGAGATGATGACATCGGGGTTCCCGGCGATGATGTCCTCAAGCGAAGCGGTGCCCGAGGCATAGGGCATGTCTCCGAACCAGCTTTCCGCGATATTGATCGCCCCGCCCAGATCCATCCAGTCCTGGTTCAGCGACGGTCGTCCCGAAGTCGAAAGCGGCTCGCCCGAGGCCAGGTAGACCCTCACGCGCCGATCAGGCGGGATGCCTTCCAGCCGCTCGGCGACGCGGCGGCGGTTGTCGTCGAAATAGCCTTGGTATCTCCTGGCGACTTCAAGCGCATCCGGCCCAAGCATTTCGCCGGTGATCAACACGCGCTCGACCAGCGCGTCGATCGAATTGCTGCGAAAGGATGCCACGGCGATGCCCGCCCCCCGAAGCTGCCTGGAAACAGCGTCGGGTAACGCACGCGAAGAAAACAGGATGTCCGGCTTCAGCACCATCAGTTCCTCGACATTGACGGTGCCGTCGCCGAGCGTGGTCAGCGCCGCAGCCTTGATCGAGGGCACGAACTTTTGCATCAGCGGCATCGAGCGCGCGATGCGCGTGGTCGCGACGATGCGGTCGCCATAGCCGAGCATGGTCAGGATCGAGTTCTGCGCCTCCCAATTCGTGGCGATCCGATCGATCTCGGGCGGCAGGCTGACGGATCGGTCGCCGTAATAGACCACCTCGCGCATGATCTCGGCCGATGCGGGTTGGGACAGAAGGGCAACTGCACAGGCGATGCATGTGGCCAGATGCCGGATCCGGAACATCATCCTCTCCTCATGCCGGGACAAAAATATTGTGGGGGCCGTGATCGACCCGGGCGACCCGGACCCCATAGACCGCGTGGATGACCTGCGGCGTGAGGACCGAAGCAGGCCCGCCATCCGCGAGGATTTTCCCGCCGTCTATCAGCACCGCGCGGTCGGCGACATAGAGCGTGTGATCGGGATGGTGGGTGGTAAAGACGATCGTATGGCCCTCGACCGCGAGCGCGCGCATCAGGTCGAGCAAGCGGCGCTGGTTGCCGTAATCGAGGCCCGCGTCCGGCTCGTCCATCAGCAGGATGCGGGCGCCCTGGACCAGCGCCCGCGCGATCAGGACAAGCTGGCGCTCGCCGCCCGAGATGCCGGTGTAGTCGCGCTGTGCCAGATGCGCGATCCCGAGCCGCTCCAGAACCGCCTGCACCCGCTTCTCGTCCCGCGCGCCGGGAAGTTTCAGCAGGCCCAAGGTCACCAGCCTGCCCAGCCCCGCGACCTGCGCCACCGTATAGGGAAAGGGCGGCGTATGATGCTGGGGCACATAGGCGACGGCAGCGGCGATGTCGCGGCGGCGCATCGCGGCAAGCGGTATGCCATACAGAGAGACGCTGCCGCGCGCCGGCCGCAGCAGCTTCAGCATAAGCCGCAGCAGCGTCGATTTCCCCGCTCCGTTCGCGCCCAATATGGCGACGATCTCGGCCTCGCGAATGGCGAGTTCGACGTCCGACAGGATGACGCGCCTATCGCGGTCGAAACCCAGACCCTGCGCAGAGATGACGACCCTGCTCATGTCCAGCCCCGGCGGACGCGCGACAGGACGAGGACGAAGATCGGGATGCCGACGATCTCGGTGACAATGCCGATGGGGATTTCGATGCCCGAAAGCGATCGCGCCAGGATGTCCGCGCCGACCAGAAAAGACGCTCCCAGCAGGGCCGAAGCGGGGATCAGGCGCATGTTCATCGGACCGATCATCAGCCGCGCGATATGCGGGATGATCAGGCCGATCCAGCCGATGATGCCCACCATCGACACCGAGATCGCCGAGACCATCGTCGCAATGGCAATGACGGCATAGCGGATCAGCGCCACCGGAACGCCAAGCGTATGGGCCTCATCGTCGCCCATCGACATTACGTCCAGCGCGCGACCCAGCATCCAGACGATCAGGATACCCGCGAACATCGGCAAGGCGGCCCATCGCAATTGTTCGATACGTGCGGTGCCGAGATTGCCCATCAGCCAATAGGTGATCGCGGGCAGTTGATCGCCCGGATCGGCAGCATATTTGACCAGCGTCAGCAGCGCCGAGAAAAGCGCGCCGCTGATGATCCCGCCGAGGATCAGCATCACCAGCGAGGCATTGCCGAACAGGTTCGCAATCCCGAGCGCGAACAGCACGGCCAGAATGGCGCAGGCAAAGGCCAGCAGTTGCACGACGACCCAGTTTCCCGAAATCAGGATGCCGACGGACGCACCGAAACCGGCACCGGCCAGCACTCCCAGCAGGCCGGGCGAAACCAGAGGGTTGCGAAACACCGCCTGAAACGCAGCCCCCGCCGTGGCCAGGGACGTGCCGACCAGCACCGCTGCGGCGATGCGCGGCGCACGGATGTCGAGTATCAGGTTGCTCAACAGGTCGTAGCGGTCCTGCTCCATCCGGCCCAGCCCGGTCGCGGCCAGAACGAAATCGAACAGGTCGCGGGTGCCGACCGGATAGCGCCCGATCCCGAAGGCGAATATGACGCTCACCGCCAGCAGAAGCGCCAGAAACGTCAGCGTAGGGGAACGTGCCGTCACCCGATCACGTCCCGAAACCCGCCGGATGGACCTTGTCCCACCACAGGATGCAGGTTCGCGTTTCCATGCGCAGCGCCAGCCCGTCCTGGGTCTGGCTCAGATAGGGGGCGATGTTGTCGCGGAATCGCGGCTCATCGGTTTTGCCGATGCCCAGCCAGGAAAACCCGTCAAGAACCGCATCCCAGTCCGGGAAAACTTGGGAAAAGCCGTCGGGAACAAAACCGACGTTCACCTCAAGCCCCATCGCCACAAGGCGGTTGAAGACCAGCGCATATCCCGGCATCGGCGAAGGCCTAGCCGCCGCTGACGGCGGGGCAGGCTCGATTCCCGCCACCAGGCTGTCGTGAAAGCATTTGAGGCTGGGCCCCGAAAACAGCGTCACATAGGCACGCTTGCGCGCCAGCGCATCGATCTTGCGCAGGTCGTTCATCGCGGGCGAACGCGCGGCGACCACGATGTCATGCACCTCGACATTACCGTCCGGCTCGACATCCTGCCATGCAAGGTCGAGCCTGCGGATATTGTCACGCCCCGCCTGGCTTGCGTTGCGTTCCAGATGATCCAGCATCGGCCGGGAGACATCGAGCGCGGTCACCGACCGGGCGCGGGCGGCGGCCGGAATGGCAATCCTGCCCGGCCCGGCGCCTACATCCAGCACGGTTTCGTCTGCCCCGATGTTCATCATGTCGATCTGCAATCCGGTATATTCGGACTGCATCGCGACATAGCCGTTGTAGCGATCCGCGAAAGCATCCCACATCGGCGACTGGGCGAAGACCGGGGGCGTCAGCAGACGGTCCAGAAGGTCCCAATCAATCAGATTACCCATGGGCCGATCCTTCAGAACTTGAAGCTGGCCGAGAGCCTGACCTCGCGGGGCGCACCCAGAAAGGCGCTGTTCGCGCCCCGCGTCGCGCCATCGATGCTGCCGGGAAAGATCGATGCCCAGTAATGTTCATCGAAGACGTTGTTGATCGCGAGGTTGAAGACCGCGGTGGTATCCTTGGTCATCTGGCGTTCGTAGCGCAGCCCAAGATCCAGGGTGGCATAGCTGTCGACCTTGAAGCTGTTGATGTTGTTGCCCGCACGCTTGCCTGTGAAGTGCAGATTGGCGCTGGCCGAAAGCTCGGGCAGGCTCTTGAAGAAATATTCCATGAACAGGTTGGCCTGCACCTTGGGCGCGCCCACCACATCGGTATCGCTGGTCAGCGGGTTGCCGGTATTCCTCAGCTTGGGATCAAGCAGGGTGACACCGCCATGGATATTGAGGTTTTCCAGCAGTTGGCCGCGCAGTTCCAGTTCGATCCCCTTGTTCACCTGGTCGCCCTGGATGCGATAGACATTGTCCTCGCCGGTGAAAGCAAAGGGTCGCTCGATACGGAACACCGCCACCGAAGCATCCAGGCCGCCTAGGTCGGCCTTGACCCCAGCCTCGACCTGCTTGCTGCGCTCGGGCGCGAGCACCTGTCCGGCGTTCGCGGCCGTGGTCGGCGCGGTACCGCCGCTTTGCAGCGTGTCGGCATAGGCGACATAGGTGGTGATGTTTTCGGCGGGCTTGTAGCTCAGCACCACGCTGGGGCTGAAACCCCGCTCGCTGTATTTCTGCGTGACCGTGCCGGTTTCGTCATAGTTCTTGACGTCGAACCAAGTGTAGCTGCCCGACAGGATGGCCGACCACTGCCCGTTGAAGGTGATGCTGTCACCCAACACCAGGCTTTGCGATCTGTTGCTGAAGGATCTGTAGCGCGGCCCGTTGCGCACCAGACCCGTGGGGGCGTCCCATTGGACCGGATTGTCAATGCTGGCATCGCCAAGATAGCCGTGCACGCTCGGATTGCCACTGCGAGGGCTGTAGTTTTCCCAGTTCACGCCGGTCGTGCCCAGATGGACGTCGTGTTTGACCCCGCCGGTGAACAGCGTGCCGTTGAGGACGGCGATATTGCTGGTGACCCGGAACTGGCCGCTGACCCCGGCATCGATGCTGTTGCTGTAATTGCCGTCGTCGTCCAGAAGCGCGTTCGAGACAGATACGAACCAGCGGCTGACCCTTTGATGCTGCATCCCGGCGGTCAAGGACCAGTCCTCGTTGAACCGATGCTTGACGAGGCCGCCGACCAGCGTGTCCTCCAGCCCGTAGCCGGCGAATTTCTGACCGTAGCCGACCTTGGTCGGATCCGGCGCATCGGGCAGGGTCACGCTGTTGTCGTAGCTGAAGCTGCCGGGAAAGCCGAACTTGTCGAAACGGTAGCGGCTGGCGTTCAGTTCTATCGTCGTCTGGTCGGTCAGGTTGATGTCGAAGGCGCCGCTGATCAGCGAGCGATCCAGATCGCTGCCCTTCACATAGCCCTCTCCCTCTTCGCTCAGCACGTTGATGCGATAGCCGAGCATGCCGTCTGCCGCATGGCCGCCGAAATCGCCATGCGCCAGCCAGGTTCCCTTGCCGGTAAAGCCGGTGTTGATGCGATTATAGGGATCTTGCGTGGGCCGTTTGCGGGTGAAGTTGAAAAGTCCGCCGGGGCTCGCCGGGCCGAAATAGGCGCCGGCGAGGCCGTGGACGACCTCGACCCTTTCATACATCTCGATGGGCTGCGCAGTGGTGGCGACGATGTTCATACCATCGAGGCGATTGTTGAAAACCGGCGTGCCCTGCATGCCACGCGATTGCGGGCGCCCGACATCGCCGCCGCCGCGCGCCTCCATCTGCGTCGAGGGCATGTATTTCAACAGATCGGGCAAGGTCGTCGCCTGCTGGTTTTCAATCAGCGTCTTGTCGATGACGCTGACCGAATAGGGCGTGTCCTTGATCTCGCGCCGGCCAAGCGGACCGATCGTCGCGGTTTTCGCGCGCACCCCGCTCTTGCCGCTGTCGTCGCCCCCCTGGATGACGACCTGATCAAGAACGATGGCGTCCTGTCCGGGCAGCGTCTGCGCATGACCTGCTGTGGCCAGGCAGAAAAAAGAAATCGCTATCCCACCATTCGAAACTGCGCGACGCATGGCACCCTGGTCCCCCGTGATATCTGGATCGCGTGGTTCCACGCCACCGACAATCGTGAGGTACCATCACGATATGCTTGTGTAAACATATCGAATCGCGTCAAGATGCCGCGTGACGTGATTGCCAAGTTGTTATTCTGGGAGTTGTGGGGCGTATCAGATACTGCCGCTCCCATTGACATTCTCTTCCGTGCCGGTGCTCCAGCACCCGCTACCTTGGCGCGCCGACACCACTTGGGAATCGTCCGGTCTATCTCCTACCCCTCCTCTGCGGCACCGCTTGCAATGCAGCTTTCAGTGCCTATCCGCCTCGCACGGTATGATGCCTTTGGCTGATATGCGTCAGCATCGGCTGTTCCGACATCCGCTCGAGTCGGGTGCTGTTGGATACGATCGGTTGTTTCCGAAGGTCTGCCTCCGCTACCGATGCGCGTGTGCGCGATCCCAGTCCTCGCGCTTGGGCAGCTGCTCGAAGGTGTGCTCAGGCGGCGGCGAGGGCAGGGTCCATTCCAGCGTGTCGGCATGCTCGTTCCAGTAGTTCGGCACGTTCACGCGCTTGCCGGCGAAGAGCGTGTAGAACACGATGCCGATGAAGAACAGGAAGGACGCGAAGGAGATATAGGCGCCGATCGACGAGATATTGTTCCAATAGGCGAACTCGACCGGATAGTCGATGTAACGCCGCGGCATGCCCTGGCGGCCCAGGAAGTGCTGCGGGAAGAAGATCAGGTTCGAGCCGATGAACATCATCCAGAAATGCAGCTGGCCCGCCCATTCCGGGTATTGCCGGCCCGACATCTTGCCGATCCAGTAATAGGTGCCTGCAAAGATCGCGAAGACGGCGCCAAGGCTCATCACATAGTGGAAATGCGCCACGATATAGTAGGTGTCGTGATAAACGCGGTCCAAGGGCGCCTGGGCGATGACGACCCCGGTGACGCCGCCGACGGTGAACAGGAACAGGAAGCCGAAGGCCCAGAGCATCGGCGTCTTGAACTCGATCGAGCCGCCCCACATGGTCGCGATCCACGAGAAGACCTTGATGCCGGTGGGCACCGCGATGGTCATGGTCGCCATCTGGAAATAGGTCTGCTGGGTCAGTGACATGCCGGCCGTGTACATGTGATGCGCCCAGACGATGAAGCCGAGAAAGGCGATGGCGGCCATGGCCAGAACCATCGGCAGATAACCGAAGATCGGCTTCCTGGCGAAGGTCGAGATGACGTGACTGATGATGCCGAAACCGGGCAGGATCAGCATGTAGACCTCGGGATGGCCAAAGAACCACAGGATGTGCTGATACAGCACCGGATCGCCGCCGCCGGCCGGGTTGAAGAAGTGGGTAGCAAAATTACGGTCCATCAGCAGCATGGTGATACCCCCGGCCAGCACCGGCAGCGACAGCAGGATCATCCAGGCGGTGATGAAGACCGCCCAGGCAAACAGCGGCACCTTGAAC
Organism: Paracoccus ferrooxidans; assembly: GCF_029909815.1. Classification (NCBI taxonomy): domain Bacteria; kingdom Pseudomonadati; phylum Pseudomonadota; class Alphaproteobacteria; order Rhodobacterales; family Paracoccaceae; genus Paracoccus; species Paracoccus ferrooxidans. The sequence continues at coordinate 292,590 of NZ_CP038201.1, read as the reverse complement.
AGCGTCATGCCCGGCGCACGCATGTTGAGGAAGGTGGTGATGATGTTGATCGCACCCAGGATCGAGCTTGCGCCCGAGACGTGGACGGCAAAGATCGCCAGGTCCATCGCATAGCCGGCCTCGGTTGTGGAGAGCGGCGGGTAGAGCACCCAGCCCACGCCCGCGCCGGGCTGGTCGTTGCCGCCCGGCGACAGCAGCGAGGCGATGGCAAGCGAGACCCCGCAGACATAGAGCCAATAGCTGAGGTTGTTCAGCCGCGGAAAAGCCATGTCCGGGGCGCCGATGTGCAGCGGCATGAAATAGTTGCCGAAACCGCCAAACAGGGCCGGGATCACCACGAAGAACATCATCAGGATGCCGTGATAGGTCACGACGACATTCCACAGATGGCCGTTCGGCGTGCATTCCGCCGAGGCGTCGGCGACCAGCCGCATCCCCTCCAGGCACATGTATTGCACGCCGGGATGCTGCAACTCCATGCGCATGTAGACGGTGAAGGTGACGGCGATCAGCCCGGCCGTCCCGGCGGTGAACAGGTAAAGGATGCCGATGTCCTTGTGGTTCGTCGACATGAACCAGCGGGTGAAGAAGCCCCGCCTCTCTTCGATGCTGTCGCTGATCTGGGCTGACATGGTCCTGTCCTTTATCTGTGCAGGCTCCGGTTTGCGGATACGCGGATGGTCGGGCGCGGCGGCAAGCCGACCTGGCCGGCCCTGCGGCTATCGGCAAGGCGAAGGGTGGCATCCAGCCTCGCGGTGATCCGCCGGACTGCCGCCGCGCCCTTCCTACAGGCCTCGACCCCTAGCCATGTTCCGCAAGGGACGGCAGCAGAGCGTGGGCAGGCTTCACGCGCCATCGATCTGGTCCAGCACCGCAAGCGCCTTGTTGGCATGGGCATAGGCGGCCCCGGCGCGCATCTCGGCCGCGACCCAGATCGCCTCCATGATCTGCTCGGGGCTGGCGCCCTCGCGGCGGGCGCCCTTGACATGGCCCTCGATGCACCAGGGGCATTGCGTGACATGGGCCACGGCGACCGCGATCAGCTGCTTGGTGCGCTTGTCCAGCGCGCCGTCGGCGAAGACCGCCTTCGACAGCGCCAAAAAGGCATCGTCGATGGCTGGCGCCAGCGTGTGCCGCCTTGCCGCTAGCGCGGCGCTGGCCTTGGGCAGGGAGATGTCGGCCATGATCGTCCTCCGTTCAGGTTCATTCGCGCCAATAGTCGTTCGCTGCGGCGATGGTCGCGAACCAAGCCGCCGCCACGCCCGAGACGTCGATCAGCCTGCCCGCATCGGCCGCATAGCCCGGACGCCCGGCCTTCAGCACCGCGACATCGGGCTGGGTCGTCCTAACCGCCCGCCGCGCCATGCCGATGGCCAGATCGAAGCCCTGCTGCGGCGTCCGGGTCTGCAAGCTCGGCAGCCATGTCTCTTCCGCCGCCGTGGCCGTGGCGGGCTGGCCGCTCTGGGCAAGGCCGGCAGGCGGCAGCAGCGCCAGCGATGCGGCAAGGATGCAACTGGGTCGGACCATGGAACCTCCTCCTTGAATGGGTCACAGGGCGGGCTTGGGGGCGTCGGATGCAGCGCCGGCGGCGGGCGGCGCCGCATGAAACCGCAGGCGGGCAGCGGGCCTCATGCGGCCTTTTCGAAGCGCGGGAACAGCACGTTGTTTTCCAGATGGATATGCTCCATCAGCTCGGCCCGCAGCTGCGCGGTCCCGGCGTAAAGCGCCTGCCAGGTCCGGCAAGCGCCCTCGGGCACGGTATGGTCCTGCGTCAGCCGCGCCATCTCTGCCAGGAAGGCGCCGTGATCGTCGTGATCGTGCCGCATCTCGGCGATGGGGACGGCGATCCGGTCCGCCGCCTGCCGGCGCATGGCCGGGAAAAGGATCAACTCTTCCTTCTTCATGTGCACCTCCAGTTCGCCCCATATCTGCTGCAGCACGTCGGCTAGCCCCTTGGGCACGTCCGGGTGGCCGGCATGGACCGCCTCGACCTTGCGCGAAAGCGCGATCAGTTCGGGGATCTGCCGGCGATGCGCCTGGTGATAGCGGGTCTGGATATGGTCGATCAGCGCCCCGGTCTCCCGTGGCGCATCGGGGATCGCCAGGGGGTCGAGGTTGCCCAGGACCGCCTCGAGCGCGCCAAGGTCCAGCTGGCGCCGATTGGCTGCCTCTGCCAGCGGCACCTCTCCGTGGCAGCAGAAATCGATGCCGAAGCGGCGGAACACGCCGGACGCGCCGGGAAGCCGCGCGGCGATCTCGCCGACCGTCCGGTCGTGCAATGGGAATGTGGTCTGGGGCATGGCGGTCTCCATGAGCGGGGGGTGTCTGACGGTGAGTCGGGCGCCGCGGGGCAGGAGGATGCGCGAAGCCCATATTCGGTACTTGCAATGCCGAATATCCTCCCACATAATCGGTATTGTCAATACCAATTAGGAGAGCCGATGCGTCTTGCGACCTTTACCGACTACGGATTGCGGGTGCTGATGCGCCTGGCGGGCGCGCCGGAAAAACCGATCTCGACCGGGCAGATCGCCAGGGAATTCGCCATCTCGCAGCATCACCTGGCCAAGGTGGTCAGCGACCTGGGGCTTGGCGGCTTCGTGCGGTCCGAGCGCGGCAGGTCCGGCGGGCTGCGGCTGATGCGCCCGGCGCATGAGATCACGCTGGGGCAGGTGGTGCGCCATCTGGAGCGCAAGTTCGCCATCGTGGAATGTTTCCGCGCCGACGGCGGCGCATGCGTCCTGCGGCCGCGCTGCCGCCTGCGGCCGCAGCTTTCCGCCGCGCGCGAGGCGTTCATGGCCGAGTTGGACCGCACGACGCTCGAGGATTGCGCCTGGCCCGGAGCGGGTCCGGGAGGGCGCGTGGTGGCGGCCGAGTGAGGCCGGGAAAGAGAGGGGGCGATGCCTGGGATCGAATTGCAGCAAGACGGCGCCCGGATCGACGCGGCCGTCCTGGCCAGGGCATTCGGGATCAGCGCCGACGATCTGCGGCAGGGCATGCGCGACGGCACGATCACCAGCCGGTTCGAGCGCGGCGCGGGCAAGGATGCCGGCACGGTGCGGCTGCTCTTCTTCTCGTCCAGCCGCCGCATACGGATCACGGCGGACGCAAGCGGCAGGATCCTGAGCTGCGGCGCGATGGATTTCGCCCGATCGCCCGGCCCCGGAAGCCCAGGCGCGGAGGCCGGCGGGGATCACGGGACCCCCTTGCCGGCGAGGGACCGGGATCCGGGACAGGCGGCGCATGTCGAGACGCTTCTCGACCTGGCGCTGCAAGGAACCTTCCCCGCCAGCGATCCCATCGCCATCACCATCGACGCACAGCCCCCGGCATCCCGCCCACAAGGAGAGGGGCCATGATCGTCGATCGCTCGGACGAGGTGCCGCGTCTGAAGTGGCCACGGCGCTTTCCGGTCCCGCGCAACCTGGGTGTGGCGGTGCATTCGCGCATCGCCGAGGGTAAATCCTGGCCTGCGCCGGAGGGCGCCACGCGGATCGCAACGCTCCGCATCTATCGCTTCGATCCCGACGGCATGGCCGGCCCGCGGCTGGATACGTTCCGCGTCGATCTGGACGATTGCGGGCCGATGCTGCTCGACGCGCTGATCTGGATAAAAAGCAGGATCGACCCGACGCTGACCTTCCGGCATTCGTGTCGCGAGGGCGTATGCGGGTCATGCGCCATGACGATCGATGGCACGAATTGGACCGCTTGCACCCGCGCCATGGCTGATCTGGCCCAACCCGCGATGATCTTTCCGCTGGCCAACCTGCCGGTGATCAAGGATCTGGTGCCCGACCAGAGCCATCTGTTCGCCCAATACGAGATGATCGAGCCCTGGCTGCACGCCGAGACGCCGGCGCCGGAGCGCAAGCGGCTGCAATCGCCCAGGGAGCGTGCAGCACTTGACGGCTATTACGAGTGCATCCTGTGCTTCTGCTGCACCTCGGGCTGCCCCAGCCACTGGTGGAACGGTGACCGCTTTCTAGGTCCCGCCACGCTTCTTCAGGCGTGGCGCTGGCTGGCCGACAGCCGCGACGAGGGACGCGGCGAGCGGCTCGACGCCCTCGAGGATCCGTTCCGCCTCTATCGTTGCCACACGATCCTGAACTGCACCCGCACCTGTCCTCGCGGGCTGAACCCCGGCCGCGCCATCGCCGAGATCAAGAAGAAAATGATCGAGCGGCAAGGCTGACACGAAGGAAGCGCCATGTCTCACCGCCGTCCAAAATCACCCAACATGCAGAACTACCGGCCACAGCTGACCTCCGTCCTGTCGTTCGGGCACCGGCTTTCGGGCGTGGCGCTGAGCCTCGGCGCCTTCGGCCTCGCAGGCTGGCTGATGGCCGGCGCCTCGGGCCAGGACGCGTTCGGAAGCGCGCAGGCGCTGCTGCTGTCCGTGCCTGGCCGTATTGCGCTTTTTCTTGTAACGCTGGCGCTGTTTTACCATCTTTGCAACGGCGTCCGGCATCTGGTCTGGGACAGTGGCCGGGGCTTCGAATTGCGCGCGATCTATGCCGGCGGATGGACGGTGGTGGGGACAAGCCTGATCCTGACGCTGGCGTTGTGGACATGGTGGCTGGCATGACGATCCGCCCTATCCCGCCATTCGCACGGGCACGCGGCCTTGGAGCAGCGGGGCATGGCACCGCTCATTGGTGGGCACAGCGAGTCTCGGCCGCGGGTCTGGTGCCGCTGGTCCTGTGGTCCGCCCTGGCGTTGGCCGGCGGCGCGGCCGCGGATCACGCGAAGCTGGTGGCCTGGTTGGCGGCGCCGCTCAATTCCGGGCGCATGATCCTGCTGTTGATGGCCGGCTTTCATCATGCGGCGCTGGGGCTCCCGGTTCTGGCCGAGGACTACATTCATTCCGGCGCGCGGTTCGTCGCCGTGGCGGCGATCCAGCTGGCCTGCTTTGCAGGTGCCGTGTTCGGCATCGCCTCGGTGCTGCGCGTCGCGCTGATGCCATAGGAAGGAGTTCACGTGCTTATCCAGAAATATCTGCCTACCGCGCGCCGGCACCTGCAATCGATCGATGTGAACGCGGCGCTTCTGCAGGCGGCAAGGCGGCTTGGCGAGGGCTGCGACATGCTGCTGGTCTGCGATGCTGCCGGCCGACTGGCGGGTGTCCTGACCAAGACCGACGTGGTCCGCCAGACAGGTCGCTGTGCCGGCGCCAGCTGCACCGCACCCGTCATCGAGGCGATGACGCGCGACGTCACCACCGTGACCCCGGACGGTTGGCTGCAGGATGTCTGGGACATCATGAAGACCCGCGGCTTCAAGAACATTCCGGTCATCGATGCAAACCGCCACCCGCTCGGCGTGCTGAATGCGCGCGATGTTCTTCAGACGCTGCTGCAGGAAGTCCGGGAGGAGGAAAACCTGCTGCACGATTATGTCATGAATATCGGCTACCGCTGACGCGGGCGCAAGGGATCTGCGTGCCACTCGTCGTCGAGGATTCAGCGCCCCGAAAACAAACTTGACCGATTCGGAAAGCAGGTCAGCTTGGCACCCGTTCGTTTGCTGTGACCAGTTTAAAGAAACACGGACGAAACAACATCTAATCGCGTCATGACAGCACCCCGAATGCCGCGGAGCGTGCCGCGCTGCGCCGGCTGATCGGGGTATGTGGCGGCAATATTCCGGCGGTGGCGCGGCAGGTGGGGGTGAACCGCAGCACCATCTATCGCCGGATGCACTGGCTGGGACTGGCGGATGCGGGGCGCGCCGGGTGACCGGCGATCACCTGCCGGCTGCCGCCAGGCTGCGGCGATGCCGCTCGGACAGCAGGCCGGTCATCTCGCCGATCAGCCGGCCGATGGAACCGGCGCTTTCCCAGGAATAGATCGACACCACCATGGTCGGCTCGCCGCCGAAACTGTCGCAGCGCCGCAGCCGCGCGCCCGAGACCGCCGCGACCGGCAGAAGCGTGATGCCCAGCCCGCCCTCGACGCCCAGGATGACGCTGGGCAGACTGCTGCCGGAAAAGGCGACATACCAGCGCCGCTGCTCACGCTCGATCCGCGCGAACATGGCGTCGCGGTAAAGCCCGCCGGGCGGGAACACCACCAGCGGCACCGGGCCTTGCCAGTCGGGCGGCAGGAGGGCGCTTTCGAACCAGGCCATCGCCTCGGTAAAATGCGCCCGGCAATCGCTGTCGGGAGCGGGCTCCTTGACCACGACGATGTCCAGTTCGGCCGCGCGATAGCGGCGCATCAACTCGCGGCTGAGGCCGACGGTCACGTCCAGCCGGATCTGCGGGAACTGCCGGGTGAAGTCGCGAAAGATCCCGCACATCTCGGGGTTGAAGATGTCCTCGGGCAGGCCCAGCCGGATCGAACTGGTGCCGCTGGGATCGCCAAGCGCCGCCGCCGCCTCTTGCTGCAGGGCCAGGATGCGCCGGGCATAGCCCAGAAGCCGCTCGCCCTGCGGGGTCGGCAGCACCGGGCGCGCGGCACGGTCGATCAGGGCATGGCCCGCGGCATCCTCCAGCCGGGCCAGTTGCTGGCTGATGGTGGATTGCGTCATGTGCAGCCGTTCCGCGGCGCGGGTGAAGCTGCCGCTATCGACGATGGCGACAAAGGCGCGCAGCAGGCGCGGATCGAGCATCCCGGACTCCATTCGATTTCACGATGTTTATCATCTAGACATTTAATTTCCAGATGATCCCGGTCACGCTTATCCAGAACGCAGGACAAACGACATTCGGGAGGAAACGCATTTGCACACCGAGCACCGCCACAGCCGCCGCGCCTTCCTGTGCGGCACCGGGGGGCTGATGACCGCATCGGCCGTGATGGGCATGGGAGCCGCCAGCGCCGCAGGAGCCGCCGAGGAACTGGCACTGACCGGCGAGATCGCCGAGACGCATTACTACCTGACCGAGGTCCGGCTTGAAAGCGGCTTCGAGCGCGAGGGCGAATACATCACCGCCACCCGCACCGCGCTGCATACGCTGGAAATCCGCGACGGCAGCATCCAGGCGATCCTGGAGGAAGGCGCCGCGCTGACGCCGGACGTCCCGCGCTATTCGGCCGGGGGCAAGCTGGCGCTGCCGGCCTTTCGCGACATGCATATCCACCTGGACAAGACCTTTTATGGCGGGCCGTGGCAGGCGCCGCTGCCCCGGCAGGGCAAGACGATCATGGACATGATCGCACGCGAGGAAATCCTGCTGCCGAAGCTGTTGCCCACCTCGCAGCAGCGGGCCGAGGCGCTGATCGATCTGCTGCTGTCGCAAGGCACGACCGTGGCGCGCAGCCATTGCAACATCGACCCGGTCAGCGGGCTGAAAAGCCTGGAGCATCTGCAACTTGCGCTGGAAAAGCACCGCGACCGCTTTGAATGCGAAATCGTGGCCTTCCCGCAGCACGGCCTGTTGCATTCCAAGGTGGACGGGCTGATGCGCGAGGCGATGGCCATGGGCGTGCAATTCGTCGGCGGGCTGGACCCGACCAACGTGGACGGCGCGATGGAACAGTCTCTGGACGCGATGTTCCAGATCGCGCTGGACCATGACAAGGCGGTGGACATCCACCTGCACGAAACCGGCCCCTCCGGCACCGCCGCGATCAACTACATGGTCGAGACGGTCGAGCGCACGCCGCAACTCAAGGGCCGGCTGAACCTGAGCCACGCCTTCGCGCTGGGAACGCTGCCCGAGGCCGAACTGGACGCGCTGGCCGAGCGCATGGCGGCGCAGGGCGTCACGGTGATCTCGACCGTGCCCATCGGGGCGCTGACCATGCCCCTGCCGCGCCTGCGCGAAAAGGGCGTGACGCTGATGACCGGCACCGACAGCGTGATCGACCACTGGTCGCCCTTCGGCACCGGCGACATGCTGGAAAAGGCCAATCTCTGCGCACAGCTTTACGGCGGGCGCGACGAGTTCGCCCTGACCCGCGCCATGGCCATCGCCACCGGCGACGTGCTGCCGCTGGACGATGCGGGCGACCGCGCCTGGCCGAAACCCGGCGATGCGGCGGAATTCGCGCTGGCCGAGGCCAGTTGCTCGGCCGAGGCGGTGGCCCGGCGCTCGGCCCGCAGCGCCACCTTCCACAAGGGCCGGCTGGTCTACGGCGGCGTCGCCCGAGCCTGACCCGCGACAGGCAGGGCGGCCATCGCCGCCCTGCCCCATTTCCTGCCCGCCTGCGCGACCGGACCCTGGTCGCAAAGCCCGGCGAAGCGGTCGCGCTGCAGGTTCTTCTGCACCTTGCCCATGGCGTTGCGCGGTAACTCGTTCACGAACAGCACGCGCTTGCGCTGCTTGAACTTCGCCAGCCGCCCTTCCAGCAGGGCCAGCATATCCGTCCCGGTCAGGGCGGAGCAGCCAGTCGGGACCACGACCGCCGTCACCCTTTCGCCCACGCGCCTCTCAATACAGGTGCTCTTTGGCGTGGAGATCCGACGAACGACGGGGTTCATCGATAACCTCCTGCGGCTTGTCGGGCTGGACTGGGCTGCGACCGGTTTCGGCAGCGGGCCTCCCGGCATCGCAGTCGAGAATACTGAACCGCCAGCGATACTGTCGATGCAGCGCTGAACCAACCGGCTGGACATGTGTTCGTGGCCGGTGCGCCCGAACTGCCCGATTGCCATTGCTGCGGCATCTGGACCGAACCGCCTATGGCCGTTCTGCAAAAAAGGGTATCCGCTCGCCATACAATCCGCCGCCATATGAGCTGATCTGGCAGGCGAACGGCCGATATTTTGCATGCTTCAAGATAAGAAAGGCCACCCTTTTGCAGCCCGAGCGATCGATTATACTTGGATGATTAGCGAGTTATGACAGCGGTGGTTGCGGGGGCCCTCCGCCATGGCCGCCACGGCTATCGCCAGATCGCCGAACTTCGGCTCAGCCGATCGGGCCGGGTGGTCAATGACAAGCAGGTCGCGCGGCAAGGACGGGGTAAGGCGGACAGACAACCAAAGCGAGACCGGCTCTGGCTCAATGACGGGTGACGGCTGATGTATCCGCCTGCGCGCCGAGCAGCCCAACCATGTCTGGTTCCACGACCTCGTCGAAGATCGAACCCAGCCGCGTCATTCTTTTGCCGTTTCACAAAGGGCATAAGCTGAAGAAATGGGCCGGACATCGTGGTCCTACGCCCGCCCGAGCTGAATGGTAAGCGCCACCACGTGCTTCCAACGCAACGACGCAGCTTGGCTGCATTGAGAAGAATTCCACACCTTGCCCCGCATCGTCAGCGGGCGGAACGACCGATCAACAGTATTGGCAGCCTTGCGCCTGAAAGGCATTCTCCTCCCACGGTGTTCTTCAACCCCTACCCTGGCACATCAATGCTGCCGGAGGGCCATCCCATCATATCAAGATCGACCCACCAGAAGAGGTCGATCAACCAAAGGACGAAACTATACCATTGCATGAATTGAGAGTATTTTATCGAATAAACAAATGAGTGACTTGCAACTGTGAAAATGGTAGAATTTTACCATTATTTCCCGTCTAGGTGCATCCGATGCCACACACATCCGGCACGACCTCCACCTTTCGGCAAGAAGAACAGAATAAGCAGGACAAATGGAACGATCTCTTCAAGAGTGAGGAAGAGATCATTGACGGCGCCTATGGTAGAGCCGGGAAAGAGGACCGGAAAGGCTACCGGACAGGCATCTGCCTTTCGGGCGGCGGCATTCGCTCCGCGACCTTTGCTTTGGGGGTTCTTCAGGCTTTGGCAAAGGCGAAACTCATCAAGCATCTCGACTATATGTCGGCGGTGTCGGGCGGCGGATATATCGCATCAGCGATGGCGCTGCATTACGCGCAAAACCGCGATGAAAATCCATCCGAAGCGGGGGATCCAGATGGAGACTTTCCATTCAAGGAGTCCGAGGAGGACGACGATGGTGGTCGCGCACTGAACTTCTTGCACAACAATGCGAACTATCTTGCGCCGGAAGGCTTCCGGGGTTTTGCAACCGGCTTCTACGTCGTTGCCAGATCAATCCTGTTCAACCTGTTCATCTGGACGCTGCTTGCCGGCGTTGTCGTTGCAGCTCTCATGAAATTTTCCATGTGGGTCATTCCCAAGGATAACTCCTGGTATAAGGGCTGGCATAGCTACCTGTCGTGCCCTCGCATGACAGGATCCTGGCTTGAACAATATTCGGACTATATATGCAGGCACGAAAATATCGTTTTCTGGCTATTTCTTACGCTATCACTTTTCCTTTTTGGCGTAATCGTTGTTCTGATGGTCATGGCTTCCATCTCGAGCTTCCGGCCGAACGAGGCGGGAAAGACGGAGGAGGAAAATCTCTGGCGATTCTCCACGGGTCTCGTTCTGCTCTGCCTGCCCTTCGTAGCCCTTGTGCTTTGGGGAGCCGAGCCATGGCCCATGCTCCGGTCCATGCCCTGGTTCGTAAAACCCGCCCCAGTCGTTATCTTGACGGCTTTTGCACTGGTTGGTCTCTGGTTGGTCGGAGCATATATTCCCTCCCGCCTCCGTGGAGGCGGCCGGTCGCCGAATGGCCCGCCCGCCCCGGAATACGGACGACGGCGCATGGTCGAGGCTCTTTCTGGGGGGCTGCTCATTCTCGCTGTGGGATTCCTTCTGGTCGGCATCATTCCCTTCATTCCTCCTCTCCTCCCCTTTTTAGTCGGCGAGATCGGTGGCGGCCCAAAAGGCGTTGAAGAGGGCGGCCACCTGGGCCTTCTGCCTTTCGCTATCTATCTCATAGCCACCATGTCGGCGCTTTTCGGTTTCTACCAGGCGCGGCTGAAGGGTGTATTGGGACAGAAAGCCGCCGTGGTCATTGTCGCTGGCTCTGCGATCCTTGTCTATGGCGCAGGCATAGCCGCATATCTGGCCGCGCTGGACCTGCTCGAGATCCATAAGGCGCTCTTGGACAATACCAATCCGCTCGAGCTGCGCCATGTTCTCTATATGGTTGCCGTGATCACCGCTGCCGCACTCTGTTTCATTGTCAATATCAACGATATATCATTGGGTCGCTTTTATCGCGATCGGTTGATGGAAGCCTATATGCCGGACAAGGCAAGCATCGACCTCCGCAAAGTCGGCGCGGCGGGTTCGGCCGATCGCTACAAGATGAGAGAAATCGCAAACCTTCCCCAAAAGGTTAAGTCTGGCGAAGACGAGGGCAATATCGTTATGCCATATGAGCCGCGCAGGCTCAACGGACCCTATCCGCTGATCTGCACGACAGTGATGACGCCCTGGGCAGAAGACACGACAGACCGGCGGCGCGGCGGCGATTCCTTCATCCTTTCGCCACTCTATTGCGGCTCGACAGTGACGAGCTGGCAACCCACTCAAGAAGCGCTCGGCGGGAATCTGTCGCTGCCGACGGCCATGGCAATCTCCGGTGCGGCTGCAAATCCAGGTGGTGGTTTCGCGGGTGCCGGTCCTACAACCAATATCGTCGTAGCAACTGCGATGACGCTTCTCAGCATGCGTCTCGGCTATTGGTTCCGATGGCGAAAAATAGCGAAGTGGCGTCAATGGTTGAACCCATATGGCAACCACCTTTTCCCCGTCACGACCAACCTGCTGCGTCGGGTATTAAACTCCAAAACGAAAAACCCGGTGTTCGTTGAACTCAGCGACGGCGGGCATTTCGAGAACCTGGGACTCTATGAGCTGGTGCGTCGGCGCTGCGCATTGATTATCGTTTGCGATGGCGAGTCGGACCCCACCACTGCCTATAACAATTTTACCGCGGCCATCCGGCTTATTCGCGAGGATTTTGCCGCGGAGATAGAGTTCAACATGAAGATCTTCGACAAGGGTGGCGGAGAATTTCAGCCCTCTGGACCACAGCATATCGTGGCACGGAAGCACGAGAACGAATATCCCAAGGAGGTCGAGTTTGCCCGCCGCGGCTACTTCCTAGGAACGATCCGCTACGCCAGCCAGGGCCAGCTGGAAAAACGCATCAGGAAAGTTCCTGCGGCCTCGCATTCCAAATATGGCAAGGCTCCAGAAGAGAAGCTGGGGCCAGAAGAAGGGCTGCTCATCTATCTCAAATCCGCCCTCATTCCAGGCTTATCGATCTCGACACGCAGCTATCGGGGTGGACACCCCGAATTTCCCTATGAGAGCACGACGGACCAGTTTTTCTCGATGGAGCAGTTCGAGGCTTATCGTGACGTTGGAAAGAGAATCGCGGGCCAGATGCTTGATGAAACCGACCTCGCCCTGCTGTTCAAGGATGGGCGTCCGTCTTGGTCCGGCTTAATAGGCTTCGATACCTCCAGGAGGTTCGGCCGATAATCCATGGTGCATTGCCTGAAAATGACATCGAATTGAACCGATGTGCCAGAAGCCTGGATCAGGGGGCTTCCTGGCAAGCGGCCCTGTGATTCCATTCCTTTGGGAAGATGGATCATGTCAGCACCGCACCATCGGCATTTTGGGTTCGGTTTCCGCGCTACCTCAATGAAGGTCCAGGCGCGGCGGCGGCACGGTTGAAGCTGCCGCCGGCGGCAGGTGTGCGGTGGGTGCGAAGCGATGGGTCATGCGCGGGCCACCCCTCAGGACCGTCCCAAGGGCCATGGCAAGCTCGCACCGCATCCGACGAACGTCCTGGTCAGGGCGCCGATATGACCCTGCTCGACCCGTCCGCACACTAAAAACCCTCAGCGGCCTCAAGCCCCGCGAACGAGGCCTTCCGCAGGCGATCATGCGCACAAAAGGCGGCCTGAACGCCAGGCTGGACATGCTCAGCGGCAAGAGGGTCTGCCCGCTAAATTTCCTCTCCGGCCTGAGAGTGCGGCAGATATTGATATTGCCAAAACGCTCAAAATGGAGAAAACTGACCGAGACCCTATCCAGAATTCGAATCGACTGTCGACCGGCAGTCCTGCACCCTGTTGGGCTTTTATTAATCCGGCATCCGCGAAAATCGCCGTTCGCCGGAACGATATTGACGTGACGCCTCCTTGATAGCATTCGGTGATCTGCACAATGTGCAGATCAAAATCGTCTTGTGGCAGCTGATGAGTTCTCTGCGGTTAAAATTGCTCCCGCTCTGTGCATTGTAATCCGATACAGTGCGAGCGCGCTTGAAGGCGGGATTCGCTGTGGATGATATCTATCAAGAACCCATAGATAACGTCGATCTTCATGCGCGCCTCTATCGGGAATGCGAGGCGATGATCGCGCTGATGGCCGGTCGGGGGATTTCCTGCGCTCCGGCCATTCTTGAGCGAATAACGATCCTCGACCTGGGAATCTCGAAACGCCAGGATATTCCGATCAAGGATCTGGTCGCCCTGCATGCCGCCCTGGCCGAAGTGATCCGCCCTGCGCTACCACAGTCGGTTGAACTGCTGCATTGGGACGCGACCCGGCGCAAAATTCCGTTCTGGGATCTGTTGCATTTTCTTGCCCCCGTCTCGGCGGTTCGCAAGGTGATCCTGTTCACCATCCTGTGCTTCTTCGTCTTTTTCGCCGTATTGATCTTTGGACCGCTGACAGCCGAGCAGGTTGGCAACGGTATCCCGCTGTTCAACACCGAAGTTGAAGCGGATATGGCGTCTGCCGAGAATACGGGCGGAACCGCGGGCGGAAACATGAACCACTTCGCCCTGTTCTGCCTTACGCTGTTCTACGTCTCGCTCAGCGCGATCGGCGCCTGTTTCGCCACGCTCTACGATGCCAACCGCTATGTCTGCGAAGGCACCTATGATCCCCGGCGGGGATCGAGCTATGCCATTCGCATCGGGCTGGGCATGATGTCGGGATTCCTGCTTTCGCAGGTGCTTTTCGGCCTGACCGGCGATGCGCGCCTTTTCGGCCGGGTTGTCCTGGCATTGCTGGGCGGATTTGCGGGCGAATTGATCTACCACATCCTGAACAAGCTGGTGGGTGCCGTCGAAAGTGTGTTCAAGGAAGATCCCCGCAGCCTCGTCGAGCGGATCACGCGGGAAGCCGAGGCGCGCGAACAGGCGGCCATCCAGCGTCGGCAAGCCGCCCAGACGGTGGAGGCGGTGACCTTTGCGGCCCAAATGGAGGCGGCGGGCGATCCTGCCGCCCGCGCCGCCGCCACCCGCGAATTCCTCGCGCGGTCCTCGGGCACGGAACAGGCCGCTGCCGGGAACGCCTCCGATCCTGTCACGATTACGGTGCAGAAAGCCGCGGCGACCGCTGCCTTCCTGCGCCGCGCGCTGGAAATCCTGCCCTCTGGCGAAGGCGCGAAGCTGCGTGATGCGCTGGACCGGCTGGAAAAGGGGATCGCCCGCGTCCGCAACATCGACGACCGCGGGGAGCTGGCGGTAGAGGCGGCGAAGCTTGGCGGTCTCGCCCTGGCCAAAGGGCCGCTGAAGGGCATCCTTGCCGCCAGCCTGGGAAAGCTTGCGGGGCCGCTCGCCCCTCTCGGCATCTCGCCGGGCAGCCTTGCGCTGATGGTGGTGACGTTGACCGGCCAGCACGGCGCCGTCGCCTATCGCCGCTGGAAAGCGCGGGTGCTGAACGCCCCCTACCTGCCCGATCTCCTCCCGGTCGATCCGATCGACGCGGCAGCGGTCCAATCCGCCCTCGACGACATGCCGGATGCCCTGGCCGCCCTTCAACCGGGGTCGGACGACATGGCTGCGCTCAACCGTCTCGGCCAGGCTGCGGCCGACCTTGATCACGACAGCTTCTTCGACAGCTTCGGCCGCGCCTTCGCCGGCACGCGCGAAGAGTTCGATGCTGCCGTGGCCGGCTTCCGGGACCGGATGAGGCAACTGCGCCGTGTCGAACTCGACCGGCTGGTGACGGCGGAGATCCCGGAACCGATGCTCGTCCTGTCCGGCGCGCCCGACCGCGGCAGCCTGCTTGCTGCGCTCGACACGCTCCAGAAAACGCCGGAAACGCTGGCGGAACTGGAAAAGCTTTTCCTGATGGCCGCCGCCATGCGCGACAGCCCCACCGCGGCAATCGACCTGCAATTGCTCCGCGAGGCCCTGGCTGCCGCAGAAAAGGAGGCCATGCCATGAGACTGCCCTATCTGCTTGCCGCCACGCTGACTGCGCTGGTCGTGCTGGCGGGCTGCGACGACCCCGGCGACCAGATCGCCAGAGTTGTCGATCCAGAAATGGCGGAACTTGCCAAAGTGCAGGCGATGGACCGGCCTGCGGCGGCTGCGCATGTTCCGCAATGTCGCATAAGGGAAGAAGGCTGCGCCCGCGTCCATGAGATCACCGGCGATGCATGCCTGCGCATGGCGCAGGACCGGCTGGCCAGCGTCGGTGCCGCGCCCTATGCCGCATGTGCGGCCGCCCGGTTCGGCGTCCTGCGCAATGCCGGGGTGCCCGGCACCAGCCTGCGCGGGCTGGAGGCCGAAAGGCTGGTGCGGGAAACGGCCAGCCGCGCAGAGGCCAATGAGGCCAATATGCGGCTGGCCGCGCTGGCCGCGGGGGTGGATCACCCCGCTGCGGGCTATTATCGCGCCAGCGCCGTCGATTGGCAGGCCACTTTCGCCAGTCCTGTCCCCTGCGCTGCCCTGCAGGAGGCGCAGGGTCATGCCCAGCAGGCCGCCGCCGCTGGACCGGCCGAAGGGCTCGACAATCGGGCGGCCGCGACCACGCTGGCGAACCGGCTTTCCCAGCGCAACCAAGCCGGGGGATGCACATGATGGAGACCGCGATCCTTCAGTATCTCGGCCCGCCGATGATGAGGGGGCCAATGGTGTTGTTGCTGCAGCTCCGTCTTGCCCAGCTTGCGCTTCTGCCGATCGAGGGGGTGGACGGTCTCTTTGGTCCGCAGACCGCGCAGGCGGTGCGGGCGCTGCAGGCCCGCATGCGCCTGCCGATAACCGGCGCGTTGGAGGCTGATCTGGCCCGCCAGTTGATCGCCGGGCTGGCCGATGATGCGCGACCAGAGCTTTCGGCAAGTGCGACCCTTTCCACCATGGCGTCACCCGCCGGGCTTGGCGCCCAGCTCCAGCCGGGCCTGCGGCCGCCTCGGCACCCGCGCCCGCGGCCTGCCGAGCGGCTTCGCGCTGTTCCAGCGGATCAGCTGCCCAACGCCCGGCCCAAGCGGATCATTCTGCATTGGACGGCGGGCAATGCCAGGGCGTCAACCCAGGATCTGCAGCACTATCACTTCTGCATCGAACAGGACGGCACCATTCGGCGCGGCAACCGCACCATCGCAGACAATGACTCCACCGCGGATGGCCGCTATGCCGCCCACACGCGGCAATGCAACACTCGCTCTGTCGGTCTGGCGCTGTGCGGCATGGCCGGGGCGCAGGAGCGACCCTTTCGCGCTGGCCGCGCGCCGATACGCGAGGCGCAGATTCCGGTGCTCGCCCGTCTCGCCGCCCAGATCTGCCAGCGCTACGACATTCCGGTCAGCCGCGAAACGGTGCTGGCGCATGGCGAGGTCCAGTCGATCCTGAAAATCCCCCAGAACGGCAAATGGGATCCGCTGGTCCTGCCCTGGCGACCGGAGCTTTCTCCGCGAGAGGTCGGCGATCTGCTGCGCGCCGAGGTCGCCCAAGCGCTCGCCTCTCCCGCCGCCGATCCGGTCGGGGGCGACGAAGCCCCAGGCCGGTTCCCCCTCTTCATCAACGGCCGCGAGGTGGTCGGCGGCGGCATCCCCGAGGATGGCGAGGATTGGGTGCCGCTCGCCCCCCTTCTGGAAGCGACCGGCTGGCAGAGCGAATCGCCCGAGGGCCTGTCCAGCGTGACCCTGACGGGCCCGGCAGTGCTGATCCGCGCAGGCGAGGCCACGGCCTGGGTCGATCTTCGCACCGAGGCAGGGATGGATCTGATCTTTCTCGATGATCTCGTGGAGGAACTGGACCTCAGCCTCAGCATCGAACCCGACGGCACCCGACAGCTCAAGGGTGATCCCGGCGGCGGGTTTGCAACGCTCGACGGCACCCGCTTTCAGCGGGTCACGGTGGCGCGCGGCGATACCCTTCGCGCCATCGCGCGCCACCATCTCGGCGACCCGGAGTTGTGGCGGCAGATCCGCGATCCCGATGGCCAGGTGTTCAACGAATCAACGGCGCGCACGCTGGCCGCCGGCATTCAGGTTCTGGTGCCGGTCGTTCCGGCTGCCAGGCCCGCCGCGCCGACCGGCCCCATGGATCCCGCAGCCCTTGCCGAAATCGCGCAGGCGGTTTCGCAACTGACCCATCGCCTGAACAAGGATGCGGCCCAAAGAGCGGTGCCCATCATCCTCGCCGCCTGCCTGGCCGAGGGGATCACCGACCCGAGCCACCTGGCCTATGTGCTTGCGACCGCCGAGCATGAAACCAATTTCGGCCGCCAGATGATCGAGAAATGGGGCAATCCGCCCTCGGCCAACCAGCAGCGGTATCAGGGCCGGTTCGGCAATATCCACGCCGGCGATGGCAAGCGGTTCCGGGGGCGCGGCTATGTTCAGCTGACCTTCCGCGACAATTATCGCCGGTTCGGCAAGGCGATCGACCTGCCGCTGGAGGATAACCCGGACCTCGCAGCCGAGGAAGAAACTGCCGCGCGGCTGATGGCGATCGGCATGGGCCGGCTTGGCTATACCCGCGGCTTTCCGGTGCTGGCTACCTTCGGAAGCGGCGAGAATTTCGATTTCACCGCCGCACGGCGCATCATCAACGGCGACGGCAACACGAAGACCGACCGCTACCCGGTCCCATTCGGCCAGGCCATCGGCGGCCGCGCCCAGGCCTATGCAACCGTTCTTCTTCAGCGGTTGCTCTGACGTCCGCTCCGGTTTCGGAGGACATTCCGCAGCGCGCGCATGAAACGATCTGTTCATCAGGTGCCAATGCCTGCCTGCATGGAATGACGACGCGCATTGCGAGGAAGGGGATAAGACAAAGGTAGCCGCTTGATCCACGCAGGCCCGCCCGAACTGTCCACCCTGCACAAGGGCAAGATGCGGA
Source organism: Paracoccus ferrooxidans (assembly GCF_029909815.1). Lineage (NCBI taxonomy): Bacteria > Pseudomonadati > Pseudomonadota > Alphaproteobacteria > Rhodobacterales > Paracoccaceae > Paracoccus > Paracoccus ferrooxidans. The sequence continues at coordinate 274,722 of NZ_CP038201.1, read as the reverse complement.
AACCCACGTCGATGACATTCTTGAAGTCGGGAGGATAACCGTTTTTGATCGGAGCGAAGGAACCTGGTTAACAGGCTGGCTGAAGTTTCTCGATGTCTTCCTTGGTCAGGACAGCCCCGCCCGTTGCCTCGACATTCTCCTGGCCATCCGCAACCAGCGTGATCGCGTCCAGGACGATTTTGCCTTCAGCAGCCGAGGTTATTTCCTGATCCTGGAGATACGCCACGATCGCCAGAGCCGAGCATCCTCCGCCGGATATGACCGCGGTGAGTTTCCCTTATCACTCCAGAAAGATATGTTTGGGCTGGCGAATGGCTGGCACTTCACACTTAACAGCCTTTCGCTCCCGCCAACATCGTTATTTTGTTACGAAATGCTTCTGCGTCATAATGGCATGCCGAATTTTCAGCCCCGGCATGAATATTGGACTTAATAGCATCGCCAGGATGGAATATGCCCGCGAAAGATTGCGCAAAATCCCCGCCGGCATTTCAAACCATCCAGTGTTTTTGGCGTGCGAAAACTTAGAGATCCGGGATGATCCCAAATTTCTCCGGCAGACCTTCCATCAAATCGCGACGGTTTCCGCGCATGGCAGTCGGCAGATCTGCAAAAGCCCATGCGGCTCGCGGTTGCTGATCGCGATACTGCCGCCGTGCCGCTCGATGATCTCGCGCGCGATGGCCAGCCCGAGCCCGGCGCCGGGAAAGGATTTGCGCCGGGCCTGGTCGACGCGGAAGAAGGGCTCGAAGATCTGCGCCAGCAGCTCGGGCGGCACGCCCGGACCGTCGTCCTCGATGCGGATCACCGCATGGTCGCCCTGGCGCCCAAGCGCCACCCGCGCCCCGCCGCCATGGGTCGCGGCATTGGCGATCAGGTTGCGCAGCGCCCGCTTCAACGCGATGGGGCCGGCATGGACGGTCAGCGGCGGCAGCTCGCCCAGTTCGACCTTCTGCTCCAGGGCGCACAACTCCGAGGCGATCTGGCGCAACAGCGGGTCCAGCCGGATGGGCTCGGCCCCGTCCGCCCCGACCTCCTCGCGCACCAGGCGGATGGCGCTGTCGGCGATCATGTCCAGCTCTTCGAGATCCAGGAGCCATTTCGCCCGCTCGGCCTCGTCCTCGATGAACTCGGCGCGCAGCCGCATCCGGGTCATCGGCGTGCGCAGGTCGTGCCCCGCCGCCGCCACCAGCCGCATCCGGCTTTCCATCGCCTGCCTCAACTGCGCCGAAAGCCGGTTCAGTGCACGCGCCGCGGTCCGCACCTCGCCCGTGCCGGTCTCGGGGATCTGCTCCAGAACGCCGTCCGGGCCGACGCGATCCACCGCGTCCTCGAGCAGTTGCAGCGGCCGCGTCAGCCGGCGCGCGGCATGGAGCGAGATGGCGGCGCTGCCCAGCACGATCAGGGCCAGCCACACCGCAAGCACCTTCCAGCGCCCCGGCGGCGGCGACATATCCGGGATCGGCAGCACCAGCCATCCCTGCGGCAGCACATGGACCGAGGCGACCAGCGGCTGGCGCTCGCCCTGCCGCGTCACCACCACGTCGAGCGGCGTGCCGGTGCGGCGCAGCGCCTCGCGCAAGAACCCGGTCTCGTGCATGTCGATCTCGCCCGGCGCGGGTTCGGGCCGCAGCTCTGTCCGGGGTGTCGCGCCGCTGCCATGGCCCAGCAGGGCGACGGTCAGGTGGATCTGCATCGCCACCGGCTCCATCGTGGCCTGCGGCGATGGCGGCTGCATCACCTGCGTCGCGGCATAGCTCGCCAGCACCACGACGCTGACGATGGCCGCGATCAGCAGGGCCGCGATGCGGGTGCGCAGCGAACTCATCCCCGGCCCTCGCCCACGCTGCTCACCGGCACGGCAAGCTGATAGCCGCCGTTGCGCACGGTGCGGAATATCGTCGCGTCGTGCTTTTCGCCCAGCTTGCGGCGCAGCCGGCTCATCAGCACGTCGATCGAGCGGTCCAGCGGATCGCGGTCGCGGCCCTGGGTCAGGTCCAGCAACTGGTCGCGCGACAAGAGCCGGCCCGGCCGTTCCAGAAAGACCCGCAGCAGGTCGAACTCGGCGCCGGTCAACTCGACCTCGCTGCCATCCTCGGCCAGCACCCGGCGCTGACCGGGATCGACCTCGAAACCGGCAAAGCCGTAGGTCCGGGCCTCGGGGGCGGCGGCTTCGTCCGGTCCGGCCGTCCGGCGCAGCACGGCCTTGATGCGGGCGACCAGTTCGCGCGGGTTGAAGGGCTTGCCCAGATAGTCGTCGGCCCCGAGTTCCAGCCCGATGATGCGGTCGACGTCCTCCTTCAGGGCCGTCAACAGGATGATGCGCAGTTCGGGCCGGTGTTCGTGCAGGCTGCGGCAGATGTCCAGCCCCGAACCGTCGGGCAGCATCACGTCCAGCACGATCAGGTCGGGACTGCCGTCCGCCACCCGCGCCTCGCACTCGCGCCGGTCGGCGGCGGTCAAGACGCGGAACCCCTGCCCCTCCAGGTAGCGGCGCAGCAGGGTGCGGATTTCAGCGTCGTCATCGACGATAAGGATACGGTTCATCGGCACCACCTTGACATGCCGCCGTTCTAGCGGATTTCCGGGCATCCCGCCTGGGCAAATTTGTGACGAAACATTGCCGAAACGACCCTCGGAAACCTTCGTTTGCAAAACTCGGTCGCCCGGAAAGAATTCGTCACCGACAAGACCTAAGCCGGACAAGGGAGGGGCGTAGCGTCATCGGCATCGCAACCGATGAAAGGCCCGTCCGATGAAGAACGCCCTGTCGAAGACCCTGGCGGTGGCCGCCCTGCTATGCGCCTCCGGCACCCCCCTGGCCGCGCTGGCGCAGAGTGCCGGCGAGGCGCCGCCCGCCGCGGCAGAGGAACCTGCCCATCCCATGCCCGACCTTGCAGGGCACGGCCACGGCCGTCCCGATGCCTTCCGTCCCGATGCCTTCCGTCCCGCTATCGACCAGCCCGGCCCCGCAGGCCTGTCCCCGGCCCTCGGCCTTGCCGGCCATCTTGCCGCCGCCGAGACCTTCCTGGGCATCACCGCAGAGCAGCAGGATGCCTGGCGCGACTATTGCCAGGCGCTGATCTCCTTCCTCGAGCCGGCTGCCCCGCCGGCACCTGAAGCCGGGGCCCAGGGCGACAGGCCCCCGGCTGGTCAGGCCCGCCCCCTGGCCGCCGAGCGCATGGCAGCGCAGGCCCTTGCCCGCGCCGGCAAGGCCCGCGCCCTGCTGGATGCCGCGACCGCCCTGCGCGGAACGCTGGAGCCGACCCAGCTGGAGAGGCTGCAGCAGGTCGATCCGGGCTTTGGTCCGGGGTCGCGCAGCCCGCGGCATGAGAGCCCGGAACGGTCGGGTCTGCACCAGCCCCGGCCGGGCCAGCAGCCCGCACCAGCGCGCTGAGCCATCCTGCGTCGGGCAAAGACGCACCTCCCTTCCAGACCGCAGAACAGCAAGGACTGATGCAATGCGTCGCTTTCTCATGATGACCGCGATAGCGGTGACGGCAATCGGCAGCAGCCAGATGGCCATGGCCGAGACCCGGCCGGATGGCCCGCCGCCGGAATGCCGGCAGGACGATCGCAAATGCCCGGCGCCCCCGGCAAAGGATGCCCGCAAAAAGGGCGAAGGGCCCAGGGGTGAACGCCGCGAACCGCCGCCGCAGGAAGCCCGGCGCGACGGGCACAAGCCGCCCCAAGCGCCGGATCACCGTCCGGGCAAGGCGCGGGACGCGAAAGGCAAGCCGCCGGTGGATAGCCGCAATGCCTTGCGCGTGGGCGACAGCGGCCGCGACGGCCGCGCCTTCCAGCGCGCCGGCAACAGCCGATACGCCCCGGCACCGCGCGGCCAGGAATATCGCGTGGTCCGCGACCAGCTTGTGCTGGTGGACCAGAAGACCAAGCGCATCGTGTCGATCCTTGGCCCGATCCAGGCGCAACGCTGAAGGAAATCCCATGAAAAAGGCGATGATTCTGGTGGCCTTGACCCTGCTGAACCTGGCCACGACACCTGGCCTGGCCGAGCCTGCCGCGCGTTGCGAGCAGGCCGCGCAGCGCTGTGCGCTCAAGGCCGAGGCGGCGAAAAGACCCGCCGTATCCGACACCGGCGAGCAGCCCCACAAAGGACCGAAAGTCGGCGAAGTCACCCATGGCGGCCGGTCGCTCAGGACCGCCGAAGCGCGGAAACTGGCCAGGCCCGCGACCGGCCGTGCCTATCGCGTGGTGGAGGAGCGCGTGGTTCTGGTCGATGCCGGAACCATGAAGGTGCTGCAGGTTCTGGGCTTGGCCTCGGACATCCTGCGCTGACCGCTTCCAGGTGACGCACCAGAGGCGGCGACCGGACACACCCGGCCGCCGCCTCTTCTTTTACTGCCCGGCGTAGCGCGCCGGGACGGTCGAAATCACACGCCCCGATGCATCCACCCGCAGGAAGACGCCGGGTTGCAACTCCCAATGCTGGCCGTCGTCGGGTCTTGGCAATGCGTGATTGTGGTAATCGACCCTGACGCCCCGGCCGCTGCGCACCATCGGCTCGAGGCCCTGGGCTTCCGTGCCCACAGGATAGCGGTAGATACGCCCCGTCGGCTCGTCCTTTTCCGAGCAGGCGGCCAGGGCGATCACCAGGGCGAGCAGAGGAATGGTTTTCACGATGATTTCCTTTCGGGATTGCTTTTCCTGGGAAGCTGCTCCCCGTCCCCTCACCCTTTTTCGAGTGCTGTTACGGGTTCGAGCTTTGCGGCGTTGACGGCTGGGAGGTAGCCGAAGATCAGGCCGATGCCGCAGGCGCTGGCCAGGGCGGCGAGCATGGAGAGGGGCGAATAGACCAGGGTGAAATTGCTGCTCAGCCGCTCGAAGGCCAGGCCGAAGCCAAGCGCCGCCAGGATGCCCGCCGCGCCGCCGATGACGCAGACCAGAACCGCCTCGATCAGGAATTGCGCGCGGATGTCGCCGCGCCGCGCGCCCACCGCCATGCGCAGCCCGATCTCGCCGATGCGCTCGGTCACGGAAACCAGCATGATGTTCATCACCCCGATGCCCCCCACCAGCAGCGAGATCACCGCGATGGCCGCGACCAGCAGCGTCAGCGTCTGCGTGGTCGAGGTGATGGTCTGGCGGATCTGGTCGTTGTTGACGATGAAGAAATCCTTGCTGCCATGGCGCCGGACCAGCAGGTCCGAGACCATCTGCTCGGCCAGGGCCATGTCCACCTCGTCGGCGACGCGCAGCGTCAGCCCGCTGACGCTGGTCGAGCCCAGGTAGCGCGCCTGCACCGTGGTATAGGGCGCATAGACCGTCAGGCTGGTGGAGCCGCCGGGGCCGCGGTTCTGCGCCTCGGCCACGCCGATCACCCGCAAGGGCACCTTGCCGGCCATGAAGACCTGCCCCAGCGCCGCGCCCTCGCCGAACAGGCTCTGGCGGGTGCTCTCGTCGATGACGACGTTCTGGCCCATCTCCGCCACGTCGCTTGCGTCGAAGCCGCGGCCCTGGGTCAGCGCGACGCCGGCCACGTCGAAATACTGCTCGCCCACGCCGCTGATCTGGGCGCTGGCCTCGGTCGCGCCGTGGCGCAGGGTCTGCGCGCTGCTGACCGTCGGGCTGACCGAGGCGACATGGGGCTGGCGCGCCAGCGCCGCGCCGTCGGCCGTGACCAGCGTCGTCACCCGCCCCGAGCGCATGTCGCCGAAATCCCGGCCGGGATAGATCTGCAGCGTGTTCGTGCCCAGCCCGGCGATATTCTGCAGCACGCGCTGGCGCGAGCCCTCGCCAAGCGCCACCACCGACACGACCGAGGCGATGCCGATGATGATGCCCAGCATGGTCAGGAAGCTGCGCAGCTTGTGGGCGCGCATGGCCAGCACCGCCATGCGCAGCGCCTCGGCCAGCCGGCCCAGCACCGGGGCGGCGGCGCGGGCGGGCGGCAAGGCGGCCAGCCGCGCGGGCTCGGCGGGCGCATCGCTGCGGCGGTCGGCGATGATGCGGCCGTCGGCGATCTCGACCACGCGGCGGGCGCGGGCGGCGACCTTGGGGTCGTGGGTGACGATGATGACGGTGCGGCCCTCGGCGTTCAGCCGTTCCAGGATGCCCAGCACCTCGTCGCCGCTGCGGCTGTCGAGCGCGCCCGTCGGCTCGTCGGCCAGGATCACGCGGGCGTCGTTGACCAGCGCGCGGGCGATCGAGACCCGCTGCTGCTGGCCGCCCGAAAGCTGGCCCGGCCGGTGGCCCAGCCGGTCGCCCAGGCCCAGCCGGTCCAGCAGGTCGCGGGCGCGGGCGCGGCGCGCCTCGCGCGGCAGGCCGCGATAGATCGCCGGCACCTCGACATTCCCCAGCGCCGTCATCTCGGAAAGCAGGTGGTAGCGCTGGAAGATGAAGCCGAAGGTTTCGCGGCGCAGCGCCGCCAGCTCGCCCGGATCGCGCTGCGCCACCTCGCGCCCGTCCAGGAGGTAGCTGCCCGAGCTGGGCCGGTCGAGGCAGCCCAGGATGTTCATCAGCGTCGACTTGCCCGAGCCCGAGGCGCCCATGACGGCGACGAATTCGCCCTGGGCGATGTCGAGGTCGATGTCCTTGAGCACGCGCAGCACCCCCTCGCCCGAGGGGTATTCGCGCGTGATGCCGCGCAGCCGGATCAGCGGGGATCCCATCTCAGCCACCCAGCGGGCCCATCATGCGCCGGCTGCTGCGGGGGGCCGCGCCCGCCGCCGGGGCGCCGCCCTGTTCGCCGGTCACCACCTGCTCGCCCTCGTCGAGGCCCGAGACCACCTCGGCCACCACCTTGTCGTTGAGCCCGATCACCACGTCGCGGGTCTGGATGCCGCCGCCCGCGGCCAGCACCCGGACCTGGTGGCTGCCGTCGGGGTTGCGCCGGCCAAGCGCGCTCGACGGGATGGTCAGCACGTCCTGCGCCGCGCCCAGGACGATGCTGACCTGCGCCGTCATGTAGCTGCGCAGGTGCCCGTCGGGGTTTTCGACCGGGACGATGCCGGTGTAATAGATGGCGCCGCTGCTGCTGTCGGTGCTGGCGCCGCCCTGGATGGCGCTGTCGTTGACGATGCTTTGCGGCGCCGGGGCGATGGAGGCCAGCACGCCGCGATAGCTGCGGCCGCTGTCGTCGAGCAGGGTGAAGCGCACCTGCTGGCCGGGCCGGACCTTGCCGATGTCGGCTTCCGAGATCTCGGCATGCACCTCCATGCGGTCCAGCTGCCCCAGCACGACGATGGTGGGCGAGGACTGCACCGCGTTCACCGTCTGCCCGGCCTGGCTGACGATGGCCAGCACCGTGCCGGCAGTGGGCGCGGTAATGCGGGTATAGTCAAGGTCGGTCCGGGCGATCTCGATCGCGACCTCGGCCTGGGCGATCTGCGCCTGGAGCGCGGTGATCTGGGCGCGGGCCACCGCGACGTCCTGCTGGGCGCTGTCGATGGTGCTGCGCGCGGCCGCGGCCGAGCGGATCAGGTTTTCCGACCGCTCCAGCGTCTTTTCCGCCAGCGCCAGCACCGCCTGCCGCTCGGCCATCTGCGCGCTGAGATTGGCCAGCGCCGCCTGGGCGGTGCGCAATTCGTTCGCCTGCTGGACCGAGTCGATCCGGGCGATCAGGTCGCCCTGTTCCACCCGCTGGCCCAGCCGGACCGCCAGTTCGGTGATCCGCCCCGAGACCTGCGCCCCCACCGCCACCAGGCGCGAGGGCTTCAGCCGCCCCTCCGCCAGAACCGCCATCTCGATGTCGCCGCGCGCGACCGGCGCGCTCATGTAGCCGGGGGTCGCGGACTTGCCCTCGGTAAGCCCGGCCACGCCGGCCAGAACGGCGACCAGCGCCACGGCGGTCAGGGCAAGGGCTAAGGGCTGGCGCATCGGATCTCTTTCCTTGCTCCAAGCGAATCGATCCGGCATGGGAACGGCGCCGGTTCGCCCGCTTGCGCCCCGAGATAGCGGCGGGCCGTTTCCATCGTTGGTCTTGTCCGTGTCGGGAGGTTTCCGCGAAAGCCGAATTTGTAACGAAAGGTTTCCCCCGCACTCTCGGAAACACTTCCTTACAAATCTCTGCGTGCGCCGGGACGATTGTCGGGCATCATGGTTTCGGGTCACGGCAAGACGCGGCCCAAGGACAGGCGACAGGACGCGACCATGACCAGCCAGACCCTGGCCGAAGCCCGACGGCGCATGACGCTTTGCGTGCCGCGCGGCATAGCGGCCGATGCCGGCGCCCGGCGAATGGAGCCGGTCTCGTTCAGCCTGATCGAGTTCGGCGGCGAAAGGCTGGTCTTTCGGCTGGTCGATGCGCGGGGCGACCTGCTGGACCTGATGCTGAATCCGGTCGTCGCCGGCGCCCTTCGCGATTGCATTGCCTTGCACGAATGCCTTGCCGAGCGCCCGGAGCCGTCCGCCGCGCCTCATGAAGGGCAGGCCGGATCTTCTACGTCGCGGTCCTGAGGACCGTGCAGCATTTCACCGGAAAGAGAGCCAAGACGTGATTTCCCCCTCCCGCTTCCGGGCCCGGCGCTGCTGCTTCTGGCGGCGGGCTGCGCGGCCGTCGGACCCGATCCCGACGACCGCCCCGCGATCCCCCTGCCCGCTACCTTCGCCGAAGGCGAGGCCGCATCGGCCGACACGCTGGCCAGCCGGGCCTTCTGGGCCGCATATCGCGATCCGGTGCTGAACGAGTTGATCGCGCGCGGGCTGAAGCAGAACCTGGACGAGGCCGCCGCGCGCGAGCGCATCCGCGCCGCCGCCGCCGATCTGCGCGGCACCGGGGTTCTGGCGGCCCAGGCATCCGGCTCGGCCGATGCGTCGCGCAAACGGGGCTCGACTGCGGGCGCAGCGGTGCAGAACGTCAACGCCTCCAGCCTCGGCGCCGGTTTCGTCTTTGACCTGTTCGGCGGCGCGCGGCGCGAGCGGCAAGGCGCAAGGGCCAGCCTGGAATCCGCCAAGGCGGATCTGGGCACGGCGCGGCTGGCCTGGATCGCCGAGCTGATCGGCGCCTATAGCGACGCGCGCTATGACCCGCAGGCGCTGACGCGGCAGATGGTTTGCAGCCGCGAGGAAACCGTCCGCATCATCCGCGAGCAGCGCGAATTCGGCGTGGTCAGCGAATTCGACATGGCTCAGGCCGAGGCGCTTCTTGCTGCTGCGCGGGCCGAATTGCCGGGCTACGAGGCACAGTTCGACGCGCAGGTGTTCGCCATCGCGACCCTGCTCAACCAGCCCGCCTCTTGGGTGCAGGCGCAGATGCGGCGCGGCTCTCGCCCGCCGCGCAGTCCCGGCAGCAGCCGCGCCGGCCTGCCGGCCGACCTGCTGCGCAACCGGCCCGATCTGCGCTCGGCCGAATACGACCTGGCCGCGCTGGCGCTGCTGGACCTGCTGGATTCCGACCGCCCGACGGCCAGCGCCCGGCTCTCGGCCGCCTCGGCCCGCAACCAGGCGGCCAAGGAATGGGCGGCGCTGCAGATCGCGGCTGGCGCCGGCGCGGGCGAGGTGGTGCTGGTCAGCCGAGAGGCGTTCAGTATCCCGTTCCGACTGCTGCATTCGGTCGCCGCTTCCAAAATTCGGTATCCGGCAATCCCGGCGGATGTTGGCCTCGCAGGACGATGGACGATGCGGAACTTCCCCTCCCCTGGCGAGGGGAGATGCAGCACAGGGCAGAGCCGTCGCCGGGATCAGCCCCAGCCGAGTGGCCCCGAATTTCGATCGAAAAGGCTGCATCCGCTGCGCCTGGCGCGGGTCGCGCAGCATCAGCGCCCCCGCTCTGCAAGTCGCCTGCCACGGTCCCATCGACCGCAGGGGATGATCGCAAATCCCGTCCGAGCGCGGGCGGCAAGCCATTGTCAAGAACGGGCCGAAGCCGGCCCAGCGAACGGCATTCGGATGCGGCCTTGCGCATGCAGGCTGACGCTCATCTCACCATCGAGAGGTCTTCGTCGCCGCTTTAACCCGGAAGCTGGGTGATGAATTTTGTCACCAGATAGGCCTCGATCGCCTCCGAGCCCCCCTCGGTGCCATAGCCGGATTCGCGCACACCGCCAAAGGGCACCTCAGGCAGCGCCAGCCCCAGATGGTTGATCGTCGTCATGCCCGCGTCGATTTCCAGTCCCAGCCGCTGCATCGTTTCAGCCGAGCGGGTGAAGGCATAGGATGCAAGGCCAAAGGGCAGCCGGTTCGCCTCGGTGATCGCCTCGTCCAATGTGTCGAAGCGATTGACCACGGCGATGGGGCCAAAGGGCTCCTCATGCATGATCCGCGCTGCCAGAGGCACATCGGCCAGCACCGTCGGCGCGAAGAAATTACCGCTGTTGCCGATGCGCTCGCCGCCGATGACCAGCCGCGCGCCCTGTTCGACCGCATCGGCGACTAGCCCCTGCAGGGCGGCGACACGGCGGTCATTCGCCAGCGGTCCCATCTGCACGCCCTCGTCGAAACCGTTGCCGACGCGGGCGCGGGACAGCGCGGTGCTGAAATCCCCCAGGAAGGGCTCGAAGGCCGCGCCCTGCACCAGAAAGCGCGTGGGCGAAACGCAGACCTGCCCGGCGTTGCGCAGCTTGCTGCCCGCCATGGTCTGCACCGCGCGGGCGATATCCGCATCCTCGCAGATGATGACCGGGGCGTGACCGCCCAGCTCCATCGTGGCGCGCTTCATGTGCTGGCCGGCCAGGGCCGCCAGATGCTTTCCGACCGAGGTCGAGCCGGTGAAGCTGATCTTGCGGATCACCGGATGCGCGATCAGGTATTCCGAGATCTCGGCCGGCACGCCATAGACCAGGTTCACCACCCCCGCCGGCACCCCGGCATCGGCGAAGGCGCGGATCAGTTCGGCGGGCGAGGCCGGGGTTTCCTCGGGCGCCTTGACGATGATCGAGCAGCCGGCGGCCAGCGCACCCGACAGCTTGCGCACGACCTGGTTGATCGGAAAGTTCCAGGGCGTGAAGGCCGCGACCGGCCCGACCGGCAGCTTGATCGCCATCTGCGTGACGCCCGGCATGCGCGCGGGGATGATCTGGCCATAGGCGCGGCGGCCCTCTTCGGCGAACCAGTCGATGACATCGGCGGCGGCCATGGTCTCGCCCCTGGCCTCGGCCAGCGGCTTGCCCTGTTCGCGGGTCATGATGGCGGCGATGGCATCGGCGCGCTCGCGCAGCAGTTCGGCGGCGCGGCGCATGATGCGATAGCGGTCGAAGGCGCCGGTCGCGCTCCAGACCCGGAAGCCGCGCGCGGCGGCGGCCAGCGCCGCATCCAGATCGGCGCGCTCGGCCTGGGCCAGCTGGCCGATCACCGCGCCGCTGGCGGGATCGGTTATCGCGATGCTGCGGCCCCCGGCACCCGGCCGCCATTGGCCGTCGATGAACAGAAGCGTGTCGGGATAGGCGGCGGTCATGTCTTTACCTTTTGCTGTTTCAGTCGCGCGGGGCATAGCCCAGGGCCAGGGAAATGGCGCGGGCGGCCTCCATCACAAGCGGCGCGATCTCGCGCAGCTGCTTGCGCTTGATGCGGGAATCGGGGCCGGACATGCCGATGGCGCCGGCAAGCTCGCCCGAGCGGTTCAGGATCGCGCAGGCGCAGGCGGCGATGCCCTCGCGCCATTCGCCCTCGGGGACAAGGGCGTGACCCTGCTCGCGTGCGATGCGGATATCCTCGCGCAGTTCGGCAAGCGTGGTGCGGGTGGTGTCGGTATAGCGCTGCATCCGGCCCTCGAAGCGGTCGAGATAGCTGTCGGGCATCTGCGCCAGCATCGCCTTGCCGGTGGCGACGGTATAGGCGGGGGCGCGGGCGCCGACGCTGGTATGGGCGCGGATGTGATGGGCGCTTTCGATCTTGTCGAGATAGACCACCTCGCTGCCATCCAGCACCGACAGATGCACCGTCTCGCCGGTCTGCTCGGCCAGCCGGGCCATGGCGGGGCGGGCGATCCGGGTCAGGTCCATGCGGCGGATGACATGGCTGCCCAGTTCCCAGATCCGGGTGGTCAGCTCGTAATGGCTTTGCGGCGGCACCTGCCGGACATAGCCCTGCGCGATCAGCGTCGCGAGCAGGCGGTGGACATTGCTTTTCGTCAGCCCCAGCGCATTGGCCAGGTCGGTCACGCCCCGCGGCTGGTCGCTGAGCGCAAGCGCCTCGATCAGCCGCAACCCCTTGATGAATGCCTTGTCCATGTCCGGCTTGGTCTTCCCTTGCTGGCGCGGGCCGGCGCGGCCCGCCCTTTTGTCATATATGCCCCAGGCCGCACCGAACAGGCCAGCCCAGGCATCCTTACTGCGCCAGAAGCGCGTTCAGCTGTTCCTGGCCGTATTCCTCGTTCGTGGTGGTGCCGTGGCCCGAGGCGGCGCCCCAGTAATCCGGGCTCCATTCGATGGCCTTGGCCAGGTTCTCGGGGTTGTTGGCCCAATACTTGCTGATCTCGGGATCGGCCTGCTCATAGACCAGGGGCGAGGGCAGCGCGACCGGATAGGCCGAGGTCAGTTCCGCCGCGCGCTTGGCATCCAGCCGCCAGGACAGCAGCTTCAGCGCGTTGTCGTAATGCGGCGCGCCCTTGGGGATCGAGAAGAAGTCGTAATAGACGAAGCCCTGGTTCCATTCGACTTCCAGCGGCGCGCCTTCCAGCGCCAGGACCGAGGACGAACCGGTATAGGCCATGCACATGTCCGCCTCGCCGTCCAGCAGCAGCTGCGGCGCCTGGGCCGAGGTGGTCCACCATTTCGAGACATGCGGCTTGATCTCGGCGATCTTCTTCAGCGCGCGGTCCATGTCGATGGGATAGATCTGGTCCTTGGGCACGCCATCGGCCATCAGCGCGGCCTCCATGACAAAGCGCGGCCAGGCGGGCAGGCAGCGCTTGCCGGGGAATTTCTCGGTATCCCAGAAATCGGCCCAGCTTTCCGGCTGCGCCTCGGCATAGGTGTCAGTGTTATAGACCATGGCGACGCCGATCACCTGCAAGGCCACGCCCTTGGGCCGCTTGAGGTTGTCGGGCATGGTCGCCAGCGTCTCCTGCGCCTCGGGCGACAGCTTGGCATAGTCGATGTCCGCCAGGCAGCAATCGCCCAGCAGGCGGGTTTCCTGGTCGAAGATGAAGGTCAGGTCCCATTCGGTCTTGCCCGCCTCGACCTGCGCCTTGATGCGGGGGCCGGAACGCGCCTCTTGCACCGTCACCACGTCGATGCCGGTTTCCTTCTCGAACGGGTCATACATGACCCCGCGCAGCGCATCGCCATAGGCGCCGCCGGGATCCTGCATCACCACCTCGCCCTCGGCAAGCGCGGGGCCGGCCAGCAGCGCGCCCAGGGCCAGCGCCGAGACCGCGCCGGTCAGTCTGTTCAGTCGCAGCATTCCATCCTCCTCCATTGGAACATTCTTGTGGTTACGCGGGCTTGCCGCGCGTCAAGACCGGCCGGGCCAGGATGATCCCGCCCACGACCAGCAGCACCTCCAGCGTCGAGACGACGGCCAGAACCGGGTTCAGCTGGTAGTTGATGTCCGCCCACAGCATCAGCGGCAGGGTCTTCATCCGCGGGCTGGACAGGAACAGCGACAGCACCAGCTCGTCGAACGAATGCAGGAAGGCAAAGAACACCGCCGCCGCCAGGCCCGGCGCGATGGCGGGCAGCGTCACCGTGCGGAACACCGTCAGCGGCGAGGCGCCATGCACCGCGGCCCCCTGCTCCAGCCGCTGGTCCACCGCCTGCAGCGATGCCGCGACGATCACCACCACGATCGGGATGCCGCCGATGGCATGGGCGGCGGCCAGGCCGAGGTAGGTGCCGACCAGCCCCAGCTTCAGGAACAGCGCGTAAAGCGACAGGCCCAGCACCACCGGCGGCACGATCATCGGGCTGACCAGCAAGAGCATCAGCGCGGATTTGTAGCGGATGTTGCTGCGCACGATGCCCATCGCCGCCGTGGCGCCCAGGCTGACCGAGATCGTCGCCGAAAGCAGGGCGATCAGCAGCGAGTTGCGGAAGGCGTTCATCCAGTTGCTGTCGCTGAAGAACTTCTCGTACCAGCGCAGCGACCAGGCGGGCGGCGGAAAGGTCAGGTAGCTGGCCTTGCTGAAGGAAATCACCATCACGACGATGATCGGCACGACCAGCGCGACGATCACCGCCCCGCCCATGATCCGCACCGTCCAGCGCCCCCAGCCGGCGGGCAGCCGCCCCATCAGCCGCAAGAGCGGCCAGCCCAGCAGGTCGGCCAGCACCATGCCGAGCCCCCGGCGCGGCGCCTGCACGCGGGCCGCCGTGGCGACGGGCTTGGGCTTGCCATCGCCCAGCTTGCCGCCGCCCCAGATGAACTCGAACCCCATGATCCGGCCGGCGACGCCGACCACGACCAGGGTGATGACCAGCAGCACCACGGCCAGCGCCTGCAGGAACCCCTCGCCGGTGATGGAATCGGCCTGCTGGGTGATGTGCATGGCGAACATCTGGTCGCCCGGCCCGCCCAGCAGCGTGGGCGTGATGAAGAACCCCAGCGCCGCCACGAAGACCAGCAGGAAACCCGCGCCGATTCCCGGCAGCGTCAGCGGCAGCAGCACGCGCCAGAACACCGCCAGCGGCCCCGCGCCCGAGGCCAGCGCCGCGCGCGTCAGGCTGCTGTCCAGCCGCGCCACCGAGGCATAGATGCTGAGCACCATCAGCGGCAGCAGCACCGCCGTCATGCCCAAGAGCACCGAGCCCCGGTTGAACAGCAGCGCCAGCGGCGTGTCGATCAGCCCCAGCATTTGCAGCAGCTTGTTGATCGGGCCATTGCGGCCCAGCAGCACCATCCAGGCATAGGTGCGGATCAGGATGGCGATGAAATAGGGCAGGATCACCGCCGTCGCGATCAGGATCTGGGTGATGCCGCGCGTGCGATGGATCAGCAGCGCCGTGGGATAGCCCAGCAGCACGCAAAGGCAGGCCACCGTGAAGGCGATCTTCATGGTGCGGACCAGCGATTCCCAGTAAAGCGGGACCGAGAACACCCGCTCGAAATGCGTGGACCAGGTCGGGCCGGACATGCTGACCCGGAACAGGTCGATCAGCGGCAGCAGATAGATCACCGCCAAGAACAGCACCGCCGGCACCAGCAGCAGCGCCGGGCTTTTCAGCCGCTGCGCCAGGGGGGTGCGGGGGGCGGCAAGGGTCGCGTCGCTCATGACAGCACCCAGCTGTCGGCGGCGCCCCAGCCGACATGCACCTGCGCGCCGAGTTCGGGCAGCTCGCGCCCGGCGATGTCGGGGCAGCGGATCAGCAGGCGCTGGCCGTCGTCCAGCACCACCTCGATGCGCAGCACCTCGCCCAGAAACAGCGCCGAGGTCACGGTCGCGGGCAGGGTGCCGGGCGCGGGGGCGGCGTGGATCGCGATGCGCTCGGGGCGGATCAGCACGGTGGCGCTGTCGCCGGACACGCCATGGCGCGATTCCGCCTCGAAGACATGGCCGCCGGGGGTGCGCAGCGTCAGGACGCGGCCGTTTCGGCCCAGCACCTGCGCGTCGATCAGGTTGCTTTCACCCACGAAGCCCGCGACGAATCGGCTTTGCGGGCGGCGATAGATCTCGGCCGGGCGGGCGATCTGCACGATATGGCCCGCGTCCATCACCGCGATGCGGTCGGACATGGTCAGCGCCTCGGACTGGTCATGGGTCACGAAGAGGATGGTCGAGCCGATGGCCTGGTGCAGTTCGCGCAGTTCGATCTGGATCGATTCGCGCAACCGGCGGTCCAGCGCGCTCAGCGGTTCGTCCATCAGCACCACGCGCGGGCGCATGACGATAGCGCGGGCAATGGCCACGCGCTGCTGCTGGCCCCCCGACATCTGCGCCGGCAGCTTGCCGGCATGGTCGGACAGCCGCATCATCTCCAGCGTCTCGGCCACGCGGCGGTCGGTTGTCGCGCGGTCGATCCTGGCCATGCGCATGGGAAAGCCCACGTTCTGCGCCACGGTCATGTTCGGAAACAGCGCATAGCTCTGGAAGACCATGCCGAAGCCGCGCCGATGCACCGGCACGTGCTGGATCGGCTTGCCATCGACCAGGATCTGGCCGCCGTCGAGGCTCTGGAACCCGGCAAGCAGGTTCAGCAGCGTGGTCTTGCCGCTGCCCGAGGGGCCGAGCAGCGTGATGAACTCGCCCGGTTCGATGTCCAGGCTGATGCGGTCGGCCGCGACGAAGGCGCCGTATCTCTTGACCACCTCGCGGATCGAGATGCCGGCGCCGATCGCCTCTTGCGCCCGCACGGCGGCAGTGGTCGTGGTGCCGGACGTTTCAAGGCGCATCTCGCGCCGCGCCAATGTCTGCGCCATCATTTCCTCCCTCGTTCCATATTATAGAACGCTATTCTGTATTTTATTGTCGGCGCTCTGCCCCGCTTGTCAAGAATTTCCGACGGGCGGGCGAAATTTCTGCAAAATGCCGCGATGGGAATGGATTGACTTGCCGGTTTGGCTCTGCCTATCATAATTTTCAGAACTATGTTCCATATTTTGGAACACGCGGGAGGAGGGGAACGATCATGCCACAGGATCTGCGCGCCATGGCCCGCCGCGTCACGCCGGGCATGTCGCTGGCGCTGCCGGTGGATTACGCCGGGGTCTCGATGGCGATGACACGGCCGCTGATCGAGCATGGGGCGGGCGGGTTGCACCTGGTCTGCGTGCCGACCGGCGGCCTGCAGGTGGACATGCTGGTCGGTGCCGGGCTGGTCGCCACGGTCGAGACCAGCGCCCTGTCGCTGGGCGAGGCCGGGGGCGCGCCGCGGTTCAACGATGCCGTGCGACAGGGCGGCATCCGCATCCTCGACGCCACCTGCCCCGCGATCCATGCCGGGCTGATGGCGGCGCAGAAGGGCGTGCCCTTCCTGCCGATACGCGGGCTGATCGGCTCGGACGTGCTGGCGAACCGCCCCGACTGGCGGGTGATCGACAACCCCTTCGCCGCGGGCGATCCCATCGCGCTGATCCCGGCGATCAGGCCCGATGTGGCAATCTTTCACGCGCCGATGGCCGACCGCGAAGGCAATGTCTGGATCGGCCGCCGGCGCGAGCTGGCCGCCATGGCCTATGCCGCGACCGAAACGCTGGTGACGGTGGAACGCATCGTGGACCGCAGCCTGCTGGCCGACGAGATGACCGCGGCCGGCACCCTGCCCGCGCTTTACGTCGGCGCCGTGGCCGAGGCGCCGCGCGGCGCCTGGCCCTATGGCCTCTGGGGCGAATATGCCTCCGACACGGATGAGCTGATGCGCTATGCCGCCGCCGCCCGCACGGCCACGGGCTTTGCCGAATACATGGCGGGCTTCATGGGACAGGAGATGCCGGCATGAGCGCCGCCCTGCCCCGCGAGATCCTGATCTGCACCATCGCCCGGCTGCTCGACGGCGTGCGCCATGTCGCGGTCGGCGCCTCCTCTCCCATGCCTGCCGCCGGCGCGATGCTGCGCCGGGCGCTGGACGGCGGCCAGCGTCCGGTGCGGCTGTCTATCCTCGGCTCGGTCGAGCATAATTTCTTCACCAACGGCTCGGCAGAACTGTTCGACAGCGCGGGCCAGGGCCGGCTGGATGCCTTTTTCCTGGGCGGCGGCCAGATCGACGGCCAGGCCAACGTGAATCTGGTCGGCGTCGGCGACTATCCGCGGGTCAAGGTGCGCTGGCCCGGCTCGTTCGGCTCGGCCTATCTGTATTTCACCGTCCCGCGCGTGATCCTGTTCCGCGAAGAGCATTCGCCGCGCGTGCTGGTGGACAAGGTCGATTTCATCAGCGCCCCCGGCACCAGCGCCCCCGGCGTTTATCGCACCGGCGGGCCGGTCGCGCTGCTGACCGGCAAGGCGCTGTTCCGCTTTGACAAGGCGCGGCCGGGCTTCACGCTGGAAAGCGTCCACCCCGGCCATGACCTGGACGAGATCCGCGCGGCGACCGGCTTTGCCTTCGACCATGCGGAAACGCCCGCCGCCACCCCTGCCCCCGACGCCGCCACCCTGTCGCTGCTGCGCGGCCGGGTGCTGGATGAGCTTGCCGAAACCTACCCCGCCTTCGCCGCCGAATGGCGCAGCGACCTGGCGGCCCTGACCCGCGAAGGAAGCCCCGCATGATCAATCCCGGATCGATCGCCAATCTTCGGGTCATCGACGCCAGCCGCGTGCTGGGCGGTCCCTATGCCGGCCAGATCCTGGCCGATCACGGCGCCGACGTCGTCAAGCTGGAACCCCCTGCGGGCGACGAGACGCGCGGCTGGGGCCCGCCCTTCCTGGGCGATGCGGCCAGCTATTTCCTGGGCCTGAACCGCAACAAGCGCGGCATCGCCGTGGACCTGTCGCAAGAGAGGGGGCGCGAGCTGCTGCTGGCGCTGCTGGAAGACGCCGACGTGCTGATCGAGAATTTCAAGACCGGCACGATGGAGCGCTGGGGCCTGGGCCGGGACGAACTCGCGCGGCGCTTCCCCCGGCTGGTGCATTGCCGCGTCTCGGGCTTCGGTGCCGACGGGCCGATGGGCGGGCTGCCCGGCTACGACGCCGCGATCCAGGCGCTTTGCGGCATCATGAGCGTGAATGGCGAGGCGGGCGGCCAGCCGCTGCGCGTGGGCCTGCCGGTGGTGGACATGGTGACGGGCCTCAACGCCACCATCGGCATCCTGATGGCGCTGAGCGAGCGCGCGACCAGCGGCAAGGGCCAGTTCGTCGAGACCAGCCTTTACGATTGCGGCGTCTCGCTGCTGCATCCGCATTTGCCGAACTACTACCTCTCGGGCAAGGTGGCGGGGCCCTCGGGCAATGCGCATCCCAACATCTGCCCCTATGACACCTTCGCCACCGGGTCCGAGCCGATCTTCCTCGCCGTCGGCAACAATCGGCAATTTGCCACGCTCTGCGCCATGATCGGCCGGCCCGACCTGCCTGACGATGCCCGATTTGCCTCGAACAGCCAGCGCAACATCCATCGCGACGCGCTGAAGGCCGAGCTTGAGGCGGCGCTGGCGTCCTTTGACTGCGCGGACCTGTCGGACCGGCTGATCAAGGCCGGCGTGCCCTGCGGTGCGGTGCGCACAATCGATCAGGTGATCGCCGATCCGCATACGATCCACCGCGAGATGGTGGTGGACATCGGCGACTATCGCGGCACCGGCAGCCCGATCAAGCTGTCGCGCACCCCCGCCAGCTATCGCCGCGCGCCGCCCGGCTTTGCCCAGCACACGGGCGAAGTCATGGCGGAACGCGCGCTGGACCCTGACAGCTACCGCGAGGTGCTGCCGGGCCTTGACCCCGAAGAGAAAGCCGCGAGGAAAGCATGACGGACCGCCTGACCATCGGCATCATCGGCGACGGCTTCATGCAGCCGGGCTTCTTTGAAACCGCGCTGCGCGAGAAACTGCCCGGCCGCGCGCTGACCATCCGCAGCATGGAGGTCGACTGGCCGCTGCGGCTGAAATCCACCAAATACGACCCCACCCTGCCCGTGGGCGAATTCGTCGGCCGCCCCGAGGATTATTTCGACTTCCTCGCCGATCTCGACATTCTCGTCACCCATCTGGCGCCCATCACGGCCGACAGCCTCGACCATGCCCCCCGGCTCAAGGCCATCGCCGTGTCGCGCGGCGGGCCGGTGAATATCGAGATGGCGGCGGCCCGCGCGCGCGGCATCCCGGTGGTGAACACGCCCGGCCGCAATGCCTCGGCCGTGGCGGAGTTCACCGTCGGCTCGCTGCTGGCGGAAACCCGCAACCTGATCCGGGGCCATATGGCCGTCTCCAGCGGGCGGTTCGGGCGCGAATTCTATCACTACGCCAACACCGGCCCCGAACTGTGCGAGCTGACCGTCGGCATCGTCGGCTATGGCGACATCGGCACGCGGGTCGCACGGCTGTTGCAGCCCTTTGGCTGCGGCATCCTGATCTACGACCCGTTCAAGGAACTGACGCCCGAGGAAAAGGCCGCCGGTTTCGAAAAGGCCGAGCTGGACGACCTGATGGCACGGGCCGACGTGGTGACGCTGCACCCCCGCGTCACGCCCGAGACCAGGGGCATGATCTCGCGCGCGCGGATCGCGATGATGAAGCCCGGCGGCTATATCGTGAACACCACGCGCGGGCAGGTGCTGGACTATGGCGCGCTTTACGACGCGCTGGTCTCGGGGCAGTTGCGCGGCGCCGCGCTGGACACGTTCGAGCCCGAGCCGCCGCCCGCGGACTGGCCGCTCTTGAAGCTGCCCAACGTCACGCTTTCGCCGCATATCGCCGGCGCCTCGCGCCATTCCGCGATCAAGGCCGCGACCATGATCGCCGGCGACATCGCGCTGATCTTTGACGGCAAGCCGCCGCTCCATCCCTGCAAGTGAGGCATCCCATGACCGACGAAGAACGCGCCCTGCGCCTTGAGCTGATCGAATCCTGCCGCGCCATGAACCGGCTGGGCATCAACAAGGGCACCTCGGGCAATATCAGCGTCCGCCATGGCGACGGCTTCCTGATCTCGCCCACCGGCATCCCCTATGACAAGCTGCAGCCCGAGCATGTCGTGGCGATGAACTGGGACGCAACCTATGCCGGCGAGGTGCAGCCCTCGTCCGAATGGCGCTTTCACCGCGACATCCTGCAGGCGCGTCCCGACCTGAACGCGGTGGTCCATACCCATTCGACCCATGCCACGGCGCTGTCGATCCTGGGGCGCGAGATCCCGGCGATCCATTACGTCATCGCCGCCGCCGGCGGCGGCAGCATCCGCTGCGCGCCCTATGAGCTGTTCGGCACGCAGGAACTGGCCGACCGCGTGGTCGCCGCGCTGGAGGGGCGCCGCGCCTGCCTGATGGCGCATCACGGCGTCATCGCCGCCCATGCCAATATCGCCCGCGCGCTGGCGCTGGCCGTCACGGTCGAGGAGCTGGCCAGGCAATACCTGCTGTGCCTGCCGCTGGGCGAGCCGCCGGTGCTGTCGGACGAGCAGATCGCCGAGGTTCTGGTCAAGTTCAAGACTTATGGCCAGCAAGGCAGCGCCGCGCTGGAAGGGCTGCGCCAGGCGTCCTGATGGCTGTGCTGCTTTGCCTCGATTCCGGCACGACCTCGGTCAAGGCGGCGGCCTTCGACGAAGCCGGGCGCCTCTTGACCCAGACCGAGCGCCCGAACGGCGCGCTGCAACGCGAGGGCGCGCGGGTCGAGCAGGACATGCACCGGACCCGCGCCGAAGCGCTGTCCGTGCTGCGCGACTGCGCGGCGCAGGCGACGGGCCCCTTCGCGGGGCTGATCGTCACCGGGCAGGGCGACGGGCTATGGCCGGTGGATGCGGGCGGCCAGCCGGTCGGGCGGGCGCTGACCTGGCTCGACGGGCGCGCGCGCGGGCTGGTGGCCGCGATGGCGCCGGCGCTGGACGCGGTGCAGGCGGCGACCGGGTCGCGGCCGACCGCCGCCTCGGCCAGCCTGCAGCTTCTGTGGCTTCAGCAAAACGACCCCGCCCGCCATGCCCGCATTACCCATGCCCTGCGGCTCAAGGAATGGCTGTTCCTGGCGCTGACCGGGCAGCCGCTGGCCGAGCCGACGGCGCTGCTGCCGGTCTGGGGCGACTGGCGCAGCGGCGCGCTGGCGCCGGTGGTGGCGGAAAGCCTTGGCCTGTCGCGCGGGACCGAGCTGCTGCCCGACCTGGCCCCCGTCGGCGCGGCGCGGGCCGGGCTGTCCCAAGCCGCGGCCGAGGCGACCGGCCTGCCGCAGGGCCTGCCGGTGCTGCTGGGTCCGGGCGACGTGCAGGCGACGTTGGTCGGGCTCGGCCTCGGCAGCCGGGCCGGCGTCGGCCGCGCCTCGATCTTCGGCACCAGCGCGATCCATGCCTGCCTGCTGGACGATCCCGCCGCCATGCCGCAGGCCCCTGCCGGGGCGATGATCCAGCAATTCGCGCTTGGTCCCGGCTACCTGTGCTTTCACCCCTGTTTCAACGGCGCCACGCTGCTGCATCACCTGTCGCGCCGCTTTGCCGACCTGCCCGCCGCGCCCGCACCGGACTATTCGGCGCTGATCCTGCATCCCTTTCTTGAGCCGGGCGGTGAGCGCGCGCCCTGGACCGACCCCCATGCCTCTGGCGCGGTCATCGGCCTGACCGCGGCCAGCACCCCCGCGCAAATCGCCTGGGCGGGGCGCGAGGCGCTGGCCTTCGTCACCCGCGCCAGCCACGCGATGATGGGCGCGCCCGGCGGCGCCCTGTCGCTGGGCGGCGGGCTGGCGGGCGACGAACATTTCGCCCAGTTCCTCGCGACCGTCACCGGCTGCACGGTGCAGCGCAGTCCCGGCAGCCATGCCGGCCTGCGTGGCCTTGCCGCCATCGCCGCGCGCTTCCTGCTGGACGCCCGCGACCCCGCGCCATGGATCGGGTCGACCGGGCACGGGCTTGCGCCCGACCCCGGCCCCGTCGCAGCCTATGCCGAAGGCAAATACCGCCTGTTCGCCGCCCTGCTGGAGGCCGTGTCCCCGTTCTGGGAACCGCTCTCCGACCTGCGCGAACAGGCCGAAAAACTGATGGAGACCCCATGAACGGCGCCGATCTTCTGTGCGAAACCCTGCTGGCGAACGGCATCGACACCTGCTTCGCCAATCCCGGCACCTCCGAGATGCATTTCGTCGCGGCGCTGGACCGCCAGCCGCGGATGCGCTGCGTGCTGGGCCTGTTCGAGGGCGTCGTGACCGGCGCCGCCGACGGCTATGCCCGCATGGCCGAGAAGCCGGCAGCGACGCTGCTGCATCTCGGCCCCGGCCTGGCGAACGGGTTGGCGAACATGCACAACGCGCGGCGCGCGCGCTCGCCCATGGTCAACGTGGTGGGCGACCATGCGACCTGTCATCTGCCGCTGGATGCACCGCTGACCAGCGACATCGACAGCCTCGCCCGGCCGATGTCGCATTGGGTCGGCCGGGCCGAGGCCGCCGATGCCGTGGGAAGCCGCACCGCCGAAGCCATCGCGGCGGCGCGGGCCGGCGCCGGCGGCATCGCCACGCTGATCCTGCATGCCGACGCCGCCTGGACCCGGACCTCGGCCCCGGTGCCGGCGGCGGTGGTCCCCGCCGCCCCCGCCGCCCCCGATCCCGCCCGCATCCGCGCCGCGGCCGAGGCGCTGCGGAACGGCAAGCGCACCACCATCCTTGTCACCGGCCGCGCCCTGCGCGCCCCGCAGGCCGAGATGCTGGACCGCATCGCGCAAAAGACCGGCGCGCGCCTCATGGCGCAGCAGGCCAATGCCCGGATGCAGCGCGGCGCGGGCCGGGTGGCGCTGGACCGCGTTCCCTATGTCATCGACCAGGCGCTGGCGACTTTCGCCGAAACCGAGCAGCTGGTGCTGATCGGCGCCAATGCCCCGGTCGGCTTCTTTGCCTATCCCGGCAAGCCCGGCTCGATGCTGCCCGAAGGCTGCCGGGTGATCGCCATGGCGGGCGCGGACGACGACCTGCCCGCCGCCATCGCCGCGCTGGCCGGGGAAACCGGCATGGCGTCCGCCCCGCGACTGGCGGAACGCGGCGCGCCGGACATGCCCGGCGGCGCGCTGACCCCGGACGCCATCGCCGTCGCGCTGGCGCATCTGATGCCGGAAAACGCCATCGTCTGCGACGAATCCGTGACCTCGGGGCGGGACTTCTTCCGCTCGACCCACGGCGCCGCGCCGCATGACTTCCTGCAACTGACCGGCGGCTCCATCGGCGAGGGCATCCCCATGGCCACCGGCGCCGCGGTGGCCTGCCCCGACCGCAAGGTGATCGGGCTGCAAGCCGACGGCAGCGGCATGTATACCGTGCAGGGCCTGTGGACGCAGGCGCGAGAGCGGCTGGACGTCGTGACCATCGTCTTTGCCAACCGCCTCTACAAGATCCTGCATGGCGAATTGCAGAACGTCGGCGCCGGCACCCCCGGCGAGAACGCCCGGCGGATGCTGGACCTGGACGATCCGGCGCTGGACTGGGTGCGCATCGCCGGCGGCATGGGGGTCGAGGCCGCCAGGGCCGATACCGCCGAAGCCTTCTTCGACCTGCTGCGTTCCGCCATGTCGCGCAAGGGGCCGTTCCTGATCGAAGCCGTGGTCTGAAAGGGGCCAGCCATGATCCGCCGCATACCGCATTGCAGCCATTGGGGCGCCTATACGATCCTGGTCGAGGACGGCCGGATCGCAGGCGTGGAACCGCTGGCCATGGACCCCGCGCCCTCGGCCATCATCCATTCCGTCGCCGAATGGGCGAAGCCCGACCGCCGCGTGCTGCGCCCCATGGTGCGCGAAGGCTGGCTGGCCAAGCGCGAAGGCAGCGACCGCCATGGCCGGGGCCGCGAGCGTTTCCTGGCCCTCCCCTGGGACGAGGCGCTGGACCTTGTCGCCGGCGAGATCGCGCGCGTGGCCAAGACCCACGGCAATGCCGCGATCTTTGCCGGCAGCTACGGCTGGACCTCTTGCGGGCGGTTCCACCATGCCTCTTCGCTGCTGAAGCGGATGCTGAACCTGGCCGGCGGCTATACCGGCCATGTCGATACCTATTCCATCGCCGCCGGGCCGGTGATCCTGCGCCATGTGCTGGGCGACGACCGCGCCTGCGGCGGGCAGGCCAATACGCTGGACGACATCGCCGAGAATACGGAAACGCTGGTGGTCTTTGGCGCCATGTCGCCCCGCACCGCGCAAAGCGAGGCCGGCGGCATCGGCGCGCATTACCTGGAAGGCTATCTGCGCCGGATCGCGGAACGCGGGGTGCGGGTGATCCATGTCTCGCCGCTGCGCGACGACCTGCCGGATTGGGTGGGCGCGGAATGGTGGCCGATCCGGCCCAATACCGACGCGGCGCTGATGCTGGGCCTGGCGGGCGAAATCGTGGCGGCGGGGCGGCAGGATGCCGGTTTCCTTGCCCGCTGCACCAGCGGCTCGGACGAATTCCTGGCCTATCTGCGCGGCGAACCGGACGGGCAGCGCAAGGACGCCGCCTGGGCCGCGGCCATCACCGGCCTGCCCGCCGACGCGATCCGGGCCCTGGCGCTGCGGCTGGTGGGCAGCCGCAGCATGCTGACCGTCAGCTGGGCCCTGCAGCGCGCCCATCATGGCGAGCAGCCCTTCTGGACCGCGCTGGGGCTGGCGGCCGTGGCGGGCCAGATCGGCCTGCCCGGCGGCGGGGTCGGATACGGCTACGGCTCGCTCGGCGGCGTGGGCGCGCCCTTTTCCGTCGGCAAGTCGCCGGGCATGTCGCAGGGGGTCAAGCCCATCGACAGCTTCATCCCGGTGGCGCGGATTAGCGACATGCTGCTGAACCCCGGCGCGCCCTTTACCTATCAGGGCGAGACGCGGCACTATCCCGACACGCGGCTGGTCTATTGGGCGGGCGGCAATCCCTTCCACCACCACCAGGATCTGAACCGGCTGTCTCAGGCGTGGACCCGGCCAGAGACGATCGTCGTGCAGGATCCGATGTGGACCGCGACCGCGCGGCGGGCGGATATCGTGCTGCCGGCCTCGACCTCGATCGAGCGCAACGACCTGGCCGGCAACAAGCGCTGCGACCTGATCCTGGCCATGCGGCAGGCCATCGCGCCGCTGGGCCAGGCGCGCTCGGATTTCGACATCTTCGACGCATTGGCCCAGCGCCTGGGCGTCGGCCCCGCCTTCAACGAGGGCCGGGACGAGATGGGCTGGATCCGGCATCTCTACGATGAAAGCCGCACCCATGCCCTGCGCGCGCATGGCTTCCCGATGCCGGATTTCGAGACCTTCTGGGAACGCGGCCATGCCCCGGTGCCGGTGCAGCGCGACCATGTCTATCTGGCCGGCTTTCGCCACGACCCCGCGGGCCATGCGCTGGACACGGAAAGCGGGCGGATCGTGCTGGGCAGCAAGACGCTGGAGCGGCTGGGCCATGACGACTGCCCGGCGCATCCAGCCTGGCTGCCGCCCGCCGAATGGCTGGGCAAGGCCAGGGGGGACGAGTTGCACCTGATCTCCCACCAGCCGCAGGGGCGGCTGCACAGCCAGCTGGAAACCGGCGCCGCCAGCATGGCCGGCAAGCGCCACGGGCGCGAGCAGTTGCGGCTGAACCCCGCCGATGCGCAGGCGCGCGGCATCAACGACGGGGCGACGGTGCGGCTGTGGAACGCGCGCGGCGCCTGCCTTGCCACGGCTTGCCTGAGCAGCGACACCGCGCCCGGCGTCGCGGTGCTGCCGACCGGGGCCTGGTTCACGCCCGTCGGGGACGGCCCGGAAATCTCGGGCAATCCCAATGTGCTGACGCTCGACATCGGCACCTCGGCCTTTGGGCAGGGCTGTTCCGCCCATACCTGCCTGATCCGCGTCGCCCCCCATGCCGGCGACAACCGCGACCCGATGCGGACCTATCAATCGCAACTGGCAGACATCCTGCCCGACCCGGAGGAGACCCCATGACCGAAACCGCCAACGCCCCCGTCAGCCGCTTTGCCGTTCCCCGCCTTGCCGACATGCCCGAGGACATCCGCACCCGCATCGAGGCGGTGCAGGAGAAATCCGGCTTCATCCCCAACGTGTTCCTGACGCTGGCGCACCGGCCGGACGAATTCCGCGCCTTCTTCGCCTATCACGACGCGCTGATGGACCGCCCCGGCAACCTGACCAAGGTCGAGCGCGAGATGATCGTCGTCGCCACCTCGACCGTGAACCAGTGCCAGTATTGCGTCATCGCCCATGGCGCGATCCTGCGCATCCGCGCCAAGAACCCGCTGGTCGCCGACCAGGTGGCGATCAACTATCGCAAGGCCGACATCACGCCGCGGCAAAAGGCGATGCTGGATTTCGCCATGAAGGTCTCGGCCCGCGCGCAAGAAGTCGGGGACGATGACTTCGCCACCCTGCGCGGCCATGGCTTCGACGAGGACGACATCTGGGACATCGCCGCCATCGCCGCCTTCTTCGGCATGTCGAACCGGCTGGCCAACGTGTCCAGCATGCGGCCCAACGACGAATTCTATGCGATGGGCCGCTGATCATGGCTGTCGGCTACAAGCAGATGCTGGCCGAGGCCGATTCCGTGGTGCAATCGGTCACGGTCGACGAGGCGGCCCGGATGCGGGACGATCCGCAGGTGGTCCTGGTCGATATCCGCGACCCGCGCGAGCTTGAGCGCGAAGGGATGATCCCCGGCGCCTTCCACGCCCCGCGCGGGATGCTGGAGTTCTGGATCGACCCCGAAAGCCCCTATCACAAGCCCCGCTTTGCCGAGGGCGGGACCTATGTGTTCTACTGCGCCTCGGGCTGGCGGTCGCTGCTGGCGGCACGGGTGGCGCAGGAGATGGGGCTGGACACGCGCTCCCTGCGCGGCGGCTTCGGGGAATGGCGCAGGGCCGGCCAGCCGGTGGCCGAACGGCACGCCAAGGGCTAGACCACCGGGCGAGGCAACAAATTTGGGGGGAGAAGCATGACCAAATACGACGAGGGGCTGGACCGAACGGCGGCCAACCACCAGCCGATGACGCCCATCTCTTACCTCCGGCGGGCGGCGCAGGCCTTTCCCGATCATCCGGCGGTGATCCACGGCCGCCAGCGCCACGGCTATGGCCGGCTGTGGACCGATTGCTGCCGGCTCGCCTCGGCCCTGGCAAGACGGGGCATCGGGCGCGGGGATACCGTCTCGGTCCTGCTGTCGAACACGCCGCCGATGATCCACGCCCATTTCGGCGTGCCGATGGCCGGGGGCGCGGTGCTGCATTCGATCAACACCCGCTCCGATCCCGCGACCGTCGCCTTCCAGCTGGACCACGCGGAATCGCGCGTGCTCATCGTCGACCGCGAGTTTTCGGCGCTGGCGGCAGAGGCGCTGGCGCGGGCCCAGGTCCGGCCGCTGGTGATCGACTTCGACGACGCCGAATATCCCGAGGATGCCCCCCATCCCAAGGGCGCGCGCATCGGCAGCCTAGACTATGACCAGTTCCTGGCCGAGGGAGACCCGGATCACCCCGGCACCCTGCCCGGCGACGAATGGGACGCGATCTCATTGAACTATACCTCGGGAACGACCGGCAATCCCAAGGGCGTCGTCTGTCACCATCGCGGGGCGGCGCTGATGGCGTTGAACAACGTCATCCATGCCGGGATGGGCCGGCATCCGGTCTATTTGTGGACCCTGCCGATGTTTCACTGCAATGGCTGGTGCTTTCCCTGGACGGTGCCGGTGCAGGCGGGCACGCAGGTCTGCCTGCGCTGGGTGCGGGCGGGCGCGATATTCGATGCCATCGCCGATCACGGCGTCACGCATCTGTGCGGGGCGCCCATCGTCATGTCCACCCTGCTGAACGCTCCGGCCGACCAGAAGCGCAGCTTTCCGCAGCAGGTGATGTTCAACACCGCCGCCGCACCGCCGCCCGAGACGGTGCTGCAAGCCATGGCGAAGGCCGGATTCGGCGTCACCCATCTTTACGGCCTGACCGAGACCTATGGCCCGGCCGTGGTGAACGAATGGAATCCCGGCTGGGACGGGCTGCCGGCTTCGGAGCAGGCGGCGCGCAAGGCCCGGCAGGGCGTGCGCTATCTGTCGCTGGACGAGCTGGCGGTGATGGACCCGGACACCATGCTGCCCGTGCCGGCCGACGGCCGGACGCTGGGCGAGGTGATGTTTCGCGGCAATGTGGTGATGAAGGGCTATCTGAAGAACCCGGATGCGACCGCGGCGGCCTTTGCCGGCGGCTGGTTCCATTCCGGCGACCTGGCCGTGATGCATCCCGACGGCTATGTCCAGCTCAAGGACCGCTCCAAGGACATCATCATCTCGGGCGGCGAGAACATCTCCTCGATCGAGATCGAGGAACAGCTTTATCGCCACCCCGCCGTCGCGCTTTGCGCCGTGGTCGCCATGCCCAGCGAGAAATGGGGCGAGACCCCCTGCGCCTTCGTCGAGTTGCGCGACGGCAGCACGGAAACCGAGGCCACGATGATCGCCCATTGCCGGGCGGGGCTTGCGGGCTACAAATGCCCGTCGCGGGTGGTGTTCGAACCCCTGCCCAAGACCTCGACCGGAAAGATCCAGAAATTCGCCCTGCGTGCGCGCGCGGCCGAACTGGCGCAGGCCATGGCCTGACGGGCGGGGAGCGGGCTCTGCCGCCCCCCGGCCCCGCGCCGGCCCTAGCCCGCCACGTCGATGACCACGCGGCCCCGGATGCGGCCGGCGACGATGTCGGCGGCCAGTTCGGGCAGCTTCGACATGGGTTCGACCCGCGCGATGCTGGCCAGATGCGCCTTGTCCAGATGCGCCGCCAGCGTCGCCCAGGCCCGGTCGCGTTTCGCCTGCGGCGCCATCACGCTGTCGATGCCCAAGAGCGCGACAGCGCGCAGGATATGCGGCATGACCGTCGCCGGCAGGTCGAAGCCGCCTGCCAGCCCGCAGGCCGCGACCGCGCCGCCGTAATTGGTCTGCGCCAGCACATTGGCCAAGGTAGTGGACCCCACGCTGTCCACCGCCCCCGCCCAGCGTTCCTTTTGCAGCGGGCCGCCCTTTTCGGCCAAGGTGGCGCGATCCACGAAGCCCGTGGCGCCCAGCCCGGCCAGATAGTCATGCGTCTCGGGGCGGCCGGTGGCGGCGGTGACGGCATAGCCCTTGGCCGACAGCAGGCTGATCGCGGTCGAGCCGACCCCGCCGGCCGCGCCCGTCACCAGCACCTCGGCACCGCCGGGCCGGATCGCGCCCCAATCCTCCAGCGCATCGACGCAAAGCGCGGCGGTATAGCCGGCGGTGCCGATGGCCATGGCATCCTGCAGCGAAAACCCTTCGGGCAGGCGGGTCAGCCATTCGGGCTTGAGGCGCTGGAACCGGCTGTAGCCGCCCCATTCGGTTTCCGACAGGCCCCAGCCGTTCACGATCACCTTGTCGCCCGGCTGCCAGCGGTCCGAGCGGCTTTCGACCACCGTGCCGGCAATGTCGATCCCCGCCACCATCGGCAGGCGGCGGGCGATGCGGCCCTTGCCGGTGATCGCCAACCCGTCCTTGTAGTTCAGGGTCGAATAGGCGACCTCGACCAGCACCTCGTGGTCGGGCAGCGCGTCGCGGGTCAGGTCGCGGAAGCCCGCCACGGGCTTGCCGTCCCGATCCTCGATCAGCAGGGCGCGGAATGTTTCGGTCATGGGGTTCCTCCTCGGGGCTTGTCGGCATTGCGGCGGGCCAGCGCCTGGTCCAGCACGGCGCGCATCCCCTCGACATGGCCCCGCATCAGTTGCGCGGCCGTCTCGGCATCGCGGGCGGCAATGGCCATGTGGATGCGCTCATGCGCGGCGACGGTGCGGCGACGCTCGTGATCGCGATAGATCAGCATGTTGGTGATCGGGATGAAGCTTTCGATCATCGCGTGCATCATCAGCTGCAAGGGGCCGTTGCCCGTGGCCTGCACCACGGCGCGATGAAAGCGGACGTCCGAGGCGCAGAAATCCTCGTCCGGCAATGCCTCGTCCTGCTGCAAGGCGATTTCGGCGGCCATTGCCGCAAGGTCGTCGTCGCCGCGGTTCTGCGCGGCCAGGCGGCAGCACAGGGCCTCGGTCTGCATCCGCGCCGTCACGATCTCGTCGATGTCGAAACGGCCCATGCCGACCAGCAGCGTCGCCGTGTCGGTGATGCTGCGTGCCGCCGCATCGTCGTCGGGCGCGTTGACGAAGGTGCCCCCCGTCGGCCCGCGACGCGAGCGGATCAGGTTCTGCGCCGCCAGAACCTTCAGCGCCTCGCGCACCGTCGGACGCGAAATGCCAAAGCGGCGCGCCAACTCCTCTTCGGTCGGCAGGCGCTCATCCGTCGCCAGCCGCCCCTGCATAATCGCATCGCGGATCAGATCAGCCACTTGCCGGGCCAGCCCTCCCCGCACGATCTCGTCATATTGCAGCGCCATCCGATTCTCCGCCGTTTCGGGCAGGCTAGCAGGGCTCCATAAAACATAAAAGGTTTGACAAATATAAAAATGCCGGCACCCTTCCCGGCAACAAGGGAGGATCGCATGGCAAAGCCGCAAGACCCGGACGTTTTGGCGTTGCTCGACCGGCTCGGCCGGGTTCTGCCGCCGGCGGCGCTGCTGACCGGCGATGCCGTCGCCCCGCGTTACCAGGAGGATCGGCGCGACCGCTTCTCTGCCCCGCCGCGTTTCGTGATGCGCCCTGGCAGCACCGCCGAGGTCGCGGCGGCGCTTGCGGCCTGCAATGCCTTCGGCCAACCGCTGGTCGTGCAGGGCGGGCGCACCGGCCTGTCGGGCGCCCATCGCGTGCGGCCGGGCGAGGCGGTGCTGTCCACGGAACGGCTGACCGAACTGGCCGCGCCCGATCCTGACAGTCGGACCATCCTGGCCGGCGCCGGCGTGCCGCTCCAGCGTGTGCAGGAGGCCGCGGACCAGGCCGGGCTGATCTTCGGCGTCGATATCGGCGCGCGCGGCACCGCGACCATCGGCGGCAATATCGCCACCAATGCCGGCGGCATCCGCGTGCTGCGCTATGGCATGTTCCGTGCGCAGGTGGCGGGACTGGAGGCGGTGCTGGCCGATGGCTCCGTCCTCGCCTGCATGCGCGGGCTGGACAAGGACAACAGCGGCTACGACCTGAACCAGCTTTTCATCGGCAGCGAGGGCACGCTCGCCGTGGTGACGCGCGCCTTGCTGCGGCTCCATCCCCGCCCGGCGGTCGAGACGAACGCCCTGCTGGCCCTTCCCTCGGTCGAGGCGGCGCTGGACCTGCTGTGGCGCCTGCGCAAAAGCGTGGGCGGCATGCTCTCGGCCTACGAGATCATGCTGGATACGATCTATCGCGGCGTCGCCGGCCACCTGGGCATGGCCCCGCCGCTGGCGACCCCCGCCCCGATCTATGTGCTGGCCGAGATCCAGTCCGAAACCGCGGGCGAGGCCGCCCCGGCTGCCTTCATGGATTGCCTGGCCGCGGCGCTTGAGGATGGGGTCGCGCTGGACGCCGTCATCGCCCAGTCGCAGCGCGAATTCCTGACCCTGTGGGAATTGCGCGACGCCTGCGCGGATTACCTGCGCGGACAGGACAATATCGCAAACGGCGATATCAGCGTGCCGGTGCCGCGCATTGCCGAGTTCCTGAATGAAAGCCGGCGCGTGCTGGCGCAAATCGACCCCGAGGCGCGATTCCTGATCTTCGGCCATCTTGCGGACGGCAATCTGCATTACGTCTTTCAGACCGGATGCAAGGACCGGGCGGTGGATTGCCTGATGCGCCTGGTCGCTGCATATGGCGGGTCGATTTCCGCCGAACATGGCATCGGCATCGACAAGAAGCCCTGGCTGCCGCTTGCGCGCAGCCCGGCCGAGATCGCGGCCATGCAGGCGCTGAAAGGCGCACTGGACCCCCGCGGCATCCTGAACCGGGGCCGGATATTTGCGGATTGATGCCTCCTCCGGCCAGAAGACGCCCCGGCAATTACCGCGGGATTTCGATTCCAAGGTTCCCCGCACCGCAGTTTCGGGGCGACCGTGGTCCTGCGGGCTTGGAAACCGCCGCCGGGCTTGACCTTTCGGCCGGTGCTGGAATTCTGCAGGAAAACCCCCGGCTTCGTCGCGATGCGGCTGGATGAGCCATGCCGGCCGCCGCAGCAGCGGCCCGGCTCAAGGCTCAAGGCGCTGGGATATGCACCGCGCATCACCGCCAAGAACATCGGCCCTTGCGGCGCCAAGCAGGGTGGCGAGGGAATGGAACAGCTCCAGCCAGCCGGCGCATTCGAGCGGCTGCGCCCGTCCGGCATCCGGTTCACCCTGGACCCGCTGGATGCGGGCAGGGTTCGCCTGGCCGTCTGGGATGACAGCTGCGGCCGCCTGATCCAGCTTCGGCAGATGCAGGACGGCCAGAGATCGCAGCACTCCCCCGCGAGATGGCGAAGAAGCGATGCGATCTCGTGCAGGCGCGAAACCGCCCCTACCGCTTACGTCGCCTCGCGCACCGGCATGTAAAGGTCGCCGCCCTCGCGGTATTTCTGCGCCATGGCGGCTAGGCCCTCCTTCTGCGCCTCGGCGCGGATGTCGTGGGAAATCCGCATCGAGCAGAACTTCGGCCCGCACATCGAGCAGAAATGGGCGACCTTATGCGCCTCCTTGGGCAGCGTCTCGTCGTGGAACGCTCGCGCCGTCTCGGGATCCAGCGACAGGTTGAACTGGTCCTCCCAGCGGAACTCGAACCGGGCGCGCGACAGGGCGTCGTCGCGGATCTTCGCCGCCGGATGCCCCTTGGCCAGGTCGGCGGCATGGGCGGCGATCTTGTAGGTGATGACGCCGGTCTTCACGTCGTCGCGGTCGGGCAGGCCCAGATGTTCCTTGGGCGTGACATAGCACAGCATCGCCGTGCCGAACCAGCCGATCATCGCCGCGCCGATGCCGCTGGTGATATGGTCGTAGCCCGGCGCGATGTCGGTCGTCAGCGGGCCGAGGGTATAGAACGGCGCCTCGCCGCAGATGGCCAACTGCTTGTCCATGTTCTCCTTGATCTTGTGCATCGGCACGTGGCCGGGGCCTTCGATGATGACCTGGCAATCCCTGGCCCAGGCGATCTGCGTCAGCTCGCCCAGCGTCTCCAGCTCGGCGAATTGCGCCGCGTCGTTGGCATCGGCGATCGAGCCGGGGCGCAGCCCGTCGCCAAGGCTGAAGCTGACGTCATAGGCGCGCATGATGTCGCAGATCTCGTCGAACCGCTCGTAGAGGAAGCTTTCGCGGTGGTGATGCAGGCACCATTTCGCCATGATCGAGCCGCCGCGCGAGACGATCCCGGTGACGCGATCCACCGTCAGCGGGATCATGTGCAGCCGCACCCCGGCATGGATGGTGAAATAGTCCACGCCCTGCTCGGCCTGTTCGATCAGCGTGTCGCGGAACACCTCCCATGTCAGGTCTTCGGCGACGCCGCCGACCTTTTCCAGCGCCTGGTAAAGCGGCACGGTGCCGATTGGCACGGGCGCGTTGCGGATGATCCATTCGCGGATGTTGTGGATGTTGCGGCCCGTGGACAGGTCCATCACCGTATCCGCGCCCCAGCGGGTCGCCCAGACCATCTTCTCGACCTCCTCGGCCATCGAGGAAGTCACCGCCGAGTTGCCGATATTGGCATTGATCTTGACCAGGAAATTGCGGCCGATGATCATCGGCTCGGCCTCGGGGTGGTTGATGTTGGCCGGGATGACCGCCCGCCCGCGCGCCACCTCGTCGCGCACGAATTCGGGGGTCACGAAAGCGGGGATCGCCGCGCCGAAATCCTGCCCGTCGCGGGCCAGCGCCTCTTTTGCGGCCTTGCGGCCAAGGTTCTCGCGGATGGCGATGAACTCCATCTCGGGCGTGACGATGCCGGCGCGGGCATAGGCAAGCTGGGTGACGGCTTTGCCGTTCCGCGCCCGCAAGGGCCGGTGGCGGATGGGAAACTCGGGCGTCAGCCGGTCGCCCGAGACGAAACCGTTGTCCTCGGGCTTCACATGCCGCCCCTCATGGGATTCCACGTCGCCGCGCGCCCTGACCCAGCCCTCGCGCAGGCGCGGCAGGCCGCGTTCGATGGCGATCTCGGCACCGGGATCGGTATAGGGCCCCGAGGAATCATAGACCGTCACTGGCGGCTCGCCCGCGCTTGGATGCAAGGCGATCTCGCGCATCGGCACGCGGATGTCGGGATGCAGCACACCCGGCTTGAACACCTTGGTCGAGGCGGGCAGCGGTCCGGTGGTGACCGTCGGGGTTTCTTTGGATGTCATGTCGAGGCTCCTCGCGTCGCAGCATTGGAGACCCAGCACTGACGGGAAGGAAAAGAATGCCCCCTTGGCCGCACGCGACCGGCAAGGCATCCGCACCGTCCCTACGCCAGCATGAACTGGATCAGGTTCATAGGGTCACTGCGCTGCCTTATGGCTCAGCAGTATCTCAGCCCCTTGTCGGGACACCCCTGGTGGAGTGGCCAGCATGCGAATGCGGGATGGGGATGTCAACGGTCAGGCGTGGTCGTCGCCGGCGATGCCAGGCCCTTCCGATCCCATCGGCATGTAACCACGGCGCGGGACCGACTTCGAATGCCATCCAGCGGTGCTGCCTCGGGCAGCGAGGAATGGCATTCTCTCGCAACGAGCAAGCCGATGCGGAACGGTTTCGTGGAAGGCTTCAACGGGCGGATGCGCGACGAGCTGCTCAGCAAGACCATGCCCCCGGCGCTCGCCTGCGGTGATCCACCCGGCATCGCCCCGATCTGCGGGCAGGACCTGGCCGCGCTGATCGCGGCGATACGCGGCTGATGCGGCGACCATCCTGCGCGGACTGATCGAGAAGACGGTGATCCAGCCGGAAACGAAGGGCCAGAGGATCGATCTTCACGGGCGAACGGGGCGCAATCCTGTCGCTTTGCGGGAAGCAGGTGATGCCCTGCGGGTGGCACGGGCTTGAGGCAAATCACGCTGGTCGCGAGAGGCGCGCTTTCAGAAATGCTTGCCTGTGGCTGGCAGGCCGCGGGATACTGGGCCGCGCAGCCGTGTCCCGAAATACTTCCGGTCCCAAGATCGCACCTGAAACGTCAGGACTCCCTGATCCGGCGAGTGATCGGCAATTCATTATCCCCTGATGGCCTTCGCCTGATCCAGTCGGCTCCGCCGTAGGCGGCAACATGGACCCTGCGCCCGCGCCGAGGCTGAATACCACCGCACCCTTGCAACCCGCCGGAATGGCGTGGTTTCCAGACACGACTAGCCAGCCTAGCGGGGCTTGGCGCGGAAGTCTCGCCCCATGGTGGGGGTCGGTGGCATAATCCGCCGGGCGTCTGCAGCGCGGGGTTTCCGCGCCGCGCCGGCTTCCAGCGGGCCGCCGCCGACGATCACAACGTCGTATTCCATCGACTCGCGTTCAATTTCGGACATGGCTCGGCCTCCCTGGCTGGCTGGTGGCGGTTGCGGGGCGGGGCGGGGGGCTCTGCCCCCCGCGCCCCTGCGGCCCCTCGATGGGGCCGCAGGGGCGCTCCCCCCCGGAGTATTTGCGGAACAGAGAAGTTCAGAGCTTGCCGGTCAATTCCGGGACGACGCTGAACAGGTCTCCGACCAGCCCGTAGTCGGCGACCTGGAAGATCGGCGCCTCCTCGTCCTTGTTGATCGCAACGATCACCTTGCTGTCCTTCATCCCCGCAAGGTGCTGGATCGCCCCCGAGATGCCCACCGCGACGTAAAGCTCGGGCGCCACCACCTTGCCGGTCTGGCCGACCTGCCAGTCGTTCGGCGCATAGCCCGAGTCCACCGCCGCGCGGCTTGCCCCCACCGCGGCGCCGAGCTTGTCGGCAAGCGCCTCGATGATGGCAAAGCTCTCCTTCGAGCCCAGGCCGCGGCCGCCCGAGACCACCCGCTTGGCCGAGGTCAGCTCGGGGCGGTCGCTCTCGGCCACCTCGTCGGCAACCCAGGCCGACAGGCCCGGATCGGCGGCGGCGGCGGTCTCCGCCACGCTGGCCGAACCGCCGATCCCCGCCGCGTCGAAGCTCGCGGTGCGGATGGTGAAGACCTTCCTGGCGTCCTTCGAGCGCACCACCTGGATGGCGTTGCCGGCATAGATCGGGCGCTCGAACGTATCCGCATCGATCACCGCCGAGACGTCCGACAGCACCATCACGTCCAGAAGCGCCGCGACGCGCGGCATCACGTTCTTGGCATCCGTCGTCGCCGGCGCCGCGATGTGGTCGTAATCGCCGGCAAGGCCCACGATCAGCGCCGCCGTCGGCTCGGCCAGCCGGTGGCCATAGAGCGGGGCTTCCGCCACCAGAACCTTGGCGACGCCGGCGATCTTCGCCGCCTCCTCGCCCGCGGCCTTGGCCTGCGCGCCGGCGCAGAGCACCGTCACCTCGCCCAAGGACCCGACCGCGCCCACCGCCTTCGCCGTCGCGTCGCGGTTCAGCACCCCGTTCGTCACTTCCCCAAGCAGCAGAACAGCCATCAGATCACCCCCGCTTCCTTCAACTTGCCGACCAGCTCGTCCACCGAGCCGACCTTGATGCCGGCCTTGCGGCCCTCGGGCTCGCGCACCGAGACCACCTCCAGCCGCGGCGCGACGTCGACGCCGTAATCGGCTGCGGTCTTTTCCTCCAAGGGCTTCTTCTTGGCCTTCATGATGTTCGGAAGGCTCGCATAGCGCGGCTCGTTCAGCCGCAGGTCGGCGGTGACCACCGCCGGCAGCGCCACCGCGATGGTCTGGAGGCCGCCGTCGACCTCGCGCGTCACCCTGGCCTTGGCCCCGTCGATCTCGAGCTTCGAGGCGAAGGTCGCCTGCGCCCAGCCCAGCAGCGCCGCCAGCATCTGCCCGGTCGCGTTCATGTCGTTGTCGATCGCCTGCTTGCCGGCGATGACCAGCTCGGTGCCCTCGGCCTTGGCCACCGCGGCGAGGATCTTCGCCACCGCCAAGGGCTCGATGTCCTGCTGCACGTCGTCCGTAGCGGTGACGAGAATGGCGCGGTCGGCGCCCATCGCCAAGGCCGTGCGCAGCGTCTCCGCCGCCTGCTTCACGCCGATCGAGACGGCGATGATCTCTTCGGCTTGGCCTTTCTCCTTCAGCCGGATCGCCTCCTCGACCGCGATCTCGTCGAACGGGTTCATCGACATCTTCACATTCGCAAGATCGACACCAGACCCGTCCGCCTTCACACGGGCCTTCACGTTGTAGTCGATCACGCGCTTCACGGGGACGAGGAGCTTCATGGTTTTTCCTCCTGGAACAATCAACAGACGGATCGGAAGCGCGTGACGATGGTATCGAGCACTTCGGCTGGATCGCGCTTCCACCAGTTGCCTGCCGAAAAGATCTCGACCTCGCAGAGGCCCTGGTAGCCGGCCGCTTCGACCGCGGAACGGATGGCTTTCAGATCGGCAACGCCGTCACCCATCATGCCGCGATCCAGCAGCACATCCGAGGTATCGGCCAGCCAGTCGCAAAGGTGGTGGCCGAGGATGCGCCCTCCGGCGCGGGCCAGTTGCCGTGGCAGGTCAGTGTCCCACCAGACATGGTAGACATCGACCGCCACGCCGACATTGGGCGCGTCAAGCGCGTCGCAAATATCCAGGGCGTCGCGCAGCGTCGTCAGGCAGGAGCGGTTGCCGCCATAGACGGGATTCAGCGGCTCAAGCGCCAGGCGCACGCCTCGTTCTGCGGCGTAAGGGGCAACCTCGGCCACGCGGTCGGCGACGAGGCGCAGACTTTCGGCAACGCCGCGCGTGCCCGGCTCGACCCCTCCGGTCACGATGGTCAGGACCGGCGCGCCAAGTTCTGCCGCCATGTCGATCGAGGCGTGGAAATCATCCATCACTGCCTGCCTGCCCCGTGGCGCCAGGGGTCCGACGAGGAACGGGGCCCGGCACAGCCCGGCCACCGTCAGCCCGGCGGCGCGGGCATGGGCGGCAATCCCTGCGGCGCGGGATCCGATCTCGCGCCGCCAGAAGACGATGCCGCCATAGCCGCGCTCGGCGCAGGCGTCGATGGTGCGTTCGGGCGACCAACCGGCGCCTGCCCCCTCGACATTATGGCCAAGCGTGGCGGTGTTCAGGGCCAATGCGGACATGTCGCGGCTGAAATCACGCATTCCTATGCCCCGTGAACTGCCAGCAGCGTTTTCATTCGGCGCACCGCCAGTTCCGGGTCTCGCAGCAACCCGCAGGCGTCCGACCGGCGGAAGACTTCGGTGAAATAGGGCAAGGGCCGCATCGCCTGATGGCCGTTCAGCATGATGAAATGATCCTGGAAACCGTTCAGCCAGGCCAGGAAGACCACGCCGGTCTTGTAGTATTGCGTCGGGGCGCGAAAGATCGTGCGGGCCAGCGGAACGGTCGGGTCCAGGGCGGCGCGGAAACCTGCCCTGTCCCCTTCGGCCAGCCGGTTGACGGCATAGGCGGCGGCGGGGGCCAGCGGGTCGAAGATCCCCAGCAAGGCATGGCTGAAGCCTTGGTCGTCGCCCTCGATCAGTTCGGGATAGTTGAAATCGTCCCCGGTATACATCTTCACGCCCGCGGGCAGGCGGCGGCGCAAGGCGATCTCCTTGTCCTTGTCCAAGAGCGACATCTTGATGCCGTCAACCCTGGCGAGGTTTTGCTCGATCACCGCCAGCACGGTCTCCAGCGTGGCGTCGAAATCCGAACCGCCCCAATAGCCGGCCAGGGCGGGGTCGAACATCTCGCCCAGCCAGTGCAGGATCACCGGCTGGTCGCAGGCCGACAGCACCTTGCCATAGACATGCAGGTAATCTTCGGGGCAGGTCGCGACGCGGGCCAGGGCGCGGCTGGCCATCAGCACGATGCGGCCGCCGACGGCCTGGATCGCCTCGACCTGTTCCAGATAGGCGCGGATGACGTCGTCCAGCGTCTTCGCCTCCGACGGGTCCAGGTGATCGGTGCCGCAGCCGTTGCCGACCAGCGCCTCGGGCAGTTCCGCCTTGGTCCGGCGGATCAGTTCCAGCGCGCCGCGCCAGTCGAGGCCCATGCCGCGCTGCGCCGTATCCATCGCCTCGGCAATGCCAAGGCCGAGGCCCGCCAGGTAGCGGCGGAACGCCATCGTCCTGTCCCAATCCACCGCCGCGCGCCCCGAGGGATCGCTGGCGGTGAAGGGATCGGCCACCACATGGGCGGCGGAATAGACGATGCGGGCCGGATTCGCGGGCAGCACGGCCTGCGCGATGGGGGTGCCGGTCAGCGTGTAGTCGGCCAGGCGGCCTTGCGTATCGGGAAGTGCGATCTTCATGGCGGCACCTTTCAGAAGCGCGGAACCAGCATCCCGGCGTCGGCCGAGATCGCCTGTCCGGTGGTATAGGGAAGCCGGCCCGAGGCCAGCGATGCGATGATGGCGCCCATGTCGGCGGGCTGGCCCACGCGGGGAAACAGCGTCAAGCCCTGCTCGGCGCGCTGGCGATAGGCGTCGATCACGGGGGCGGTCATCTCGGTCGCGATCAGGCCGGGCTGCACATCGTAGACGGCGATGTTTTCGGGGCCCAGCCGCACCGCCAGCGCCTTGGACACCATCGCGGCGGCGGCTTTCGAGGCGCAATATTCCGAGCGCTGCACCGCCACCGCCACCGCGTTCGACGAGGTGACGTTGACGATGGCATGGAACAGCGCCTCGGGGCGTTTCCGCGCCAACAGGCGGCGGGCGAAGGCTTGCGACAGGAAGAACATCGCCTTGCTGTTGACGGCCAGGCAGCGGTCCCAGCTTGCCTCGCTGACCTCAAGCAGGTCGCCGCGTTGCATGACGCCCACACCCGCGTTGTTGACCAGCGTGGTCAGGGGGCCGAGCGCGTCCTCGATCCGTTGAAGCGCCGCGTCATGGCCGGCGATGCCGGTCACGTCGAAAGGCGCGGCGACGACCGGCACGCCAAGCGCGGCGATGCGGGCCACGGCGGCCTGCAATTCGGCATCGTCGGCGGGGCCGTTCACGGCGATGGCGAAACCTTCGCGCGCCAGCGCCTCGGCCGCGGCCAGGCCGATCCCGCGCGAGGAGCCGGTGACAAGGGCGGCCTGTCTCATGCCTGCGCGCCCTTCTTCAGCAGTTCGCGGGCGATGATCATGCGCTGGATCTGGTTTGTGCCCTCGTAGATCTGGGTGATCTTGGCATCGCGATACAGCCGCTCGACCTCGAAGCCCCGGATATAGCCCGAGCCGCCGAAGACCTGCACCGCATCCGCCGTGCGCGCCACCGCCATGTCGCCGGCAAAGCATTTCGCCATCGAGCAGGCCTTGGTCGCGTCCTGGCCGTTGTCGATCCTGGACGCCGCCGAGTGGACCAGCAGGCGCGCGGCCTCGATGTCCTTGGCCATGTCGGCCAGAAGCCATTGCACGCCCTGGAACTCGACGATCTGCTTGCCGAACTGCTTGCGCGTCCCGGCATAGTCCAGCGCGGCCTCGAGCCCCGCCTGGCCGATGCCCACGGCCAGCGCGGCGATGCCGACCCGGCCCTTGTCCAGCACGCTCATCATCATGTGGAAGCCGCGCCCCGGCTCGCCCAGCATGGCATCGGCGCCAAGCCGCACGTCGGTAAAGGTCAGCGCCCCGACCTGGCTGGCGCGCTGGCCCATCTTGTGTTCCTTGGGGCCGCGCTCGACGCCCTTGGCGTGCAGATCGACGACAAAGATCGACATGCCGCGATTGCCGGCATCCTTGTCGGTGCGGGCCAGGACGAAGCCCAGGTCGGCGACGGGCGCGTTGTGGATCCAGATCTTGCCGCCGTTCAGCACCCAGCCGTCGCCGTCGCGCTCTGCCGTGGTGCGAATGCCGGAAACGTCGGTCCCCGCCTCGGGCTCGGTGATGCAATAGGCGACCTTGCGGCGCATCGCCAGGATCTCGGGCAGCAGCTTGCGCTGCGCATCCGTGCCGTGGCGCACCAGAAGCGTCGAGATCAGCTCCAGCAGACCGCACTGGTCGGCCACGCTGGCATAGCCGCGCGACAGCTCCTCCATCACCACGGCATAGGTCAGCGTGTCGAAGCCGGGCCCGCCCATGCTTTCCGGCACGCCGATGCCGAACAGGCCCAGCTTGGCCATCTCGTCATAGATCTCGGCCGGGAAACGCTCGTCGCGGTCCAGCGCCTCGGCTGCAGGCCGGATGACCTCATCAGCGAAGGCGCGGGCCATGTCTCGCACCTGCAGCTGGGTC
Organism: Paracoccus ferrooxidans; assembly: GCF_029909815.1. Lineage (NCBI taxonomy): Bacteria > Pseudomonadati > Pseudomonadota > Alphaproteobacteria > Rhodobacterales > Paracoccaceae > Paracoccus > Paracoccus ferrooxidans. Next base: position 233,214 of record NZ_CP038201.1, on the reverse strand, counting down.
TCGGTCAAATACATCTGCGAATCCCCCCTCGGATATATAACTATCTGGTTACTTTATTTTCGCCGGCGCCAAGGCGTCAACCTCAAAATCGCGGCCCTTGCCGGGGATCGCGAAATGTGGCAGTTAATAACCATATGGTTACTTATGGGAGGACATGGATGAAACCCTCGGATATGCGCAAGTTCGGCCGCACCGACCTCGAGGTGACTGGTTTCGCCTTCGGCACCGCCCCGGTGGGGAACATATTCCGCGAGATCGACGACCAGACCTCGCGCGCGATGTTCGATCACGCCTGGGATGCCGGCGTGCGCTATTTCGATACTGCGCCGATGTATGGCCACGGCCTGTCCGAACTGCGCACGTCCGAGGCGCTGCGCTGGCGAAACCGCGACGATTTCGTGCTGTCCTCGAAGGTCGGCCGCCTGCTGCGCCCGGCCCGGCGCGACAGCATCGACTTTGCGCCCTGGGTGAATGCGGCGCCCTTCACGATGGAGTTCGACTACAGCTACGACGGCACGATGCGCGCCTTCGAGGACAGCCTGCAGCGGCTGGCGCTGGAACGCATCGACATCCTCTTCATCCACGACATCGACGTCTATACCCGCGGCAGCGAGCAGCCCGAGGTTTTCCGCCAGGCCATGGACGGATGCTACAAGGCGCTGGCCCGGCTGCGCGACGACAAGATGGTCAAGGCCATCGGCGTCGGCGTGAACGAATGGCAGGTCTGCCACGAGGCGCTGAAGCAGCGCGACTTCGACTGCTTCCTGCTGGCCGGCCGCTATACGTTGCTTGAACAGGACGCCCTGGACGAGTTCCTGCCGCTTTGCGAGGAACGCGGCGCGGCCGTGGTCGTGGGCGGCGGCTTCAACTCGGGCATTCTGGCGACGGGTGCCAAGCCGGGCGCGAAATACAACTACGCCCCCGCCCCGGCCGAAATCATGGACCGGGTGGCGAAGATCGAGGCGGTCTGCGCCGAATACGACGTCCCGCTGCCCGCCGCGGCGCTGCAATTCGTGGTGGCACATCCGGCGGTGCCGTCCTTCTGCGCCGGCACGCGGACCGTCCGGCAGTTGGAGCAGAACCTCGCCTGGATGGATCACCCGATCCCGGCCGAGTTCTGGCAAGCCTTGAAGGACAACGGCCTGCTGCGCGGGGATGCGCCGGTCCCGGCCTGAGCTTGCCGGCGCCGGTGGCGATACCGGCGCCGCCTTTACCGGATCAGGATGGCCCGGAAATCGTTGACATTGATGCCGGTCGGACCGGGCACGAACAGATCGCCCAGGGCAGCAAAGGCGGACCAGGCATCATTGCCCGCCAGCATCGCCGCGGGGTCAAGGCCCAAGGCGCGCAGCCGCGCCATGCTGCCGCCATCGGCGAAGGCGCCTGCGTTATCCTCGGACCCGTCGATGCCGTCGGTATCGGCGGCCAGTGCCGCGATGGGCAGGCCCTCGATTCCCAAGGCGAGCGCCAGCAGGAACTCGCTGTTTCGCCCGCCGCGCCCCCGGCCTCGCAGGGTCACGGTCGTCTCGCCGCCCGACAGGATCACCACCGGGCGCGCGAAAGGCCGGCTTCGGGTCGCCACCTCGCGGGCGATGGCGGCATGAACGCGGGCCACGTCGCGCGCTTCGCCCTCGATCGCGTCCGACAGGATCACCGCCGGAACCCCCGCCGCCCCGGCCCGCGCGGCAGCCGCTTCAAGCGACAGCCGTGCCGATGCCACCACGCGGACCTCATGCCCCTTGAAACGGGGATCGGCGGGATCCGGCGGCAGACCATCCTGACCCGCGAACCACTCCGCCAGCCGCGGCGGCAGCGCGATCCGCCACGCCTCGATCATGCGCCGCGCTTCCTCGCGGGTGGCCGCGTCCGGCACCGTCGGACCCGAGGCGACCTGCGCCGGATCGTCGCCCGGCACGTCCGAGACGACCAGCGACACCACCCGCGCCGGATGCGCCGCGAGCGCCAGCCTGCCGCCCTTGATGCGCGAGACCTGCTTGCGGATCGCATTCATCACCGAGATCGGCGCACCGCTGGCCAGCAGGATGCGATTCAGCTCGATCTCGTCCTCCAGCGTCAGCCCCTCGGGCGGCGCCGGCAGCAACGCCGAGCCGCCGCCGCAGACCAGCGCCACGACCAGATCGTCCTTGCTCAGCCCGCGGACGGCCTGGAACAAGGCCTCGGCTGCCGCAAGCCCGGCCTGATCGGGAACGGGATGCGCGGCCTCGATCACGCGGATATTGCGGATATCGCAGCCATAGCCGTAGCGCGTGACCACCACGCCCTCGACCGGCGCGTCCCACAGGCGCTCGAACGCCGCCGCCAGTTGCGCCGCACCCTTGCCGGCGCCGACCACGACCGTGCGGCCCCTGGGACGATCCGGCAGATGCGCAGCCAGCGCGGTTTCGGGATCGGCAGCAGCCACCGCCGCGTCGAAAAGCCCGGCCAGGAAATCGCGATCCTCGGCTTTCATTCCATCTCCCCCTCTCGACCCGTCGCTCCGAACCTTGCAGAGCGCTTTTCGCGGAACGCCGCAAGCCCTTCCCGCAGATCGCCGGATGCGGCGGCGACGCTGCCGGCCAGCGCCTCGAGCACGCGCTCGCGTTCCTCGCCCTCGGCGGCGTTGACCAGCATCTTGGTGATTTCCGTTGCGCGCGGGGCGCGGGCAATCACCCGCGCGGCCAGCGCCTCGGCGGCAGCCATGCCAGCGCCCGTCGGGACGACCTGATCGACCAGCCCAAGGCGCTGCGCTTCCTTGGCACCGAAAACCTCGCCAAACAGCGCCATCCGACGCACCGCACCGGCACCGAATCGACGCACCGCACGTTGCGTTCCCGACCAGCCGGGGATGATGCCAAGCGAGGTTTCGGGCAAGCCGATCCGCACATGCGCCTCGGCCAGGCGGTAGTCGGCGCAGGCCGCCAGTTCCAGCCCACCGCCAAGGCAATGCCCGTTCAGCACCGCGATCACCGGCTGCACCAGGCGGGCCAGCGCGTCGAAGGCGGCATGGCCGTCGCGCAGCCAGCGGCGGCCGAAATCATCGGGCGACAGTTGCGACCAGGCGGCAATATCGCCGCCCGCGCAGAACGAGCGCCCGCCCTCGCCCGTCAGGATCACCACCCGCGCATCGGATCGCTCGATCCGCTGGCAAAGGGGCAACAATCCGTCCACCATTTCGGCATCCAGGGCGTTCAGCTTGTCCGGGCGGCGGATGGCCAGCCGCGCGATGCCCGCCCCGATCCGCAGGTCCAGGCGCGGATCTTCGCTCACAGCACCAGGCCCATCGGCGCGTCCCGAAACAGCGCTGCATCCATTTCCTTCAGGTCATCCGCCACGCGCAAGGGCGTTGCGGCCTGGTCCAGCACGTCCCGTTGCAGGTCGACGCCAGGCGCGATCTCGGCCACCGTCAGCCCTTCGGGCAACAGGCGCAACACGCAGCGCTCGGTGACATAGATGACCTGCTGCCCCTGCGCCACCGCGCGACGGCCCGAGAAGCTGACCTGATCGACCTTGGGCACGATCTTGGCAACCTTGCCCTCGCGGTCGATGACCAGCCTGCCACCCTCAAGCCGCATCTTCGCCCCTGCATTGAAATTGCCCGAAAAGACGATCCGCTTCGCCCGCGCCGTGATGTCCACGAACCCGCCCGCCCCCGCCGTCCGATGCGGCGTCGCGGCAAGGCGGCTGACATTGACCGAGCCCTCGGCGTCGATTTCCAGGAAGGACAGCAGGGAACAGTCGAAACCGCCCGCCTGGAAATAGCAGAACTGATGCGGCGAAGCCACGAAAGCCTCGGCATTGCTGGCGCAGCCGAACTTGAAATCCAGCAGCGGCACGCCGCCGACCGCGCCTTGCTCGATGACCCAAGTCACCGCGCCATGCAGGCCCTCCTCGATCAGGATGCGCGGCACATTGGCCGAGATGCCAAAGCCGATATTCACCGCCCATCCCGATCGCAGCTCTTGCGCGACGCGCCTGGCGATGATCTTGCCGGGATTGAAATCCGCCGCGCGGAAACTGGACAGCGGCCGGAAGACCTCGCCCGAGATGGCGGGGTCGTGCGGCGTCGCGGTGGTCTGCAACTGATCGGGCGCCTCGACGATCACATCGACCAGGATGCCCGGCACCTTCACGTCATGCGGCTTCAGCGTGCCTTGCGCGGCGACACGCCGGACCTGCGCAATGACGATGCCGCCGCAGTTATGCGCGGCCAGCGCCATTTCCATCGCGCCAAGGGTCGCGCCCTCGTCCTCGAAGGTCAGGTTGCCGTTCTCGTCCGCCGTGGTCGCGCGGATCAGCGCCACATCGGGTCGCAACGCGGGGAAATACAGCCAGTCCTCGCCCTCGAAGGCCACGCGCTTGACGATGGGCGCGGCGCGGGCGGTGGCGTTCATCGCGCAGCCGTCCAGCGCAGGATCGGCAAAGGTCTCCATGCCGACCTTGGTCAGCACGCCGGGCCGCTGCGCCGCCCCCTCGCGCAGCATGTCGAAGACGATGCCCGAGGGCACGTTATAGGCCGCAACCTCCTCGGCCAGGATGCGCTGCCAGATCTTCGGCGGCTCGGCATTGGACGGCCCCGAGGGATAGGAACCGCCGATGATCCGCGCGATCATGCCGGGATGGGCGATATGGTCCACGCCGGGGGTGCCGAACATGTCGCCGGCAGCGATCGGATGGATGGTCGTCAGGCCGCGCGGGGCACCTTCCTGCGCAAAGCGCTCGCCCAGGGCCGCCAGGACATGATCGGGGCACAGCAATCCCGAGGACGAGTTCACCGCGATCACCGCGCCGTCGCGGACCAGTTCTGCCGCCTGATGGGCGGTGCGGATCTTGGACATTACGCTCCTCCTTCGCAATTGCATCTTAAGTAACTAACTGGTTATCTATATATCTGTGATCCGCCCCTCCCGGCAAGAGGAAAACCGGGATCGGCGCGACGCAGGAACATGATGAGGAGGATCGCGATGAACATTCTGCTGCAACCCGGATTCCTGCAGGGATTCGGCACGTTTCCCTTAAAGGGTGGCGCTCTGCGTCACGCGATCCATACGGCGGTCCAGGCGGGATACCGGACCTTTGACACCGCGCAGGGTTATGAGAACGAAGCGGACACCGGCGCCGCCCTGGCCGAGACCGGGATCGCGCGCGACCGGTTTTGCATCATCACCAAGGTCAGGCCCGAGAATTTTAGCGAATCGCGCTTTTTGCCTTCGGTCGAGTCCAGCCTGCGTGCCTTGCGAATCGACCGGATCGATGTGCTGCTTCTGCATTGGCCGCCGGCCGGAGGCGACATCACGCCGTCGCTGAACCTGCTGCAAAAGGCATATGAGGCTGGATTGGCCAGCCATATCGGCGTCTCGAACTATACCGCCGCAATGATGCATCAGGCGCGTGCGGTGGTCGATGTGCCCCTGGTCACGAACCAGGTCGAATTCCACCCATTGCTGGATCAGTCGCGCCTGCTGGAGGCGGCCAGGGAAACCGGCATTCCGCTGTCGTCATACTGTTCTCTCGCGCGCGGCGAGGTCTTCAAATACCCGTTGCTCGGGGAAATCGGCGGGACGCATGGGAAATCCGCCGCTCAGGTCGTCTTGCGCTGGATCCTGCAAAAGGGTCTCAGCATGTACACCATGTCCACCAGGCCGGAGAATATCCGGGCCAATCTGGAGATCATGGATTTCACGCTCTCGGCGGACGAGATGGCCCGGATCGACGCGCTGAACGGCACGAATTACCGCATCGTGGACCGCGACCGGGTGCCCTACGCCCCCAGTTGGGACTGATGCGCAAGGGCGCGGCAACGACCGCGCCCGGCAAAGCCTCAGCGATTGCCCCGGATCATGTCGGATGCCTTCTCGGCGATCATGATCGTCGGTGCATTGGTGTTCGACCCGATCAGCGAGGGCATGACCGAGCTGTCGCAGATCCTTAGCCCGTCCAGCCCGTGAACGCGCAGCTGCGGATCGACCACCGCCATCTCGTCGCGCCCCATCTTGCAGGTGCAGGTCGGATGGTATGAGGTGCGGCCGTATTGGCGCGCATAGGCCTCGTAATCCGCCTGCGTGCGCACGCTCGCATCGGGAAAGCGCAATTCGCGGATATATTTCCCCAGCGAATGCTGGCCGAAGATCTCGCGGCTGATCCTTACCCCCTCGGTCGAGATGCGCAGATCCTCGGGTTCGGCCAGGAAGTTCGGATCGACTACCGGATTGTCGCGCGGATCGGAGGACCGCAGCGTCACCGTGCCCCGCGATTTCGGCCGCAGGGTATAGCTGTTCAGCGTGATCCCCGAACACCCCTTCGGCACCGAGGGCACGCCCGCCTCGGCCCCCGCGCCGGCCAGGAAATGGAATTGCAGGTCAGGGCAAGGCGCGTCGCGGTCGGCATACCAGAAGGCCCCGCCCTCGACCACGTTCGAAGTCACCGGCCCGGAATTGAACAGCAGGTATTGCAGCCCGGCCCAGACCATCCAATGCGGCTTTCCGTAGCGGTCGAGGCTTTCATGGCCCTTCAACTCGGCCACGATGTCGATGCCGAAATGGTCCTGAAGGTTCCGGCCCACGCCGGGCAAGTCCTGCACCACCTCGATGCCGTGTCTGCGCAGGTGATCGGCGGGGCCGACCCCCGACAGCATCAACAGCTTGGGCGAGCCGATGGCGCCCGAGGTCACGATCACCTCACGCTCGGCCCGCGCCACCACCGGCGCGCCACCCTTGCCGGCGACATATTCGACACCCACCGCCCGGCTGCCCTCGAAGACCAGCCGCAACACCAGCGCGCCGGTCAGCACCGTCAGGTTCGGCCGCGACAGCACCGGGCGCAGATAGCCCACGGCCGCGGAACAGCGCCGGTTGTTGCGGATCGTCGTCTGATAGATGCCCGCGCCTTCCTGCATCGGCCCGTTGAAATCGGGATTATAGGGGATGCCGGCCTCCTGGCAGCTTTGCACGAAGGCGCGGCTGAGGACATTGGGGCTGGGCAGGTTCGACACCCCCAGCGGGCCCTCGGTGCCGTGCCATTCGCCCGACAGGATCGTGTTCCCTTCCGAGCGGCGGAAGTAGCGCCGCACCTCCTCCGCGCCCCAGCCCTCGGCGCCCTCCTCGACCCAGCGGTCGTAATCGGACGGGTGGCCGCGGGTGAAGATCTCGGCATTGATCGAGGAGCCACCACCCAGGACGCGGGCCTGGGCATAGGGGATCTCGCGGTTGTTGGCATGGCGCTGCGGCGCGGTCACCAGCCCCCAGGTCAGCGGCCCGGTGGTCATCTTGGCGAATCCCACCGGCATGTGGATCAGCGGGTTGCTGTCCTTGCCCCCGGCCTCGATCAGGCAGACCCGCGCCTGGCTGTCCTCGGACAGCCGCGCGGCCAGCACGCAGCCGGCCGAACCGCCGCCGATGATGACGTAGTCGTAACCCTGCGCCATTACGCCGCCCCCTTACTTGATCCAATGCGCGCGCTTGCCGATCTCGACATGGACCGACTTGATCTGGGTATATTCCTCGACGCCATAGATGCCAGCCTCGCGGCCCCAGCCGGATTGCCGGAAGCCGCCCAGCGGCATTTCCGGCCCGCCCGCCATGATCGTGTTGACCCAGAACCGGCCCGCACGAACGCGCCGCGTCACGGTCAGCGCCTTGTCCAGATCCTTCGTCCACAGCGAGGCCGCCAACCCGTAGACGGTATCGTTGGCGATGGCGATGGCCTCGTCCACGGTCTCGAAGCGGAACGAGGACAGGACCGGGCCGAAGATCTCGTCCCGCGCGATGGCCATGTCCCGGCGCACGCCCGAGAACAGCGTCGGCGCGATGAAGCGGCCCGCGCCGATTTCCAGCACCTCGCCGCCGGTCAGAAGGCGCGCCCCTTCCTGCCGGCCCTTGTCGATATAGCCCAGGATCGTCCGGTTCTGCGCCTCGGTGGTGATGGCGCCCACCTGGGTCGCATCATCCAGCGGGTCGCCGATGCGGATGCGGCGCATCTTCTCGACCAGCAGGCGCTCGAACTCGTCGGCCACCGACGCCTCGACGACCAGCCGGCTGGAAGAAACGCAGCATTGCCCGGTGTTGAAGCTGATGCCGAAGGCCGCCGCGTCGGCGGCATCCTCAAGGTCGCTGTCGGCAAAGACGATGATCGGGTTCTTGCCGCCCAGCTCCAGCCCCAGCTTCTTGAAATTGCTGTCGGCGGCGGCGTGGACGCAGGACCGCCCCACCCCGGTCGAGCCGGTAAAGGACAGCATGTCGATGTCGGGATGTTCGGCCATCGCCTGCCCCACGGTGCCACCGGGTCCGGTGACGACGTTGTAGACGCCCTTCGGCAAGCCGGCCTCGGCCAGGATCTCCGCAAGGATCAGCGTGGTGGCGCTGGTCACTTCGGAAGGCTTCACCACCATCGTGCAGCCCGAGGCGAGGATGAAGGGCACCCGCTCGCACAGGATCAGGAAGGGAAAGTTCCAGGGCGTGATCAGCCCGACCACGCCGATGGGCTCGCGCAGGACCATGCCGAACAGCCCGTCGCCCAGCGAGTTGAAGCTGTCGCCATGCAGCAGCCGGGCGGCGCCGGCGGCAGTCTCGAAACAGGCGATGCAGCCTTCGATCTCGGCCCGCGCCTGGCTGATCGGCTTGCCGTTTTCCAGCACCTCCCAATAGGCGACCTCGTCGCGGCGGCGGCGCAGGATTTCGGCCGCGCGCAGCAGCACGCCCGCGCGCTCGCCACCCGAGATGCCGGCCCAGCTGCGATCCTCGAAGGCGCGGCGCGCGGCGGCAACGGCATCGTCCAGGTCGCCCGTGGTGCAGCGCGCCACCCGCGTCACCGGCACGCCATGCGCGGGCGAGCGCTGTTCGGCCAATTCGCGGCCCTGCCGCCATTCGCCGTCGATGAAAAAGCCGAATTCGCGCGGCGACTCCGGCAGGGAAAGGGTGCGGGCGATCTGGTCCATCGTGTCGGGCTCCTGGGGAATGCTGCAATGTCAGTTCTGCGAAATGACGATCTGGGTCTTCAGGTCGGCGGGCCGCTCGGCCATGGTCTCGAAAGCCTCCTGGATGCGCTCAAGCGGATAAGAGGCCGTGGTGAAGGCATCGGTGCGAAACCGGCCATGCGCCAGCAGCGCCAGCGCGTCATGCATGTCCTGACCCATGCCTGCGACCGAACCTTTCAGGCTGTTTTCTTCCAGGATCGTGCGCAGGATCGGCACCGGAACCGCCGCGTCAGCGCCGGTCAGGCCGAAGAAGGCGACATGGCCGCCCTTGCGGATCAGGTCGAATGCGGTGGCGTAAAGCGCCGGATGGCCCACGCTTTCGATCACCAGATCCGCACCCCGGCCGCCAGTCAGCTCAAGCACCGTGGCCTTCAGTCGCGCGGGATCGCTGACCGCGGCATCGGCGCCGGCATCGAAAGCCATCGCGCAGCGTTCCGCGGACAGGTCGGCCACGATGATCGGCGCAGCCCCCACAAGCCGCATCATCTGCACATGCAGGTTGCCGACCGGCCCCGCACCCAGCACCACGACCGATTGCGCGATCCCGGCCTGTGCCTTGCGCGCCGCGCGGACCACGCAGGCGACCGGCTCGGTCAGGGCGAGGATCTCGGGGGCGATGTCATCGGGCGCGGGAATGACCAGCCGACCGGGCAGCGCGACGCATTCGGCAAAGGCGCCGTCGCGGGTGATGCCAAGCTGCGCCATCTCGGGGCAGTTCAGCACCTCGTTGCAGCGGCACCAGTAGCAATGCCCGCAGCCGATATTGATGTCGGCGACCACCATCCGGCCCGGCGCCAGATGGCGCTGGTTTGCGCCGGCCTCCTCGATGATGCCGCAAAATTCGTGCCCCGGAATGATCGGCAGGTCGTCGGCCGCATAATGGCCGTGGAACATATGCAGGTCGGTGCCGCAGATCCCGGTTCGGATCACGCGGATCAGCACCTCGTCCGCGCCGATCCGGGGGCGCGGCACCTCGCGCAGCTCGAAGCGGCGCGGGGCGGTCAGGACGGCTGCTTTCATCATGGTCATGGCTTACTTCACCGTGCGCAGTTTCGAGCGGTCGATGGTCAGGGCGATGGCGCCGATCAGCACCAGTCCGAACAGCATCTGCTGCTGCGTCGCCTCGACCCCCAGATAAAGCATCGAGGCCCGGATGACGGCGACGATCAGCGTGCCGATCAGCGTGTTCAGCACGCCGCCGACGCCCCCGGTCAGGGGTGTGCCGCCGACCAGCACCGCGACGATGGCGGGCAGCAGGAAGCCGTTGGCGATGGTCGGCGCGCCGCCCGACAGCTTGACCGAGAACAACAGCCCCGCAATCGCCGCCAGCGCCCCGGAAATCGCGAAGGCCAGCATCTTGTAGCGCCCGACATCGATGCCGGATGCCTTCGCCGCCGGCTCGCCCGCGCCCACGGCCTTCAGCACCCGGCCCAGGATGGTGCGCCGTTCGATGAACAGGCACAGCGCCAGCAGGGCGGCGGCCAGGAACAGCTCGTTCGGGACGATGCCGGTATGGCCGATCATCCAGCCGAAGACGGCGTTCCTCTGTTCGGCATCCATGTTCAGGGCGCGGTTGCCCGACAGCCATTGCGCGATCGAAAAGCAGACCCCGCCCACCGCCAGGGTCGAGATGAACGAGGGCACGCAGAGCCGCGTGGTCAGGAAGCCCGACACCATGCCAAGCCCGAAGCCCGCCGCGATGCATAGCACCGCCACCCAGGCCCCCAGCGAGGCGAGGTAGATCGAGGCGATGACCGTGATCATGTTGGCCATCGACTGCACCGAAAGGTCGATCCCGCCGATATAGATGGCAAAGGTCAGCCCCAGCGCCATGATGAACAGCGGCACGATGTCGCCCGCAAGGCTCAGCAGGTTCGCGGGGCGCAGGAAATTCGGATCCACCACGCCGACCATGGCGGTCAGCACCAGCAGGGTGATCCAGGGAAGATGCGGTTTGATGCGTTGCATGGTCATCTGCGCCTCAGATCATGTGGTGGAGAAGGTCGAAAAGCGAAGGCTTGGCGCCCGGCCGGCAATCGAAGCGCTGCCGGATCGCGCCATCCTTCAGCACGACGATGGTGTGCGACAGGCCGATGGCCTCTTCCAGCGTGTCGGCCACCAGCACGATGCCGACGCCGTCGTCGCTCATGTCGCGGATCATGTCGTAGACGTCTTCCTTGGCGCCGATGTCCAACCCTCGCGTCGGGTGGTCCAGCAGCATGATGTCGGACCCGCCCGAACGCCATTTCGACAGCACCACCTTCTGCTGGTTGCCGCCCGACAGGTTGCCGCAATCGGCGAATTCGGAATGCGCCTTGATCGACAGCTTCCTGATCCAGTCCCGCGCCAGCGCCTTTTCGCGCGCCACGTCGATCACCCCCGCCCTGGAATAGCGTCCCAGCTGGGAAAGGGTCATGTTCTCATAGACGTTCATGCCCGAAACGATGCCCTCGACCTTGCGCTCGCGCGGCACATAGCCCACGCCCATCGCGACCGAGCGGCGCGGATTGAAGCCGTGAAGCTCTTGCCCCTTCATCTCGAAGCGGCCCGAAACCGGCGCCAGCATCCCGTAGATCGTGCGCAGGATCGCCTCGCGGCCCGAGCCTTCGGTCCCGACCAGGCACAGCACCTCGCCCGGATGCAGCGCCAGGTCCAGCTTGTGCGGGCGCCCCGGCAGGACGATGTCGCGCATCTCGAACAGCGTCCGCGAGGCGTCATAGGGCTTCTGGCGCTGTTCGCGGTAATATTCGCGGTCCACGTGGCGGCCGACCATCTTGTGCTGGATCGCGCTGGCATCGGCATCGGCCTTGGCGACGACATCCATCACCTGCCCGTCCTTCATCACATAGATGCGGTCCGAAAGCGCCATCACCTCGTCCATGCGGTGGCTGACGAAGATGAAGGACGCGCGGCTGGTCAGCTCGCGCACCAGCTTGAAGAGCAGCTTCACCTCCTCCTCGGACAGAACCGAGGTCGGCTCGTCCAGCAGGATGACCAGGTCGCCCTCGACCCGTTCCTCCAGCGTCAGCACCTTGGCCAGTTCGACCAGCTGGCGCTGCGCAAAGGACAGGGCCGAAGTCACCGTGGCGGGATCGATCTCCAGCTTGACCTTGGCAAGCTGTTTCTTCGCAGCCGCGGCCATCGCCTTCCAGTTCACCACGCCCAGGCGGGTGAACTGCGCCTCGTAGCCCAGGAAGATGTTCTCCATCACCGTCAGGTTGGGGATCAGCGACTGTTCCTGGAAGACCATGCCGATGCCGCGTTTCATCGCCTGCCGGGGATTGGCGAAATGCACCGGCTTGCCGTCGATCAGGATCTGGCCGCCGTCGGGCTGATAGGCGCCGTAGATCACCTTCATCAGCGTCGACTTTCCTGCGCCGTTCTCACCGACCAGCCCGACGATCTCGCCGCGCTTGATGTGGAAGTCGATGGATTTCAGCGCATGGACGCCGGGGAATTTCTTGTCGACCGAGCTTAGCTGATACATGGCGGCCTCATTTCGCGAAACTGACAAGCCGCCGGTCGGTGGACAGCACGACCGCGACGATGACAAGGACGCCCAGCAACCCGTCCTGCAGGTAGTTGGGCAGGCCGATGACGACCATGCCATTGCCGATGACATTGACGATCAGCACGCCGACGACCGCGTTCAGCACGCCGCCGATCCCACCCCACAGCGCGACGCCGCCGACGACGACCGAGGTGATGGCGATGAACATCAGGTTCGCGCCTGTCACCGATTCCGCCTGCCCCAGCCGCGCCACCTGGAAGATCGCGGCGATGGCGTAGAACACCCCGGCCAGCGCGAAACCCGCCAGCCGCACCCGGCGCACGTTCACGCCCGAGGCATGGGCAAGCTCCTCGCCGCCGCCGACGGCGTAGAAGTTACGGCCAAGCGTCGTGTGGTTCTGGATGAACCAGGCCAGCAGGACCAGCAGGACGGCGATATGGACCATCAGCGGAAAGCCAAGGATGCGCCAGGTCAGCAGGGCGCGGAACACATCGTCATCAATGCGGACGATATCCCCGCCCGTGACCAACACCGCCGCCCCGGTGCCAACGAAGCCCATCGCCAGGCTGGCCATGAACGACGGGATCTGAAGCCGCACATGGACCATCCCGGTCAGCCAGCCGAAGAAGGCGCCGCAGAGCAGGATCGCCGGAATGGCCAGCCAGGCGCCCGCGCCCAGGGAACCGCCCAGCTTCAGGAACAGCAGGCAGAACAGCACCGCGCAAAGCGACACCGCCCCCTCCATCGACAGGTCGATGGAGCCCATGACGATGATGAAGGTGACGCCAAGCGCCACCATCATCGGCGGCGTCGCGGCCAGCGCGATCCGGGCCAGGTTGCGTTGCGACAGGAAGGCGGGATTGATCGCCGTGAACAGCACGACCAGCCCCAGCAGCACGAGGGCCGGAGCCCATCGGATGACATTCTCGCGGGTGAGCTTCATCTTCAACGCAGTTCTCCTCAACACTGCCCGGCCGCGCGCCCCTGGAAAGGACGGCGGGGAGGACCGCAGCGCGGTCGACCCGTGGATTTTCAGAAGTCAGCGATACTGGATCTGGCCGTTGCCCGGCCCCCAGAAATCGGTCCAGTCATAGTCCGGCGTGGCGTCCAGATACTGGGCCTTGAACTCGGCTGCATCGGCCTGCGTGATCAGGATCGTCGGGCCGTAGAACTCGCGATGCTCCTGCGGCTCGTCCGAGGGTTTGAACGTGCCGATCGCGGCATGATAGGCTAGGGCCGCCGAGATGCCGCCACCCCAATAGGGATTGGTAAAGACCGTCGCCAGAAGCTGGCCGTCCATGACCAGCTTCACCGCCTCGGGATTGCCGTCGTAGGCGACGATCGGCATGTCGGTGATGCCTTCGGCCCGCAGCGCCTCGATCACGCCATAGGCGATGTTGTCGGCGGCGCAGTGAACGCCGGTGATGCGTTCGCCATAGCGGGTCAGGAAGGACGACATCAGCTGCGCCGCCTTGGTCGTGTCCCAATCGGCGGGCTGCGCGTCCAGCAGTTCGATGTCGGGGAAATCCTTCAGGGCGTTATGCAGCCCGGCCAACCGCTCGACCGCCGGATTGTTCGCCGCGATCCCGCCCAGGTGCACGACGCCGCCCTTGCCGCCCATCGCCTCGAACAGGATCCGCGCGGTCTGCTCGGACGGCTGTTCGTCCGACCAGGTCATGTGGCTGACGTAGTTGTCGCCGAAATCCCAAGGGTGCAGGTCGTCGGTCTTGTTCCAGATGGTCGAGATATAGCCCCCCGCCGCCTGCACCGCCTCGACGATGGGCCGGGCGTTGGGACTGTCGTTCGGATCGCAGGCGATGGCGCAGTTGCCGCCGGTCTTGGCCAGGAAAGCCTTGATGTCGGCCAGCGATTTTTCCGACGACCCCTCGCTGATCAGGCTGACCAGATCGGATTTGCCGCGCCCGATGGATTCGACAAAGGCCTCACCGCCCGACACGACAGCGTTCCAATAGGCCGAGGCACGGTCGCGATAGCTCCAGGCAATGGCAGGGTCCACCAGCGCGGCGCGCGCCTGCCCGCGGCCGGACATCCCCGGAACGGCCATCGTCGCGATGCCGGCGGCACCCGCCAGCAGCAGCTTGCGGCGGGTCATGACCTCGCGGTCGATAAAGTCCTTGATGAATGTGGACATCCTCAGCCTCCCTTGCAAGGCGCCGCCAGGATCTCTCCTCAGACCCGAGATGGCGGCACAGTCGATAATGCACTAACTGGTTACTTGTTTGAGGGGAGGCGAGTCAAGCGGAATCATTAACCGGATGGTGCATAAAGTTGCCATCTCCGTCTTGCGCCGGGCAAGGAGTGCGATAACTTTCCGTAGGACGGCATTGGACCAGCACAGAATTACCGGAGACGCAGCGTGACCGCAGAAGCCAAGACGCCACAGCGCACCAAGCACCGCACCCGCGATGCGGAAGCGACCAAGGCACGCATCCTCAAGGCGGCGCTGAACGAGTTTTCCCGCAATGGCCTGGGCGGCGCCCGCGTGGACGTGATTGCGGAAAAGGCCGATGCCAACAAGCGGATGCTCTATCACTACTTCGGCAGCAAGGAAGAGTTGTTCCAGACCGTGCTGGAGAATGCCTATATCGACATTCGCGACGCCGAACAGAAGCTGGACCTGGACCACCTGCCCCCGAAAGAGGCGCTGGAGCGGCTGGTGCGCTTCACCTGGGAATATTACCTGAAGCACCCCGAGTTCATCACGCTGGTCAACAGCGAGAACCTTCACCGGGCCAAGCACCTGAAGAAATCCGAGATCGTCAAGATCTACAGCCGCCGCTTCGTGTCGATGGTCGACACCATCCTGCAGCGCGGGGTTGCAAGCGGCGAGTTCCGGCCAGGAATCGATCCGGTGCAGTTGAACATCACCATCGCCGCGATCGGCTATTACTATCTGACCAACCGCTTCACCGGCTCGATCATCTTCGAGCGCGACCTGATGGCGAAAGAGGCGCTGGAAGAGCGCCTCCGCTTCAATATCGACACGATCCTGCGCCTGGTCAGCGCCTGACCCGCTTCAGATCCCGCTGGACAGGCCCAGACGGCAAAGCGCCGCCTGGGCACATTCCGCGTCCTCCTGTCCCTGCGCCCCCGACACACCGATTCCGCCCACGATGGCCCCGTCGTGAAGGATGGGTAAACCACCTTCCCAAGTGATCAGCCGCGGGCGGTTTGCCAGCCCTGCCCTCAGATCGTCGGCATCAGGATCACCGGCGTGGCATCCATGAACGTGGCATCCATGAACAGGCCCAGCACCAGCAGCAGGATGGCGACGAAGATCAGGGTCGGGCCCGACACCATCTCCGAGACGTTCTGCGCCCGCATCATCGGGATCTGCTCGCGCGCGATGAGCCAGGCGTCCAGCCCCGAGACCGAGACGACCGTCATCAGCGCACCGACCGAAGTGCCGGTATGGACCAGACTAAGGTAGAATTCGGCAAAGTTCAGCTTGCGATGGACGATGCCCAGGAAGACGGCATAGACGACAGCGAACGGGCCTTCCAGCTGATGGCTCAGCGTGCTGAGCCCGAAGAAGGTATAGGCGAGCAAAGCACCCGCAGCAGCATCCACCAGCCCAGCGACCCGGCCAGAGCAAAAGGCGGCAGCAGGCGGAAGACCAGCGCCCAACGGGGCAGAAACAGGGAATAGGCTAAGGGCACCGGAGTCGCGGCGATCCGCTCGCAGGCCGCCTGCGCCGCGGAAAGGCGCAGAAAGAGACCACGACAAAGTCGATCCGCCAGGCCGCCACGGCCAGCAGCGCATGCGATTCCGGGATGCGCCTCAGGCCATGGCCGGTAAAGGGCTGGCAACCGATCTTGGTCGAGGCCCCGAAGGCCCCCGACAAGCGCAGCCCATCGCAGAGGCCGCCCCGCCCGCATGTCCCAAAGCCCCAGCATGGCAAAGCCCAGCCCTGCCATGATGCCGACGCGCGGCAAATCGCCCGGTCCCGGCAAGGCGGCATTCGGATCGCGCTTCGGGATCGGCAAGCCGAGCTTCGACCCTTCGATGGCATGGTCCCCGCGCCGCGCTTCGCGGGCCGGAACGGGATGCGCCACCGGCCCGCGCGGGCTTAGCCATGCATTCGTCCCGCCTCCAGGCCATGGCATGGGTGGCCAGTGGCCCGATTGCTAGGCAAGCTGATAAGCTGTCTTCACCACCGTGTAGAACTCGGCAGCATAGCGGCCCTGTTCCCGCGGACCGAAGGACGAGCCCTTACGCCCTCCGAACGGCACATGATAGTCGACGCCCGCGGTCGGAAGATTCACCATGACCATCCCCGCCTCGACCCTGCGGCGGAATTCCGACGCGTATTTCAGGCTGCCAGTGCAGATCCCGGCTGAAAGGCCGAACTCCGTGTCATTGGCAATGGCCAGGGCCTCGTCGAAATCCCCGACCCGGATGACCGAGGCGCAGGGACCGAAGATTTCCTCGCGGTTGATGCGGGCGTCGTTCGTCGTTTCCAGGAACAAGGCCGGGGCCTGGTAGAAACCGGGCTTTTCCAGCTCCAGCCGCTCGCCGCCAACCACCTCGGCCGCTTCGCTTCGCGCCAGCTCGACATAGGCAAGGTTGGAATCCAGCTGGCGCTGGTCGACCACCGGCCCGATCTGGGTATCCGCCTGCAAGGCATCGCCAACGCGCAGGGCCCGCATTTCGCGGCCAAGCATCTCGACAAAGGCATCGTGGATGCCTTTCTGCACGATCAGCCGCGAAGACGCGGTGCAGCGCTGCCCGGTCGAGAAGAACGCGCCATTCAGGCAGGCCTGCACCGCAGTCCGCAGATCCGCGTCATCCATCACGACCATCGGGTTCTTGCCGCCCATCTCGAGCTGCACCTTCCGGCGCAGGGTGCCGCATGTCGCGGCGATGCGCGACCCGGTCGCGGCCGAGCCGGTGAAGGACACCGCGTCGACGCCCGGATGCGACACCAGGGCATCCCCCACGACCGATCCCGGCCCCATCAGCAGGTTGAAGACGCCGGCCGGGCAGCCATGCTTGTGCAGAAGCTGCGCGATCACATGGGCGCAGCCCGGCGTCAATTCGGCGGGCTTCAACACTACGCAATTGCCATAGGCCAGCGCGGGCGCGATCTTCCAGGCCGGGATGGCGATCGGAAAGTTCCAGGGCGTGATCAGGGCGACGACGCCCACGGGCTCTCTGGTGACGGCGACGTCGATGCCGGGGCGGACCGACTGCTGGGCATCTCCGGTGACGCGCAGCGCCTCTCCGGCAAAGAACTTGAAGACCTGGCCTGCGCGGATGGTCTCGCCCATGGCCTCGGGCAGGGTCTTGCCCTCTTCCCGCGCAAGAAGGCGGCCGATCTCTTCCTTGCGCGCCAGCAATTCGGTGCCGACGGCATCAAGCAGGTCATGCCGGACCTGCGGACCGGCAGAGGCCCAAGCCGGAAAGGCCGACCGGGCAGCCTGGATGGCCTGGTCGACCGCGGCGCGGCCCGCGCAGGCAAAACGCCCGATGATGTCGCGCGTATCGGACGGGTTGACGTTGGGCCGGCAGTCGCCGTCCAGCAGCCATTCGCCACCGACCAGGTTGCCCTGGATTTCGTTCATGTCTTTCATGATTGTCTCCTGCTGGGTTCAGGCTGCGACGCGATCGAACGCCAGTCGATCCAGCGATGCGATGGCGGACGCGCCAAGGGCCGTGAAGGGCGGCAGCACGTTCTGCCATTCGGGGTTGGCGGTGCGGCGGGCCACCAGATGTTTGACCGCGGGGATCAGGGGGCATGCCGATATGGCGGCCCGCAGCTCGGCCAGCCGGGGCGCCAGGCCCGCCTCTCCCCGCCAGACGCGGGCGCATATCGGGGCAGTGTGATTCGCCGTGGCCGAGATGCAGCCCGCGAAGCCGTCCCTTCGTCCCTCGGCCAGCGAGGTTTCCGAACTGGGAAAGACCTGCAGGCCGGGAAGCCTGAAGGCCAGGCTGCGGCAATAGGAAAGGTCGCCGGAACTGTCCTTGATGCCGTCGAACCGCTGCGGCGCCGCGGCGTGCAGCTGCGCGATCACCCTCTCGGGGATCACGAAGCCGGTCATCTGCGGGAAATTGTAGAACCAGACCCGGATCGGCCGGTCGCCCAGCGCCGCGTGAAGCGCCAGATACCAGGCGATCAGCCCCTCTTCGGACGGGGGCGTATAGTAATAGGGCGGCAGGACCAGGGCCACAGGATAGCCCAGGTCATCGGCATGGCAGGTCAGGCCGATGGTTTCGTCAATCGACGGCGTGCCGGTTCCGACCATCAGGCGGCAAAGGTCCAGCGCCTCGGCGGCTTGGGTCATGACCATGCGGCGCGTCCCGGTGTCGAGGGAATTCGCCTCGCCGGTAGACCCCAGGACGTTCAATCCGTCGCAGCCGTTGGCCAGGGCCCAGCGCGCATGTTCCACAAAGGCGGCCCCCAGAAAGCGGCCCCGCGCGTCGATCGGTGTCGGCACCGCAGCGACGATCCCTTTCATCCTGTTCTCCTTTGGTTTGCCTGCAGGACGGGACGAGGGCCGACCGGCAGATCCGGGTGATCCGGCCGGGGCGCCATGGCGCGGGACCAGCCGCCGGGTTCTTCCATCTCGCCCGCCTCGTTGATGAAGACCTCGCGGTTGATGCGCGCGAAGATGGCGTTTTCGGGGTCCAGCTCATCCTCGTATCGGATCGCGTCGACGGGGCAGATGCTTTCGCACATGCCGCATTCGATGCATTCGGTCGGGTGGATGTAGAACATCCGCTCGCCCTCGTAGATGCAGTCGACGGGACAGGAGGTGGTGCAGATCCCGTCCTTGACGTCGATGCACCGGCCCTGGATGACAAGCGCCATGGCGCCTACCGGCCGCGCCAGACGGGCGCGCGCTTTTCGCGGAATGCGGCGACGCCTTCGATCGAATCCTCGGATTGCAGGGCCGCGATCAGGGCCGGGCGGCGCAGGTCGCGCGCCTCGTGCGGATTCAGGTGGGCCGTCGAGCGGATCGTGTCCTTGATCGCGGCCACCGACAGGGGCGCGCAGGACAGGATGTCCGCGACCCAGGCGTCAACCTCGGCATCCAGCCGGTCGGGCGGCACGACCGCATTGACCAGCCCGAACTGCGCGGCCTCTTGGGCAGAGAGCATCCGGCCCGTCATCATCAGCCCGGCCGCAATGTTGCGGGGGATCAGGCGCTGCAGGGCGACCATGCCGCCGTCCAAGGGCAGGCGTCCGACCCGCGCCTCTGGCAGCCCGAACCGGGCTTCGGTCGAGGCGATGACGATATCCGCGCCCAGCACCATCTCGAACCCGCCGCCAAGGGCAAGGCCGTTGATCCGGGCAATGACCGGCACGGTCAGGCTTTGCCGCAGGGCGATGCCGCCAAAGCCGTTCGGATTGGCCGCCCCCCAGTATTCCAGCCCGCTCAGCCCGTTCGCGGCCTTCATGTCCGCGCCGGCACTGAAGGCCCGGTCCCCCGCCCCGGTCAGGACCACGCAGCGGACATCGCTGCGCGTCTCGATTTCCGACCAGATGCGGTCAAGCCTGGCATCGGTTGCCGCATCGACGGCATTCATCCGGTCGGGGCGGTCGATGGTGACGCGCGCGACCTGGTCGACGACTTCGAAGCGGACGGTCATACCGCCTCCTTCCGCGCGACGGCGTTCAGGCTGAATTCGCGGATGACCTCGTCGGTATGCTCCCCCAGTCGCGGCGGCGCATGGCGGATCACCACCGGAGCCTCGCTGAGATGAACGGGCGAGCCGACCAGGGTGATCTTTCCCAGGATCGGATGGTCCAGGTCCAGCAGCATGCCATTGGCCGCGGTCTGGGCGTCATCCAGCGCCTCGCCCAGGGAACGGACGGGCGCGCACAGCAGATCCTGATCCTCAAGCCGCTTGATCCAATGGGCGGTCGTGTTGGTTGCAAAGGCATCGCGGAAACGTCCCTGCAGATAGGGTTTGTGCGCCCGCTGCGCCGCAAGGTTCGGATAATCGGCCGACAGATCCTCGATCTCCAGGGCCGCGCAGATGTCGCGCAGCGGATGCGGCTTGAAGGCGCCGACCACCACCACCGCCCCGTCGCTGGTGTCGAAGACGCCGGTCAGGGGCATCGCGGCCCAATTCAGCACCTCGCGATGCTTCGACCATTGTGCGGCCTCTTGCATCTGCATGGCGATCATCGAATCGTAGAGCGAGACGCCGACCTTCTGCCCGCGCCCGGTCTTGGCCCGCGCCAGCAGCGCGGCAAGGATCCCCTGCACAAGATGCATCCCGGCGGTGTAGTCGCACAGCGTGGTCGGATAGATCGACTTCGGAACCGCCGGATCCTGGGTCTTTTCCATGACCCCGGTCATCGCCTGGGCCAGCACGTCCTGGCCGCCCTTGTGGGCATAGGGGCCGACTTCTCCGAAGCCGGTGCCCGAGGCGCAGATGATGGCGGGGTTGATCTTCGACAGCGTGTCATAGTCGAAGCCCAAGCGCCGCATCACCCCGGCCCGGAAATTGTCCACGACCACGTCCGACTGGGCGACCAGGTCATAGATCATCCGGCGGCCTGCCTCGGACTTGGTGTTGATCTCCACCGACCGCTTGTTGCGATTGAGCGAGGCGAAGACCGCGTTGTTCATCGCCTCCTCGCTCGGCTCGCCGAAGAAATTGCGCGACAGGTCGCCCTCGCCCGGCCGCTCGATCTTGATCACGTCCGCACCGAAATCGGCCAGCATCTGCGTGGCGCAGGGCCCCATCATCACCTGGGTAAAGTCGAGGACGCGGATGCCCTCCAGCGGAAGGTGCTGTTTCGTCATGGTCGTTCCCTTTCTCAGGCGGCGGCGATTGGTTCGATCAATGCGTTGGCCGAGGGCATGTCGCCCGGATCGGCGCCCTGCGCCCGCATCTGTTTCTGGATGGCCCTGACATCGACGTCGCGCAGCGCGCAGTTCGCCTCCAGCGCCTTGGCCACGGCCACGCCCGCGGCCTCGCCCTGGGCCATGCAGGGGGGGATTTCGCGCGATTGCTTCTGCGCCTCGCTTTCGACGGAATAATGGCGTCCGGCGACGATCAGGTTGTCGATGCCCTTGGGCAGCAGCGCCCGATAGGGCGTGTAATAGTCCCGGCCCCGGCAGACCGAGTCGTCGAAATGGCGGCGCCGTTTCACGTCGTCCTTGGTGACGACGTATTCGCCCTGCAGCAGCCGCGTCTGCCGGATGCCCATCTGCTCGGCCGCGCCCAGCATCTTGGCATTCTCGAAGCCCGGCAGGTTCGCGCGGGCGAATTCCAGCAGGGCCATCATCCGGCGGCGGCCTTCGTATTCGGCCTCGACCATGTGTTCCGGCGACAGGCCGTCATAACCCGGCATATGCGGGCAGTTGCACCAGACGACGCCGGGCAGCGGCGTCTTCAGCCACCACATCCCCCATGCTCCGCCGATGACGCGCCTCGCCTGGCGGTCCAGGGCCTTGAAGGCTTCGGGGTTCTCGTATTCGAACACTTCCGCCTTGGCGGTGTCCACGTCCATCAGGCGAAAGACCGTCGTGACGATGAACTGCCCGGTCGCGAAGGACGCGCCCGCCGAGGCCGCCACGTCCAGGTCGCCCGAGGCATCGACCACCATCCGCGCCCGGATCGCCTGCCGGCCCAGCTTGGTCTGCACGATCACGCCGGTGACGCGGTTGTTCTCGACGATGGCTTCCGAAAACCAGCTGTGGGTGCGCAGCTCGATCCCGGCCTCGGCGACCAGGTCCAGGCTGACCCGCTTCCAGGCATCGGGATCAAAGGCGACCGCGTGGATGATCGGCTGCGGCATGCCCTGCTTGTGAAAGTCGATGCAGCCCCAGCGCGCCCATTTCCGCCACATTTCCCAATTGGTCAGGCAATCTTCGGGCGGGGGAAAGACAGCGCCGTCCTGGCGCTGCATCCGGTCCACGAATTCGCTGACGATGCCGGTGGTGACGATCTCGGTCCCGTCGTTCACCATGTCGTCCAGCACAAGGACCATGCCTCCCGACGCCATGCCGCCCAGGTGGTGATAGCGCTCGACCAGCGTCACCCGCGCCCCGTTCCGGGCGGCCGACACGGCGGCGGACAGACCTGCCGGTCCCGCCCCGATCACCACCACATCGGTGTCGCTGACGACCGGCACCTGCTCGGCCCTGGTGGTAAGAAAATCCCTGATGCGATCGGTCATTTTGGACAAGCTCCTCCTGTCACGCCGGGGCGGGTCGGGCCCACGGCGTCGATTTCCGGTTGTTTTCGAAGGGTCTCAGGCTACCAGCGCACGATCCGGCGTTCGGCCAGCGTGACCAGGGCGAACATCAGGACCGACAGCCCCGAGGACATGAGCACCGTGGCGTAGAGCAGCGGCGAGTTGAAATTGAAGGTCGCGTCGATGATCAGCGCACCCAGGCCCAGATCCGCCCCGACCCATTCGCCCACGATCGCACCGATGACCGAGGTCGTGGCCGAGATTTTCAGCGCCGAGAACAGGAACGGCAGCGACGACGGCAGGCGCATCTTCCAGAAGACCTCGGCCTTCGAGGCCGACAGGATGCGCGCCAGTTCCAGCGTCTGGGGACTGACCGATTGCAGGCCGCGCACCATGTTGACCAGGGTCGGGAAAAAGCAGATCAGCGCGGCGATCACCACCTTTGCCGTCATGCCCGGCCCGAAGATCAGCACGAGGATCGGCGCGATGGCCAGGATCGGGATCGTGTTCACGAAGACGGCGATCGGGAAGAACGCCCGCTCGACATTGCGGGAATGGACAAAGGCCACCGCGATCAGGATGGCGGCCAGATTGCCCACCACGAAGCCCGCCACGCTCTCGAAGAAGGTGGGCCAGAAGTTCTGCATCAGCAGCGGGAACTTCTCGACAAAGGTGACGGCGACATCCGAAGGCGCGGGGGCGATATAGGTCGGCACGCCGAAGGCCCTGACCCCCAGTTGCCACAGCCCGATCAGCGCGACTGCCGTTGCGATGGGCACGATGGTCGAGACCAGCCTTTCCTTGCGCGCCGCGCTTCGGGCGAGGGCATGGGGATCGGCGATGCCAAGGTTTTCGATGACAGCCATCAGCAGGTCTCCAGAAGTTCGCGCAGATAGCTGCAATAGCGGTTGAACTCGGGCGTATCGCGCAGTTTCATCTGCCGCGGCTCGGGCAGGTCGATATCGACGATCTCGCGCAGGCGTCCGGGATTGGCGCGCAGCATGATCACCTTCTGCCCCAGGAAGACCGCCTCGGAAATGGAATGGGTCACGAACAGGATCGTCGTTCCCGTTTCCCGCCAGATATCCAGCAGCTGAAGGTTCAGCCGGTCGCGGGTCATTTCGTCCAGGGCGCCGAAGGGCTCGTCCATCAGCAGCAGCTTGGGCTGGCACAGCAGCGCGCGCGCAATGGCGACCCGCTGGCGCATCCCGCCCGAAAGTTCGTGCGGAAGGGCGTTTTCGCGCCCCTTCAGGCCGACCAGCTCCAGCAATTCGCGCGGATTGCGCGGCCCGGTGGGGATTGCGACCCCGCGCTTGCGCCCGATTTCCAGCGGCAACTCGACATTCTTCAGCGCCGACCGCCACGGCAGCAGGGCGGCATCCTGGAAGACGAAGGCGAATTCCCGCGCCAGCCGCGCCTCTTCGGTCGTCTTGCCGAAGATCGAGACATCGCCCCCCGCGGCGGGGATCAGGTCCGAGACCAGCCGCAGCAGCGTGGACTTGCCGCATCCCGACGGGCCAAGGATGGTGTAGAACGCACCGGCCTCAAGCTCCAGGTCAAGCTTGTCGATCGCGGTATAGGTTCCGAAGCGGACCGTTGCCGCGTCCAGCCGGGCCGCCGGAGCGTTCCCATGCGTCGCACCGACCGGCTGCCCCACAAGGGTTTCCATGGGTTCCATCATGTCGTTCAACCGTATACCGGCCGCACCGCGGCGATTTCATCCAGCACCGAAAGGGTCATGACATCATCGACCGCAGGCGCCGCGCCTTCGAACTGGCCAAGGCGATCGTAGATGTCGATCTGCGCCTGCCAGTTTTCGCGCGTCATCGTGCCCCAGCCGTGTTCGCGCGTCACCTCGTTGAAGCTGTATTCGACCACGGAACCCACCGCCGCGAGTTCGGCATCCCGGTCGAGGTTGGGATAACGCGACACGAGGATGTCGACGGCGGCCTCGGGATTGTCATGCACCCAGCCCCAGCCGCGGGCGATCGCGCGCAACATCCCGCGGACCTGCTCGGGGTTTTCGTTCAGCGACTTGTCGGTGACGTAGTAGGGATTGGCGTAAAGCTTGATGCCCGCATCCCACAGGGTCATGTCGACCCGCTCGGGCCCCAGCACCGACAAGGCGCTGACATTGGTTTTCCAACCCGTCACCACATCGGCCTGGCCCGTCAGCAGCGGCGACATGTCCGCGCCCATCACAAGCACCTCGACCTGATCCTCGGGGATGCCGTTGGCGGCCAGCAGCGCCTGCAACAGGATCCGTGCGGTGCCGTTGGTGGCGACGGTCTTGCCGATCAGATCCTTCGGCTCCCGCACCGGGTTCTTCTCAAGCGAGAAATAGGTAAAGGGGTGCTGCTGATAACCCGCCGCGATGCACTTGACCGGCAGCCCCTGGGACCGCGCCAGCATCAGCGACGGGCTGGAGCTGATGGAACCGATCTCGGCCCGTCCCGACGCGACCGAGGCAACGCCGTCCACGTTCGGCCCCCCGGCAACGACGTCCAGCGCCAGCCCTTCCTCGGCGAAATAGCCGTTCTGATCGGCGGCCAGCTCGCCCAGGATGCCATTCCCCGCCAGCCAGCCGAGTTGCAGCTTGATCGTATGGGTGTCGGCGGCCCAGGCCCGTTCGATGCTGATCCGGGTTCCAACAAAGGCGGCGCCAAGGGCCGTCATACCCCGCAGCAGGCTGCGCCGGTCCATCCTTGTTCTGTATCGCATCTTTCCATCTCTCTGTTGGTGGGAAGGCGGCCCTTGTTTCGACCTTGTTGCCCTGACTTTAGCGTTGCAGAGGCAGTGCAGATAGAAGAAAGTTCTGCCAACGGTGGTGCAGAAAACGCATCACCCCCCCTTTCGCGTGGAGGCAGCATGCATACCAGCTTCCTGAAGTATTTCGACGAGGTCGCCCAACAGCGGTCGATCCGCAAGGCGGCGCAGCTTCTCAACGTCTCCTCGACCTCGGTCAACCGCAAGATCCTCAACGTCGAGCAGCGGCTGGGCGTCTCGATCTTCGACCGCACCCCGGAGGGGGTAGAGCTTACGGCAGTCGGCGCGATCCTTCTCGAGCATTGCCGCACGGTGCTTCACGATTTCGAGCGCACCAAGATCCTGATCGACGACATGCGCGATCTGCGCACGGGGCATATCAATATCCACACGATCGATTCGATTGCGATGGGCTGCCTGCCTCGGGCGATGAACGAGTTCGGCAAGATCTATCCCGACATCTCGATCTCGGTCACGACCGCCCAACCCGAGGACGCCTTGCAGGCCGTGGCCGGCGGCGCGGCAGAGATCGGGATCGCCTTTACGTTCTCGGACCATCCCGGCGTCAGGCTGCTATCCGAAAAATCCGCGCCCTTCGGCGTCATCGTCCGTCCCGACCATCCGCTTGCGGGCCGGACCAGTGTCACCATCGACGACATTGCCGCCTACAGGCTGGTGCGCACCATAGACGCCCGAGGCGGCAATTCGATCATCGACCAGGCGATCACGACATTGGTGACGCCGCTGTCGACGCATATCTTCACGAACACTTTGTTTCTTGCGAAGCAGATGATCCTGGGCGGTCACGGGATCGGGCTTTACACCAAGATCGGCTTCTACGACGACGTCGAGGACGGCCAGCTCCGCTTCGTGCCGCTGATCCAGGAGATGCTGGCAAACATCCGGGTGGGGATCTTCGTATCGACCTCAAGCCCGATCGACCCGGCCAAGCATCTGATGTGCAACGCGCTTGCAAAAGAAATGGCAAGCATGCGCCTGGATTCCTGAACCCCGAGGCATATCCGTAGCACCCCCGGCCCATGGCCGGAAGGTTCGGCGGGTTCCGCCCAGCCCGCCGCTTCGGATGCCGATACGGGCGATGCCTGCCAGGATGTTCGCCGAGAGGTCCGATACGACCCTCAGCCAGCCAAAGGCGCAGCGCGCAGCAGATCTGCGGCATCCCGACCTGGCTCTCGACGACCGGCCCGCACTGGCGGCGAGGCCAAGAAATACGCATCGCGCGGCAGTTCATCCGCCCGAACGGCGGCCGCTTTCCGGTCAACGCCTCGCTGGCTCATCTTCGTCCCTGGATCGTCGCGATGAGCCAGAAATCCTTCCGCCTTCAACCAATTCCGTCCCATGGGCCCCGGCGGCCGGACACGGCAGGGTGGTCCTGCGGCCGGAATTGTTGCAAGATGGAGCCATGCGACAGATCTGCGATATGCGATCCGGCGGAGGGAGGATCTCCGCCCCGGCTCAATGGCGCCTGAACCGTCCTCGCGACGGATTCGTGCAAGCTGATGACGAATTGGCGCAACTTGATGCCGTTTCAACCGGGCTATTCCGGGATAGCGCCGATCAGGCCTCCATCTCTGCCCGAGGGAAAGACGGATATGGAAATAATTGGTTTCATTGCGAATAACTGGCCGGTCATCCTGCGTCTGGCGGGCGAGCACATCTCGATCGTCGCCGTGGCCGTGGGGCTGGCGATCCTGACGGGCGTGCCCATCGGCATCGCCATCACCCAGAACCGGCGCGTCGCGGACGGGGTGCTCTATGTGGCCTCGATCATCGTCACCATTCCCTCGATCGCGCTCTTCGGCCTGATGATCCCGATCCTGTCCAAGATCGGTCAGGGGATCGGCTGGCTGCCCGCGGTGATCGCGATCCTGCTCTATTCGCAGCTGCCCATCGTGCGCAACACCTATACCGCCATCACCAACGTCGATCCGGCGCTGCGCGAGGCGGCGACGGGCATGGGCATGACGCCCTTTCAGCGGCTGACCCGGCTCGAGATCCCCATCGCGATCCCGGTCATCATGGCGGGCGTGCGGACCGCCGTGGTCATGAACATCGGCGTCGCGGCGATCGCCGCCTATATCGGCGCCGGCGGCCTGGGCGTGCTGATCGCGCGCGGCATCTCGCAGACCGACCCGCGCCAGCTTGTCACCGGCGCTCTCGCCGTCTCCCTTCTCGCCATCGTGGCCGACTGGGCGCTTTTGCAATTGCAAAAGCGTCTGACCCCGGCCGGGCTGAAACGCTGACGCTTCCGAGCAAGGACTTTTGCGGATGATCCGACTCGAAGACCTGACCAAGAGATTCAAGACCCCCGGCGCCGACATCGTGGCCGCCGACCGGGTGAACATGGAAGTGCCCACCGGCGAGATCTGCATCCTGCTGGGGCCCTCGGGCTGCGGCAAGACCACGGCGCTGAAGATGATCAACCGGCTGATCCCGCCCACCAGCGGCAAGATCTATATCGACGGCCAGGACACCTCGCAGCTGGACGATATCCAGCTGCGCCGCAACATCGGCTATGTGATCCAGCAGATCGGCCTGTTCCCGAACATGACCGTCGAGGAGAACATCTGCGTCGTTCCCCGGCTGCTGAACTGGGACATCCGCAAGGCCCGGCAGCGCGCGGCCGACCTGCTCGACCTCGTCGGGCTCGACCCGCGCCAGTTCCTGCGGCGCTATCCCAAGGAGCTGTCGGGCGGCCAGCAGCAGCGCGTCGGCGTCATCCGGGCGCTGGCCGCCGATCCGCCGGTGATGCTGATGGACGAGCCCTTCGGCGCCATCGACCCGATCAACCGCGAGATCATCCAGGACGAGTTCCTGAAGATGCAGGCCGAGTTGAAGAAGACCATCATGTTCGTCAGCCACGACATCGACGAGGCGGTGAAGATGGGCGACAAGATCGCCATCTTCCGCGCCGGCCGGATCGAGCAATACGACACGCCCGACATGATCCTGGCCCATCCCGCCAATGCCTTCGTCGCCGATTTCGTGGGCGCGGACCGCACGCTCAAGCGGCTGCGGCTGGTCACGGCCGAAGAGGTGGCCTCGACCGAGGTGCCCGTGACCGCGCGGTCGACCAAGGTGTCGGACGCGCTGCACCAGCTGACCGTCGCAAAGGCGCGCCGCGCGGTCGTCATCGACAGCGACCGTCGCCCGGTGGGCTTCGTGACCGCCGAAGAGATGGCCGGCGCCTCGGGCGCGGTCCGGGACTTTGCCCATCCGCTGCCCGCCACGGTGCCGATCCGCGCGGACCTGCGTGCCGTGGTTTCGGAAATGTTCGCGCATGACACGATGTGGCTGGCCTGCACCGACGATCACGGCCGCTTCGCGGGCGTCATCACCCAGCCGGACGTGACCGCGGCCTTGCGCGCGACCTATGGCCCCGACAAGGGCGCGGGACCGGAACAGGGGGCGTCATGACACGCTGGCTGGGTCTGGGGCGCGGGGCGACGATGCTGCTGGTCTTCCTGCTGGGCATCTGGGTGGCGACCTCGGGGTTGCTGGACCAGATCACGGCATACTGGGACGACATCACCTACCTGACGCGCCAGCACGTGTTCCTGGTCGCCAGCTCCGGCGGCGCGGCGATCCTGGCGGGCGTGCCGGTGGGCATCTGGCTGTCGCGCCCCTCGATGGAGCGCTATGCCGAGACGGTGATGCAAGTCTTCAACATCGGCACCACCATCCCGACGCTTGCGGTCATCGCATTGTCGATGACGCTTCTGGGCATCGGCTTTCCCCCGGCCTTCTTCGGGCTGTTCGTGGCCTCGCTCCTGCCCATCGTGCGCAATACCTATGCCGGGCTCCTGGCCGTGCCTTCGCACCTGAAGGAGGCCGCGACGGGCATGGGCATGACGCAACGGCAGATCCTGATGCGGGTCGAGATCCCGAATGCGCTCTATGTCATCTTCTCGGGCATCCGCACGGCGCTGGCGATCAACGTGGGCACGACGCCGCTGGCCTTCCTGATCGGCGGCGGGGGCCTGGGCGAACTGATCTTCACCGGCATCGACCTCATGGACACGGGCATGCTGCTGGCGGGCGCGGTCCCGACGGCCGCGCTGGCCGTAGCCGTCGATTTCCTGATGGGACAGGCGCAGTTGCGGCTGATCCCGAAGGGCGTGAATCCGCTTCGATAAGGCGGAACAAGAACCAACAGCCAAAGGGAGCTAACACCATGAACATCACCGTCAAATCCGGCCTTGCGGCACTTGCCTTCGCGGGATTCGCGACCGGCGCGCAGGCGGCCGACATCGTCGTCGGCGGCAAGAACTTCACCGAACAGCAGATCCTGTCCGCCATCACGCAGCAGGTGCTGGAAGCGAACGGCCACAGGGTCGACAATCGCGCCGGCATGGGCTCGGCCGCGGTGCGCCAGGCGATGGAGAACGGCCAGATCGACGTCTACTGGGAATATACCGGCACTTCGCTGATCACCTACAACAAGATCGAGGAAAAGCTGGACCCCCAGCAGACCTATGACACGGTCAAGGAACTGGACGCCCAGAAGGGCATCGTCTGGCTGAACCCGTCCCAGGCGAACAACACCTATGGCCTGGCGATGCGCGCGGCGGATGCCGGCGAAAAGGGCATCGCCTCCATTTCCGATCTGGCGGCGGCGGTGAATGATGGGCAAAGCCTGACCTTCGGCTCGAACGCCGAATTCTATGCCCGCCCGGATGGGCTGAAGCCGCTGGAGGCCGCTTACGGCTTCGAGTTCGGCCGCGCCAATGTCAAGCGCATGGATACCGGGCTGGTCTATCAGGCGCTGCGGGACGGGCAGGTCGACGTGGGGCTGGTCTTTGCCACCGACGGCCGCATTCCCGCCTTCGACTTCACCGTGCTGGAGGACGACCAGGGCTATTTCCCCAGCTATGCGCTGGCGCCCGTGATCCGCACCGAGGTTCTGGAGGCGAACCCCGGCATCGGCGACCTGCTGAACGAGGTCTCGGCCAAGCTGGACGATCAGGTCATGGCCGCGCTGAATGCCAGCGTCGACGTGGACAAGGTCTCGGTCGAGAATGCGGCGGCGAAGTTCCTGCAGGATAACGGCCTTATCTGAGGTGGAACGGGCGGGGGCGGCTGCGCCCCTGCCCTCGGGGTGGTGATGCGAAAGGGCCGGGGCGATGACGACCAGCAAGACGATCACCATCGGGGCCGCGCAATTCTCCAGCGAGATCGGCGATGTCGACGCCAATCTGGACCGCCACCTGCACTGGATCGCGCGGGGGCGCGAGGCCGGGCTGGACATGCTGGTCATGCCGGAACTGTCCCTGACCGGCCATTACGGCTCCGAGAACCTGCTGGACGCCGCCATGTCGCGCAAGGATCCGCGGCTGAAGCGGCTGGCCGAGGCGGCGGGGCCGATGGCCGTGACGCTGGGCTTCATCGAGGAGGGGCCGGCCGCGCAATTCTACAACGCGGCCGCGATCCTGTGCGACGGGCGGATGATCCATCTGCACCGCAAGGTGAACCTGCCCACCTATGGCAAGCTGGAAGAAGGCAAGCATTACGCGCCCGGCCGCTTCGTCGAGACCTGCGAGCTGGACGGGCATTGGCGCGCGGGCCTGCTGATCTGCGCCGATGTCTGGAACCCGGCGCTGACCCATCTGGCCTTCCTGCATGGCGCCACCCTGCTGATCTGCCCGGTCAGTTCCGGCGAAGAGGCGGTGGGCGCCGATTTCGACAACCCCGGTGGCTGGGCGCTGACCTGCCGGTTCTATGCGATGATCTATGGCGCTCCGGTCGTCATGGTGAACCGCACCGGGACCGAGCGCGACCTGACCTTCTGGGGCGGTTCGCGCATCGTCGATCCCTTCGGGCGCGAACTGGCCGTGGCCGGTTCCGGCGAAGAGATCATCGCCGCGACGCTGGATTACGACGTGCTGCGCCGCGCGCGCCACCTGCTGCCCACCGTGCGCGACAGCAACCTGGCGCTGGTCCAGCGCGAGACGGCGCGGCTGATCGACACCCTGGGCGTCCCGGATTTCGTCCGCGAATGAGGCAAGACGACGATGCGCGATTTCTTCCTGAATGACGAGGACCGGGCCTTCCGCGCCGAGATCCGCGATTTCCTGGCCCGCGAACTGGCCCCGCGCGTGGACCGGATCGAGCGCGACCAGGATTTCGCGGCCCAGCTGGAAGTCGCGCGGGCCCTGGGCGAGGCCGGCTATCTGAAGCTGATGTTCCCCGACCTTTACGCGGGCAGCCTGTCGCGGCCCGGCCTGACCCATGCGGTGATCGTCTCGGAAGAGGCGGCCTATCTGAACTACGCCTTCGAGACGACCATCGCCACGGCCCTGTCCTGCGCCTATCCGATCCACCGCCATGCCCGGCCGGCGCTGCGCGAACGCTACCTGACGCCGATCCTGGAAGGCCGCGCCGTCGGCTCGATCTGCATGACCGAGCCGAATGTCGGTTCCGACAGCGCCGGCATGGAAACCGCGATCCGCTTTGACGCGGCCAGCCGCGAATGGGTGATCGACGGGTTCAAGCGCTATATCTCGAACGCGACCAAGGCCGATGTCTATATCGTCTGGGGCATCACCGATCCCGACGCCGCCCCGCAAAAAGGCATGAGCGCGGTGCTGGTTCCCGCCGATACCCCCGGCCTGTCCTTTCCCCGCCTTTACGACTTCATGGGCCGGCGCGGCTCGGTCGTGGGCGAGGTCGCGCTGGACGGGGTCCGCGTCCCCGAGGAAAACCTGCTGGGACAGGTGAATGCCGGCTTCCGCATCATGCTGGGCGCCTTCAACTTCGAGCGGGTGATCCTGGGCGGCTCGGGCCTGGGCGTCGCGCGCGCGGCCTTCGACCTGGCGCGGGACCACGCGCAAAGCCGCGTCAGCTTCGGCGAGCGGCTGGGCCAGAAACAGCTGATCTGGGACATGATCGCGCAGATGAGCTGGCGGATCGACGCGGCCGAACTGCTGACCCAGCGGGCGGCCAGGATGCATGACGGCGGCATCGGCGGCAAGGATCTGATGCGCGCGGCCAGCCAGGCCAAGCTGGTCGCGACCGAAACCGCCGTCTTCTGTTCCGACCGCGCGGTGCAGATCCTGGGCGGCGACGGCGTCACCCGCCAATACGGCCGGGTCGAACAGCTTTACCGCGACGCCCGCGCGCTGCCCATCGTCGGCGGCAGCTCCGAGATGTGCAAATACCTGATCGCGGCGCGCGAGATGCCGGCGATCCGTCCCAATCTGTGACAGGCAGGGGAAACCGATGCATATCGCCCGCATTCTCGAGGCTTCCGCCGACCGCTACCCGGATCACCTGGCCCTGGTCTTCGAGGACCGGCGCTGGACCTATGCCGAATGGCTGGCCCGCGTGCGCCGCTTTGCGCAGGCGCTGTCCGACCTGGGGGTGCGGCCGGGGGACCGCGTGGCCTTCTATGTCTCGACCTCGGAAAACTCGGTGACGACCTATTTCGCCTGCCAGATGCTCGGTGCGGTGGCGGTGCCGATGAACTTCCGCCTTTCGGCGGGCGAGGCCGCCCATATCCTGCAGGATTCCGGCGCCCGCGTGCTGATCTATGGCCGCAGCCTGACCGGGAACGTCGAAAGGATCGCGGCGCAGATGCATTCGGTCCATGATTTCATCGGCTGCGCCTACGACCGGGTGCATATCCCCGCCGGCCACCTGCATTTCGAAACCCTGGCCGAGCAGACCGCGGACCGCGACGAGCCGCGCATCATTCCCTCGGGGGATGTGATCTCCTCGCTGGTCTATACCTCGGGGATGACGGGTCGGCCCAAGGGGGTGATCCACACCCATGCCAACGACATCGCCATCGCGATGAACTGCGTCATGGAATATTCGCTGAACCATACCGACAATGCGCTGCATATCGCGCCGCTTTACCACGTGGGCGGGATGCAGGCCTATTTCATTCCGCACCTGCTGGTCGGCGGCACCAATGTCGTGATCGGCCGTTACGAAGCGGAAAAGACGCTGGACACCATCGCGGCCGAGCGCATCACCACGCTGTTCGCCGTGCCCACCCAGATCCAGGAGATGCTGTTTCACCCGCGTTTCCGCGATCACGATCTGTCCTCGCTGCGGCTGATCACCACCGGCGGCGCGGCCATTTCCGCCGCGACGATGGCGCGGGTGATGGCCGAGTTCTGCCCGGCGATCTTCAACGGCTACGGCATGACCGAGGCGTCGCTGACGCTGGTGCTGCATCCGCAGGACGCGCTGCGCAAGCTGGGATCCTGCGGCAAGCCGACGCTGATTTCGGAATGCCGGATCGTGACCGACGACCCGCTGCGTGAGGTGCCGCCCTCGGAAACCGTGCCGCGCGGACAGGTGGGCCAGCTGATCGTGCGCGGCCCGCAGGCGATGCAGGGCTATTGGAACAACCCCTTCGAGACACAGAAGAAGCTGAAGGCGGGCTGGATCTATACCGGCGACCTGTTCAGCCAGGACCGGGACGGGTTCTATTATTTCCACGGCCGGGCCGACGACATGATCGTCTCGGGCGGCGAGAACATCCATCCGCGCGAGGTCGAGGAGATCCTCTATCGCTGCCCCGGCGTGCAGGAGGTGGCGGTCGTCGGGCTGGCGGACGAGAAATGGGGCCAGGCGGTGACGGCCTTCGTCGTCCGCTCGGACCCGGCGCTGAGCCCGCAGGCATTGGACGCATTCTGCAAGGCCAGCGAGGATCTGGCGCCCTACAAGCGGCCCCGCCGCTACGAGTTCCTGGAAAGCCTGCCGCTGAACCCCAGCGGCAAGGTGCTCCGGCGCGAACTGGTCGCGCGCCACGCCCCGCAACCGGCTGCCTGAGGACGACATCATGACATCGCCCTTTCACGATTTCCTGCACGACATGCGCGCGGCGGACATGCCGGATGCGGTGCTGGACCTGGGCCGCCGCTGGCTTCTGGACCTGCTGGGGGTCGCGGCGGGCGGCAGCCGGACGCGGCTGTCGCGCATCATCCGCGACCATGCGGCGGCACATTTCGGCGCGGGCACCCGCGCGGCCCCGATGCTGATGGATGGCCGCATGGTCAGCCCGGCGGGTGCGGCGCTGGCGGGCGGCATGACCATCGACGCGCTGGACGGCCATGACGGCCACAAGCTGACCAAGGGCCATGTCGGCTGCGGCAGCCTGCCCGCCCTGCTGGCGCTGATGCAGGCCGAGGGGCGGGCGGACGACCGCGAGCTTCTGGCCGGTCTGGTCATCGGGTATGAGATCGGGACGCGCGCGGGCATCGCGCTGCACCGCACCGCCTGCGACTATCACACCTCCGGTGCCTGGATCGCGGTTGCGGCGGCGTCGCTGGGCGCGCGGGTGCTGCGGCTGGACGGCGCCAGGACACGCGAGGCCATCGGCATCGCCGAATATCACGGCCCGCGCAGCCAGATGATGCGCTGCATCGACCATCCGACCATGGTCAAGGACGGCTCGGGCTGGGGCGCGATGGCCGGGGTCTCGGCCGCCTATCTGGCGGCGGATGGTTTCACCGGCGCCCCGGCGATCACGGTCGAGGGCGCGGATGTCGCCGACCTGTGGGCCGATCTGGGCACGACCTGGCGCATCGCCGAGCAGTATTTCAAGCCCTGGCCGGTCTGCCGCTGGGCGCAGCCCTCGGTCCAGGCGGTGCTGGACCTGCGGGCGCGGCATGGCGTGGCCGCCGATCAGGTCGAGCGGATCGAGATCGCCACCTTCCACCAGTCCCGCCGCCTTGCCACCCGCGATCCGGCCAGCACCGAAGAGGCGCAGTATTCCACCGCCTATCCCGCCGCCGTGGCGCTGGTGCGGGGCCGCGTCGATCCCGCGGACGTGGCCGAGGACGGCCTGGCCGACCCGCTGATCCGCGCCCTTGCCACCGGCATGACCGTCACCGAGCGCGAGGATTTCAATGCCGCCTTCCCGGCCCGCCGCTTTGCCGATGTGCGGCTGGTGATGAAAAGCGGCCAGGTGCTGGAATCCGGCCCGACCGAGGCGGCGGGCGACCCCGAGGCGCCGGCAACGACGGATGCGGTGCGCGCCAAGTTCCGCGCCTATGCCGCGCCGGTTCTGGGCGAGATCCGCGCCGCCGAACTGGAAAGGACCGTGGACCGGCTGGGCGACGGCGGCGGCACGGGGGCGCTGTTCGACCTGCTGGGCGCGACCTGAGCGGCGGCTCAGGCGATGCGGCGCGACCGGGCCCGCGCGGCGCGTGCCTGTTCGCGCATCTCGCTGGGGCGTATCCCATAGAATTCCTTGACCCATTTCGAGAAATGCGAGGTCGAGGCGAAGCCCGTGGCGACCGCGATGTCGATGATCGGCTGTTCGGTGTAAAGCAGCATCTCGCGCGCACGCTCGACCCGCAGCGACAGGTAGCAGCGCGCCGGCGTCATGCCCAGGAAGCTGCGGAAGTTGCGCTCCATCTGCCGCTCGCTGACCCCCGTCAGCGCGGCCAGCCTTTCGATCTGCAACGGCGTCTCGATATTGGCCTGCATCAGCCGGATGGCCATCTGCATCGTCCCCGGCAGGGTGCCGATCTGTTCGGCCCGGCCACCCTGCTGGTTCTCGCCCGCATCGCGCATGCGGGCATGGTGGAACTGGTTGGCGACCCCGTTGGCCAGGTCGCGCCCGTGCAGGTCGGCGATGATATGCAGCATCAGGTCCATCGAGGCCGTCCCGCCCGAACAGGTCAACCGGTTGCGGTCGATCTCGTAAAGCGTGCCGGTGATCGGCAGGTGGGGAAAGTCCTCTTCGAAGGCGGCGCGGTTTTCCCAGTGGATGGTGCAGCGATAGCCGTCCAGCAGCCCGGCCTTGGCCAGCAGGTAACTGGCCGTGGACAGGGCGCCGATGGCCCGGCCGCGATGCGCCGCCCGCCGCAGGGCGGCAAGATAGGGGCGTTCGTCCTGGGGATCGACCCGCGCGCCGCCGCAGATGAACAGGGCGTGGTTGCGCTCGATCGCCTGGTCGACGGGGATGGCCGGAAACGGGATGCCCGAGGAAGGCATGACCGGCTGGCCGTCGATGCTGCACAGATCCCAGCGAAAGGCGTCGCGCCCCAGCAGGCGGTTCGCGGCGCGCAAGGGTTCCGTCGCCGAGGCAAGGCTCAGCATCGAGAGCCCCTCAATCATCAGGAAGGCGAAGCACAGGGGCTCGCCCGCGTCATGGTAGAACATCGGCGGATCCGGGTTGCGATGCGCCATGTTCGGCCAAGCCGCCCCGCTCTTCAAGTCGCCCTGCTTCAAGCGGTCCGCATCAGGCCGAGGCCATCGCGGCGGGCAGCCAGCCCTGAAGCGCGTCCCAGTCCGGCTCCAGCCTGTCGAAGCGGGCCAGCCGCAGGCTGGAGAGATCGGCGAAATCGCAATGTCCCCGCATCACCAGCTGCATCAGCGCGCGGCCCGAGGCCGGCGACAGGCCGAAGCCCACGCCGGACAGCGTGGCGACGGTCAGGTTCTGCCACGGTGCCGGACGGTCGATGACCGGGCGGCCGTCGGGGGTGTTCTCGATGATGCCAGCCCAGCTGCGGATGACGCGGGCATGGGCGGCCTTGGGCAAAAGCTCGGCCACGCGCCGGGCGATGCTGCCCGCCAGCGGGGTCGAGGGGCGCGGCCCGCCCGGTTGCTCCTCGGTCTCGACCCATTCATGCGGGCCGCCGCCATAGGCCAGGTTGCCGCGCAGGGTCTGGCGGCCATAGAGCCCGTTGCCGTCGATCCCGCCCAGCGGCATCAGGGGCAGGGGCTCGGTCACGATCATCTCGGCGCGGGCGGCGCGCATGGGGATCGCCACCTCCAGCATCGCGGCCAGCCGGCCGGTCTGCGGGCCCGCCGCGATGACCAGGTGGTCGCAGCCGAAGACGCCCCTGTCGGTCTCGACCGCCGTCACCCGGTCGCCCCGGCACCGGAAGCCGGTGACGGTGACGTGCTGGCGCAGCCGCCCGCCGCGGTCGCGCAGCGCCCAGGCATAGGCCTGCACGGTGCGGTGCGGGTTCGCATGGCCGCCGAAGTGATAGTAATGCCCGGCATGGACATTGTCCCCGGCCAGCGGCACCAGCTCGCGCACCGTCTGCGCATCCAGGTCGTCGGCGCGGAAGCCCTGCTTGCGGGCATTGGCCACGGCGCGGCCGTAAAGCGCGAACTGCTCGGGCGACAGCGCGATGCGGATGCGGTTCGGCCGGAACTCGGTCGGATAGCCCAGCAATTCGTCCATCATCGGCCACAGCCGCTGTTCCTCGGCGAAAAGCGGGCTGTGGTGGTGCGAGCAGCCGCCGCCATTGCGCCCCGAGGCCTCCCAGCCGGTGATGCCGCGTTCCAGCACCAGCACGTCGACCCCCGCCTCGGCCAGCCAGAAGGCGGTGGAAAGGCCGGTGACGCCGCCGCCGATCACGATGACCGGGGCGCCGCGATTGTCGTCGCCGGCGTCGATGCCGGGGATGGGGTTATTCGCTGACATGTTCCTTCTCCGTCGCAAGCGCGGCGACCGTGTAATGTTCCTCGACATCCCAGAAGGGAACCCATTGGCGCGGCATGCCGAACCAGGAATCCCAGGCGGCAGCGATGGCGGGATCCTCGGGCATGGCGGCGGCGGCCAGGCTGATCGGCCGGACCGGGCTGCGATAGCCGGCCAGCGGCACCACCCCCAGCGACAGGTCGTCCTGCAAGGCCAGCAGCGCCTGGATCTGCTCGCGGCAGCGGCGGCCCTGGCAGGGGCCCATGCCGGCGCGGGTCAGCCGCTTGATCTGGTCGGGATCGGGCGGCCCCTCGCCCAGGATCTGGGTCAGGCTGCGCGTCAGGTTCGGCAGATGCGGCGCGTTCAGATAGCGCGGCGGGCTGACCTCCAGGATCTCGCGCGCCGTGACCTCTTCGCATTGGCAGACCGGCATCTCGGCCACGGCCTCGACCACCGAGGCGCGGACCCAGGCCTTGCGGTATTCGCCCAGATCGGCGGCGGGGCCGGGCTGCGGCGCGCTCTCGGCCGGAGCATCCGCCAGCCCCAGCGCCGCCAGCGCGGCCCCGGCGGCCAGCCGCCCCTCGGCCTCGGCCAGCGCGGGATCGACGGTTTTCGCGGGCCAGATGCCCGCGCAGTCGCCAGCGGCGCGGATGCCGGGCAGGCTGGTTTCGCCGCCCGCGCCCAGCAGCGGCACGAAGCCGCCGCGATCATTGTCGAAGGCGCAGCGCGCGCCCGCGGCATGCAGCAGGTCGATCATCGGCACCGCGCCCACGCCCAGCAGCACGGAATCGCAAGGGATGGTGCGGTTGCGCAGCACCAGCCCGGTGACGCCATCCGCGTCCGAGGTGACGCCGCGCGGCGCTTCGCCGGTGACGATCTCGACCCCGGCGGCGCGGAGGCGCGCGACCAGATCCTGGGGCGCGGCGGGGGCGGCGGCCTGTTCGATCACGGCGGCGATGGTCACGCCCGCGTCGATCAGGTCCAGCGCCGCCAGCAGCGCCTCGGGGGTCGAGCCCAGCATGACCGCCCGGCGGCTGTCCAGCGCATCGTAAAGCCGCGCCAGAATCAGCGCGGCGCCGGCGCCCAGCACGCCGGGCAAATCCCAGCCGGGGAAGGCCAGCCCCATGTCGCGCCGCCCACTCGCCACGATGGCCTGGTCGAAGCCGACCAGATGGCTGCCCCGGCCCTCGTCCACCAGCCCGGCGACCAGGCCGGGCATCCAGCCCAGGTTGGGCTGGTTGGCGAACAGCCCCCAGCAAGCGGTGCCCAGGCGGATGTCGATGCCGGCCTCGAACAGTTCGACCAGATCGGGCCGCGCCTCCAGCATCCGTTCGGTCATGGCGTTGCGGTTGCGGACCGCGCCGCCCATCCGGCCGCCCCAGATCTGCGGGACGCTTTCGCCCATGGTCTCGAAGGGCACGGGATGTTCGTCCACCAGCATCACCTGCGCGCCGCCCCGATGCGCGTGGCGGGCGGCGGCG
The DNA here is from genome assembly GCF_029909815.1 of Paracoccus ferrooxidans. NCBI lineage: Bacteria > Pseudomonadati > Pseudomonadota > Alphaproteobacteria > Rhodobacterales > Paracoccaceae > Paracoccus > Paracoccus ferrooxidans. Next base: position 193,899 of record NZ_CP038201.1, on the reverse strand, counting down.
ATCCCGGCGGGGCCGGCACCGACGATCAGGATCTGGGTCCGTTCCGCGATCTCAAGGCGCTTGCCGGCGACGGATCGGGGGTCTGTGGTCATCTTGCGTCCTCTGGTGGCTGGTCGGCGGGCATCGCGGCAGGGTCATCCTTGGGGCAAGGCCAGCCCGGCCGACAGCAGGTTTCCGCCCGGAAGGGAAAGGAATCCGACCGTGATCCGGGTGTCAGGCCAGCTTGATCTCGACATCCGACGCCGCGCGGGTCGAGCAGGCCAGCACATAGCCCTCGGCCGCCTCTTCCGGCGTCAGCCCGCCGTTCGGCCGGCTGTCGACCCGGCCCGAGACGATCCGCACCATGCAGGTGCCGCACATGCCTGCGCCGCAGCCGCAGGGAATGACGACTCCCTGGCGCAGGCTGGCCTGCAGAAGCGTCTCGTCCGGGCGGATGCCGATCACCCGGCCGTTCACGGTCAGGCCGAAACCGGGGCCATCCGCGGCGGCGGTGGCCATGGGCGGCGGGGCCAAGTCGGCACCGCCGAAGCTTTCGGTGTGGAACTGCGCTCGCGCGCCGCCCTCGGCGGCATGGATCAGCCGGACCTCCTGCATGAAGCCCTGCGGGCCGCAGCAGAACACCTCGCGTCGCCCCAGGTCGGGGATGGCGGCGGCCAGCCGCGCCCGGTTGATTCGTCCGCGATAGCCGAACCAGCCGGGGGCGGCCTGGCTGACGCTGACCGCCACCGCCAGGTTGGGCATCCGGCCCTGCATCTCGGCCAGTTCGCGGGCAAAGAGCACCTCGGCCGGATCGCGGGCGGCGTGGAACCACGCCAGATCGGCCTCGGGATCGGTTTGCGCCAGATGCCGCAGCATCGCCATCATCGGCGTGGCCCCCGACCCGCCCGAGACGAAGGCCAGCCGGTCGTTGCCGCGCAGCCCCAGGGTGAAGGCGCCGCGCGGAGGGCGGGCCTGGATACCCCTGCCCTCGCGCAGGTTCCCGTGCAGCCAGCGGGTCGCGCCGCCCGGCGCCTGCGCCTTGATCGTCAGTTCAAGATCGCCCCCCGCGCCGCCCGAGATGGTGAAGCTGCGCCAGACCGGACCCCCCGGCAAGGGCACCTTCAGCGCCAGCGCCTGGCCGGGCACGAAACCCACCGGGCCGTCGCCTGCGCGCAGGCGGAAGGTCTTGACGGTGGGCGTCTCGTCGCGGACGGCGATGCAGGACAGCGACAGCAGGGCCGCTGAAGGGGCTTGCATGTCCATGCGCCTTACTCCGCCGCGATCCGCGCCTGCGGGCCGCCGGTGAAATCACCCATCTTGCCCGCATACCATTCCGAGAAATTGTTCAGCATGAACTCGGAAGGCGCATAGGGTCCGGGCCGGTAGGCGCGCGACAGGATTCCGCGATGGTTGTTCTCGGCCAGCACGCGATCCTCGTCGTTGGTGGCCAGCCAGACCTCGGTCAGGCGCCGAAGGTCGTAGTCCACGCCCTCGACCGCATCCTCGTGGACCAGCCATGTCGTGCGCACCTCGGTCCGGTTCGCCGACAGCGGCAGCACCCGGAAATGCAGGATGTGGTCGGACAGGAAATGGTTCCAGTTGTTCGGCACCCGGAACATGCGGACCGAGCCCAGGTCGGGTTCGGTAAAATCGGCCAGAAGCTTGTTGCACGCGGGCTTGCCGTCCATGGTGAAGGACAGGCAACCCTCGTTGAAGGGCAGGCGGATGCAGCGGAACTCGACGCCGCCCTCGGCCGGCTTGTGCGGCAGCCCCAGCCCGTCCCAACGCGCGGCCGAGCGGTCCATCAGCCCCTGGAATTGCGCCTTGACCAGCGGATCGTCGGGCAGGGCGAATTCGACCAGCGTCACCAGCAGTTCGGGATGGTTGCCCGCGCAGTGATAGCATTCGCGGTTGTTCTCGATCACCAGCTTCCAGTTCGCTTCCTCGACGATGGTCGAGGTGAAGGCGACCTTGGTGCGGTCGGGCATGTGCGGGGCGATATAGGGCGTGACCCCGGCACGGAAGCGCGCCAGCGAGGGCGGCTCGTCGGCAAGGCAGATATAGACCATGCCGCAGATCACCTCGACATGGACCGGGACGAGGCCGTGGGCCGCCCTGTCGAAACCCTCGGGTATCTGGCGGGCGTTGATCAGGCTGCCGTCCAGCTCGTAGACCCATTGGTGATAGGGGCAGACCAGGCGGTTCGCGCGCCCCCTCTCCTTCTGGCAGATCAGCGAGCCGCGATGGCGGCAGCTGTTGTGAAAGGCCGCGATCCCGCCCTCGCGGTCGCGCAGCACGACGACGGGATTGTCGCCGACCTTCAGCGTCAGATAGTCGCCGGGGCGCGGAATCTCGACCACGTTGCAGGCAAAGATCCAGTCGGTTTCGAACACCGCCTGCATGTCGGCGCGAAAGATCTCGTCGTCGACATAAAAGTCGCGGGGCAAGGAATGGCCGGGCCGGCGCTGGTCGAGCAAACCCGCTATCCGTTCTTTCAGCATTCTCGGCAACCTCTTGAGAAACCTTCCGATGGGGACGCATTTCGGCATTCGCGGGCATCCTGTCCCGCGCCCTTGTTCCGGCGCAGCAGCAATGCGACATCGGCCATCAGCTTTCCGACGAGCCACGAAAAGGGGTTCCTGCCGCGGCTGGAAGGGGAAGGATGGAATGCCCGCCGGCGGGTTGCAGCTTGCGCCCTGCATGACCAGCCCGCATGGGCGCCAAGGGCAATCGCCGAAACGGAACATGGCCGCCCCCGAACGGGGATGGGGCCGCTCCGTCGCATGGCTTGATCCGCCCCCGGCCTAATGAGGATGGCGAGATCCGCAGCAATGTCCCCAGCGCGATCACGAACAAGCCCGCGGATTGGTCCTGATCCGCTTGTCGTCGCAGCCGGGGTCGGGAAGCGTCGCGGCAACCGGCAGGGCCGGTCGGCATCATGCTTTGGGTCCATCGTGCCCGGCAGCGTGGGCTCAGCCTGTCGCGCCGGGGGCGAAGGTAATGCGAAACCGGGTTGGTTGGCGAGAGCACAGCATGATGCCCGCACGGTGGGCGGCAAGCAGGTTGCGCACCACCGCAAGACCCATACCGGTGCCGCCCGAGGCGCGGCGGGTGGTGAAGAACGGCTCGAAGATCCGCGCCTCGTTGCCCGCCGAAATGCCGCGCCCATCGTCCATGACGTCAAGCACGATCTGGCCCTGAGGCGTGACACCGAACTCGCCTTGGCAAGCCTTCCCGGATACCGAGCTTTGATACACCCTCGGCCGCCGGTCTCCGCAAGGTTCCGTCTATATCCCCTCGGGCAGTTTCGACCGCATCGCCTTCCTTCGGTCGAGCCTGTCTCCGTCGACGACGAAGGTGCCGTCGCCCACCGCATGCAGGGTCCGCGTTTCCTGACGGTCGCCGTCGAACCAGGCCGCCAGCCCGTCCAGCACGACGATGCCGTGCCGCTCGATTATATCGACCACGCGGCATTCGATATTGGCAAGGCAGTCGCCGATCAGCGGTGCGCGGACATGGCGGGCGGGCAGGCGCGCCAGGCCGAACCGCTGGAACTTGTCCACCTCGGCGCCCGAGCAGGTGCCGATGCCGATCACCGTGTCGATCATGTCCGGCGTCGGGATGGCGATCACGCATTCCCCGGTCTCGCTGAGCGCGGTCCAGGAATGGTTCCATGGCCCGGTGGTGATGGCGAAACGCGGGGTGAAATCCATCACCATGGTCCAGGTGATGGTCATCACGTTGTCCCTTGCGCCGTCATGCGTGGTGACCAGCGTCACCGGCCCCGGCTCGATCAGGGTGAAGGCGCGGCTCAGCGGCAGTTCCTTCATGATGCTTTCCTTTCCTGTTTCGCCCATCCGCCTCCCCTTCGATCCGGCGGGCTGGTTCGCCATCCATGACAGGGATCGACGCCCAACCCCAGCGCGCCGGTCCGGGCCGTGGCAGGGACCGCCTCTCCCCGGCCAGCGGCGCACCGATCCGGCTCGGGACCAGAGGGACCATGCTGCGGTGCCGTCGTCATCGGCGCTTCTGTCGCGAGTCTTCTTCCTCACTCTGGCACGGCCGATGCGGGCTGCCAATCGCAGCATCGGCCGCAGCCCCCGCGGCGAAAGTCGGGAACTCGGGCAAGGTGCGGCCCGCTGCAAACGAGGCGCGATCTGCATCGCCCCAGGAAAGGGCCATGAGTGGGCTGCAGCATTCATGGACCGACCCGCCCGCGGCGATCAGCCCTCGAAACGGATGCCGAGGGCGGGCAGAGAGTCCTGCGCAAACGGCGACCAGCGCGCTGGCGGGGTGCCGGCCTCGGGGGCGAATGCCTCGAGGACGCCGAGCAGCTGCACCAAGGTCGCCCGGATGATCGCGTGGCCCAGGCAGGCATGCTGCCCCGTGCCGAACATCAGCGGGCGCGCGCCCTGGCGGTCGGGGTCGAACCTTTCTGGCGCCGGAAATGCCAGCGGATCGTGATTGCCCGCGGCCCAGACCATCGACAGGACGGTCCCGGCCTGCATCGCCAGATCGCCCAAGGCAATCCTGCCCGTCGTCAGCCGCATGGTCATGGGGGTGGAGCTGGCCAGGCGCAGGCATTCGTTGGCGCATTGCGCCGTCGCCGTCACTTGGCGCCGATGCGCAAAGGCCACCCGCAGCGCCGCGTCCAGGCCGGTGGCGGCCGACTCGATGGCGTCGAAGGCCATGCCCGCGATCAGGTCGGCGGCCAGCCCGTCGCCCAGCCGGTCCCGCAGGTTCCGCGAAAAGGGCGTCCCGCCCTCCAGCGCCGCCAGCGACAGGTCCCGCACCCTGCCGGCGGCCGCTTCGGCCAGATGGGCCTTGGCCGGATCGGGCGAAAGGGACAGGACATGGGCCATGTCCCGCACCGCATCCTCCAGCTGCAGGGCCGCCGTCGCGTCAAGCCCGATGATGTCGCCCCAGACCCGGCGCACGACCGGCGCGATCAACCCGGCCCTGAGGTCGATCCGGGCCGGGCCGGAGGGCAGCGCCCGCCGCACCGCTTCGCGCGCGATCCCGGCCAGCGGCACGGTATTGAAGGCGGCGATCAGCGCGGCCCGCTGGGTCCGGTGGGCATCGCCGGATTTGGTGAAAAGCGCCCGGTCGAGCAGCGACAGCAGCGCGGGCGTATCCGCCATCGCGGCGGGATCGGGCGCCATGCCGTCGGCCAGCGGATTGCGGGCGAGGCTGACCAGTTCCTGGTGGCCCAGGATGGCATAGCCTCCCCATGGCGCGACCTGGATACGCCCGCCCGTGGCGAAATCGTCGCGGAAGGCCTCGGCGGCGGAAGCCCAGCCATCGGGGGTGTCGAAGGTGTGGAAGGTTTTCATGATGTCAGTCCAGCAAGTGCAAAAGGACACCCCGCCGGCAGGCAGAGGTGGCGAAACCGGAAACCGGATCCTTAGCGCTTGCGGATCGACTGATGCATGAAACTGTCCTTTCGCCCCGGAAAATAGGGCCCTGGCCCTGTCCGGGCAAGAGGCAGGGCAATACCATCCGGCATTTGCGTGAATGCCAGCCGACCATCCTTCGACCAATGCCGCAGGCGGTAAACCCGATGCCGAAGGGCTTCCTGCCGCGCTGCCCCGGCTTCCACCTCGCAGAAGCATGACACCAGAACGGCGGCGTTCTTTGATCCGGCGGCGGGGCCGCTTCCAATGAAGCGTTTATCCTCTAGCGCCGATACGGAAGCATCCTTGCGGCAAGCACCGGCGACCGCTTTGCGCAGATCCGCGCCGGACCCGCCCCTGGCTGGGCGCGCAGGCAACGGGCCGGCCGAACCTCCTGCGATGATGCGCAGAGCTGATGGCGGACCGTCGCGGTCGTCACGATGCCGACAACAGGATCACGCCCGCGATCAGCACGCCGCAACCAGCCAGCCGCCACGGGCCGACCGCCTCTCGCAGGATCAGCATCCCCATCAGCGCGCCGACCATCATCGACATTTCACGCATCGGCGCGACAAGGCTGAGCGGTGCGCCACCCGTCAGCGCGGCAAGCACCAGAATATAGGACAGCGGCGACAGCAGCCCCACGCCCAAGGCGGTCCACCAATGGCCCCGCATCGCCGCCATGGCACGGCGAGGGTTGGCAAGCACCAGCGGCAGCAGCAGGAAGAACCGCAGCAGGTTCGAGAACCAGTCGAGCACCACCGGCGCGATGCCGAGGGCTTTCACCGCATAGGCATCGACCACGGTATAGCTGGCGATCAGCCCACCCGTCGCCGTGCCCCATCGAACCCCGGCCTGCCCGCCGGGGCGGGTGAAGGCGGCCAGCCTTCCCTGGGTGGCGATCAGCAGGATGCCGAGAACGACAAGGACCAGCCCGACCAAGCCCGTGCCGGTCGGGCTTTCCCCCAGGATCAGGAATGCGCCGATCGAGGACAGCATCGGCCCGGTCCCCCGCGCCACCGGATAGACCACCGACAGGTCCGCCACCCTGTAGCCGCGCTGCAGGCACAGGCTGTAGGCCAGATGGATCAGCCCGCTGAGCAGGAGAAAGCCGATGCCTTCCCTGGTCCAGTCGACGCCGCCCTGCGCCAGCAGCCAGATCACCCATGGCGCATAGGCGACGCAGGCGACCAGGTTATAGGCAAAGACGAACACCGGCCCGACCGAGGCGGCACGTTTGGCCAGCAGGTTCCAGCTGGCATGGATGAAGGATGCAAGAACGACAAGAAGCAGCGAGGCAAGCGTCATTGAGACCCCCTTTGCGCCATCGGCGCGGTTGATCTCGACGTCTCCTCCCCTGGGCTTTTGTCCCTTGGGTGCAGCCGGGGAACTTCCCCGGTCTCTGCAACGCTCGGTCCAGCGGCAGATCGCCCGGAACCCTAGTTGCCACTCGGTCGATGCCGGGAATTCTAACCATTGTCGGGCAGAGGCATCAAGAGCCGACCGGCAGCTTCGCCCCGCAAAGCCGCCGTGGCGGCGCGGATTTCGCGGCGGCTTTCGTCCTTGCGAGATCCGGCGGGCCGCTTCCCGTTCATCCCGGATGGAAGGGGAAGATCACCGGCACCAGCCCGATCGCGACGATCAGGACGATGGCGACCAGCGGCAAACCGATCCGGGTGAAATCCCAGAACCCGTAGCCGCCCGGACCTACGACCAGGGTATTGACCGGCGAAGACACCGGCGTCAGGAAGGCGGCCGATGCCGCCAGCGCCACGGTCATCGCGAAAGGATGGGGCGACACCCCAAGGTCGGACGCCAGGGCCAGCGCGACCGGCCCCATCAACACCGCCGTCGCCGTGTTCGAGATGAACAGGCCCAGCGCCGTCGTGGTCACGAAGATCAATGCCAGCGCGGCGCGGGGCGTCGAATCCCCGACCATGGCGCGCAGCGCCTCGGCTGCCAGCTCGATGCCGCCTGTCTTCTGAAGCGCCAGCGAGAAGGGCAACATGCCGATGATCAGCACGAGGCTCTGCCAATGGATCGAACGATAGGCCGAGGCCATGTCGACACAGCCGAAAAGCCCCATCAGCAGACAGCCGATCAGCGCCGCCAGCACATTGGGAACCATGCCGGTAATCATCATCATGACGACCAGGGCAAGGATGGCGACGGCGGGAACGGCCCGGAAAGGCGCCTCCAGCAGCTCATCGATCTCTTCCGGCAGGGCCAGAACGACCAGATCCCGGCCCTGATGGACCTGCCGGATCCGGCTCCAGGGACCGACCGACAGCAGCACGTCGCCGCCGCGCAGCACGGTCCGCGCATCGACATCCCGGATCGGCCGGTTGTCGCGGCGCAGGCCGACGACGGCAAGGCCGTGGACCGACCGGAACCGCGACTGCGCGATGCTTCTGCCGACAAGCGGCGAATCGGGCGGCACGATCAGCTCGGCCATGCCGATCTCTTGCGCGTGGTCGGTGAAGTAGCGCCCCGAAATGGGCAGGCGCCGCAACCCATGGCTGGTGCAGAAAGCCTCGATATCCGTGCCTTCGCCGAACACGTCCAGGAACAGGGCGTCCTCGGCCTGCAATACGGTGTCGGCGCGCGGCTGGATCAGCCGTCGGCCATAGGCGGTCGACCGCTCGATCCCCAGGATGTTGATCCCCGCCGTCCCGCGCAGATCGAGCTGGTCGAGCCGCTTGCCGACCAGCCCCGACAGGGCCGACAGCTGCAGGCGGAACTCGCGCCCGGCCAGGCCGTAGCTGGCGATCCAGTCGGCAAGCCTCGGCCGCCGATTGACGCTGGCCGGGCTGTCGGTCGCCAGCCAGCGGCGGGCGATCAGCATGTAGCCGATCCCCAGCAGCAGGATCGGCAGCCCGAATGGCGTGAAGTCGAAAAAGCCGAAGCCCCGATACCCCTCGCGCCTGAGCAGGCTGTCGAGCACCAGGTTCGGGGCCGTGGCGACCAGCGTCATCATGCCGCTGATCAGCGCCGCCGCGCTCAGCGGCATCATCAGCCGCCCCGGCGCCGCGCCGATCTTCGCCGCGATCCGCAGCACGATGGGGATGAAGATCGCGACCACGCCGGCCGAGCTCATGAAGGCGCCGATCCCGGCAACGGCCGCCATCAGCAGCACGATCAGCCGCATCTCGGACGCGCCGGCACGGCGCACCAGAAGATCGCCGGTGCGCTGCGCGACGCCCGTGCGCACAAGCGCCTCGCCCAGGACGAAAAGCGCGGCGATCAGGATGACATTGGGGTCGCTGAAACCGGCCAGCGCCTCGTCGAGGGTGATGATGCCGGTCAGCGGCAAGGCCACCAGCGCCAGGATCGCGACCACGTCCATGCGCGGCCGGTTGAGGGCGAACATCGCAATCGCCGCAGCCAGCAGCACCAGCACAATCAGCAGTTCCGTCGCCATCTTCCCGCCTCTCGAACATGCATCGTTTCCGGCCGCCTTGCCACGTCCTGCATCATGGGGCCGGGTCGAACTTCGTCAGCAAGACCCGGCGGCGTCAAGCTGCCCGCCAGGAACGAGCCCGCCGCTTCCGTCTTGAGGCCGACCAGGATTGCCCCGCCACCAGCCCCGGATCGCATTCGCATGTCCGCTCGGGGAACGCTGCTTCGCAATATGAGGACGATCATTCCGGCGGGCGTGGGCCGCTTTGCCCGCCCGGCCGGCCCTTCGCCAGCGCGCGGCCCCAGCCATTTGCCGGTGGCATCACGGTGGGCCTGGCTCCCGGCTTCCCTCGACCAGCAGGGCCTGGAGCCCGGCCAGCTGGAAGCGCCAGAAATGGCGGATCGCCTCGCCGATGTCCTCGGGCCGCTCGTATTCCCGCAGGATGGCGGAGATCGTGTCGAGCGTGGCCGAAAAGATCCGGCGCAGCACGAAGGCCAGCGCCGGATCGTCCCCGCGCGGAAAGCGCAGCATGGCGCGGGTCGCCATCTCCTCGAACATCCGCTCGCGCATGGTCTCGTAGCGGGTGCCCTGGGCATTGCTCATCAGGATCGCCACCGCATGGCGATGGCTGGCCCAGAACGCCAGCAACTCGGCCGCCGCCGCCGACCCGTCGGCGGTCAGCAAGGTCCAGGCCTCGCCCTGCTCGAACCCCGCCAGGCGGGCGCGCAGCAGGTCCATGTGGCGGGCGGCCAGTTCCGGCGGGACGACTTGCAGGAACAGCGCCTCCTTGTCCGGCGCGTATTTGTAAAGGTTGCTGGCCGTCGTTCCCGCCTGCCGGGCGATGTCGGCAAGCCGCGCGGCCGCGAAGCCGCGGGCGGCGAATTCCGATCCCGCCGCCTGGAGGATCCGTGCCCGCAGGTCCTCCTTCAGGACTTGCGCCATGCCAGCCTCCGCGACAGGGCCTGCAACTGCGGCAGCCACGGCGCGACCCGTTCAAGCTGGAAGGCAAGGCGAAAGAGCAGCGCGTCATCGCCCGCCCGCGCGCTGAAATGGCTGCCGACCGGCAGGCCGGACGGGCCGACATGCAGCGGCACCGACATCGCCGGGCAGCCGGCCAGCGATGCCGGGGCGGTATATCCCGCGCTGCGCTCGAAATGGGCGCGCAGCACCTCGTTGGCAGTGCCGGGGGCGAATGCGCCAAGCGGGAAGGCGGTGAAGGGAATGGTCGGCGACAGCAGCAGATCGACCCCATCGAGGCCGTCCGTCAGCGCCGCGCCGGATGCGGCGATCACCTGCATCGCCTCGCCGATGCGCGGCGGGGCCAAGCCGCGCCCGTGATCGGCCAGCCAGCGCGTATAGGGTTCCAGCAGGCCGGCGGCGTCTTCGCGTCCCGGCGCCAGCATCTCGATCATGCCCGCCGTCGTCACCGCCATCAGGTCGAACATCGCCTGGCCCACAAGCGCGCGGTCCAGCCGCGGCCCCTCGACGGGAACGAGCCGGTGGCCGAGGGATTGGCCGAGCGCGACGGTCCGCTCCAGCCCGGCCAGCACCTCCGGCTCGGGCAGCTCGCCGAAACAGTCCCGCGCGAACCAGCCGATCCGCAGCCCGGCGGGCGGATCACCGGCCAGCGCCGATGCCTCGGGCAGCGGATCGGGCAGCCCCTGCGCCTCGGTCGCGCGCAGCCATGTGGCGCTGTCGCGGACCGTGCGGCTAAGGCAGTGATCGCTGAGGATGCCCGCCAGCGGCGCCTCGGGCGGGATGCCCGCGGGCCTGGTCCGCCCGCGCCCCGGCTTGAAGCCGAAGACGCCGCACAGCGCCGCCGGCCCGCGGATCGAGCCGCCGCCATCCGAGCCATGCGCCACCGGCACCATCCCCGCAGCCACCGCCGCAGCCGCGCCCCCCGACGAGCCGCCTGTCGAGCGCGACAGATCCCAGGGATTGCGCGTGGGCCCCGTGGCCAGCGGCTCGGTCGTGCCCAGCAGCCCGAATTCCGAGGTCGTGGTCTTGCCCAGCACGACCAGCCCGGCGGCCTCCAGCGCCTCGGTATAGGCCGAGCCCTGCGGCGCGACCTGTCCCGCCATCAGCCGCGAGCCGAGCCCGATGGGCAGGCCGGGCCAGGCCAGCAGATCCTTCAGCAGGGTCGGGACGCCATGGAAGGCACCACCCGGCGCCAGCGCCTCGACGCGCCGCCGGGCGGCATCGGCATCCAGCGAGGCCAGGGCGTTCAGCGCCGGGTTCAGCGCCTCGCATCGGGTGATCGCGGCCGTGAGCAGGTCCATCGGCGTCGCCGCGCCGGTGCTGACCATCTCGGCCTGGGCCGTCGCGTCCAGGTCGACCAGCGGCAGGTCGGTGGCGTCGGCTTGGTCGGCGTTCATACCCGCCTCCATAAGAGAATCGCGTATTCTCTTTTAACGTGAAATCCGCCCGCTGTCGACCTGCCCGGCAGATGCCATCGGCCGCGAACCGCCCAAGGCAGCATGCAAACCGCCGGGCGGTGTCGCCCAAGGCGCGGCCGTGATATGAACCCGACCCATGCGACTTTTTCGGAAGAAGAGGAGGAGGGCCATGCGCCTGACCGCACTTGGCTTCACGGCAATGATCGCGGCAGCCGGCTGCCCCCTGCCGGCCCAGGCCGAGGAAAAGCTTTTCGCCGAAGCGACCGAAAGCGACGAGCGGCTGAAGGAACTTCACCACGAGGCCGGCGATCTCTGCCTCAGGAACCCGAGCCGCGACGTCGAGGTCGTGGTGGCCTGCAAGGCGATGATCATCTACGGGCTGGCGCTGAACGAACGCGGCTGGTGCCATGGCCGCCAGGACGAGGCGAATGCCCAGAAGGACTGGCACATCTGCGAGAGCGGGTCCGACAGGTTCTCGCTCGATCACCTGACGGATTTCTAGCGAGGCGCGCCATGCTGAAAAAGATCGCGCTTCTCCTCGTCGGGCTGGTCGCGCTTGTGCCCGCATGTGGGCTGCTGGGCTATGCCATCGGCTATCTCATCGCGATGTTCGTCTTTTCCGCGACGCTGGAGCCTCATACCTACGAGCATGACCGCGACCTCTTCGCCGCCATCTACGGCATCATGTTCATCGGCGGTTTTCTCTATGCCGTCGCGGCCGGCTTCGCGATCTTCCGGTTCGTGCGCAGCTTTCGGAAGGGCTGATGGAACCGGCGCGGCCAGCTTCTGCGGATAATGGCGGCGGCGGGCGCCATAGTCGTCGAGCGTCATATCGCCGGGCATGATGCCGCGGCGCCACCGCGGCATCATGATGAACGCGCCGGCATCCCAGACCCCTCTGCCCCGCGCGGCCTTTCCCCGGCCTGGGGCATCCGCCTGGCTCAGCGGGATGCAGCTCGCCGGGGACCGCAGCACGCTGTCGGCGAAGGCCCCGGCCGGAACCGGGGCCGTCCTTTCGTCAATGCTGCGCCAGCGTGCCCTTGCGGGGTTCCGTGCAACCCTTGCCGTCCGGTCCCTCGGTCACGCCGCCCGCGACCAGCTTCAGCTGGTCGGGGTCGAGCGCCCGCGGGCCGGGGCGCGGCGCGGGGTCACTTCCAGACATAGCGCACCCCGATCCCCTGGGCCGACCTGTCGGTGGTGGAGCCAAAGGTCAGGCTCCAGCCATTGCCGAAGGAATGGGTGTAGTTTGGCCCCCTCGGTCCTTCCAGGTCGAACCCCGGAACCTGGCCATAGCCGAAGCCGCCGTCGCCGGACGCGCCGCTGCCGCCCGAGATCAGCCCCTGTTCGGTGTCATTCAGTTCGCGCATGGTCATGCCTCACTTTGCTTGGGTTTGCGGGATGCCGGGCAGCTTGACCGGCTTGATGCAGCCGCCCTCGGACCTGCCGCCCGCGACCAGCGCGGCCTCGTCGCCGCCGAGTTCGCGCCAGCCGGTGCGGGTGTTTGCGGTGTCACGCTCCATGGTGCTCACCAGCGGTAATAGGTGACCTGATACTGGCCGTTCCTGGTCGTCCCGATCGCCGCGCCGTCGGTCCAGACCGTGCCGCTGTAATTGCCGATCTCGAACGAGATGCCGCCGTCCCCGGACGAGCCGATGCTCCAGGCGCCGCCCACGGCATCGAGTTCGGCGGAAGTCAGCTCACGCAGATCCCGGCTCTGGTGTTGAACAGTGGTCATGGTGTCCTCTCCTGTCTTGACGGGGCATGTGCCCCCCATCAATCTTGGGGATCGGGCCGGATCAGGCATCTAGCTCAGATGGACTATCGGCCGGAACCTGCCCAGGCGCTGCCCGCGGCGCCGGACCGGAGACCGCATGAAGACAGCCTGGCTGCCCCATCCCGCCCATCCCGCAAGATCCGACGAGTTCTTTGCCGAAACCGAGCAGCGGCAAAGCAACGTCCGCCTGACCCTGGCGGGGATCGTCGCCCTTTATATCGGGCTGCTGATCGCGCTTGACGTGATCGGGCCGCCGCTCGAGGGCATCCTGCTGCTCGAGATGGTGCAGCTTTTCGCCATCGCGCTGTTCATCCACTGGTCGGCGCGGGCCAGGCCGGGGGTGCGCCACTGGCGGCGCGCCCTGGCGATGGCGCTGGACTACGGCAACACCGCCTTCCTGATCGGCGTGGCGGGACAGACCATGACGCCGGTCTTCGTGGTGCTGCTGTGGATCACCATCGGCTATGGCATCCGCTATGGCCGCCGCTACCTGCTGATCGCCATGGCGCTGTCGCAGCTCAGCGTGCTGGGCGTCGGGCTGTTCAGCCCGTATTGGCGCGAGCTGCCCTATTTCCTGATCACCGTGGCGCTGATGGCGCTGGTCGTCCCGGCCTATGCCCATACGCTGATCTCGGCGCTGCGCCGGGCCCATGACGAGGCTTTGCGCGCCGACCTGGCGAAATCGCGCTTCCTGGCCCAGGCCAGCCACGACCTGCGCCAGCCGATCCATGCCATCGGCCTGTTCACCTCTTGCCTGAAACGGTCGGGGCTGAACCAGGACCAGGCCAGGATGGTGGACAGCATCGACCGGGCGCTGAACGGGGTGTCGGCGCTGTTCCGCTCGCTCCTGGACGTGTCCACGCTGGACAGCGGGCGGATCGTGCCCAGGCCGCAGGTCGTGGCGCTGGGGCCGCTTTTGCGCGATGTGGCGGACCAGCACGGCGACGCCGCGCACAAGGCGGGGGTGACGCTGCGGGTCGTGGACAGTGGGCTGTCGGTGCGCACCGACCGGGCGATCCTGGCGGTGATGCTGGGCAATCTCGTGTCGAACGCGGTGAAATACGCGCCGGGGCGCAAGGTGGTGATCGGGTGCCGGCGGCGGGGCGGGCAGGTCTCGGTCCTGATCTGCGACAGCGGGCCGGGCATCGAGCCCGAGGAACAGGCCCGCATCTTCGAAGAGTTCTATCGCAGCCCCCGCCATCGCCGCACGCGCGAGGGGATCGGGCTGGGCCTGCCCATCGTCGTCAGGATGGCAAGGCTGCTGGGATTGCAGGTCGCGCTGGACTCGGTGCCCGGCCATGGCACGACGATCGAGATTTCCGGGCTGGAGCCGACGCAGGAGGTCGCGGCCGCGCCCGCCCCGGTGGCGGCGCCCGCCACGGCGCTGGCCGGGATGCGGATCCTGCTGGTCGAGGACCATGACGAGGTCCGGGGCGCCACCCGCCGCATCCTGGAAAGCTGGGGCTGCATCGTCGAGGACGAGGCATCGGCCCATGCCCTGCCGCGCGATTGCGACCTGATCCTGGCCGACCAGGATCTGGAGGACGGGACCGGCGGCGAATGCATCCAGCGCATCCGCGCGGCCCTGGGCCGGCCGGTCCCGGCGATCATCATGTCCGGCCACGACGCCGCGCATATCGCCGACGAGCTGCCGGACAAGTCGCTGCCGATCCTGCCGAAGCCCGTGCATCCCGCCAGGCTGCGCGCGGCGCTGATGGCGCAGAAATTCGCCGGCCCAGCGGCCTGACCCTCAGCTGCCGGGCAGGCCCGCCGCCGCGGCCCTGGCCGCCGCCGCCGCCCGCGTCTGCACGCCCAGCGCGCGCAGCACGCCCGAGACGTGGATGCGCACGGTAAAGGGCGAAATTCCCAGGTTGCGGGCGATTTCCTTGTTCGAGCAGCCGGCCGAGAGATGGCGAAGAACCTCGACCTGCCGCGGCGTCAGCCGGTCCAGGATCGACGGCTCGTCCGGCCCGACCTCGGGCCCGCAGCCGGCGGCGGCGGTGGCGATCACCGGCTCGCCCGCGCGGATGGCCTGGATCGCCTGCGCCATCGCCTCGGCCGGCAGCGACTTGCCGACGAACCCGTCCGCCCCGGCCTGCATCAGCCGCTGGATGGTGGCGCCGTCGTCCATCATCGAGACCATGATGATCGAGCTTGCCGGAAACTCCCGCCGCAGCAGGGAAAGCGACTGGCACGGCTCGAAGCCCGGAAAGACCAGGTCCAGGATGAAGGCGTCGGGGGCCGCGCCGTCGCGCGCGCGTTGCAGCACCTGCTCGAAACTGGCGGCCTCGGCGATGGCGACGGTCGGGTCGATGCCCAGGATGATCCGGCGCAGCCCGTCGCGAAAGACCGGATGGTCGTCCGCCAGAACGATGCGGTCCCGCGCGCTGTCCGGCATGCTCGGCCTCCCCCCCTTCATCCCCAGTCTAGCGCATCGGACGGGCGCCGACATAGCACATCCGCACTAATGACACCGGCGCCTTGCGCTGCGACCCTTGGGAACGCAACGCGGCCGATATGGGAGAGACCCGACATGACCCTGACCCTCATCCCCGACGACATGCTGGGGCGGATCGCCGGCGGCGGCCTCGACGGGGTTCCGCCGCCCGAACAGCGCCCGCGCCGGCCGATCGTGCCGCCGCCGCGGCCCTGGCCGCGCTTTCCCACCATGCCGGCCCCCGATCCTGGACCGGGGCCGATTCCGGGCCCGCTGCCGGTTCCGGCATGACAGGTGCCGCCCGCCCCAAGGCGCGGCGGCATCAACCAGCGGTGAACTGACGAATGGCACCCTTGTTCCGGCCGGAATCGCTGCATGCGCGCGCCCAGGCGTGGCTGGGGCGCCCGGTGGTGATCTCTCGCATCCCGATCGTCGCCTTTGCCCTGTTCTCGATTGCCTTCGTGGTTGCGATGGTGCTGTTCGTCACCTTTGCCGATTACACCCGCCGCGTCCGGGTCGGCGGGATGATCCTGCCGCAGGACGGGCTGACCCGCGTCACCGCCCCGCAATCGGGCTGGGTCACCGAGCTTCGCGTCGGCGAGGGCCAGCAGGTGCGGCGCGGCGACGTGCTCTACACGCTCAGCATCGACGTCACCACCGCGCTTGGCCCCACCCAGGACGCGGTGTCCGAGATCCTGGCCGGCAAGCGGGTCGAACTGACCCGGACGCTGGAACGGGACAGGCGGATGCGGGCGCTGGAGAAGCGGGCGATCCAGGCCCGGCTGGCCGACCTTCAGCGTGAAATCCCGCAGATCGACGAGCAGTTGCAATTGCTCGAGGCGACGGTGCGCGAGTTTTCCGGTTTCGCCGAGCGGCAGAAAGACCTGCTGGCGCGCGGGGTCGCCGTCTCGGCCGAATACGAACAGCGCCTGCGCGTGTTCTATGCCGAGCGCGCGCAGCTGCCCGCCTTGCGGCGCGAAAGGGTGCAGGCGGAAAGCCGGGTAAACGACCTGCAGGCCCAGATCGCCGCCTTCGACCTGCAATCCCAGGCGCAGGCGGCCGAGATCCGGCGCCAGATCCTCGACATCGACCAGCAGATCTCGGAAAGCGAGGCGAGGCGCGAGGTCGCCGTCACCGCCCCGCGCGACGGCACCGTGACCGGGATCATCACGCTGGCCGGGCAGACGGTGACGGCGGGGGCACCGCTTCTGACCATCGTGCCGCAGAACCGCCCGCTGGTCGCGCAGCTGCTGGCGCCGGGATCGGCCATCGGCTTCGTGCGCGAAGGCATGCCGGTCCTGCTGCGCTATCGGGCCTTCCCCTATCAGAAGTTCGGGCAATATCCGGGCGAGGTCACGGTGATCTCGCGCGCCAGCCTGGGCCCCGAGGGGCTGGGAGAGCTGCGCCGCGACAACCAGGACGCGCCGGTGCTTTACCGCGTCACCGTCCAGCCCAGGCTGCCGCATGTGAACGCCTATGGCCAGGCGCAGCCCTTGCAGGCCGGCATGGAGGTCGAGGCGCATCTGCTGGTCGAGACCCGGCCGCTGTATCAATGGATCCTCGAACCGCTCTACGGCTTGCGGGGCGCCGTTTCCGGCGGTGCGGGATGACGCAGGCCCTGCCCCAGCGGCTGAACGCGCGCCTTTTCGGGGCCACGCCGGTCATCCTGCAAAGCGAGGCGGCCGAATGCGGCCTGGCCTGCCTGGCCATGGTCGCCGGCCATCACGGCCACCGGATGGACCTGCCCGCGATCCGGCGGCGCTTCTCGGCCTCGATGAAGGGCACGACGCTGAAGGATCTGGCCGGCATCGGCGAGGCGCTGCACCTGGCGACCCGCGCCCTGCGGCTGGATCTGGAGGATCTGTCCCGGTTGCGCCTGCCCTGCGTGCTGCATTGGGACCACAACCATTTCGTGGTGCTGACCCGCGTCGGCGCGCGCGGCATCACCATCCACGATCCCGCCATCGGCCGGCGCAAGGTGCCGATGGCCGAGGTGTCGCGGAAATTCACCGGCATCGCGCTGGAGGCATGGCCGACCGACGGCTTCGCCCGGCGCGACGAGACGGTGCGGATCAGCATCCTGGACATGATCCGGCGCACGCGCGGCATCGGCGCCGCGGTGGCGCAGGTGCTGGCGGTTTCGCTGCTGCTGGAGATCACCGTGATCGCCATGCCCATCGGCTTCCAGCTGATCCTGGACGAGGTGGTGGTGGCGGCCGACCGCGACCTGCTGACCATCCTGGTCATCGCGCTGGCCTTCCTGCTGATATTACAGGTCGCGGCAAGCTTCGCGCGCAGCTGGATCACCCTGCTGACAGGCTCGGGCCTGGCCCTGCAATGGAAGGTGGGGCTGTTCGACCACCTGATGCGCCTGCCCCTGGCCTATTACGAAAAGCGCCATGTCGGCGACATCGTCTCGCGCTTCGGGTCCCTGGATTCGATCCAGCGCACCGTGACCGCATCGGCGGTGACGGCGCTGCTGGACGGGGTGATGTCGCTGGCGCTGATCGCGATGATGTGGCTCTATGGCGGCTGGCTCTTGTGGCTGGCGCTGCTGGGGGTGGGGCTTTACGCGGTCCTGCGCCTTTCGACCTGGGGCATCTATCGCCGCATGTCCGAAGAGGCCATCGTCCATGCCGCGCAGGAAAACACGCATTTCATGGAATCGGTGCGCGGGATCGGCAGCGTGAAGGTGCTGAACCTGGAATCGCGCCGCCAGGGCACCTGGATCAACCACCTGGTCGAGCGCCTGAACGCCGAGCTGCGGGTCCAGAAGTTCGACGTCTATTTCCGGTCGGGCGCGGCCTCGATCTTTGGCATCGACCGGCTGCTGATCATCTATTTCGGGGTGATGGCGATCATCGACTCGGCCATGACGGTCGGCATGTTCGTGGCCGTCCTGGCCTACAAGGACCAGTTCGCCGACCGCATCAACAGCTTCATCGACACCGTGCTGCAATTCCGCATGCTGGCGCTGCACGGCGAACGCATCGCCGACATCGCCATGGCCGAGCCCGAGGAAGAGGCGCGCCGCCCCCTTGCCGCCCCGCCCCCGTCGGCAAAGCCCGCCCGGCTCGAGATGCGCGAGGTGCGCTTTCGCTATGCCGACAACGACCCCGAGGTGCTGAAGGGCATCGGCCTGCGCATCGAGGCGGGCGAATGCGTCGGCATCGCCGGGCCCTCGGGCGCGGGCAAGACCACGCTGCTGAAGGTGCTGGCCGGGCTGGCCCGGCCCGGCTCGGGCCAGGTGCTGATCGACGGCGTTCCGCTGGACGCCATCGGCCTTGCGGCGTATCGCAGCCGCGTCGGCTGCGTGTTGCAGGAGGATCGGCTGTTCGCCGGCTCGATCATCGACAATATCACCGGCTTCGCGTCCCAGGTCTCGGCCGAGGATCTGGAGCGCGCCGCCGGCATGGCCGCCATCCATGACGAGATCCGCGCCATGCCGATGGGATACGAGACGCTGGTCGGCGACATGGGCAGCACGCTTTCGGGCGGGCAGAAGCAGCGCATCGTGCTGGCCCGCGCGCTCTATCGCCGGCCCTCGGTCCTGCTCATGGACGAGGCGACCAGCCACCTCGACAGCACCAACGAGGAAATCATCAACCTCGCCATCCGCCGGCTGGGCATGACGCGCATCGTCATCGCCCATCGCGAGACGACGCTGGCCATGACCGACCGGATCATCCGCATCGACGGCGGGATCGCGGCGGACGATCCCGAACGCCCCCTGGCGGCCGAGTGACCCGCCGCCCCCGAAAACGGCAACGGCCGGGGTCCATGTCCTTGCCGGACCCCGGCCGCCGGTTCGCAGGGGGACGGCGGGGCGACCCGCCGTCCCATGGCCGAATTATCTGCCAAGAGCGTCGTAATGCTGTTCCCAGGTCCGGGGTTGGGGAACGATCTCAAGCTGCTTCGCTTCGACCGCGTCGCGGTCGTCCAGAACATCCGCCGCCGCCTTCAGCGTCTGACGTTCCTTGAAAATGGCCAGTTTCACGTCGCGATTGCTCGGTTTGCGGGTCATTTCACGTCCTCCAAACGGGCTGCACAGGGATTGCGCTGCCCCGTCAGCATAGCACATCCGGCCCCATTTTACACGATAAACTTTATAGATTTTATAGTGAATTATCCGCCCCCGAGGCGAATGGGATGCGCTCCCCGATTCCCCTTCGCCGCGGTTCAGCGGTTGCGGGTGTCCACCGGATAGGCGGTGCTGAACCGGATGCGCTCCATCGAAAAATGCGAGGTGACGTTCTTGATCGGCACGGCATCCGTCAGTCGTTTGTAGAACAGGTCGAAGGCGGTCATGTCCGGCACCGCCACGCGCAGCAGGTAATCCATGCGCCCGGCCATGCGATAGACCTCCATGATCTCGGGCAGGCCGGCGACGGCGCGGGTGAACGCGTCGCGCCATTCCGGCGAATGGACCGGCGCCTCGATCTCGACAAAGACCAGGATGCCGAAGCCCAGCTTGACGGGATCGGCCAGCGCCACCCGCCCGGTCAGCACGCCCTGCGCCTCGAGCTTCTGTATCCGCTTCCAGCAGGGGGTTTGCGACAGGCCCACCTTTTCGGCGATCTGCGCGATCGGCAAGGTTGCATCCCGCATCAGTTCCGCCACGATCTTGCGGTCGATCAGGTCCAGATCCTGCATGGTTTCGCCTTCTTCGCGTCCAGGGATTCGACGGAAAGAATAACGATATTGTCGATGTGATCAATCGAGTATTCTTGCCGATAAAGAAGGCCAAGGAAAATCAGCCGCTTGCCCGTTCGCCGGCGGGTGGCGACCGCCGGCGAACGGGGCACGGGGTTCAACCCAGGGCTTCTTGGGGCAGCCGGTCCAGCAACCCGGCCAGGCGGGCGCATTGCAGCCGGATGTCCGGGATCGCCGTGATCTCCCACAGCGCGCCGCGGGCGCAGGGGCCGATGGCGAACAGCCGCCGCGAGACGCGGCCGTCGCGGGCGATCAGCTGCGCCTCGGCGGTGGTGTCCAGCCCCAGCCGCAGGCGGTCCAGCCGCCCCTGCCCGGTCGCCAGCAGGTCCAGCACCACCGGCGCGCTGTCGGTTTCGGGATCGCGCCGGATGCCGCGGCAGTCGATGACATGATCGGCCGGCAGCCGCAGCGGACCTTGCGGCGTCAGCACATGCACGCGGTCGCCGGCCAGGCGCTCGAACCGGCCTTCAGCACGTGCAGCTGGCCCCGCGCCTCGGCCTCGGCGATCATCGCCGCGGATTGCGGCGGCATGCGGTGGCGATGCACTTCCCACCACGCGGCGCCGTGGCGCAGGAAGCGGCGCCGGCTGTCCTCGTCCCAGCCCTGCCAGATGGCGCTGACATGCGGGCGCAAGCCGTCGATGACATCGCGCCAGTCCAGCCCCCCGGCCTCGGCCTCTCGGATGCGCGCGCGCAGCCAGGCCAGCAGGCGGCCGACCGGCGCACCCAGCGGGATCTCGTCGCGCGCAATGGCAAGGGCATGGCCGGCGGCATGGGCGCGCGGCAAGAGCCCGCGCCGCGACAGGCAGGTGATGCGCCCGCGATGCCCGCGCCCCAGCAGCGAGACGACATGGTCCACCATCGACAGGCCGGTGCCGATGATCGCCACCTCCGCCCCAAGATCGGCCGGAGGGCCGAAGTCCCAGGCCCCGCGCATGCCCTGCGGCGGGTGCTGCGGAACCGCATGGCCGGTGGCGAGGATCGCCAGATGCCCGGTGATCGCGCTGCCGTCGTCCAGATGCGCGCGCACGCAGCCGCGGCTTTCCTCGACCCGCAGGCATTCCCGGCGGTGGCAGGTCAGGCGATCCCGACCCCAGGCCGCCAGCAGGCCCTCCAGGTATCGGCCATAGGCCGCCCGGCTGGCGAAGCAATCGGGCGTGGCGGCCGGCGCCTCGGCCGAATCGTGCAGCCAGCGCAGGAAATGCCCCGGATCGTCGGGAAATGCGCTCATGTTGTGGACGCGGGTGTTCAGCAGGTGGTCCGGGTTCTCGGTCGCATAGGCGATGCCGCATCCCAGGGTCTGCGCCTTCTCGATCATGCTGATGCGCAGCAGGGGATTGGCACGCAGCAGATGCGCGGCCGCCAGCACACCGCTGGCCCCGCCGCCGACGATGATGACGTGGCGGCTGCCGTCCCGCGGAAACTGGCCGTCCATCACAACACCATCAGGCAAAGGAAGGCCAGCGACCAGAACACGGCCAGCGCCTGTCCCAGCCGGCTTTCCTGCTGCTCGGGCAGGGCTTCGCCGTCTTGCGGCAGAAAGGCGATGAAGCCCGGATCATAGGCAAAGCCATACATCGGTTCGTCCTTTCGCTTCTGGATTGCGATCCTTGCCGGGTCATAGCGCCGGCCGTTCGGGCAAGGCGCGTCGTCCCGGCGCCGGCCGGGGCGGCAGGCGCAACCCCGCCGGCCGGGTCTCGGTCCGGGGCAGCAGCGCGCGCAACTGGCGGCCCTGGGGCCAGGGACCATAGCCCGCCGCCACGTTGACATGTCCGGCATCCCCCAGGTCGACGAAGGCTGCGCGCCAGGCACGGGCAAGGGTGCTTGCCCGCTCGTGCTCCATCCAGGGGTCGTTCCGGCTGGCCACCACGATCGCCGGAACCGGCAGCGGGCCTTCGGGTATCTTGCCGAAGATGGCGGTGCGCGGATGGCGGCCGGGTTCCGCCGGCGCGACCAGCAGCGCCCCGCCTGCCTGAAGCTGCGGCCATTGCAGCAAGAGCTTGACCGCCGCGATGGCGCCCAGCGAATGCCCGACCAGGACCGCGCCGGGATGGCGCAGCAGGGCGCCGGCGATCTCGGTCAGCCATTGGTCCGGGCAGGGCCGCGACCACGAGCCCTGCTCGACGATCACCGCATGCGGATCGGTTTGCGCCCACCAATGCTGCCAATGCGGTGCGGGCGAACCGTCAAGGCCGGGAAGAAGTAACGTGCGAATCATGGCTTTCTCCTTCCCTTAAATATCTATCATCTTTGTCGGGTTTTACATTCCAAAATCTACCCTCTTTTGAGAAGAAAATTCCTGACCACGGAAAGGCGGCGCCTTGATCCACGCCGCCGCGACCGATGAAGGGCCTGGGCGTCAGGGTGACGAGGGCCAGGGCCGCCGGGATCAGGTTGGCCGAGTGAGTGGGGACCATTGCGCCCGGACCAGCCGCACCGGGTTTTCCATGCGCAAGGGGCCGCTTTGCGCGGCCCCTGTTCGGCTTGCGCATCGCCGCGCAGCTTTTCCGTCGCAGCAGGATCGACCGTCTCGGCGTCGAGGCCGATTGCGACGCCATAGACCCTCCGGGCATGGTCAGCCGAGCAATAGCCGCCCAGCACGTCCTCCAGCACCTTGTCGCGGCGGCCGGCTCAGCGGATCGCCGTAGCCGCCGCCGTTCGGGCCGCAATAGCTCAGGGCGTCCTTGTCCCGACGACCAGGCCCGAGAGCCTCGGAATGCATCTCGCGCTCCTCTCCGGGCCGCCGGGATGCCGCACCTTGGGGATCGCGAAGCGCGCGCCCGGAAACGGTCGCGAGCGGAAAGCACACTTCCGCTCGCTTCCGGCAAAATGATGCGGCGGCACCATCGGCACCGCCGCAAGGCTCTCAGGCCGGGGATTTCACGCGGCCATGCTCGATCGTGGCGTCCTCGGCCGAGCGGTTGATCCCCCGGAACGGACGCCCCGCCGTTTCGGGCGAAATCAGCGTCACGATGAAGGCGATGACCGCGATCACGGTGATGTAGATCGCCGGGGCCAGGCGGTCTCCGGTCGATGCGATCAGCCAGGTGGCGACGAAAGGCGCGGTGCCCCCGAAGACGGCATAGGCCACGTTGTAGGTGACGGCCGAGGCGGTATAGCGCACGCGGGTCGGGAAGACCTCGCATAGCAGCACGGCCGTCACCACATTCGCCGTCACCGCGCCAAGCGCCAGCATCAGCTGCGCGGATACGGCCGAGCCGATGGTCCCGTCGGATGCCACCTGATAGGCCGGGATGGCAAGGCAACCCAGAAGCAGCGCCGAAACCGCCATGGTCGGGCGCCGTCCGACCCGGTCGCAGACCTTGCCGATCAGGGGGGCGGCCAGGGCCGCGGCGCTCAGCGCGATGACATTGCTCAGCAGCACCTTGTCTGCGGGCATTCCGACGACCGTGCGCAGGAAGCTCGTCATATAGGTCGAGAAGATGTAGAAGGACAGCGCCGTCAGGCTGATGTAGCAGCCAAGCCGCAGCATGGGCAGCCATTGCTCGCGCAGGGTCTGGCGCAGCGGGGCATGTTCGGGCGCGGGCGCATCCATGATCTTCTGGAACAGCGGGCTCTCGTCCAGCCGATGCCGGATATAAAGGGCGACCAGCCCCAGGGGCGCCGCGATCAGGAACGGCACGCGCCAGCCCCAGCTGTGCATCTGCTCGGTCGTCAGGCTTGCCGTCAGCAGATAGGAACACATCGCCGCCAGCGCGAACGAGGCGAAGGTCGAGGCGGGCATGTAGCTGGAATAGCGCGACCGCTGATGCGCCGGCGCATGTTCGATGACATAGGTGACGGCCCCGGCATATTCGCCGCCGGCGGAAAACCCCTGCACGCAGCGGGCCACCGTCAGCAGGATCGGCGCCCAGATGCCGATCGCCTGATAGCTGGGCAGCAGGCCGATGGCGACGGTCGCGATCGACATCAGCAGCACCGTCAGGGCCAGGACGCGCTTGCGGCCCACCCGATCGCCCATCATGCCGAAATAGGCCCCGCCGATGGGGCGAAGCGCAAAGGAAATCGCGAAGATGGCGAAGGTCTGCAACAGCCCGACCAGGTCGTCGCCTTCGGGAAAGAAGGTCACGGCCAGGATCGGGGCCATGAAGCCGTAGATGGCGAAGTCAAACCATTCGATCACCGTGCCCGCGACCGCGGCGGTCGTCACCTTTCTCAGGGTGGCGGGATCGGATTCGGCAGTTTGTGTCATGCGAAGCTCCCTTTGGAATTCATGTGTGGTTCTTGGCGACCGGAATGAAAACGGCGCCCGTTTCCGGGCGCCGCGTGGGGATTATTCGGCGGCGATCTTTTGCGCCGCAAGCCCGTCGATATAGGCCACGCATTCGTCCACCGTGTGGACGTCGCCGAACTTCGCGTCGATGTCGAACAGGTTCCAGGCCACGGCGCCCGGCACGCGGTCGCCGATGCATTCCTTGACCGCGATGGTGCGGAAGCCGTCGGCGATGCCGTCGCAGATGGTCTGGCGCACGCAGGCGCAGGCGGTCACGCCGGTGACAAGGATGGTGTCCACGTTGTTGGCCCGCAGGATGCCCGCCAGTTCCGTGCCGTGGAAGGACGAGGCGCGCTTTTTCAGCAGCGTGTATTCGCCCTCGACCGGGGCGATGCGGCTGTCGATGGCCCAAAGCTCCGGCTTGGCCAGGTCGACGACATCGACCGGGATCTTGTTGTGCCACAGCCCCATGTCGGTGAAATCGGCATTGCGGTCGGTGATCTCATAGGCGGTGGTGACATGGACCACGGGCAGGCCGGCGGCGCGGAAGGCCTTCAGCAGCTTCTGCATGCCGGGGATGATCTCGCCGTCCATCTTCTCCTGGTCGCAGGTGAAGGGGTTGCCCGGACGGGTCCAGGCATTCGCCAGATCGACGCTGACCAGCGCCGGACGCTTGCCAAAGCCCACGCGGCGCTGGAAGCCGCGCTCCTGATACAGTTTCGTGGCCGTGTCGAACGCCTCTTGCAGCAGACGGTCCAGTTCCTTGGTGTCGACTTCGCTCATGATCGGTCTTTCCTTGTGCCATTGATGCAAGGCCGCCTTCGCGGGCCCTGGTTTACGAGCCGCCCCAGCCCCCGCAGGACTGGTGATCCGTCGCTCTGATGGCCATAATCCGGCCATGCTTGACGCAAGGGAAATGGCGTGTCAGCATTTATTCATGCGCCGTTTGCATCAATCTGGGAAGGTGGCCGCTTGCACGATCTCCAGGGCATCGAGAGTGTCCATTCCTTCATCACCCTGGCCGAGGAACTGAACTTCCGCCGCACGGCCGAGCGGCTGAACCTGGACCAGTCCGCGCTGAGCCGCCGGATCCAGAAGCTTGAATCGGTGCTGGGCTTTCGCCTGCTGGAGCGCACCACCCGAGAGGTCAGGCTGACCCAGGCCGGCCGCAGCTTCTATGAAGACAACGCCCATCTTCTGCAGCGCTACGAATCCTCGGTCCAGCTGGCCCGGCGCATCGCCGCGGGCAAGCTGGGCGCGCTGACCGTCGGCTACATGGCCTTTGCTGCGACCGAGCTGATGCCCCTGGCCGTCGCCGGGTTCCAGCGCCGCCATCCCCATATCGACCTGAGGATCCGCTATATCCGGACCCAGGGGCAAAAGATCGCCCTGGCCAATGACGAGATCGACCTGGGCTACATGATCGGGCCCTTCGATCATTCCGACTACCAGACGGTCCAGCTTTCCCTGGACCCGCTTTATGTGGTGACGCCCCGCGGCCATGCGCTGTTGCGGCTGCCGGCCGTCACCCCGGCCGACCTGGCCGGGCAAGAGATGATCCTGGGCGACACGCATGAATGGGACGAATATCGCTGGCGGCTGAACAACCTGTTCAGCGCCGAGGGCATCTCGCTGAACGTGACGCTGGAGGCGTCCAACACATTGGCCCTGATCGGCCTGGTCGCGGCCGGGCTGGGCGTGACGATCTATCCCGAAAGCCTGATCGGCTTTCTGGGCTCCAACGTCGAGGTGCGGCAGATCATGCACCCGCTTTTCCGCAACCGCACCGTGCTTGCCTGGAAACGCTCGAACCGCTCCAGGCAGGTGCGGGACTTCGTCGAGGTGGCGCAGGCCGCCGCCGCGCGATAGGCCGCGCCGGCCCGCCCCGCGGGGCCTTTCGCCGCGCCGGTCAGGCGGTGCGCGACCAATAGGCGCTGGTCGAGACGGTGGCGGGCAGGCGGCCGAAGGCCTCGCGCAGCGCCGCCCGGATGGCCAGCGCATCGGCCTTTTCGCCGCCGAACAGGATCTCGGCTTGCGGGGTCGGCGGCATAGGCCCGCGCGGCCGAGCGGGTCAGCGTGTCGCGCAGGCCGGGATCGCGGCGGTTGCGGACCAGCCAGACCAGCTCCACCCCCGCGGGCGCGGCGATGGGCTGGATGTCCTGCGCGTCCTCGATCTCGATCAGGGCAAGCCCGCGGCTGTCGGGCGCCGCCTGTTCCAGGATGCGGGCGATGACCGGCAGGGCGGTCTCGACGCCGCCCAGGCAAAGGTGCCGGCCCTGCGGCAGCCAGCCGCCGCCCGGCCCGGTCAGCCCCACCGCCGCGCCGGGCCGGACCTCCTGCGCCCAGGCGCAGGTCGGGCCGTTGCCGTGCAGGAAGACGTCGACGTCCAGCCAGCCGGCGCCGGGGTCGATGGCGCGGATGGTATAGACCGGCATGTGCAGATGCGCGCCGCCGGGCCAGCCGGTGCGCCCGTTCGCCAGCAGGCGGGGCCAGACCGGGTTCTCGGGATCCCTGGGCTGCAACAGCCGCAGATGCAGCCCGGTCTGGTTGAGATAGGCCAGGTCCTCGGCCTCGATGCGCAGGCGGATGAAGCGCGGCGCGATCCGCCGGGCGCTGCGCACGCGCCCCAGGCGGAAATTCGGCGGCAGGCGGCCCGCCAGGTCGCCCCCCGCCTCCCAGCGCAGGTTCGCCGACAGGCCCTCGCGCACCGTGTCCAGCATATGCGCCAGCGTGTCGCGCAGGTTCTGCAGGCCGGGTTCCAGCGCCGCCTCCAGCCGGACCGCGGCCTCGTTGCCGGCCCAGCGAAGCTCGATCCCGCCGGCCCCCAGGTCTGCCGTCAGCACATGGTCGGGGGTGACATGGACCTTGCAGAACTCGGACAGGGTGCGGGCGAAATCCTCGATCGCGTCCCAACGGACGCAAGACAGGCGACCCAGGGCGACGACATTGCGGGTCATGGCCTCCTCCTTCTTCTCAGCTGGCCAGCCGGGCGTAAAGCCCGCCCTGCGAGATCAGCCCGTGGTGGTCGCCTGCCTCGCGCAGCTGGCCGTCCTCCATCACCACGATGCGGTCGGCGTTGCGGATGGTGCCCAGCCGATGCGCGATGACCAGCGTGGTGCGCCCGGCCGACAGCGCCTCCAGCGCCGCCTGGATCTCGCGCTCGGTCTCGCGGTCCAGGGCCGAGGTCGCCTCGTCCAGGATCAGGATCGGCGGGTTCTTCAGGAAGGCGCGGGCGATGGCGACGCGCTGCTTCTGCCCGCCCGACAGCATGACGCCGCGTTCGCCGACCAGCGTGTCCAGCCCCTCGGGCAGGCCGGCGATCAGCGGGCCCAGCTGGGCCTTGGCGGCGGCGGCCATGATCTCGTCGTCGCTGGCGCCCAGCCGGCCATAGGCGATGTTCTCGCGCAGGGTGGTGCCGAACAGGAACACGTCCTGGCTGACGATGCCGATCTGGCCGCGCAGGCTGTCCAGCGTCATCGCGTCCAGGGGCAGCCCGTCGATGCTGATCCGCCCCCCGTCGGGTTCATAGAAACGCGGCACCAGCGCCAGCAGCGTCGTCTTGCCCGCGCCCGAGGGGCCGACGAAGGCCACCGTCTCGCCCGCCTTCACCTCCAGCGAGATGCCGCGCAGCACCGGGCGGGTGCTGTCATAGCCGAAGGAGACGTCTTCGAAGACGACGTTCCCCTTCAGCACGGGCGCGGGGATCGCATCCGGCGCGTCGGCGATCTCGGCCTCGGTCTCCAGCAGCTCCAGGTAGCGGCGAAAGCCGGCGATGCCGCGCGGATAGGTCTCGATCACCGCGGCGATCTTTTCCAGCGGGCGGAAGAAGACGCCGACCAGCAGCAGGAAGCCCACGAAACCGCCGGTCGTCAGGCTGCCCTGCAGCACGAAGCCCGCGCCCGCGACCATGACCACCACCTGCACGAAGCGCAGGCCCATGTAGTGGATGGCGCTGGACAGCGCCATGATCCGATAGGCGTCCAGCTTGGTCGCGCGATAGGCGCGGTTGTCCTTTTCGAACAGCCGCTCCTCATGCGCCTCGTTGGCAAAGGCCTGCACGACGCGGATGCCGCCGATCGCCTCTTCCAGCCGGACGTTGAAATTGCCGACGCGGGCATAGATCTGGCGCCAGGTGTTGGTCATCCGCGTGCCATAGACCACGACCAGCCAGACGGTCAGCGGCACGATCCCCGCCGTCACCAGCGCCAGCGTGGGATGCAGCATGACCATCAGCACCAGGGCGCCGACAAAGGTCATCACCGCGATGAACAGGTCTTCGGGGCCGTGATGGGCGACCTCGCCGATCTCTTCCAGGTCGCGGGTGACGCGGGCGACCAGCTTGCCGGTGCGGGCGCGGTCGTACCAGCGCCAGGACAGGCGCGTCAGGTGGCTGAATGCGCGGGCGCGCATCTCGGTCTCGATCTCGATCCCCAGCATGTGGCCCCAATAGATCACGATGCCCATCAACATGGTGTTGAAGGCATAGACGGCCAGCAGGCCGATGGCGGCGGCGATGGTCAGCGACCAGTCGCCCATCGGCAGCAGGTGGTCGATGAACAGCGTGATCGCCAGCGGGAAGGACAGCTCCAGAAGCCCCGAGACCACGGCCGAGCCGAAATCCAGCCAGAACAGCCGGCGGTGCGGTTTGTAATAGGCCAGAAACTTGCGCAGCATTCCGTCTTCCTTTCCGGGTCTCAGCGCGGCAGCGCAAAGGCATGGCCTTCATGCGCGGCGACATGCATCGGCAGGCCATAGATACTCAGCAGCGCCTCGGGTGTCATCAGGGCGCCGATGGGACCGTCCAGCAGCAGCCGGCCCGCCCCCAGCGCGACCACATGGTCGCAATAGCGCGCGGCCATGTTCAGGTCGTGCAGCACGACGATGGCCGAAAACCCCTCGTCGCGGCACATGCCATGGACCAGGTCCAGCACCTCGACCTGGTGGGCCACGTCCAGGGCCGAGATCGGCTCGTCCAGCAGCAAGGTGCGCGCGCCCTGCGCCAGCATCATCGCGATCCAGCTGCGCTGGCGCTCGCCCCCCGACAGGGTATCGACCAGGCGGTGGCGCAGGTGGCCGACGCTGCAGCGCCGGATCGCGGCATCGACGGCGGCGTGGTCCTCGGCGCGAAAGCGGCCCAGCCCGCCGCGCCAGGGAAAGCGGCCAAGCGCCACCAGCTCCTCGACCAGCATCCCCTCGGCGGGGGGCGTGACCTGCGGCAGATAGGCCAGGTCGCGGGCCAGCTCGCGCGGCGCCCAATCCGCCAGGTCGCGCCCGGCATAGGCGATGCGCCCGGCCGAGGGCCGGTTCTGCCCCGAGATCAGCTTCAGCAGCGTCGACTTGCCCGAGCCGTTGCGCCCGATCAGCGCCGTGACCATGCCGGGGCGGATCGTCAGGTCCAGCC
This sequence comes from Paracoccus ferrooxidans, assembly GCF_029909815.1. Classification (NCBI taxonomy): domain Bacteria; kingdom Pseudomonadati; phylum Pseudomonadota; class Alphaproteobacteria; order Rhodobacterales; family Paracoccaceae; genus Paracoccus; species Paracoccus ferrooxidans. The sequence goes on along the minus strand of NZ_CP038201.1, from coordinate 164,173 downwards.
TTTCGATCAGCCGGCGGCCCGGCACGTCATAGGTGACGCCCGACAGGGTGAACAGCGTCATGCGGATGTCCTTTTCATCAGCAGGATGAACAGCCAGGGCGTGCCGATCAGCGTGGCGAACAGGCCCAGCGGCAGGTCGTAGGGATAGCTTGCCGTGCGCGCGCCGAAGGCCGCCAGCAGCATCAGCACCGCGCCCAAAAGCCAGCTGCCGGTGCAGAAGGGCACGGCGCGGGCCAGGCCCATGGCGCGGGCCAGGTGCGGCGCCATCAGCCCGACGAAGCTGACCGGGCCGACCAGCATGGTCGCCGCCCCGGTGGCCAGCCCCGCCAGCAGGATCAGCCCCAGCCGCACCCGCGCCAGCGGCAGGCCCAGCGCGCGGCCGACCTCGGTGCCCAGCGGCAGGATTTCCAGCACGCGGGCCGAGGCCACCAGCACGGCCAGCAACGCCAGCGCCAGCCCGGCCAGCGCGGCGGCGCCCAGGGCCAAGACCTGCGAGGCGCTGCCCGCCAGCCAGCCCAGGATCACCCAGGCCCGCCGGTCGTCCGAGGCCATGATCGCCCCCAGCACGGCCGAGGCCAGCGCCCCGATGGCCAGCCCCGCCAGCAGCAGCCGCGCCGGCGCCAGGTCGGCGCGCATGGCGAATCCCGCCAGCCCGGCCAGCGCCAGCGCGCCCCCGGCCGAGGTTCCCAGCGCCAGCATCAGCGGCCCCGCGCCGTCCACGGCCATGACCGTGACCGCATAGCCCAGCGAGGCGCCGCCGGTCACGCCCAGCACCTCGGGCGCGGCCATCGGGTTCGCGGTCAGCCGCTGCAGGATCGCCCCCGCCCCGGCCAGCAGCGCCCCGGCCGAGGCCGCGGCAAGGATCGCGGTGGCGCGCAGCGGCAGGAAGGTCTCGCGCAGTTCCGGGGCGATGAAGCCCCAGCCCTCCGGCCCGCGCCCGCCGAACAGGGTCAGCAGGCCCAGCGCCAGGCAGGCCGCGGCCAGCCCCGCCAGCAGCCGTGCGGGCCGCGGGGCGCGGTGGCCGCGGCGGTCGCCCGCCTCGGTCTGCTGGGGCACCTGCGCCTTCATCCGCGGCAGCAGCCAGATCAGCAGCGGCCCGCCGATCAGCCCGGTCAGCGCCCCGGTGGGCAGGCTGGGGCCGCCCGCCGCCGCCAGCGCCAGCAACAGCCCGTCGGCCAGCGACAGCACCAGCGCCCCCGCCAGCGGCGCCAGCATCAGCCGCTGCAGCAGCGTCCGCGCGCCCAGGCTGCGCACGATGGCGGGGGCGGCCAGGCCGACGAAGCCCACCAGCCCGACCTGGGCCGAGACCATGGCCGACAGCGCGACCGCCAGCAGCAGGGTGGCAAAGCGCAGCGGCGCCAGCCGCAGGCCCAGCCCATGCGCGCCCTCGGGGCCCAGCGACATCACCATCAGCGGCCGGGCCAGCGCCGCGGCGGCGGCCAGCGCCGGCACCAGCGCCAGCGCCATGTTCCGGCTGCCCGACCAGTCCACCTGCGCCAGCGCCCCGCCGTTCCACATCACCAGCGACAGCAGGTAATGCCCCTGCGCCAGCGTCATCGCCGTCGCCAAGGCCGAGGCCATCAGCCCCACCAGCATCCCCGCGATCGTCACCGTCACCGGGGCGAACCCCCGCCGCGAGCCCAGCGCCATGACCAGGAAGGTCGCGGCCCCCGCCCCCGCCAGCGCCACCGGCAGGTTGCCCCCGGCCAGCCAGCCGGGCGCATGGATCGTGGCCGCGACGATGGCCAGCTGCGCGCCCGAGGCGGTGCCCAGCGTCGTCGGATCGGCCAGCGGGTTGCGCAGCACCGCCTGCATCAGCGCCCCCGCCAACCCCAGCGCCGCGCCGGCCAGCAGCGCCAGCACCCCGCGCGGCATCAGCCCATAGGCCAGCAGGATCTGCCCGACCGACATCCCGTCGATCCGCCAGGGCAAGGCCGGCCATTCGGCCAGCGGCAGGGCCGACAGCGCGGCAATCGTCCAAAGCGCCAGCGCCGCCACCGCGCCCCCGACAAGGATCATGCGATTCATCCCCGGCCCTCCAGCGCGGCGACAAGCTCGTGGCCGAAGCGCAGGGCCGAGGGGATGCCGGCAAAGGGCCGCAGTTCCGGCAGGCGATGCACCCGCCCCGCCCTGACCGGCGGCAGGCTGTTCCACAGCGCCGCCGAGCGCAGCGCGCGTTCGACCTGGACCGGTATCGCACCGGCCACCACCAGCCGGGCCTCGGGATATTCGGCCAGCCGCTCCAGCGGGATGGGCGCGGCAAAGGCAAAGCGGGTGCCCCCGGCCCAGGCATTGCGCATCCCCATCGCCTCCAGCGCGCCGCCGAACAGGCTGTCGGTGCCGAAGATGCGGATATGGCGGGAATCGCCCAGCTCGAACAGCAGGCAGGCGCGCCCGGCATGGGGCGCCGCGCGGCCGGCCAGCATGGCGAACTCGGCCGCGGCGGCGGCCTGGACCCGCGTCCCGGCAGCGGCGTCGCCCAGCCGCCCGGCCAGGTCCCCCAGCAGCGCCATCACCTTGGGAAAGGCCGGCTCGCCGGGGACGTAAAGCGCGCGGGTAAAGACCGGCGCGATGCGCGCCAGCCGCGGCTCGATGGCGCTGTAATAGCTCGAGGACAGGATCAGGTCGGGCGCGACAAGGCTCAGCGCCTCGAGATTGGGCGCCCCGCGCAGGCCCAGGTCCACGGTCGCGCGCGGCGGCTGCGCCACCGCGGCGTCGCGAAAGGCAATCAGCTCCGCCAGGGCGACGGGCGCATGGCCCAGCGCCATCGCCGTCTCGGCCATGGCCCAGTCCACCGCCGCCAGCCGCATCCCCTGCGCCGCGAAAGCCGGCAGCGCCCCGCCGGCCGCCGCACAGGCGGCAGCCAGAAGGGCGCGTCGCGTCAATCCCTTGCCGGACAGTGTCACCATTTACGCGTCAAGCTTGCCTGCACGGTTCGTCCGTCGCCATAATAGCTGGAGTTCAGCCCGACGGCCGAAATATAGGTCTCGTCCGTCACGTTGTTGATGTTCAGCCGGCCGACGATGCCGTTTTCCCATTCGTAGCTTGCGCCCAGGTCCACCAGCGTCACCGCCTCGAGCCGCTGCGTATTCGCGTCCGAGGACCAGCGAGAGCCGATATGGCGGATACCGCCGCCCAGTTGCAATCCCTGCATCGCGCCGGACTGGAATTCGTGCGACAGCCACAGGCTGGCGGCGTGGCGCGGGGTGTTCGCCAGCTCGTTGCCATCGTTGTCGCCCGAAATCTCGGTCGAGGCATAGGTGTAGGCGCCCTTCAGCGACCAGCCCTCGGCCAGTTCGGCCACGCCCTCCAGTTCCAGCCCGCGGATGCGCGCCTCGCCGATCTGGCGGGTGCCGGTGATCGGCCGCCCGCCGATCTCCTCGGTGACGGTGGTGTTGCGGTCGGTCTCGCGCAGGTCGTAAAGCGCCGCGGTGAACAGCCCGTCGAAGGCGGTGGGTTCGTATTTGGCGCCAAGTTCGACCTGCTTGCCATGGGTCGGCTTCAGCGGGTTGTTGTCGATGTCGAAGCCGGGCTGCGGCAGATACGAGGTCGAATAGGCGGCATAGACCGAAACGCCGTTGTCCCAAAGATAGCCCAGTCCCAGATGGCCGGTCAGCTGCTGGTCGTCGCGGGCATAGTCGGTGGTGCCGTAATTCGTCGCGCTCTGGCCGCTTTGCCGGGTCCATTCATGGCGCAGCCCGGCGGTCGCGCGCCAGTTGCCATATTCGATCTCGTCCAGCGCATAGATGCCGATCTGCCGCGCATCGACGGATTTGTTCGCCGTATACCAGGGCGCCTCCACGGTGACGCTGCCATAGGACGGCGCGGCATAGTCGATGGGGGAAACGGTGGAAAAGCCGGTATAGGCGCGCTCCTTCAGCTTCTGCGCATCGACGCCGAAGGTCAGGTCATGCGTCATCGCGCCCGAGGTGACGCGGCCCGCCAGCCGCAGGTCGGTGGCGATGGTGCGGAAGCTTTCCCGCTGGTTGATGACGCCGCGTCCGACCAGGGTGCCGCCGACCAGCGGGTTCAGGTAGATGCCGTCGTAATCCCAGTCGAAATCGGTATAGCGGAAGGTGTTGTTCAGCCGCCAGCCATTGCCGAAATCATGCGTCAGGCCAAAGCCGAGCGTGGCCATCTTGCGGTCGCTGAAATTGACCGAATCGTCGCCGAAATAGAACTCGCGCAGATCCTTGGCATCGACCAGGCCGACCAGTTCGTTCGGCACGCCCGTGGGCGAGATCGGCGCGTCGTCGTGATAGCTGGCCATCAGTTCCAGCTCGGTCGCCTCGCTCAGCGCAAAGCTGGCCGACAGGCCCAGATAGGCGCGCTTGTTGTCGATTTCCTCGACATCGGTCTTGTCATTGCCGCCCTTGGCGGTGATGCGATAGGCGAAGCGGTCGTCGACCACCCGGTTCGCATCGCCGAAAGCCGAGGCCGAGCCCTTGCTGTCCAGGCTGAACCCCAGCTCGGTGAAATCGCCATCGGCCTGGGCGCGCTTTTGCACCATGTTGACCAGGCCCGCCGGCGTGCCGGCCCCATAAAGCACCGAGGCCGGGCCACGCAGCACCTCGACCCGCTCCAGCCCGTAAAGCTCGAACGCCGGGGCGCTGGTCGGGAACTGGGTCGAGCGCATCAGCCGCAACCCGTCCAGGAACTTGTCGTTCTCCAGGTTGAAGCCGCGCAGGAACAGGCTGTCGAAACGCGGATCGCCGCCGTAGTTCTCGGTCACGACGCCGGCGGAATAGCTCAGCGCCTCGGCCAGGTTCGTCGCGCCCTGCTCTTCGATCTGGGCGCGGGGCACGACCGAGACCGAGGATTGCGTCTCGAGGATCGGCCGGCCGGTCTTGGTCGTGGCCGATGAATGCGCGACCGTGCCCTCCAGGGGCGCGCTGGGGTTTTCGAACCCCTCGATCGTGACGGTATCCAGCACGATCGCCCCCATGAAGGTCTGGCGGGGATCCTGCTGGTCCTGGGCAAAGGCGCTGGTCGCCGCGACGGCAAGGACGCTGACGCCGAGAAGGAGCGGTTGGGCTTTGTTCATCTTGACCTGTTCTGTCCGCGAAAGTTTCCGAGCTATTAACTCGGGTATTTCCCGGCTGTCTTGAACGAGACCGCTGCGATTTGTTCAGGAATCCTGCAATCCGGCGCGGCGCCAGACCGAAGGCGGCATGCCGTGGACGGCGCGGAAGGCGCGCGACAGATGCGCCTGGTCGGCGAACCCGGTCGCATAGGCGATGTCGGCCAGCGACAGGGCCGGGTCGCGCATCATGTCGCAGGCCGCCTTCAGCCGCAGGCCGGCCTGCCAGCGTTGCGGCGTCTCGTTGCGCGATTGCTTGAAGGCGTGGAAGAACCGGCTTTCCGAAAGCCCGGCGATCCTGGCCATCTCGGCCACGGTGACATGCCGGTTCAGGTTCTGGTGCAGGTGGCGCTCCAGGGCGGCCAGCCGGCGCGCGGAAAGCCCGCCGCTGGCCGGGGCGGATGGCCGGGCCTCGGCATCGGTGGCGAAGATCTCGCCCAGCGTGGCCGAAAGCAGCGCGTCGATCAGCATGTCGCCCCGGCGCGGGGCGCGGACCTCGTCGGCGGCCAGCTGGCCCAGATGGGTCAGGCTGTCGCCCTGCCCGATCAGCCGCGGCATCGACAGGTCCGGCCGGATGTTCGAGGCCGCCAGCCGCTGCTGCAAGGCGCCGCCTTCCAGGTGGAAGTCGAGATGCATCTTTTCATGCCCGGCCTCGATGCGGCTCCACAGCGGGACGCCGGCCGGGACATACAGCGCCTGGATGCCGCGATGCTCGGCCTGGTCCGCGCCGGTGCGCAGCGCCAGCGGCGGCGGCGCCTCGCCCAGGAAGATCACGATGCGCGGGTCCGGCGCGATGTAGAACCCGCCGCCGCCCGCCTCGCCCCGGACCGACCAGACATCCGCGATCGCGCCGCAAAAGCGGCGGAAGGACAGTGGCGCCAGGGTTCGCAGCCCGTGGATGCGGGTCTCCATCCGGGGGCGAAACTCTCTGTGGGGCGACATCTTCTCCTGCCTGGATGCGTTGCTGGAAATTGCGGGCGCGGCCACGGGTCCGGCGCGGTGAATTGTTGATTGAAAAAGTCTGAATTGCAAGGCGCCTTGCCGGGCCAACGCTGCGGCACGGGCGGGCCTGCCCCGATCCGACAGATTTCCCTCGCCCGGACAGGGCCTTGCGGCATCGGCACGATGCCGCCGCCGGGAAGCGCGGCCGCCCGCTAGGGACGCGGCTTGCCCAGGATGGCGCGGTATTTGCCGACGGTGCGGCGCGCCAGCGGCATGCCGCGCCGCGCCAGCGCCGCGGCCAGCCTTGCATCCGAAAGCGGCTCGGCCCTGGGCCAGTTCTCGATCAGCGCCGCCAGGAGGCGCAGGACGCTTTCGCGGTCCACGCCCGGCAGGCGCGGGCTGACCGGCGCGGGCAGCAGATCGCGCAAGGGCACGGTCCCGCGCGGCGCCCGGATCGCCACCCCGGCAACCGCGCGGCTGACGGTGCTTTTGTCCAGCCCCAGCCTTTCGGCAAGCGCGGTCATCGTCAGCGGCCGCAGCCGTCCCCGGCCCAGCAGCCATGGCCCCTGCACCTCGGCCAGGACCAGGCCGATGCGCCACAGCGTGCCCGCCCGGCCCTCGACCGCCGCGACCAGCGCCTGCGCGGCGCCGCGATCCGCCCCATCACCCGCCCCGTCACCCGCCCCATCGCGCAGCGCCAGCCCGGTCGGCGCGATCCAGCGCAGCTCGCCCGCGGGCGTCAGCTCCAGCTCGGGCGGCGCCGGCGCCAGGTCGTCGGACAGCGGACAGGGGGCCAGCCGGCGCAGATCCTCCAGCATCCCCGCCGCGTCCTCCAGGTCGCAGCCGCAATGCGCGGCGATGGCGGCAAGATCCGCAGCCGCCGCCAGGTCCAGCCGGTCCAGCAGCGTCGCGATCATCGGGTCGAAGCGGCCGCGGGCCTCAAGCCCCAGCCGCAGATGCTCGGCAAGCGAGCGGGCAAAGACGCCGGGCGGGTCGAGCCCCTGCAGCCGCGGCAACAGCGCCTCGATCGCCTCGGCGCTGCAGGACAGCCAGCCCGCGATCTCGGGCAGGGGGTCGGCGATCCAGCCGCGCTCGTCAAGGCAATGCACCAGGGCGCGGGCGATGCGCGCCTCGTCCGGGCGCAGGCGCATCAGCCCGACCTGATCCAGCAGCGCCTGCCGCACCGAGACGACCGCCGCAGGCTCGGCCGCCGCCGAAAGGGCAAGGAAGGGGTTGGCCGCCGCCTCATGGCGCAGGCGCCGGCGCAGCCTGGCGCCGTCCATGCGCAGCACCTCCAGCGACAGCCGCATCTGCTGGCTCAGCGACAGGCCCCTGATCTGGCGCTGCTCCTGCCGTTGCACGGCCCCCGCCCCCCTGCTTGCGTCCTGCGACAGGTGTTGCAGCCCCTGCAACACCTGCACCCCCAAAAACCCCGGCAATTCCCGTTCCCGAACCTGGCACCGCCGTTGCTTGCATGATGGTCGGGAGGAAGGGACATGGTCAAGGTCGGCATCATCGCCAATCCGATTTCGGCCCGCGACATTCGCAGGGTGATTTCGCATGCGGGCAACCTGCCCATCAACGACCGCGCCAATATCGTGCTGCGCATGATGGCGGGGCTGGCGGCGGCCGGGGTGCAGGAGGTGGTGGTGATGCCGGAAAACGGCGGCATCCGCTTTCACCTGGAACGCAGCATCCGGCGCGAGGCGCGGCTGGGCCACGCCAATTTCCCGCAGCTGCGCTACCTGGACATGCCCGTCACCGCCACGCCCGAGGACAGCGCCCGCGCCGCCCGGATGATGGCGGCCGAAGGCGTCGCGGCCATCGTGGTGCTGGGCGGCGACGGCACCAACCGCGTCGTCGTGGGCGCCTGCGGCAAGGTGCCGGTGGCCGGCGTCTCGACCGGGACCAACAACGCCTTCCCGGAACTGCGCGAGCCGACGATCACCGGCCTGGCCGTCGGGCTGGCCGCGACCGGACAGGTGCCCCCGGACGTGGCGCTGCGCCCGAACAAATGGCTGGAGGTCACGCTGAACCACCGGCGCGAGATCGCGCTGGTGGACGTCGCCGTGGTCGAGGACCGTTTCGTCGGCGCCCGCGCCATCTGGAAGACCGCGGGCTTTCGCGACCTCTTCGTGACCTTCGGCCTGCCGCAGGCCATCGGCATGTCCGCCATCGCCGGGCTCTGCGACCCGGTGGACCGCGCCGCACCCGAGGGCCGCCATATCCGCCTGTCGCCCGACGCGCCGCGCCAGCTGCTTGCCCCCATCGCGCCCGGCCTGATCGACCGGCTGGGCATCGCTGGGGTCGCGCGCATGGCGCCGGGCCAGGCGCATGTGCCCTCGATCCCCGCCGGTTCGCTGGCCTTCGACGGCGAACGCGAGCTGACCTTCACCGAAAGCGACCAGGTCTCGGTGCGGCTGGTGCCCGACGCCTTCCGCACCATCGACGTGCCCGCCTGCATGGCCCATGCGGCCGCGGCCGGGCTGTTCATCCGCAACCCAGACTGAACCATAAGGGAGGAGTTCATGTCCAATCCGTTTCCGCTGCCCAAGGAACGGCTGCTCGACGCCTATCGCAAGATGCGCACCATCCGCGATTTCGAAGAGCGGCTGCATGTCGATTTCGCCCGCGGCGAGATCCCCGGTTTCGTCCACCTCTATGCCGGCGAAGAGGCGACGGCGGTGGGCATCATGATGCATCTGCACAACCGCGACCGCATCGCCTCGACCCATCGCGGCCACGGCCATTGCATCGCCAAGGGCGTCGACGTCAAGGCTATGATGGCCGAGATCTATGGCAAGGCCACCGGCTGCTGCGCCGGCAAGGGCGGCTCGATGCATATCGCCGACCTGTCGCTGGGGATGATGGGCGCGAACGGCATCCTGGGCGCCGGCGCGCCCCTGGTCTGCGGCGCGGCGCTGGCGGCGCAGAAGCTGGGCCATGACGGCGTCGGCATCACCTTCTTCGGCGACGGCGCCTCGAACCAGGGCACGGTGCTGGAAAGCATGAACCTGGCCGCGATCTGGAACCTGCCGGTGATCTTCGTGGTGGAAAACAACGGCTATGCCGAATCGACCTCGGTCGATTACGCCACCGCCTCGGACAGCTACGTCGACCGGGCGACGGGCTTCGGCATGCCGGGGATCACCGTCGACGGCCTCGACTTCTTCGCCGTCCACGAAGCCGCGGGCGAGGTCATCCGCCGCGCCCGCGAAGGCGCCGGCCCGACGCTGCTGGAATGCAAGAACGTGCGCTTCTTCGGCCATTTCGAAGGCGACGCCCAGACCTACAAGGCGCCGGGCGAGAACGAATACAACCGCGCCCACAACGACTGCCTGACGCTGTTTCGCCAGAAGGTGACGGAAGCCGGGGTGATCTCGGACGCCGAGCTGGACGCCATCGACGCCGAGGTGGCGGCGCTGATCGACGAGGCCGTGGCCGAGGCCATCGCCGCGCCGCTGCCCGAGGCCGCGAAACTGACCGCCGACGTCTATGTGAGCTATTGAGGGAGGGACGGAACATGGCACGCATCATCAGCATGAAGGACGCGGTGAACGAGGCGCTGGATCAGGAGATGACCCGCGACCCCACCGTGATCATGATGGGCGAGGACATCGTCGGCGGCGCCGGCGCGCAGGGCGAGGACGACGCCTGGGGCGGCGTCCTGGGCGTCTCCAAGGGGCTTTACGCCAAGCATCCGAACCAGATGATCGACACGCCGCTGTCGGAAAGCGCCTATGTCGGCGCCGCCATCGGCGCGGCGACGGCGGGACTGCGGCCGGTGGCGGAACTGATGTTCGTCGATTTCATCGGCGTCTGCCTGGACCAGGTCTTCAACCAGGCGGCGAAGTTCCGCTACATGTTCGGCGGCAAGGCGGAAACGCCGGTGGTGATCCGGGCCATGTGCGGCGCCGGTTTCCGCGCCGCCGCCCAGCACAGCCAGATGCTGACGCCGCTGTTCACGCATATCCCCGGCCTCAAGGTCGTCTGCCCCTCGAACGCCTATGACTGCAAGGGGCTGCTGATCCAGGCGATCCGGGACAACGACCCGGTGATCTTCCTCGAACACAAGAACCTCTACGCCAGCACGGCGGATGTGCCCGAGGAACCCTATGCCATCCCCTTCGGCGAGGCGAACATCGTCCGCGAGGGCGGCGACGCCACCATCGTCACCTATGGCCAGATGGTCGGCCGCTCGCTGGAGGCCGCCGAGCTGCTGAAGAAGGACGGCGTGGAGGTCGAGGTGATCGACCTGCGCACGCTGTCGCCCATCGACATGGACACGGTGCTGGAAAGCGTCGAGGCGACCGGCCGTCTGGTCTGCGTGGACGAGGCGAACCCGCGCTGCTCGATCGCCGCCGACATCGCCGCCACCGTGGCGCAGGACGCCTTCGACGCGCTCAAGGCCGCCGTGCAGATGGTGACGCCGCCGCATGCGCCGGTGCCCTTCTCGCCCTCGCTCGAGGACAGCTACGTGCCCTCGGCCGAGCGCATCGCCGCGGCCGTCCGCAAGACGATGGAGAACTGACATGGCGGATATCACCCCGATCCTGATGCCGAAATGGGGCCTGTCGATGAAAGAGGGCAAGCTGGCCGCCTGGCATGTGGCCGAGGGCGCCGAGATCAGCCCCGGCGACGAGATCATGGATGTCGAGACCGACAAGATCGCCAATGTGGTCGAGGCCGCCGACGGCGGTCTCCTGCGCCGCCGCGTCGGCGTCGAGGGCGAGACCTATCCGGTGCGCGCGCTGCTGGCGGTGATGGCGCCGCCCTCGGTCCCCGAGGATCAGATCGACGCCTATGTCGCCGCCTACCAGACCCCCTCGGCCGGCGGCGACGAGGGCGAGGAAGGCCCCGGCTACCAGTTCGCCGACCTGCCCATGGGCCGCATCCGCTATGCCGAGCGGCCGGGCGAGGGCGTGCCCCTGATCCTGATCCACGGCTTCGGCGGCGACCTGGACAACTGGCTCTTCAACATCGACGCGCTGGCGGAAACCGCGCCCGTCTATGCCCTGGACCTGCCCGGCCACGGCCAGTCGGTGAAATCGGCGCGACCGGCGGGGCTCGACCTGATGGTGTCGACCGTCATCGCCTTCATGGACCACCTGGGCATCGGCCGGGCGCATCTGGCCGGCCATTCCATGGGCGGGCTGGTCGCCGGCACGCTGGCGGCCCGGCATCCCGACCGCGCGGCCTCGGTCACGCTGATCTGTCCGGCCGGCCTGGGCGCCGAGATCAACGCCGGTTACATCGACGGCTTCGTCCAGGCGACCGGGCGTCGCGATCTCAAGCCGGTGCTGGCGCATCTGTTCAACGACCAGTCCCTGGTCAGCCGCGCCATGGTCGAGGACCTGCTGAAATACAAGCGCCTGGACGGCGTGCCGGACTTCCTGGCCGAGCTGTCGGGGACCCTGTTCCGCCAGGGCCGCCAGGCCGAGCAGGTCGCCGGGGCGCTGGCCGCCTCGGGCGTGGCCGCGCAGGTGATCTGGGGCGAGGCCGATGCCGTCATCCCCGCCGCCCATGCCGCCGCGCTGCCCGGCGCCCAGGTCAGCGTGATCCCCGATGCGGGCCACATGGTCCAGATGGAGCAATCGGCCGAGGTGAACCGCCTGATCCGCGACTTCATCGCCTGAACCGGCGGCCGCCCCGCATCCGGGGCGGCCCTTTGCAATGGGAGGAAAGACATGAGCAATTCCGTCGAGGGCCGCAGCATCATCGTCACCGGCTCGGGGCGCGGCATCGGCCGCTCGATCGCCGAGGGGCTGGCGCAGGCCGGCGCCCGCGTGGTGATCGCCGACATCGCCGCCGATACCGCCCAGGCCACCGCCGCCGAGATCCGCGCCGCGGGCGGGCAGGCCATCGGCCTTGCCGTCGATGTGACCGACCGCGCCAGCACGCGCGAGCTGATCGCCCGCACCGTCGCCGAACATGGCCGGCTGGACGCCATGTTCAACAATGCCGGCATCGCGCAGGTCAAGCCGTTCAACGACATCACCGAAGCGGACTGGCACCGCGTCATGGACGTGAACGCCATGGGCGTGCTGATCGGCATCCAGGAGGCGGCACGGCAGTTCATCGCCCAGGGCGGCGGCGGCAAGATCGTCAACACCGCCTCGATCGCCGGCAAGCAGGGCTACGAGCCGCTGGCGCATTACTCGGCCAGCAAGTTCGCCGTGGTGGCGCTGACCCAGGCCGCCGCCCGCGCCTTCGGCAAGCACGGCATCTGCGTCAACGCCATCTGCCCCGGCGTGGTCGCCACCGACATGTGGAAGCTGATCGACAAGGGCTTCAAGGACGAGGGGCTGACCAGCCGCGACAACGAGGCATTCGAGGGCTTTTCCGCCGACATCCTGCTGGGCCGCCCCTCGCGCCCCGAGGATCTGGCGGGCGTCTCGATCTTCCTCGCCTCGGCCGGGTCGGACTACATGACCGGGCAAAGCCTGGTCGTCGACGGCGGCATGGTGCTGCTATGAGCGCGAAACAGAAACTGGCCGAGATGAACGCCCGCGCCGCCACGCTCTACAAGGCCGACGGCAAGACCATGTCCGCATTCCGCGGCCTGATGGCCGCCGCGAACCGCGAGGGCAAGCTCGGCCCGGCGATGAAGGAGATGATCGCCCTTGCCGTCGCCATCGGGCGCGGCTGCGAGGATTGCATCATCTTCCACACCGCCGAGGCCAAGTCCCATGGCGCCAGCCGCGACGAGTTCGTCGAGGTTCTGGCCATCGCCATCGAGATGTCCGGCGGGCCGGGCACGGTCTATGCCGCCAAGGCGCTGGCCGCCTATGACGAATTGTGAGGCATCCCCATGAAAGCATTGCGTTTCCACGCCGCCAAGGATCTGCGGATCGAGGATATTCCCGAACCGCCCCGGCCCGGCCCCGGCCAGGTGCTGATCCGAAACCGCTATGTCGGCATCTGCGGCACCGACCTGCATGAATATGCCTCGGGCCCGATCTTCATCCCGACCGAGCCGCATCCCTATTCCGGCGCCCATGGCCCGCAGGTGCTGGGCCACGAGTTCGGCGGCGAGGTCGTGGCGGTGGGCGAGGGCGTGACCAAGGTCGCGCCCGGCGACCGGGTGGCGGTGCAGCCGCTGATCATGCCGCGCGGCGGCGAATATTTCGCCGACCGCGGCTGGCACAACCTTTCGGGCAGCCTGGCGCTGGTCGGGCTGTCCTGGGTCTCGGGCGGCATGGCCGAGATGGCGCTGCTCAACGACTACAATGTCGAGAAGATCCCCGACGGCATGACCGACGAAGAGGCCGCGCTGGTCGAGCCGACCGCCGTCTGCGTCTATGCCTGCGACCGCGGCCGGATCACGGCGGGGAACTCGGTGCTGGTCACGGGCGCCGGCCCCATCGGCATCCTGGCGCTTCTGACCGCGCGGGCCTTCGGCGCGACGCGGCTGTTCGTGTCGGACGTGAACGACACGCGGCTGGCGCTCGCCGCCGAGGTGGTGCCCGGCGTCGTCGCCATCAACCCGGCGCGCGAGGATGTGGGCGAGCGGGTGCGCGCCGGCACGCAGGACGGCATCGGCTGCGACGTGGCGCTGGAATGCGTCGGCAACGACCGCGCGCTGCAATCCTGCCTCGACGCGGTGCGCAAGCAGGGGGTGATCGTGCAGACCGGGCTGCATCCCGGCAAGGGCAGCGTGGATTTCTTCCAGCTGACCTTCAAGGATGCCGAGATCCGCGGCTCGTGGTGCTATCCGACCCATGGCTGGCCGCGCACCATCGAGCTGATCGCCTCGGGCGCCATCCCGGCCAAGCGGGTTGTGACCCGGCGCATCGCGCTGGACCAGGCCGTGGCCCAGGGGTTCGAGGCGCTCCTGGACCCCGCCGGCACCCAGCTGAAGATCCTGATCGACCTGTCGCGCTGAGTCCTGCCGCCTCGACAAAGTTTTCCACCCGGCGCGGCCAAGCCGTGCTATCGTCGCGCCGGGCTTTGGGAGGAGCCGATGGGAGGTATGCAGGACACGGGGACGCATGTCCTTGAAATCTTTCGCGCGGCCGAAGGGCAATCCTCGCGCCGCGACGCGGATGTTCTGGCGTCCTGGCGGCGCTGCGTGAACGAACACCGGCTTGACCCGACCCGGCACCTGGGACCGCGCATCGTCACCCAGGGCGAGTTGCGCCAGCACCGCCAGGAATCCGAGGAACTGCTGCGCACGGCCCGGCACGGGATGGAGGATCTGTATCGCCGGGTCAACTCGATGGGCTATGTGCTGCTGCTGGCCAATGCGCGCGGCGTGACCGTGGACGCCATCGGCGACGCGCAGCTGGACCGCGAATTGCGCCATGCCGGGCTGATCACCGGCTCGGAATGGCACGAGCGCGACGTCGGCACCAACGGCGTCGGCGCCTGCCTGGCCTCGGGCCGGGCGATCACCGTGCATCGCAGCGATCATTTCGACGTGACGCTGACGCCGCTGTCCTGCACGGCGGTCCCGATCCACGACACCCAGGGCAACCTGATGGGCGTGCTGGACCTGTCGCACCTGCACGCGCCGCAGGACAAGATCAGCCAGGCGCTGACGCTGGAGGTGATGAAATCCTGCGCCCGCCGCATCGAGATGGCGAACCTGGTCTGCAACCACCGCTCGGACTGGATCCTGCGGCTGCATCCCTCGCCCGAATTCCTGGACGTGGACCCGATGGCGGCGGTGGCGGTCGGCGCGGACGGCCGCATCACCGGCATGACCCATAACGCGCATGAGCTGGTGAACCGCGATCTGATCGGCCGCCCCTTCAGCGAGGTCTTCGCCCATGAATTCGAGGATCTGCCGGTGCTGTCCGCGGCCCTGGCCCCGGTCGAGGGCGTGCTGGAGATGCAGTCGGGCGGCATCCTCTTCGCCCGCGCCGTGCCGCCCACCGCGCCGCCGCGCAGCCCCGCCGGCGCGGCCGCCCTGCCCGCGCCGCTGCTTGCCATTCACGGCGGCGACCCCGCCATGCAGCGCCTGGCCGAGCGCGCCGCCAAGGTGGTGGACCGCAAGATCAGCGTGATCCTGCGCGGCGAGACCGGGACCGGCAAGGAATTCATCGCCCGCGCGATGCACCAGTCCTCGCGCCGGCGCGGCCCCTTCGTGGCCATCAACTGCGCCGCCCTGCCCGAGGCGCTGATCGAATCCGAACTGTTCGGCTATGTCCCGAACGCCTTCACCGGCGCCCATGCGCGCGGCAAGAAGGGCCTGATCCACCAGGCGAACGGCGGCACGCTTTTCCTGGACGAGATCGGCGACATGTCCCTGCCCCTGCAGGGCCGGCTGCTGCGCGTGCTGGCCGAGCACGAGGTGCTGCCCGTCGGCGGAACCCGCGTCGAGCCGGTCGACATCCGCGTCATCTCGGCCTCGCATCGCGACCTGGCGGCGCAGGTGGCCGAGGGCAGCTTCCGCCAGGATCTCTTCTATCGCCTGAACGGGCTGGTGCTGGACGTGCCCCCGGTGCGCGCCCGCGCCGACCTGGAATGGCTGATCGACCGCATCGCCGCCGCGACCGAGGAAAGGATCGGCTTCACGCCCCCCGCCAGGCAGCGGCTGCTGGCCCATGACTGGCCGGGCAACGTGCGGGAAATCATCAACGTCTGCGAACTCTGCGCAGCCCTGTGCGAGGGCCGCCCGGTCCAGCCGGACGACCTGCCCGCCCATATCGCCGCCGCCGCGGGGCAGCCGGACCGGCAATCGGAACATGAGCTGCTGGAATGCCTCAGGCAATGCCGCGGCAACCTGTCGGCGGCGGCGCGGCTGGCCGGGGTCGATCGCTCGACCTTCTACCGCAGGCTGCACCGCGCCGGCCTGATGGACCGCCGGCAAGGCTAGGCGGCGACGGCGGTGGCGGCGGAAAGACCCGCCACCCGGCCTATTTGTAGAAGCCTTCGCGCAGGGTGATGCCGTGTTCCAGCCAGGCCTTCATCGCGCAAAGCATCCCGGTCCAGCCCTCGCAATTGCCCAGGCAGCCCTTCAGCCCGGCCTCGGTCTCGGGCCAGCCGTATTCGCTGATCCGCACCAGCGTGCGCCCGTCCTCCAGCGGGTGAAAGGTCATGGTCACGGTGGTCCAGACGCGCGGCTCGCCCTCGGCCTCCCATTGCAGGACGATGCGCTCGTCGGGCACCACCTCCTGCACCAGCACCGGAAAGGCGCCGGGGAAATCGTGGAAGTCCCAGCTTACCTCGGCCCCGGCCTCCAGCCGCCCTTTGGCGCCGCCGGTGGTGAAGAATTTCGACAGGCTGTCGGGGTTCACCACGGCCTCGAACACCTCGCCGACCGGCTTGGCGATCCGGCCGCTGACGGTGAATTTCAGTTCCATGCGACGATCCTCCTTGTTCTGCCCTCCTTGCCCTGCATCCCATAATGTTATAGAAACATAACATGTCAACCGAAGATCAGGACGACGCGCTGTTCAAGGCGCTGGGGCACCGGGTGCGGCGGCAATTGCTCGACCGGCTCAAGGCGGGCCCCCAGACCACCGGCGGGCTGTGCGAGGCGCTGCCGCAACTGGACCGCTGCACGGTCATGCAGCACCTGCGGGTGCTGGAGGCGGCCGGGCTGGTCGTGGTCGAGCGCCGCGGCCGCGAAAGGTGGAACCACCTCGACGCGCTGCCGATCCAGGCGCTGCAGGACCGCTGGATCGGCCCCTATGCCGCCCATGCCGCCGCCATGCTGGCCGGGCTGAAACGGGCGGCGGAAGACGGGCAGCCGCAGGATCGTGACAAGGCGCTGCCGGACTAGGCGCGCGCCCTCAGGCCTCTTCCAGCCCGTCCAGCAGGCCGGGGGACATCTCTTCCCAGAAGGCGGCGATGCGGATGGCGTTCAGCGGCGACATCCAGCCGTGCTTTTCGAAATCCTCGCGCATGCGCGCATCGGACAGCTGCGCCAGGAACAGCCGCTTGTCGGCGTCGCGCTGGGTGGGCGTGCGGGCCTTGACCGCGTCCAGGATGCGGCGCAGCCGCTCGGCCCGCGGGTTGGGGGCCGCATCCCCTGCCCGCTCGGCCGCCGCGCCGAAATTCCCCTCCAGCGCCGCGGTCAGGTAGCCGAGCTTGCTTTTGACGTTCTTGCGCGTCTCGACATAATCCAGCTTTTCCAGCACCTGCTCTTCGCCATGCGCCGAAAGCCATTGCCGCGCCAGCCGGTCGCTGACCCCCAGGCCGCGCAGCCGGGCATAGACCGCGCCGTGCCGCATCCCCTCGCCGTCGTCCATGTCCAGGATCGCCAGCTGCGGGTTTTCCTTGATGCGAAAGCGGATCTCCGTCACCACCCTGCCCTGCTTGCGCGTCTCGGGCGTGACCAGGATGTTGCTGGTGCGGTTCACCTCGTCCACGGCGGGCTTGATGACCTTGGCGTTCAGGTGCTTGAAGGTCTCGTAATAGGCCGAGCCCTCGACCCCCATCAGCCGCCGGAACAGGTCCAAGGGCCACCAGCCGGTCGAGCCGGTCCTGACGAAGCGATAGCAGTTCTCGTAAAGCGCCAGCGCGTGCCCGCTGGTGAAGCGGCGCTGGATGTTCAGGTTGATCAGCGCAAAGACCTTGGGGTCGTGCAGCTTTTCCGCCAGGGCCGGGGAATAGGCGTATTCGCAGATCCCGCCCTTCAGCTTGGCATAGCTCAAGAGGCTGCTGACCCCCCATTCCTGCTGGCCCTTTTCGTCCAGCATGTCCCATTCGGCAACCGTCTCGGCCAGGCCGCGCAGCGACTGCTTCAGCGTGTCCATGTCGTTGCTGTTGTAGCCGATCATCAGGCACAGCGTGCGCGCGTCGATCTGGTGGCGCGCGCGGCTGATCAGCGTGTCATAGGCATTGAGCAGCAGCACGTTCGACAGCTTGCGCTGCAGCAGCGTCAGCTTGCCCGAGACATGGATCGCCGCCACATGCTTCTTGACCGCCCCCCGGCGCAGCGCGCCCGAAAGCTGGTCGCGAGGAATATCCCCCATCGCCCTGCCCTTCTTGTCGTTGCACCGATTATGCCCGATCAGGTACCTCGCGACAACCGCCATCCGGGTTCCCATGATCCGGGAAATCCCGTCCCGCAGATGGGTGCCTTTGCCGCGCCCGGCCCGGAAAGGCACCCGTTTACGGGGCGCAGGAGTCACGCTCCGGGGCGAAAAAGGGCCGAAAACCGCACCTTCGGGCCGATCCCGCAGGCGGAAACCCCCATTCCCGCGAATCGGTGCCCCACCCCCCGGAATCGGGCACCCTTCGTCCCGCAAACAGGTGCCTATGAACCTGTAAACGGGTGCCGGAACGGGTCTATCCTCATGAAATTGCGTCGGTTTCTTTCCCCTAAAGATTCTAAAGACCTGAAAGGAATCCAAACTTTACGCTGCTGCTTTTCCTGATTTTGGGGGAATTTCGCTGCGAAACCTCGCAGAACGATTCACTTGCGCGGAAGGATGTGTAATAGTTTCGCCAAAACATCCAACGAAGCAGCACATCGCAGAGGTAGCGGCATGTCTTCAGGCAAAGACCCCCTTCCCCCCTATTTCAACATCAGCCCGGCCAGGGCGGCCGAGCGTCTGTCGGAGCCTATCGACACCGCCCGATTCGCGAAAGCCGCCGCCTTCGCCGCCAAGGGCCGCCAGGATCTGGCCGAGCGCGGCTATGCCCCCGACGGTCGCAAGCGCCTGCGCCGCTTTTCCACCTGGGAGGTCTGCCGCTACCTGATCCCGGTGGCCCCGGCGCATTTCCGCCGCGTGCTGCTCAAGAACCCTGACCTGCCGCAGGGCCAGGGCGAGGGCAATTCGAAATGGTTCAGCCTCGACGACGTGCTGCGCCTGCGCGACCATTTCGCGACCGAGGGCGCGGCCGGCCGGGAATACCGCCCCTGGCGCCCCGAGGGCCTGCCGGCCAAGACCATCGCCGTGGCCAATTTCAAGGGCGGCGTCGGCAAGACCTCGACCGCCGCGCATCTGGCCATGTCGGCGGCGCTCGACGGCTACAAGGTGCTGGTGATCGACCTGGACAGCCAGGGCAGCATGACCTCGATCATGGGCGGCAAGGTGGCCGACGAATGGTCCACCGCCTTCCCCCTGCTGGCCAAGGACTACGCCCTGGCGCTCCAGGACGAGAACCGGGTGCGCGAGGCGGCGGGCCAAAGCCCCCTGCCCTTCGACGAGACCCTGACCGAGGCGCTGACCCTGTCGGCCCCGGACCTGATCCAGAAGACGCATTGGCCCAACATCGACCTGCTCGGCGCCCAGCTGAACCTCTACTGGGCCGAGTTCCAGGTGCCGGTGTGGCGCATGGGCCTGCGCGGCTGGCCGCTGTGGGATGCGCTTGGCAATGCGCTGGCCAACGACGGCATCCTGGACAGCTATGACATCATCATCCTCGATACCCCGCCGGCGCTTGGCTACCTGACCATCAACGCGCTGGCGGCGGCCGACATCCTGCTGGTGCCGCTGGGCGCCTCGTTCCTGGAATTCGATTCGACCGGGCGCTTCTTCGACATGCTCTATTCGACCTTCGCCAGCGTCGAGGAAGGCGAGAACGCCGCCCGCCGCCGCGACGGCCTGCCCGAGATGCGTTTCGAATGGGACGCGGTGCGGGCCATCATCACCCGCTTCGACGCGGCGCAGCAGACCGACCTCGCGAACGTCATCCAGGCCTATTTCGGCGATTTCATGACCACCTATCGCCAGGAGCTGACCGCCATGGTCGGCCAGGCCGGCGAACAGGTGAACGGCATCTACGAGGCCGATTACCGCGAGTTCAACCGCGAGACCTATGTCCGCGGCCGCGAGACATTCGACCGCACCTGGGCCGAGGTGAAGGAGTTGATCCTGGGCACCTGGTGGCGCGATCTTCAGATGCAGAAGGCCGAAGAGGCCGCACAGGCGAAGGAGCAGGCGCATGGCTAAGCGCAGAAGGCTGGAAACCCCCAGCAGCGCCGATCTGGACCGGATCGAGGCGCAGTTTCGCAGCGAAACCTTCGAGCGTCCCGCCCTGGGCCGCGGCATCGCCCCCCCCATCGCCCAGGTCGCCGCCGACAGCGCCGCCCTGTCCAGCGCCGAAAGCGTGGAGGGCCGCGCCGCCCGCGCCAGGGCCGATGCCGATGCCGCGCGGCTGCATGACGCGCAAGAGCGGGGGTTGCTGATCGTCGAGCTGCCGATCGAGCAGATCGACGAGGGCGCGATGATCCGCGACCGCATGGTGATGAGCGAAGAGGACATGCAGGAACTGCGCCTGTCCATCGCCGCGCATGGGCTGCGTCTGCCGATCGAGGTCTTCGAGATCGACAGGCCCGAAGGGCAGGGGCCGCGCTACGGGCTGCTGTCGGGCTATCGCCGGCTGCATGCGGTGCGGGCGCTTCACGAGCTGACCCAGGCCGAGAAGCATGCCACGATCCGCGCCCTGATCCGCCCCCGCACCGAGACCGACGAGGCCTTCGTCGCCATGGTCGAGGAGAACGAGGTCCGCGAGGAACTGAGCCATTTCGAACGCGGCCGCATCGCCGTGATCGCCGCGAACCAGGGCGCCTTCGCCAATACCGAGGATGCGGTGAACAAGCTCTTCGCCACCGGGTCCAAGGCCAAGCGCTCCAAGGTGCGCTCGTTCGCGCTGATCTTCGAGGAACTGGGCGACATGCTGCGCTTTCCCGAGGCGCTGACCGAAAGGCGCGGCCTGCGCCTGGCGACTGCCTTGCGCAACGGTGCCGAAGCCCGGCTGCGGCAGTCCCTGTCCGTGCGCATTCCAGGCGACGCCGACGAGGAATGGGCCCTGATCGAGCCGGTTCTGCAATCGCTGGAGAGCAATCGCAGCGAGCTGGGCCGGGCCGGGCGCCCGCGTTCCAACGCCCCGCGGCAAGGCTGGAGCGACGCCATGACCTGGCGGACCCAGGGCGGCGTCGAAATCCGCTGGGGCAGGGACGGCAAGGCGCATATCCTGAGGCTGGAGGGCGACCAGCTGGACGACGACCTGATGGAGCGCCTGGTCCGCGAGATCCAGGCGCTGCTGGACGGGTAGCGGTTTCGCAGCGAAACCCCGAGGATGAGCCCAAATGTCGGGACCGTCAGGGCGCGATGACGGCCCGACCTTATTGCCAAACCCGGCCGATAGAGGTAGCAATTAGGGAAGGCCGGTCCTGGCGGTAGCTCGACTCCAAGCGGCCCGGTTGCGGGCGGATGGGCCGGCGAGTTCCAGGCTGTCCAAGGCGGTATCCGGCTTGGCGCGGCAGGTGCCCTGGAGCAGGGCAGGGGGCATCGCTTGGCGGGAAATGGGTGGGATGGCCCCCTCTGCTGTTATCCGCAAAATCTCGATCATATGCGGATCATTCTGATAACTGGCTGATTTCATTGTGGCCGAGATGGGCGCGCGCTGGTTGCCTGAGTGCCTCCAGACGGCCCGGAAACGCGCAATGGCGGGTGCCTTTGGGTCGCGGAAAGGGCAGGGGGCGTGGGGCGGCAGATCGGGGGCGGAGAAGTCTTGATGGCGCCGATGCGGGATGGGCCTGCGGAAGCTGGTCGGGCGGAACCGGCGAGCCGGCGATCCCCGGCCTATCGTCCTAGCCGCGGCGTGGAGTTCGATGAATGGCTGCGGGTTGAGTAACCGGAAGGCTGCACTTTCTGCCCGAACATTGGACCGTCGGGACGGTCGGCAATCCCCGGCCTTGGCGCTGTGCCTGCCGCGTGGAGTTCGGCGAATGGCTGCGGGCAGCGTGACCCGAAAGGCAGCGCTTCCTTCCCGGATATTGGATCGCCGGCACGTCCGGCAATCCTGGCCCTGTCGCCGTGCCTGTCGCATGGGGTGCGGGGGATGGCTGCGGGCAGAATGATCGGAAGGCTGTACTTCCGCCCGGACATTGGACCGCCGGGACGGCCGAGGCCGTGGACAAGCCGAGGCCGCGGGGTTGCGCGACGCGGCCTATCGGTGGCGAGCCCGGCGGGTGCCATGGGCGCATCGCGATGCGCCCATGGCCGCGTCAGAGCCGCTCGGGCCGCGGGTCGGCCGTGAAGCCCTCGGCATTGGGCATGCGCACCTGCGGCAGGGTTTCGCGGTCCAGCACCGCTGTTTCGTCCAGGATCCCGGCGCGGCCGAGGATATAGGCGCTGATCGCATAGACCTGGTCCGGCGTCAGCGAGCCCGGCGCATCCATCGGCATCGCCCGGTGGATGTAGTCGTAGAGCGTGCTGGCATGGGCCAGGTAGCTCTCGACCGTCTTGAGGGGCTTGTCGCCGGCCAGCGTGTCGCGGCCGCCGATCAGCGCCGGCCCGCCGGTCTCGGGGATGCCCTCCAGGTTCTCGCCGTGGCAGGCCACGCAACGCTCGTCGTAAAGCGCCTTGCCCTCGGCATAGCTGCCCCGGCCGTCGGGAAGGCCCTGGCCGTCGGGCGTCGCATCGATGTCGATCGCGGCGATCTCTTCCGCCGTCGCGGGCCGGCCGATGCCGAAATCCGCCTCGAGCCCCGGCGTCCCGGCTGCCTCGTCCGCGACCACGGGCGAGGGCGGCGTGGGCTCGCCGCTGTCGGGCAGTTCGGCCGGAAGCGGCGCGACGCTGCGGGGCGCGGCGGCGTCCTGCGCCAGGCCGGCCAGCGGAAACAGCGCCATGGCCAGCGCAAGGGCGCTGCCGAGCGGGGATTGCCTAGGCATGGACATTGGACACCTCGCCATTCTGCGCAATGCGCCAGCTTTGGATCGCGTTCAGGTGATAGACCGACCTGGTGCCCCGCGCCTGGACCAGCTCGGCCAGGGTCGGCTGGCGATAGCCGGTCTCGTCGGTGCAGCGGCTTTGCAGCACCGTCTCGGCCCCGTCCCAGGCCCAGGGCAGGCGGAAGCGGGTGTGGCACTTGTCCAGCACCGGTTCCTGCAGGGCGGCCTTGGCCCAGGTCTTGCCGCCGTCGGCCGAGACCTCGACCTCGGCGATCCGGCCGCGGCCCGACCAGGCCAGGCCGGTGATCTCGTAAAAGCCCGGACGCGGCAGCTGCATCGCGCCCGAGGGAAAGGTGATGACCGATTTCGCATCCATGGTCAGGGTGAACTGCCGGGCGGTGCCGTCGGGCAGCAGGTCGGTGTATTTCAGCGTCTCCTCGCGCGTCATGAAGGGCTTGTCGCCGACCTCGAGCCGGCGCAGCCACTTGATCTGGGTGTTGCCCTCGTAGCCGGGCAGCAGCAGGCGCAGCGGATAGCCCTGCTCGGGGCGCAGCGCCTCGCCGTTCTGCGCATAGGCCAGGATGGCGTCGTCCATCGCCTTGTCGATGGGGATCGAGCGGGTCATGACCGCCGCATCGGCGCCCTCGGCCAGGATCCAGGCGGCGCCGTCCTGCACGCCCGCCTCGGCCAGCACGGTCGAAAGCCGCACCCCGGTCCATTCCGAGGTCGAGGTCAGCCCATGCGTGCCCTGCACGGTCCTGAGCGTGGGCTTTTCCCATTCCGTCAGCCCGTTGCCAGAACATTCGATGAACGTGATCCGGCTGGCCGAGGGCATCCGCTTCAGGTCGTCCATGGTCAGGCGCAGCGGCTTGTCCACCATGCCGTGCAGGATCAGGGCGTGGCGCTGGGGGTCGATAGTGGGGATGCCGCCGTGGTGGCGTTCGAAATGCAGGCCCGAGGGGGTGATGATCCCCTGGCCCGAGGCCAGCGGGGTCATCGACCAGCTGGAATCCAGGCTGGCGGTCGGATAGCGCCAGCGGATCTCGTTCTCGAATTGCGACCGCGAGCCATAGCCGCCGTCGTCCAGAATCACCCGGCCCTGTTCCCTGGTCGGGTCGGGCTGCACCGGATATTCGATGGCGCCGGGCGGGGCTTCGGCGCGGGCGGGACGGGCGACCAGCGCGCCGCCCAGAAGCGCGCCGCCCAGCAGCATCCCGCGCCGGCTGAGGCCGGGAAACATCCCCTGCCGGCAAGCGCAATCCTCGGTCGGCCGGGGATGCAGGATGCGGTTCTCGAGGGCCACGAGCGCCTGGGCCATGCGCCTTTCGGCCGGGCCATAGCGTTCGGATGAGAATGGCAGATCTGGCATTGCGTTTCCTCCCTGTGGTTTCGCATTCGCTGGATTGATGCCGTGGCGCCGCGTCCTGGTCGCGGCGCCGGGTCCGATGATAGCATCAAATCGCCCGCCACGCGTTCTTTGGCGGCGGCTCGCCTTGTGATTGCAAAGGGGTGCCGGGCTTCGCCGATAATTCGGTCTTGCGCCGGGTTATTTGCAAAAACCACGAATGCAGCAGGAAGGGGTTTGCATTATCGGAAAGGTCATCCGGGCTGGCCTAATAATATACCCGCCCGGACGATTATGACTTTGGGGGAAATCCAAAACGTGTTATGCATGCAGGATATTGGTTAAACATTACGTGCGGAGTGGGATGATGGCATCAACCAACATCCAGGGACGTTCTGTTGATTCCGTATCCAGCGAGAATGCGACGATCAGCCTTGGCGGCGGTCAAGACGGCTCGCAAGGCTTCTTTCTTCTGGATCATAATCTTGGAACGGTAAAGGCTGTTTTGTTCCTGGTCAGGGACCAGCCGTTCAAATTGCAGATCAATTCCTCGGGGCCGCGTGGTTTCATGGCTTGGCTGGAAATGGCCGACAATGAAGGCCAGGGCACCGAAATCACCAGCAGGATCGTCAATATCGCGCATAATTTCGATCCTTCCAGGCTGGACGTCGCCGGGAATGTCCTTTTGGATCGCTGGAACGACAGCGATCGGGCGCTGGTCCCGGTTTCCAGGGACAAGGTCCGTTTCAATGATCGCGTCAGTCCCGATTTGCGCAAGATCCTGACCTTGAAAATAGCGCCGCTGACGGATTTCGAGGCCGGGGGCATCCGGTGGAGTTTCGACCGGCCCCGCTGCGACGCGCAGCGCTTTGGCGAGCTTGCCGCGCTGATGGCGACCTATGCGCCGGGAAAGATCCTGGAGGATTTTGCGCCCGAGAAACTGCCCGACATCCTGGCGGCGCTTCGCGAGCTGAAAAGCACCGACGACATCGGCTCGGTGCCGGCCACGTTCACCAGTTCCGGCCGGGCGGTCGAGCAGATCTCACAGCGGGAGGTGGATGAAACCTCGGATCTGTTCGGGGTTTCGTCCGATTTCTCGCAACCGGGACGGCCGCAGGCGGCGCCGCCTGCTGGAAACGGGTCCGGCCCGCCGTCGCCGGAGCCTGCGCTTGCCATCACCCCCGCCCCGGCCGGAACCGGGCTTGATCCCGGTTTTGGCTATCTTGCCCATGGTCCGGCCCTGCCGGGAACCGCCATGCCCATACCGATCAAGCCTTTGAAGTATTTGAACGCCTTTGCTGAAAAGCTCGATCTGAAGATCGTGACATTGGGATCGGCGGAAGCCCTGGCAGAGGCGCGCAGGAAATTCGCATCGGGTTAGGGTGATTACGAACCATTAGCCGAGGTGTTTCATGATTAGCTTCATCCTCAGATCACGCGACGGAACGTCGCGAACGGATGCCGCTGCCGACAAGGCAAGCCTTGCGGATTTGCGCAAGCTTTTCGTCTCGACCGACGAAATGGACGAGTTCGACCAATTTCGCACCGGCCAAAGCGCCGATGCCCTGACGCTGGTGCCGCAGGACCGCGAGGCCGCGACGCCCATCGCCGACAATATGGTGGTCGAGATCGTTCCCATTCGCCGGCAGATCAAGTTCAAGGATCGCAAGGGCAAGGAACACAAGGTCTATGTCCGCGCCGATGAAACCCTGGCGCAATTCAGGACGCAGAATGCCGCGCTGGTCGATAAGGACGATGTTTTCCGAATCTCCGGGACGGATGTGGACAAGGCGGCCGAGGCCACGGCCTATCTGCGGCGCGTTGACGAGCTTTCCGTCAAGCGCGAGGCCGAGCCGGCGGTTCCCAAGAAGTTCAAGCTTCTTTACCTGGAGGACGGCGAAAAGCCACGCCAGGTCGATTGGCCCGATGGCGGCGAGAACAAGACGCTTGGCCAATTGCGCGATTTCCTGAAAGGCTGCGACGGCATTCCCGCGGGCCGCCCGTTCCTTGATTCCTCCGGCAAGCCGATTGCCGAGGATATGGAGCCCTACGAGATCGTCGGGCGGCTGGGAAAGCCCGATGAAAAGCTGGGGCTGCTGCGGTTTCGATTCGAAAGCCCGCGCAAGCGCGGCGCCGCTACGCCTGCAGGCAGCTCCTCGGGGTCGGCCCCGCCAAAGCCGAAAAGCGAAACCGGCGGCGGCGCCCAGCCGGGGCTGATCCAGACCGAGGACATGCTGCAACAAGTCCTGGGCCGGCCCACCGCCCCGACCGGCGCGCCGCAGGACGTTTTCGACAATATGGATGGCGGCGAGCGGCAAACCATCCTGAATGCCCTGCGCCATCTTCACGGCCTGCGTTTCGTGCCGATGCCGGATGGCAGTTTCGACCTGGACCGGCCGCCGCGCCCGGCCCTGGACGACGAGGAGGCGGCGGTTTTCCTGACTGTCGCGCGGCCGATCCGCTCGACCCGGTTTTCGGCTTCGGCGACGCAAAGCCGGACGCTGGACGCCATTGCCTCTTCGCTGTCCTGGAATGCCGGTGGCGATTTCGGCGTCGAGGGCAAGGCCGCGAGCCTTTCGATCAAGAGCGATTATTCCGAAACCAAGACGAGCGATCACAAGGAAGCCAGCGCGGCGCTGCATATGCGGATCGAATATCTGGTGGCCAGGGCCGAGATCGTGATCGATCCGCGCAATGCGATCCTGTGCAAGCCGCTTTATGACGAGGTGAACGCATTGGCCAACGCCATGCCGGAAACGCCCGAGGAAAGGGCAGGGGCGCTTGCCGCCATCCTGGACAGCTATGGGACGCATTTTCCGCTGCGCACGATCATCGGCGGCAAGCTTATCTATCGCCAGGACCGCGAGGCGAAAGCGGGCGAGGACGTGCAGACCCTGGTGCGCGCCTTTTCCACCGAGGTGCAGGGTTCCTACAAGGCGGTGACGGCCAGCGCCCATGGCGGTTTCAAATCGGAAACCTCGTCGAAATCGGTTTCGGAGGAAGCCTTTCAGAATATCGAAGTCACCAGCGCCGGCGGCAATCCGGCCCTGGCGCTTGACCCCTATGGATGGGCGACGACGCTGAGCCATGCGGGATGGTGGAGCGTCATTTCTTTTGCCGATGTGGTGCCGCTGCTTTTCCTGCTGCCCGAGGCGCTGAAAAAGCCGATCATCGGCATTTTCCTGGAAGGCAAGATCGAGGGAAAGCTGCGCTCGCCGATAAACTGGCAGAAATACCGCACCCAGCTGCTTCACCATATCGCGACGATGGATCCCGATTCGGAAGAGCTGAGGATCGCGGACCCTGCCGCAGCCGGGCATCCCCAGGAAAAGCCGGCGGAAACCAGGAAAGAAGAGCCGGCCGAGGAACAGGGCGACGATCTTACCATCGGCTCGTGACCGGCCGCCATCCCGTTTATTCATATCGACGTGGTTGATTAGGAAGGGAGCAAGATCATGGATATAGAAAAATTCAGCCTGCGGAATGGCGGCGGTTTCGTCGCCAAGCTTCATGTGGTTGCGGCGCCGCCCGATGGCGGCAGCAGCCAGACCTATGAGGAGAACAGCGATATTCCCCTGGGCCAGGAAAAGACCGTGGACCTGGGATCGCTCAAGATCCCCGAGGGCTCGCGGGTGAAGCTCAAGGCTTTCGTCGTCTGGGGCAATGACAACGTGGCCGAGCAGGCTTTCATCTATCGCAAGGGGACGAACAAGACGGCCAGGTATTCCATTACCGGGACGACGCTTGACAACCAGCTTGGCCTGATCGGCGTGCAATGATCATGCGCCGGCGGAAAACGGCGCCGGGCGGCCCGATTTCCGCCGGCGTGCCATCCGTGCGTTTGCACGACTATTCTTATCGTGGAGGATGTGGCAATGCCATGGAGTCATCAAGCCAATCTGGACATGCAGGAAATCAAGCGTCTGACCGACGCCGATGATTCGGAAATGGAGCAGCTCATGGCCAGCATGGGGCAATGGGCGCGGGCCAATCTGAACGGCCGCCATTTCATTCCCTTCGGCCGGTTCCGGGATCACGGCGTTTCATTCGTCGTGGAGAATGGCGAAATCATGAGCGCGCAATATGGCGACACGCTATAGCGGGGTCGTGAATCCCTAGGCGCGTTTCGCATTCGGGCCCTGTCGGGGCTGGGACCGGGCCGCCGGCCATTGCGGCGGGCCGGTCGTTTCGCGTGGCCGTTCAGGTCCGCGAGGCGTCTTCACCGGATTGCGGGTTTTCGCTTTCCAGCACCGAGCGGGTGATGCGCCAGCCGTTCAGGTGATGCGCGCGCAGCACCTCGCGCAACAGCGGCCCCTGGCGCTGCTTGAGCGCGTCCAGGATCTGCTCGTGTTCATAGACGGCGCGGGCCCAGCGTTCGGGAACCCGGTTGCCGGCATAGCGGAACCGGCGGATCCGGCTGCTTTCGCCATGATAGATGCGGGTCAGGTTGGGGTTGCCGGCGCAATCGACGATCTTCTGGTGGATCGTCTGGTTGATGTGGAAATACTGCATCAGCTCGCCCGCGCGGTAATTGGCGACCATGTCCAGGTGCAGCCGTTCGATCTCGGCGATCTGGGCCGGGGTGGCGCGTTCGCAGGCGCGTTCGGCGCCGACGCTTTCCAGGCCGATCAGCACCTCGATCGCCAGCTCGACGTCCTCATGCGAGATCTTGATGACCGTGGCGCCGCGGTTCGGCTCGATCATGACCAGCCCCTCGCTTTCGAGGATCTTGAACGCCTCGCGCAGCGGGGTGCGGGACACGCCGAGCTGTTCGGTCAGCACGCGTTCGTTGATGCGCTGGCCGTGGGGAAGCGCCCCCGAAACGATCAGGTCGCGGATGTGGCTGGCGACGAATGCCGAGCGTTGCCCCCGTGGCCATTCGGTCTGGCTGTCCAAGAGATCCTCCCCATGTTGCATGCAATATAGGGGGAAATCCCGCCGTTGTGAAGATTTCTGTTGACTCCGCACATGGATTGCACGCAAATCAGCCAAGATTGGCGGAGGATACGGCAAATCCAAGGGATTGAGGCGGGTGCGAGGCCCGGCATGCTGCGGTATTGCATGCAATGCTGTGGCTGATCTCGTGCCCCGTGCGCCCGGAATGCAATTCCGGGGGCGGTCCCTGCTTGCCGTCCGGCCTCCGCAAGGCAAACAGGACCAGGCGCGGCATGAACTATCATCTTCACTTTCGGACGGACCGGCAGCCGGTCGAGACCTGCGTGATCGGCACCGGCGGCTTTGGCCGCAGCTTTCTGGCCCAGGGCCTGCGCGTCCCGATGATGAACGTGCGCGCCGGCGTCGATACCAGCGCGCAGCGCGTGGCCGAGGCGATGCGGGCCGTGGGTATCCCGGCCGGGAAGATCCGCATCTGCGCCTCGGCCGAGGAGGCGGGCGCCGCCTGGCAGGCCGGCGACTATATCGCCGCCGAGGACGTAGCGCATCTGCTGGACCTGCCGCTGGAGGTCTTTGTCGAGGCGACCGGCCACCCCGAGGCGGGCGCGCGCCATGCCCGGCTGGCGATCGAGGCGGGCCGCCATGTCGCCCTGGTGTCGAAAGAGGTCGACAGCGTCGTCGGCCCCGGCCTGGCGGCGCTGGCCGAGCGCAAGGGCTGCGTGGTCACGCCGGTGGACGGCGACCAGCCCAGCCTGCTGATCGACCTGATCACATGGGCCGAGACGCTGGGCTTCGAGATCGTCGCGGCCGGCAAGTCGAGCGAATACGATTTCGTCTACGATGCCGCCGCCGGGACGCTGGCCAGCAACGGCCGCACCGTCGAGGCGCCGGAGTTCGGCCGCTGGAGCGAGCTTGGCCTGCGCGACGTGGCCGAGGTGGTGGCCGGCCGCGCCGCCGCCGCCGCGATGCTGCCGCAGCGCGCGGTTCCCGACCTGTGCGAGCTGTCGGTCGTGGCCAACGCCACCGGCTACGGCGTCGATGCGCCGGCACTCCACGCCCCCATCGCCCGGATCACCGAAGTGCCCAGCATCCTGTGCGAGCGGGCGAAGGGCGGGGTGATGGGCGCGACCGGAAAGCTGGACGTGTTCCATTGCCTGCGCGCGCCCGGCGAGGTCAGCTTTGCGGGCGGCGTCTTCGTCATCCTGCGCTGCAACGACGCCGAAACCTGGGACATGCTGAAGGAAAAGGGCCATGTCGTGGCGCGCACCGGCGACGTGGCGATGATCTTCAACCCGCGCCACCTGCTGGGCCTGGAAGCCGCCACCAGCATCCTGGAGGCGGGGCTGATCGGCCGCGGCACCGGCGGGGTCGAGCCCGCGCATCACGTCGACCTGGTGGCTTTCGCCAACCGCGACCTGGTGGCGGGCGAGGTGCTGGCGATGGGCGGCCACCATCATTCCATCGACGGGGTGGATGCGCATCTGATACCCGCATCCGCGCTGAGCGACGAAAGCCCCGCGCCCTTCTATCTGGCTTCGAACCAGCGGCTGCGCCGGCCGGTTGCCGCGGGCAGCTATATCCGCATGGGCGATCTGGACCATCGGACGAATTCCGAGCTGATGGCGCTGCGCGCCATCCAGGACGGCCATTTCCATCGACGCTGAGCGCGTCTGAAAAAGTTCAAGGAGGAGAGAAAGCCATGACCATCACCACCCGCCGCAGCCTGCTGAAAGGCGCGGGCGTCGTCGCCGCCGGCGCCGCCCTGTCGTTTCCCATGCCCTGGACCGCGCGCGCGGCCTCGTCGATGAAGCTGCGCTTCGGCCACCCCCATCCCGACAGCGACAGCTGGCAGGAGGTCGCCCTGTGGATGGCCGAGACCGTCAAGGAAAAGACCGGCGGCGCGATCACCATCGAGGTGTTTGCGAACGGCATCCTGGGCAGCGACCAGACGATGATCAACGCCGTGCGCGGCGGCTCGATCGACATGATGATCACCGGCAATCCCTTTTTCACCGGCCTTGCGCCGCAGCTGAACGTGCTGGACCTGCCCTATCTGTTCAAGGATCGCGATCACGTGGCCGCGGTCCTGGACGGGGAGCTGGGGGACGAGCTGCGCGCGGGGCTGGAAGCCTCGGACCTGAAGGCGCTGGCGACCTGGGAAACCGGCTGGCGGAACGTGACCAACAGCCGCCGCCCCGTCCACCTGCCCGAAGACCTGAAGGGGCTGAAGCTGCGGACCACGCCGAACCAGGCCCATATCCGCGCCTTCGAGCTGCTGGGCGCCGTGCCGACGCCGATGGCCTTTACCGAGCTGTTCACCGCGCTGGAGATGCGTTCCATCGACGGGCAGGAAAACCCGACGACGCTGATCCTGAACTCGAACTTCTACGAGGTGCAGCAGCATATCTCGCTGACCCAGCACGCCTTCACCTCGTCGCCGCTGGTGATGACCAAGGCGACCTTCGACAAGCTTGCGCCCGAGCATCAGGCGGTCCTGCTGGAAACCGCCCGCGAAGGGGCGAGGAAGCAGCGCCAGATGAACGCCGACCGCGAGGCGACCTCGCTGGCCGCGCTGAAGGATCACGGCATGGAGGCGGTCGAGGACATCGACCGCGAGGCGTTCCGCGCCATCGTCGCGGATACCGTCCTGGCCGAGTTCGTCGAGAAGTTCGGCGCCGAACTGCCCGGCCGCATCGCGGCCCTGGCCGCCTGAGCATCCGGGGGAAAGCCATGCGCATCGTAGATCTCAGCATGCCGGTCAGGGAGCATTTCCGCTGGCAACCCCAGATCAGCGTCAAGGGCGACAAGTCGGCTGGGGACCAGTTCAGGGTGACTCGGCTTTCGACCACCTGCCACGGGTTCACGCATGTCGATGCGCAGGCCCATTTCATCGCCGGAGCCCCCACCATCGAGGCCACGCCCCTTGAGCAGGTGGTGGGCCCGGCCCGCGTCTTCGACCTATCCGACGTCGGCCCCGACGAAGAGATCACGCCCGCCCGGCTGGCGGCGGCCGATCCCGGCGGCGCCGAAGGCGACATCCTGCTGCTGGCGACGCAATGGGATCTGAAGCGGGACGCGGGCACCCGCGCCTTCTGGACCGAGGCGCCCTGGCTGAACCGCGCCGCCGCCGAATGGATCGCGGCGCTGCGACCCCGCGCCCTGGCGGTGGATTTCCCGCAGGACTATCCGATCCGGCTGCTGCTGGACGGCATCGCGGTGCCGGACGAGGAGCATGTGACCCATGACGTGCTGCTGCGCCAGGGGGTGACGCTGATCGAATACATCGCGAACACCGCCGCGCTGAGCGCAAGCCGGGTGCTGCTGAGCGCCGCGCCGCTGAAGATCGAGAATGCCGACGGCGCCCCCGCGCGCGCCTATGCGATCGAGGGGCTGCTCTGATGGCATCGGGCAAGGTTTTCGCGGCGCGCCTGTCGCGCCTGGCCGACCTGGGCTTTCGCGCCGTCGATGCGCTGCTGGTCGCCATCTTCGCCGTGCTGATCGTGCTGGTCTTTGCCAATGTGGTGCTGCGCTACCTGTTCGACAGCGGCGTCTCGGCGACCGACGAGCTGTCGCGGATGATCTTCATCTGGATCGCCTTCGTCGGGGCGGTCTGCGTCGCCCGCCGCAACGGGCACCTGGGGGTGGACCTGCTGACCGCAAGCCTTTCGCCGCGCGCGCGCCGGGTCTGCAGGGTGCTGACCGATGTCGTCATCGTGCTGTGCTGCATCGTGCTGTCGGTGGGGGCATGGCAGCAGACCGTGGCCAATCTTGGCAATATCGCGCCGGTTTCCGGCCTGCCCACGGCGCTGAACTATCTTGCGCCCTTCGTGGGCGGCGTCGGCATCGGGCTGGTCGCCTGCGTGGACCTGGTCGCCGCGCTGCTTGGCGCGCCCGAGCCCGACCACGAAGAGGGGCACATCGCATGATCCTGATCGTCTTTGTCGTTTCTCTGCTGGCCGTGCTGGCCATCGGCGTGCCCATCGCCTTCGGCCTCGTCATCAGCGGCGTGGCGATGATGTGGTACCTGGACGCGCTGGACTGGCAGCTCATCGCGTTGCAGATGACCAATGGCGCCGACAGCTTTCCGCTGCTGGCGATCCCCTTCTTCCTCATGGCGGGCGAGGCCATGAACGCGGGCGGCATCTCGCGCCGGCTGGTCGCCTTCGGGCTGACGCTGGTCGGGCATGTGCGGGGCGGCCTGGGCTACGTGACCATCGTCACGGCGCTGCTTCTGGCCAGCCTGTCGGGCTCGGCCATCGCCGATACGGCGGTTCTGGCGGGCATGCTGATCCCGATCATGCGCAAGGCGGGCTACGACATCAACGCATCCTCGGGGCTGATCGCCTCGGGCGGGATCATCGCGCCGGTGCTGCCGCCCTCGATCGGCTATATCGTCTTCGGCGTCGCCGGCAGCGTCTCGATCACCAAGCTGTTCATCGCCGGGATCGCGCCGGGGGTGATGATGGCGCTGGTGCTGGCCGTGACCTGGTGGTTCGTCAGCCGCCGGGACGCCGTCGCCACCATGCCGCGCGCCTCGCTGGGCGAGGTCGCCAAGGCCGCGGGCGATGCCGCGCTGGCCTTCGTGCTGCCGGTCATCATCGTCGTCGGGCTGAAGGCCGGCGTGTTCACGCCGACGGAGGCGGGCGTCGTCGCCTGCGTCTATTCGATCCTCGTCGGGCTGTTCGTCTATCGCGAGCTGAGCCTGCGCCAGCTTTACGGCTGCATGGTGGGCGCGATCCATACCACGGCCGCCGTCATGCTGCTGTGCGCCGCGGCCGCCATCACCGCCTATCTGATCGCCATCGCCAATATCCCAATGCTGCTGGGCGGCTGGCTGGGCGGATTGCAGGACAACCCGCTGCTGCTGATGGCGCTGATCATGCTGATCGTGGTGATCGTCGGCACGGCGCTGGACTTCATCCCGACCATCCTGATCCTGACGCCCGTGCTGCTGCCGATCATCAAGGCGGCCGGCATCGATCCGGTCTATTTCGGGGTGATGCTGATCATGAACTCGGCCATCGGCCTGATCACGCCGCCGGTCGGCACCGTGCTGAACGTCGTCTGCGCCGTGGCGCGCATCAAATATGTCGATGCGGTGCGGGGGGTGATGCCGTTCCTGATCGCGGAAACCGCGCTGCTGGTCCTGCTGATCCTGTTCCCGCAGCTGATTACCGAGCCGCTCGCGTGGTTCTATTGATCCGGCAAGGAGAGAAAGATGCTTCTGGGCGCTATCGCCGATGACCTGACCGGGGCCACCGACCTTGCCCTGACCCTGTCGCGCAACGGGATGAAGACCTTGCAGGTGGTGGGCGTGCCGGCCCCGGACGCCGATTTCGGCAATGCCGATGCGGTGGTCGTGGCGCTGAAGTCGCGGACCATTCCCGCCGCCGAGGCGGTCGCGCAATCGCTTGCCGCCGCGCGGATCCTGGTCGAGCGGGGGGCGGCGCAGCTTTACTTCAAATATTGCTCGACCTTCGATTCCACCGACCGGGGCAATATCGGCCCGGTGATCGACGCGCTGCTGGACCTGCTGGGAGAAAGCCGCAGCGTCGCCTGCCCGGCCTTCCCGGAAAACGCCCGCACCCTTTACAAGGGCCATCTGTTCGTCGGCAACGTGCCGCTGTCGGAAAGCCCGATGAAGGACCACCCGCTGACGCCGATGCGCGACAGCAACCTGGTGCGGGTGCTGGGCCGCCAGACCGCGCGGCCCGTCGGCCTGGTGCCGCTGGAAGCCGTCCACCAGGGCGTGGGGCCGCTGCGCGAAGCCCTGGCCGCGCAGGGGGGAATCGCCGTCGTGGACGCGATCACCGACGAGGATCTGCGGGTGATCGGCGCCGCGCTTGCCGACATGCGGCTGGTGACGGGCGGCTCGGCGCTGGCGCGGGGCTTGCCGCAGAACTTCCGCGCCAGCGGCCGCCTGCCGGCGGTGCAGGCGGAGGCGGCCTTTGCCGCACCCGAGGGCGCCGGGATCTTCCTTGCCGGCTCCTGCTCGGCCGCGACGCGGCGGCAGGTCGCGGATGCCGAGGCGCGCGGCGTGGCCGCGCTGAAGGTCGATCCGCTGGCCATCGTCGAGGGCCGCCAGACCGCCGCGCAGGCGCTGGACTTCATCGCGGCGCATGCCGGCGACGCCTATCCGCCGCTTCTGTATTCCTCGGCCGATCCCGACGAGGTCAGGGCCGCGCAGGAGCGGCTGGGGCAGGGCGAGGCCGGCGAGATCGTCGAGCGCTTCCTGGCCGCGATCGCGCAGGCGCTGCGGCAAAGGGGCTATCGCCGCTTCATCGTGGCGGGGGGCGAGACCTCGGGCGCGGTGGTGCAGGCGCTGGGGGCCACCACCGTCGCCATCGGGCCCGAGATCGATCCCGGCGTGCCCTGGGTGCTGACCCAAGGGCCGGACGCCCTGTGCCTGGCGCTCAAGTCGGGCAATTTCGGCAGCGACGATTTCTTTACCAAGGCTTGGGGGCAAATCCGGTGACGGCGGTGATTTCCGAAGAGACCCGGATGCGGGATTCGATCTGCGCCGTGGGCAAGTCGCTGTTCGACCGCGGGCTGACCGCGGGCTCGACCGGCAATATCAGCGCGCGGCTGGGGGACGGGCGGCTGCTGATGACGCCCACCAACGCCTCGCTTGGCACGCTTGATCCGGCGCGGCTGTCGCTGTTCGATGCCGACGGCACCCATGTCGCAGGCGACAGGCCCACCAAGGAGGCGTTCCTGCACCGCTGCATGTATTGCGAGCGGCTGGGGGCCAATGCGGTCGTGCATCTGCAT
Source organism: Paracoccus ferrooxidans (assembly GCF_029909815.1). Lineage (NCBI taxonomy): Bacteria > Pseudomonadati > Pseudomonadota > Alphaproteobacteria > Rhodobacterales > Paracoccaceae > Paracoccus > Paracoccus ferrooxidans. The sequence goes on along the minus strand of NZ_CP038201.1, from coordinate 128,566 downwards.
TCGACCCATGCCGTCGCGGTCAGCATCCTGGCGGATACCGATCCCGAGGACGCGCTGCCGCCGCTGACCGCCTATTACGCCATGCGCGTCGGGCGGCTGCCGCTGGTGCCCTATTACGCGCCGGGGGACGAAGCCCTGGCCCTGGCCGTGAAGCAGGAGGCCCGCCGCGTCCATGCCGTGCTGCTGGCCAATCACGGGCCGGTCGTCGCCGGCCGCTCGCTGCTGGATGCGCAATATGCGATGGAAGAGCTGGAAGAGACGGCCAAGCTGCACCTGATGCTTCACGGCCGCGCCGTCCGCCCGCTGAGCCGGGCCGAGGCCGACCGGCTGGCCGGGGGCTGATTTTGCCTGTTTGCCCCCGCGTCTGCCGGGGGATAGGATCCGCGCCGGCCCGGTGGGGCAGGGATGGGACGGACGGATGGCGGTATCGGGTCTGAATTGGGACGATCTTCGGATCGTCCAGGCGGTGTGCAGGACCGGCTCGTTCTCGCGCGCCGCGCGCAGCCTGCAACTGAACGAAACCACCATCAGCAGGCGGGTGCTGCGGCTGGAGGACGAGCTGGGCACCAGCCTGTTCGACGCCGTGAACGGCGAGCGCCGCCCGACCGCCGCCTGCCGGGCCGTGGTCGGCAATCTCGACATGATGGCCAATGCGGCCGCGGACATCGCGCGGATGCTGGGCACGCGCGACCATGCCAGCCGCAAGCTGCGGCTGACGACGATTTCCGCCATCGCGGAATACCTGCTGGCGCCCCGGCTGGGCGATCTGTTCGCCGCCCTGCCGGACCTGTCGCTGGCGCTGGAGACCTCGGACAGCAACGTGGACATGTCCCGCTGGGAAGCCGACCTGGCGATCCGGCTGGGGCGGCCGCGGCAGGGCGCCTTCCTGATGCGCAAGATCGGCACGCTGAACTTCTGGCTGATCCGGCCCGCGGGCAGCGGCGCAAGCAGGATCGCGGTCTATCCCGAGGCTTTGGCCGGGACGCCGGAGATGCAGGCGCTGCTGGCGCAGGAGGGCCTGGGGCCGGTGCTGCTGGAGACCAGCGACCTGAAGGTGATGCGCCGGCTTCTGGAAGACGGGCTGGCGGTCGGCGTGCTGCCGGATTTCCTGGCCGACGAGATCCCGGCCGAGGCCCCGGTGGTCAGGACGCCGCTGCAGGTTTCGCGCGATGTCTGGCTGCTGTCGCAGCCGCATCTGCGCGACGATCACCACGCAAAACAGCTGTCGGACTGGTGCGTCAGCCTGTTCGCCGCGCGCAGCCCCTGAACCCGCCTCATACGAAGGAATGGCTTTTTCAAGCCCTCGCCGGAGTGGCGGCAAAGGGGTTAAATCGTTTTTTTTCAATGCGATGAATGCCCCGGCACCAAGCCGTGCAGAAATGCAACCGGGGGCTGCAAGAATAGATATTTCAGCCCTGTGACTAATCGCCGCACAGTCCGGCTTGCCGAGAGTCGCCCGGAAGCCGTGAACGCTTCAGCCACATCTCGGGCACCGGAACCATGCGAGAGGAGGCGCAAGGTGGCGAGCTTGGACAATTTTGATATGGCGGCTGGCCGGACCGATGGCGTCGCGGATTGCGTCGCCTTTCCCGGCCGGTTTTCGACCTGGACCCGCGCGCTGATCCTGGCGGCCAGCGCCGCCGGCGGGGGCGCCGCCGCGCTGGCCATGGACGCGGCGCATGTCGCGCCGGTGCTGGGGCTGGCCGCCTTTGCGGGCGGGCTGCTGTCGACCTGGTCGCCCTGCGGCTATTCGTCGATCTCGTTGCTGCGCCCGACGGGCAAGGGGGCGCGGGCGGTGCTGGACTGGCTGCCGACCTTTGCGACCCATGGGCTGGGCTATGCCCTGGGGGCGCTGATCCTGGGCACCCTGCTGGGCGCCATCGGGGGGATCGCGGGCCTTTCCGGCTTCGCCACCAGCTTCGGGCTGGGGCTGCTGGCCGTGATCGGCCTGGCCTATGGCGCGCACCAGCTGGATTTCCTGTGCGTGCCCTATCCGCAGCGCCGGGCGCAAGTGCCCCATGACGCGCGGCAGCGCTTTCCGAAATGGGTCGTGGGCGGGCTTTACGGCCTGTCGCTGGGACTGGACTACCTGACCTATGTCCAGACGCCGCTGCTGTATCTGGTGACGGCCGCCGCCGTCCTGTCGGGCAATGTCGCCGAGGCCGTGGCGCTGATCGCGATCTTCAACCTGGGCCGCTACCTGCCGGTCGCGGTGAACCTGCTGCCGGTCACGGATTACCAGATCCAGTCCTGGCTGGGCCGGAACCAGGAACGCGCCGCCATCGCCGATGGCGCGATCCTGACGGCGGTCGGCGCGGCCTTCGCCATGCTGGCGCTGGCCTGATCCCAATCCCCATTCCTGCACGCTTTTGCCCGCGCGCCGTCGCCACGGTCCGGGCGCCATCCAAGGGAGGAAACGATGGCTTCTGCACGAGAATCGACCCCCAGATACCTGACGCTGATCGGCGCGACGCTGGCCTGTTCGGCGCTGGCCCTGGGCGCGGCCCAGGCCCAGACCGAACCGGCCGAGCCGGAGGCGCCGGCCGAAACCGCCGCCGCCGATGCCGCCGGCCAGACCGAGGGTCAGCGCGGTGCCGCCGAAGCCGCGGCCGCCCTTGCCGCGGGCGAGGCGGACGAGCCGGTGATCCTGGAGGCCCCGGCGCCGGATGCGAGGCGGGTCTATATCCAGGATCCGGCGCATTTCGCCGCCATCACCCAGCAATTCGTCATCGACGGCTCGACCGGGCGGATCCTGGGCATGACCGACGGCGGCTTCCTGCCGCATCCGGTCGCGGCCGAGGACGGCTCGTTCTTCGCCCAGGCCAGCACCGTCTTCGAGCGCATCGCGCGCGGCAAGCGCACCGATTACGTCGAGGTGTTCGACCCCGTCACCTTCCTGCCCATCGCCGACATCGAGCTGCCCGACGCGCCGCGCTTCCTGGTGGGCACCTACCAATGGATGAACGCGCTGACGCCGGACAACAAGAACCTGCTGTTCTACCAGTTCTCGCCCGCGCCGGCGGTCGGCGTGGTCGACCTGGAGGGCAAGACGTTCGACCGCATGCTGGACGTGCCGGACTGCTATCACATCTTCCCGGCATCGCCGACGGTCTTCTACATGAACTGCCGGGACGGCAGCCTGGCCCGCGTGGATTTCGCCGATGGCGAGACCAAGGTGACGAACACCGAGGTTTTCCATACCGAGGACGAGTTGCTGATCAACCATCCCGCCTTCTCGCTGCGCTCGGGCAGGCTGGTCTGGCCGACCTATACGGGCAAGATCTTCCAGGCCGACCTGACCGCCGAAGGCGCCACCTTCCGCGCGCCGATCGAGGCCCTGACCGAGGCGGAGCGCGCCGACGACTGGCGGCCCGGCGGCTGGCAGCAGACCGCCTATCACCGCCAGTCGGACCGCATCTACCTGCTGGTGGACCAGCGCGACGAATGGAAGCACAAGGCCGCCAGCCGCTTCGTCGTGGTGCTGAACGCCGAGACCGGCGAGCGGATCAACAAGATCGAGCTGGGCCACGAGATCGACTCGATCAACGTCAGCCAGGATGCCGAGCCGCTGCTTTACGCGCTGTCGGCGGGCACGCAGACGCTGCACATCTACGACGCGGCGACCGGCGAGGAACTGCGCAGCGTCGACCAGCTTGGTCGCGGCCCGCAGATCATCACCACCCATGACATGGATTCGTGACATGCAGCAGGTCTTGCAGGAACCGCTGATCCATTGGGCGTTGCGGAGCTTCCTGGCGGCGCTGTTCGCCACCGCCGCCCTGTCCAAGCTGACCGGGATGGAAGAGTTCCACGGCGTGGTCCGCAACTTCCGCCTGCTGCCCGACATGGCCAGCCGGGCGGTGGCGATGGTGCTGCCGGTGGCGGAGCTGGCCGTCGCCGCCGGGCTCATGATCCCGGCGCTGGCCGCGCCCGCCGCGCTGGCCGCCGCCGTGCTGCTGGGCGTCTTTGGCCTGGCCATCGCGGTCAACGTGCTGCGCGGGCGCACGCAGATCGACTGCGGTTGCTTTCGCAACGGCATGAAGCAGCGGATCAGCTGGGCCATGGTCGCGCGCAACGCCGTGCTGACGGCGATGGCGCTGGGCGCGGCCGCCCTGCTGCCCGCCGCGCGGCCGGGCGGGACGGCCGACTTGGCGACGGGAATGCTGGCCGGGTCGGTCCTGTTCCTTCTGTATTTCAGCGCCTCGATGCTGGGCGGATTGCCCGCCCGGCACCCCTCAACCGCTTCCGTGAAAGGTCGCTGACATGACGTTCCTGATTGCTTCCAACATCCTTCTGTGGATCGCCTTCCTGGGCGTGACGGTGGTCATGCTGGGCCTGATGCGGCAGGTGGGCCTGCTGCACGAGCGCTCCTCGCCCATGGGCGCGATGATCACCGACCACGGCCCCGACATCGGCGACAAGGCGCCCGAGTTCGACCTGCCCGACTATTTCGGCCGGTCGGTCCATATCGGCGGCGCGTCCGAGCGGGCGACGCTGCTGATGTTCACCGCGCCCACCTGCCCGGTCTGCGACAAGCTGTTCCCGATCATCAAGTCCATCGCCAGGGCCGAGAAGATCGGCGTGGTGATGATCAGCGACGGCGCGCCCGAGGAACACGCCCGCTTCCTCAAGAACCACGAGCTGGGCCAGATCCGCTATGTCGTCTCGGCCGAGATCGGCATGGCCTTCCAGGTCGGCAAGATCCCCTATGGCGTGCTGGTGGACGGCGAGGGCGTGATCCGCGCCAAGGGCCTGACCAACACCCGCGAACACCTGGAAAGCCTGCTGGAGGCGGACAAGACCGGCTTCGCCTCGCTCCAGCAGTTCATGGCCAGCCGCAAGAAGAACGCGGCCTGACCCGGCCGTTTCCACCTTGGTCCCAAGCAGAGGGAGGATAAACGATGCTGGGGAATTTCAGATTTGACGACATGGTCGAGAAACTGTCCCGCCGGGTGGCGGGCCGCACCAGCCGCCGCGGCGCCATCGGCCGCCTGGGCACGGTGCTGGCGGGGGCGGCGCTGGTGCCGCTGCTGCCGGTGGACCGGCGCGGCCGCGTCAGCCGCGCCAATGCCGCCGGCCCCGCGGAAGGCGTCGATCCGCGCGCCAAGTGGCAGCCGCAGGACAACGACATCCAGGCCTGCGACTACTGGCGGCACTGTTCCATCGACGGCAACATCTGCGACTGCTCGGGCGGGTCGCTGACCAACTGCCCGCCGGGCACCAAGCTGGCGACGGCGTCCTGGGTGGCGAGCTGCTACAACCCGACCGACGGGCAAAGCTACCTGATCGCCTATCGCGACTGCTGCGGCTACAACGTCTCGGGCCGCTGCCCCTGCCTGAACACGGAAGGCGAGCTGCCGGTCTATCGCCCGGAATTCGCCAACGACATCATCTGGTGCTTCGGCGCCGAGGATGACGCGATGACCTATCACTGCACGATCTCTCCCATCGTCGGCAAGGCAAGCTGACGATCCCGGCCGGGCGGTCGGCCCGCCCGGTCCCATCCCTTCAGGAGGTTTCCATGATTTCTGCAAAGACGCTTCGGCCGGCCATCGCGGCCATCGCCCTTTTCGCCATCGGCGCGACCGGAGCATGGGCACAGGACAAGATCACCGTCACCAGCGAAAAGCCGGTCGCGGCCGCCGATGTGCCCGCCGATGCCGTCGTCGTCGGCATCGAGAAGATGAAATACCTGACCCCGGAAGTGACCATCAAGGCGGGCGAGACCGTCTATTGGGTCAACGGCGAGGTGATGCCCCACAACGTCGCCTTCAAGAAGGGCATCGTGGGCGAGGACGCGTTCCGCGGCGAGATGATGACCAAGGACCAGGCCTATGCGATCACCTTCAACGAGGCGGGAAGCTACGACTATTTCTGCACGCCCCATCCCTTCATGCGGGGCAAGGTCATCGTCGAATAGGTGCCGCCATGTGGATTCCCTATGACCTGCGCGCCTCGCTGAAGGGCGAAACCGACCGGGAAACGCTGCGCCTGTCGCGGGCCGACGGGCAGCCGCGCCAGTTCCTGGTGGGGTTCTTCCTGCGCAACCCGGTCACGCAGGCCTGGGAACTGGACCTGGCGGCCGAGGACGGCCTGCCGGAACTGCCTGCCGCGCCGGCGGGGGCGAGTTTCAGCATCTGCCCGAACGAGGCCGGCAAGCTGGCCGAGGTGATCTATCGCCTGCCCGCGCGTTCGGCCACCGAGGCGCTGGAGCTTGCCCATGCCGACCTGCAGCCGCGCCTGCTGGCCTGGCTGGCCAGGGTCGGGCGCGGCATGGCCATCGCCGGCTGGCGGGTGGCCGACATGACGCATCGCGCCCGCTGGCGCAGCACGCCCTTTCGGCCAAGCGCGATGAGCCTGGATTTCGCCCTGGCGCCGGTGGACCGCGACCTGGCGCCGGTGGTCGAGCTGTTCCAGCGCGCCAGGAACGCCCCCGACCCCGCCAGCCGGCTGCTGGCCGCCTTTGCCGTGCTGTCGGCGGCGGTCGGCCATCCGGCCATGGCCGGATCGGGCGCCGCCACGCTGAGCATCACCCAGGACATGCTGATCCATTCGGGCGCCATCGTGCTGCCGGACCCGCTGATGGGCATTGCGCTGGCCGATCTGATCGCGCTCTTGCGTCCCGAGCATGACCGGCTGGTCGGCCGCGACGGGGTGCTGCTGCCGGTGCTGGACGACTTGGCCGGGCAGAAGCGGCTGTCGCTGCTGGCGAACCTGGCCGACCTGGTCGCGCATCGCCTGGTCCAGGCCGAGCTTGCCGCGCGGCACCGGGATGCGCCGGCCCCGGCAATGGCGGCGGGGGCCTAGGGCGATGCGGGGGCCGTCGCGGATCCTGCTGCTGCTGTCCTCGGCCTTCATGGTGGTGGCGGGGGGGATGCTGGGCACCGCGGCCGAGCAGGGCGGCGATGCGCAGCGTCATGACCGGCGGCTGGCCGATCTGGGCCGGGCGCTGTTTCACGACCCCGCCCTGTCGCGCGACGGCACGCAATCCTGCGCGACCTGCCACGATCCCGACCACGCCTTTACCGACCCGCGCGAAAGCCTGGCGGGCCGGGCGGTGTCGATCGGCGACGACGGCGCCTCGCATGGCGACCGGAACACGCCGACGCTGTCCTATGCCTTTCTCAGCCCGGATTTCCACCGCGACGCCAAGGGCAATTACAAGGGCGGGCAGTTCTGGGACGGGCGGGCCGACAACCTGCGCGACCAGGCCGGCCAGCCGATGCTGAACCCGGTCGAGATGGCGATGCCCGACCGCGCCACCGTGGTCGAGCGGCTGCGCGGGAATGCCGATTATGCGCAGGGCTTTGCGGCGCTGTTCGGGAAGGGCGCGCTCGACGATGTCGAACGCGCCTTCGACCATGCCGCCGAGGCCCTGGCCGCCTATCAGTCGACCGAGGAGTTCGCGCCCTTCGATTCGCGCTATGACCGCTACCTGCGCGGCGAGGCCGAGCTGACCGCGCAGGAGCAGTTCGGCCATACCGTCTTCATCACCTGGAACTGCCGGCTGTGCCACCAGCTGCGCCAGCAGGGCATCACCGAGCGCGAGACCTTCACCAGCTTCGAATACCACAATATCGGCGTGCCGGTGAACCATGCCGTCCGGGCGATCAACGGGCTGGGGCCCGACCATGTGGACCTGGGGCTGCTGCAGCGGCCGGGCATCGACGATCCGGCGCAGGCGGGCCGCATCAAGGTGCCGACCCTGCGCAACGTGGCCGTGACCGGGCCCTACATGCATAATGGCGTGTTCGAGGACCTGCGCACCGCCATCCTGTTCTATAACAAATACACCAGCCGGCGCCCGGCGTCGCGGATCAACCCCGAGACCGGCCAGGACTGGGGCGATCCCGAGGTGGCCGAGAACCTGTCGCTGGCCGAATTGCAATCGGGGCTGATGCTGGACGACGCGCGCGTCGATGCGCTGGTGGCTTTCCTCGAGACCCTGACCGACCGCCGATACGAGCCGCTTCTGGCCGAACGCAAACGCGCAGAACAGGAGGCCGTCGCAGCCCGGTGACGACCACGCTCCCGAAGGAGGGGGACGCAGATGGCATCCAGCAAACGCAAGATGAATCGTCGCACCGCCCTGGCCGAGGCGGCCCGCATGACCGGAGCGGTCTGCCTGGGCGGGTTTTCCCTGGCGGCGCTGATCCAGTCCACGGCCAAGGCCGATGCGCGCGCCATGCGCCCGCCCGGCGCCCAGCCCGAGGCCGATTTCCTGTCCGCCTGCGTGCGCTGCGGGCTGTGCGTCCAGGCCTGTCCCTATGGCACGCTGTCGCTGGCGGAATGGGGGCAGGAGCCGCCCGTCGGCACGCCCTTTTTCACCCCGCGCGAGGTGCCCTGCTACATGTGCCGCGACGTGCCCTGCGCGCGGGCCTGCCCGACCGGGGCGCTGGACAGCACCATCGCCATCCGCGACGCCGAGATGGGCGTGGCGGTGCTGGTCGGGCACGAGGACTGCCTGAACTACAAGGGCATGAATTGCAGCATCTGCGTCCGCGTCTGCCCGATCCGCGGCGACGCGATCACGCTCGAGCCGGGCGAGGCGAACGGCCGCGCCATCATGATCCCCACCGTCCATTCCGACCATTGCACCGGCTGCGGCACCTGCGAGAAGCATTGCGTGACCGGCCATGCCTCGATCCGGGTGCTGCCGCGCGACCTGGGCCTGGGCGGGCAGGGGCGCAACCGGGCGGGGCGGGCGACATGATCGGCTGGTGGATCTCGGACAGCCGCAGGCTGGGGGTGCAGGCCCATGGCCTGCTGCGGGCGCATAAATGGTGGCTCTTGCGGCGGATCAGCCAGCTGTCGGTGCTGGGGCTGTTCGTGCTGGGGCCGATGGCGGGGATCTGGATCGCGCGCGGCAATTTCGCCGCCAGCGAGATCGGCGGGGTCGTCACGCTGGGCGATCCCTATATCGTGGTGCAATCGCTGTTCGGCGGCAGCGTTCCGGCGCTGCCGGTGGCGGGCGGCGCGCTGATCGTGCTGCTGTTCTACCTGGTGGTCGGCGGCCGGGTCTATTGCGGCTGGGTGTGCCCGGTGAACGTCGTGACCGATGCCGCGCATTGGCTGCGCGAAAAGACCGGCCTGACCCGCGACCGCAAGCTGGACCGGCGCACGCGGCTGGCGATCCTGGGCTCGACCCTGGTCGCATCCGCCCTGACCGGCACCATCGCCTGGGAGTTCGTGAACCCGGTCAGCCTGCTGCAACGCGCCTTCATCAGCGGCATCGGTTTCGGCTGGGCCATCATCCTGGCGGTGTTCCTGCTGGACCTGTTCGTGTCGCGCCGCGCCTGGTGCAGCCACCTGTGCCCGGTCGGCGCCTTCTATGGCCTGGTCGGCAAGGGCGCGGTGGTCCGGGTGTCCGCCGCGAACCGCGATGCCTGCACCGATTGCGGCGCCTGCTTCACCATCTGCCCCGAGCCGCATGTCATCGTCCCCGCGCTGAAGGGCAATGAGAGCCCGGTCATCCTGTCGGGCGATTGCCAGAACTGCGGCGGCTGCATCGACGCCTGCCCGGTGGATGTGTTCCGGGTCTCGACCCGCTGGAACCGATCCGCGGGCCGCGGCGGGCAAGCCTAGCAGGCTAAAGTCCTTGCGACAGGACAGCGCGGGCGGGGAACCGGGAAATCCGCCTAAAATTTGCCGAAAACACCCCATTTTCGGGCCGATATCAGCTGGATCGAGAACGATTTCCGCTGCGTCGCCCTCTCAAAATCCTTTTTCAGCAGCCTGCTAGAGGGCCGAGGTTGAGGGATTTGATCCAGATATTCCTCGAGCCCGTATTTCGCGCCTTCGCGCCCCAGCCCCGAGGCCTGCACCCCGCCGAAAGGCGCGACCTCGTTCGAGATGGCGCCCGAGTTGCGAGAACAGCAATCGGCGCGGGATTTTCATCCTTTCGCAGCAGGGCCGTGTCCCTTTCCCGCGCCCTGACCGGGCAGGGGCGGGCTACAAGCGCAGGTCGCCGGTGCCGGCCGCCTGGCGGTGCCAGGCCAGCGTCTGCGGCCGCAGACGTGCCAGCGCCTGCACCAGCATGCCGGTGATCGCCGCCTTCAGCAAATCGCCGGGGATGAAGACCGCGACCAGGGTGAAGGCCTCGAGCAGGCTTTTCCTTGCCACGATGGCAAGCCCCGTCGCGCCGAAGACGTAAAGGACCACGATCCCGCCGAAGACCGCACCCAGCCCGGCCGCCAGCCCGGCCGAGCGCAGCCGCACATGCTCGACGAAAAGCCCGGTGGCGAAGGCCGCGACCGGAAAGCCGAGCGCGAAGCCCGCCGTCGGCGCGACGAAGGCGCCAAGCCCGCCGCGGCCGCCCGCCAGCAGCGGCAGGCCAAGCGCCACCAGCAGCAGGAACAGCCCCGCCGCCGCGGCGCCCCGCCGCGCGCCAAGCACCGCGCCGGCCAGCATGACGCCCAGCGTCTGCGCCGTGATCGGCACGCCGAAGCCAAGGGTGATCTGCGGCACCAGCCCCAGCGCCGCGATCATCGCGGCGAAAAGGGCGATCTGGGCGATATTGCGTTCCATGGTCTACTCCTGTCCATGCGGTCCAAGGGGGCCGCCTCGCGCGCGCAAAGCTTCGCCGACATGATCGGCGTCGTCCAGTGCCTGCAGGGTCAGCGGCAGGATCAGCCGCCAGCCGGGGCGGCGGCGGGACCGTGCGCGCCATGCCTCGGCCAGGGTCTCGGCGCGGGCGACCAGGACCGGGGTGAAGCGGATGACCAGCGGGATGGCGATCTCCAGCAGCTGCGTGGGCAGGCCCAGCCGGCGCAGCGGCGCGGTCAGGCGGCGGATCAGGTCGACCAGATCCTCGAGCCCCGTGGTCATCGTCACCAGGTTGGCCAGCGCCACCAGCGTGACCATGCGCAGGGTGACGAGCAGGCCCATGCGCATGTCGCCGGCGATCGCGTGCCAGGCCAGCAGGACGGCGACGAAGGGCAGCACCACCCGCAGGCTGCGCAGCCCCGCGCGCAGGAAGACCGGCCCCGGCGCGGCGTAAAGCGCCAGCACCGCACCCAGCGCCGCCGCAAGGATGGCGATGTCGCCGACCAGGAACAGCGCGGTCGAGACTAGGCACAGCCCGCCCAGCTTCAGCCCCGCCGGCCAGCGATGGGCGCGGGTCTCAACCGGCGAGGTCAGCGATATCATCAAGCTCTCCCAGCCGGATCATCTCGGCGGTGAAATCGGGCAGCAGCGCAGCCGGCGCGCCCTGCGCCACGATGCGGCCGCGGTCCAGCCAGAACAGCTCGTCGCAGGTTTCGAGGTCGGAGGGCTCGTGCGAGATGTGCAGCAGCCGCGTCCCTGCCCGGTGCAGATAGCGGGCCAACTGCCGCCGGGTCGGGATGTCGAGCCCGGCATAGGGTTCGTCCAGGATCAGCAGCTGCGGCCGCATGGCCAGGACCGCCATCATGCAGACCAGGTGCTTCTGGCCCTGCGACAGGGCCGAGATCGGCGCGTCCTTCCAATGCGGCTTGTCGAAGGAGCGCAGCACCGCCTCGACCCGCGCGGCGGCCTGCGCCTTGTCCAGCCCCTGCTGGCGCAGGCCGAAGGCGATTTCCTCGGCGACGCGGGGGAAGATGATCTGGTGCTCGGGGTTCTGGAACAGGATGCCCACGGTTTCCAGCGCCGCGCGGCGGTCGCGGAACACGTCGTGGCCGCCGATGCGGACCTGGCCGCTGGTCGGCGCGATCAGCCCGGCCAGCAGCCGCGCCAGGGTGCTTTTGCCAGAGCCGTTCCGGCCCACCACGCCGATGCGCCGGGCCGAGGATTGCAGCGTGATGCCGGCCAGCACCGGGCGTCCGGCGACCTCATAGCCCAGGTCGTCGAGCCGGATGGTGAATGGGGCCGTCTCGCAGCCGTGCAAGCGCAGTCTCCTTTTCTGGCCGCCTTCCCCGGCGGGGGTGCAGGCGGGTGCAAGCCCGATGGCCCCGCTTGTGCCGGTCTTTGCCGCGAAAGCAATAGGCCAGCGCGGCAGGGCGGAGCAATGGCCCTGCTTGCCGCCCTGCACGGGCCTCGGCCAAGGATTTTCGGCGGCCGGGCAGGGCGCCAGGGCGGGAATCCGCCAGAAAAGCATTTAAACGAATCGGCCCGTATGTTAATTGATTAATCAGTCAAGTTGTGGTGGTTTGACGTGGTATCGACTGCCGGGCCTTCGGGTCCGGCTTCTCTCGGTCCGGGGTCAGGCCAGGAAGCGGCGGAACTGGCGCAGCGCCAGCCAGAACAGCACCGCGCCGATCAGCGCCAGCGCCAGGAGCTGCGGCCAGACCACACCCAGCCCCGCGCCCCGGAACAGCACCCCCTGCGACAGGATCACGAAATGCGTGTTCGGCGCCAGCGACATCAGCGCCTGGATGACGTCGGGCATGCTTTCGCGCGGGGTCATGCCGCCCGAAAGCACCTGCAGCGGGAACAGCACCAGCATCAGGAGCAAGCCGAATTGCGGCATCGACCCCGCCACGGTGGCCAGGAAGATGCCCATCGAGGTGGTCGCGAACAGCATCAAGGCCGCCGCCGCGATGAACAGCGGCACCGATCCCGCCACCGGCACCTGCAGGGCCATCTGCACCACCACGGTGATCGCGAAGCCCGAGGCCAGCAGCACGACCAGCCCCATGGTCCAGATCTTGGACAGCATGATCTCGGCCGCCGTCACCGGCATGACCAGCAGGTGCTCGACCGTGCCATGTTCCTTTTCGCGGATCAGCGCGGCGCCGGTCAGGATGATGGACAGCATGGTCACGGCGTCGATCACGCTGTTGATGGCCCCGAACCAGCCGGCGTCCAGCGCCGGGTTGTAGCGCGCCCGCAGCGCCAGCTCGACCGGCAGGGCGGTGTCCTCGCGGTGGCCGGCAAGGAATTCCGACACCTCGGCGCCGACGATCTGCTGGACATAGCCGCTGCCGGTGAACGCCTGGCTCATCCGGGTGGCGTCCACGTTCAGCTGGATCGCCGGGTGGCGGCCGGCCAGCAGGTCGCGCTGGAAATCGGGCGGGATGTCCAGCGCGAAAGTGTCCAGCCCCTCGTCCATGCGGCGGTCCATCTCGGTCGTGGTGATCAGCCGCGGCGTGCCGAAATAGGGCGGGGTGAAGGCGCCGACGATGCGCTCGGACAGCGCCGAGCGGTCCTCGTCCACCACGGCGATGGCGGCGTTGGACAGGCTTTCGGGCATCGCCTTGGATTCGGTATAGATCGACAGCGAGAAGGCATAGACGATCAGGAGCAGCATGGCCGGGTCGCGCCACAGCCCGCGCAACTCCTTGATGCCCAGGTGCCAGACGTTGCGCAGCTTCATTTCGCCTGTTTCCTCAGCAGCAGGGCACTGAGCCCCAGGATCAGCGGCCCCGCCGCCGCCAGCGCGGCGAAGGCCATGCCCAGATCGTCGAAGCCCAGCCCCTTCGAGAACGCCCCGCGCGAGGCGATGATGAAATGCGTGGTCGGATAGACCTCGCCGATGGCGCGGCCCACGCCTTGCAGCGAGGAAACCGGGTCCAGGAGCCCGGAATATTGCGCGCCGGGGATCATGGTCAGCAGCACGGTGGCGAACAGCGCCGCCACCTGGCTGCGCATGAAGGACGAGATCAAGAGCCCCATGGCCGTGGTGGCGGCGACGTAAAGCAGCGCGGCCAGCGAAAAGGCCGCCAGGCTGCCGGTGAAGGGCACGCGGAAGGCGAAGACCGCGAAAGCTGTCATCAGCGCGAAGTTCAGCATCGCCAGCGCCACATAGGGCAATTGCTTGCCGATCAGGAACTCCAGCCGGGTGACGGGGGTGACGTAGAAATTGATGATCGAGCCCAGTTCCTTTTCGCGCACCACGCTGAGCGTGGTCAGCACCGCCGGGATCAGCAGCAGAAGCAGCGGGATCACCGCCGGCACCATGGCGACGATGCTTTTCACGTCGGGATTGTAGCGAAAGCGCGTCACCAGATCGAAGGCGCCCTGCACCGCCTGATCGCCCTGGGCCTCGCGCGTCTTGCGCATGATCCAGTCGGCATGCATGCCCTGGACATAGCCCTGCACGGTTTCGGCCCGCGTCGGGTTGGCGCCGTCGATCCAGGCGCCGACCTGCACCGCGCCGCCGCGTGCCACGTCGCGGGCAAAGCCGGGCGGGATCTCGATGGCCAGGGCAAGGTTGCCGGTGCGCATGCGGGCGTCCATGTCCTCGTAGCCCGCAAGCGGCTCGGTTTCGGTGAAATAGCGCGAGCCGGCGATGTCCAGCACGTAATCGCGCGAGGTGGCGGTCTGGTCGCGGTCCAGCACGGCAAAGCTGAGATCCTCGACATCCATGTTGATGCCGTAGCCGATGACGAACATCAGGATCAGGCTGCCCAGCAGCGCCAGGGTCAGCCGGATCGGATCGCGCCGGAGTTGCAGCGATTCCAGCCGGGAATAGCTGAGCATCCGCCGCAGGCTGAACCAGCCGCCGGCCGGCGCCGGGGCCTGGGGCGCATCGGCAAGCGGCTCGGGGGCGGGCTCGTCGCCGATCGCCTCTTGCAGATAGGCGACGAAGGCGTCGTCCAGGGTCGCGGCGCCCTTGGATCGCTTGATCGCCTCGGCCGTGTCGCTGACCAGCACCCGGCCGGCATGCATCAGCGAGATGCGGTCGCACCACTCGGCCTCGTTCATGAAATGGGTCGAGACGAAGATCGTCACCCCGTCATGGCGCGAAAGCTCGCCCAGCATCCGCCAGAAGGCGTCCCGCGCCACCGGATCGACGCCCGAGGTCGGCTCGTCCAGGATCAGGATCTCGGGGCCGTGGATCATCGCCACGGCCAGCGACAGGCGCTGGCGGATGCCCAGGGGCAGGGCGTCGGGCAATTCGTCCGCGACGCCCGCCAGCCCGAAGCGTTCGATCATCTGTCGGACCCGGTCCGCGACCCGCCCGGCCTCCAGGCCGAACAGCCGCGCGTGCAGGTCCAGGTTCTGCCGCACCGTCAACTCGGAATAGAGCGAAAAGGACTGGCTCATGAAGCCGACCCGGCGGCGCACCGCCATGTCCGAGGGGTCGAGTTCGGCGCCGAACAGCTGCGCCGTGCCCTCGCTGGGCTGCAAGAGGCCGGTCAGCATCTTCATCGTCGTGGTCTTGCCGCAGCCGTTCGAGCCGAGAAAGCCGAAGATCTCGCCCTTGTCGATGCGGAAGCTGACGTTGTCGACGGCGGTGAAATCGCCGAACCGCATGGTCAGGTGCCGGGCCTCGATGGCGGGCTCGCCGTCATGGGCCTTGCGCGGCGGGATCGCGACCGGCTCGTGCCCGCGCCTTTCGCTGTCGGGCAACAGCGCGATGAAGGCGCGGTCCAGGTCCTCGGCCCCGGTGCGGTCGAGCAGTTCGGCCGGGCTGCCGGTGGCCAGCACCCGGCCCGCGTCCATCGCCACCAGCCAGTCGAAACCGGCGGCTTCCTCCATATAGGCGGTGGCGGTGATGACGCTCATGCCGGGGCGGTCGCGGCGGATGCGGCCGATCAGTTCCCAGAACTGGCGGCGGGACAGCGGATCGACGCCGGTGGTCGGCTCGTCCAGGATCAGCAGGTCGGGGTCGTGGATCAGCGCGCAGCACAGGCCCAGCTTCTGCTTCATCCCGCCCGAAAGCTTGGCGGCGGGGCGGTCGCGGAACGGCGACATGCCGGTCGCGGCCAGCAGCGTGTCGATGCGGCGCGCGCGCTCGGCCGCGCCATGGCCGAAAAGCCGGCCGAAGAAATCCAGGTTCTCGGCCACCGACAGCGTGGGATAAAGGTTCCGGCCCAGCCCCTGCGGCATATAGGCGATGCGCGGGCACAGGCGGGCGCGCTGGTGCGCGTTGCCCATGTCGCCGCCAAGCACGCGGACCTTGCCCTGCTGGATCACCCGCGCCCCGGCGATCAGCGACAGCAGGCTGGACTTGCCGACGCCGTCGGGCCCGATCAGCCCGACCATGCGCCCGGCGGGGATCGCCAGCGACACCTCCTCGAGCGCCACCGCGCTGCGATAGCGCAGCGAGACGCCGGCGACCTCGGCCACGGGCGGGATGTCGGGCTGCGCGGTCATTCGACCAGGTTGGACAGGGTGTCGGGCCAGCCGGCCTGGGAGTCGATGCGGACATGGGCCATGCCGGGCAGGCCGGTCTTGACGTAATTGCTGTATTTGCGCAGCAATTCGGGATCGACCTGGGCGCGGACGCGGAACATCAGCTTTTCGCGTTCCTCGGCGGTCTCGACGGTCTTGGGCGTGAACTGCGCCACATCCGCGACATAGGAAATCCGCGCCGGGATGACGTATTGCGGGACGGCGTCCATGACCAGCCGCGCCTCGGCCCCGACCTCGACCCGGCCGGCCTGCGAGGTGGGCAGGAAGAAGGTCATGTAGACATCCTCCAGATCGACCAGGTTCAGGATGCGCCCGCCCGCCGCGACGATCTCGCCCTCTTGCGCGATGCGGTATTGCACCCGGCCGTCGCGCGGCGATGCCAGCGTGGCGTCGCCGATCTGCACCTCGATGGCCTCGATCGCGGCCTGGGCCGCGTCCACCGCCGCCTCGGCATCGACCACCTGGGCGCGGGCAGCGCCGATCCCCGCCTCGGCCGCGGCCAGGTTCGCCTCGGCCGAGGCCAGCGCCGCCTGCGTCTCGCGCCCCGAGGCGCGCACGTCGTCCAGCGCCTGCTGCGAGGCGACGTTGCTGCGCGCCAGGCTTTCGGTGCGCGCCAGCCGCGCCGCCGCCGCATCAGCCGCGGCCTGCGCCTGCTCGACCGCGGCGCCGGCGGCCTTGTGCTGCGCCTCGGCCTGCGTCACCAGGCTTTGCGCGGTCTCGACCCCGATGCGGGCGCGGCGCAGCTGCGCCTCGGCCTGGCGTTTCTGGGCATCGAGCTGCAGGGTGTCCATCTGCACCAGCACCTCGCCCTTGCGCACGAACTGGCCCTCGGCCGCCTGGATGCGGGCGATGCGCCCGGCGGACAGGGCCGAGATGTCGATCTCGGTCGCCTCGATCCGGCCATTGCCCGAGGCGATGCCGGCAAGCTGCCCGTCCTGGGCCCTGTTCTGCCAGGCCAGCCAGCCCACGATGACCAGAACCGCGCCGCCTGCCGCGCCGCCCCACCAGGATCTTGCCTTGCCCGCCATGCATGACCTCCGCGATCAGAAGACGCCGGGCCAGGGCCCGCGGCGCGAATCACCGCGCGAGGCCACCATAGCCGCCATGGCCTTCGGTTTCCTTGATGAAAACGCCTTGCGTCGTCGGGTCACACGCAACCACGGGGTGAACGGGCCTTTTGCCGGGCGGCTGTGGCGACAATCTGCGCACTGCGCGCAGAACGGCCGCCGGGCCCGCTAGTGGCTTTCCCTTGTTGCCGTTCTCGATTACACCGCAAGCTCAAGGAGCACAGGCAGATGAGACGCGCAGCAGCATGACCAGCACGACCGCACTCGCCCCTGTCGGCGAGGATATAGCCGAGCATATCCAGCGCGAGATATCCGAGATCGTTTCCATCTATTCCCGTCTTTATCCCACGCAGAGGCTGAATTTCATCCTCTACGAGGGCAAGGATCCGGTCTGGGGCGAGCCCAGCGTCACCGAAGGCCCCTTTACCTTCCAGCCGCAGCACATGAACGCGCAGTTCCTGGGCCAGTTCGAGCGTCCCGGTGCCCATCCCGGCGCGCCCGGCGTGACGATCCGGCTGTCCATCCCCCGCAAGCCGCTGCCCGGCGAGATCAAGCAGATGGACGCGCCATGGGCGCCGATCAGGCGGCTGCGGGCGGTGCATCGGCTCGCGCCGCTCGTCTATGAAAGGATCCGCTACCAGGCGGAAATGCTGCGCAAGCGCCGCTCGGTCAAGCGCCATCCGCGCGTCTCGCTCTTGCGGGGGGACGGGTCGTCCCTGCTTGCCCCGCCGCGGCCGCCGGAAAGCGACAAGCGCCCGGCGATCCTGATCGGCATGCATTGGCTCGAGGTCGGCGGCGCCGAGAAGCTGGGCTTCGACACCATCCGCTGGGCGCAGCAGGCGGGGCTGCGGGTCTTTGTCGCGGCCGGCGTGCCCTCGATCCAGCGCCTGGCCGGGAAGCTGCCCGACAGCGCGGACGTCACCTTCCTGCGCCTCGACCGCTACCTGCCCCCCGACCTGTGGCCGCGCTACGTCGAACAGCTGGCCCTGGCCGAGAACATCCGGCTGATCCATATCCATCATTGCCGGCCGCTCTACGAATCGCTGCCGCAGATCCGCGCCAACCTGCCCTGGGTCCAGGTGATCGACAGCACGCATATCGTGGAATATGCCGATGGCGGCTTTCCGCGCAGCTCGGGCGTCTGGTCGAACTTCATCGACATCCACCATGTGATCAGCAAGGAGCTGGTGGATTACTATCGCGAGCATTTCCATGTCATCGGCAAGGTCCGGCTGGGTCGGATGCTGGATCGGGCCGAGCATCCGAAGGGCCTGCCCGAGCTGAACATGCAGCCGGGCAAGAAGCGCCTGCAGGTGGCCTTCGTGGGCCGGCTCTATTACCAGAAGCGCCCGGTCGTGGTGGCCGAGGCGTTCCGCGCGCTGTCCGCCTGGGCCAGGCGCAACGATGTCGAGCTGACCGGCAAGATCGTCGGCGAGGGGCCGTTCCTGGACACGGTCCGCGGATTGCTGCGCCGATACGGGCTTGCGGATCGCGTCGCGCTGCTGCCCGCCAATGCGCCGGTGCCCGAGATCCTGCGGCAATCGGACATCCTGCTGTTGCCCTCGAACAACGAGGGGCTGGCGCTGGTCTGCTATGAGGCGGTGGAGCAGGGCTGCATCCCCATCTCGACCGACGTCGGCTCGCAGGCCGAGATCGTGCCCCCGGATCTGCTGGTGCCGCTGGAGCCGCAGGCCTGCGTGAAGGGCATCGTCGCGGCGGTGGACCGGCTGTGGCGCGACGCCGCCTTCCTGTCCCGGCAGCGCGAGGCGCTGGTCCGGTCCTGGACCGACCTGACGCGCGATCCCACCGCCGAGGAAATCCTGATGCCCCTTTACCAACAGGCCGCGGCGGGCCTTCAGGAGTAGCCTACCAGATGAGCGCATTGAGCAAGACCGCCGCGGTGATCGTGACGTTCAACCGTTCGGCCAAGCTGATGAAGGTGCTGGATGCGCTGGACGGCCAGACGCGGCGGCCCGATGTCATCCTGGTGGTGGACAACGCCTCGACCGACGACACCCAGGCCCTGGTCGAGGCGCGCGCGCGGGACGACCTGAGCATCCGCTATCTGCGCCTGCCGCAAAACATCGGCGGCGCCGGCGGCTTTCACGAGGGGCTCAAGGCCGCCTATGGGCTGGGGGCGCATTATTTCTGGGTTTCGGACGACGATGCCTATCCGCTGCCGGACGCGATCGAGAAGCTGGTCGATGCCATCACCGCCTTCGAGGCGCGGCATGAATGGCGTCCCAGCTTTGCCTGTTCGCGGGTGGAATGGATCGACGGCACCCTGTGCGAGATGAACACGCCGCGCCCGGTCTGGGACTGGCCGCGTTTCCTGCATCCCGAGGCGGCCTGGGCGCTGGTCGATTCCGCCTCTTTCGTGTCGATCCTGATCCCGCGCTGGGCGGTGGAAAAGCATGGGCTGCCGATCGCGGATTACTTCATCTGGTTCGACGATGCGGAATATACCCGGCGGCTGTCGCGTTCCTATCCGGGCATCTTCTGTCCCGAAAGCCGGGTGATCCACGACACGCCCGACAACCGCGGGGTGAATTTCGCCCTCGTGGACGAAAAGAGCCTGTGGAAGTTCAAATACGGCGCCCGCAACGAGGCCTCCTGGCGCCGGCGCGAGGCGGGCCTGATGGGCGTCCTGGCCTATGCCTATGGCGTGCATTTGCAGATGAAGGGCGGTAATGTGCCCTGGAAGCTGCGGCGGGAGGTTTTCCGGGCGATTGCACGGGGAATGACCTTCCGGCCGAAGATCGTGCCAGTCTGAATCACCTAAGATAGCCATACCAATGAATGAATACGTAAGGAGATTGCTTTGAAGGTTGTCATCTTTATCGGCCATTTCAAAACCGGCTCGACGTCCATACAAAGCTTCCTGTCCAGCAATTTCCTGCGTATGCTGCGAGCCGGCATCCTTTATCCGTCGGTGGAATCTCTGGGTGTGGCGCGCAATCTGTTGGTCACGTTGTCCGGGCGGGATATCCCCACGTTGGGGGAAAGCCTGAACATCATAGAGCCGCATAACGCGCTGGCGCTTAAGCTGAAGACTGAAGAGGACCGTCACGGAGTTCCGCCCTATTATCCAAACCTGCCAAGCGGGTTTCAGATGTTCGAAATGATTGATAACCAGATCGCGGCTCTCGATCCTCATTCCGTTATCCTTTGTTCTGAGGTTTTTGCGCTTTTCGGCTTGACCCGCGAACGAAAAAGTATCGAGCGGCTGGCAAAGCGATACGCGCATTACGACGTTACGATATATTGCAACTTGCGGAGGCCGGATGAGTATCTGTCATCTTGGCACCGGCAAAGGCTGAAGTTCGGCGCTAGGCTCGGCAAGCTTTCCGAGGATGCGCTGGACGAATATCTGGACAGTGCTCATTTTCAGCAGGCCCGAATTGTCGAGGGCTGGGTCGAGGATCATTTTCCCAATGCAAAGCTGGTCATCAGAAACTTTGACGCTGTAAGAGCGGCTGGAGGTTCTGTAAAAGACTTCATCAAGAACGCGGAAATTGCCTTTCCGAGCGACCTGGAACTGCCGGAAGATCAGAACCCCTCGGTGCCGAGCGCCTTTGCGGAAGTCGGGCGCCGGGCCCTGCACGAACTTCCACGCGATGCAGCGAACAGGGTGGTCGGCTGGCTGTCATCTGTTGGTGGGCGAGTGGCCCATCCTGCCGATAATCAGATCGAGGTGTTCGGTTCAAGAAACCGCGAAATTCTGCTGAACCGCTTCCGACCGATTGCAGAACGGCTGGATGAGATGACCGGAGGGCGATTTTATGCGGACCTGGATGATTTCGGTCGCTGCCGCCCCATCCCGGAAATGGATGCGGTGAATGAAGCGCTGCCGAAGCTTCTCCGTGACGCAGGCCAGCGTGATCTGCCGGAAGATGTCTTGAGTTGGCTGAGCAACTGGAAAAACTAGACCTCCCGGGTCGCATGCGGCACCTCTGCGGATGCAGAACTAGTTATCGTGCATATGAAGCGGAGTGGTCGATTTCGGCCCTGAAAGCACGCCAAACGGAAACGGAGCGAGTAGAGCGATCATGAGAATACTTTTCCACGGCCCAGGAACGTCATCCTATCTGCCGGAGATCCATCTTCCGAATACGTCCGGCTTGTCCCATCCCGCGACAGAGAAGCTGGCCGGGCTGCGCGACACGCATTCCCTGACGAGCAATCGAGGCAATCTCATTCACGGTGAAGCTCCTTCGCGTATTTTCGCATGCAGGCGACGGAGGTCCGCTTTCGCCAATCTCGGCACCTTGCATCGTCTTTTTGGCCCTCGCCTTGGGGAGGTGCTGTCGAATCGTTTTGATCTGCTTGTCCTTTCGGCCGCGAATTTCATTTCCGAAAAGAAGGAATTGGTCCGGCTGCGCGATGCTTTGAATGTGATCGGCGACGCGGTTCCGATGATGGTGTTGGGCGCCGGCATGCAGGGTGAGCCTGAACTGTCGAAAATGCACCCATCCGTCCAGGAGATCCTGGACATCTATAACCGCCGGGCGCGAGTTTTTGGTGTTCGGGGACATCAGACGGAAGCTTGGTTGCACAAGAATGGTTTTACCAACGCGCGTGCTCTGGGGTGTCCCAGCATGTTCGTATTTCCGTCCTCAATCCTGTCGATAAGCGCGGAAGCGGCCATAGAAGCGGGCGAGCGGGCCAATGTGATGGCGGCCGGCTATCTGACTTTCAAAGGAGGGCGCAATTACGAGCGCGGCGTAAAGTTGGCCAAGGCACTGCAGAACATTCGCAGCTCCTATGTCTTTCAGGATGAATTTTTTGCATATGGCGATCTGATCGATGCGCGCGGCTCTTTCAATGACGCGACTTGTACCGGTGACCGTGAGCGCTTGAATGCCTTTTTGACCAAGCATACGAAGATTCCGGTTAACTTCTCAAATTATTACTATTTCTCTGAAACATCGGCCTGGCGTCAGGTCGCGCTGACGCATGACGTTTACATCGGAGATCGCTTCCATGGTGGTGTGGCGGCCTTGCAGGTGGGCAGGCCCGGCATCTTTCTTAGCCATGACAACAGAGTCGCTGAGTTGACAGATTTCTTCGACTTGCCCCGAATGACCACGGACGAGCTAATTTCCGAAGGGGTTGCGAAAGCGATAAAAACCCGATTGACGCCTGATGCTATTGCCCGCGTCAAGGAAACCTACGCCAAGCGGTTTGCAAACTTTAAGGCGGAAATGGAGAAACACGATATAAGGGTGCTGACTTCGGCCTGAGAAGCTTCCTAGCCGCGGCTGGTAGCGCAGGGCTGTATCAAAGTGGACTTTTCACAAAGGCCGGTATTGCCTCCCCGGCCTTTTCCGCCCCCAGAAACACCCCTGCCGTATCCAGTGCCTCGCGGATGGTTACGTCCATGTCGAGATAGCGATAGGTTCCCAGGCGGCCGACGAAGGTGACGGCCTTTTGCGCCTGCGCCAGTTCGACATATTGCGCCAGAAGCGATTTCTCCTCGACCAGGCGGATCGGGTAATAGGGGATGTCGCCCGGACCGGCGGCGCGCGAATATTCGCGATAGCAGGTGCTGCCCTCGTGGCTTTCCCAGGGCGAGAAATGCTTGTGCTCGGTGATGCGCGTCCAGGGCACATCGCGGTCGCCATAGTTCATCACCGCGCAGCCCTGGTAATCGCCCTGATAGGTGAAACGCTCGAAATCCAGGGTGCGATAGCCCAGCCGGCCCAGGCTGTAGTCGAAGAAACCGTCCAGCGGCCCCGACCAGAACAGGTGATCGGCCTGGACCGCCATCTCGGGGCGATAGGGGGTCTCCAGCTCGACCGAGATGCGCGGATGGTCCAGGATCGCCGCCACCATCGCCGTATAGCCGGCGCGCGGCATGCCCTGGAACCGGTGGAAGAAATAATTGTCGTCATAGTTGAAGCGCAGCGGCAGGCGCTTGAGGATCGAGGCCGGCAATTCGCGCGGCGAGCAGCCCCATTGCTTTTCGGTATAGCCCTTGAAGAACGCCTCGTAGAGCTCGGGGCCGACGAAGCGCAGCGCCTGTTCCTCGAAGCTTTGCGGCTCGGCGATCGAGCGGTCGGCGCGGCTTTCGATGAAGGCGCGCGCCTCGTCCGGCCGCAGGGTCTTGCCGAAGAACTGGTTGATCGTGTGCAGGTTCACCGGCAGCGAATAGACCGCGCCCTGCGAGGTGGTCTTGACCCGGTTCTGGAACGGCACGAATTCGGCGAAGCGGTTGACATAGTCCCAGACCCCCTCGTCGTCGGTATGGAAGATATGCGGGCCGTAAAGGTGCAGCAGGACACCGGTCTCGGGGTCGCGCTCGGTATGGCAATTGCCGCCGATATGCGGGCGGCTGTCGATGATGCGGCAGTCATGGCCGGCTTCGGCCAGCTGGCGTCCGATCACCGCGCCCGACAGTCCTGCGCCCACAAGCAGTATCTTCATCTTCCCTCATCCCCGTTGCCCCGCCGCGGCTGCGGAGGGACCGGCCCGTCTCTGGGCTGCGCGGCAGATCGCCACGCGCCACGGCTCATGTCAGCAACGCCGCCCGAGGTCTATAGCATGTGTCGGGGCGAGGGCAAAAGCCGGCGCAAACATGCCTGCCGGCGGTGATTCGCCGGGGGAAGCGCGATGGGCGGGCCGGGCGCAGGCCAATCCGGCGGCAGCCCGCCGCCCGAATGAGCGGTTCTTTGCGCTTTGCCTGCCCCGGCGGCGCAGCAAGATGGCAAAACGCTTTGCAAGCCCGTCACAAAGCGGCCTTAATACAACCGGAAAGCATACCGCCCTGGCGATAGTTCGTGCCCGGTTGCCATCCGGGCTCAAATGTCGCAAAAACCGATGAGTTTAGTTTACTAAGTTGGCCTTTTGCCGCCTCCCCCCTCCTCATCCCACTGTGATCGCCATTCCCATGTCCAAACAATTTGCCTCCATTCTCGTGGCGCCCGAAGACTATGCCGAAGTCAGCGCGCTCTCGCTTCCGGTCTCCCTGATCGTCGCCTCCGGGACGCCGGACAATGTCGAATTCAACGACGACGGCGGGCAAGTCCTGCCGCTCGACCAGGTGGCCCTGCGGGTCATCGGCCGCCTGCCCCTGTCGGACAGCGGCAAGGGCCATCTGGCAAAGCTGGCCAGCCTGTGGCGCAGCAAGCTGGATGTCGATGCTCCGGCGGAAATCCCGCTGGAGATGGCCGATACCGCGGATGCGCGCGCCAAGGTGCTGGAATGGCTGGTCGTGCAGATGACCAAGGCCCAGCAGCAAGGCGCGCAGCGCTCGACCCGGTTCATGCGCGAACTGGGCCTGCTGCGCCAGCAGCACGAGGAGATCCAGGCCAGCTTCCAGAACCTCGAGCAGTTCGTCTATCGGCAGGGACCGCAGCATCGCAAGCTGGAGACCACGCTGTCGCCGGTCTCGGGGCAATTGCCGATCACCCTGCGCAACGGCTCGCGGCTGGTGCAGCGGCTGCCGGGTTCCAGCGTCGGGCTGAGCGACATCGCGGTCCAGATCAGCAACGAGACGCCCCCGTCGGAAGGGGTGCTGAACGTCAGCCTGCTGAGCCCCGACACCAACGAAACCCTGGCGATCTGGGAAGTGCCGGCCGCGCGGCTGACCCAGGGCTGGCTGCGCTTTTCGCTGGACCGCGCGCTGGGGCCGGACACGATCAGCCTGATGCTGAACGTCGCCTATCAGGGCAGGGATACCATCCGGCTGGCCAGCGCGGTGCAGCATCCCGAGCCGCGTTTCCATCCCGAGGTCGACGGCCAGCCGGTCGAGACCCTGCCGGCCTTGCAGATCTGGCGCTGGATCGCCGGGGCAAGGGCGCCGGTTCCGGCGAACGCCTTTATCCAGGTCGGCGGCAAGAACCGCCTGCGCCGGGTCGAGCGGGACACGCTGGCGACCGCGATCAACCTGGAAACGCTGCACGATACCGTGCCGCTGTTCCAGTCCGGCGATGCGCTGCTGGTCCATGTGCTGCCCGACCAGACCGCATGCGGTATCCTGGCGGGGCTGGCCCTGCCGGGCGTGCGGCAGGTGTTCGCCTCGCTCCTGACCCGCCATGCCGAGGCGCCGCCGGTCGAATACCAGCTGGCGCTGCTGCCGCAGGACCAGCGCCCGCACCAGCCCGGCCGCCTGCCGGTCTTCGACCCGGCCCTGAGTTCCGGCTGGATCAGGCTGCAGCCCGAGGAAGAGGGCCAGGCGCATGTTCTGCTGCCCGAATCGCTGGACAGGCCGCATGACCTCTATCTGATGACGCGCCTGCCGCGCGGGCATTCCAGCAACCATTACGGCTGGTCTACCTTCTCGAACATCTGCCTGCAGTTCTGAGGGGGAAGAGGATGCAACAGATTCTCCTGCGCCCCCAGGACGCGGATACGGTGCCGGTTCAGATGCCGCGGCTGGCGGTGGTCGTGCCGATCTTTCGCCATTCGGTGCTGCTGGCCGAGGCGATCGAAAGCGTCCTGGCCCAGCGAGCGGACTTCCCGATCCAGCTGGTCCTGGTCAACGACGGCTGCCCGCATCGCGAGACCGACCTGGTCTGCCGGGAATATGCGCTGAGCTATCCCGACCGGATCACCTATCTGCGCAAGCCCAATGGCGGGCTCAGCGATGCGCGCAACCATGGCATTCGTCATGCGCTGGCGACATGGGCTTCGGTCGAGGCGATCTACATGCTGGACGCCGACAACCGGCTGCGTCCCGACGCCATGGCCAATGCCATGGCGGCGCTGGCGCAGCATCCCGACGCCGGCTGGATCTATCCCAATATCGACATGTTCGGCCTCAGCTGGGCCGGGGATTACGGCGGCGACTATTCTCTGCTGATCCATACGGTGATGAACATCTGCGAGGCCGGCAGCCTGATTCGGCGCGAGGTCTTCGACGCCGGGGTCTATTTCGACACCTCGTTCAAATCCGGCTTCGAGGATTGGGATTTCTTCCTGACCGCGGCCGAGGCGGGCTTCCGCGGCCGCAACATCGACAATTTCGGCTTCCTCTATCGCAAGCGCGCCGAGAGCATGCTGGCCGATTCCGAACGCGATTCCGAGGCGATCCGCAGCGAGATGCGCAAGAAGCACAAGCACCTGTTCAGCCCGCGCGGGCTGCTGGAGCTGGAGCAGAAAGAGGCGCCGCGCTATGCCTTCTTCCTGGCAGACCGCCACGAGGTGCTGCTGACGGTCGATCCCGACGCCCCCGACGGCCGCATCCTGACCGTGGCCGAGTTCGAGCAGCAATGGTGGCGCACGCAGACCGACAACAGCCAGCATCACATGCCGCCGATCCTGGTGATGACGCATTCGACGGTGCTGGAGCAGCTGCGCCGCGGCCGCCTGCTGCATGGCGTGTTGTGGACGATGGAGCGCCGCCTGACCCAGCATTGCTTCGCCGCGCTCGAGATCGAGCCGTGCGAAGCCGACCGCATCGGCTGGAGCGAGCAGGAGGCGCAGGGCTCGGTCGAGCTGCATCCCGCCATGCTGATGGTCCAGCCCGGCACGCTGGCCGCCATTGTGCGCGACAGTTCGATCGCCTGGGCCACCGGTATCGCCGCGCGTCCCTGTGGCGTGCCCACCACGCTTTTGCGCCTGCAATTGCCCCATTCGCTGTTTTCGGCCGGCGAAGAGCTTTACACTGCGGCCGCGCATGACTTCGTCGCGCTGGCCGCGCGCTGCCATGCCTCGCCCAACCGCGGTGCGCTGGCCTATAGCTGGGACTGGCGCAATCCCGATATTCCCTGGCGGTCGCGGACGCATGAGATCAGCCGTGTGCCCACCAAGGCCGACGCCGCCTATCCGCGCGTGGCCAAGGACGGGCGCGACATCGGCTTCGTCTTGCCCCTGGTCGAATTCGGCGGGGTCGAGCGGGTGGCGCTGAACACCGCGCGTGCGATGAAACGTGCCGGCTGGCGGCCGCATCTGTTCGTTCTGGAGGCGCAGAGCTGCCAGTTCAGCGAGGAATGGCGCGAGACCTTCGACAGCGTCACCTTCCTGGCGGATGCGAATTTTTCAACCTGGGGGCCGGCGAATTCCAACTATCTGGGCACCGACGTGCCCGATTGGTCGCGCTTCGGCGACCAGCGCCAGGCCGCGGCGATGCTGGCCTGGCTGGATGCGGTCATCAACTTCCACGGTGGCGCGATCTCGGGCGTGATGGGGCGGCTGAAGCGCTTTGGCGTCAAGACGGCGCTGTCGCTGCATCTGAGCGACCAGAGCCCGTTCAAGCGGCTGGTCGGCAACACCTACCTGGGGCTGGCCTTCGAACATGCCTATGACGCCGTGCTGCCCTGCTCCGAGCAGCTGGGCGACTGGTGCCACGGCATGGGCATTCCCGCCGACAAGATCGTGCCCTTGCTGAACGCCCCCAGCTTCGACCTGCCCGAAGGGGCCGAGGCGCGGATCGACGCCCGCCGGGCCGTGCGCTCGCCGGCCGATCCGCTGCGGGTGATCTACCTGGGGCGGCTCGATCACCAGAAGGGCGTCGAGCGGCTGATCTCCATCGTCGAGGCGGCCGAGGCGGCCCGCCTGCCGGTCGAGTGGCGGCTGATCGGCAAGGCGGTGCTGGGCGACAGCACGCTGGAGATCCCGCCGCATATCGGCGCGCTGCTCGAGCCGCCGCTGACCACGCCCGAGGGGCTGGCGGCGGCCTTCGAATGGGCGGATGTCTTCATCCTGCCGTCCTATTACGAGGGGCTGCCGCTGACGATCCTGGAGGCGATGCGTTCGGGGGTCATTCCCATGGCCACGGATGCGGGTGCCGTGACCGAGGTCTTGCGGCAATGGGACAACGGCATCGTCCTGTCCCAGTCCGAGACCATCGCCGAGGCCCTGACCGCATTGACGCGCCTGGCCGGCGATCCCGGCCTGGTCCAGCGCCTTTCGGCGCAGGCGCGCGCGGATATGCGGGGGCGCGATTGGGACGGCGCCGTTGAGCCTTTGATCGAGCGGCTGGAGTTCATGCAGGCTGCGGATAAGAAGAAGAAATAACAAGAAGGACGAATGATGAACGCCAAGCTGTATCCTGCCTTGTATGCTCCCAAGGATGGCTATGTTTTCGTCGTGACCTACGGCCGGTCGGGCTCGACGTTGACGCAAAGCTTGCTGAATTCCATCCCCGGTTACTGCATTCGTGGAGAGAACGGGAATCTGCCTTACCATCTCTCTCGAGCGGTGGCTGTGACCAGCACTTGGGACAACTATCAGTGGAGAAGGGCGGATCGCAACAAGCCGGAAGAGGATCAGCGGGCTTTTCTGAAAGGTATTATCGGAACGCCAGGAGATCCGTGGTATGGTGCGGAAAATGTCGATCCTCAGCATTTTTCGCGATCATTGATGAATGTTTTTGTTCGGGACATACTGGCGCCACCGAAAGGAACGAGAGTTTCCGGTTTCAAGGAGATACGGTTCCACGAGGATAAGATGTTCTTTCCTTCATACTTGGAAAATATGAAGAACACCTTTCCAAATGCCCGATTTATTTTCCAGACCAGGAATCCCGAGAACGTCAGCAAATCAAGCTGGTGGGGAGATCGGAAGAAGTCCGATGTCATGGAAATGATAAGAAATGCAGAAAAGCTGTTCCGGGAGTTTTCTGATCGCAATCCCGATGTATGCTTTACTGTTGAATATGAACGGTATGCTGAAGGAAGCCAATATGTTTCGGAGCTTTTTGATTTTCTTGGAGAGAAGCTCGACGAGAAGGCTGTCTCCAAAGTGCTGAATGTAAAGCTAAAGCATTGAGGCGATCCACAGAGAACTGTATATAGAGCTGTATAATGAAACTCTGACACATACAGTCTCAACTTCAAATGACCCCGAAGGAGATATTCTATGGGCATTCCGAATAAATTTGCAGTTATTAGCGACGCTCGCTCTGGTACGTCGTTGTTAACTGCAACACTAAATAGTCATCCGGAAGTAGTTTGCCATGGCGAGATATTTCACAAGTCGCCAAAGGATTTTCATATTAAGGTCCCAAAAGAAGAAGTGAACCCGGAAGATCTGCTGTCTCTGCGGGAGAATGATACAGAGAAATTTGTTGAGCTTGTCTATAATCGGCCGGGCGCAAAATCCGTTGGGTTCAAGATGTGGAGGAGTCAGAACTCCGAATATTGCGATAAGGTCCTCGCAGATGAATCGGTGTCGAAGATCATCTATGAGAGATCAAACGTGTTGGCGAAATTCTCGTCGAGCATTCTTGCTAAAGAAACGGGGGTCTGGAATGTAAATTCTGGTGCTGCACGTCCCAAGGTACTCGACAAGAAGCTTTCGTTCAATCCGCAACAGTTCCTTACCTACGTGAACCGGCACGAGAATCTGTTCAAATTGTACCGGAACAAGGCTAAAGGCAAGGTTCTGGATCTGTCATATCTGGATGTTGTTGGTCGCGGATTTTCGGAAGTTTTGGAGTTCATCGAGGTCTCCAATATTGATCTTAAGCCGCAGAAAGAAAAGCTTCATAGCTCTTCCATCATAGATCGCTTTGAGGATAGTGATCATAATATTATTATTCAGACTCTGAATGACATAAATCATCCTGAATGGATTCAGGAATAAATTCCATTATGCGCGTATATACGAGAGTAAAGATTCACTTCGCGTATACGCGCACTTTTCTTCTAATAGGATAATAAAATTGCCCTTCATCCAGCATAACGGCAAGCGTATCCTCTTCATCCATATCCCGAAGGCGGGGGGCACCTCGGTCGAGAGCTGGATGAAGGGCATCGCCCCCCTGCGGCTGTTTTCCATGGGCATTCCCCATGCCAGCCGCTGCACGCCGCAGCATTATCGCGCGCAGGATATCGAGGCGCTGCTGGGCCAGGGCTTCTTCGACTACGCCTTTACCATCGTGCGCAACCCCTATCACCGGATCGAAAGCGAATACCGGATGCGGGCACAACTGGCCAAGGACAGTTTCTGGAAGGGCCTGCCCGCCTTTTCGCCCTGGATCGAGGAAAACCTGGACCAGCAGCGCCGCGCCAAGTTCCACCTCGACAACCACCTGCGCCCGCAATGGGAATTCCTCGGCAAGGATGTCGAGGTCTTCAAGCTCGAGGACGGGCTCTCCGGCCCCCTGGCGGCCGTGGCCGAGCGGCTGGGCGTGACCCCGCCCCAGCAGAACCCCCACGAATTGCGCTCGGACCCGCTGGAGATCGGATGGAGTCCCGCCGACCGCATCCGCGTGCGCGACCATTACGCCCGCGATTTCGAAACCTTCGGCTACCAGCCCTAGGCCCGGCAGACATGCCGGACGGCCGCGAACCCCTCGCGGCCGCCGCGTTCCTTACAACCGCGAGGCGATCTCATAGGCTTCCCGCGTCGCCGCAAGGATGCGGCCCGGCACATAGGCGTCGCCCAGAAGCAGGGGCGCGATGATCCCCTGCGCCTGCAAGGCCTCGGCCAGCGCGGTCTCGGGCTCGGCCCCGCAGGCAAGCACCACGCTGTCGAAACCTTCATGCAGCGCCTCGGCGCCGGAATAGACATTGCGCGTCGCCACGCGACCGGGCGCGATGGCGGTGACGCGCTCCATGACGCGCAACTCGGCGCCGGCGGCGGTCAGCCGGGCCATGATCGCGCCGATGGAATATTTCCCCACCAGGGGCGCGACCGCCGGCGTCTGATACAGCAGCCGGACATGCACGCCGCGCTCGACCAGCGCCGAGGCCACGGTCAGGGGCTGCATGTGATCCTCGCGGGCGACGACCAGCGCCCGGCGACCGACCTGCGCCCGCCCCGCCAGCAGGTCGCGGCCCTCGATCACGAAAGGCAGTTCGGCGCCCGGAACGGCATGGCGGCGCGGGCGCGAGCCGGTGGCCAGCAGCAGCACGTCGGGCGAAAGCGCCGTGATCGCCTGCGGGTCGGCCTCGGTTCCCAGGCGGATGTCCACGCCGGCGGCGCGCAGCCGGTGATGCTGGCGGTCGATATAGGCCAGGAATTGCCGGTTCTCGGGCACGGCAGCGGCCAGCCGCATCTGCCCGCCAGGCGCTTCCTCCCGCTCCAGCAGCACCACCGCGTGACCGCGTTCGGCGGCGACCGCGGCGGCCTCCATCCCGGCCGGGCCGGCGCCGACGACGATGATCCGGCGCGGCTGGGCGGCGCGGGCAGGGGGTAGGTCGGCCTCGCGACCCGCGCGGGGATTGACCGCGCAGCCGAAGGGCAGCTTCTCGACCGAGACCGCGTGCAGGCAGTCGTTGCAGCCGATGCAGGGCACGATCTGCGCGCTGCGGCCCTGGCGCGCCTTGGCGACGAAGGCGGGGTCGGCGAAAAAGCCGCGCGCGACGCCCACCACGTCGGCATGGCCGCGGGCCAGCACGGCCTCGGCCGCCTCGGGGGAATCGACGCGACCGCTATAGACCACGGGCACGGACAGGGCGGCGCGATAGCGGCCGGCCATCTCGGACCATTGCGCGACGCCGTAGAGATGCGGCTGGATATAGCTGGGCGCGCCCCAGTTGTTGCCGATGACGCCATGGAAGAAGTCGATATGCCCGGTCGCCTCGACGGCGCGGGCGATGGCGATGCCCTCGTCCAGATCGTAGCCGCCTTCGAAAAGCTCGTGCATGTTGAAGCGGATGCCAAGGGTCAGATCCCGCCCCACCTCGGCGCGGATGGCGGAAAGCACGTCGGTCAGCAGCTTCAACCGGCCTTCGGCGCTGCCGCCGTATTCGTCCTGCCGGTGGTTGGTCGCGGGGGACAGGAACAGTTGCAGCACGTCCTCGTGATTGGCGTGCAGCTCGATCCCGTCCAGCCCGCAATCGCGCACGGTGCGGGCGACCAGGACGTAATCCTCGATCATGCGGGCGATCTCGGGGCCGGTCAGGGTGTGGGTGCCGGCATTGTTGGTGTAATTGGCCAGCACGCCCGAGGCGGAATGCGGCATGGCGCCCTGGTTGATGACCTGCGCCGTCACCACGGCGCCATGGGCGTGGATGTCCTGGGCCAGGCGCGCCATGCGATCGCGATACTGCGGGTTGTGGACGCTGCCGCGCAGGATCGCGCCCAGCCCCGAGGGCGCATAGCCGCGCGGCACCATGCGGTTGTCGATGAAGGTATTGACGCCGTCGACCCAGCAAAGGCCGTTGCGGACCCGTTCGAGCCAATAGCCGGAAAAGCGCTCGGCCTCTTTCGGCGAGGCCAGCGGATCGGCGATGATGCGGCCATGCGGCGGCGCCATGATCCGGTTGGAAAGCTGCATGCCCCCGATGCGAAGGGGGCGGAAGATATGCGGGAAATGCTGGGGCTCGGCCACCATCGCGATCACTCCATCTGGGTGGGGCGCGGCTGTCTTGCCGCGCCCTGCCGGGGGTCATTCGGTATAAAGCACGGCGGTGCCGTTCCTGATCTGCACCACGTTGCTGCCACTGACCGGCGAGCGGTCGTCGACATAGCTGTAGGAGCCGCTGCCGATCACCGAGGCGACGTCCCTGGTCGCGCTCAGCGCATCGCGGATGGCGTCGCGTCCGCTTTCGGGTCCGGCGGCCTTCATCGCCTCGATGGCCACGCGGCCGATGGTATAGCCAAGCGCCGCCCAATTGTCCGGCGCCCGGCCGGCATGGGCCTGGAAGTTCTGCGCGAAGGCGACCGAGAAGTCGTTGAACCCGCCCGGCACCCAGTCGGACAGCATGTAGACGCCCTCGGTCGCGCCGCCGCCGGTCTGGGTGAACTCGGGCGAGGAAAAGGTGTTCATGCCAAAGATCTCGACCTTCTCGTCCAGACCGGCTTCGCGAAGCTGGCGCACGATATTGCCGCCCTGCGCCGCCATGGCCGAGATGAACAGGCAGTCGATGTCCTGCCCGGCGATCTTGGTCGCCAGGGTCGAGAAGTCGATGTCCGAGGAGGACACCGATTCGCTGGACACGACGGCGACGCCCTTTTCGCGGACCAGATCCTCGAAGGCCGCGCGCAGGGCGACATAGACCTCGATCTCCTTGATCGAGACGGTCGAGCATCTTTCGACCTTGCGGGTGTCGGCGGCGAAATCGGCCAGGTAGGACATCATCTGCCGCGGCGGCTGCGTGCTGATGAAGCCCCAGGGTCCGGCGCCGGGGATGTCCAGGTTGTTGGTCAGGGTGACGATGGGCAGTTCCAGCCGGTTGCCCAGCTCGGCCCCGGCGATGGCGACGGCGCCGCTGGTCGGGCCCAGGATCATCCTGACCTCCGGGGCGTTGGCGTGGCGGGTGATCAGGGTCAACGCCTGGGTGCGGTCCGAGGCATCGTCCTCGACCAGGACGCGGACGGACTTGCCGGCGCCGAACTCGGCCTTTTCGTTCGCCTCGGCAAAGGCCATGGCCATGCCCTCGGACACGCCGGCGCCCATGAAGGCGGCAGGGCCGGTCAGGGACTGCATGATGACTACGGTCGGCTGCTCGGCAATTGCCGGCGTCGCAAGCGCAATCAGGGCCGCGCCGGTGGCGGCGATCATTCGTTTCATCGATTCCTCCCTTGTATTTTTTAGCACATTCATGATATTTATTTCACCAGTCAAATATATTTTAATTTAGGCACGCCTGAGGGCATACGGGGCTTTTCCCCGCGCGGGCTACACCATGCGGTTAGATTTCCCGTGTTTGTCAGGCATCAGCCTGGAATCTTGGCATGGTATTGCATACATAAACCCGCTATCTCGTATTTTTATCTTGAGGTGCTCTCGCGGATCGGTTCTTGTCGGCGAAGATGCTTTCCCGGCGCGGCCCGCCGGGATCGCCTTTTCCAGCGGAGGCCCCATGCAGCGAAGCCATCACCATGCAGTCGTCATCGTCGGGGCGGGGCAGGCCGCCTGCCAGCTGGCGATCAGCCTGCGGCAGAAGGACTATTCCGGCCCCATCGTCCTGGTGGGGGACGAGCCGTTCCTGCCCTACAGCCGCCCGCCGCTGTCCAAGACCTATTTCAACGAGGGCGAGCCCCAGCGCCTGCTGCTGCGCAAGGCCGAGTTCTATGAAATGAACGACATCACCGTGCTGACCTCCAGCCGCGTGGAAAGGATCGAGCGTGCAGGCCGCGCCGTCGTGCTGTCGGACGGCCGGCGGCTGGGTTATAGGCAGTTGGTCCTGGCCACCGGCGCCCGCAACCGGCTTCCCCCCGTCGAGGGCGCGGACCTGCCGGGGGTGATGGCGCTGCGCGGCCTGGACGACGCCGACCGGATGCGCAGCCTGGCCGCGGCCGCGCGACATGTGGTGATCGTCGGCGGCGGCTTCATCGGGCTCGAGGCGGCTGCGGTGTTCCGTGCCGCCGGCCTGCGGGTCACGCTGCTCGAGGCGGCCGGGCGGCTGATGGCGCGGGCGGTTTCGCCGGCGGTGTCGGACCATTTCCTGCGCGCGCATCGCGACGCAGGGGCCGAGATCCACCTGGGCGTCACGGTCCGGCGTATCCTGGCGCGGCCGGACGGTGCCGCCGGCGCGGTGGAACTGGCGGATGGCCGGACCATTGCCGCGGATGCGGTGCTGATGGCGACCGGGGTGGTGCCCAATGCGGAACTGGCGCGCGAGGCCGGGCTTGCGGTGGACAACGGCATCCTTGCCGATTGCTTCCTGGCGACCTCGGACCCGGCCATTTCGGCGATCGGCGATTGCGCCGCCGTGGCGCAGGGGCCGGGCGGGCCGCATCTGCGGCTGGAATCCGTGCAGGCCGCCGTGGATCAGGCGAAATGCCTGGCCGAGCGGCTGGCGGGCCAGCCCGTGCCCTTTGCCAGGACGCCCTGGTTCTGGAGCGACCAGGGCCCGCACAAGCTGCAAATCGCGGGATTGCGCGATGGCGCCGACCGGACCGAGATCGAGCCCTCGCCCGACCCGGCGCGGCTTCTGGTGCGCAGCTATCGCGGCGAAAGGCTGGTCTGCGTCGAGACGGTGAACCTGCCGGCCGAACATATGCGCGCGCGCCGGGCGCTGGAAACCGAAGCCGCGGCCGCATAGCGGCGCGGGGACAAGGGCAGGGCGGGCTAATGCCCGCCGGTGCCCAGGTAATGCGCGATCACGCCGTCGTCCTGCGCCAGCCTGCGGCTGGGTCCTTCGGCCACGACATGGCCGTGTTCGATGACATAGGCGCGGTCCGAGACCTGCAAGGCCTTGCGCGCGTTCTGTTCCACCAGCAGGATCGTCATGCCGTCGCGGCGCAGCTGCGCCAGCGCGTCGAAGACCTGCTGCACGATGACCGGGGCAAGCCCCAGGCTGGGCTCGTCCAGAAGCAGCAGGCGCGGCCCGCCCATCAGCGCGCGACCGATGGCCAGCATCTGCTGCTGGCCCCCGGAAAGCGAGCCGGCCAGCTGTTCCTGCCGCTCCCGCAGGATCGGGAACAGGCGGAACACCGCCTGGATGTCATGGGTGGGCCGGCGGCCGTGCAGGGCGTTGGCGCCGACCCGCAGGTTCTCGATCACCGACATGTCGGGCAGCACCTGCCGTCCCTCGGGCGATTGCAGGATGCCCATGCGCGCGATGGCCCAGGCGGGCTTGCGCACCAGCTCGGCCCCCTCGACCCGGATCTGGCCGGCACCGGGCCGGACGATGCCGCTGATGCAGTTCAGCAGCGTCGATTTCCCGGCGCCGTTCGGCCCGATCAGCGCCACCATCTCGCCCTGCGCGACGTTCAGCGAAACCCCGGCCAGCGCGCGGATGCCGCTGTAGGAGGCATGGAGGTCCGTCACCGTCAGCAGCATCATTCCTCTCCCAGATAGGCGGTGATGACGGCGGGATCGGCGACCACGTCGCGGGGCTTGCCCTCGGCGATCAGCCCGCCGCCGTCCAGCACATAGACGTGGTCGCAAAGCTCCTGCACGAAGCGCATGTTGTGTTCGATCAGCAGGATCGCCTTGCCCTCGTCGGCAAGCTCGCGAAAGATCCGGCCCAGTTGCAGCGCCTCGACGTCGTTCATGCCGGCGACGGGCTCGTCCAGCAGGATCAGGTCGGGATCGGTGGCGAGCGCCCGCATCATCTCGACCTTGCGCTGATGGCCATAGGCCAGGCTGCCCGCCGGGCTGTCGGCATGCCCGGCCATCCCGAACCGCCCGAGCAGCGCCATCGCCTTTTGCCGCAGCAGCGCATCCTCGCGCCGCGACGCGGGCAGGCCCAGGATCGCCGCGACCAGCGAACAGGTCTCGTGCCGGTGAAAGCCGACCATGACATTGGCCAGCACGCTCGCCTCCTTCTGCAGGCGGATGTTCTGGAAGGTGCGGCCCATGCCGGCGCGCGCCACCTTGTCGGCCGGCTCGGCCGAGATGTCGCGCCCCCCGAACAGCACCTTGCCCGAACTG
Source organism: Paracoccus ferrooxidans (assembly GCF_029909815.1). Taxonomy (NCBI): domain Bacteria; kingdom Pseudomonadati; phylum Pseudomonadota; class Alphaproteobacteria; order Rhodobacterales; family Paracoccaceae; genus Paracoccus; species Paracoccus ferrooxidans. The sequence goes on along the minus strand of NZ_CP038201.1, from coordinate 92,227 downwards.
AGCGACAACATGCCGGTGATCAGGTTGATCAGCGTGGTCTTTCCGGCGCCGTTCGGCCCGATCAGGCCGGTGATCCGGCCCGCCGGCACCCGCATGCTGACATCGTTCGAGGCGATGACGCCGCCGAAATTCTTGTGGACATGCTCAAGGACAAGATCGGTCATCCCTTCACCTCTGCCTGGCGGACCTCGGGGTTGGCGGCGCGGGTGCGGCGGGCGACCAGCGTGTCGACGATGCCGCGCGGCATGAAGTTCATCACCGCCATCAGGATCAGGCCATAGATCATGATCCGCGCATCGGCGAGCGGACGCGAGATCTCGGGCAGCGCGATCAGCAGGGCGACGCCCACCAGCGGCCCCCAGACGCTGCGCCGCCCGCCCAGCACGACATAGGACAGGATCACGATGATCAGGTGAAAGCCGAACTGGTTCGGCTCGACCGCATAGGAATGCAGCGCCTCGAGACTGCCGAAAAGCCCGGCCAGCAGGCCCGAGATCATATAGGCGATGGCCTGCGTGCGCGCGGCGTTGATGCCCAGCGACACGGCCATGCCCTCGTCCTCGCGCACGGCGTCGAAGGCCCGGCCCAGCCGGGAGCGCGAGATCGCCAGCATCACATGGATCGTCGCCAGGGCAAAGACCAGCAGCGTCCCGGTGCCGACCAGCTTGGGGATGCCGGAAAAGCCCATGGCGCCGCCGGTGACGTTCTCGGCATAAAGATTGGCCGACAGCACGATCTGCACGAAGGCCAGCGAGGCGATGGCCTGGTAGACCCCGCGCAGCCGCGCCAGCGGGATCGCCAGCAGCGCGCCGAAGGCCAGCCCGGCAAAGGCCCCGGCCAGCAGCGTCACCGGCAGCGGCAGGCCGTAGTTCACCGTCAGGATGGCCGCGGTATAGGCGCCGATGGCCGACAGGCCGACATTGCCGATGGAAAAGGCGCCGGCGCGCAGCACGATATATTGCGAATAGGCAAAGCCCAGGTGGATCAGGAACAGGTCGAACAGCGGGCGAAAGCTCAGCAGCGTGTCCATCAGCGGCGCCCCCTCAGCACGCCGGCCTCGTCCTGCCCGAAAAGGCCGTTGGGGCGCAGCAGCAGCACCGCAAAGAGCAGGCCGAAGATGATGATGTCGGACAGCCGCGAGGACAGGTAGGCGACGCTCAGCGTCTGCAGCACGCCGAAGCCCAGCGAGGCGACCAGCGCCCCCGCGACCGAGCCCAGCCCGCCCAGGATCACCACGACGAAGCCGCGCAGCAGGAAGGGGTCGCCCATCATGAAATGGATCGAGTTGAAGGCCAGCCCGACCAGCACCCCCGCCGCCCCTGCCAGCATGCCCGACAGCATGAAGGTCTGGAAATAGATCACGCTGGGCCGGATGCCCGCCAGCAGCGCCGCGCGCTCGTTCTGCGCCACGGCGCGGACCTGGCGGCCAAAGCCGGTCCGGTAGAGATACCAGGAAAGCCCCGCCACCAGCAGGATTGCCAGCACCGCCATCGCCAGCTGCAACGCCGAGACCCGCAGCCCCCAGACCTTGAAGATCACCACCGGGAAGGTGTCGAAGGGAAAGCGCAGCACCTGGGTCTTGGACAGCATCTGCGCGATGGACACCAGCACCAGGTTCGCCCCGATGGAGGAGATCAGGGCGCTGAACTCGACCTCGCCGCTTTGGCGCAGGCGGCGAAAGGCCGTGACCTCGATGATGACCGAGACGAGGCCGGCGCCGATCATCGCCAGGATGAAGGCCAGCCAAAGCGGCAATCCCGCCTGGACCGAGTAAAGGCCGATGAAGGCCCCGGTCATGAAGATCCCGCCATGGGCGAGGTTCATGATCTTGTGGATGCCGAAGATCAGCGTGAAGCCAAGCGCGAACAGCGCATAGACCCCGCCGATCACCAATCCGTTGACGATTTGTTGCAGGAACACGAGCCTCTCCCTTCCCGGCCGGGGTTCTTCGGATTCTTCCGCCCCATAATTCATAGGCACATATTTTTGTATACAACAACTGTGAATTTGTGTTCATTTACCCGCATGCACGAATCGACAACCGCCCGCCGCTTTTCCGGTGCGGCCGTGTCGGGCGCCGGTTTCAACAGGGGCAGCCGGATTGCCGCGCCAGGGCGCGGCGGCAGCGCGCCCAAGGACGGGAGGAACGAATGTCACTGAGAATCCTGATGGGCACCGCGCTTGCCGCCTCTGCCGCCTTTGCGCCGATGGCCATGGCCAAGGAGGTCAAGGTGGCGATCATCCAGTCGCTGACCGGCAGCCCGGCCTTCATCGGCCGCGGCATCGCCGACGGCGCGGTCATGGCCATCGAGGACATCAATGCCAAGGGCCTGGCGGGCGAGGGCGTCACCATCCAGTATACGCTGGACGACGATGCGGGCGACCGCGGCCAGGCGCTGGGCCTGATCGGCCGGCGCGCCGCGGATTCGGAAAACATCGCCATCATCGGCCCGACCACCGGCGCCATCGCCCCGGCGGCTGCGGCCGCGGCCAACGATCTGGGCATCCTGGCCTATATGCAGTCGAACAACGACGCCGTGCCGCAGGCCGGGCCCTGGTCCTTTCCGTTTTCGCAGCCGGCCTCGATCGCGACGCCGCCGATCGCCGATTATGCCGCCGAAAAGCGCGGCGTGCAGGACTGCGCGGTCATCACCGTGCTGGACAACGAAGCCTATGTCGCCATGGCGAATGTGTTCATGGAGCGGGTAAAGGAACATGGGGTGAAGGCGCAGCTCGACGGCGTCAAGCTGTCCGACATCGACTTCTCGGCCCTGGCGGTGAAGGTGGCGCAAAGCGATGCCGACTGCCTGTTCATCGCCACGCCGGCCGCGCTTGGCGCCAATGTCATCATGCAGTTCAAGCAGGCGGGCCTTGACCCCGAGGTGCAGATCTTCGGGCTGCAATCGCTGGCCTCGCCCGAGTTCCTCAACACCGGCGGCAGCGCGGTCGAGGGCGTGACCGTGATCGGCGAATGGACGCCCGGCGGCTTCGACGAGCCCTCGCGCGCCTTTGCCGAAGCCTACAAGGCCAGGCACGGGGTCGAGGCCGACAACTGGGCGCCGCAGGGCTATTCGACGATGATGGTCTTTGCCGACGCGCTGCGCCGTGCCGGGCCGGATGCCACGCGCGAGGAGATGCGCGACGCCCTGGCCGGCATCAAGGACGTGCCGGTGATCGTGGGCGAGGGCGTCTACAACTTCACCCCGGAACGCGCCGCGACCTTCGGCATGGGCATCCTGACCGTCAAGGACGGCAGCTTCGCGCGCCCCGAGGATCTGTAAGGCACCGCAGGCGCGCGCCCGTTGCGCAAGGAGGACGCAATGCGTTTCGACAGCGAGTTCGACTTCATCGTCTCGGGCGCCGGTTCCGCGGGCTGCGCGGTGGCCGGACGGCTGGCGGAATCGGGGAAATACCGTGTCCTGCTGCTCGAGGCGGGCCCGCGCGACAGCGCCTTCTGGATCAAGGTGCCGATGGGCTATCCCATGCTGTTCACCAATCCCAAGGTGAACTGGATGTTCGAATCCGAGCCCGAGCCCGAATTGAACGGGCGGCCGATGTACAACCCGCGTGGCAAGGTTCTGGGCGGCACCAGCTCGATCAACGGCATGCTGTATATCCGCGGCCATCCGACCGATTACGACAACTGGGCGCAGCTGGGAAATCCCGGCTGGAGCTGGCAGGACGTGCTGCCCTGGTTCAAGAAGGCCGAGGACCAGGCGCGCGGCCCCGACGATTATCACGGCACCGGCGGGCCGCTGGCCGTCTCGGACCAGCCCGACCCGTCGCCGGTGGCGCTGGCGATCATCGAGGCCGCGAAACAGGCCGGCATCCCGGCAAACCCCGATTTCAACGGTGCCCGGCAAGAGGGGGCGGGCCTGTTCCAGACCACCACCCGCAACCGGCGGCGCTGCAACTCGGCCCGCGCCTACCTGTCGGCGGCGGGCCGCAACCTGCGCGTCGACACCGGCGCCCATGCCACGCGGCTGCTGTTCGAGGGCCGCAAGGCCGTCGGTATCGAATACCGCCAAGGCGGGCGCATCCTGCGGGCGCGGGCGCGGCACGGGGTCGTGGTCTGCGGCGGGGCCTTCGGCTCGCCCCAGCTCTTGCAGCTTTCGGGGATCGGCCCGGCCGATCATCTGCGCGACCACGGCATCGAGGTGCTGCACGACCTGCCCGGCGTCGGCGCCAACCTGCGCGATCATTTCTATTGCTCGCTGATCTTTCGCTGCCGCGAGCCGGTGACGATCAACGAACTGGCGCGCAGCCCGCTGCGCAAGGCCATCGCCGGGGCGCAATATGTGCTGGCCCGGCGCGGTCCGCTGGCCGCGAACGGCATCTTTGCCGGCATCTTCACCCGCACGGACGAGACCAGGGACCGGCCCAACCTGCAGATCAACACCAACATCTGGTCGGTCGCCTCGCGCGACAGGCGGGGGATGCGGGTCCACGACTTTCCCGGCTTCACCATGAGCCCGGTGCATCTGGACCCTGTGGCGACCGGCGAGGTGCGGCTGCGCGCGCCCGATCCCTTTGCCGATCCGGTGATCCGGCACAATTTCTTTCGCGACGAGGTGGACCGGATGGCCATGGCCAATGCCGTCCGCATCACGCGCCATATCGCCGGCCAGCCGGCGCTGGCCCGCTATATGGCCGAAGAGATCCGCCCCGGCCCCGCGGTGCGGACCCAGGCCGAGATCGTCGACTGGCTGCGTGGCAACGGCATCGCGAACCTGCATCCCGTGGGCTCCTGCGCCATGCTGCCCTTGGCCGCGGGCGGCGTGGTCGATCACCGGCTGCGCGTGCATGGCATCGGCGGGCTTTACGTGGCGGATGCCTCGATCATGCCGCGGCTGCCGGCCGGGAACACCAACGCGCCGTCGATCATGATCGGCGAGAGATGCGCCGCCATGGTCCTGGAGGACATGGCCCAGGGCGCCGCACCGGGGATGAAGGGAGCAGCGTGATGGACAGGGATTACGACGTCATCGTGGTGGGCGCCGGCGGGGCCGGGCTTGCGGCGGCGCATATGGCCGCCCAGGCCGGCGCCCGCGTGCTGATGGTCGAGGCGGGCGACAAGGCCGGCGGCTCGACCGCCCTGTCGGGGGGCGTGTTCTATGCGGCGGGCACCTCGCTCCAGCGCCGGGCGGGGATCGAGGATACGCCCGAGGCGCTTTACCGCTATTACCTGCATATCAACCAATACAAGCTCGACCCGGCGCTGGTCAGGCGGCTGTGCCACGACGCGACGCCGGCCTTCGACTGGCTGGTCGGGCTGGGCGTCGATTTCCCCGAGGAGAACCTTTATTGCTCGGGCGTGGACAAGATCCGGCGCGGCCATCGCGCCCGCGGCCATGGCGCCGAGATCGCCGAGGTGCTGGAGGGCTCGCTGAGCGGCCTTGCCGTGGACATGGCGCTGCGCAGCCGGGTGCAGGAGCTGCTGGTCGAGGATGGCCGCGTCGCCGGCATCCTGGTCGAGGGCGACCGGGTGACGGCGGGGGCGGTGGTGCTGGCCACCGGCGGCTTCGGCGCCAACCGGCAATTGCTGGCCGAGCTTTACCCCACGGCCGCGGCGCAGGGCGAGCTGTCCTGGTATATCGGCTCGCCCCATTCCCAGGGCGACGGCATTCGCATCGGCCGCCGCCTTGGCGCCGGCATCACCCGGCCGGATCGCGGCCTTCTGCTGATGACGCCGGGCTGGGAAAAGGAGCTGGAGACCTATCTGCCGCCCTGGCTGATCCTTGTCACGCATGAGGGGCGCCGCTTCGTCGACGAATCCTGCGAATATTCCATCCTGTCCGAACTGCTGAACGAACAGACCGCGCGCGAATGCTTCGCGATCTTCGACGAGGCGGCGCGGCGCGAGGCCCGCTCGGCCACCGCGCCGAACTGGTCGGCGGACCGGCTGGCGCATTTCGCCGCCCGCGGGCAGGTCGCGCAGGCCGATACGCTGGAGGGGCTGGCGGCGCAGCTCGGCATCGACGCGGCGACGCTGGCCACCACCGTCGCCGCCGCCAACCGCGCCGCCGAAACCGGGCGGGATGCGCATTTCTTCAAGCCGGCCGAGCATCTGAAGCCGATTTCGACCCCACCCTTCTACGGCGCGCGCATCCGGCCGGCCATCGTTTGCTGGACCGGCACCGGGCTGAGGATCGACACCGAGGCGCGGGTGCTGGACCAGGCCGACCGGCCGATTGCCGGCCTCTATGCCGCGGGCGAGACGACGGGCGGCATGTTCGGCCCCTGCTATGCCGGCGGCGGCGCCTCGATCGGCAATGCCATCGTCTTCGGCCGGGTGGCGGGCAGCAATGCGGCGGCCGAGGCGCGGCCGTGATCCTGGGCATCCACCACGCCGCCATCTCGACCCCGGACCTGGACCGGGCGCTGGATTTCTATTGCAACGTGCTGGGGTTCACCGTCGCCTCGCGCATGGACTGGGCGCAGGGCGCGGCGCTGCCCGACACGATCATGGGCCTCAGGGGATCGGCGGCGCGGCAGGCCAAGCTGCGCGCCGGCAACTGCTTTCTGGAGCTTTTCGAGTTCTCGAGCCCCGCCCCCAGCCGGCCGGACCGCGGCATCCAGGACCACGGCATCACCCATCTTTGCCTGCATGTCCGCGAGCTGGCGGCCGAGGTCGCCCGGCTCGAGGCGGCGGGCATCCGCTTTCGCTCGGCCCCGCAGCGCCGGGCCAGCCATGCCTCGGTCTACGGCCACGATCCCGACGGCAATGTGCTGGAACTGCTGGAGGTGACGGATGACAGCCACCCCTTTTCCTTCGCCACGCTGGGGCCGGGCCGGGATGGCCGGCCGTAGCGCCGCCGCGGCGCGGATCGCGGCAACCACCCGCCACCAAGGAGGCAAAGCATGAGCCGCCATTACGGAACCCTGTTCCAGCACGGATATGTGGTCCCCGATGCCGATGCCGCCGCCCATGACTGGGCCGGGCGCATGGGGGTCGGGCCCTTCTTCGTCTATCCGGTGCCGATCCCGTTCCAGGTGCTGAAGATCTGGGACGAGCCGGTCTCGGTCCAGATCCACAGGCGGGTGCTGATGGGCTATACCGGCCCGGTGCAGATCGAACTGATCGAGCCGGCCGACGCAGCCTCGCCCTATCGAGACTTCCTGGAAAGGCGCGGCGCCGGGCTTCAGCATTTCGGCTTTCTCTGCGACGATTTCGACGCGCAGCTGGCGGCGGCCGAGGCGCGCGGCATGGTCCGCGCCATCGAGGGCCGCCAGGCCCTGTCGCGCATGTGCTATCTGTGCGATCCCGCCGATCCCGATGCGCCGATGATCGAACTGGTCGATCTGAAGCCCGAGCGGCGGCAGATGTTCGACCGCATGCGCCTGCCTTCGGTGGGCTGGGACGGGCGCGACGTGATCCGCGAACTCTAGAAAGGTGCAAGCATGGACTATCGCAAGCTGGGCCGCTCGGGCCTGACCGTCTCGGCGGTCGGGCTGGGCTGCAACAATTTCAACTGGACCACGGACGAGGCGCAATCGCGCCGCGTGGTCGATGCGGCGCTGGATGCCGGGATCACCTTTTTCGACACCGCCAACATCTATGGCCGTTCCGGCGGCTCGGAAGAGTTCCTGGGTCGCGCGCTGGGCCTGCGGCGCGGCAGGGCCGTGGTGGCGACCAAGTTCGGCATGCAGATGGCCGACGGCAGCCGCGGCGCCGACCGCTCCTATATCATCCGCTGCGTCGAGGACAGCCTGCGCCGGCTGGGCACCGACTGGATCGACCTTTACCAGCTGCACGAATCGGACCCGACCACCCCGATCGAGGAGACGCTGGACGCGCTGGACCGGCTGATCGCCCAGGGCAAGGTCCGCTATATCGGCGCCTCGAACATGGCGGATTGGGAAATCGCCCATGCCCATCACCTGGCGCGGGAACTGGGCGTGCAGCATTTCATCTCGCTCCAGGCGGAATATTCGCTGATCCGGCGCGGGGCCGAGGCGACGACGATCCCCTGCCTGAACGCGCTGGGCCTGGGGTTGCTGCCCTATTTCCCGCTGGCCTCGGGGCTCTTGACCGGCAAATACCGCGGCGGTGACACGGGCGAGGGGCGTTTCGGCAAGATCGCGCGGCTGGCCGACCGCTATCTGACGCCCGAGAACCTGGCCCGCGTGGACCGCATCGCCGATTGGTGCGACCAGAACGGGCTTGCCATGACCGAGGTCGCCTTTGCCTGGCTGCTGTCCAGGCCCGTCGTGGCCTCGGTCATGGCCGGGGCGACCAAGCCCGAACAGGTGATTGCGAATGCGAAGGCCGCCGAATTGCGGTTGAGCGAGGCACAGATCGGCGAGCTGGAGGCGCTGTTGCAAGATGAATGACACGCTGGACAAGGTCGCCGTCATCACCGGCGCGGGCTCGGGGCTGGGCGCGGCGACCGCCCGCCGCTTTCACCGCGAGGGCTGGAGGCTGGTCCTGGGCGACCTGCGGCCCGAGGGCGTGCAGGCCCTGGCGCGGGAACTTGGCGCGACCGCCCTGGCCTGCGACGTCGCCGACGAGCGCCAGGTCGAGGCGCTGGTGCAGGTGGCGCTGGACCGTCACGGCCGGCTGGATTGCATGATCAACAATGCCGGCATCCTGGGCGCCATCGGCCCGATCGGAACGACCGCGGCGCGCGATTTCAACCGCGTGCTGGAGGTCATGGTCAGCGGTGTTTTCCATGGCACCAAGCACGCCGCGAACGCCATGGGCGACCAGGGCGGCGTGATCCTGAACACCGCCAGCCTGGCGGGGGTCGGGGCCTGGGCCAACCATTCCTATACCGCCGCCAAGCACGCGGTGGTGGGGCTGACGCGCTCGAGCGCGGTGGAGCTGGCGCCGCGCGCGATCCGGGTGAATGCGCTGGCGCCGGGCAATGTGGTGACGGGCATGACCAGCAGCCTCAGCGGTGGCGAGCAGGCGGCCTATGACCGGGCCTTGGCGCGCAATCCCATCCCCTATGTCTGCACGGCCGCGGACATCGCCGATGCCTTCGCCTATCTGGCCGGCCCCTCGGCCCGCGGCATCACCGGGCAGGTTCTGGTGATCGACAGCGGGCTCGACGTCGCCGTGGTCCCGCCCGCCTATCACCAGGCGCCGGGCCGTTTCGTCGAATGAAGCAGGGCGCCGCGGCCGTTCAGGCCGTGGCGTCCAGCACCATGGTTTCGACCTCTTCGCGGATGATCTTGCCGCTGGTGCTGCGCGGAAAGCGCTCGACCGGGACGAAGACCACGTCCTTGGGGCGCTTGTAGCCGGCCAGGCTGGCGCCGCGGCACAGCGCGATCACCCCGGCCTCGTCCAGGCTGTCGTCGCAGCGCGCCACCACCGCCACCGGCACCTCGCCCCAATGCGGATCGGGGCGGCGCACGACGATGGCGTCGGCGACGCGCGGATCGGCCAGGATCACCCGCTCGATCTCGGCCGGATAGATGTTCTCGCCCCCGGACTTGATGAGATATTTCGAGCGCCCGGCGAATTCATAGCCCGCGGGCGTGCGGCGGAACAGGTCGCCCATGTGGAACCAGCCGCCGCTGAAACTGTCGCGGTTGACCTCGTCGGCGTTCCAGTAGCCGCTGAAAAGCGTCGGCCCCCTGACCCAGGCTTCGCCGGTCTCGCCCTGGGCCACGTCGCGGCCGTCGGGGCCGACAAGGCGCAGCTCGGTCAGCACGCTCAGCTTCTTGGCAAGGCTGCGCGGCATCTCTCCGGGCCGGATCAGGTCGCCGGAGAGCGGCGGCATCCCGGTCTCGGTCGCGCCGAAGGAATTGAGATAGGGCGCATCGAGACGACGCGTCACCTCGTCGATGACCGCGGCCGGCGTCATGTCCGCCATGGCTCCGACCACCCGCACGCCCTTGATCCGGGGCCGGCGCGTCCGCAGGCGGGCCAGCAGAAGCTCGGTGGTGGCGGGCACGGTCATCAGCCAGCCGATGCGCTGCTGCTCCAGCGTGTCGATGATCCGGTCGGCGTCGAACCCGTCCATCACGGTGACGGCGCCGCCGATCAGCAGGGTCGAGAACAGATGCTCGGTGCCCCCCATGTGGAACATCGGCGCCCATGAGATATAGCCGTCCTCGCGCGCGAGCCCCAGGTCCAGCCGAAAGGCGCACATGCGCGCGATCTGCGCCCGCTGGCTGATGACGGCGGCCTTGGGCCGGCCGGTGGTGCCCGAGGTATAGATGATGATGAACCCGTCCTCGGGCCGGGCCTGGTCGGGGGCCTCGCCCTCGCATCCCAGGCTGCGCAGGTCCAGGGCCTTGCGGTCGGGGCAGGCGGCGCGGGCCAGGTCGCGGTGGCGGGCCGAGCAAAGCATAAGCCGCGGCTGGACCAGGTCGATGCACCAGGCCAGTTCCGGCGCCACCAGCCGCCAGTTCAGGCAGGCGACCATCGCCCCCAGCTTGGCGCAGGCCAGCTGCGTCAGGCCGTATTCGATGCAGTTCTCGGACAGGACGGCCACGCGGTCGCCCCGCGTCACGCCCCGCGCCGCCAGGTCGGCGGCGATGCGGTCGGCGGCGGCGATCATCCCGGCATAGCTCAGCACCCGGTCGCCCTCGATCAGCGCCGGCGCCTCGGGCCGGTCATGGGCGCGCCCGGCGATCAGGCGCCAGACCGTCGTGCCGCTTGCCGTCGGGATATCGGACATCAGTCATGCTCCTTGAAGCTGAATTGGACCCGCAGGACCGGCGCCGCGCGCCCCTCGGCGTAAAGTGCGCCGCCGGGCTCGGGGGTCAGCCGGGCGGCAAGCCGGTCGCCCTCGAAGACGTTGTCGGCGAAGAAGGCGGCGATCTCGGCGAACTCGGCCTGCGGATGGGCGGCCATGGCGGTGCTGATGACATAGGCCAGGTTGGCCGGGCCGGGATTGACGCACCGGGGGCCGAAGCCCGCCGCCTCGGCGGCCTCGCGCCGCAGGTGGATGGCGTTGTCGTCGCGCAGAAGCGCGCACCATTCCGCCATGTCGGGGCCGCTGACCGGGCCGAAGCTCCAGCCGGTTTCGTCCTGCCTGTCAGTCATCGGCCACCACCGGGGTAATCATCCTGAATTGCAGCACGCTGGCCGGGCCGGCCTGGTCCGACAGCGTGATGGCCAGCGCCAGATGGTCGGCCTGGCCAAAGCGGCGGCTGGGCTTGCGCGTCAGGTCCAGAACCTCGACCGTGGCGTCATAGGCTTGGCCGACCCGCAGCCGGCCGGGAAAGGACAGCCGGCATTCGCCCAGCACCGGACCGGCATCGAAGGCCAGCCCCAGGTTGCGGCTGAAATCGCCGATGGGCGCCGGCATTGCCGCCAGCGCGCCCAGATAGGCGTGGATCGGATGCGCCAGGTCGCCCTGCCGCGGCGGGGCGGCGCAAAGTGCGCGCACCCGGTCGTCCAGCGCGGCGGTCAGGTCGTATCGCCTGCCGGGGATGGGGGGCTGGCTTGCCATCAGCGGCCGATGCGCGCGAAGCGGCGCTCGATCTCGGGGCCGATGCGGTCGAAATAGGTGGTGTCGGCCAGCGCGTCCATCGCCATGACCTTGAAGAGCGCGCGGGCGTTCATCACCGGCCGGTCGCCGACGCTGCATCGCATCTGGGCAAAGACCAGGTTGCGGGTCTTGCGCGTCACCTCGATGTCGCCGCGCACCCAGTCGCCGAGGTGGACGATGGACAGGAAGTCGATGTTCATCGAGATCGTGGGCACCACCGCCGCCGCATAGCCGACCAGATGCTGCACGCCGTAAGCCTGCATGTCGGTAAAGGCCGCCAGAGCCGCGCCGTGGCAATAGCGCGATGGGTTCAGGTGGCGTTCCGCGCAACGAAAGCCTACCGCGAATTGCCCCACCCCGTCGCGCGTCGCATGCACGGGGCCGAAGGTGTCGCAGAACCCGCCGGGCGAGGGCAGCTCGATCCAGCCCTCCGGTGCGGGCAGGGTGCTTTCCCGGACCTGCGGGCGGGGGAACAGTTCGGCGGGCATGGCTGATCCTGATATTTATACCGAGTGAAGAAAACAATATAATGAAATGCAAGTCAACGTGTGCAATAATTGCATTATTGCTATAAGGGAGAAGGAAGTGACCGACATCGAAACCCGGCTGGACCGGCTGGAATCGCGCGCCGAGATCCTGGCGCTGATTTCGCATTACTGCAAAGCCTGCGACGACCGCGACGTGCCCCTGCTGCGGTCGCTGTTTCGCGAGGATTCCTGGGTGCGCTCGGCCGACGGACGCATGAACGGCGAAGGGCTGGGGGGCATCATGCAGATGTATCGCAAGCGCTTCGAGGTGCTGGGCCTGTCGGTCCATTGGACCCATGACACGGTCGTGACCTTCGATCCCGCCGACCCCGACCGCGCCACCGGCGAGGTGTTCTGCCATGCCGAAGCAGTGCGCAACGGCCAGGTGCTGGTCGGCTCGCTGCGCTACGAGGACGAATACCGCCGCCGCGACGGCGCATGGTATTTCGCCTCGCGATTGCTGAAGTTCCTGTATTACGTCCCCGTGCAGGATTATGCCCAGGCGCTGGCCTCGCCCCTGCGCCAGCGCGGATATGATGCGCCGCTGCCCGGCGACTATCCCGAATCGCTGCCAAGCTGGACCGGATGGGTGCAGCATTACCAGCCCGAGGAACAGCGGGCGTGATCCTGGGGGTCCATCACGCGGCGATCTCGACCCATGACATCGAAAGGCTGATCGGCTTCTATACCGAGGTGCTGGGGTTCGAGCTGGTCCACCGCCAGTCCTGGACCGCCGATGCCGAGGTCCAGAACGCGCTGCTGGGCGCCAGCGGTTCGGCCGCACAATTGGCGATGCTGCGGCACCGGAACTGCTATCTGGAACTGTTCCAGTTCGAGGCGCCGGCCCCGGAACGGCGCAGCCCGCATCAGCGCCTGTTCGGGGCCGGGCTGACGCATCTTTGCCTGGCGGTGCAGGATCTGGACGCCGAATACGAACGGCTGCAGCAGAAGGGCGTGGCGTTCCATTCCTCGCCCCTGCCGCGGCCGACCTTCAACGCGGTCTATGGCCATGACCCGGACGGCAATGTCGTGGAACTGCTGGAGCTTTACGACGCCTCGCATCCCTTCGCGGCGCATTGGCCGGTCCCCGAATAGGCAAAGGCCCCCGAAAGGGGGCCTTGGCCGCGCCGGGATACGGCGTCACATCACCAGCGACATCGGCGCTTCGATCCGGGCCTTGAGGGTGGACAGGAACTGCGCGGCGACCGCGCCGTCGATGCCGCGGTGATCGGCCGACAGCGTCAGCGTCGCGACGCTGGCGAAACGCAGCCCGCCATCGGCGGTCTCGCGCGCCTCGCGCCGGGGGCCGCCCACCGCCAGGATCGCGCCCTGGGGCGGGTTGATGATCGCATCGAAACTGCGCACGCCATACATGCCCAGGTTGGACAGGGTGAAGGTGCCGCCGCGCAGATCCTCGGCGGTCAGGCTGCGGTCGCGGGCAGCGGCGATCAGCCGCCCCGCTTCGGCCGAGATCTCGGTCAGGGGCCGCTGGGCGGCATTGCGGATCACCGGCGTGACCAGCCCGGCGTCGATGGCGACCGCGACGCACAGATCGACCTGGTCGAAGCGGGTGATGCCGCTGTCCGAGACGTGGATGTTCACCTCGGGATGGGCCGCCAGGGCCAGGGCGGCGGCGCGCAGCAGGAAGTCGTTGACCGAAATTCTCGCGCCCTCGCGCCCGCTGTTGAACTGGCTGCGCAGCGCCATCAGCGCGTCCATCTCGACATCCATGGCGGTGTAGAAATGCGGCACGGTCTGCTTGGAATGGCGCAGCGCGTTGGCGATGGATTTGCGCATCCCGGTAAAGGGCTGCTCGACCCCCTGCGCCGCAGCCGCAGCCGGCGCTGCCCCAGGCGCGGCGGGAATCGCGGCCGCCGGCGGCGACCACAGGCCGGCCGCCTGGACCGCTGCCTGCACATCGGCCAGCGAGATGCGCCCGCGATAGCCGCTGGGCTTCAGCCCGGTCAGGTCGAAGCCAAGCGCATTGGCGAAATTCACCGCGACCGGGCTGGCATGGGCGCCCCCATTCCGCCTTGCCGCCTCGTCGGGGGCAAGCGCGGCGGGGCGCGGCGGCAGGTCGGCCTTCCTGATCTTGCCACCCCAGCCCGAACCCTGAACCCCGGCCAGGTCGATGCCGTCCTGTTCGGCGATGCGGCGCGCCAAGGGGGAGGCCTTCGGCGCGGCGCCGGCATCCGCAGGAGCATCGGCGGCGGGGGAGGGTTCGGGCCCTGCGGATTCCGCCCGTCCCTCGTCCTTGGGTTCGAACGAGGCATCGACGGGCACGTAGGAGGCGATGAATTCGGCCAGCTCGGCCTCGCTGGCATCGGCCTCGGCCAGCACGGCGATCAGCGCGCCGACCGGGGCGGTTTCGCCCTCGGGCACCAGGATGCGGCGCAGGGTGCCGCCCCGGTCGGTGTCCAGCGTGTTGACGATCTTGTCGGTCTCGATGTCGACCAGCTCGGTGCCCGGCTCGACGCTGTCGCCCTCGGCGACGATCCAGCGCGAGATCTGGCCCTCGGACATTTCAAGGCCCCATTTCGGTAGGGTGACGGGATGGATCCGGGCCATGCTCACTCTCCTTTCACGGCTTTGCGGATGGCCGCTTCGATCCGGTCGGGACCGGGAACATACATGCGCTCCAATTCGCGGGCGAAGGGCACCGGCGTATGTGGCGCCGTGACCCGCACCACCGGCGTACGCAGCGAGGCAAAGCCCTTTTCGGCCGCGATGGCGGCGATTTCCGAGGCGATCGAGCAGACCGGGTTGGATTCGTCCACGACCACCAGCCGCCCGGTCAGCGACAGGCTTTCCAGGATCATCTCTTCGTCGATGGGCGAGGTGGAACGCAGGTCGATCAGATCGACGGTGATCCCGTCCCCGGCCAGCTTCGCCGCCGCCTTTGCGGCAAAGGAGACCATGCGGCCCAGCGTGACCACGGTCGCATCCTTGCCCGATTGCACCAGGCTCGCGCCATGCAGCGGCGCCACGTATTCGTCGTCCGGCACCTCGCCCTTGCTGGAATAAAGCGCCTTGTGTTCCAGGAAGATCACCGGGTCGTCGTCGCGGATCGCCGCGGCCAGCATGCCCTTGGCATCGGCCGGGTTCGACGGCACCACCACCTTCAGCCCCGGCACGGCCGAAAGCATGGAATAGATGGTCTGGCTGTGCTGGGCGGCGGCGTTCATGCCGGCGCCCATGGACATGCGCACGACGATGGGCGCCTTGGCCTTGCCGCCGAACATATAGCGGAACTTGGCCATCTGGTTATAGATCTGGTCCATGGCGACGCCGACGAAATCGGCGAACATCAGCTCGGCCACGGGGCGCATGCCGGCCAGCGCCGCGCCATTGGCCAGGCCGATGATGGCGCTTTCCGAAATCGGCGTGTCGATGACGCGCTTGTCGCCGAACTCGCCCATCAGACCCTTGGTCACGCCGAAGATGCCGCCGGCCGCATCGCGGCTGCCCGACGACCCGCCGGCGCCACCCGACACGTCCTCGCCGATGACGATGACGCCGGGATCGCGGCGCATCTCCTGAAACAGCGCCTCGTTCAGCGCCTCTCGCATAGTCTTCACGGTCATGATGCGGTCCTAGTAATCGGCATAGACGTCAGACAGCATGATCTCGACCCCCGGCGCCGGCGCCTTGCGGGCCGAGGCCACGCAATCCTCGATGAAGGCCGCGATCTCGGCGTCGATGGCATCCAGCTCGGCCGCCTCGATCAGCTTGGCCTCGGTGACTTTCCGGCGGAAACGCAGCAGGGCGTCCTGGGTCTCGCGCAGGGTCTTGACCTCGTCCTTGGCGCGGTAGTTCTGCGGGTCGCCCTCGAAATGGCCGAAATAGCGGGTCGCCTCGGCGATCAGGGCGCAGGGGCCCTTGCCTGCGCGCACATGCTCCAGCGCATCCGCCATCGCCTGGTGGACCGAGAAATAGTCGAAGCCATCCGCCTCGAAGACCGGCAGGCCGAAGCCTCGCGTCCGCCCGGCCAGGTCCGAGCCGATGCCATAGCCTTCGCCGGTGTGTTCGGAATAGCCGTTCAGTTCGAAGACGAAGATCTTGGGCAGCTTCAGCACGACGGCCATGTTCATCGCCTCGAAGACCGTGCCCTGGTTCGACGAGCCGCCGCCGCCGAAGGACACCGCCACGCTGCCGTCGCCGCGCGCCTGGCAGGCCAGCGCCGCCCCCACCGCGATGGGCGGGCCGCCGCCGACGATGCCGTTCGCGCCCAGCATCCCCTTGTCGATGTCGGCGATGTGCATCGAGCCGCCGCGGCCCTTGCACAGCCCGTCGGCGCGGCCATAGATCTCGTGCATCATCAGCCGCGGGTCGCAGCCCTTGGCGATGCAATGGCCATGCCCGCGATGGGTCGAACTGATATAGTCGCGGTCGGTCAGATGCTCGCAGATGCCGACGGCGATCGCCTCTTGCCCCGCATACAGATGCGTGAAGCCGGCGATCTCGCCGCTGCGATTCTCGATATGCAGTCTTTCCTCGAATTCCCGGATCATCCGCATCTGCCGATAGGCCTTCAGGATGTCGGTGCGGCTTTGTTGCATGGCCCTCTCCCGCTCGTCTTGCCCCCGGAAACTGGTCGATTCTTGCGGGCGTGTCAATTTATATATGTTCAAACGATGGCCTTTACGTATACTAAGAAAGCACAAACTGTATTTTTGGAGGAGAGGATGGATTTCCGGCTGACCGAGATCCAGCGTGACCTGCAAGAGGCGGCGCGCAAGTTCGCCCGCACCGAGCTGGTGGATCTTGCCCGCGACCTTGAAGAGAAGGCAGAGCCCGTCCCGCATGAATGGGTCAGGCGCTATGCCGAGCTGGGCTTTCTTGGCATCAACGTGGCCGAGGAATACGGCGGCATGGGGCTTGGCAACCTGGAGGCGCTGCTCGTCGTCGAGGAGTTCGCCAAGATCAGCTCGGCCGTGGCGTTTCCGGTCTTCGAATCCTGCGTCGGCCCGGTGCGCGCCATCGAGCGTTTCGCGCCCGAAAGCCTGAAGGCGCGGGTGATCCCCGCCGTCTGCCGCGGCGAGAAGGTCGTCGCCATCGGCATGTCCGAACCCGATGCCGGCTCGGCCCTGACCGACCTGAAGACCCGCGCCCGCGTCGAATCGGACAAGGTGGTGCTGAACGGCGCGAAGCGCTGGTGCTCTGGCGGCGGCCATGCCCAGGGCTACCTGGTCTATGCCCGCTTCGACGACAGGCCGGGCGCGGGCTCGATCGGTGCGGTCTATGTGGAAAAGGGCACGCCCGGCTTCAGCTTCGGCCCGCAAGAGCGGCTGATGGGGTTCCGCGGCGTGCCGTCGAGCGACCTGTTCTTCGACAATGTCGAGCTGCCGCTGGAGAATGTCGTCGTGCCCGGCGGCGGCTTCAAGCGGCTGATGGAAGCCTTCGACCTGGAGCGCTGCGGCAATGCCACCATGTCGTTGGGCCAGGCTTCCGGCGCGCTCGAGGATGTGCTGGGCTATGTCCAGGAACGCCACCAGTTCGGCCGGCCGCTGGTCGATTTCCAGGCGGTGCAGATCAAGCTGGCCGAAATGCGGCTGCGCGTCGATGCGGCGCGGCTTCTGATCCATCGCGCGGCGCAGAACGCCCAGGACGGGATGCCCTCGATCCTGGACAGTTCGCTGGCGAAATGCTTTGCCAACGAGATCTCGCGCGAAGTGACCGGCAATGCCGTGCAGCTGATGGGCGGCTACGGCTATTCCAAGGAATATCCGATGGAACGCCGGCTGCGGGATTCCTGGGGCTGGGGCATCGCCGGCGGCGCGGTGGACATCCAGAAGGTGAACATCACCGCCGCCATGATCGGCCGCCGCTTCGACCAGCGCCGCGCCTGAGCCATGCGCCGGGCCGGTTGACCGGCCCGGCGTTTCCCTTGAAACCTGCCGCAAGAAGGGAAGGGCAGAGAATGATCCCCAGAGGATTGGGCGCCGATGCCGAGGAATTCGTCGATGTCGGTGCGGTCATGCAGGTGCCGAGCATGGGGCCCTGGTTCGTCACCGCAGGCGGGCGCGAGGTGATCCTGTGCCGCCGCGACGGCGAGATCGTCGCCTTTTCGGGCAATTGCACGCATAACTTCGCCCGCCTGTCCGAGGGCGAGGTGGAAGGCAACGTGGTCATCTGTCCCAAGCACGGCGCCCGCTTCGACTGCTCGACCGGCAAGGCCATGTCCTCGCTTTGCAGCGACCTGCCCAGGGTCGAGGTCAGGATTTCCGGCCGCCGCGTGCTGGTGCGGCGCAGCTGAAGGCCCGGCCCTTCACAGCCGATAGCGCAGCAGCGCCCGTTTCAGCAGTTGCGCGCGGGCGATGGGGTCCAGCCCCTGTTTCTCAAGCCGCAGCATCGGCACCTCGACATCCAGCGGCAGGCCGGGATCGGTGGCGTCCAGCAGGGCTTGCAGCGGCAGTTCGCCCTCGCCCGGTATCTCGCGATCCTCGACCGCCTCGCGAAAGGCGTCCTCGGGCGGGGCCAGCATCGCGTCGCAGAATTGCAGCGCGCCGATGGTGTCGGCCAGGGCGCCAAGCTGGGCCGGGCTGCCGCCGGTGCGCGCCAGGTGCAGCGGATCGACCAGCAGGCTCAGGTTCGCGTGGCCGCTCCGGCGCACGAAATCCGCCGCCTCGCCCACCGTGCGCAGCGAGGAAAACGCCATGAACTCGATGGAAAGGGCGATGCCGCGCGCGGCTGCCGCGTCGCAGGTCTGCGACAGCCGGTCCGAGGCGCGGGGCAGGTCGCGGTCGTAGACCAGCACGGTGGCGCGCCGCGCCCCGATCTCGGCGGCATGGTCCAGCACCGGCAGGTAGTCGGCGGGATCGGTGCGGCCGGAAAAGGGCAGGGCCTCGACATTGTGGACCTGCACGCCCTCTGCCCGCATCGCCTGCACGAAGGCCCGCGTGGGCGCGCCGGGCAGCAGCCGCGGAAAGATGTCGAGCTGCGGCGCCGGCGGGTGCAGAAAGACCGTGACGAAGGGAAAGCCCGCCGCGGCGGCGGCCCGGACCAGCGCCACCGGATCGGTGTCGCGCAGGCTGAGCTGGTGCAGGGTCAGGATGCGCTCGGCCATGTCCGCTCAGGCGCCCAGATAGCTTTCGATCACCCGCTGGTCGCGCATCAGCACGTCCGAGGCGCCCTCCATCACGATCCGGCCGCGATCCAGAACATAGGCCCGCTGCGTGCATTCCAGCGCGCGATAGGCGTTCTGCTCGACCAGCAGGATGGTCAGCCCCTCGCGGTTGAGCCGGGTCAGCGCGTCGAAGACCTGGTCGCCCATCAGCGGCGACAGGCCCAGCGACGGCTCGTCCAGCAGCAGGATTTCCGGCGCGCCCATCAGCGCGCGGCCGATGGCCAGCATCTGCTGCTGGCCGCCCGAGAGCGTGCCGGCGATCTGGTCGGCGCGCTCCTCCAGGATCGGGAAGATGCCGTAGACCTGTTCCAGGCTGTATCGCGCCGGCCGCTGGCCCAGGGCCAGCATGCCCAGCTGCAGGTTTTCCCAGACCGACATGTCGGCCAGCACCTGCCGCCCCTCGGGGACATGCAGCAGGCCCTGGCGCGAGACCTGGAAGGCGGCCATGCGGCCCAGATCCTTGCCGTCGAAGACGACCTGCCCCCTTTGCGGCACCACGGTCCGGCTCAGCGCGTTCAGAAGCGTCGATTTCCCCGCCCCGTTCGAGCCGACCAGCGCCACCATCTCGCCGCGGTTCACATGCAGGCTGACATCGCGCAGCGCTTGGATGCCCTTGTAGGAGACGCTCAGATTCCTGACTTCAAGCAGCATCGGCCTTGCCTCCGATATAGGCTTCGATGACCTTTGGATCGCGGGTGACGGCCTCGGGCGGCCCCTCGGCGATCATGCGGCCGGAATCCAGCACATAGACCTGGCTGCACAGGCGCGAGACGAAGGCCACGTTATGCTCGATCAGCAAAAGCCCCATGCCCGAACGCGCCAGATCCTCGAAGATCTCGGCCATTTCGGCGGATTCGACCTCGTTCATGCCGGCCACGGGCTCGTCCAGCATGACGATGCGCGGCGCCGCGGCGATCGAACGGGCCATCTCGACCCGGCGCTGATGGCCATAGGGCAGGCTGCCCGCCTCGTAATCGGCATATTTCTGGATGCCGAAGCGGCCCAGCAGCTCCCAGGCCTGCTCGCGCAGGCGGCGGGTCTCGGCCAGGGCGGCGGGCAGGCCCATCAGGCTGGACATGACCCCGCTGCGCTGCTTGCGGAAATAGCCGATGACGACATTGTCGAGGACGCTTTCCTCGGGCAGCAGGCGGATGTTCTGGAAGGTGCGGGCGATGCCGCAGCGGGCGACCTCGTCCACATGCAGCCGGGTAAGCTGCTGCTCGTCCAGGTAGACCTCGCCCCTGGTCAGGTTGTAGACGCCCGAGATCATGTTGACGACGGTGCTTTTGCCGGCGCCGTTCGGGCCGATCAGCCCGGTGATCCGGCCGGCGGGGACGGTCATGTTGATGCCGTCGACGGCCTTCAGCCCTCCGAAATACTTGCAGGCGTCCTCAATCCGCAGCGACGACATCGGCCCCCTCCTTCCGCTTGGACATGGTTTTGGGCGCGCGGCGCAGGCGGCGGCGCAGCCAGTAGACCAGCTCATCGCCCACGCCGTTCGGCAGGAAGGTGATGACCAGGATCAGGATCACCCCGTTCAGGATGCCGCGGTTCTCGGCCAGCGGGCGCGCCAGTTCGGGCAGGATCGCCATGATCAGCGCCCCGGCGATGGGGCCCAGGAGCGTGTTGCGCCCGCCCAGCACCACCACGGTCAGGCTGGCGACCATGGCGTGAAAACCGAAATCCACCGGCTCGATGTTGAAGACGTAAAGCGAACGCAGCGCCCCAAAGACCGCGCCGATCAGCCCCGACAGCACGAAGGCCAGCGCGTAATAGGACTTGATCGGCACGCCGAGCGAGGCGGCGACGGAATCGTCCTGGCGCAGCGCGTTGAACACCCGGCCGACCGAGGTGCGGTTGATCGACCAGATCACGTAGATCGTGACCAGCACCGCCAGCAGCAGCCAGCCGGTATTCATCACCCGCGGGATGCCCGAGATGCCGATGGCGCCGCCGGTGAAGCTTTCGAAATACAAGAGCAGCGCGATCACCACCTGCACGAAGGCCAGCGTGGCGATGGCCTGGAAGGCGCCGCGCAGCCGCGCCAGCGGCACCGACAGCACATAGCTGACCGCCATCCCCACCACGGCCGAGACCAGGATGGCCGCCGGCACCGGGACGCCGTATCGCGTCACCAGGATCGCCGTGGCATAGGCGCCAAGCGCCGAGAAGCCCGCCGTCGCGATCGAGAACACGCCCGCGCGCAGCGCCAGCTGCTGGCTGTAGCCCAGCCCGACCGCGATCAGGAAGAAGTCGATGAGCGGCTGATAGGAATAGTAAAAGGACATCATCTGCGGCTTCCTCCTGCATAGTTGCCGGCGCGTCCGAACAGGCCGTTCGGAAAGAACAGCAGCGTGACGAACAGCAGCACGAAGATGATCGCGGTGGACAGTTCGCTGGACAGATAGGCGATGGTCAGCGACTGCACGATCCCGATCAGGATCGCCGCGACCACCGCGCCCTGAAGCGAGCCCAGCCCGCCGATCACCACCACGACGAAGGCTTGCAGCAGGAAGGGCTCGCCCATCATGAAGTGGATGGAGTTGAAGGACAGGCCGATCAGCACCCCCGCCAGCCCCGCCAGCGCCCCGGCGATGAAGAAGGTCTGGCGATAGACCGCCGCGGCCGAGATGCCCAGCAGCGCCGAGGCATGTTCGTTGCTGGACACCGCCCGGACCTGGCGGCCGAAGCTGGTGCGGTTGATGTAATAGGCCAGGGCCAGCACCAGGACCAGCACCAGCCCCAGGATGGTCAGCTGCAACAGCGAGATGCGCATCCCCCAGAAGCTGAAGAACTTGACCGGGAAGGTGCCGAAGGGAAAGCTCAGCACCTTGGTGTTCGAGACCTGCTGGGCGATGTTCATCAGGATCAGGTCCACCCCGATCGAGGTGACGATGGCGGCGAATTCGGCATGGCCCGACTTGCGCAATTGCCGGAAGGCCACGAAATCCACCACGACCGAGATCGCCCCGGTCGCGATGGTCGCCAGCAGCAGCGCGAACCAGAAGGGCAGCCCCTGCGCCGTCGCGTAATAGGCGATGAAGGCACCGGCCATGAAGATCGCGCCATGGGCGAGGTTCAGCAGTTTCTGCACGCCGAAGATCAGCGTGAAGCCAAGCGCGAACAGGGCATAGATCGCGCCGGACACCGTTCCATTGAGTATCTGTTGCAGTAGCATCCCGGTGGTCCGTCCAAAAGGGTTGCGGCCAGGGCGCCCGGCGCCCCGGCCCATGGCGCGCGGGTGATCAGCGCGGAGCCTGGACGAAGGCGCCGTCCTGCACCGTCAGCACGTTCATGCCCACATGCGGATAGCGTTTCTCGTCCACCGAATAGCTGCCCTGGCCGGCGGCCACGCGGACCTCGCTGGTCTTGCCCAGCTGGTCGCGCAGCGCCTCGCGCGTGGGTTCGGGCATGGACTTCAGCGCATTGGCCATCACCAGCATCCCGCCGTAGCCGACGGCGTTCCAGTTGTCGGCCTCGTGGCCGAACGTCTCGCTGAACTCGGTGGCGAAGGCCTTGGTGAAATCGTCATAGCCGCCCGGCACCCAGTCGGCGATGAAGGTGACGCCCTCGACGCCCGCGCCGCCGCGGTTCAGGAATTCGGGCGAGGCGAAGGCATTGTGGCCGAAGACCGGCGTCGCCGGGTCCAGCCCGGCCTGGCGCAGCTGGACGATGATGTTCGCCCCCTGCGAGGCCGAGGCCGAGACGAAGACGCAATCCTGCTGCGAGGTGGCGATCTTGGTCGCCACCGACGAGAAGTCGGAATCGGTGCCGCCGACCTGTTCGACGGTGGTGATCCTGACGCCCTTGTCGGTCATCAGCTTCTCGAACTGCTTTTGCAGCGCGACATAGGCCTCGATGTCGCGGATGCCGATGACGGCGCATTCCTTCACGCCTTTCACATCGGCCGCGTAATCCACCAGATAGGGGATGGTGATTTCCGGCGGCTGGGTCAGGATGAACGACCAGGGCCCCTGATCCAGCACCTCGGGCGTGTTCGTCGTGGTGACGACCGGCACCTTGTATTGGTTGCCCGAGGACGCGCCGGCGATGGCGACCGCGCCGCTGGTCGGACCCAGGATCCCCAGGATCGACGGATCGTTGGCATAGCGCGCGATCAGCGACATGGTCTGCGTGCGATCCGTGGCGTCGTCGGCATAGGTGACCTTGAGCGTGTTGCCCTCGCCCAGAAGGCCCTGTTCGTTGATCTGCTGCTCGGCCAGGCGCATGCCGTCGGCGACGGCGGTGCCGATGAAGGCTGCGGGGCCGGTCAGGGCTTGCAGGACGACGACGTGATACTCGTCGGATTGGGCGGCCATGGCGGGCAGCAACGCCATTGCGGTGCAGGTGGCGAACAGATTGGACAGTTTCACGACGGTTTCCTCCCCAGGAATGTGAACGGCGGGTTGACCTGGCGGTCGCCCGGTATCGGATCGCGATTCTTCGCGATCCGTGACGGATTCTCGGCTTCCTCCACAATACTATGTATATCGCAGATGGATATAAAAATATTGTGGAACGAAGTAAAAATACTTGTGATGGATTATTGGGCGGCGCAGCTATCCGCCGCCATCTCTTGCACCATGTCGCGCAGCTTGAATTTCTGGATCTTGCTGGCGGACATCGGCCATTCGGCGATGAAATGGACGTCGCGCGGCACCTTGAAGCTGGCGATGCGCGTCTTGCAATAGGCGATCAGCGCGGCCGGGTCCACGCTTTGGCCCGGCACCAGTTCCACGAAGGCCACCGGCACCTCTTGCAGCCGCGGATCGGGCTTGCCGACGACCTGGCAGGTCTTGACCGCGGGATGCTGGGCCACGACCATCTCGATCTCCAGCGCGGCGACGTTTTCGCCGCCGACCTTCAGCATGTCCTTGGCCCGGCCGTGGAACATCAGCGTGCCGGCAGCGTCGAGCGAGCCGAGGTCGCCGGTATGGAACCAGCCGTCGCGCTTGGCCTCGGCGGTCTTTTCGGGATCGCCGTAATATTCGGTGAAGATCGAGAAGCCCTTGACGCAGATCTCGCCGATCTCGCCCGGCGCGGCCTCGGTGCCGTCCTCGCGCGCGATGCGCACGGACAGCCCGTCGAAGGGACGGCCAAGGCGGTTGAAGCGCTCGGCCTCGCTGTCGGCGGGGTCGCTGGTGGTGACGGTGCCGGCGGTTTCGGTCATGCCATAGGTGCCGACGAAGACCGCGTTGGGAAAGCTCTTGCGCATCAACTCGCGGAACGGCTCCGGGCTCAGCGCCATCGAGCAGTTGATGAGCCGCAGCGATGCCATGTCCTCGGCGCGGAAATCCGGGTGATAGACCATGTCCGACAGGAACAGGGCAAAGCTGGGATAGCCGATGGTCGGCCGCGCCTCGCGCACCAGCCGCAGCGCAGCGCCGGCGTCGAAATGCTGCATGCCGATATAGGTGGCGCCGGCATGATAGGCCGCGCATAGCGGGAAAAGCGCGCCGACATGGAACATGGGCAGGGGCGACCAGAACGCGTCCCGATCGGTCATCCCGTAGCGCTCGGCCAGGCCCATGCCGGTGCGGACCAGCGCCTCGTGGCTGATCATGCAGCCTTTCGGATTCGAGGTCGTCCCCGAAGTATACAATATCAGCGCCGTCTGCCGCAGCGTGACGGCGCGGCGCAGCCGGTCGATCAAGGTGTCCTCGACATCGGCGGCGAAGCGCTGGGACACGGACTGGCGCAGGCATCCGGCCGAGGGTTCGTCGGTCAGCAGGGTGATGCCGCGCAGGCGCGGGGCCTCGGGCAGGCTGATCGGCTGGTCCGGGGGCGCGTCGCGCAGGGCCGGAAAGGCCTGGTGCAGCCGCGCCCGGAAGTCCAGCCCCTCGGCCACCTGCGTTGTCGAGATGATATGCACCAGGTCCGCGTTGACGGTTTGGTAGCGCAGCTCGTGTTCGCGATAGCGGGCATTCATCGGCACCGAGACCGCGCCCAGATAGGCCAGCCCGAAGTAGTATTCCAGGTATTCGATGCAGCTGGGCAGGAAGATCCCGACATGGTCGCCGGGCCGCACGCCCAGGCCGTAAAGTTCGCGGGCCCGCAGCATGGCGGCCTGGTGCAGCTGGCGAAAGCTGCGGTTCTGGTCGGGAAACCGGATCGCGTCCTTGTCCGGCGTCCGTGCCGTTGCCCGGACCAGAAGATCGCCGACCGTGGTGGTGGCCGTGTAGTTGAGCGTAGCTGACATCTTTCCCCCCGGCCCGTTCGCGCCGGGCCCCTCATTGCTGCGACGATTGCGGCTATTCCTCGGGTGCCAGCGTCACCTCGAGCCCGGCAAGGTCGTCGGTCACGGGGATCTGGCAGCTCAGCCGCGATGTTTCGCGATAGGTTTCCATGAATTCCAGCAGTTCCCGTTCGTCGGGCTGTTGTTCCGGCAGGCGGTCGAGCCAACCGGGCGCGACATAGATGTGGCAGGTCGCGCAAGAGCAGGAACCGCCGCAGATCGCGGCGACGTCAAGGCCGGCCACGTCGCGCAGGGCCTCCATCAGGCTGGTTCCGGGTGCTGCGTCGAACTCCTTCACGCTTCCGTCGCGGTCCGTGGCTGTGATTCGTGGCATCTGGCGTCCTTGTCTGTCGATCTGGGGCTAGAGATGGCGGATGGGCTGCGAGCCGTCCCAATCGGCCGCCAGCGCCTCCAGCCGGGCAAAGAATTTCACGAGCCCGGCAGAGGGCTGCACGATCTCGATCACCCGGCCCTGGTCCAGCGGGTCGCTGTCCAGATAGGCAAAGGGAATGCCGGCCGCGGTGCGCCCGCCCATCAGCACCCCGATGCCCTTGGCCTGCCAGGCGGCAAGGTCGGCGTCCAGATCCCTGGACAGCAGGCAGACGTGATGCAGGCCGCCGCCGCGCCGCGCGATGAAATCGGTGAACATCGAATCGTCGCCGCCGGTCTGCTGGATGATCTCGATCTGCATGCCGCCCCAGGAAGCCAGCGCCACCGCGTTCTCGACCTGGATCGGCCGGCCGCGATAATGCAGCTCGGCATAGTCGATTCGCGGGGTGACGAGGAACGGGCCCACGCCCAGCGTCTGCGTCCAATGCGCCAGCGCGCACTCCAGGTCGGGCACGACATAGCCCATCTGGACGATGGCGCCCTGGCGCGACCTGGCCTTGGTTCCCACGGGATCGAAGCTGTCCGGCATTGATCCTCCCCCTCCGTGGCGGCATCATTGTGTATTTTTTACCGCATTTCAATATACAATTCTTGCCAATGCGAGATTTTCATCCTGAAGGCTCGCCCGGACGCGAAAACGGGCTGCTTCCAGCCGGTGTGGCCGCCTTGCCATCGGCAACAGTATTGCAGAGCGACTCGGGCTTGGAATACGCTGGGCGTGAAGTGTAAGCATACAATCTGCTGCCACCTGGCGTATATGGGAAGCCTGTTTCGACCGGGTCAAGCTCATGGGCAGAGAAGGAGAAGAAAAATGGCACGATCTGCCGGAATGACGCATTCGGAGAAGGTTCGGCTTGCGCTCGAACAGGACATCTTCTCGGGCGCCATCGCGCCGGGAAGCTCGCTGGACGAAGAGGAGCTTGCCCGCCGCTTCGAGGTTTCCCGCACCCCCGTGCGCGAGGCCATCCTGCAACTGATCGAGTCCGGCATCGTGGAAAAGCGGCCCCGGCAGGGCGCAGTCGTCACCATGACCGATGTCACCGACCTGATCCGGCAGTTCGAGGTGATGTCCGAACTGGAATCCATCTGCGCCAAATACTCGGCCCGGCGGATGACCCCGGAAGAGCGCGCGACGCTGAAGGAGGTGCATGAACAGTCCGAGCGCGCCTTCGCCGCCGGCGACCAGGACAACTATTATGCGCTGAGCCGCAAGTTCCACCTGCTGGTGATCGACGGCACGCATAACAAGGAACTGATCGACATGACCAACAAGCTCGGCAGCAAGCTGGTGCCCTATCGCCGCTTCCAGCTGGGCTATCCGGGCCAGTCGCAGTCGAACCTGGAGGATCACCGCGCGATTCTTGAGGCGATCCTGGCCCAGGACGTCGAGCGGGCGGCCGAACAATTCCGCAAGCATACCAAGGTTCAGGGCGACATCCTGGCCGATTACATCGCCATGAACGAGGAGCGCGTCCGGGCCAGCTGATCTCCCCGCCGATTTCAATCCACAAATTTTGTTCTTGCGTATGCAGTAATGATCTATAAAAATACATACTAATCGGCCGGGTCGGATGCTTTCCGCCCCATGGCCTGATCGCATCAGCGTCTTCTGGGGAGGAATGGCGATGAATCCGCAAGAAAAGCAGCGTATCTTGGATCAGCAGGCTTACGAAAGCGCGCGCGGGGGTCCGCCCGAGGGGTTCCCGCAGTTCCCCGACCTGCCGGGCCTGCGCTATACCGATCCCGCCTTCTTCGCGCTGGAGATGGAGCATCTTTGGCGCAAGACCTGGCTCTATGCCGTCCATGCCGACGAACTGCCCGAGGTCGGCTCCTACATCCAGTGGTCGCGCCTGGGCGAGCCGCTGTTCTTCATCCGCGGCGAGGACCGGAAGGTCCGCTGCTTTTACAACACCTGCCGCCATCGCGGTGCGCCCGTCGTGACCGAGCCGTCCGGCAAGTCCCGCGGCGTGTCCTGCAAGTATCACGGCTGGACCTACAACACGCGCGGCGAGCTGATCAACCTGCGCGACCGGCGCGATTTCGTCGGGCTGGATCTCAGCTGCCGTTCGCTGGTCGAGGTGCGCTGCGAGAATATCGGCAACCTGTATTTCGTGAACCTCGATTCCGACGCCATGGCCCTGCGCGACTATCTGGGCCCGGTGGCGCAGGCGCTGGACGAGATGAAGCCCGACACGCTGGCGCTGATCGACAAGTCCACGATCCAGGTGAAATGCAACGTCAAGATCCTGATCGACGCCTTCCTCGAGGTCTATCACCTCAAGTCGATCCACCAGAACACCGTGGACCGTTTCCTGGACCACCGCGGCTCGGCCATCACGCTATACGAACACGGGCATTCCCGCATGGTCACGCCCTTCAAGCGCGAGGGCTGGAAAGACCCCGGCGTGCGCGGCCTGCCCGAGATCGACGGCGTCGATCCCTGGTTCGGCGACACCAACCTGTCGCTGATGGCCTATCCGAACCTGGTCACGCCGGTTTCGCCCTGGGGGATCCCGGTCCTGGCCTTCTGGCCCGAAACCATCGACACCATGTCGATCGACGTCTACTGGTTCGCGCCGCATTGGGGCGAGGGGCCGCGCCCCGAAGTCTGGGACATGCGCATTCGCAATTTCGCCGCGATCCTGGAAGAAGACCTGCAATTCGCCGACAAGATCCAGATCGCCGCCATGTCCAGCGGGCTGCGGGACTTTCCGCTGAACTACCAGGAACGGCGGATCTATCACTGGCACGAGGAACTCGACCGCCGCATCGGTGCCGACCGCGTGCCCCCGGCGCTGCGCATCAAGCCGTTGTTGCAGCCTTATTGGGACAGCAACTGGAAACCGGCCGAGGCACCCTCGGAAACCGAGCGGGCCTGAGCCATGCCGGACCTGCCCGTCCTTCCTCCGACCGTTCGCTATGAACGGCGCGGCGCGGTGGCGATCATCCGCATCGACCGGCCCGAACTGCGCAACGCGGCCGACCGCGCCACCTCCTACGGCGTCCACGAGGCGCTGTGCCATGCCGAGGCCGACGAAAGCGTCGGCGCCATCGTCCTGACCGGCACCGGCGAGCGCGCCTTCTGCGCCGGCATGGACCTGAAGGAGGCCGGCCGCATGGGCTCGGGCACCGGGCTGGTGCCGGGCGCGGGCTTTCTGGGCGTGACCGAGCGGCGCTGCCCCAAGCCGCTGATCGCGGCCGTCAACGGCGCGGCCGTCGCCGGCGGCTGCGAGGCGGCGCTGGCCTGCGACCTGGTCGTCGCGGCGGACCACGCGGTCTTCGGCCTGCCCGAGATCCGCCGCGGCATGGTCGCCTTTGCCGGCGGCGTGCAGCGGCTGGCGCAGATCCTGCCGCGGCAGAAGGCCTTCGACGTGATCTTTTCGGGCGCCCATTACCCGGCGCAGGCTTTCGCCGCGCTGGGGCTGGTCAATCGCGTCGTGCCGGGCGACCAGGTGCTGGACGAGGCCGTCGCCCTGGCCGAGGAGGTGCTGGCCAATTCCTGGCACTGCCTGCGCCTTGCCAAGCAGCTTTACGAGGTGGCGCGGGACGAGACGCTGCAAGCCGCGATCGACTGGGGCCACCGGCACGGCCCCGCGCTGATGAACTCGGCCGACAGCCGCGAGGGGATCGCGGCCTTCAACCAGGGCCGGGACGCAAATTTCGCCAATGGGACACGGATATGAACGAAATGGCACAGCCCTCGGCGGCGGGCCCGCACGGGTTTCAATGGTTCCTGACCGATGAGGAACTGGCAAGCCGGCCGACGATCTATGCCCCCGATCTTTTCGCGGGCAAGCGCTTCCTGATCACCGGCGGCGGGACCGGCATGGGCCGGGCGATGACCTTCCTGCTGGCCCGGCTGGGCGCGAAGGTCATGATCGCCGGCCGGCGCGAGGAGGTGCTGGCCGATGCGCAAGAGGCGGTCGGGCGCCTGACCGGCCAGCATGTCGACTACATGCCGATGTCGATCCGCGACCCCGACCAGGTCGATGCGCTGCTGGACCGGGTCTTCGGCGACTGGGGCGGGCTCGACACGCTGGTGAACAATGCCGGCGGCCAGTTCCCGCAGGACGCCATCGGCTTTTCGCGCAAGGGCTGGAACTCGGTCATCGACCTGAACCTGAACGGGACGTGGTGGATGATGCAGGGCGCCGCCCAACGCTGGCGCGACCGGGACGAGGCCGGCAACGTCATCTCGATCGTGGCCCATGTCGGGCGCGGCATGCCGCAGGCCGCGCATACCTGCGCGGCGCGGGCGGGGGTGATCTATCTCAGCCGGACGGTGGCGACGGAATGGGCGCCGCTGAACATCCGGGTGAACTGCATCGCGCCGGGCGCCATCGCCTCGGAAGGGCTGTCGAAATATCCCGCAGAGGCCACCGCGCGCTTTCGCAACGTCAACCCGCAGCGGCGCATGGGCAACGGCTGGGACATCGCGGAAGGCGTGGCCTACCTGTCCTCGGATGCGGGCAATTTCATCACCGGCGAGGTGCTGACCATCGACGGCGGCATGCAGATGTGGGGCACGGTCTGGCCCGCCGGCGTGCCCGAGCATTTCAACGTGGTATGACGGCAGGCGGGGCATGGGCGTGGACAGGGCGATAGGCACGGGCTTTCGGTTGGGCGACCCGGTGATCGGCGCCGCCCTGGCGGGTGCATCCTGGGGCGACCTGCCCGCGCATGTCGCGCAACAGGGCGCGACCAGCCATGCGGCGATGCGCGACCGCATCCTGCGCCTGGCCGCCGGGCTGCTGTCGGCCGAGCTTCGCCGCGGCCAGCGGGTCGGCGTCTCGATGCCGCCCTCGGCCGACCGCACGGCGCTTTGCGCGGCGATCTGGTGGCTGGGCGGCGTGGTGGTGCCGCTGGAGCCCAGCCTGCCGCAAGCCCGGCTGACCATGGCGCTCCAGGGCTCGGGCCTGCGGTTGCTGGTGCATCATTCGCAAGGCGCGGGCCGCGGCACGAGCCTTGCGGCAGTGCGCCATCTCGCCTGCGACGAGCTGCTGGCCCAGGGCGATGCGCCCGACCTTGGGCAACTGGCCGAACGCGCCGGGCGCGTCCTGCCCGACCATCCCGCCGTCGTCCTTTACGGCGAGGGCCAGCAGGACACGGCGCGCGGCGTGGTGCTGAGCCACCGGGCGCTGCTTTGCGCCGCGCGGGGCCTGGCCGCGCGCTATGGCATGGGGCCGGGGTCGCGGCTGGCGGTGCCCTTGCCCCTGAACCACGCCGCCCGGCTGACCGCCGAGCTGGCCGCACTGCTGGCGGGCGCGGCGCTTTGCGACCTGCCGGCCTTTTCGGCGCCCGCAAGCCACCTGATCCTGGCGGACGCGGCGCCGGTGCCGCCGCAAGCCCCGCCCGCGGTGCAGATGCAGCCGGGCATGGTCCTGCTCAGCGGAGATGCAAGGCTGGTCCGCGGCTGGCAGCGCGCCTTGCCGCACAGCCGCATCTTCAACAGCTACCAGCGCGCCGAGCTGGCGGGCATCGCCATCTGCTCGGACCCGCGCGACCCGCCCCATACCGCGCATGCCACCGCCGGCCGGCCCCTGCGCGGGGTCGAGGTGATGATCGTCGATCCCCGCACCTCGATGGACATGCTGCTTTA
This sequence comes from Paracoccus ferrooxidans, assembly GCF_029909815.1. NCBI lineage: Bacteria > Pseudomonadati > Pseudomonadota > Alphaproteobacteria > Rhodobacterales > Paracoccaceae > Paracoccus > Paracoccus ferrooxidans. The sequence continues at coordinate 60,903 of NZ_CP038201.1, read as the reverse complement.
CGAGATCGGCGAGATATGGATTCGCGGCGCGCCGCTGATGCTGCGCTATCACGACGACCTGCGCGCCAGCCGCAAGGTGCTGGACCGCAGCGGTTTCTTCAAGACCGGAGACATGGGCTATCTCGATTCCGAGGGCCGCGTGATCGTCTGCCGCGACGCCTTCGCGCAGATCTGAACCTGCCGGTTTTCTTTCCCTTGGCCGCTGCGCGAGGCGCGTGCAGCGGGCGGACAATCCATGAAGGAGGCAAGGATGACCCAGACAGAAACCTGCGACGTCCTGGTCGTCGGCTCGGGGGCGGGGGCGCTGACCTCGGCAGTGACCTGCGCCAAGGCCGGGCTCAAGGTGCTTGTCACCGAAAAGGCCGGGCAGTTCGGCGGCACCACCGCGACCTCGGGGGGCGTGCTGTGGGTGCCGGGCAGCCGCCATGCCAAGGCGCTGGGCGCCCGGCTGGGGGTCGAGGACGACGGCGACCTGGTGCGGACCTATCTGCGGCACGAAGCCGGCAATTGCTATGACGAGGCCCGGATCGAGGCCTATCTGGAACATGCCCCGCGCATGGTCGAGTATCTGGAAGACCATACCGAGGTGAAATTCTATCCGATGGAGTTTCCCGACTATCATCCCGAGGCCCAGGGCGGCTCGCGCATCCGCTCGGTCGGGACGATGGATTACGACGCGGCCAAGATGGGCGAGCTGATGAAGACGCTCAAGGGCGAGCTGCCGCAGACGCTGTTCCTGGGGCTGGCCATCGGCTCGACGCTGGAGATGAAGCAGTTCCTGGCGGCGGGACGCTCGCCCAGGGCCATGGCCTATGTGATCCGCCGCATGGCGCGGCATTTCATGGACCTGGCGGTGAAAGGATCGTCGCAGCGCATCGTGCGCGGCCGGGCGCTGATCGCGCGGCTGGCGCGGACGGCGCATGACCTGGGCGTGCCGTTTTGGCTGAACGCCCCGGCAGAGCGGCTGATCCGCGAGGGCGACCGCGTCGTCGGGGCCGAGATCCTGCGCGACGGCAAGCCGGTGCGGGTGCTGGCGCGCCATGCCGTCGTGCTGGGGGCGGGGGGCTTTCCGCGCGACAAGGACCGCCGCGCCCGGCAATATCCCGGCCATGCCCGGACGATGGAGCCGGTGACGCCCGCCCCCGTCACCAATGTCGGCGACGGCATCCGCATGGCCGAGGAGGTCGGCGCGCAGTTCAATGCCGAGCTGCTGCAGCCCGCCGCCTGGCTGCCGACCTCGCGCCTGCCGGGGGCGGTGGACCAGAACGGCGTCTGGCCGCACCTGACCGACCGCAACAAGCCGGGCTTCATCATGGTGCTGCCGGACGGCCGGCGCTTTGCCAATGAAAGCGCGCCCTATCACGACCTGGTGCCCGCCATGCTGGACGCCTTCGAAAGCCGCGGCGCCGACCGCGCCTTCCTGATCGGCGACGACCGGGCGATCCGGCGCTGGGGCATGGGCTTCGTCCGCCCCTTCCCGATCCCCAAGGGGCGTTACCTGCGCAACGGCTACCTGACGCGCGCCGCCACGCCCGAGGCGCTGGCGCGCAAGCTGGGCATCGACCCCGAGGCGCTGGCCCGGACCATCCGCGATTTCTCGCGCCATGCCGCCGAGGGGCGCGACCCCGAGTTCCGCCGGGGCGAATCCGCCTATGACCGCTATCAGGGCGACGAGAACCATCGCCCCAACCCGGCGCTGGGTCCGCTGGACAAGGGCCCCTATTACGCGGTGCGCATCTATCCGGGCGAGATCGGCACCTACAAGGGCCTGAAGACCGACGAACATTCGCGGGTAATCGGGCAGGGCGGCCGACCCATCGCCGGGCTTTATGCGGCGGGCAACGACCAGTCCAACGTGTTCGGCGGCTCTTATCCCGGTGCGGGTGCGACCATCGGCCCGGCCGTGACCTTCGGCTGGATCGCCGCGCGCGACATCGCCCGGCAGGCGGGGCTCGAGGTGCCCGGCGGCGCCTGACGAAGCCGCCGGGGCCGGGACCATCCGCGCCCCGGCCGGCGGCGGCCGGTCAGATGTTGATCGCCCGGCCCATGGCGGCGAGAACCGCCTCTTTCATCGTCTCGGAAAGGGTCGGGTGCGGAAAGACCGCCTCGGCCAGTTCGCGATCCGTCGTCTCAAGCTCCATGGCCAGGACGAAGCCCTGGATCATCTCGGTCACTTCGGCCCCGACCATATGCGCGCCCAGAAGCTCGCCGGTCCTGCGGTCGTGGATGACCTTGACCAGCCCCTGCTCGGCGCCAAGGGCGATGGCCTTGCCATTGGCGAGAAAGGGGAACTTGCCGACCGCGATGCCCCGGCCCTCGGCCCGCGCCCGTTCCTCGGTCAGCCCGACCGAGGCGATCTGCGGGTCGCAATAGGTGCAGCCGGGAATGCGGTCGCGGTTCAGCGCATGGGGGTTCTGGCCGGCGATGGCCTCGACGCAGATCACCGCCTCGTGCTCGGCCTTGTGCGCCAGCATCGGCCCGCCGGCCAGGTCGCCGATGGCATGGATGCCCGCAACATTGCTGCGGCCCAGGGCGTCGGTGCGCACGAAGCCGCGCTCCAGCGCCACGCCGGCCTCGACCAGGCCCAGGTCCTCGCTGTTGGGCTCGACCCCCGCGGCGACCATGACATGGCTGGCCTCGATGCTGTGCGTCTCGCCCTTGCCGTCCCGGAGCGTGGCGGTCACGCCTTCTGCGCCCCGGTCAAGCTGCGTCACCGTGCAGCCGGTATGAAAGGCGATGCCGCGCCGGGCGAATTGCTGGCGGGCGAAATCCGCGATCTCGGCATCCTCGGCCGGCAGGATGCGCCCCGCCGCCTCGACCACCGTCACCTGCGCGCCAAGCGCGGCAAAGAAGGATGCGAACTCGATGCCGATGGCGCCCGAGCCGACCACCAGCAGGTGGCTGGGAAGTTCGGGCGCGGCCAGCGCCTCGAAATAGGTCCAGACGCGCCGGCCGTCGGGCTCCAGCCCCGGCAGCACGCGCGGGCGCGCGCCCGTGGCCAGGATGACATGCCGCGCGGTATAGCGGCCGGCCCCCAGCGCACCCTTGGGCGGCTTGGCCGCCGCGTTGCGGGGATGCGGCTGGGCGGGTTCGACCGTCACGGCGCCCGGCCCGTCCAGCCGGGCCTTGCCCCAGATCACGGCGATGCGGTTCTTGCGCATCAGCATGGCGACGCCCCCGGCCATGCGGCCGGCGACCCCGCGCGAGCGTTCGACCATCGCCGCCAGATCGGCGGTGATCCGCCCCTCGACCCGGACGCCGTAATCCGCCGCGCGGCGGGCGGTTTCCAGCGCCTCGGCCGATTTCAGCAGCGCCTTGGTCGGGATGCAGCCCCAGTTCGAGCAGATGCCGCCCAGATGCTCGCGCTCCACGATGGCGGTTTTCAGGCCCAGCTGCGCTGCGCGGATCGCCGCGACATAGCCGCCCGGTCCGGCGCCCACAACGATGACATCATAATCCTGCATGGCTTCCTCTGTTTCAGGCGATTCTGCGGTTCGTTATACAAAGAATGCAGTAATTGTATATTGCAATTCCTTCCGATCCGGTGCAGTTTTGGCTCGATCTGCGGCGGCCGGCCGGAATCGCGCCGGCCTGCCCCATTGGCGCGTATGCCCGCGGCGCGCGCGAAACCAAGGAGGAATGCATGGATCTGGGACTGAAGGGCAAACGAGCCATCGTCACGGGGGCGACGCGCGGCATCTGCCGCAGCCTGGTCGAAATCCTGGCGCAGGAAGGCGCCGATGTCGCCTTTTGCGCCCGCAAGCAGGATGAGGTCGATGCCACAGTCGAGGCGCTGAAGCCCTATGGCACGCGGATCATCGGCGGGACCGCCAACGTCAAGGATGCCGAGGGCTACAAGGCATGGCTGCAACAGGCCGCCGAGGAGCTGGGCGGCGTCGACATCTTCGTGCCCGGCGTTTCGGCCGGCGGCGGCATGGATGGCGAGAAAAGCTGGTACAAGGCCTTCGAGATCGACCTGATGGGCTGCGTGCGCGGCTTTGATGCGCTGTTTCCGACCTTCAAGGCGCAGGGCTCGGGCAATGTCGTCTTCATCTCGACCACGGCCGCGGTCGAGACCTTCATCGGCCCGATGGCCTATAACGCGCTCAAGGCCGCGCTGATCACCTATGGCAAGCAGCTGTCCCAGGCCCATGCCAAGCGCGGGCTGCGGGTGAACACGGTCTCGCCCGGCCCGATCATGATCGAGGGCGGCTCGTGGGACCAGGTGCGCCAGCAGGACGAGGCGTTCTTCCGCTCGATCCTGGCCCAGCAGCCCGACGGCCGCATGGGCGAGGCGGAAGAGGTGGCCCGCGCCATCGCCTTCCTGGCCTCGGACGCGGCAAGCTGGATCAACGGCGTCAACCTGGTCGTGGACGGCGGCTTCACCAAGCGCGTCCAGTTCTGACGGCCGCGCCCATGCTGATCCGCTACGATGCCAAGGTGAGGCTTTTGGTCGTGACCAAGGGGCATCCCTATGATCGGGCGGCCTTTTGCGCGCTTTTCGATTCGCTCAAGGGCATCAGCTGGACGCATGTGGAACAGCCCGCCGCCGCGCAGCTGATCGCCTGCGGCGGCGGGCAGGACCATGACCTGATCCTGTTCTACGACGTGCCGGGCATCCAGTTCCGCACCCCGAACCCGCCCGACCTGATCGAGCCGGACGAGGGCTTCAAGGCCGGGTTCCGCGCGCTGCTGGCCAGCGGCAAGCCGTTGCTGTTTCTGCACCATGCCATCGCGGGCTGGCCGCTGTGGGACGAATATGCCGAGGCGATCGGCGCGCGGTTCTTCTATCAGCCGGGTCGCTACAAGGGCTGGGCGCATCCCGATTCCGGCTATCTGTTCCCCGTCACCTACCGGGCCGAGCCGGTGGGCGCGCATCCCGTGACCCAGGGGCTCGAGGACGGTTTCGAGCTGACCGACGAGCTTTACCTTTTCGAACTGCTGGAAGAGGTGGTGCCGCTTTTGCGCGCCAAGGCCGATTTCGACCCCGCGCGGTTCCATTCTGCCAGGAATGCGCTTGCGGCGCGGATGTGGACCTCGGACGGCTGGACGCCGCCGCGGGGCACCGACCTGATCGGCTGGGCCAAGGTTTCCGGCCGGTCGCCCACGGTCACGTTGCAATGCGGCAACGACGGCGCGACCTTCGCCAATCCGGCCTTCCGCAAGCTGCTGAGAAACGCCCTCGACTGGCTGCTGAGCCCTGCCGCGCGCGAATGGGCGGCGGGCGCGCCGGCCCAAGTTTAAGGAAAGACCATGTCGCAAAGCGAAAACACCCTGACGCCCCCGGCCGAAGTCGAAGCCGCGGGGCAGCACACCAATGCGCGGGTGCTGGCGCAATCCGCAAGCCGCTGGCCCGACCGGCCGCTGCTGCTGCTGGACGGCGAGCGGCTGAGCTATGCGCAGATGCTGGCCGAGGCCGAACGCTATGCCGCGGCGCTTCTGGCGCAGGGGGCGGGGCCGGGCACGCGTATCGGCATCCTGGGGCCGAACTCGGTGGAATACGTCAAGCTGCTTTACGCGGCGGGCATGATCGGGGCCTGTGCCATCACGCTGAACGCCCGCTTCAAGGAGGCGGACCTGGTCTATGCGCTGGACCATGCCGAGGCCGGTTTCCTGTTCATCGGCGGCCAGGCCAGGTCCTTCATGGACTTCCGCGCCATGCTGGTGCGGATCTATCCCGAATTGCAGGGCTGGGACGGCAAGGCGCCGCTGTCGCTTGCGGCCGCGCCGCATCTGCGCCGCCTGTTCAACTTCGGCGACCCCGACGAGACGGCCTGGCCAGACGAGGCCGCCTTCCTGTCTGCCGCGACGCCCGCGCATCTGGACCAGGCCCGGCGGCTGCGCGACGAGATCCCGTCGCAAAGCGATGCGCTGATCATCTATTCCTCGGGCACGACGGCGCATCCCAAGGCCTGCATCCTGAGCCACCGCAACCTGTCGCAGATCGGCATGTCCTTTGCCCGGCGCTTCCGGCTGGGCCCCGAGGACGTGGTCTACAACCCGATGCCGTTCTTCCACATGTCCTCGATGCTGCCGATGGCCGCCTGCCGGGCCGCGGGCGCGATGCAGATCTGCACCGGCCATTTCAAGCCGCACGAGGCGCTGCGCCAGATGCAGGACGAGCGGGCGACATTCGCCTATGTGTCCTTCCCTACCATCGTTGGCGGCATCCTGAACGATCCGGGCTTTGCCGAGGCCGACCTGTCCTCGGTCCGGCTGTTGCATTGCGTGGGGCCGGCGGACCTGTTGCGGCGCTATGCCGACAGCCTGCCGGGGGTGCGCTTCGTCAATGCCTACGGGCTGACCGAGGGCAGCGGCGTTCCGGTCTGGTCCGATCCCTGGGATCGGGCGGACGATCCCTTCACCCATTCCGGCAAGGCCTTCGACGGGCTCGAGATCGCCGCCTTCGACCCCGAGACCGACCGGCGCCTGCCGCCCGACACCCGCGGCGAATTGCGGCTGCGCGGCTTTTGCCGGTTCAGCGGCTATCTCAAGGACGAGGCGGCGACGGCGCAGGTGCTGCGCGCGGACGGTTGGCTTTGCACCGGCGATCTTGGCTATGTCGATGCCGGGGGGATCGTCACCTATGACGGCCGGCTCAAGGACATGCTGAAGATCGGCGGCGAGAACGTCGCCGCGCTGGAGATCGAAAGCTATCTCTGCACCCATCCGGACATCGAGCTGGCCCAGGTCATCGCCGTGCCCGACGGCCATCTGTTCGAGGTCGCGGCGGCCTATGTCGAGCTGCGGCCCGGCGCGCGGCTGACGGCGGCGGAGGTGGTGGATTACTGCCTGGGCCGCATCGCCAGCTACAAGGTGCCGCGCTATGTGCGCTTCGTGACCGAATGGCCGATGTCCACCACCAAGATCCAGAAGTTCCGGCTGTCGCGCGAATTCGCGGCCGAGGAATATTTCGACATCAAGCAGATGATGGCCGCGCGCCGCTCGGCCTGCATCGCTGGCTGACGGCTGGCCGTCCCACCCTAGTGCATAAAAAAGGCCCCGGTCCATCGGATCGGGGCCTTGAAGTGCCGTCGGCCGCGATGTGCGGCCCGCCGGCGGAGGGAACTATTGCGCGGCGGCGCGGGCGGCCTTCGCGGCCCGCACGGCGCCTGCGATCTCGGCATTGGTGGGGTTGCGGCGCAGCGTCAGCCCGCCGTTGACCTGCAGGTTCTCGCCGGTCAGGAAACAGGCATCGGTGCAAAGCCAGGCGATCGCTTCGGCCGTGTCCTCCAGCGTGCCCACGCGGCCCAGCGGGTATTCCCGCGCGAATGCGCCGACAACCGCATCGTTCCTTGCCGCGCGGCCGGTCATGGGCGAGGCGGTAAAGCCCGGCGAGACCGAATTGGCCCGGATGCCGCGCGCGCCGAACTCGTTGGCGATGCAGCGGATGACGTGGTCCATCCCGGCCTTGGTGCCCATATAGGCGGCGTGGTCGTCCATCATGATCCGCGCCGTGGCCGAAGAAACCTGGACGATCGACCCGCCATCCGCCATCCGCCGCAGCATGGACTGGAAGAACTCGAACGGGCCGACGAATTGCAGCCGCGTCATCTGCTCAAGCTCGTCGCGGGTAGTGTCGAGGAAGGGCACCAGCAGCCCCCAGCCGGTGCAGTTCACTGCGATGTCGATGCCGCCCATCCGCGCCAGGGCCGCCTCGGCCAGGGCCTCGTTGTCCTGGGTCCGGGTGATGTCGGCGGTGACGGCATGGCCGCCGATCTCGGCCGCCAGTTCCGCCAGCACGTCCTGATGGCGGCCGGCGACGGTGACTTGCGCGCCCTCGGCGGCAAAGCGGCGGGCCAGCACCTGGCCCAGATTGTCCTTGCCGGCGGCGCCGATGATGACGGCGCGCTTTCCCTCGAGTCTAGGCATTCGCTCTCCCCTGGTTTGCGATGGCTGTTTCGCGGTTGCGGACCAGGTTCAGGAAACGGTCCAGATCGCCTGCGAATTGCGAGTTGTTGTCGCCGACGACCATGTGCCCGGCATCGTCGACGTGCCAGACCAGCGCCTCGGGCGCGCTGCGGCGAAAGGCGGCCTCGGCCTCGTCCGTGACCAGGTTGCTGTCCAGCCCGCGCAGCAGCAGGACCGGGCAGGTGATGTTGCGCAGGTCGCGGTCCAGCCGCTGCGCCAGGTCCGGCGTCAGCCGCCCGTGGCGCCTGCCGCGCACGAAGGCCGGATCCCAATGCCAGACCAGCCGCCCGTCGTCGCGCCTGCGCAGATAGCGCGCCAGCCCCGAGGCCTGGCCGGCCGGGCGCGGCGCTTGCTTGCGATAGGCCGAGACGGCGCGCGATGCCTCGTCCAGGTCGGCAAAGCCCTGGTCCAGGTGGCTGCCCATGAAGCCCAGCACCTCGGCCACGCCGGTCTTGTCCACCTGCGGTACCACATCGACCAGCACCAGCGCGCGAAACAGTTCGGGCGCATAGCGGCCGACCGCGGCCAGCGCCGCGTTGCCGCCCAGAGAGGCGCCGACGTGATAGATGCCGCCGCCCAGTTGCTGCGCAACCTCGGCAATGTCGCGGCCATAGCGTTCCAGGCTGTAGTCCCCGGCCGGATCCCAATCGCTGGCGCCATGGCCGCGCAGGTCCAGCGCGACGGTGCGCCAGCCCTTTTCCGCCTGCGCCTGCGCGACGCCGCGCCAGGAATAGCGAGTCTGCCCGCCGCCATGGGCCAGCAGGATGGTGGGCCCCGCGCCATAGCTTTCCGCCTCCAGGCGCAGCCCGTCCGAGGTGCGGAACTCGAGGATCTCGGGCTTTGTCATGGCAGGGCCTCCGGCAGGTCGCGGTCGAGCCAGGCGATGCCGCGCCGGATCAGCCGGTGGAACACCGGCAGGATCCAGGCGCCGCGCTCGACGAAGGGATAGGTGTCGGCCAGGGGCTGCATGTCATAGCGCGCCCTGGCATGGCCGGGGGTCAGATACAGCACGCCGCCCTTGCCGCGCGGGCGCAGGTAAAAGCTCTGATGCTGCCCCTTGGGCCAGTCGCGGGTCTGAAACAGCGCCGTCTCGCCCTGGAACTCCGAGGCCAGCAGGACCAGGTTCCCCTCGGCATGGCGCTGGAGATAATGCTCGTCCTCCAGGAAGAATGCCTCGATGCCTTCGGTCAGCGGATGGGCCTCGACCGGGCGGATGCGATAGCGGCCGGGCACCGGATGGGCCAGGAACTGGCTGCCCAGCAGGTCGAACAGCAGCGGCTCCATCGCCGGGGTCAGCACCTTGCCGTCGGGCCGGATCTGGATGGCCGAGTTCGTGCCGTGCAGCGCGAACCAGCGCCCGCCGCGCCCCACCCAATCGGCCAGCGCCGCGGTCTGCGCCGCATCGGGCAAAAGCGCGGCGGTATAGGTGATCAGCGCATCGCAACGCTCCAGCGCGTCCAGGTCGGAATAGTCGTGGCGCAGATCGACGCGCAGATGCTCGCGCCGGGCCAGATGCGCCAGCAGTTCCAGCCGGACGAAGTCGAAGTCGTGGTAAAGCCCGCCGACCACCAGCAGAACCCGGCGCATGGGGCGCATCGCCTAAGCCTCCCGCCGATAGACCATGTCGGTCGAGACAAAGGAAAACACCGTCTCGCCGTCCTGGTTGGTAAGCGCGTGGCGCAACGTCGCCAGCCCCACGGTGGGCCGCGAGGCCGAGGGGCGCAGCGCCTCGATGCGGGAATGCGCCACGATCCGGTCGCCCGGCCGCACCGCGCGCGACCAGCGCACATTGTCCCAGGCGACGCCGCAGACCCAGGCGATGTCGCCATTCACCTCGTGATCCAGGATGCGCCACAGGCAGGCGGTGTAAAGCCCGCTGGCGATCACGCCGCCGAACAGCGACTGGTCCGCGGTTTCCGGGTCCATGTGAAAGAATTGCGGGTCGTAGCGCGTGGCGAACGCGATCATCGGCTGTTCTTCGACCAGCATCTCGCGCGAGCGGGTTTCCTCGCCCAGGGTCAGGTCTTCCCAGCGGCGCGGGGGCTTGGCGTCACGATCCGACATAGGATTCCAGCACGTGATGGAAATGGCGGATGCGCAGTTCCTGGTCGCCGATCCACAGCCCGCCGAAACTGTCCGAGTTCATCCCCGCCTGCACCCCCGGCAGGTTGTAGGCGTCCTGGTCCAGCACCAGGCCCAGCGATTTCTCGCCATGCCTGAACTGTTCGTGGCGCGGCTTTTTCGGGCGCGGCTCGTCCTTCTTCAGCAGTTTGAAGATGAACAGGTCGAAGAACATCTTGTTGGGATCGGTCGGATGCGGGCGCTGGCGGAACAGCATCAGGTCGTCGGCATGGGTGTTCAGCGTCAGGTTCGGGAAGATGTTGTAGTGGTAATCGTCCGTCAGCTGGTCGTCGTTCAGGTCGCTGTAATCCAGCCCCATCTCGGGGCCGTGCTTGCGCTTGAAGGCTTGCAGCGCCTTGCGCACCTCGGTCACGCGACCGTCGAAATCGGCGGGGTTCATGCCCGCCTCTTTCATCGCGTGCTTGATGAGATGCGGGATCTCGGTGGTTTCCTCGACCCGGTGCGAGATGGTCGAGAAGGGCACCAGATAGCGGTTGTGCCTGCCGTAGCAGTCGATCTGGACGTCCTTGTCCTCGATGAAATACAGCAATTCCGGGTGGATGCCCTGCACGTGATAGGATTCGTTGAAGGCATCGACCGAGGTCTTCCAGTTGCAGTCCCATTCCACGGTCATGTCGGCGACCTTGACCATGCGCTCGAAGTGATAGGGTTCCAGGTGCTCGGGCAGGGGCGCAAGATAGTCCAGCAGCGGCTCGGCCTCGGGGTCCAGCGAGAACCAGACGAAGCTGTTCCAGCTGTCGCATTTCACCTCGCGCAGGCCCTTGCAGGGCGGCGCGCCCTGCGGGAAGGTCTCGAGGTCGGGGATGTTCTCGAACGCGCCGTCCAGCCCGTATTCCCAGAAGTGATACTGGCACTTGAAACTGGTCGCGTTGCCTTCGCCGACCATGATGCGGTTTCCGCGGTGCAGGCAGACGTTGTAGAAGCCGCGCACCGACATGTCCTTTTGCCGGACCAGGATGATCTCTTCCTTGCCGATGGTGGTGACGTGGTAGTCGCCGGGATTCGGGATGTCGTCCGTCCGGCAGCCCAGCAGCCAGACCTTGGTCCACATGCGTTCCCATTCCAGGCGCATGTATTCGGCCGAGGTATAGCGTTCCTTGGGGATCATCGCCGTGCCGAAATCGGGTTTCGCGACAGGCGTGGCCGGCGTGCGGGTGAAATCGGTCGGCTTGATGCGTTCGATGGCCATGAAAGGAACCTTCCTGAGATTCAAAACGGGACGCGCTTGGAAAAGCCGCCGTCCACCAGCAGATGCGATCCGTTGCACCAGGACGCGGCCGGGCTTGCCAGGAACACGGCCGAGCGCGCGATCTCCTCGGCGGTGCCCATGCGCCGGGTGGGCTGCTGGCGGACGGCGTTGTCATAGATGCGCGACCGCGCGACACGGATCATTTCCCAGTTCGAGCCCTTGAACATGGTGGGGCCGGGCGACAGGCAGTTGACGCGGATGCCCTCGGGGGCAAGCTGCTGGGAAAGCTGCTTGGACCAGGTGACGAGCGCCGCCTTGATGGCGTTATAGGCCATGGGCGCGACGAAGGTCTCGGACGCGGCCATGGTCGCCAGGATCAGGATCGAGGGGCTTTGCGACCGGCGCAGGGCGGGCAGCGCCTCTTCGACGCCGCGGACGGCGGACATCAGGTCGATCTCGAAATTGCGATACCAGTAGCGTTCCTCGTCCGTGCCGCCGCCGGCGGACAGCGAGGCGATGAAGATGTCCAGCCCGCCCAGGGCCTCGACCGAGTTCCTCATCCAGTTGCGCATGGCCTCGCCGTCGCGTCCCTGGACGGTTTCGCCATGGAAACGGACCCCGGCGGCGTCCATCTGCCGGCGCAGCGATTCGATGCGCTCGGGCGCGCGGCCGCAGGTGGCAAGGGCGCAGCCTTCCTCGGCCAGGACATGCACGATCGCATTGCCGATTCCCCGAGTTCCCCCGGTCACTGCCGCCTTCAGGCCCCTCAACCGCAGATCCATTGCGCTCTCCGCTGACGTTCTTCGCTTGCTGCCGGAATATTACATGCCCGCTTGCGAAAAACAATAACAATACTTTTCTTGTATAATGAATCATTGCTATTGTATATTCAATCAAGCGGAAGTTGCTTGGCATAGCCTTGGGCAGAGGAACCATGACCCTACAGACAGACATGCAAGAACTCGACATATGCGCCACTGATGCGACGGTCGGCCAAGGCCGGATCGCCTGCCGGGGCGTGCTTTCGGGCATCCGGGTGCTGGACCTGACGCGGGTCGTGGCCGGACCCCTGGCGGCGCAGACCCTGGCCGACCTGGGCGCCGACGTCATCAAGATCGAGCGCGTGGGCGATGGCGACGACCTGCGCACCCTGGGCCCGCCCTGGGTCGAGGGCCGCCCCGGCGCGCCCGAGCAATCGACCTATTTCCAGATGGTCAACCGCAACAAGCGCTCGATCGGGCTGGACTTCTCGCGCCCGCAGGGGGCCGCGCTTCTGCGCCGGCTTGCCGCCGAATCGGACGTGTTCATCGAGAATTTCCGCACCGGCACCCTGGCGCGATACGGGCTGGGCTACGAGGATCTGCGCAAGCTCAACCCCCGGCTGATCTATTGCTCGATCACCGGCTTCGGGCAGACCGGGCCCTATAACGACCGCTCGGGCTATGACTACCTGGTGCAGGCCATGGGCGGGCAGATGGCCGTCACCGGCCAGCCCGAGGCGGATGGCGGCATCCCGACCCGCGTGGGCGTGCCCATCGCCGACATCACCGCCGGCAACAATGCCGCCATCGCCATCCTTGCGGCCTTGCTGCATCGCCAGAACGGCGGGCAGGGCCAGCATATCGACATCGCGCTGTTCGACAGCCAGGTGGCGCTGCTGATGAACAATATCGGCTCGTGGCTGAACGCGCGCGCACCGCTGCCGCGCACCGGCAACGAGCATCCGACCGCGGTGCCGAACGGCGTCTTCGAATGCGCCGACGGCTTCATTCTGATCGCGACCTTCAACGACCGCGAGTTCGCCCGGCTGGCCGGCGCATTGGGCCACCCGGAATGGGCCGAGGATCCGCGCTTTCTGCGCTCGCGCGACCGGCTGGAGAACCGCGTGGCGCTGACGGCCGAGATGAACGCGGTGCTGTCCACCAACCTGCGCGCGCATTGGATGGAAAGGATCCTGGCCGCCAAGGTCTCTTGCGGGCCGATCAACGAGATGCCCGACATCGAAGAGGATCCCCAGCTCCGGGCGCGCGGCATGTTCGTGACCATGGAGCATCCCGTCACCGGCACCGTGCGTCTGGTCGGTAGCCCGCTGCGGCTGTCCGAGACGCCGGTGAGCTATCGCTCGGCCCCCCCGCTTGCCGGAGAGCATAGCGACGAGGTGCTGCGGCAATGCCTCTCGCTTTCCGCCGAGGAGTTGGAGAAGCTGCGCGACGAAGCGATCATCTGAGGGCAGGCATGGCATCACCATCCACAGCGTCTTTGGGCCCCGAGGCCGAATATTTGCAAGCCCTGCGCGATGGCCGCTTCTGCTATCAGCGCACGGCCGAGGGGCGGGCGGTCTTTCCGCCCCGCCTAGCCGCGCCCGGCGACGGGGCGGCGCTGGAATGGGCGCAATCCTCGGGTCGGGGCCGGGTCCATGCCGTGACCGAGCAGCCGCAAAAGCCGCCCGCGCCCAGCCGCATCATCGCCATCGTCGAGATGGACGAGGGTTTCCGCCTGCTGTCGCGGATCGAGGCCGTGGCCCCGGTCGCGATCGGCCAGCGCCTGCGCGCGGTGATCGCCGGCGAAAGCGAGCCGCCGCATGTGTTCTTCGTGCCGCAAGGGGAACAGGATGAAGGATAAGGCCTTTCCGCGCGCCGCCTGCGCCATCGCCGGGGCCGCCACCTTCGGCATCGGCCTGTGCGAGGGCTACAGCGCGCTCGAGATGACCGCCAGGGCCGGGCTTCTGGCGCTCGAGGATGCGGGCCTGGGCCTTGCCGACGTGGACGGGCTTTTCACCTGCCTGCCCGAGGATCTGCTGGGCGGGCTGGCGGTTGCGGAATATCTGGGTGTCGGCGCCCGGTTCGTGGACAACAACCGCACCGGCGGCTCGTCCTTTCTGAACCACCTGATGACGGCCTGCTTCATGATCTCGGCCGGATACATGGACACGGCGCTGATCTGCTATGGCTCGAACCAGCGGTCGGCGGCGGGACGGCTGGTCTCGGCCCTGCGCGGTTCGGTCTACGAGGCGCCGCATGGCGCGCGCATGCCCATCGGCGGCTATGCGCTGGCCGCCAGCCGCCACATGCACGACTATGGCACCACCAGGGAGCAGCTGGGCGCGGTGGCGCTGGCCGCGCGCGCCTGGGCGCAGCTGAACCCCGAGGCATTCCGGCGCGAGCCGCTGGACATGCAGGAATACCTGGCCGCGCGTATCGTCTCTTCGCCGCTAGGGGCCCTGGACTGCTGCCTGGTCACGGACGGGGCGGCGGCGGTGGTCGTGACCTCGCGGGCCCGTGCCCGCGACCTACGCAAGAAGCCGGTGGCGGTGCTGGGCGCCGGGGCCGAGACCACGCACAAGGAAATCGCCGCCATGCCGGATCTTTGCGTCACCGGCGCCAAGCTGTCGGGCCAGCGCGCCTATGCCGCCGCGGGCTACGGCCCCGCCGACATGGACATGGTGCAGCTTTACGACGCCTTTACCATCAACACGATCCTTTTCCTCGAAGACCTGGGCTTTTGCCCCAAGGGCGAGGGCGGCCGCTTCGTGCAGGACGGGGCCATCGCGCCAGGCGGCGCGCTGCCGGTCAACACCAATGGCGGCGGGCTGTCCTGCGTGCATCCGGGCATGTATGGGCTGTTCACGCTGGTCGAGGCCGTGCGCCAGATCCGCGGCGAGGCGGGCGAGCGCCAGCTGGCGGCGGCCGATCTTGCGCTGTGCCACGGCAATGGCGGGGTGCTGTCCTCGCAGACCAGCGTCATCCTGGGCAGCATGGATACGGTCTGAGCCCGTTCGGCCCAGGCGAAAGGACCAACCTCGCGAAAGGACAAGGCCCGCCGGCATGGCGGGCCTTGGTGTTTCAGAAGGTGAACTTCACCACGCCCTGCAGGCGGGTATTGTCGAAGCTCGCCCCGTCGAACTGCTCGCGCTCGACATAGGCCGCCTCGGCCGCCAGCATCACGGATTTCGTCGCGAAGTAGCGATAGGTCACATGGGTCGAGTTGATTTCCTTGGTATGGCTGCCCAGGGCGCCGGCAAAATCGTCGAACCGCTGGAAGCCATGCGCCAGCGAAAGGTCGCTTTTCTCGCCCAGCTTCTGGGTGACGCCCAGCTTCACGCCCTTGGCCTTGACCGGGTCGCCCGCGGCATCGACGTCGAAGGCGTATTTGCCCGCGGTGCCCACTTCCAGCCCCGAGAAGCCGGCGTTGTTCAGCAGGGTCGAGATCCCCTTGCCGCCGATATATTGCGCATGCAGCTTGCCGCCCTGCCAGGCCTCGTAATCGGCGCCGATGGCATAGCCGAAGCCGGTGACGTCGCCGAAGCTGCTGGTCTCCAGCCCGCGCGAGATCGCGCCCATGCCGATCTTCAGCGGTCCGTTGGCATAGCCCGCGAAACCGGACACGGCGACGCGCGAGGCGGTGCCGGGCGCGTAATCCTCTTCCAGCGCGACGGCGAAGCGCCACTGGTCGTTGGGCCGGAAGGTATAGCGGACCTGCGGCGTGCGGTAATAGCTGCCGCCCGCCAGGCCGTTGAAGTCCTGCACCGCGGCGGGGCCACCTTCGGCGGGCACCCAGTTGGTCCAGGTCTGGCCCGCCAGCAGCGGCCCGACCTCGCCATAGGCGTGGCGCAGGCGGAAATTGCCGCCGCTGCCGAAGAAGTCCCCTTCGAGCGTCAGCTTCACCTCGCCGATGTCGGTGTCGATGCTGGCGCGCAGGCCCAGCCGGCTTTCATAGGCATGGGCATTCGAGCCCGAACCCTCCAGCGGGCTGCCGGCCGTCACCCCGGCCATGGCCCCGGTGGTCGCGCCCAGATCGTAGTTGTTGTCCGTGATGAGGTCGAGTTTCGTATACCCGTAAAACGTCAGTTTTACACCGGGCGCCAGGGTCAACTGGCCGCTTTCGGCCTGCCGGTTCTCCAGCGCGGCAATGCGTGCCTCCAGAACCGTCAGATCCTGCGCGGCTGCCGCGCCTGTCCCTCCGATCAGGACTGCCGCGGCCATCTGGCTGACGGAGCCGATCTTTGCCTTGATTTTCATTCCATTCCTCCCAAACCGTCCTTGCCTGGACATGGCGGTGTCGTCGATCCGCTGGAACGGTCACGCCCGGATTGCGGGCGGCGGTCCTTTGTCGAATCTGCTCAGTTACGCATACAAATATTCATATTGCGCATACTGAAACTGACAAAAATGTGTTCAACGGGCAAGGATTATTTGCAGGACGAATAAGAATTATTGATGTTATTTCAATTGGTTGATTGAAATGGAACGACCAGGCAGGCCGCGTTTCCACGCAGCCTGCATCAAGTTCCAGGGTCCGGTTTCGGACCCTTCAGTTCATCTCGATGGCCAGGGCGATGCCCTGTCCGCCGCCGATGCACATCGTCACCAGGCCGCGGCGCCCGCCGATGCGCTTGAGTTCGTTGATCGCCTTCACCAGCAGGATGCTGCCCGTCGCGCCGACCGGATGGCCCAGGGCGATGGCGCCGCCGTTGGGATTGACGCGGGCCGGGTCCAGGTCCAGCGCCCGCGTCACCGCAACCGCCTGGGCGGCAAAGGCTTCGTTCGATTCGATCACGTCGAAATCCGCGGCCTTCAGCCCGGTGCGCTCAAGCAATTGCCGGACCGCCGGGACCGGGCCGATGCCCATCACCTCGGGCCGCACCCCGGCGATCGCATGGTCCAGGATGCGCGCGATCGGCGTCAGGCCCAGCCTTTCGGCCGCATCCGCGCGGGCCAGAACCAAGGCCGCCGCGCCGTCGTTGATGCCCGAGGCATTGCCGGCCGTGACCGAACCGTCCTTGCGGAACACCGGCTTCAGCTGCTCCAGCGCGGCCAGCGAGGTTTCCTTGGGGTGTTCGTCGCGGTCGAACAGCTCCACCCCGCGCCGGCTCTGCAGCTCGACGGGCACGATCTGGTCCCTGAAATAGCCTGCGGCGATGGCCCGTGCCGCGCGCTGCTGGCTTTCCAGCGCGAAAGCGTCCTGATCGGCGCGCGAGACGCCATGCTCGGCCGCGACGTTCTCGGCGGTGACGCCCATATGGCCGGTGCCGAAGGGGCAGCTGAGCGTGCCGACCAGCATGTCCACCATCGCCGCATCGCCCATCTTTTGCCCAAAGCGTGCCGCCTGCACGGCATAGGGCGCCCGCGACATGCATTCGGCGCCGCCGGCCAGCGCGAAATCCGCCTCGCCATGGCGCAGGGCCAGCGTGGCCGAGATCACCGCTTGCACACCCGAGCCGCAAAGCCGGTTCACGTTCAGGGCCGGGGTGGTGTCGGGCACGCCCGCGCCGATGGCGGCAAGGCGGGACAGGTACATGTCCTTCGGCTCGGTATTGATGACATGGCCGAAGACGGTCGTGCCGATCCGGGCGGGCTCGATGCCGGCGCGCTCGATGGCGGCGCGGGCGGCGATGACGCCCAAGGCGTGCGGCGCAAGCCCCGAAAGCGCTCCGCCGAAGCCGCCGATGGCGGTCCGAACCCCGGACAGGATGACGATGTCGTTCATGGATGATCCCTTGTTGCGACCCTTCTGCGACGATGCAGCAGGGCCGGCTGGCAGCAATTGTGTATGTATCAACTATCATATGAATACATAGAATCAATGAAAAATATTATACAGCTGCGGCGCAGAAGCTGCTGTTGCTGCAGGATCGCTCCGATAATTGTATTTTTATAGGAGATGATTGTATATATTTACCTTGCCCAGCCGCGCCGGCCATGGCAATCAGGGCGCGGCAGGAGGGGCTTTCCAGCCCGCCGCCATTGCGGGCTTTTGCAAGGAGTTGCGATGACCGAACCTCTTCGACTGCATCTCGACGCCGCGCTGGGGCGCATCGTCTTCGACCGGCCCCAGGCGCTCAATGCCATCGACCAGGCCACCGCGCGCGCCTTCGAGGCCGCCGTCGCCCAGGCCCTGGACGCGGGGGTGCGGGTGCTGACGCTTTCGGGCAACGGCCGGGCCTTCATGGCGGGCGGCGATCTTGCCGCCTTCCGCCGGGCCGAGGATCGCGCCGCCGAGGCCGAGGCGATCATCGCGCCGATGAACCGCGCCCTGGCGCGGCTGGCCGGATCGGATGCGCTGACCGTCGCGCTTCTGCACGGGCCGGTCGCGGGGGCGGGCCTGTCCCTGGCCCTGGCGGCCGATCTTGCGCTGGCCGCCGAATCGGCGGTGCTGAGCTTTGCCTATCTGGGGGTCGGCGCGCCGGCGGATTGCGGCATCACCTGGGCCTTGCCCCGCATCGTCGGGCTGCGCCGCGCCGCCTGGATCGCCTTGGAAGGCAGCGCCGTGCCGGCCGGGCAGGCGCTGGACTGGGGGCTGGTGAACCGCGTCGTCCCCGACGCGGCGCTGCAAGAAGAAGGTGCAAGGCTTGCCGCGCGCCTCGCCGGCCTTGCCCCCGGTGCCTCGGGCGCGCTCAAGCATCTGCTGCGCGACAGTTTCGGGCGGGATTACGCCGCGACGCTGGAGGCCGAGAAGCAGGCCTTCAAGACCTGTGCCGCAACCGCGGATTTCGCCGAGGCGCTTTCTGCCTTTTTCGAGAAACGGCCGGCCCGGTTCACCGGCAACTGAGGGGGAAACAGACATGACCAAGATGATGGCCAGCCAGGCATTCTGGGCCGGGTTGCCGCGCGACATCGCCTGCGTCGCGGTGATCGGCGCCGGGGCGATGGGGGGCGGCATCGCCGCGCAATTCGCCAATGCCGGGCTGAAGGTCATATTGCTGGACATGCCGGGGCCCGAAGGTGGCGCGCCGGATGCCCCCGCGCAGGCGGGGCTGGCCCGGCAGGTCAGGATCCAGGGCTTCATGGGGCCGGCCGGTCCGGGCCGCGTCGTCACCGGCAATGTCGTCCGCGACCTGCCGCTTCTGGCCGAGGCCGACTGGATCGTCGAGGCGGTGGTCGAGCGCCTGGACATCAAGCGCGACCTTTACGCGCGCATCGACGCGCTGCGCAAACCGGGGTCGATCGTGTCCTCGAACACCTCGACCCTGCTGCATTCGCAACTGGTCGAGGGCATGTCCGACGCCTTCCGCCGCGCCTTCCTGATCACGCATTTCTTCAACCCGCCCCGGCTGATGCCGCTGCTCGAGATCGTCTCGACCCCGGAAACCGACCCGGCGCTGCTGCAGCGCGCGCGGCAGGCGGCCCGGCAACTGCTGGGCAAGACCGTCATCGACTGCCGCGACACGCCCGGTTTCGTGGCCAATCGCATCGGCTGCTTCTGGATGGCCGCCGCCGCGCTGCTGGCGCGCGAACACGGCCTGACCATGGAACAGGCGGATGCCGTCCACCAGGCGATGGGTATCCCCCGCACCGGCGTCTTCGGGTTGTTCGACCTGATCGGCATCGACCTGGTGCCGCAGGTCTGGCGCAGCCTGGTCGATGGACTGCCGGCGACGGACCGTTTCCACCGCTATGACATCGCGGCCGATCCGCTGTTTCGCACCCTGGTCGGGCAGGGCCGCTTCGGCCGCAAGTCGGGCGGCGGTTTCTTTCGCAAGACCGAGGCGGGGCTCGAGGCCAGCGACCTTGCGACCGGCGACTGGCGTCCCGCCGCGCCCGTCGCGCCGGGCAAGCTGCCCGGCGGCGGCAAGGACCTGGCGGCGCTGCTGGCCGATCCCGGCCGGCATGGCGGCTATGCCCGCGCCGTGCTGGGCGAGGTGGTGGCCTATGCCGCCGATCACGCCTCCGAAATCGCCGCCGACCCGTCGGATGTCGATGCCGGCATGCAGCTGGGCTATGCTTGGCGGCAGGGCCCCTTCGTGCTGGCCGACAGGTGGGGGCTGGATCGGGTGGCGGCGCATCTGCATTCGGCCGGCCTGCCTGTTCCCACGCTGCTGGCGCAGGCGGCCGAGAAGGGCGGCTTTTATCGCGACGGGCATTTCCTTGCCGCACCCGCCGCGGGCGCGGCGCGGGATGTGCCGCTGACGGCCGCCGGGCTGCGGGCGCAGGGCAGGACCATCCTGGGCAACGGTTCGGCTTCGCTGCTGGATGCGGGCGGCGGCATCGGCCTGTTGCAGGTCCACACCAAGATGAACAGCCTGCACCCCGAGGTGCTGGATGTGATCGAAGAGACGCTGCCCCTGCTGGGCGCGCGGCTGCAGGGACTGGTGATCGGCAATGACGATCCCCGCGCCTTTTCGGCCGGGGCGGACCTGCGCTTCATTCTCTCGCTGATCGAGGGCGGGCGCCGCGACGAACTGGAAGCCTTCATCGACCGCGGCCAGCGCCTGTTCCTGGGCCTGCGCCATGCACCCGCGCCGGTCGTCGCGGCGGTTCACGGCTTTGCGCTGGGCGGCGGTTGCGAGTTGGCGCTGCACGCCGACTGCATCGTCGCCCATGCCGAGGTGCATATGGGCCTGCCCGAGGTGCTGGTCGGCCTGATCCCGGCCTGGGGCGGCTGCACCAGCCTGCTGGCGCGCGGATTGCAGGCCGGCTTGGCTCCCGACGATGCGGCGCGGCGTGCGGCCGCGACGATCTTTGCGGCATCCCAATCCGGCTCGGCCGAAGAGGCGCTTGCGGCGGGCATCCTGCTGCCACAGGACCGGCTGGTGATGAACCGCGACCTGCTGCTGGCCAGCGCGCACCGGATAGCGGTCGAAATGGCCCGGCAGGGCTATGCTCCGCCCGCAGGACTGGCGGTGACGCCGCCGGACGGGCTCGATCTTTCCGACCTGGCCGGCGAGGGTTCGGATTACGACCGCCATGTGCTGCGGGGCCTGGCCCGCATCCTGGGCGGCGGCGGCAGCCGCAGCGATGCCGAGAACATGGCGATCGAGCGGCAGGTGCTGTTCGAGCTGGTCGACCGGCCCGAGACGCGGGCGCGGATGGAACACATGCTCGGGACCGGCAAGCCGCTGCGGAACTGATCCGCGACGGCATGCGAACAAGGAAGGGAAAAACCATGAAGATCCTCGTGCCAGTGAAGCGCGTGATCGACTACAACGTGAAGGCCCGTGTGAAGGCTGACGGGTCTGGCGTCGATCTTGCGAATGTGAAGATGTCGATGAACCCGTTCGACGAGATCGCGGTGGAAGAGGCGATCCGGCTGAAGGAAAAGGGCGTGGCCTCCGAGGTCATCGCCGTCTCGATCGGCGTCAAGCAGGCGGCGGAGACGCTGCGCACGGCCTTGGCGATGGGCGCCGACCGGGCCATTCTCGTCACCGCTACGGACGACGTGCAGCAGGACATCGAGCCCTTGGCGGTGGCGAAGATCCTCGCCGCGGTGGCCAAGGCCGAGGGCACCGAACTGATCATCGCCGGCAAGCAGGCGATCGACAACGACATGAACGCCACCGGCCAGATGCTGGCGGCGCTGCTGGGCTGGGCGCAGGCGACCTTCGCCTCGAAGCTCGAGATCGACGGGGCCAAGGCCAGGGTGACGCGCGAGGTCGACGGCGGGCTGCAGACCATCGCGGTGGCGCTGCCGGCGGTGGTCACCGCCGACCTGCGGCTGAACGAGCCGCGCTATGCGAGCCTTCCGAACATCATGAAGGCCAAGAAGAAGCCCTTGGAGGAAAAGACCGCAGCCGATTACGGCGTCGACGTCGCGCCGCGGCTGGAGGTGGTCTCGGTGCGCGAGCCCGAGGGCCGCAAGGCCGGCATCAAGGTCGGCTCGGTGGACGAGCTGGTCGGCAAGTTGAAGGAAGCGGGGGTGATCTGATGGCTGTTCTGCTGCTTGGGGAAGTGACGAACGGGGTGCTGAACCGCGACGCGACGGCGAAGGCGGTGGGCGCGGTCGGGTCCTTGGGCGAGGTGACGGTGCTCTGCGCCGGCGCGCAGGCCAAGGCCGCGGGCGAGGAGGCGGCGAAGATCGCCGGCGTCGCCAAGGTTCTGGTGGCGGAAGCCCCGCTCTATGGCCACCGGCTGGCCGAGCCGACGGCGGCGCTGATCGTGGGCCTTGCCGGCGATTACGACCACATCGCGGCGCCGGCGACGACGGATGCCAAGAACGTGATGCCGCGCGTCGCGGCGCTTCTGGACGTGATGGTGCTGTCGGACGTCTCGGCGGTGATCGATGCGGATACGTTCGAGCGCCCGATCTATGCCGGCAACGCCATCCAGGTGGTGCGCTCGAAGGACGCCAGGAAGGTCTTCACCATCCGCACCGCGAGCTTCGACGCGGCGGGGATCGGCGGTTCGGCCAGCGTGGCGGAGACCGCCGCCGCCGCCGATCCGGGCCTGTCGGCCTGGGTTGCCGACGAGGTGGCCGAGAGCGACCGCCCCGAGCTGACCTCGGCCAAGCGGGTGGTCTCGGGCGGCCGCGGCCTGGGCTCGAAGGAGAGCTTTGCCATCATCGAGGCGCTTGCCGACAAGCTCGGCGCCGCGGTGGGGGCAAGCCGCGCGGCGGTGGACTCGGGCTATGCGCCGAACGACTGGCAGGTCGGCCAGACCGGCAAGGTGGTGGCGCCCGAGCTTTACGTCGCGGTGGGCATCTCGGGGGCGATCCAGCACCTTGCGGGGATGAAGGACAGCAAGGTGATCGTTGCGATCAACAAGGACGAGGAGGCGCCGATCTTCCAGGTCGCCGACTACGGGCTGGTCGGAGACCTGTTCAGCGTCGTCCCGGAATTGACCGGCAAGCTCTGAACTTCTCTGTTCCGCAAATACTCCGGGGGGAGCGCCCCTGCGGCCCCATCGAGGGGCCGCAGGGGCGCGGGGGGCAGAGCCCCCCGCCCCACCCCGCAATCGCCACCAGCCAGCCAGGGAGGCCGAGCCATGTCCGGAATTGAACGCGAGTCGATGGAATACGACGTTGTGATCGTCGGCGGCGGCCCGGCGGGCCGCTGGAAGCCGGCGCGGCGCGGAAACCCCGCGCTGCAGGCGCCCGGCGGATTATGCCACCGACCCCCACCATGGGGCGAGACTTCCGCGCCAAGCCCCGCTAGGCTGGCAGGCAAGCTGCGGGCGAGCGGTGCCGGTTCGGGTGCCGCCCCTTCCGCGACCCGGCTTTTTCCCAGACCTGTCAGGAGGCACCCATGTCAGATCAAGGCAAACCCGAAAACATCAACGCCGTGCAATCCACCACCGGCGCCGGCGCGCCCGCGCCCAGCGACCGCAATTCGCTGACCATCGGCGCCGACGGCCCCATCCTGCTGCATGACGTGCATTTCCTGGAACAGATGGCGCATTTCAACCGCGAGAAGGTGCCCGAGCGCCAGCCCCATGCCAAGGGCGCCGGCGCCTTCGGCCTGTTCGAGACCACCGAGGACGTCTCGGCCTATACCCGCGCGGCGCTGTTCCAGAAGGGCGCCAAGACCGAGATGCTGGCGCGGTTCTCTACCGTCGCGGGCGAGATGGGCAGCCCCGACACCTGGCGCGACGTGCGCGGCTTCTCGCTGAAATTCTATACCGCCGAGGGCAACTACGACCTGGTGGGCAACAACACGCCGATCTTCTTCGTGCGCGATCCGATGAAGTTTCCCCATTTCATCCGCAGCCAGAAGCGGCTTGCCGATTCCGGCCTGCGCGACAACCACATGCAATGGGATTTCTGGACCAACAATCCCGAAAGCGCGCATCAGGTCACCTATCTGATGGGCGCGCGCGGGCTGCCCCGCACCTGGCGCAACATGAACGGCTATGGCTCGCATACCTATATGTGGGTGAATGCGGCGGGCGAGCGGTTCTGGGTCAAGTACCATTTCCACACCGAACAGGGCATGGCCTTCTTTACCAATGCCGAGGCCGCGGCCATGGCCGGCGCGGATGCCGATTTCCACCGCCGCGACCTTTTCGACGCCATCGCCCGCGGCGATCATCCCAGCTGGATCCTGTCGGTGCAGATCATGCCCTATGAAGAAGCCAGGACCTATCGCATCAACCCGTTCGACCTGACCAAGACCTGGCCGCATGCCGATTATCCGCTGGTCCGCGCCGGCCGGATGGTGCTGAACCGCAACCCCGAGAACTTCTTTGCCCAGATCGAGCAGGCGGCCTTCTCGCCCGGCAATACGGTTCCGGGCATCGGCCTGTCGCCCGACAAGATGCTGCTGGGCCGCGCATTCGCCTATAACGACGCGCAAAGGAACCGCATCGGCACCAATTTCCACCAGCTGCCGGTGAATCAGCCCAAGGTGCCGGTGAACAGCTACATGTTCGACGGGCAGATGGCTTATCACCACAGCGGCAGCGCCCCGACCTATGCCCCGAACAGCGTCGGCCGCCCCTGGGCCGATGCGACAGGCCCGGTGCCCGAGGGATGGGAGGCCGACGGCGCCATGGTCCGCAGCGCCTATACGCTGCGTGCTGACGACGACGATTTCACCCAGCCGGGCACCCTTGTGCGCGAGGTCATGGACGATGCGCAGCGTGCCGCCCTGGTCGAGACGGTGGCCGGCAGCCTGCTGGGCGGGGTGCGCGAGCCGGTGCTGAGCCGCGCCTTCGACTATTGGAAAAGCATCGACCCCGAAACCGGCCGGCGCATCGAGCAAAAGGTGCGCGGCGGAGTCGCCACCAAGCCGGCCGAGGGCATGGGCGAGGGCTGATCGCACCGGGCCCGCCCGCGCCGCAACGGCGGGCGGGCCTTGCTGATGCCGGGTGCCCCCGACACCGATCTCCAGCTGCGGTTGCGGGGCGACCGGACCGGGCGGCGGCGTTCAGGCGGGCCAGCGTTCCGGGGTCTTCACGACCCGCCCGACCTGCGGTCCGAAGGGTTGCCGCCGGACAACCACGGGCGGGACCGTCCGGTCAGGACGTCGCCTCTTCATTGCCGGCCCCGCCTGCCAGGCAGTCCGCACCCAGTTCCGCCGGCGAGACGCAGCCGATCCCGGCCATGACCAGGTCGGTTTCCTGCCGCAGGATGGCAAGCGCCTTGCGCGCGCCCGCCTCGGCCCCGGCGGCGGTGCCGTAAAGCGTCGGCCGGCCGGCAAAGACGAAATCCGCGCCCAGGCACAAGGCGATGATCACATCCGAGCCGCGCCGGACGCCGCTGTCCAGGAACAGCGGATAATCCGGGCCGACCGCGCGCCGGATCGCCGGCAGCATGTCCAGTGCCGCGGGCGCCGCGTCCAGCGCCTTGCCGCCGTGGTTCGAGACCAGGATCGCATCCGCGCCAAGCGAGGCCGCGCGGCGGGCATCCTCGGGGTGCAGGATGCCCTTGACCACCAGCGGGCCGGGCCAGAGCGCGCGGCAGGTCTCCAGGTCGCGCCAGCACAGCGTGCCGCTGTCGCCCGGCACGAAGGCCTGGTCGAAGAAGAAGGCCGCCACGTCCCAGGCGCCGGCGCCCTTGGGGGCATAGGGCGCCCAGTTGCCCATCGTCTCCATCCCGCCGCCCAGCAGGAAGCGCAGGAACCATCCGGGGTGCAACAGCACCTCTTTCGCCAGCCGCGGCCACAGCGCCGGGCCGGGCCGGAAGGGGACCGAGATGCGGTTGCGCAGGTGGCGTTCGCGCTTGGGCGTCACCGGCGTATCGACGGTCAGCACCAGCGCCGGGGTGCCGGCATCGGCGGCGCGGCGGATCTGGTCGCGGGTGATTGCTCGGTCGCGGGCCGGATAAAGCTGGAACCAGCCATGATCCGGCGCGATCCGGGCGATCTCTTCCAGCGAGGCGCCGGCGGCGCCGGACAGGATGAAGGGAATGTCGGCCTCGCGCGCGGCGCGGGCCAGCATCCGGTCGGCATCGCGGCGAAACAGCTGCGCCGGGCCGGTGGGCGAGATGCCCAGGGGCATCGCGTAGTCGCGGCCCAGGATGCGCGTCGCCAGCGACCGGCGCGAGACGTCGCGCAGATAGCGCGGCACCAGCCGGTGGCGGGCGAATGCCTGCCGGTTGCGGTCCAGCCCCGCCTCGCCATCGACGCCGCCGGCGATGAAATCGAACAGGAAACCCGGCAGGTAGCGTCGCGCCGCCTGTTCGATCTCGTCGATGTTGACGGCGTGGCGGGTGCGGTCCATCCGCTATCCCGCACTGTTGGTGGCGATCAGGATGCTCAGCATCCGCGCCATGTTCTCGCGGTCCTGCGGCGACAATGCGGCGATCAGCTCGCGCTCCAGCGCGGCATGGGCGGCCATGCTCTCATCGGTCAGGGCGATGCCCTTGCCGGTCAACTCGACGATGACGCCGCGGCCGTCGCGCTTGTCGGCGCTGCGCTGCACCAGCCCGTCCTTTTCCAGCTTGCGCAGCAGGTTGGAAAGCCCGCCCGAAGAGATGACGATGGCGGCAAGCAGCTCGCTCGGCGTCATGCGATAGGGCGGGCCGCTGACGCGGATCGTGGCCAGGATGGCATAGGTCGGGAACTTCAGGCCGAATCGCGCCAGGTTGCGGTTCACCTTGTCGATGATGACCTCTTGCAGGTGCAGGACGCGGCCGACCACCGCCTTGCCGCTGCTGTCGATCTGCGGCACCTCGCGTCGCCATTGCCGCATGCCGCGGCCGATCCGGTCGTTTTCCCAGTATCTTATCGGTTCCTCGTCCAAGCTGTGCCCTTGCCGCTGAATGATGCGCATGCCCTTCGTCATTACCCCATCCGCGACGGCATTGGAATTGTATCTTTCAAGTGGCTTTCTGGTATCTTTAGTGAAAGACATATGCCAGACTGGCAGAGTCGGTTCCTGTCGAGCGCCTGCGGCGACCGGCCAGAACAACCAGGCGGGGAGGTTTGCTTGTGTTCAGAAAATTCGCATTGACGACGACGGTCGCGGCGGCTGCCGCGCTTGGCCCGATCGCGGCCGCATCCGCGCAGGAGCTGGTCGTCGGCGCCTTCGGCGGCTCTTTCGCCGACAACGTCGAGACCTGCTATGTCCAGCCCTTTACCCAGGCCACCGGGGCCTCGGTGCTGCTGAAGCCGGCCAGTTCGGCGCAGCACGCGGCCTCGGTCAGGGCGACCGCCGGGCAGTCGGACATGGACGTGGTCTTTGCCGACGACGCTTTCGCGGTGCAGATGGCGAACGAAGGGCTGCTGGTGCCGCTGGACCGCGCCACGCTGGCGAATGCACCCGACATCATCGAGGGCGCCTGGGGCAAGGGCGACGCCTATGTCGCCGCCATGCTGGGCGCGACGACCATCGTCTACAACAAGGACACCGTGGCCACGCCGCCGAGTTCGTGGAACGACCTGTTCGATCCGAAATACGAAGGCCGGATCACCATCGGCGACGTCTCGGCCACCGCGGGCTGGCAATTCCTGGCCGCGCTGAACCAGATGGAGGGCGGCACGCTGCAAGACCCAGGCCCCGGCCTGGCCAAGATCAAGCCGCTGGCGCAATCGGCGGTGCTCTTGCACACCCAGGCCGACCAGGTGGTCTCGCTGTTCGAGCGGGGCGAGATCGACATCGCGGTCTGGTATCCCGACCGCGCCGGCGTGGCGATCAAGGGCGGGCTGCCGCTGGCCGTCGCCTATCCGCAGGAAGGCGCGGTGGGCATCCGCCCGACCATCTCGATCCCCAAGGGTGCCCAGCAGCAGGAGCTGGCGCTGAAATTC
This sequence comes from Paracoccus ferrooxidans, assembly GCF_029909815.1. NCBI lineage: Bacteria > Pseudomonadati > Pseudomonadota > Alphaproteobacteria > Rhodobacterales > Paracoccaceae > Paracoccus > Paracoccus ferrooxidans. The sequence continues at coordinate 33,265 of NZ_CP038201.1, read as the reverse complement.
ATCGACACCGTGCTGTCGGTCGAGGCGCAGAAATGCTTCTCGGAAGCGCAGGTGATCGGCCCGGTCAACAGCAAGGTGGTGCTGTCGGACGACCTGGCGACCATCCTGCCCAGTGCCGAGCAGGCCGGGCAGATGCTGTTCCTGGACCCGGCCGAGATGGCCGTGGTCATGCCCGACTGGACCCGCCGCTGGCAGCGCGAAGTGCTGCGCTGAGCCGATCCCGGCGGGTTTCCTGCCGGGACCGACCGCAACCCACCCAAAGCCCCGACGAGGTGAGATGAGCAACCTTTCCCTGCGCAACATCGTCAAGCGCTATGGCAAGACGGAAGTGGTCAGGAACGCCTCGTTCCAGATCGCCGAGGGCGAGTTCGTCTCGCTCCTCGGGCCTTCGGGCTGCGGCAAGACCACGATCCTGCGCATGGTCGCCGGCTTGCTGGAGCCGACCGAGGGGCAGATCATGATCGGCGAGCGCGACGTGACGCGCCTGCCGCCCAACAAGCGCAACATCGGGCTGGTGTTCCAGTCCTATGCGCTGTTTCCGCATATGACGGTTTTCGAGAACGTCGCCTTCGGCCTGCGCCGCAAGGGCGAATCCGGCAAGCCGCTGGAAGAGCGGGTGAATGCCGCGCTGGAGATGGTCCGGCTGGGCGGCTATGGCGCGCGTTTCCCGCGCCAGCTTTCCGGTGGCCAGCAGCAGCGCGTCTCGATGGCCCGCGCCATTGCGCCCCGGCCCAGCATCCTGCTGTTCGACGAGCCGCTGTCCAACCTCGACGCCAAGCTGCGCGACGAGATGCAGATCGAGCTGAAGCGGTTGCAGCAGGAACTGCGCATCACCACGCTGTTCGTCACCCATGACCAGGCCGAGGCGCTGAGCCTGTCGGACCGCGTCGGCGTCATGCATGGCGGCGTGATCCAGCAGTTGGACAGGCCCGAGGAGATCTATCACCGGCCGGCGAACGCCTTTGTCGCCAGCTTCATCGGCAAGCCGAACCGGCTGCAAGGCCGCATCGAGGCCGGCACCGTCGCGCTTGGCGCCGGGCTGGCGCTGCGCCCCGAGCGGCTGGACCTGCCCGAGGGCAGCGAGGCCGAGGTCTTTCTGCGGCAAGAGGCGATCCGCGTCCTGCGCACGCCCGAGCCGGGCGCGCTGGCGGGCACCGTGGCGCTGCGCGCCTTCTCGGGGCCGCAGGTGCAGCTGGTGGTGCGGCTGGCCCATGGCGCCGAGATCGTGGTCGAGGTGCCCTCGGCCGAGGATACCGCCAATCTCGCGCCGGGCGAGCCGGTGCATCTGGCGATCCGGCCGCGCGACATCATCGTGCTGCCGCAGGGGGCCGCGTCATGACCGGCCAGCGCAGTGCATGGCTGCTGATCGCGCCGCTTCTGCTGGTGCTGCTTTTGTCCTTCGTGGTGCCGCTGGTGCTGCTGCTGCCGACCAGCTTCCAGGAATACCAGCCGGGGCAGGGCATGGTCGCGGGCAGCTTCACCTGGGAAAACTACCTGCGCATCGCCACCGACGGCTATTACCGCGAGGTGGTGCTGCGCACGCTGGCGCTGGGGCTGGGCGTCACCGTGCTGTGCCTGCTGACCGGCTATCCGGTCGCCTATCTGATCGTGCGCGGCCATCCGCGCTGGCGGCTGCCGCTGACGCTTCTGGTGATCTTTCCGCTGATGCTGAACCTGGTGGTGCGCTCCTTTGGCTGGATCGTGCTGCTGACCAATCGCGGCGTGGTCAACAACCTGCTGATCGACCTGGGCCTGATCGAGCGGCCGCTGAAGCTGATGTTCAACATGACCGGCCTGCTGATCGGGCTGACCCATATCTACCTGCCCTTCATGGTGCTGATGCTGGTCGCGGCGTTGCAAAACGTGCCCCGCGACGTCGAGGCGGCGGCCGCGACGCTGGGCTCCAGCCGGACGCATGTGTTCTGGTCCGTCACCCTGCCGCTGACGGCGCCGGGCATCATCGGCGGCTCGATCCTGGTCTTCGTGCTGACCATCTCGGCGCTGGTCACGCCAAGGATGCTGGGCGGGCCGACCTATCAGGTGATGGCGACGCTGATCTATGACGAATACATGCAGCTTCTGGACTGGCCCAGCGGCTCGGCGCTGTCCTTTGCGCTGGCGGCCTCGACGCTGGTCATCATCTGGCTCTCTAGCCGCATGACCAGAAGATGGGCGGGCATGGCATGAGCGACATGAAACCCACCCTGCCCATTTCCATCGTCGCGCTGCTGGTCGTGGCCTTCCTGCAGGTGCCGGTGCTGGTGGTCGTGCTGACCTCGTTCAGCGAGACCTCCTACCTGACCATCCCGCCGCAGGGCTGGACGCTGAAATGGTTCGCCGAGGTGCTGAGCGATCCGGTCTATATCCGGGCGATCCGCAACAGCCTGATCCTGGCGGTCAGCTCGACGCTTCTGTCGCTGGTCCTGGGCGTCGCGGCGGCCTATGCGCTGTTTCGCAAGGCCATCCCCGGCTCCGAGGCGATCACCGCGCTGCTGATGGCGCCGCTGATCGTGCCCTCGGTGGTGATCGGGGTGGCGATGCTGCAATATGTGACGCTGGTCGGCCTGCGCGGCAGCTTCCTGGTGCTGATCGTCGCCCATGTCGTCATCACCGTGCCCTATATCCTGCGCTCGGCGCTGGCCAGCCTCTCGGGCCTCGACGTCTCGGTCGAAGAGGCGGCGCGGGTGCTGGGCGCGGACGGCTTCACCGCCTTCCGGCTGGTCACGCTGCCGCTGATCAAGCCCGGCCTGGTCGCCGGGGCGCTGTTCGCCTTCGTCACCTCGATGGAGAACGTGCCGGTCACGATCTTCCTGGCCAGCGCCCGGCAGACCACGCTGCCCATCCTGATCTTCAGCTCGGTCGAGATGGGGGTCAATCCGGGCGTCGCCGCCATCTCGACCCTGCTGATCGTCGCCACCGTGATCGTGCTGCTGCTGGCCGAGCGCTGGACCGGCTTTCACAAATTCGTCTGAAAGGACCAGCCATGCATCTGACCAGCAAGGGCTTTCCGCTGTTTCTGACCTTCGACCTCGATGCCGAGACGATGTGGACGGCGCGCGATCCCGCCTATGCCAGGCGCCCGATCCTGATGTCGCAGGGCGCCTATGGCTGGAAGGTCGGCACCGACCGCGTGCTGGACCTGCTGCGCCGCTACGGCCTGCGCAGCACCTTCTTCATCCCCGGCCTGGTCGTGGACCAGCGCCCCGAGTTGGTCGAGCGCATCCTGCAAGGCGGGCACGAGATCGCCCATCACAGCTATTCGCACCGCTGGATCCTGAACCTCAGCCACGAGGAAGAGCGCGAGGAGATGGAGCGCGGCTTCGAGGCGATCAGGCGCGCCACCGGGCAGGCGCCGCGCGGCTGGCGCTCGCCCGCGGCCGAACTCAGCGACATTTCCATGCAGCTGATGCTGGAATACGGCTTCGACTATTCCTCGAACTTCTTCGACGACGATTCGCCCTATCTGCACGAGGTCGAGGGGCAGCGGACCCGGCTGGTCGAACTGCCCTTCCGCTGGGTGCTGGATGACGCGCCCTTCTTCCAATATTCCATCGTGCTGCCGGGCCGGACCATGCAGGCGCCCTCGGCCCTGCTGGAGGCGTGGACGCTGGAGCTGGACATGCTGCATGCCGAGCGGCGGATGATGATGGTCGGCATGCATCCGCAGATCATCGGCCAGCCCTCGCGCCTGTGGGTGCTTGAGCAGCTGATCCGGCGCGCGCTGGACAAGGGCGACGTGTGGATGGGCCGCTGCGACGAGATGGTCGCCGACATGCGCCCGCGCCTGGAGGGCGCTGCGGCATGAGCGGGGCGCTGGCCGGCCGCCGCATCCTGATCGCCGGCGGCGCGCAGGGCATCGGCCGGGCCACTGTCGCGCGCTTCCTGGCCGAGGGCGCCCGCGTCGCGGTGATCGACCGCGACGGGGCGGCGCTGGATGGGTTGCAGGTGCCGGCCGCGGTGGCCGACATCACCGACAGCGCCGCGCTTGCGGCGGCGGTGACGCGGCTGGCCGGGGCGCTGGGCGGGCTGGACGGGCTGGTCAATTGCGCGGGCCTGGATCTGGTCGCGGCGCTGGAGCAGATCACCGACGAGGCCTGGGACCGGCTGATCGCCGTGAACCTGACCGGCGCGATGAAGCTGTGCCGGGCTGCGGTGCCGCATCTGCGGCAGGCGGGGGGCGGCACCATCGTCCACCTGTCCTCGGGTGCGGGTCTGGTGCCTTTGCGGCTGCGCAGCGGCTATGCCGCCTCCAAGGCGGGGTTGCAGATGTTCTCGAAATCGCTGGCGCTGGAGCTGGCGGACAGCGGCATCCGCGTGAACGTGGTCTGCCCCGGCGCCGTCGACACGCCGCTGCTGCGCAGCTCGATCGACCCGGCGGGCGATGCCGAGGCGCAGTTGCAGGCGGTGCGCGACCGCTATGCCCTGCGCCGCATCGCCGATCCGGCCGAGATCGCCGCGGCGATCCTGTGGCTGACGAGCGGCGAGTCCTCCTATGTCACCGGCGTTGCCCTGGCGGTCGATGGCGGCCGCACCTTTCATTGAGGCCGGCCATGACGGGATGCATGCGGTTCAGGGACAAGACCGTGCTGGTGACGGGCGGCGCGGCGGGCATCGGCGGCGGCATCGCCCGCCGCATGCTGGCCGAGGGCGCGCGGGTCGGGGTCATGGACCTCGACACCGCGCCGCTCGCCGCCGAGGCGGGCGGGCGGCTGCTGCTGGTCCAGGGCGATTGCACGGACGCCGCCGCCCTGGCCGGCTTCCACGACCGTTTCCTGGCCGAACTCGGCCCGGTGGACGTGCTGGTGAACAACCTGGGCCAAAGCGGCCGCGAGCGCAGCGCGCCCTTTTGCGACTCGCGCGAGGAGGTCTGGCGCTTCGTGCTGGAGATCTCGCTGGTCAGCGCCATGCGCATGGCCCGGCTGGTGGCGCCGGCGATGCGCGAGCGCGGTGCCGGGCGCATCGTCAACATGTCGAGCCTTGCCGCCTTTACCGGCGAGCCGGGGTTGGCCGATTACGCCGCCGCCAAGATGGGGGTGATCGGGCTGACCCGCGGCCTGGCCCGCGAACTGGCGCCGCATGGCGTGACGGTGAACGCGGTGGCGCCCGGCGCCATCCGCACCGCCGCGCATGACCGCGTGCCGGCGCAGGTGATCCAGCAGATCGTCGACAAGACCCCGGTCGGCTTCGTCGGCGCGGTCGAGGACGTGGCCGCCGCCGTCGCCTTCCTGGCCAGCGACGAGGCGCGTTTCATCACCGGCCAGACGCTGCTGGTCGATGGCGGCCATTGGATGATCTGAAAGGAGCCCGCGATGACCGAGATCGCCGACCTGAGCGCCGTTGACCTGGCCAAGGCCATCCGCCGCCGCGCCATCTCGCCCGTCGAGGCGACCGAGGCGGCGCTGGAGCGGATCGAGGCGCGCCGCGACCTCAACGCCTTCGTCACCGTCGCCGCCGATGCGGCGCGGGCCGAGGCGCGGGCGGCCGAGGCGGCGGTGATGCGCGGCGACGAATTGGGGCTGCTGCATGGCGTGCCCTATTCGGTCAAGGATCTGCTGGCCACGGCTGGCGTGCGCACCACCATGGGCTCGCGCCTGTTCGCAGAAAGCGTGCCGGCCGAGGATGCGGTCTCGGTCGCCCGCGCCCGCGCCGCCGGCGGCATCATGATCGGCAAGACTACGACGCCGGAATTCGGCCATGCCCAGACCGCCAGCTCGCCGCTGACCGGGCTGACGCTGAACCCGATCGACCCCGGCGTGACGGCGGGCGCGTCCAGCTCCGGCTCGGCGGTGGCGGTGGCGGCGGGCATGGGCCCCTTGTCCATCGGCACCGACGGCGGCGGCTCGATCCGCATCCCGGCCGCCTGCTGCGGCATCGTCGGCATGAAGCCGACGCTGGGCGTCATCCCGCATCTGGCGCTGCCCGACCTGTTCGCCGCCAATTCCTTTGCCGGGCCGATGGCGCGCACCGTGGCGGATGCGGCGCTGTTCTTTCAGGCCATGGCCGGCCCCGACCCCCGCGACCCCTATGGCCAGGCGGCCGTGCAACTCCATCCCGACGACGGGCGCGGGCTCAGGGGGCTGCGCATCGGCTGGATCCCCACCGCCGGCGCGCGGGTCGAGCGCGAGACGGCCGAGATCACCCAGGCCGCCCTGCGCCGCATCGAGGCCGAGGGCGCCGTCGTCGAAGAAGCCGATCTGGATTTCCGCAGTTTCGAGCCGGTGTTCCTGACCCTTTTGCGGGTGGGGCTGGCCGCCCGCGCCGCCCCCGCCTTTGCCGGCCGCGAGGATCTGGTCGCCCCCTCGCTGGTCGAGACGGCGCGGCTGGGGCAGGGCTATTCCGCAGTGGATCTGGCCGAGGCCTCGGCGGCGCGGACGCGGCTGTTCCAGATGATGCAGGCGCATTTCGCCCGCTTCGACCTCTTGGTTTCGCCGGTGCTGACCGCGCCACCGCTGGCCCTGGGCTATGACCCGATGGGCGAGATCGAGATCGACGGCCAGCCCGCCGGCACCATCCGCGGGGCCTGGTATCCGTTCACCTATCCGCAGAACCTGACCGGCCATCCGGCGATCTCGCTGCCCTGGGGGCGGACCCGCGCGGGGCTGCCGGTGGCCTTGCTGCTTTGCGCGCCCTGGTATCGCGACCGGATGCTGCTGCGGCTGGCGGATACGGTGATGCGGCTGGCCTGACGGGCGCGCCGGTCAGTCCAGCGTCCGGCGGAACCGCAGCAGGGCCAGCGTGCCCAGCACCGACACCATGGCCGCGAGCGCGGCGAATTGCGGCGCGACATCGGCCCAGCCCGCGCCCTTCAGCATGATGCCGCGCACCAGCCGCAGCAGATGCGTCACCGGCAGCACCTCGCCCAGGGCCTGCGCCCAGCCCGGCATGCCGCGGAACGGGAACATGAACCCCGACAGCAGCACCGAGGGCAGGAAGATGAAGATCGCGATCTGCATCGCCTGCATCTGCGTGCGCGCCGCGGTCGAGATCAGATAGCCCAGCAGCACCAGCGCCAGCACGAAGACCATCACCCCCGCCAGCAGCAGCCCCAGCGAACCCGCGAAAGGCACGTCGAAGATCGCCCAGGCCGCGCCCAGGATGACGAGGACTTGCACCGCGCCGACGGTCAGGAAGGGGGTGATCTTGCCGATCATGATCTCGGCCGGGGTGGCGGGCATGGCCAGCAGGTTTTCCATGGTGCCGCGCTCGATCTCGCGGGTCAGGGCCATGGCGGTCATCATCACCATGGTCATCTGCAGGATCACCCCCAGAAGGCCGGGGACGATGTTGTATTGCGTGACCGCCTCGGGGTTGTAGCGGCGATGGGTGACGATCTCGGGCGCGGTCCGCGCCGGCCCGGCCGGCAGGTCGCGGCGAAAGGCGCTTTCGGCGATGCCGGGAAGCGCGGCGACGGCGCCGCTGGTCGCCGAGGGGTCCGAGCCGTCCGCCTCGACCAGGATCTGCGGCCGGTCGCCGCGTTCCATCCGCCGGCCGAAATCGGCGGGCACGGTCACGACAAAGGCAACCTCGCCGCGGGTCATCAGCCGCTCGGCCTGGTCGGCGGTGGCAAGGGGGTGGGTGATGCGATAGTAGCCGCTGTTCTCCAGCGCCGCGGCAAAGCTGCGGCCGAACCGATCCTGCACCGGCGCGACCAGGGCCGTGGGCATGTCGCGCGGGTCGCTGTTGATCGCATAGCCGAACAGCAGAAGCTGCATGATCGGCACCCCCAGCATCATGGCGAAGGTCACGCGGTCGCGGCGCATCTGGATGAACTCCTTGCGCAGCAGCGCCCGCAGCCGTGTCGGCGAAAAGCTCATCGCATGTTGTCCTGGGACTGTTCCATCAGCCGGATGAACACGTCTTCGAGGCTGGTCTCGACCGGCCGGCCGGCGACGCCCTCGGCCGCCAGCGCCGCCATGAGCCGGTCGCGGTCGGTGCCGGTGACGTGCAGCGCGGTGCCGAAGGGCTCGACCTGCTCGACGCCCGGCGCCCGGCGCAGGCGCTCGGCCAGCTCGCCCGGCCGGGGGGACTGCACGCCCAGCGTGACCAGCCGCGCGCCCGCGATCACCTCGGCCACGGTGCCCGAGACCACCAGCCGGCCATAGGCGATGTAGTTGATGCGGTGGCAACGCTCGGCCTCGTCCATGTAATGGGTCGAGACCAGGACGGTCATGCCCGCCAGCGCGCGGGCGTGGATCTCGTCCCAGAACTGCCGCCGGGCCTTGGGATCGACCCCGGCGGTCGGCTCGTCCAGCAACAGAAGGCGGGGCTGGTGCATGATGCAGGCCGCCAGCGCCAGCCGCTGCTTCCAGCCGCCCGAGAGGCTGCCGGCCAGCTGGGTCTTGCGCGAGGTCAGGCCCAGATCCTCCAGCGTGTCGCGCACGGCCTGCCGCGGCAGGCCGTAGAGCCCGGCGACGAAGGCCAGGTTCTCTTCGATCGACAGATCCTCGTAGAAGGAAAATTTCTGCGTCATGTAGCCGACCTGCCGGCGGATCGCGCGCTGCTGGCGGCGCACGTCCAGGCCCAGCACGCTGCCGCTGCCCGCGTCGGGCGTCAGCAAGCCGCAGATCATGCGGATGCAGGTGGTCTTGCCCGAGCCGTTCGGGCCCAGGAAGCCGGCGATCTCGCCCTCGGCCACCCGCAGCGCCACATCGTCCACCACCGTCCTGCCGCCGAAGGATTTCGTCAGCCCGGTCACGTCGATGGCGGTGGCCTGGGTCATGGCGCCTTCCAGAGCTCGACGATCTGGCCGGGCTTCAGCGGGCTGCCCGGATCGGGGCGGGCCTCGACCAGGTAGACCAGCTTCTGCCGCGCGTCGCGGGCATAAAGGACGGGCGGGGTGAACTCGGCCTCCTCGGCGATGAACGAGACGGTGGCGCCGGCCGGCGCGCAGCCGTCGCAGCCGACCGTCAGCCTCGTTCCCAGCGAAAGCGCGGCCAGATCGGCTTCGGCCACATAGAAGCGCAGCTTGACCGCGCCGTCCGGCAGATAGGCCAGCACCGGCGCCGAGGGGCCGGCGATCTCGCCCGGATGTCGCAGGATGTCGGTGACGGTGCCCGGCGCGGGGGCGGTCAGCCGGCGCTGTTGCAGCTGCCATTCCATCGCCTGCCGGTCGGCTTGGGCCTGGGCCAGGGCGGCGCGGGCGGCGGCGATGGCATCGGGGCGGGCGGGCAGGCGGGCGACGGCCAGCCGCGCCTCGGCCTCGCGCACCGCCGCCTCGGCCATGTCGGCGGCGGCGCGGGCGTCGTCCCGCTGCGCGGGCGCGCTGACGCGCTGCGCCAGCAGCCGCTCCTGCCGGGCCGCCTCGCGCGCCATGCGTTCGGCATTGGCGCGGGCGGCGGCCAGCGTCGCCTCGATGGCGGCGATCTCGGGCGCGCGGCCGCCCTTCTCCAGGTCGGCCAGGGTGCTGGCGGCGCGGGCCTGGGCTGCCTCGGCCGCGGCCAGCGCCAGCGCGGCGTCGCGGGTTTCCAGCATGGCCACGGCCTGCCCGGCCTCGACGCGGTCGCCGCGCTGCACGGCCAGCGCCTCGATCCGGGCCGTCGCCACGGGGGCGATCTGTACATGCTCGCCCTCGGCATAGCCGGTGCCCAGGGGCGGCGGCGGGCCGCAATGGGAAAACAGCGCGGCGAGAAAGGCCAGCGAGCAGATGAAATCAGCCATCCGCGCCCCCGGTCATCCGGTCCAGGTTGGCCAGCATTCGCCGGGTGATCGCCCGCGCCTCGGCCCGTGCATAGTGCCGCCAGCCCATCCGGCGCTGGACGATGGGCGCGGCCACGCGGAAATAGACCGCCTGCCCGATCAGCGAGAACACGGCCAGCTTCACCTCCTCGGCCTCTGCCGGTTCGCCGGTCGCGGCGGACCAGAGCGCGCAGAGCGCGCGGTGGCGCGGTTCGATCAGCGTGGTATAAAGCCGGTCCAGCACCGGGCTGTCCGGCTCGGCCAGTTCGCGCAGCACGAAGGCCACCGCGTCGCTGGCCGCGGGGCTGACGATCATGAAGGTGACGATCCGGCGCACCAGCCGCCGCAGCAGCAGCCGGGCGTGGCGGGGGTCCGGCCGGTCCTGCAAGCCGGGCAGGGGCCGGGCGACCTGCGCCACCCGCTCGGCCACCGCATCGGCGCAGGCGATGCGCAGCCCGTCCTTGCCGCCGAAGTGATAGGCGATGGACGAGATGTTGGTGCCCGCCTGCGCGGCGATGGCCCGCGTCGAGGCAGCCTGGAACCCGCCACGGCCGAATTGCTGCATGGCGGCCCCGATCAGGGAAAGGCGGGTGGGATGCGGGTCCATGCCGATCACGCCGAAATGTCAATCAAACGATTGATACAGGATTTTCGGCCCGGAGTCGAGCCCGCAGGCATCCGCCCTTCGGGCAGGATGCGAAAAGACCGCCCGGCGCCTGCCGCGGCAGGGCCATGGGCGGCCGGGGCTCAGCCCTGCGCGACCGCCTCGGGCACCAATGCGCCGCGATGGCGGATCACCCGGCGGCTGAGGTCATGCGCCCGGCGGATGGCGGCGGGGATATCGGCGCCGTCCAGCCGCGCGGCCAGATAGCCGGCGTTGAAGCTGTCCCCGGCGGCGGTGGTGTCCACCGGCACCTCGCGCGGCAGGTCCTCGACCAGCCCCGCGCCTTCGCGCCCGCCATAGCGGATGGCGTCGCCGCCCGCCTTGACCACGACCTGCCCGGCCCCGCGTGCCAGATAGCGCGCCACCGTCGCCTGCGGATCGGCATCGCCGAAAAAGCTGCGCTCGTCGTCGAAGCTGGGCAGGACCAGGTCGGCGACGGCCGCCGCCGCCTCGATCTCGCGGCACATGGCGGCGGCGTCGGGCCAGAGCCGGGGCCTCAGGTTCGGGTCGAACACCACCTGCGTGCCCGCCGCGCGCGCGGTTGCCAGCGCCCCGATCAGCGCGGCGCGGCCGGCCGGGGGCAGGATGCCCAGGGTGATGCCCGAGAAATAGGCGATGCCGACCCCTGCCAGCGCCGAGGCCAGGGCCGCCGGGTCGTCGGCCAGCCCCTTGGCCGCCGAGGTGTCGCGCCAATAGCTGAAGCTGCGCTCGCCATCCTTCAGCGAGATGGCATAGACCGCGATCTCGCGGCCGGGGTCGCGGCCCACAGGGGTCGCGTCGATCCCCTCGGCGGCCAGGAAATCGACCATCTGCTGCGAGAACTCGCCCAGGCCCACGCGGCTGCAATAGGCCACGCGCCAGTCGGCCGGCAGCAGGCGGCGCAGATACCAGGCCGTGTTCAGCGTGTCGCCGGCGATGCCCAGCCGCCACAGCCCGCCCTGGCCCGAGGGCGACAGCTCGACCATGGCCTCGCCGATGGAAAGGATGGACTTGCCGGTCACGATGCCAACTCCGTCGCCATGGCCGCGCGCAACCCGTCGCGGCGGATATGGGTCACGGCCTGCCGCACCGACCTGGTGAAGGCGGCATCGCCGACCAGCGAAGGCGGCGCCAGCCCCGGCAGCCCCAGGACCGAGTGGGCCAGGGCCTCGTCGTCCCCGCCCGCCTCGCGGGCCAGATCCAGCAGCGCCGCGCCGCGCGGATCGTCCGGCGCCTGTTCCTGCCCGGCCAGCCATGCCAGCCAGACCGCGGTGGCGAAGGCAAAGGGGCGGGCGTCGCCGCCGGCTTGCAGCAGTTCGGCCGCGGGGGCGAACCAGCGCTGTGGCAGCTTCTCGGTGCCGTCCATGGCGATCTGCCGGGTCTGGTGGGCGATGGCGGGGTTGGCAAAGCGCGCCAGCAGCGCCGCCCCATAGGCTTTGGGGTCGAGCCCGGCGCCCTGCGGCAGGGTCGCGCCTGCCGCCTGCATGTGGCGCCGGACCAGAGCCGCCAACGGCGGGTCGGCCATGGCGTCGCGGACATGGGGCAGGTCCAGCATCTGCCCGGCATAGGCGATCAGCGAATGGCTGCCGTTCAGCATGCGCAGCTTCATCGCCTCATGCGGGCGGACGTCGCGCACGAACAACGCGCCGCCGGCCTCCCATGCCGGGCGGCCGTGCGGGAAGTGGTCCTCGATCACCCATTGGCTGAAGGGCTCGGTCTCGACCGCGGCCAGGTCGCGATGGCCGGTCAGCGCCTCGACATCGGCCAGGGTGCGCGCGGTCGTGGCCGGGGTGATGCGGTCCACCATGGTCGCCGGAAAGGCGACGTGATCGGCGATCCAGCCGGCCAGGTCGGGGTCGCGGCGGCGGGCAAGGCCCAGCACGCCCGCACGCAGCAGCGCGCCGTTGTCGGGCAGGTTGTCGCAGCTCAGCACGGCAAAGGGCGCGGCCCCGGCCTCGCGCCGCGCCGCCAGGGCGGCCAGGATGATGCCCAGCACGCCCTGCGGCGCCTGCGGCTGCGCCAGATCGGCGGCGACCGCGGGATGGGCCGGATCGGCATCCATGGCCGCGCGGTCGATGCCATAGGCCTTTTCCGAGACGGTCAGCGACAGGATGCGGATCGCGGGATCGCAGGCGGCGCGCAGGATCGCCGCCGCATCGCCGCCGATGGCCGGGCCATGCGCGCCGATCACCCGCGCCCGGTCGCTTTCCGAACGCTCCAGCACGGTGAAAAGCCCGTCCTGCCCGTTCAGCGCATCCGGGGTCTCGCGGCTGCGCAGGTTGGCGCCGAGGATGCGCCAGTCGCCGCCCTCGGCCGCCAGCGCGTCGTCGGTATGGACCGCCTGATGCGCGCGATGGAAGGCGCCCAGCCCCAGATGCAGGATGCCCATGCCATGCGCGGCGCGGTCATAGCGCGGCCGCGCGACGCCGGGCGGCAGGTCGGCAAGGCTGGCCAGGCGCGGGCTCATGGCCGCGCCCCGTGGCTCAGCGCCAGCTCGACCCCGCGCAGCTCGGCCAGGCCCTTGAGCCGGCCGATGGCGGGATAGCCGGGCTGGCCGCCGCGGCCGATGTCGTCCAGGATGTCCTGGCCGTGGTCGGGGCGCATCGGGATTGTCGCATCGGCGCGGCCGGCGGCGCGGCGCTTGGCCTCCTCGCGCAGCACGGCCGCGACCAGCGCCACCATGTCGGTCTGGCCGCCCAGATGCTCGTCCTCGAAGAAGGAACCGCGGATCGCGTCGCTGTCGCGGCGCACGTTGCGCAGGTGCAGGAAATGCACCCGGTCGCCCAGCCGCTCCATCATGCCCGGCAGGTCGTTGTCCGGCCGCGCCCCCAGCGAGCCCGAGCAAAGCGTGATGCCGTTCGCCGGCAGGTCCACGGCGGCCATGCGCTCGGCGTAATCGGCCTCGGTCGACATGACGCGCGGCAGGCCCAGCAGGCCGAAGGGCGGGTCGTCGGGATGGCAGCAGAGCCGCACGCCGATCTCTTGCGCGACCGGGACCACCTGTTCCAGGAAGTCGTGGAAATGCCGGCGCAGCACCGCGTCCGTCACCGGGGCATAGCTTTCCAAGAGCGCCCGCACATCGTTTAGGCTGAAATGCTCGGCCGCGCCGGGCAGGCCGAAGACCACGTTGCCGGCCAGCTCTTCGCGGCGGGCATCGTCCATCGCGGCAAAGCGGCGGGCGGCTTCCTCGCGGATCTCTTGGGGGAAATCCTCGGCTGCGCCCCTGCGCTGCAGGATATGGATGTCGAAGGCGGCGAAATCGGTGAAGTCGAAGCGCATGCAGCGCGCGCCGTTCGGCCTCCGCCAGGCCAGGTCGGTGCGGGTCCAGTCCAGAACCGGCATGAAGTTATAGCAGATCACCTCGATCCCGGCGTCCTTCAGGTGACGCATCGAGGTGATCCAGTTGGCGACATGCGCCCGCCAGTCGCCGGTCTGGGTCTTGATCGCCTCGCTGACCGGCAGGCTTTCCACCACCTCCCATTTCAGGCCCGAGGGCGCGCCGTCCGCCATCACCGCCAGTTCGGCCTGCCGGCGGGCGATTTCCTCGGGGGACCAGACCGTTCCGGTCGGGACGTGGTGCAGGGCGGTGACCACGCCCTGGACCCCGGCTTGCAGCATGTCGTCGATCGAGACCCGATCCTTGGGGCCGAACCAGCGCCAGGTATGTCGCATTCACGTTTTCCTTGTTCCTCAGGCGGCATTGCCGCGGTCGTCCGGCCACAGGCAGCCGGGACCGAAATCCTTGATGTCGTTGACGCCGCAAAGCGCCATGGTGATGTCCATTTCGCGGTGCAGGATGGCCAGCGCCGCCGCGACGCCCTTCTGCCCCATGGCGCCCAGCCCATAGGTGAAGGCGCGGCCGACAAAGACGGCGTTCGCGCCCAGGGCGATGGCCTTCAGCGCCTCCTGTCCCGACTGGATGCCGCTGTCGAGATAAAGCGGAAAGTCCGGCCCGACCGCGCGCCGGATCGCCGGCAGGGCGCGGATGGTCGAGGGCGCGCCGTCGAGCTGCCGTCCCCCGTGGTTCGAGACCAGGATCGCGTCGCAGCCGGTGTCCCGTGCGCGCCGCGCGTCCTCGGGGTCGTTGATGCCCTTCAGGATCACCGGCCCGCCCCATTTGCGGATGATCTGTTCCACCCGCGCCCAGTCCAGCCGCTGGTCGAACTGGCGCGCGGTCCAGTCCATCAGGTCGCCCAGGCTTTCGACGCCGCGGGCGTGGCCGACGATATTGCCGAAGCTGCGCCGGCGCGTGCCCAGCATCCCCAGCGCCCAGCGGGGATGCAGCGCGATGTCGATCAGGTTCGGCAGCGTCAGCCGCGGCGGCGCGGTCATGCGGTTCTTCAGATCCTTGTGGCGCTGGCCCTGGATGGTCAGGTCCAGCGTCAGCACCAGCGCCGTCACCCCGGCGCGGCGGGCGCGCTCCAGGATGTCCTCCAGGAACGCCTCGTCCCGCAGGGTGTAGAGCTGGAACCAGAACGGCGCGCCGGTCGCCTGCGCCACGTCCTCGAGCGAGCACATGGACATGGTGGACAGGGTGAAGGGCACGCCGGCAGCCTGCGCGGCGCGGGCGGCGTGGATCTCGCCATCCGGGTGCTGCATGCCCAAGAGGCCCACCGGAGCCAGCGCCAGGGGCATCGCGACCGGCTGGCCCAGCATGGTGGTGGCAAGGTTGCGGGCCTCGATGTTGCGGGCGACGCGCTGGCGCAGCAGGATGCGTTCGAAATCGGCGCGGTTGGCGCGATAGGTGCTGCCGGTCCAGGCGCCGACATCCACGTAGTCGTAGAACATGCGCGGGACGCGCCGCCGGTGCAGGCGGCGCAGATCCTCGATCTCGGTGATGACCGGCATGGGTTCAGGCCCCGAAATCCAGCTGCACCTTGACCGCCTGCGCCCGGTCGCCGGCCAGGTCGAAGGCGCGCTGCGCCTCGGCCGCCGGCAGAACCTGCGTGACCATGGGCGACAGGTCGATCTGGCCCGCGCCGATCATGCGCACGGCCTCGGCAAACTCGCGGTCGAAGCGATGGGTGCCGACCAGGCGCAGTTCCTTGGCGACGATCAGGTTCAGGGGCAGGGGCAGGGTGCCGCCGACGCCGATCTGGACCATGGTGGCCTGCGGCCGCGCCAGGCCGATGGCCTGCGTGATGGCATGGGGATTGGCCGAGCATTCCAGGACCACGTCGATCCGGCCCTTGCCCTCGGCCAGGTCGGCCAGGGCGTCGGGCTGTTCGGCCACGTTCACCGCGCGGTCCGCGCCCATGCGGCCGGCGATCCCCAGGGTGAAGTCCTGCACATCCGTCACCACGACCTCGGCCGCGCCGCGCAGCCGGGCCAGCGCGGTGCAGATCGCGCCGATGGGACCGGCGCCGGTGATCAGCACCCGCTGGCCGGACAGGTCGGGCGCCATGCTCAGCGCGTGCAGGCAGACCGCCAGCGGCTCGGCCCCGGCCGCGGCCTGGGCACTCGCCCCCTCGGGCAGCGGCAGGCATTGGCCGACGGGGTGATACAGCCGGTTGCGGAAGAAACCGTCCTCATGCGGCAGCCGCATGGCCGAGCCGCTGAAGCGCATGGCCAGGCAATGCCGCTCGGCCCCGGCGCGGCAATAGTCGCATTCGCCGCAGGGGCGCGAGGGCGACAGCGCCACCAGCTGCCCCGGCACCAGGCCGGACCCCTCGGGCGCGGCCTCGACCACGCCGGCGGCCTCGTGGCCCAGCACGATGGGCTGGCGCACCCGGACCGGGCCGAAGCCGCCGTCATGGTAGTAATGCAGGTCCGAGCCGCAGATGCCGCCGCGCAGCACGCGGACCAGGGCGGCGCCCTCGGCGGGCTGCGGCTCGGCCAGGGGCTCGATCCGCAGGTCATGGGCCGCATGCAGGCGGCAGGCGATCTCCTGTGTCATGTCAGTTCCCCATCAGCGTCGTCGGCAGCCAGGTGGCGAAGGGCGGGTAGTAGGACACCAGCAGCAGCACGATGATGTTCGAGATCAGGAAGGGGATGACCGCGCTGATGACCTTGGCCAGCGGCTCGCGGGCGATGTTGCAGGCGACGAACAGGCAGACGCCCACCGGCGGCGTGGTCAGGCCGATCATCAGGTTCAAGACCGCGAAGGTGGCGAAATGCAGCGGCTCGATGCCGACGCTGGTCGCCAGGCCCAGCAGGGGCACGAACAGGATGATGAGCGCGGCGATGGTCTCCATGAACATGCCGATCGTCAGCAGCAGCACGTTGATCAGCAGGATCACCAGGATCGGGTTGTCGGTGATCGCCAGCACGCTGCTGACCAGCATCTGCGGGATGCGCTCGGACGCCAGGATCGAGCCGAAGACATTGGCGAAGCCCACCAGCGCCAGGATGCCGGCCGAGGAGATCGCGCTGTTGACGATGATGCGCGGCACCGCGCGGATCGGCAGCTCGCGATAGACGAAGGTGCCGATCACGAAGGCGTAAAGGCAGGCGACGATGGCGGTCTCGGTCGGCGTGGCGATGCCGGTCAGCAGGCCGCCGATGATCAGCCCGGTCATGGCCAGCGCCCAGAAGGCGGCGAGGAAGGCCGCGATCAGCTCGCCGAAGCCCTGCCATTGCTGGCGCGGATAGTTGCGGCGCACGGCGAGGATGTAGCAGGTGATCGCCATGCCGATGCCCATCAGCACGCCCGGAACCGCGCCGGCCAGGAACAGCTGGCCGACCGAGATGCCCGACAGGGCGCCGACGATGATCATCGGCACGCTGGGCGGCAGCATCGGTCCCACCGTGGCCGAGGCGGCGGTGATGGCGGCGGCGAAATCGCCGGGATAGCCGGATTTCTTCATGCCGGGGATCATGACGCCGCCGGTCGCCGCGACATCGGCGACGGCCGTGCCCGAGACGCCGCCGAACATCATCGAATCCGCGACGTTGGCCATGGCCAGCCCGCCGCGCATCCAGCCCACCATGGCATTGGCCAGGCGGATGATGCGCTCGGTGATGCCGCCGAAGTTCATCAGGTTCCCGGCCAGGATGAAGCCGGGGATGCACAGCAGGACAAAGACGTCCATGCCCGCATACATGCGCTGCGGGATGATGACGACCGGCAGGCCCGCCGTCAGGATATAGGCCAGCGAGGCAAGCCCCAGGCAGACCGCGACCGGCACGCCAAGCGCCAGGGTCACGAAGAAGGTGGTCAGAAGCAGGAAAAGATCCATGGGCTCAGGCTTCCTCGGCAAGATGGGGGCGCCCGTCGTCGGTGCCGGCGATCATGCCGACTACCCGCAGCAGCGCGAACAGGAACAGCATGACGGACAGCACCAGCACCGAGGCGTGGATGATGTCCATCGGCCAGCGCAGGCTGGGCGAGCGCTGGAAGGCGCCGATGGTGGTGAATTTCCAGGCCGGCCAGATCATCACCCCGCCAAGCGCGGCGGTGCAGATCGCCGCGATCAGCCGCATCCACCAGGCGCGGGCTTCCGAGACGGTTTCCTGCAGCAGGTCCACGTTCACCAGTTCGCCCGTCATCAGCGACAGGCCGATGCCGAAGGCGGTCATGTAGAGCAGCAGGTAGCGCGACAGTTCCTCGGTCCAGACCGGCGAGGGCAGGCCGAAGGTCCGGGTGGCGATCTGAAGCGTGACCACCACGATCAGCGCGAAGAAGGCGATGCCCACCGCGAACCGGCTGGCCGCCGCGACGCCGCGTTGCAAGAGTGCCAGGTTTTTCATGGTTCCAAACCCTTGGGGGAAGGTGCCGGCGCGGGTGCTTGCGCCGGCTCCGTCCCGTTGCCGGTCAATGGTTGAACAGTTCCTCGACGACGGGGCGGATGCTGTCGTCGACGCTTTTGATCACCGCATCGCGCGAGCCGTCGGCAAAGGCTTTCTGGTCGACCTCGACGAAAGTCATGCCCTTGGCCTCCAGGTCGGCGCGGATGGCGTCCTCGTCCTGCAGGAACTGCTCGCGCTCGAACTCCTGGGCGATGCGGGCGGCCTCCAGCACATGGGCCTGGTCCTCCTGGGACAGGCGCTGCCAGACCTGCTCGGCGATGGTCAGGTAGATCCAGCTGCGCACGTGCTCGGTCTGGTTCACATGGCTCTGCACCTCGTTCAGCGAGGCGGCCTGGATCAGCGCCAGCGGGTTTTCCTGCCCGCCGATGGTGCCGTTCTGCAGCGAGGTGAAGACCTCCGAGAAAGCCATCGGCGTCGGCTGGGCGCCAAGCGCGGTCCAGGTGTCGACGAACAGCGGCACGTTGGGCACGCGCAGCCGCATCCGGTTCAGCTCGGCCGGGGAGGTGATGGGGTGGTTCGCGGTCAGGTTGCGCGGGCCGCGGGCGAAATAGGCGATGGGCCGGACCTGTGCGCGCTCGATGACCTGCGCCTCGATCTGCTTGCCGATCTCGCCGCCGGCGACCTCGTCCATGTGCTCAAGCGACTGATAGGCATAGGGAATGGCCAGCAGCGCGGCCATGGGCGCCCAGTTCTGCAGGCTTTCGCCGGTAATGGTCATCTCGACCGTGCCCAGCTGCATGCCGTTGATCAGGTCCATCTCGCGGCCCAGCGAGTCGTTCGGAAAGACCTCGACGGCGATGCGCCCCTCGGTCAGGCGGTCAAGCTCTTCGGCGAATTTCAGCGATGCCTTGTGCCACGAGTTCTGCTCGTTCGCGAGATGGCCGAGCTTCAGCGTCAGTTCGGCGGCCGAGGCGCCCATGGCGGAAGCGGCGGTCAGGCATGCCACGGCCAGCGCCGCGAAGCGGCGGCGGTTCAGGGTGATCATCGTTCTCCTCCGGGATGATGCGGGGTCAGGGTATGAAAAGTTCGGGGCGTGCGCGCGAGATCTCGGGCAGGTCGTTGAGCAATTCGCGCAGGTGGCGGCGCATGGCCGCTTCGGCCAGGCCGGGGTCGTGGTTGCGCAGGCCCTCCACGATCTCGGCGTGCTGGCCGATCAGCTTCTGGATGTCGAAGGTGCGTGCGGTGATGTAGCGCAGGCGGTTCATCTGCGATTTCAGCCCTTCCAGCACCTCCCAGACCGCCTCTTGCCCGGCGGCCACCGCCAGCAGGCGGTGGAAGCGGTCGTCCAGCCGCACGAAGGTTTCGGCATCGTTGCGGGCGACGGCGACGCTCTGCTCCTCGATCTCCTGGTCAAGGCGGGCGAGCAGCCTGTCGTCGGCCTGTTCGGCCAGCATGCGGATCAGGTCGCTTTCGACGGCCTCGCGGATCAGCCGCGCCGACAGCACCGCCGAGACCGAGATGCGGCGGATATAGGTGCCGCGCTGGGGCCGGACCTCGGCCAGGCCGTCCGCGGTCAGGCGGATGAAGGCCTCGCGCACCGGCTGGCGGCTGACGCCGACCTGGTTGGCGATCTCGGTCTCGCTCAGCCGCGTGCCGGGCGGCAGTTCGCCGCGCAGGATCGCGTCGCGCAGCCAGTCATAGACCTGCGGCGCGGTCGAAAGCGTGAAGTCGATATTCGGCTGCATGGACATGATTCTTCTCCCTCGCCCGGATGTATTGCATACTTGCATACTAGTAAATAGAAAACAGCGCGGCGAGCTGCTGAAGCCGTTCTCGCCCCCTTCATGCTAGATCATCCGTCCGCCATGTGGCGACCGGATTTCCCCCGCTGCCCGCTTGCTTATCCCTTGCCGGTCTCGGCCAGCCCTCTGAGCAGGACGCTGGTCTCCGTCCGGGCTTCGCAAGGGTAGGGAAGCGAGGCGGTGCGGCTGACCCTGGGCCTGGCAATGGGTATGGCCACAGAGCGGGCCCTTCTGCCGATGGCGAGGCGACCTCTGCGGCGACCGGCACAATGATCGGCCATGGCGAAGACGATGCGGCTCCCGATCCAGGCCGTCCGCCCGAACCGGGCCCGGCGACCCGCGAGCTGGCCCGCGCTTCGCGGCACCACGCGGCAAAAAGCGAGCTTCCTAAAAAGATCGCATCCTGGGCTTCTGGCCGTGCGAACGGCATGAGCGGCAGTTGGTGCGAGGCTGGCGGGCAGGGCACGGGCGGCGGCTGAGCCCAGCAGGGCGGCAAGAGGCCCAGTCATGGGAAAATCCTTCGGGAAGACATGCAGATGCCTGCGCCGCGCAGGGATGGGTCTGGCGTGACGTCGGTTCAGGAGGGAATGCAGCTGGTGACTGGCCCGGCGGGATCAGTGCCTGGCAGGCGGAGCCGGCCTTATCCGAGGCGCAGCTGCGGGCGGGGTGCTCGGCGCGCCGACCCTTGCGGAACTGTCCAGACATTCGGCGATGCGAGCGGCGCCGAGCGGCGCTTCCGGCAGAACCAGCTTGCCGAGCGCCCGATCTTGCAAGGCCATTCCCTGCGCCGGCCGGGCCTGGGGCAAGGCCCGCGACAAGGGACGATCCGCTGCGGGCTTGACATCCCGCCCGCCGGCACGAAAGCCATGAGGGGACGTCATGAAGGGGGGATCGCCATGCAGCGCAAACGGGTCACGCTGGACGAGGTCGCGCGAATGGCCGGGGTATCGCGGGCCACCGTGTCGCTGGTGGTGCGCAAATCGCCCCTGGTCGCCGACCATACCCGCGAGAAGGTCGAGCAGGTCATGGCCGAGCTGGACTATGTCCGCGACATCGGCGCCGCGCGGCTGCGCAACAACAGCAGCCGCACCGTGGGGGTGATCGTGCCGAACCTGGTGAACTCGTTCTTCACCGAGTTCCTGGCCGGCGTCGAGCGGGTGATGGGCGAGGACGACCGGGTCGTGCTTCTGGCCAACAGCCAGGACGATCCGCGGCGCCAGGACGACATCCTGCAACGCTTTCGCGGCCATGGCGTCGACGGCGTGATCCTGTGCCCGGCGGCGGGGACGCCGCCCGACCTGCCGGCGCGCATGCGCCGCTGGGGCCTGCCCATGGTGCAGTCGCTGCGCGAGATCGACCGCGGGGCCACCGACTACGCCGGCGCCGACTATATCGAGGGCGTGCGGCTGGCCGTGCAGCACCTGGTGCGGCTGGGCCGCCGCCGCATCGCCTTCCTGTCGGTCGGCGCCCGCACCTCGGCGCGCGAGGAGCGGCTGGCCGGCTTTGCCCGCGCCCTGGCCGAGACCGGCGCCGAGGATGCCGGCATCGTCGAGGCCGACCTGACCTGGGAGGGCGCCGCGCGCTCGGCCGCCGAGGTGCTGGCATTGCAAAGCCGGCCCGAGGCGGTGCTGTGCTTCAACGACGTCCTTGCTGCCGGGTTGATGCTGGGCCTGCGCCGCGCCGGGCTGGAACCTGGGCGCGACCTGGGCGTGGTCGGCCTCGACGATCTGCCGCTGGCCGAGCTGACCTATCCGCCGCTGACCAGCGTCGCCATGGACCCCGCCGGCATCGGCGTCGCCGCCGCGCGCCTGCTGGCCCGGCGGCTGGCCGACCCCGATGCGCCGCCCGAGCGCGCGATCCTGGCGCCGCGGCTGGTGATCCGGGAAAGCAGCGGGCCCGAGGCGGGTTGACTTTTGCATTCATCCGTTTTAGATCGTTCTAAATCGCAGGAATCGACGCATCAGCAGGGGAGGGCAGATGTATCAGTTCAACTTCCAGCCGGTTTTCGGCAATCTCGACCTGCTGCTTTACGGTGCCTGGCTGACGGTGCGGCTGTCGCTGATGGCCATGGTGCTGGGGCTGGTCGTCTCGGTCCTGGGCGCGGTGGCCAAGACCTCGGGCATCCGGCCCCTGCGCTGGCTGGTCGATGTCTATGTCGAGGTGATCCGCAACACGCCGTTCCTGGTGCAGATCTTCTTCATCTTCTTCGGCCTGCCCGCCGCCGGCATCAGCCTGTCGCCGAACACCGCCGCGCTGGTGGCGCTGGTGGTCAATGTCGGCGCCTACGGCACCGAGATCATCCGCGCCGGCATCGAATCGATCCCCCGCGGCCAGATCGAGGCCGGGCGGGCGCTGGGCCTCAGTCCCGCCCAGATCTTTCGCTATGTCGTCATGGTCCCGGCGCTGCGCAACATTTACCCGTCGCTGACCAGCCAGTTCATCTACCTGATGCTGACCTCCAGCGTGGTCTCGGTCATCTCGGCCAACGACCTTGCCTCGGCGGGGGCGGACCTGAACGCCCGCACCTTCGCCAGCTTCGAGATCTACCTGGTGCTGACGATCCTGTATTTCGTGCTGGCGCTGGGGTTCTCGACCCTGTTCGCCGCCATCCGCCGCGCCTTTTTCACCTATCCTGCGAGCCGCTGAGATGATCCGCGAATTTTCCTCTGCCGACATCCTGTTCATCGTCTCGGCCGTCCGCTGGACGCTGATCCTGTCCGTCATCGCCTTCCTTGGCGGCGCCATTGGCGGGCTGGCCGTCGCGCTGGCGCGGACCGCCCATGGCCGGCTGCGGCGCCGGATCGCGGCGGGCTTCATCCAGGTGTTCCAGGGCACGCCGCTGCTGATGCAGCTGTTCCTGGTCTATTTCGGCCTTGCCGTCCTTGGCCTGCCCATCGACCCGCTGCTGGCCGCGGCCGTCGCGCTGACGCTGCATGCCAGCGCCTACCTGGGCGAGATCTGGCGCGGCGCGATCGAGGCCGTGCCGCCGGGCCAGACCGAGGCGGCGGTGGCGCTGTCGCTGTCCTACCGGGACCGGATGCGCCATGTCGTGCTGCCGCAGGCGATGCGGCTGGCGACCGCGCCGACCGTGGGCTTCCTGGTGCAACTGATCAAGGGCACCTCGCTGGCCTCGATCATCGGCTTTACCGAGCTGACCCGCGCCGGGCAGATCATCAACAACGCGACCTTCAAGCCGTTCCTGGTCTTCGGCACGGTGGCCGCGCTCTATTTCGTCCTGTGCTGGCCGCTGTCGCTTCTGGCCCGGCACATGGAGGCGCGCATGCGGCTGGCGATCACCCGCTAAAGCCCCGCGCAGACGATTTCACGGAGGAGGAAACCATGAAACTGAACCGTCGCATCTTTACCGCCCTGGCCGCCGGCGCGCTGGCCATGGGGCTCGCGCTGCCCGCAAGCGCGGCCGACCTTGACGCGATCAAGAATGCCGGCACCGTCCGGGTGGGCATGCTGGTCGATTTCCCGCCCTTCGGCATCCAGGACGCCTCGGGCAAGCCCGACGGCTATGACGCCGACGTGGCCAAGGCGCTTGGCGAATTCCTGGGCGTGCAGGCGCAGATCGTGCCGGTGACCGGGCCGAACCGCATCCCCTATCTGCTTTCGGGGCAGGTGGACGTGCTGGTCGCCTCGCTGGGCATCACCGCCGAGCGGGCGGAGAAGGTCGATTTCTCCAAACCCTATGCCGGGATCAGCATCGCCGTCTATGGCGACAGCGGGCTCGAGGTGGCCGATGCCGCGGGGCTGGCCGGCCAGTCCCTTGCCGTCGCCCGCGCCTCGACCCAGGACACCGGCGTCACCGCGGTCGCGCCGCAGGGCACCGACATCCGCCGCTTCGACGACGACGCCAGCGCGGTGCAGGCGCTGATGTCGGGCCAGGTCAGGCTGATCGGGCTGTCGAACGTGGTCTTCTCGCAGGTCGCGGGCGTCGCCGGCGACCGTTTCGACAAGAAGTTCGACCTGTCGAGCCAGGTGCAGGGCATTGCCGTCGCGCCGGGGTCGGATGCGCTGCTGGAGCAGATCAACGCTTTCGTGGACCAGGCGAAAACCGACGGCACGCTGGACCAGATCCATCAGAAATGGCTGGGCGAGCCGCTGCCCGACTTCGTCAGGAACGTCCAGTGACGCGCGCCGCGCGGCCGTGCCCCGGCCGCGTGCCATCCCAGGGGAAAGCCACATGACCGAACATGCCATCATCATGCGCGCCGTGAACAAGTATTACGGTGCCTATCACGCCCTGGTCGACATCGACCTGACCGTGTCGCGGGGCGAGCGCATCGTCATCTGCGGGCCCTCGGGCTCGGGCAAGTCGACGCTGATCCGCACCATCAACCAGCTCGAGCCCATCGAATCCGGCACGATCGTCGTCGACGGGGTGGAACTGACCGCCGGTGGCGACAATGTCGCCAGGGTGCGGCAGGATGTCGGCATGGTCTTCCAGTCCTTCAACCTGTTCCCGCACATGACCGTGCTGGAGAACTGCGTCCTGGCGCCGATGAAGACCCGCAAGATCCCGCGCGCCGAGGCCGAGGCGACGGCGCGCAAATACCTGGAGCGGGTGCGCATCCCCGAACAGGCCGACAAGTATCCGGCGCAGCTGTCCGGCGGCCAGCAGCAGCGCGTCGCCATCGCCCGCGCGCTGTGCATGAAGCCGCGGATCATGCTGTTCGACGAACCGACCTCGGCGCTCGACCCCGAGATGGTCAAGGAGGTGCTGGACACCATGATCGACCTCGCGCGCGAGGGAATGACCATGCTTTGCGTCACCCATGAGATGGAGTTCGCCCGCGCCGTGGCCGACCGGGTGATCTTCATGGACAAGGGCGTGATCGTCGAAGAGAACGCTCCCGCGGAATTCTTCGGCAACCCAAAGAACGAGCGGTTGCAGAACTTCCTGGGCCAGATCGCATGACCCGCCCCCGCATCCTGGCCCTGGCCGAGCTGAAGCCGCAGGACATGGCCGACCGCCTTGCCGCCGACTACGAGGTGGTCCGCGACATCGGCGCCGCGGCGGATGTCGAGGTGGTGCTGACCGCCGGCAATGTCGGGATCACGGCGGCGCAGATGGCGCGGCTGCCGGCGCTGCGGCTGGTCGCGGTGAACGGCGTCGGCGTCGATGCCGTCGACCTGGCCCAGGCGCGGCATCGCGGCATCGCCGTCACCACCACCCCCGACGTGCTGTCGATGGCGGTGGCCGAGATGGCGCTTGGCCTGGCGCTGGCCGCCGGCCGCCGCATCGCCGAGGGCGACCGCTTCGTCCGTGCCGGCCAGTGGTCCTCGGGCGGCAAGCTGGGCCTCGGCTGCTCGGTGCTCGAGCGCCGCGCCGGGATCCTCGGCTATGGTCGCATCGGGCGCCGGCTGGCCGACCTGCTGCGCGGCATGGGGATGGACGTGCTCTATACCGCCCGCCGCGAAAAGCCCGGTGCGCCGGACGGTTTCCGCCCCGATGCGCTGGCGCTGGCGCGGGATTGCGACCTGCTTTTCGTCACCGCCGCCGGGGGCGAGGATACGCGCGGCCTGGTCGATGCCGGGGTGCTGGCGGCGCTTGGCCCCGACGGCATCCTGGTCAATGTCGCCCGCGGCCCGGTGGTCGATGCCGGGGCGCTGGCGCTGGCGCTTGATGCGGGCACCATCGCCGGGGCCGGGCTCGACGTCTTCGACGACGAGCCGAACGTGCCGCAGGCGCTGCTTGATGCGTCCAATTGCGTGCTGACCCCGCATATCGGCTCGGCCACGGCCGAGGCGCGGCGCGCGATGGCGCAGCTGGTGCTGGACAATATCGCCGCCCATTTCGCCGGCCGGCCGCTGCCCACCCCCTACGAGGTCCAGGATGCGCTACCTTTGCATCGGTGAGCCGCTGGTCGAGTTCACCGCCCGCCGCGATGCGCCCTCGACCTTCGACCGGCGCGCGGGCGGCGACACGCTGAACAGCGCCGTCTATCTGGCGCGGCTCTTGCCCGCCGGCTCGGTCGGCTACCTGTCGCGGCTGGGCGACGACGCGATGAGCGCCTGGCTGCGCGAGGTGCTGGCCGAAGAGGGCATTGCCGATCTGTGCGGCACCGAGCCGGGCGGCCGGCCCGGACTGAGCTTCATCTCGACCGATGCGCGGGGCGAGCGCAGTTTTCTTTACTGGCGCGACCAGGCGCCGGCGCGGCGCATGTTCGACAATGGCGATGCCGCGCTGCGCGCCGTGGCCGAGGCGGGGACGGTGCTTCTGTCCGGCGTCACGCTGGCGATCCTTCTGCCCGAAAGCCGCGAACGGCTGCTGGCCGCGCTGGAACGGCGGCAGGCGGCGGGGGGGCGGATCGTGCTGGACACGAATTACCGCCCCGCGCTTTGGCCCGATGCCGCCACGGCGCGCGCGGTGATCGGCCGGGCGGCCGCCCTGGCGACGCTGGTCCTGCCCTCGCTGGACGACCTGGCCTCCTGCTTCGGCATCCCGGACCCGGCCGGGGCGATGGCGGCCCTGGCCGGGCTGGGCGGGGCCGAGATCGTGCTGACCACCGGCGGCGGTGAGGTGCTGCGCCGCCCGCCCGGCCAGGACCGGATCGAGTCCCACCCGCTGCCCCCCATGGTTGCGGCGGTCGATACCACCGGCGCCGGCGACAGCTTCAACGCCGGCTGGCTGGCCGCCTGCGATGCCGGCCTGCCCCCGGCCGCGGCCGTGGCCATTGCCGCCCGCCTGGCCGCGGTCGTCGTCGCCCATCCCGGCGCGGTCATTCCGCGCAGCGCCATGCCCGATCTGGGCCTGAGGGTGGCGACATGAGCGCCGCTTTCCATCCCGAGGCCGCCGCCCGCGCCCTGCTGGCGGTCCACCGCGGCGCGCCGCGCCTGCCGGGCCTGACCCCGCCGCCGCCCGATACCGCCGCGGCCTATGCCGTGCAAAGGGCGGTGATCCGCGCCCTTGGCGGCGGTGCCTGGAAGATGGCGCTGCTGGCCGGGCGCGATCGCCATGCCGGCGCGCTGCCGGGGCAGGGAACCGTGCGAACGGGCGCCTGCCTGCCCTTGCCCGCCGATGCCTGTATCGAGGTCGAGACCGCCTTGGTCCTTGGCGCCGACCTGCCGGCGGGCGCCGGCCCTGCCGCGGCGGCGGCTGCCATTGCCGAGGTCCGGCTGGCCTTCGAACTGGTCGCGCCGCGCCTTGCCGACCGCAAGGCGGCGCAGCCGCTGGAGCTGATGGCCGACGGTTTCGGCTCGGCCGGGATCGTGCTGGGCGATGTGCTGCCCGGCTGGCGCGACGGCATGACCGGCCCGTTGGGGATCGAACTCTGGCTGGACGGGCGCCGGGTCGCGGCCCCGGAGGCCGTGGCGAGCCTGGCCGAGGCGGTGGATTTCCTGGCCTGGCTGGCCGGCCACGCGGCGGCGCAGGATCTGCCGCTCTGCCGCGGCGATGTCGTCATCACCGGCGCGCGGATCGGCCCCCTGCCGCTGGACGGCGCCCGGATCGCGCGCGCCCGCGCCGGCGGGGCCGAGGTCTCGGCCCGTTTCGTAGGGGCCTGACAGGCTGCTGAAAAAGTCCTTGCGACAGGACAGCGCGGGCAGGGAACCGGGAAATCCGCCTCAAATTTGCCGAAAGCACCCCTTTTTCGGGCCGATATTAGCTGGATCCAGAACGATTTCCGCTGCGCTGCCCTCTCAAAACCTTTTTCAGCAGCCTGCTAAGGTCAGCGCGCCAGCATGGGGGCGGGCCGGTAACGCCCGCGCAGATGGACCGGCGCTTGGGCGGCAAGTCGTTCCAGCCGGTCCAGCACCTGCTCGCGCCCCTGCGCGGCCAGGATCTGGAACGGCCCGCGCGGGAAGTTCAGGCCCAGCCGCAGCGCCGTGTCGATGCCGTCGGGCGTGGTGCCGCCCTCGGCCAGGAGCCAGCCGGCCTCGTTGACCAGCGTGGCCTCGATGCGCAGGGCGATGGCATCGTCGGGGGCGGGATCGGGCGTTTCCGGGTAAAGGAAGCCCCGCCCGGTCTTGCGCCCCAGATCGCCCGAGGCGACCTGCCGGCGCAGCGCCTCGAAGACGTGATAGCGCGGATGGCCCTGCATCGCCGCCGCCAGGCTTTCGGTCGCGGCCAGGTTGATGTCGGCCCCCACCAGGTCGATCAGCCCGAAGGGGCCCAGGGCGTAGCCCGCCGCCAGCATCGCCGCGTCGATCTCGGCGGCGGTGCGGCCTTCCTCCAGCAGCGCCAGCGCCTCGCCATAGAAGGGGCGGGCGCAGCGGTTGACGATGAAGCCGGGCCGGTCGGGGCATGGGATCACGGTCTTGCCCGCCGCCTCGGTCAGCCGGCGCGCGCGTTCCAGCGCCGCCGCGCCTGTGCCGGGATGCGCCACCAGTTCCACCAGCTTCATCACCGGCGCCGGGTTGAAGAAATGCAGGCCCAGCAGGCGCTCGGGCCGCGCCAGCCCCTCGGCCATGGCACCCACCGACAGCGACGAGGTATTGCTGGCCAGCACCGCATCGGGGGGCAGCACCGCCTCAAGCGCCGCGAACAGGGCGCGCTTGACCTCGATGCGCTCGACCACCGCCTCGATGGCCAGATCGGCGCGGCCCATCGCCTCGGGGCCGTCGACCACGGTGATGCGCGCCAGCAGCGTCTCCAGGTCGGCCTGCGCCAGCTTGCCCGACCGCACCCGCGGCGCAAGGCTGGCGCGCAGCCGGTCCAGCGCCGTCTCGCGCGCCTCCGCCACGGCATCGGTCGCCAGCACGGCAAAGCCCGCGGCGGCATAGGTCTGGGCGATGCCCAGCCCCATCGTCCCCAGCCCGATCACGGCGATGGTGGTCATGTCGGAATCTCCGCCCCTGTCCTTGGCCCATCATGCCACGCGGGAAAATCGTTTCAAGCTTGAAATTTTAAACTTGAAACGAATCCGATTCGCTGGCAGCGTCCACGCAACGGGCCGAAAAGGCGCAGGGGAGGCGGGCAATGAAGATCTTGTGCATGGGCGGCGGGCCGGCAGGACTGTATTTCGCCATCTCGATGAAGCTGCGCGACCCTTCGCACCAGATCACCGTGCTGGAGCGCAACAAGGCCAACGACACTTTCGGCTGGGGCGTGGTGCTGTCGGACGATGCGCTGGGGCGGATGCAGCAGAACGACCCCGCCAGCACCGAGGCGATCCGCAGCCATTTCGCCTATTGGGACGACATCGCCGTGGTGCATGACGGGGTGCGCACCGTCTCGGGCGGGCACGGCTTTGCGGGCATCGGGCGCAAGCAGATGCTGGTCCTGCTGCAAGCCCGCGCGCGCGAGCTGGGGGTCGAGCTGCGTTTCGAGACCGTGTTCCAGTCGGCCGAGGAATACCGCAAGGACTATGACCTGGTGGTGGGCTGCGACGGCATCAATTCGCTGGTGCGCGCCGAATATGCGCAGGTGTTCCAGCCCGACATCGACACCCGCCGCTGCAAGTTCATCTGGCTGGGCACGCATCAGAAATTCGACGACGCCTTTACCTTCATCTTCGAGCGGACCGAGCATGGCTGGGTCTGGGCGCATGTCTACCAGTTCGACGGCGACACCGCGACCTTCATCGTCGAGACCCTGCCCGAGACCTGGGAAAAGCTGGGCTTTGCCGACATGTCCAAGGAGGAAGCGGTCGAGACCTGCCGCCGCATCTTTGCCCGCCACCTGGGCGGCCATGACCTGATGTCGAACGCCGCGCATCTGCGCGGCTCGGCGGTCTGGATCCAGTTCCCGCGGGTCATCTGCGAGCGCTGGTATCACGAGAATGTCGTGCTGATGGGCGATGCGGCGGCGACCGGGCATTTCTCGATCGGCTCCGGCTCGCGGCTGGCCTTCGACAGCGCCATCGCCTTGGCCGAATACCTGCATTCCGAACCGACCATGCAGCGCGCCTTCGAACGTTATCAGGAGGAGCGCCGCGTCGAGGTGCTGCGCCTGCAATCGGCCGCCCGCAACAGCCTGGAATGGTTCGAGCAGGTCGAGCGCTACCTGGACATGGAACCCCTGCAATTCGCGTATTCGCTGCTGACCCGTTCGCAGCGCATCAGCCACGAGAACCTGCGCCTGCGCGACCCCGAATGGCTGGGCCGGGCCGAGGACTGGTTCCAGGAACGTGCCGGCGGGCGCAAGGGCCGCCGGCCGATGTTCGCGCCCTTCCGCCTGCGCGACATGGTGCTGGAGAACCGCGTCGTCGTCTCGCCCATGGCGCAATACAAGGCGGTGGAGGGCTGCCCGACCGACTGGCATTTCGTCCATTACGCCGAACGCGCCAAGGGCGGCGCCGGGCTGGTCTATACCGAGATGACCTGCGTTTCGCCCGAGGGGCGGATCAGCCCCGGCTGCCCCGGCCTCTACGTGCCCGAGCACGAGGCGGCCTGGAAGCGGATCGTCGATTTCACCCATGCCGAGACGCGGGCCAGGATCTGCATGCAGATCGGCCATTCCGGCCGCAAGGGCTCGACCCAGCTGGGCTGGCAGGATGCCGACCGGCCGCTGGCCGAGGGCAACTGGCCGCTGATCTCGGCCAGCGCCATCCCGTGGCAAGAGGGCAACGCGGTGCCCAGGGCCATGGACCGCGCCGACATGGACCGGGTGCGCGACCAGTTCGTCGCCGCGACCCAGATGGCGGCGCGGGCGGGCTTCGACATGGTCGAGCTGCACGCGGCGCATGGCTACCTGATCTCCAGCTTCATCTCGCCGCTGTCGAACCGGCGCGAGGACGAATACGGCGGCAGCCTGGAAAACCGCATGCGCTATCCGCTCGAGGTGTTCCGGGCGATGCGCGGCGCCTGGCCGGCGGAAAAGCCGATGTCGGTGCGCATCTCGGCCAATGACTGGGTGGGGGACGAGGGCGTGACGCCCGAGGAGGCGGTGGAGATCGCCCGGATGTTCGCGGCCGCCGGCGCCGACATCATCGACGTTTCGGCCGGGCAGACCAGCACCGGGGCGCGGCCGGTCTATGGCCGGATGTTCCAGACCCCGTTCAGCGACCGCATCCGCAACGAGGCGGGGCTCGCGACCATGGCGGTCGGCAACATCACCGAGGCCGACCAGGTGAACGGCATCCTGCTGGCCGGCCGCGCCGATCTGGTCTGCCTGGCGCGGCCACACCTGGCCGATCCCTATTGGACGCTGCATGCCGCCGTCGAGGCCGGGGACGAGGCAGCCGCCTGGCCCTTGCCCTATCTGGCCGGCCGCGACCAGGCGCTGCGGCTGCGCAGCCGCGCGCAAGAGGCGATCCGGGCATGACCATGGCAGGCAAACGGGTGCTGATCACCGGGGGCGGCACGGGCACCGGCGCCGACCTGGCGCGCGCCTTTGCCGGGGCCGGGGCGGATGTGGTGATCTGCGGCCGCCGCAAGGCGCCGCTGGAGGCCGTGGCCGAACAGACCGGCGCCCGCGCATTGGTGGCCGACGTGACCGACGAGGCCGGCGTCAAGGCGATGTTCGCCGAAGCCGGCCCCTGCGACATCGTCATCGCCAATGCCGGGGCGGCGGACAGCGCGCCCCTGGGCCGCACCACGCTGGAGCAATGGAACGCCATGCTGGCGGTGAACCTGACCGGCACCTTCCTGACCTTCCGCGAGGGACTGGCGCAGCTGCCGGGCTGGGGCCGGCTGATCGCCGTGGCCTCGACCGCGGGCCTTCGGGGCTATGCCTATGTCGCGCCCTATGCGGCGGCCAAGCATGGCGTGGTCGGGCTGGTGCGCAGCCTGGCGCTGGAGGTGGCGCGGCGGCCGGTGACGGTGAACGCGCTTTGCCCCGGTTTCCTGGATACCGAGATGACGGCGCGTTCCATCGCCACCATCATGGACAAGACCGGCAAGAGCCGGGATCAGGCGCTGGCCGCGCTGACCGCGACCAATCCGCAGGGCCGGCTGGTCCAGCCGCAGGAGGTCAGCGCCGCGGCGCTGTGGCTTTGCGGGCCGGGCTCCGACGGGGTCAACGGCCAGGCCATCGCCATTTCGGGGGGCGAGGCATGAGCGATCCCCTGTCCAAGCGCCGGCTGAAGCTGTGGATCCGCCTGCTGGGCGTCACCCGCGCGGCCGAGGGGCAGCTGCGCGAATTCCTGCGGGTCAGGCATGACACGACGCTGCCGCGCTTCGACGTGATGGCCGCGCTCTATCGCCGGCGCGAGGGCGTCACCATGAGCGAACTCAGCCGGATGCTGCTGGTCTCGAACGGCAATGCGACGGCGGTGGTGGACCGGCTGGAAAGGGACGGGCTGGCGCGGCGCGTGCCCTCGGAAACCGACCGGCGCACGGTCTTCGTCAGCCTGACGCCCGAGGGGCTGGCGGCCTTCGAGGGCTTCGCCGCCGATCACGAGGCCGAGGTGAACCGCATCTTTGCCGGGCTGACCGAGGAGGACATCGAGCTGCTGACCGAGATCCTGAAACGCATGGGGGGCGCGAAATGACCGGAACGACCGAACTGGCCGGGCTGAAGCCGCGGCATTTCATCTGGGAGATGCGGGACCGCGTCGCCACCATCCGCCTGGACCGCCCCGAGCGCAAGAACCCGCTGACCTTCGACAGCTATGCCGAGCTGCGCGACACCTTTCGCGCGCTGGCCCATGCCAGCGACGTGGACGTGGTGGTGCTGGCCCCGAACGGCGGCAATTTCTGCTCGGGCGGGGATGTGCATGACATCATCGGCCCGCTGGTCGGCATGGAGATGAAGGGGCTGCTGGCCTTTACCCGCATGACCGGCGACCTGGTCAAGGCGATGATCGGCTGCGGCAAGCCGGTGATCGCGGCGGTGGACGGGATCTGCGTCGGCGCCGGGGCGATCCTGGCCATGGCCTCGGACCTGCGGCTGGCGACGCCGCAGGCGAAATGCGCCTTCCTGTTCACCCGCGTCGGGCTGGCCGGCTGCGACATGGGCGCCTGCGCCATGCTGCCGCGCATCATCGGCCAGGGCCGGGCGGCCGAGCTGCTTTACACCGGCCGGGTGATGGGCGCCGAGGAAGGCCATGCCTGGGGCTTCTGGAACGCGCTGCACGACGCGGATGCGCTGGAGGAGGCGGCGCAGGCGCTGGCCGGGCGGCTGGCGGCCGGGCCGGTCTTTGCCCATGGCATCACCAAGACCCAGCTGAACCAGGAATGGAACATGGGGCTGGAGCAGGCCATCGAGGCCGAGGCGCAGGCGCAGGCGATCTGCATGCAGACCCGCGATTTCGAACGCGCCTATCGCGCTTTCGTGGCCAGGGAAAAGCCCGTGTTCGAGGGCGACTGATCGAGGGGGGAAGGCGGGGGCTGCCGCCCCCGCACCCCCGCTCCAAGGGACGCGCGCGCCCCTTGGAAATCCCCGCAGGGAAAGGGACGGATGACATGGCGGATCGCAGCTTTCTGGACTGGCCTTTCTTCGAGCCGCACCACCGCGAGCTGGCGGCGGCGCTGGAGGATTGGTGCGTGGCGCATCTGCCCGTGGATCACGGCGATGTCGATGCCGCCTGCAAGGCGCTGGTCGCGGCGCTTGGGGCGGCGGGCTTCC
>NZ_CP038200.1:0-50343 GCF_029909815.1 Paracoccus ferrooxidans | reverse complement strand
GCGGCGTCAGCGCCGGAACGGTGGCCAGCAAATACCCCAAAAGGGCTGCTGACCAAACTGCTTTCTTAGTTCGTCCGCGGGCGGAGGACGACGCTCTTTCCGGCGTCAGTCGGTAGGCCGACGCCGGAGAGACCAAGTTCCTTGAGGAGCTTGATGACGCCTGAGGCTGTCCGAACTTCCCTAAACTCGATTTCATGGGTGAGTGCGGGCTCGGAGCTTTCCGACAGCTTAGCTCGGGCCTTTTTCTGGTCTCTGGTAGTGACCAGTGGGACCCAATCCAGGCTATTAGGGTCAACTCCGATAAAATACCAGCTTCCATGCCATTGCGGACCGCGCAACTCGGCATCGGAGCGGCAGACGATATGCAATTCCCATCCCTTTTCGAGACGTTCTCGCAGTTCTGCGACCGTGACCACATCGTTTGGCTTTCTCGTAGTGTTGTTCACAGCCGGCCCTTCTCCATGTGGTTGAGCCCGACACTGCATCTAGTGTCGGGATACAAGATTATATCGGAGTTAGCAAGATATAATCTTGCTCAACTCACTCTGTGGTTCACGGAAGCAGTGTTAGCGACTCGAAGGATGTAATCCAAGCAGAACGCACTGGAACACGCCCTCGGCCGGGCAGCCGGGGGCGTTCTAAGGGGGTAAGACGAGGGCTATCGCGCCGCGGCCTGGCGCGCGACGCTGCCGGGAACCAGCTCGCTAGGATCAGTGACGCTGCAACGGAACACAACGAACCTGCCATCTTCGTTCGAGCAGACAGGACCCATCTGGTCAACATCCCATGAAAACTTACTTGCCATACGAAGAAATGCGGGTGTCCCTAGGCAGAGGCAGCCTGTTGCCCCTCTGCTGTTGAGGTAGGCATTGATCTCATAGAGCAACGCTACTGCTACGCCTGGTTGCCCGTTGGTGGCAAAGCGGGTCAATTCCCATAATTGTGTGTCAACTGGTGCGTCATCATAAAGAAGGTTGTCAGGAAGCCCTGGCAACAAGCCCAGCACGGCATCGCGGATCATGTATGAGTAAACACCGTTCCTCTGATCGGTGCGGCGCAACCTTCCCCCGCCAACGACGTTTCCATCAACATGGGCGATGGCATATCTCGTGTCGAAGCTGTCGTATTGCTCAAACTCCATCTGTTCATACTCGCCAAGCTTCCAGCCCAATCGGTCGACAAACATTCTCCGCCTGAACTCATAAAATTTTCGAACGAGATCCCAACGGTTCAAATCCTGCGGAAGCTCGATAACCTCGGCGGTAATTGAAGGTTGATCCAATTTCATTTCATTCGCGCCATTTAAACCATCACTAGTGGCAGTTGCCCTTTTGAAACGGTGGGTGCATCGAACCAATAAACATTGGAGCGCCGACTGTCGGGTCGATTAACCACACGCCAAAATCCCTGATCTCCAGTCTTAGCACTGCGTCATCGGGAAGGCCCTCGAACGCTTTCAGCAGATTCTCTGCCATGCCCTTCGAGACCTCAGCAGCTGCTAGAAGATCCAAGCCGGTGTGGACACCAGGCGCGTTTCCGCTCTTCCCCACTGTCTATCCTTTGCTGTTTACGCAACGAGGACAGTAGGGCGGACCCCTTGTATTGCCAACGCCAGCGCGCCAAAATATAACGAATCTGCTATACACATTTTCATACATTGCTTTGGGAGGCGACGTTGCTTGAGCGGTTCATCCCGGATTATCATAGCGAAATTCAACGGCTTACGCTGATCTGCAACAAGGGCTTCATCATGGGCTTCGGCATCTCGACCAGAGAGCGCCCGGATTACTTGGTGAACACGATGCCCGTGGAGTGGAGCACCCTCTACGAGAACGCCAACTACATGTTCTATGATCCGGTCGTGCACTGGCTGTTGGACCATGATGGCTCGATACGGTGGTCCGAGATACGAGGTCCGGACATTCGCAGTGTCAGAGCCCATGCCGCATCTTTCGGCATCAGGTTTGGTTGCGTCATCAGCTATAAGGTCAAGAACCGCCGCTGCTTCTTATCAATGTCGCGCGAAGATCGGGAGTTCACTGATGAAGAGATAGCGGCATGGAAGGCAAAATTTCACCTTTGGAGTCAGATGGTTGTCGACGAAAGACCTGTCTTGAATGAACGGGAGCTTTCTGTCTTGCGCGCGTTGGGTGATGGCATGACCCACAAGGAAGCTGCTGATCATCTCAACATCAGCATGGCCACAGTCCGTCAGCGACAAACCTCTGCCATGCACAAGCTAGGGGCCAAGAACCCGACCAGCGCCGTGCGCATGGCTACGGCCTATCAACTGCTGGACATCCGGCCTTCACCGACCGCTAATCGTTAATACTGTATAGCACTTCTGCTACATTTTCGCGCTGCCCTCTTTTCTCGCGCAGCCGCAGGTGGAATGTGGCAATAAAGAGCGAAGCTAAGGGGCGACAATGGCAAGCGTGGACGAACGGCGGATCGCAAAGGCAATCCATCTATCGGAGAAAGACGGTCGTTGGGTCTACGAATGGAACACCGGAGACGTGGGCAAGCTGACAATCCCCGAGGGCTTCACCTTCGACCCGAAACAGTCTGAGCCTATCTTCGGGGCGGCAGAGTAGAGCCCGCCCGAAAACGACCGTTGATGGCACATCCGCTGTTCTGTATCAAAACTCGCCATTTTGATGAGTTTTGATACAATGTCGAAACCACGAGGGTTTTGAGACAGCGAGGCACAATTTTGGCACTCATCGGCTATGCGCGCGTATCCACAGCATCGCAGGACCATCAACTTCAGGTTGACGCACTGCAACGGGCAGAATGCGCCTACATCGTGACGGAAGTCGGGTCGGGCGCGAGAGAGTCCGCCAGGCCACAGCTGGGGCACCTTCTGCAATCGATGACAGAACGGGACACGTTAGTGGTCTGGCGCCTGGACCGATTGGCTCGTAGCGTGAAGGAGCTGACGCAGATCTCCGCGGACCTTTCCGCGCGCGGGATTGGTCTCATGTCTCTGACGGAGCAGATCGACACGACGACCCCTCAGGGCCGCCTGATCTTCAATTTTTTCGCTATGCTGGCGCAGTTCGAGCGCGACTTGATAGCAGAGCGCACTAAAGCCGGCTTGGCAGCCGCTCGGGCTCGCGGCCGGGTTGGCGGCCGAAAGAGACTCCTGTCTGATGCTGACGTCCGGCAGGCCAAGATCTGGCTCGATGCCAAGACCATGACCCAGCAACAAGCCGCCAGGGCGTTGGGTGTAGGGAGAGCTACCCTCGCACGCGCGCTTCGTCCGCGGGAATCGACATGAAACGCTGGGGGATTCCACTGATCTTTCTCGCCCAGGTTCTAGCGTCCGGCCCTCTCACCAGCGGGCCGCAGCCGCTACATCTTTGTGCCTTGCCGGAAGACCCCATCGAGGACGAAGCCGCACTTGCCCGCTTCAAGATGACGGCCCAGGAAGAATATAGTCGATATTTCAATGAATTGAATAGCTACCTTCTCTGCCTTCAGAAATCACAGGCAGACGTTATCGCCAGGTCGAGATTCTGGCATGACCGCTACATCGAGCTGTTCGAGACACCTGAAGCTGATGGCGCATTGCGTCTTGATGATGCGTTCCCTTAAGCGTATCAAGATTATATCAACACTGTAGAAGGTATAAGCATGAGAAACCTCTTGCATACTTCTGTTGCGGCGGTGGGGCTTGCCATGTCAGCGCCCGCGCCGGCCACGGCATATCCTATTGATTGCGCAATCCTTCTTTGTCTCGCTGGAGGCTTCCCCTCCTCGGCTGAATGTTCAGCCGCGAAGGCGGAGTTCATCAGGCGCATTACTCCGTGGCCGATTGAGCCACCCTTGCAGCTTTGGAACTGCCCAATGCGCAGCAGCGGGGGCATCAGCGTTCCTGGCATCGGAGCAGACGGACTAACGGCCGATGTGCGTAAGTATCGAGATGGTATCGAGATTTATCATGTTCAGCATTACCGCCACAAACGCGGTGGGGACAATGAATACATCACCGACATAACGTCCGTCGGGGAGTATCAGGTCAGTGGCGATTTTCGTTGGGTGCGTGCGAGCTACCAGTATGGCCCACCGTGGCTGGCAGAAGCTGCCGGTGGCATCACCCACAGCAGAACAATCGGCGGCTGCCGTGCTGATGACCGGCAGATCTATGGGCAGACTTGCCGACCATCCCAGACGGTCACGACTAACGACCATAACGGGCACCTTCGGGGTGTGTTCATCCGGTTCCAGGACCACACAGGAGCCTATCACATCGAGGGAGTTCACTACTGATCCTTGCGACCAACCGCGCATGGACACACAAAGAATTGCCGTGACCCCCCATCTGTCGTAGGGTTCGCGGTTAAAAGCACCAAAAACGGAGCAGAGCAGAATCAGGAAAATCGACCGCCCAAAGTAAAACCCCCCGCGCGGGGTCCGCACGAGGGGGGGCTTGGTTTGGTAACACAGGGTTGGCGCCCTGCATTGCTCACAAAGGTTACGAGCATAGTTACTGCCCTGCCCCCGAAAATCAAGAGCAAAAACGCATTTGTGCGAACGGATGTGACGTGCCTGCGGCCCTGCGCCTCATAGATCGAGGAGCAGAAGAAAATGAGCAGATCAACGGCTGCGGCCGTGAACCATCAGACACATCCATGTCTGCCAACAGGCATGACCCTTAGCCACGTCATCGAGCTGATCGAGCGCGTCGGGCGCCACATCGGCTTGGGAGCCAGGCGCCGGGAGGCGCTGTTGCGGATGATCCGTCAGACGGCCCCGACCGACTGGACCGCATCCGACCGCGATCCTGTCTGTTTCCGCCCACAGCAAGACTTGGCGCAAGACCTCGGCATTACAGACCGGGCCATGCGAGCGCATGAACACGCCCTGGCGCAGCTCGGGCTTGCGATTATCGACACGACAGCTAACGGGCGACGTTCGGGAAGAATGCTTCCCGGCGGCCGCCGTCTTGGCGTGAATTTCAGGCCACTGATCGACCGGATCGGCTGGCTGATGGACCTGGACGAAGCCCATCAGGCAGCGATGCGGCGCATTGTCGCCCTTCGCCTCGAATGCTCTGCGGCGAAACGCGACGCCCGGCAAATGGTTGAGCAGTTGCTTGAGATCGACCCTCGGCACCGCAAACTGCCGGCCTATCTTCAGCGCATGGCATCATGGCCTCGTCGCTACAGCCCGTTCAGATGCGCCGAGGAACTGGACGCGCACCTGGACGAGATCAACGAGCTGGTCGATGACGTAAGAGCGGAGCTGCAATGTCGTGATGATTCTTCCGGTAGGGCAGAATCCCAGATTCCGGCAATACTAAATACAACTCCAAAGATTCTTGAATTTTGTAGCGGTTCCCCCGCCATAAAGGGGACGGCCCGCAAGCGGGCCGACGACAATTTCCTTAAGTCTGCGCCTAACGGCGCAGAATGCAGAGAAAATAGTATCGGCGGCTTAAACCCTGCTGGCAACCCCGACGATCTGTCCTGGCTGACCCCCGAGAAGATCAGATCCATTGCCGGTCAGAGTTTCCGGTTCTGTCTCGATGCCATTTGCCCTGTTGGGGAACAAATGACAGACAGGCACCTGCGAAGCGTTGCGATCATGCTCCTGCCGGACCTGGGCATCAATGCTTCAGCTTGGGAAGAAGCCTTGCAGGTATTCGGCTCGATGCGCGCGGCATTGGCAGTCTTGATCATCGACGCGAACCGGAATCATCCGACGCATCCTATCCACAGCCCAGGGGGGGCACTTCGCGCTTTCACGCGGTTGCAGCTCGCCGGTCAGTTCAACCTTGCCGGGTCGCTCATAGGGCTTGTCGAGCGATCAAGGGCGGAGCCATGAGAAGCGGCTTGGTGCTGATGGCTGTCGCTGCTCTACTGCTCTCTACCCCGGTAATTGCCGGTCAGGTCGCCGGACGGGCCAGCGTGATCGACGGCGACACAATCGAGATCCGTTCCCAGAGAATAAGGATTTCTGGCGTCGATGCCCCTGAATCCGGGCAGGTGTGCTACGACCCTTCCGGCCGACAATGGCGCTGCGGCCAGAGAGCTGCCCTCATGCTTGCGGATCATCTTGGAGCTGCACCAGTATCATGCAGGACCGGAGGCCAAGATCGGTATGGGCGCTGGCTGGCAAAATGCACAGCACATGGTCGAGACCTGGGCGAATGGCTCGTCCGCAACGGGTGGGCGGTTCCGTATTTCGACCACAACCACGCATATGCCGAGGCACAGCGCGCCGCCAGGGCGAGCAGATCGGGACTCTGGGCAGGACAGTTCATATTGCCCAAAGACTGGCGGAAATTGCAGCGATTCTAAGACTCAAATGCGCTTGTTTGCGCTGAAAAATGTATATACATTGACTGTCGCAACAGGAGGCTAGTTTCAATGGCAACGCCGATTTTACCCATAAGAATGCCGCTTCCGTTGAGGCGGGGCTTGGAGCGTGAAGCGGAACGTAGCGGAAGATCGCTTACTGAAATAATAATTGAGGCCGTTCAGCAGTCCGGCATCAAGCCGGTCGTTCATGACGACGAGATCGCACCTGAAGCTGTCCGGGTTCCGCCTGCATTTTATGACTTTCAAGCCCAACATGGCGGCGTGCCGGCGCCGCAGGCGAGGACCAGCAAGTTTGTTAGCCTGCGTCTGGACGATCCGGCGCTGCCATCCTTTGTCGAGGCGGCACGCCGGTGCGTTACTGATGAGAGCCACAGCCTCGGATTACGAAAGTCAGCGCGAGCTACAATCAATGTGATCGAACTGGCTAATCTGGAAAGATTACCGGACAATGCGTAGATGGAAATAATTTAAGCTGATGATGCGTCGAGCAAAAAAAGGGTATCCGACTTTCTGGACTTCTCTTCCACCATAAGGCTCTCAAGTAGTGCGAGGTGGGTGACGCAGGAAGTCGAGGTGGAGTATGGCGCGCATGTGCCCACACTTTTGAAAGCCCTGCCCAACTTCCATGACTATCGGTCTGACATGGATGACGACTATGATCTGAACGTCACATGGCCCGCGAGCGAGATTGCGAACCGCGAGCAGCGCGCGAGGGACGACATGGCGGCTTCAGGGGAATGAATCATGAGCCTGTTTAACCAGAAAACCTTGAAGCGGCATGTCCGGCCCGCCCCCATACCACCCGATCACCTGGAAATACTGCACTCCTGGGCGGAAATGATCCGCTCCGGCCGTATCTATAGCCTGAAGGAAACCGCCCTGCACGGCCAATTCGCGGCCAGGATCATCGAAGGCGTTCTTGGCTATCACGGGCCTGTGGGCGGGGCCGATTACACTGTCGCCAACGAACAGGCGATCTTGCGGGGCAGTGTCGATCTTGCCCTTGGCTGGTTCGGGGGCAAGACCCCGGAAATCCTCGCCCCGTTCGAGTTGAAGGGGGCCGATACCCGCGACCTCGATGCCATCATGCCGGGGCGGAACAAGACCCCCGTTCAACAGGCGTGGGAATACGCCATGAACGCGCGGGGCGTGAAATGGGTGCTTGTCTCGAACATGATCGAGCTGCGCCTTTATGGCTTTGGCGAAGGCACCACCGCCTATGAAGCCTTCCAGCTCGACCGGCTGACCGATCCCGACGAATACGCCCGGTTCATGCTGCTGTTGTCAGCCGATAGCCTGCTGTCAGGCCGCACCCTCGATCTGCTGAAGCAAAGCCGCGCCGAAGACCGCGACATTACCGACAGCCTCTATCAGGACTACAAGGCGCTGCGCCTGAAGCTGATCGGGGCCGTCCAAGCGGCAGACCCCGCCATAGCCCCTCTGGATGCAATCGCCGTCGCACAGAAGATCCTCGACCGGGTTCTGTTCATCGCCTTTGCAGAAGATACCGGCCTGCTGCCCGACAACACCCTGTCACAAGCCTTTGTCACCCGTGATCCCTACAACCCCCGCCCGGTCTGGGACAATTTCCGGGGTTTGTTTAACGCCATCGACAAGGGCAGTGATGCCCTGAAAATCCCCCGCTACAACGGGGGCCTGTTCCGCCAGGACGACACGATCAACGCCTTGGTCTTGCCCGATGACGTCTGCGAGGGGTTCAAGGCCCTGGGGGACTATGACTTCGCGTCCGAAGTGTCTGTCACCGTTCTGGGCCATATCTTCGAACAGTCCATCGCTGACGTTGAACGCCTTCAGGCGCAGGCGCGGGGCGAGGAAACCGAAGAAGAACGGGCCACCGGCACCACAGGGCGGCGCAAGCGTGACGGGGTGGTCTACACACCCGACTACATCGCCCGCTTCATCGTGGCGGAAACCTTGGGCGCGCACCTCGAAGAAGCCTTCACAGAAATCTTGCGCACCCATGCCAAGGCCGGGGCCGATCTTTCCAACTATGCCGCCATCCAGTGGCGCAGAAAATCGGCCGAGCTGGAAGCCTGGCA
The DNA here is from genome assembly GCF_029909815.1 of Paracoccus ferrooxidans. NCBI lineage: Bacteria > Pseudomonadati > Pseudomonadota > Alphaproteobacteria > Rhodobacterales > Paracoccaceae > Paracoccus > Paracoccus ferrooxidans. Next base: position 41,957 of record NZ_CP038200.1, on the reverse strand, counting down.
AGCCTACCGCGACCGGCTGAAGACCCTGCGGATTGTCGATCCCGCCTGCGGTTCGGGCGTGTTCCTGATCATGGCCTTCGACTTCCTGAAGGCGGAGCTGAACCGGGTGAACGACAAGATTGCCGATCTGCAAGGCAAGGATCAGCACATCCAGGACCTGATCGACCCCGACAGCGAAATCCTGACGAACAACCTGTTCGGGGTGGATGTGAACTCGGAAAGCATCGAAATCGCCAAGCTGTCCCTCTGGATCAAGACCGCCCGTCGCGGCAAGGTTCTGGACAGCCTGTCGGGCAACCTGCGGGTGGGTGACAGCCTGATCGAAGACAGCAACTTCGCCTATCTCGATCACGCCTTCACCTGGGAAACCGCCTTCCCCAGCGTCTTTGCCGAAGGTGGGTTCGATGTGGTTCTGGGCAACCCGCCCTATGTCCGCATGGAATTTCTGAAGACCCTGAAGCCCTATCTGGAAAAGCGGTATGAGGTGGTTTCCGACAGGGCTGATCTTTACTGCTATTTCTACGAACGTGGTCTACGCCTGCTGAAACCGGGCGGTCGCTTGGGCTACATTTCTCCCAATAAGCTCTTCAGGAACGGGTCATGCGCACCTCTTCGCGACTACCTGCGGCGCGAAGCGACCCTCGAAGGTGTTGTCGATTTTGGCGATCTGCAAATTTTCGAAGGCGTGACCACCTATACGGCCATCCTGACCATGAAGCGCAGCGCGGCACCCAAGGGTCATGAGCTGCACTTCTGGAAGGTGGACACCCTGCCAGAAGCCAACTTTCAGGCGACTTGGAAAAAGGCCGCGGGGCCGTATCCGCAAGCTGCCCTTGGGGCCGGATCATGGGAATTGGAAAACTCCGCCCTGCGCGCCCTGCGTGACAAGATCAGGACGGGCAGAAAGACCCTGAAGGAAATTTACGGATCACCCCTCTACGGTATCAAGACCGGGCTGAACGCGGCTTTTGTGATCGACAACGCCACCAAAGAACGCCTCTGCGCCCAAGACCCCAGGTCTGCCGAGCTGCTGAAGCCCTTCTTGGAGGGCAAAGACCTGAAACGCTGGCGGGTGGAACCGCGCGGCCTTTGGCTGATCTACATTCCCAAGAACAGGATCGAGATTAACGACTATCCGGCCATCCGGGAATGGCTGATACCCTTCAAAACCGCTCTTGAAGCCCGCGCCACGAAACAGGAATGGTTCGAACTGCAACAGGCGCAGGAAGCCTATGCACCCCACTTCGCTGCGCCGAAAATTAGCTACCCCCATTTCAACGACACGCGGAACTTTTCGTTCGAACCGCTGGGGGCATTCTCGAACGACAAATCCTATCTGATCCCTACCGACGACAAGGCTCTGCTGGGGCTTCTGAACAGTCGGGTGCTCTGGTTCATGCTGTCTTCAATGAGTCCACCCGTTCGAGGCGGCTTCCATGAGCTGCGGGTGCAGTATGTCGAAAAGCTACCAATCCCCGCATGGAACGATGGCGCACGGGCAGAGCTGGCCTCAGCAAGCGAACAGGCCAGCAAGGCAGCACGGGAACGCCTGATCCTGCAAACAGCCCTGACGCGCCGGATTCCCGATCTCTGCCCGCCTGGACGTGCCCCCAAGCTGACAACCCGCCTTCAGGAATGGTGGACCCTGCCTGACTTCGCCGCCTTCCGGGCCGAGGTGAAGAAGGTGTTCAAGTCCGATATTCCCCTGGCCGAGCGTTCCGCCTGGGAAGACTGGATCACCCGTGACCGCGCCGAAATCGCCCGCCTGTCAGCCGAGATAGCCAAGGCCGAAGCCCAGATCGACAACATCGTCTACGGCCTGTTCGACCTGACCCCCGACGAAATCGCACTGCTGGAAAGCGTGGTATAGCGAGTGGCGGGGTCGCGCGCGGGCTGCTGTCTCTTCGGGCGCCAATGTCACGCGGGAACACACGCATGACACAACAGCGCCCTTGACCCTGACCACCTGGGGCCCATAGCTGGACCCACTTGTCTTCTAGCGACGACAAGCAAACTGCCGCGCCTTCGGGCGCGGCTCTTTTCGTTCAGCTTGTCCATCCTGGTCCTTCGACCGGGGCTTGCAGGGCATGAGCGAGACGTCAAGGATCGAGCGAATGCCCTGTGGGCAAGCTGTTGACCTTTTGCTTGTAGGCGTGTTTCGCGCAGGGTTTCGCAACTTGACCGCGAGTCCGTTAAGGGGAAATATTCCCCGTATGTTCTCACGGAACCCTTTCTTGTGGCCCATATGCTGACCCCATTATTGTGCCGGGCGATTACTCGCCCTTGTCGTTTTCCAAGCTGGCTGGATCGTCGTTCAGCCGATGCAAACACACCTAGCAGCCTCGTAGCTGGTCTGACCTGCCTTCCTCGGCCGACAGTTCGCAGGCTAATTTTCCTTGATGTAGGCGAAGCCGGGCGAGCGAGCAGGCGTCGTCGCCACCAGGACATGCCTTCCTTCCGGGTTCTCCGCTATCCAGCTTCAGGCGGATGCGGATTTTCAGGGTCCGGTTCTGCCGATCGCAAGCCGTCCGGCCTAGGATGCAGCGGGCGGGTTGACCTGAAGCACCCTGCCCTTCTCTCAGGTGTTTCGACAGACCCACTTACCACGCCTTCCCTCTTTGCGACCGGCCTGCGGCCTTCAAGAACAAAGACGGTTTCCACGCGAGCGCGGACCCTCCGTCTTTCTTCTTGATCGCCCGGAAAGGCGCAGCGGGCCCTTCCCATCGAAACACCAGCAAGAAGGATCACTCAAATGCTTTACACCCACGCCAAATTCAGCATCCAAGGCTATGTCGGCGGCATCCGCGAGGTCGGCAAGACCCTGAAAATCCGCATCAGCACCAAGGAAAGCTGGAAGGATCGGGAGACCGGCGAGCGGAAGGATCGCGAATCCTGGAACACCGTCACCATGTTCGAGCGCACGCCCGGCTTCGCCTACATCAAGGAAAACCTGCGCAAAGGCGACCTTGTGACGGCCGAGGGCAAGATCTCCGAAACCAGCTACGAGAAGGACGGCCACACCGTCTACGAAACCACCCTCGCGGCCGAGCTGGTCGCCATCATCCCCATCGGCAAAGACGAGTAATCGCCCGGCCGAGCAGGGGGCTTCAGCCCCCTGCCAGAAAGGAGCCCGCAATGACCATCACCGTCTATTCCATGCCCGCTTGCGTCCAATGCACCGCAACAACACGCGCCCTCGATGCCAAGGGCATCGGCTACGAGCTGGTCGACCTGACCACGGATGACGAAGCCATGGAGAGGGTCGTGGCCCTCGGATATCGCCAAGCGCCTGTCGTCGTCGCCGGCGACGCACATTGGACCGGCTTCCGCCCTGATCTTATCGCGGGTATCGAGAACCTGCTTCGCTAGGAAGAGCCGCCATCACTGGCTCGCTGCAGAAAGTCTGGCCACCCGGTCGCAGACACCTATTGTCGTCACGCTTATATAGCTATTGCCCGCCTTCAATGCGACTTCGGCATTATGGGTCTCGCGTTCTGCAATCACGTCACACGCACCCTTCAGCCAGTTATTCCGGCCAACATCGAGTGTGCCCAGATCCGTGTCTTTATAGGCTGAAACCTCATCCACCAAACCGCGATATTGGTCCTCGGGCATATCTAGGGCAACAGTCTGCGCCAGCGTGTCGCCTGCAATAAAAATAAGGGCGGAAGATACAAAGAATTTGCCCAGCATGACTTTCGCTTCCAGGTTGTTGATCGAATGGTTCCAGCATCCTGAAGGATTGAGCGTCTGCCCGCAAGCGGGCACCGCGTTCTAGTCCGTCCTGGCGGCCGGACCCGAGCCGGACAGGGCGATGCGACCGACTGCGGCCGGTGCCTGTCTGTCTCGTCCCGAGCCAGCCATTCCCCTGCCGGTCCTGGCCGCCCTGCCCTGCCCGTCTCGGCCCTGTCGGGTGACGCCCGCATGACGCGAGCAGGCGGCGAGCGAGACCCCAGGTATCGAGCGACCCGCCTGCGGTAAGCTGGGCTGAAGGTTCGTCGGAGATCCCGGCTGGCGCCGGCATCCTGTTGGTCCAGGAGCCGGCCGGGGGGATCGACGCGGGCCAGGCCCGCGCTCACCCCCCGACCGACGCCATTTCCTTTTCCTTGTGTCCGCCAACAGACCGGCTCTGCAAAGTCAATAGACGCCATCGCCGTGCCGGGCTCGGACCCTCCGTAATTTTCTCCTGCGTAGAAAATGACGGTTTCCAAGCCCGTCACGGCGACAAGCCCCCCTCGGGGGGTGGCTATGACTTTGCCGATCCGGCCCGTGGGCCGGGCTTCGCCCTCACCCACTCTGTTCCGCCGGAAACATGCGTTTCCGGCAGATCAGATCGGCCGAGGCGCAGCCCATCGCGGACAGGGGCACCAAGACCCCGCCGCCATCGCAAAAGGAGGCCAGATTATGGCTCTACTCACTTCTGTTGCCGTCGATGGACGGGACGATGCCGTGGCGATCCTCGCCGCGCAGAACGATTGCTTCCGCCGCACCCTCGGCCATGGTGCGCAATGGAACGGCCAGCCGCTGCTGGGCAAGGTGGTCACGACACCGGGCTTCCGTGCCCTGCCCGAGACCATCCAGATCGCTCTCACCTGCGAAACGGTAACCTTCAAGGCTTTCGATGCCGAGAATGACCCCTATGGCGATCACAGCTTCGGCGTCGTGGAGATGAACGGCCATCGCGCCTTCTGGAAGGTGGACGTTTACGACACCGATTACACCTTCGGCGTTTCCCTGCCGGATGCCACAGATCCCCAACAGGTTCGCCGTGTTCTGACGCTCTATCTGCCGTCCGAACACTGACCCGAGATCGGCCCGCTTCGCTCCGGGCGGGCCGATGCTTCCCGAAACGTCAACCGGAAAGGGGGTGAGTTAATGAGCAAAGCAATCTTTGAAATGCGCCTCGCGGAAGCATGGGCGCTTATCAGGAAGGGCGATCAGAATGGCATCGGCCGCCGCTTCCTGAACCAGCACGGGGTCATCTAAAGCCCCTCGCCTCGCCCCACAGGGGGCGGGGCATCAATAACAAAAATCTCACCACACGACAAGGATCGACCCCATGAAACATGAACCGATCACCAGCACGGTCGAGCAGGTGCCCTTTGCCGACCTCTATGTTTCCGAGCTGAACCCCCGAACCATTTTCGACCCGGCAGGCATCGAGGCGCTGGCCGCGAACATCCGCGCGCTTGGCCTGATCCAGAACCTCGGCGGGCTGCGCGACGAATCCGGCAAGGTCGGCATCGTCTTCGGCGGCCGCCGCTACCGCGCCCTCGCGCTCCTGCAGGACGATCCGCGCTTCGCAACCGTGCCCGTCAGGATCGCGCCGGATCAGGCCACCGCCGAGACCTGGGCGTCCAGCGAAAACCACCAGCGCGAGCAGCCCCATCCCGCCGATGAAATCCGCGAATATGCCGTCATGGCCGCGCGGGGCGTTGCGGTGCCCGCCGTCGCCCTCGCCTTCGGAGTCACCGAGGCCCATGTCTATCGCCGCCTCAAGCTGGCCGGGCTGCCCGCCCCGGTGCTGGACGCGCTCAAGGCCGGTGAAATCACCCTCGCCAATGCCGCCGCCTTCACTGTCAGCGAAGACGAGGCCCAAAGCCTCGCCGTGCTGGAACGGGTGCGCGGTCAGGGCTACAGCGATCACCAGATCAAGCAGATGCTCAAGTCCGATGCCGTGCGCAACACCGACCGCCGCGCCGTGTTCGTCGGTCAGGAAGCCTATGAGGCCGAGGGCGGGCGCGTCACCACCGACCTCTTTGCCGACCAGTCCTATTACGAGGACGAGGCCCTGCTGCACGAACTGTTCACGGCGAAGCTGGACGCCCATGCCGGCACCGTCATGGCCGAAGGCTGGAAATGGGCCGAGCCGATCCGGGACAGCTATGTCGGCTATTACGAGATCGAGGCGCGCAAGCTGGATCGCATCTATGCGCAGGAAGGCGAACTATCCGAAGCCGAGGCCGAGCGTTATGATGAACTGGCCGAACTGGCGCATGGCGACGTGCTCGATGCCGAGGGCGAAGCCGAACTGGCGGCGCTGCAAGCCATTCTGGACGGCGGTTTCACCGACGAGCAAAAGGCCGTGTCGGGCGTCCTGTTCTATGTGGACCAGAGCGGCACACTGAAAACCCTCGAAGGGCTGGTGACGCGCGAGGACCGCGCCGTCGCCATCGAGGCCGGTTTCCTGCGCCCATCGTTTCATAGCGATATTGGCAGCGAAATCCCGAAATCGCCCATCAGCAATGCGCTGGCCGACGACCTCGGCCGGGTTGCCATGGGCGCGCGGCAACACGCCATCCTGCGTGATCCCGACCTGCTGCTGGACCTGCTGGCCTACCAGCTGAGCCATGGCCTGCAATGGCGCAAGCCTTTCGGCCTCGCGACCGAGGCCGTGCCGAACTGGCCCACCACCGAGGCGGAAGGCTATGACCTCGACGAGCGGCTGACGGGCAAGGAGCCGCGCGATATGTATGGCAAAGACCTCGCCAAATCCTTCCGGGCTTTCCGGCAGAAGGCGCAGGATCACAAGCGCGGCGAACTGATCCGCTGCCTTGCCGCCCTGTTTCGCGGGGGCGACGAGCAGTTGTCCGCGCTGATCGACAAGGAGACGGCCCCGCAAATCCGCGAAGTCTGGACCCCGACCGCCGCCAATTTCTTCGGCCGCGTCGGCGGGCCTTACCTGAACGAGCTCTGGCGCGACCTGCTGGACCTGGCCGAGGATCACCCGACCGCAACCAGCTTCGCCAAGCTGAAAAAAGGCGAGAAGGCCGCGAAGCTGGAAGCCTTGTTCGGTGACGATGCCACCCGCAAGGCCCACGGCGTTACCGAAGCGCAGGCCGCGCGGATCGACGCATGGCTGCCCGAAGGCATGAAGTGACAAAGATGCGGGGCGCGCGAGCGCCCCGCCTATCGAGGGAGACAGACATGCGCTTTATCAGGTATCCCCGCCATTCCTTCACCGATACCAGCCGCAAGCGGGCGGCGCTGCGCCGCAAGCAGCGCCTGGAACGCGAGGCTATGCCCCTTTTCGCAGAACAGATCGCCGAGGAGCAGCCCGGCGAAGATGAGGTCATGCAGGCCCGCGCCACGAAATGGGCGGAATCGCAGGCCAGAACCCGGGCCTCGCGCGCGGCCCGCTGGCGCGCGGCCCGGCGCAGGCTTGCCGCCCTGACTGATAATGAGCGCGCGGTCCTGCTGGCCGCATGGAACCGCGCGCCCTACCCCGCCGACCCGACCTATCTGCTGGATTTCCTGCACAGCTACAGCGTCGGGCGCTTTGCCCTGGACAGCATCCCGTTCGACCAGGTGCCGCGCAACAAGCACGGGCACCGGCTGCAAGATCATCAGGAAAGGACGTGAGACATGCCCGATTTCACCATCCATCGACACCCGGTCCTTGCCGTCGCCTGTCCGGCCTGCGGCGCGGCCGCCGGCTCCTGGTGCCGCCGGCCGAGCGGTCATCGCGCCGCCGGTCTGCACCTCGACCGCGGCATCGAGGCCGACCGGGTTTTCATCGACCAGCACGGCCCCGAGGCCTCGATCATCCGCTTGGCGACCGGCTGGCAGGTCGATCCCAGAGGGCGAGCTAGAGACTGATCCTGCCTGCGCAACCATGGAGGCGCCTTGACTGGACCCTGCCCGGGTGGATCGCCCATGCGCGGAGGCTCGATCGCATCGAGCGCCGCAACACGCTCTGAAATATCCTTGTGGTGAGGATGACTGGCCGCCCCCTCGGGGCGGCTCTTTTCTTTGCCCTGTTCCTGGTGTTCGCCGGCGCCGTCGCCCTGGCAAGCCAGAACGCCGGCGACGGCGCGGCGCTAAGGACGCGCCGGCTTGCTGCATGGCCAGAAGCAGGGCATTGCCGTGTTGCATTTGGTTCTAAATATGGTATCAATTTTAGCATGAAAAGAGGCTTGATATGACGGATTCTAAGAAAGGTGCGCTAGCAAAGCTCGCGCTGTTTGCTCTGGGAGCATTCGCCATCCTTCGCCTGACGTATACTGACGGCTGGAGGTTTGACACGGTCCTGGGGTCCGCGGCGAATGCGGCGTTGATCGTGGGCGTCCTCGCCCAGATCGCACTGGAAATGCTGGTGCGCTTCGCTCCGGATAGCTGGCTTCCGGACGATTTGCTCGCCGAATTGCCGAGATGGCAAACAGGGGTGGTCTTGCTGTCCTTGATCGCTGCCTCGGTCAGCCTGCTCATCGCTCAATGAATGACCTTGTGGAGATCGAACATGCAACGTGTTGAAGCCCAGATTGCGGTCAGTGTCTCTGATCTGAAGAAAAGCCCGACCGCCATCATGGATCAGGCGCAAGGCGAGGCCGTCGCTGTGCTGAACCACAATCGCGTCATGGCTTATATGGTCCCGGCCGATGTTTACGAGGCGATGATGGAGCGGCTGGACGACCTGGCGCTTGTCGATGTCATTAAGGCCCGGGCGGATGAAACGCCGATCAGCGTGGGCCTCGATGACCTTTGAGCTTAAGTTCCTGCCATCCGCACTGAAGGAGTGGAAAAAGCTCGGTGCCACCAACCGGGAGCAGTTTCGGAAGAAGCTGGCCGAACGTCTGGAGCAGCCCCGTGTTCCTGCTGATGCACTGCATGGTCTGGAAGATCATTACAAGATCAAGCTCCGCAGCGCCGGCTACCGACTCGTCTATCGCGTGGAGGATGCAGAAATTACCGTCACAGTGGTCGCAGTTGGTCGTCGCGAACGAAGCGAGGTGTATAAAGCTGCAAGCGCACGGCGCGATTATCGACCCAAAAGCTGACGTCCATTCTGGACCTTGAAAAGCGGCAGATAGTTTCGGGAGGATTCACGCAGGATCATCAGACCAGGCGCAGCGTGGCCGCCCCTGCTGGTTCTCACTCGGTTCGGCACTCGGTTGCGTACAGCTTCGGCACCCGGTTGCATGACATTCGGCGCCAGTAGCTCCAGAAGTGCCGTTCTCAGAGCCAGCGAAGGCGAGAAGCGCGGAGACCTCAACTATCGCAGCGGTTCTCGCCTTCGCTGTTACTGCCAGTGACGGAGACAAAAAGGGCGGGAAGCGGTCGTTCGCTGCGGTCGCGAACCTTTAAATCCCGCACCTTCAGCTCGGCGTACGGAACGCCCGCTGGCAGCACCCACAACCTAGAAAAAGCGCGGCCCTTGAACCACCCCAAGCCAGATTTCTGTTATTCAGTTTATGCAGATTGCCAGAAGGACGGAAATCAGGTAACTTGGCCCCTAGCGGCCGGAGTGGGCTATCGGAGCGAGCGAGCTATGACACGTAAGGACGGGGCCTCTCAGCAAGATCGCCAGCAGCCCGCCACGAGCGAAAAGCTGGAGACCTTAAACTTCAAGGTGCCGACTAGCTTCAAGAAGACCTACAAGGGGTACGCTGTTGCTCAAGGCATGACGATGGTCGATCTGCTCCGCGAAGGTTTCGAGCTAAGCAGAGCCCGTCGGGGCCGATGATGGTGAATTTCTGCTTGGCCGGGAGGCGGCCATGACGGCCGCAGTGACGCGGGCGGCATGGTTGATCCAACTCGGGAACGACGGAGCTGCGCCGGACGGTCTTGTTCGGGTCGATGGCTACTCGGCTGTCGGCCGGCCGGCTGATGAAGTTTTGATGATGGAGCGCGCCGCCGCGTACGGCGCCCATGCCGTGTTCTTCGAAGCAGGTTCTTCGGGTAAGGCCGGTGTCGCCCAGGCCTTCATCTTCCTATCCGATGGCCCGGTCGACGATCCTGACTTCGGTCTGCTTCACCGCAGGCTCTGGAGCTGGGGCGGAGTTCCGCTATTATATCGGCGCACGGCAGGACTGGTGCAGCTGTTCCGGTGCGCGCATCGCCCGGATTTCGTTTCTCCTGGTGGAGACATCATCTGCAAGCCGGTTCGCACCCTTGAACTGGCGTCCGCAATAGCCAGCCACGACGCGTGGTGGGACGCCGAGCGACTTCGTAACGGCACGCTCTGGGACGACCCGAATGCTTGCAAGCTTCTGCTTTCCGCAGCGAAGTCCGCCCATCGCCATCTCGTAGATGCAGTCGCCGAGCTTCACAGGAAGCTTAGAGCCAGCGGATTACTGAACCACAGCCTTCAGCGGCGTCTCCTTGTTCTGTCCTTGCTCATCGCCTATCTGGAAGAGCGGGGAGCCTTGCCGCTAGGCTATTTCGGGCAGTTCCGGCCGAATGCCACCCGCTTCTTCCAAGTCTTGGCGAATGGCAGAGCGCTCGTAGATCTCCTCACGGCGTTGGAAGCGCGTTTCAACGGAAACGTCTTCACGCTGAGCGATGACGATAAGCAGGCGCTGATCTCCAGCACCGAGCTCGATGGCTTCAGTCGATTGATCGAGGCCCGGGAGGAAGTCGGAGGCCAGCTCAGCCTTTGGGCACTCTACTCCTTCCGGGACCTGCCAGTCGAGGTGATCAGTCACATCTACCAGCTATTCGTCACGGACACCGACAGCTCGGTTTACACGCCGCCAGCCTTGGTCCGCCTCCTGCTCGACGAAGCCATGAGCTGGCCGAGAATGGATCGCCTCATCGAACGCGGCGAGCTTGTGGTCGACCCGAGCTGCGGATCGGGGGTCTTCCTTGTCGAGGCGTACAAGCGTCTGGTGCTGCATTGGCGCAGCCGCAACGGTTGGGCGAAGCCTGGCGTCCCGGTGCTGAGGCAGCTTTTGGACCACGTCCGCGGTGTGGATGTCGAGCGGGGCGCTATCGAACTTGCGGCGTTCAGCCTTTGCCTGGCCCTTTGTGATGCACTTGAGCCTGAGGAGATTCGGGCAAGCGTTCGGTTGTTCCCAAAACTGGCCGACCGAACGCTGACGGAGTCCTGCTTCTTCGAGGCCAAGGAGCGGGGCCAGATTGCTGGACCAATCGGCGTGCTCGTCGGCAATCCTCCTTTCGAGTCCGCCTTGAAGACTGAGGGTGCTCAGCGCAGCTATGCGCGCTACGTCGAAGCGCACGGGACGCTTCCAGACAAGCAGGTCGCTTACCTGTTCCTACACGAAGGCATGGAGATCGTTGCCTCCGGCGGCGTGCTCTGCATGCTGCAGCAGTACAACTTGATCTACAATCCCGGGGCCGGGGCGGTCCGAAGCACCTTCTTCCGCCGCTGGGACGTGCGGGAGATCCTCGACTTCGTTTCCATCCGTGGGCTGTTCAAGAAGGGAGGGGCAGATACCAAGATCGTTGCGGTTTTGGCCGAGGCCGCCTCACCGCCAGCTGATCGCCGCGTCCTGCACGCCGTCTTCCGCCGAGGCGGACGAGCCGACGCCGAGCAGGGCTTCGATATCGACTATTACGACCTACACTGGCTGCCCCGGCACCTGCTGCTGGAAAGGTCAGGGCCGGAGATTTGGCGCGCGAATCTCCTTGGCGGGGCGCGCAGCTATCATTTCCTGCAGCGACTTCGCAAGCTCCCGACGCTCAAGCAGCATGCCGAAGCGAAGGGATGGCATGTGCGCGAGGGCTTTGTCGAAGGGGCTGCTGGCATCTCGCGGGCGGCAGACCATATTGTCGGTAAGCCGCTGCTACCTTCAGCGGCGCTGACCCTCAATGGGGTCGATCGCTCTCGCATCGGCCTGGCACCGAACAAGCCCATCGAAGGACCTCGAACAGCCGAACTCTTCACGCCGCCGATCCTGCTCGTTCGCGAGCACGAAGACCTGCCTCACGCCGTCTGGACTGATGGTTATCTGACGTTCAAAAACAAGATCGTAGGATTCTCCCAAGCCGAACGTCGGGATTTGAAAGTCGTAGCCGACTGGCTCACCGGACAATCGATTCCGCTCCGTGCTTACGTGGCGGGCATCAGCGGACGCCTCTTCACGCAAAAAGCTACAACGCTTGCAGCTTCTGACGTCCTTGCACTTCCATACTCCGCAGAGGGCAGTCTGGATCTGAGCGTGAATGAACAGATCGTCGCAGAGGACATCGTCAACTACTACCGGGATTTCGTCCGGCGAGGAAACGAGTCCGACCTTGCACGCTGTGATGCAGGAAAGAGTCTCCCTGCATTCGCTAGCCTATTCGCATCTCAGATCAACGGCATCTATGGGGAGAGACCGGTCAGGCCGCTGACGCCCCAGCGTTGGCCAGGCCTGATTTGTCAGCCCTTTGTATTCGGCGAAGGCGAGATCGATTGGAGCGGTGCGGAGGAGCTTAAGGGCAAGCTCGACGCTTTGCTTCACGAACAACGCAGCACGTCGCTCTCGATTACCCGCATCGCTCGCATTTACGACGGCCGCTTCGTCTTTCTGATCAAGCCGGATCGACTTCGATACTGGTTACGCTCAATGGCGTTGAGAGATAGCGACGACGTCCTTGCCGATCTTCGCACACAGGGCTTCTAGATGCTGGCGGATGAGAATGTCATTGGATCGTCTGTCGGTACACTGGAGGCCGGCCTGCATCGGCCGAGGACCTGGATCACAGCGCTCATCGACTTCATCGCTACCCAACTTCCTCTTTGGCGAGACCGCGCAGACCGCCGGGCGGTTACCTCCGAGACCGAGCTAACCTCTCAACTCTGCGGCCACCTGAACGGCGTTGCTCGAAAGAGCCCCGGCTGGGACGCGTTGCAGTTCCGAGTGGAAGAGCCCGATGAGCGTCAGAGCGGGCGGCGCATCGACCTCGCAGCGGCGCCAGCGGGGGAGATCATCTGGATTGAGGGCCAGCGCTACAGCGACTTCGACCCGCTTCTGCCCATCGAGTGCAAGCGCCTGCCTACCCCTTCGGGTCGTGATCGGGACAAACGGGAATATCTGCGGGTCGCGCGGGGTAGCACAGGCGGGATTCAGCGCTTCAAGGCGGGATTGCACGGCGCTGCGCATGAGCAGGGCGCGATGATCGCATACATACAAGCCGGCGACATAGGGACGTGGAGCGTTCGAGTAGACCGCTGGATTCGCGCCCTAGTCAGAGGCCGCGTGGCGGATTGGCGGACAAATGATCGCCTCCAGCTCAGCCGTCACGACCCGGATCTCAAGCTTGCCCTCCTGGTGTCAACGCATGATCGCGCGGCGGGTTTACAGCCGATAGTGCTGACCCATCTATGGGTTGAGGTTTGAGTCGCATCAGATGGATAGCTCCGAAAGCTCTGGTTGAAGCCTATCTGAAGGGCTTACGGTTCGCCGCGGCGTCGTCACTTGGCCGATTTGCGACCCATGCCGTCGAGCGACCTCGTGCACCGACGCCTGCGGAACATGCCTCGGGGCGGCTTTTTCTTCGCCCTGTTCCTGGTGTTCGCCGGCGCCGTCGCCCTGGCAAGCCAGAACGCCGGCGACGGCGCGGCGCTAAGGCCGCGCCGGGCCCGCTGCGCGGTAGAACCGTTGCGCCATCGGTCGCGTCCGGCTGTTAACCCGGCCTGCGTCAGGCGCCGGCCGGGGCCGGACCTATCCACCACCACACGGATCTTGTCATTCTACCACACTGGTCAAGGACGGCGGCCGCGCTCGCGCGGCCTTGCAAGCGGCCCGTGCCGGGCCGTCCCTGACTCAGCGTGTCCGCATGCCTGCGACCGTGCGGGGCGGCTAGAGCCTCGCAATCTTCGGTCTCATCGCTTACATTTCACAAGGAGCATCCAATGAGCGACGCCGACATGACCACCGCCGAACAGTCCCTTGCCGATGACAAGATGCGGGCCGAGATCGCCAAGCTGATCGCGGAAACCTCAAAAATCAATGCCGAGGCCCGCTGGTATCCGCTGGCCGTCGCGACCGGCCTCGTCGGCGCCATCGCCGGCTTGACAGCCTTCATCATCAAGCTTTTCGGTCTCTGACCTATGCGGCCCCTTCGGCGGCCGCTTTAACTTCAGCCGGGCGCAGCCTGGTCGCTCTCTTCCCCGCCAGCAATGCTGAATCGGCCGCGGCCGTGGCGGTGCGGAACGGCCGCGGATCATCGTGCAGATCGGCCCAGGCATGGCCCGTCCAGAACGTCGCAATGTAGAGCTTCATGGCTATGTCCTTACGCAAGATCGGTTTCGGAAAAATCGCCGCCCTTGTAGAGCAGCGGGACGTGGAAGGCTTTCGCGCAGGCATAGGACAGCGCATCGCCCAGGTTCAGCTTGGACGGGTGCCCGACCACCTTGCCGTAAACGGACAACGCCCGGATCGCTTCCTTCCCCATCCCCGTGGTGATGTGCATTTCAGTGGCTTCCACCGCCTCAAAAAACCCATCGACCAGCTCGCCGGCCTGGGCAAAGTCCTCGGCTGTCGCCGGGCCTTTGCCCCGCGCCTGCACGCGAGCCTTGACCAGACCAAGGGTGGCTTCCATCCTGACGACCGGCGAGAAGCGCAGCTTGCCGCGCGCGGCCTCCATCGCCTTCAGCAAGCCAGGGGCATCCGGTTCGTCCAGCAGCACCGCGACCACCGCGCTCGCGTCCATAAACATCAGCCCTCGCCCCACTGTTCGTCAAAGAACGGTTTAAGATCCTCGCCGGTGCTGACAAAGCCCGCCTCGGCCGCGCTGCGCTGGATTTTCGCCACACGATCCACCAGCCGTTCCCGGCCGGAAAGCGCCTCGATCTGAGCCGCAAGCGCCTTGCGCACCGCCTCGGACTTGTTTTTTTCGCCCGTCATGGCACAGTATTTGGCGACCAGAGCGTCAATCTCATCGCCCTTGATTAGCATTGCCATCGGTCTATCCTCCGTGGTATACCCAGTATATAGATGAAGGTATATACCGTTGCAAGGAGGATGATATGCGTTTGATCTTTCGCCTCGGGATCACCGGCGTGGCAGCTTACGCCTTCATGCCCATCCTGCGCGACATCGCAGCCGTCGATTTCATGGGCAGCATCATGGCGGGCCTCGGCGCAACCGTCGCGGCCATCGCCTATGTGCGAGCGTGAGGCAGAAATTGATGAAGGGGAAAAATATGGTGGAAGTTATTACGACCGAACTGGCTAATATCGGAGCAGTTATTGCTCGCGTATCGGTGCGCATGTGCTGAAAATCGAACACGCCAAGTAGCAGGGCGTCTGCCCGCAAGCGGGCACCGCGTTCTAGTCCGTCCTGGCGGCCGGACCCGAGCCGGACAGGGCGATGCGACCGGCTGCGGCCGGTGCCTGTCTGTCTCGTCCCGAGCCAGCCATTCCCCTGCCGGTCCTGGCCGCCCTGCCCTGCCCGTCTCGGCCCTGTCGGGTGACGCCCGCATGACGCGAGCAGGCGGCGAGCGAGACCCCAGGTATCGAGCGAACCGCCTGCGGTAAGCTGGGCTGAAGGTTTGTCGGAGATCCCGGCTGGCGCCGGCATCCTGTTGGTCGAGGAGCCGGCCGGGGGGATCGACGCGGGCCAGGCCCGCGCTCACCCCCCGGCCGACGCCATTTCCTTTTCCTTGTGTCCGCCCAGCACCCGCCTGTCGGCCGGTCAATGGGCAAGCGCCGCGCGTGCCGCGCGTCGTCGTCCAGCCGGGCCGTGTCCTCGCGCTGCGCGCTGCGGGCCGCACCACCCCGGCCTCCCGACCCTTGACAGTCCGCCAGTCGGCCGCGGGCAGGGCTGCGCCCTCCCCGCTTCGCTCCGGAAAAAGCACGGGGCTTTTTCCAGATCAAACCGGAGAGGCCACGCCCATCGCGGACAGGGGCTCCAAGACCCCGCCGCCATCGCAAGAGAAAGGACGCCGCTATGGCTGTTTACGAGATTTCCATGACGACCGAGGACGGGCCTGTCACCTACCGGCCGGACGATCTGGACGAATGGCTCGATGAGATGGGCCTTGAAATCCAAGGCTACAACGAAAACCCCCGCCAGCGCGAGGAACTGCAAGGCCAGCCCAAGATCGTCGGTCTCTATGGCCCGTTCTGGGGCGCCTACACCCACGAAGGCGAGCCGGTCATTCGCTACGAAGATCCGCAACGCTACCGCGATTTGAGCCAGTGAGGGAGGACAGAGCATGACCTTCCGCAATTATCCCGATCTGACCCGCGGCGAAGGCCGCTGGCTCAACCTCTGGGCCGCGTTCGACGTGACCGCCGAATATCTCGGCACCTTCACCCTCGACCAGCTTCACGACAAGGCGAGAAGAGAAGGCAAATGGATCAGCGCCGTCCAGTATCGCCGCGCCGGCCAGCGCATCGACGAAACCGCCCTTGCAACCCGCTTCAACGGGCTTTGCAAGGGAGACAGCCCTTTCGACTTCACCGGCTTCCGCATCTCGCCGGTCCGCAACGAGTCCGATGATCCCGAATGCACCTGTTTCGAGGTTTGCGAGCCGGGCGAACAGGCGTTCTGGTCCGTCTACGGCTTTCATGCTGAGGCGCGGGAATGGCTTCTGGTCCACGATTGCGAAGCGGGAGAGGAAGGCGAAATTCTGGCCCGTCTGGTCGAGCTGACCGGCCATCTGGTCGAATATCGGGACGCCGGCAAAGCCTATGCCAACACTCGGCTGGCCGATCTGCCCGAGATCATCGGCCAGCGCATCCTGGACGAAGTGCCCGATCAGGACGACCCGGCCGCCCGGGCGGACGATGCAGACACCCACCCCCTGACCGATCTGCGTGAGCGCCTTCTGGAAGCCATCCAGCGCCGTGCCTGATCGACATGGCCGCGCCCGTGAGGCGCGGCCCCCTGCCCCGAGGATTTCCCATGTTCCACGACACCCCGACGAAGCCGGGCGCTTTGGTCGCGCCCTTGAACCTTGCGGCCATCTGCACCGCCCGCGACGCAGCCCTTGCCCGGATCGAGGAAGGCGCGGCCGCGCTGCGCGCCGCCTTCGATCTGACGCAGGACGCCTCCCAAACCGCCAAGGGTGCGCATGGCGGCTGGCACTCGCCCCGCACCGGCCGGGACGAAGAGTCGGCTCGGAACCGGCTTTTCCCCGGCCGGTTCGATCCTGCCGAAAGCATCGAGGCGTTCCGCCGCGACCTCGATGCCGCGATCTGGACCCGCCTTCTAGAAGAAACCGGCCTACGCAAGATCATGGATGCCAAGGAGCGCGACGATCTGGACAGGGCCATGCAGGGCGAAGTGCCGCCGGCGACGATGGACAACATCACCGCCACCATCGAGCGGCTGATGGGCGATGCCGGCATGATCTGGCGACGCGGTGTCGCCCGGACTTTCACCCGATTGGACCGGCGTTTCCGCAGCCATGACGGCTTCAAGATCGGAGCGCGCATCATCCTGACGCGGGTGTTCGATCAATGGGGCAGCTTTTCCTACGGCGAAATCCGCCAGGTCCTCTATGACATCGAGCGCGCCTTCGCGATCCTGGACGGCCACCCCGACCGCGCCGGCGAGCTGGAGCGTGCGATCAGCATCGCCCGCCGCAACGCCTTCAACCCGCGCCAAGACGAGATCGAGACCACCTATTTCAAGGTGCGCTGCTTCAAGAACGGCAATGCCCATCTCTGGATGGTCAATGACGAGTTGGTGCGGAAGGTCAACAAGACGCTGGCCGAATACTATGGCGAGGTTCTGGCCGATGCCGCCCCGAAACAGGACCGGCCCGAGGACTACCGGCCTACGTCAACCGCCGTCGCCCGCGACCTGGCCTTCTATCCGACCCCGGCCGAGGCCGTCGCCGTCTTGCTGGACGGACTCTCTCTGCGGGAAGGCCAGCGGGTGCTTGAGCCCGAGGCCGGGATCGGCAACATCGTGCGCGAGCTGCTGAAGCGCCCCGTCAACGTCGATGCCGTTGAAATCCATCCCGGCCGCGCCGATGTGCTGCGCGGCATCGCCTCGGACCGGCTCAAGGTCAGCTGCGCCAATTTCCTTCAGATGAAGCCGCAGCCCGTCTATGACGCCGTAGTGATGAACCCGCCTTTCGCCGGCACACACTGGATGAACCACGTCCGCCATGCCATCGACTTCCTGAGGCCGGGCGGCGAGCTGCGCGCCATCCTGCCCGCTTCGGCCGAGGTCAACGAAACGCCGGCGCACCTGAAATTCCGGGCATGGGCCGAAACCTTCAGCCCAGGATGGCGCGGCATGTGGCGGGATCTTCCGGCCGAGGCTTTTGCCGAGGTGGGCGTGCGGATCAACACGGTTGTCTTGACGCTACGCAAGCCCAACCGATAGCGTGAGCTACCTAAACGCTTCTTCCTCTTTTGCGATGAGGAACACTTGCCCCCGCTTCGGCGGGGGCCTTTCTTTTCCCTGCCCTGCAACCGCGGCGACCTGGCCGGATGCAGAGCGGCGCGAGCAGGCGGCGAGCGAGACCTCAGGTATCGAGCGACCCGCCTGCGGTAAGCTGGGCTGAAGGTTCGTCGGAGATCCCGGCTGGCGCCGGCATCCTGTTGGTCGAGGAGCCGGCCGGGGGGATCGACGCGGGCCAGGCCCGCGCTCACCCCCCGGCCGACGCCATTTCCTTTTCCTTGTGTCCGCCCAGCACCCGCCTGCCGGCCGGTCAATGGGCAAGCGCCGCGCGTGACGCGCGTCGTCGTCCAGCCGGGCCGTGTCCTCGCGCTGCGCGCTGCGGGCCGCACCACCCCGGCCTCCCGACCCTTGACAGTCCGCCAGTCGGCCGCGGGCAGGGCTGCGCCCTCCCCGCTTCGCTCCGGAAAAAGCACGGGGCTTTTTCCAGATCAAACCGGAGAGGCCACGCCCATCGCGGACAGGGGCACCAAGACCCCGCCGCCATCGCAAAAAGGAATGGACCATGGCCGAGAAATTCGACCTCTATCAGCATGTCACCGACCAGATCATTGCCAGCATCGAGGCGGGCACCCCGGCATGGCGGAAGCCCTGGACCGGCGACGCCGCCGCCATGCAGATGCCGCGCCGCGCAAATGGCGAAACCTATCGCGGCATCAATGTCCTGATGCTGTGGCTCGCTGCGATGGAAAAAGGCTATCGGGCAGCGCACTGGTTCACCTATCGCCAAGCGCAGGAGCATGGCGGGCAGGTTCGCAAAGGCGAAAAAGGCTCAACGGTCGTCAAATACGGCACTTTCGACCGCGAAGATGCCGAGACGGGCGAGGAAAGGAAAATTCCCTACCTGAAAGGCTATACGGTTTTCAACGCCGAGCAGATCGACGGCCTGCCCGAGAGCTTCCAAGCCGCCCCGCCCGAGCCCGCCCGTGACCTTGGCACCGAGGCCGATCCCCGGCTGGATGCCTTCTTTGCCGCCACTGGCGCAGAAATTCGCACCAGCGAAGAGCCGCACGCCTATTATCACCCGGCGCATGACTTCATCCATATGCCGCCGATTGCCACCTTCCACGACGCAGGCCGCTACTATGCCACCCTCGCCCACGAGGCTTGCCACTGGACCGGCCACAAGTCCCGGCTGGATCGGTTTTCCCGGTTCACCGACCGCAAAGCCTATGCGTTCGAGGAGCTGATTGCCGAGATCGGGAACTGCATGACCTGCGCCAGCCTCGGCCTGACCCCTGATTTCGGGCAGTCGGGCGCCTATGTCGAAGGCTGGTTGCGGGCGCTGGCAGATGACAAGCGGCTGATCTTCAAGGCCGCGTCCGAAGCGCAGAAAGCGGCCGAGCTGCTGTTGAAGGCCGCAGGCGCCACCAGCGAGGAAAGGGCGGCCGCATGAGCGGCCCCCAACAAGACAGAAGGTCCGATAGCATAATTGACCCTGTTGATGAGCTGCGTTCCATCTGGACCGAAAAGGGCGTTCCCGCAGATCGACAAGCCGAGATCCTGGTCGAGATCGAAAGGCTGGCGCAACCCGGGGCGAAGATTGGCCCCTTCACCATGCCAAATAAATAGCTCGTATGTTGTTGAAGGCCCCTGCCCTTTCGGCCCCTCAAATGGTCTGGCCCGGCGGATCGACCGCCGGGCCAGACCATTGCGATATGAATAATTGTTTCATTGAAACAAAGCATTATTTTGGAAGGCCGCAGATGGTCGGCAATCTGAGGACTGCCGAAGACTTTTCCGGGCCTGCGGCCGGCCGGCCACCGCCGGTTGAATTGAGGCGCGGCAAGCCGCGCCGCGTGATGATTTGCGTTCGCCACGCAGGCCCTGGACGGGACCAAGGCAGGATCGTCGAAGCCGGGCACGAGCACTGAATTGTCCACAGCACTTCCTCACGTTCCTTCGCTCCATGATGGCACGTCCCGTTCGGTCGGCTGCAAGCCCAAGCCGCTTTCGCGCCTCGGGTGGACAATTCTGCCTTGCCCTTCTGCATGGTCTGCCACCCGCCCGGACGGCAGATCGCAGATCATTCAGTGGAAGAACCGCATTCCACCGGGAAGGGTTGATCGGTGTTCAGGGCATAGTTCATGCCGTTGATCGACAGGCCAATCTCCGAACCGCTGCGCAGCACCGCGATCACTTCGTTCCATGGATCGCCATCGGTGCTGACCAGCGTTCCGTTCTGGATCTGCCCTTCAAAGCTGCGTTCCGACGACTTTAGCTGATAGTCGCCGCTGTAGTTTTCCCCCTGCACCGTCATCATCAGGTGATTTTCCGGGGGAATCATCGCCCCATCAGGATCGCAGACCACAGACAGCGCAACACCCTCGCCGGATGCTTCATAGACGTGAAGGCCCCGAAAATCCTTGGTTTCCGTCCATGCGAGAGCAGGACCGGACGCAAGGCAAAGGGCGGCGATCAGACAATGTTTCATTTCAAAAGCCTTTCAATCGTTTCGTCTAGGGACGCGAACCAGTCAGGTTCGACCTGACCGAGAAGCAACGCGGAGCGCGGTGCCTTGTCTCCATCACGGACCTGCGCCGCGATCTGCGATAGCACGTCTGGCGACACGCCCGGCGAGAACCGCCAAGCCCATTCATTGCCCGCGCTGACTTCCTGCACCTGTGGCACATACCGAGGCTCGAAGCGGACCTTGGGCATGTTCTTGAAGGCGCTGCGAAGAACCGCCTCGCGGGGAAAACCCCTCGCTTCGAGTTCTTGAAGCGGCGGCACATGCCTTGCAAGAGCGCGAAGCCTTAGGGTGATCTGGACCGGATTTCTTCCGGCCTGTGAGCGCGGCGGCAGCATCAGCTCGGCTAGCCCGGAGTCCACCGACTTTTCACGCTTTTTGCGCTCCGTTTCCGGCGGCGCGCTCAAGGTCGAGCTTGCCGTGGGCGGGGCCTTTTCCCGTTTTGCATCGACATTTTGTTGCGGAACCGGCGCGGCTTGTGGGTCTGGCGGCAGGTTTGCAACAGGCTGCTCTGTGGTCTGCTGGCTAGGCTCGGACGCTTTTGCAGCAGGTTGCTTGAAGCCTTTAATCGCCTCTGGGTTAATGGCGCCAAGTTTGGGACGGCCCGTCTGGACCGATTTTCCGAACCCGGTCTGGTCTGGCCGAGTGATCTTCATGCGTTCACGCGCCATCCACCGCCTCCATCTTTTCCCCCGTCAGGATGCAGTTCATCAGGTCCGTTGCGTGCGCCAGGGCGCTTTCATAGTGCAACGCCTGCCCTTTGTCCTTCCACTCGCCGTTGCGCGCCTGGTCCAAAAGCGTGCCCAGCAGCCCCCGTTCGTCCATGTCCCGATACTGGCTGCGTTCCGGCACGATGCTTTTCAGAGGCTGAAACTCCTGCACCATGGCTTTGTAGCGCGCCATGTCGTTGCCCGTCATACCTTTCGGTGTCCCCCGTCCGTCATAGGACAAGAGACTCGTGGGCATCCTCGTTAGCACCACATGCAATGGGGGAACACTGGCAGGGTCATCCACGCGGGTTTTCAGGTCGGAATACCATTGCAACGTTTCGCGGGTCCGTTCGGCATCCGACCGCGAGTTAAGGCATGGAACAATCAGCCGATCCGATACGCTTGCAAGGTGATCTGCCCAATCCGCCCCCTCCCCTTTCGTGTCGATCAGGATGAACTCGACCTTATCATCATGCTCATCAACCAACTCGAACAGGTCTTCCGAGTTTAGGGTGGCTCGAACCGTCAGCCGGTCATCATGGTTGCCCTGCTCTGTGGCCGAGGTCCACCAGGTCAAAATGTCCTCATTCGGATCGAGGTCGATGACGAGGCACTTGTGCCCCGAGAAGACTACGGCCGACGCCAGCAGCTTCGTGAGGGTCGATTTTCCCGCCCCGCCCTTTTTCGTCATCATCCCGAGAACGATTGCCATTTCCTGCCCCTAATTCAGTCGTAAGCGCAGGCACCCTAGCACTAGGCAGGGCGTTAGTAAAGTCGTGCTCGCGCACATGCAGTAAACCAAAGATACTCACATACAGCCACGCATACATAAGAAAATTATGTGCAACGTGATGGAATACATTGATAAGTAAGTGAATGCAGCAATGCATGAGATAATTCAGCATCGAGTGCAGCATTAAGGTAATTATGCAGTGCATATCGCGCCCTGGACGGCTCGTGTGGGCTGACCGGGCAGAAAAATGAATCGCCATGCGGGACGATACGTCCTGGACCGCCACAGCGCCCGCAGGTCGCTTCTGCGGGGGGTATGCGCAAGGTGGGCATACCGGGCATGAAACGGAATCGCAGCACCATTCCAGCCAGCCTTCCTTGACAGTCAGCCAGTCTGGCCTGATACTGCGATGTAACGATGGCAAGAAATGCAATCGTAATTTTTTACACTTTGGTCATGCCCGGTAGATCAAACAAATTGACCCCCGCGGACGAGAAAAAGATCGTCGCAGCCGTCCGTTCAGGCGTCCCCGTGGCCGTCCTGGCGAAGCGTTTTGGCGTGACACGGCCAACAATCTATCGGGCCATCAGGCGCTTTCACGACAAGGCATCGGCCGTTCAGGTCGGCACAGCGCCAGTGTCTTTCACGGTTGATCGGGCTGAACTACGCGCGTTCGACGCTTTCGTTGGTCGCCTCGGCATCAAGAGCCGCGCTGATGCTCTGCGCCGGGTGTGCCGTGTCCCTTCGGCTTTTTTGGAGCCTGATCCCTATCTGGCTGATGCAATCAACGATCTGCGCAACGAGCTTTCGGCGCTGGGGCGCAACGTGAACCAGCTTGTCGCAGCGAAGAACTACGAGTTGCGGCGCGGTCAGAAGCTGAAAATCAGCAAGGAGCAACAACAGCTACTTGCCGATCTGCTTGAGCATATCGACGGCGTGGGGGTGACGGTGCGGGAGCTTGAAGGCCGGCGGGCCTCGGAGACGGTCAGGCGGCTTATTGCGGGGCTGACGGGGGCTGACGATGCAGCGTCGTGATGCAGTTGCGGCCGTAACAGGCCGGTTGTTCGAGGATGATTGGGGCAGGGTAGGGCGCACTCGCAACCTTGGCGCGGCTCGTCACATGGCCCGTGCCGCGCAAGGGGCGTCGCCGGCGTTTTTCAAACTGATCCGAACGGGGGGCTGTTCGTCTCGCGAGCAACTGGCTTCGCAGTTCAGCTATCTGTTCAGCAAGAGCGTCGATATTCACGATTCCAAGGGCTTGCTGGATCACACCAAGACCTTGACACCCGAGCAGATCGACCGCGCGGTTGCGCGGTGGGCGGATGACTGGAAAGGCAAGTTGAATGCCGCGCGCACGACCCACATGGTCATGTCGTTTCCGCGTGGGGCGAACCCCCGCCATGTCAGCCTGATTGCTGGCGAGATTTGCCGTGAAAAGCTGGGCGGGCGCTTCGATTACATGATTGCCGTTCACACGGACAGCCCGAACAAGAACCCTCATGCCCATATCATCGTCAACCGGCGCGGCGGGCAGGGTGATTATTTTGCCCTGCGGCGCGGGACCGAATACAGCTATGAAACCTTCAAGGAGGCCATGGTTGACCATGCCAAGCGGTATGGCATCCAGCTCGAAGCCACCACCCGGCTTCAACGTGGCCATGTGAACTATCCGCCAACTGACGGCCAGTGGCGGCGGGCGAAGGAGAAGGCGGCAGATACCGGCCAAGCCTTCGAGGCCCCAGCCGGTAAGCCGCGTGTCGGTGCAGCCCTGGCCCGTGCCAAGGACGAGATTCGCGATTGGTCCCTGCGCTATCGCGACCTGTCGAGCTTCGCCTCGGCCAGCAATATGCAGGATCTTGCGACCGCATTTGAAAAAGCAGCCCAGGTCCTCGCCAAAGGCGGGGTCATTTTGGCGAAAGGAGAAGCATACATGACTGTTGAGGAAGATTTTGACCGCGCCGCCGCCGACCTGAAAAACGCCGTGGATCGCGCCGAACGCAGCATTTCCGAGGCTGCACCGAACCAACGCCCTGTCATGGAGCGCCAACTTGCAGAGGCGCTTGCATCTGTCGAGCATTTGCAACCCCTTGGGGCACGCTCGCGTGACCTAAGCGACGTTGCCAGCAATGATGGTATCTATTCGGCCCAGAACGTCGAGGCGATCAATTCCCGCCTGGCTGTGGAAGGGCGCGACAAGCTGTCGGCTGCCTTGGACGGCACGGGCATTGATCCTGTCGAGGTTGAGGCGCGGATGCGCGTGGGGGCCAACTCGGCCGCACTGGAAACCCGATGGACGCAGCAGGACGTGCAGAATGTGGCCGAGATGCGCGGCCTCGATCTGCGCGACGAGGCGCAGATGCAGCAGGCGCTTGAGGTTGTCGAGGCGGCGCATAACCGTATCGCAAAAGACTATGGCATCGACGATGCGATCGAACGCCGTGCCGCCTCGGCCGAGGCAGGGACCGATGCCATTGCAGATTACGAGGCGCGGTTCCCTGATGGTGATACCAGATTGGCAGACGAGATTTCCGCCGATGCGCGCCGAGCCCAGGAGCAGGAGGACGCGGAACTCGATGCTGCCACCGATGCGATGATCCAGATGCAGCGCGAGGAACAAGAGTTGCTGGCGAACAGCGGTGAGGTTCAGATTCCTGTCATCACTGGCGACGGTGAACGGCTTGAAATGACCGAAGCACAGATCAGGACCGCAGCTGAACACGATGCAGAGCTGCGGCTGGAAAGCCCCGTAGATGAAAATGATCTGGTGCCAAGCGAGGAGAACATTGCCGCATTGCGTGAGTATCACGAGCAGCAGCGTCGTGAGAACGCCATCGACTATGATGCTCATGGCGACCCGGATTATCTCGGCGAACAGGCAGAAGCTCAATTCAACCGGCAGGACACGGCCGACCAGATAGCAAGATCGAGGGAAGCGGACACAAGGCAGGTGCTCGATCAGGTCTTTGGTGACGAAACAGCCAATCGAAATCGATCTGACGATACCTCTAAGGCGGTTGCTGTGCTTGAGGCCCTGCGGTCGTCATATGCTGCCGGGCAAGGTGCCCGATTTGCCACCGCAGCAGATGCTAATGCAGCTATGGCCGAGGTTGACGGAGCTTATGGGCGCGGTGCGTGGGACAGATTGCGGAAGGGCGATACGACAGACCTTATTGAGGACTTCAACAAATCCCAGGGGCAGCGTTTCCAAGTGGTGTCTGCCGTGCAGATCGCCTCTGCAAACGCCTCACGAGAACTAGGTCACAACATGGACACTCGTGAGCAAATCGCGCGGTCACGCGAGGCTGATGCTCGTGAACATGCCCCGACTATCTCTATCGGTTCGACCGAGGCCGCACGTCACGAGCTGCGCCAATACGCCAATCCTGTCGGCGCCGACGACGAACGCCGGCTCCGCGAGGCTGTCGAACGTGCCCTCACGCGGGACGAGATCGAGCGCCTGAAGCGGGGCGACGTGGATGGTCTGAAAGGGATTGGCAGCCGCGAGGAACAGCTTGCGATGGCCCGCGATTACCTGCGGTCCACGAATGATCCGACCGCACAGCAGGGTCTTGATCGCGTGAATGAACAGCTTGCAGCCGAGCGCGAACAACAGCGCCGCGAACGCGGTCATGAAGGAGGCGGCCATGAATAAGCTAAGGCTGCTTGGCGGCGTCCTGCTTTTCATGCTGATCGGCGTGGGCTTCGCCTACATCGTCGGCACAGGCTTCTTGTCCTTCTGGAGGGGCCACAACGGTCAGACGCTGGATTGGCTGGCGATCCTGCGTGAATACCCCAAGTTGAAGAACAATGATCCGCGGGCCTTCCAGATCCTCAATCTAATCCTGGGCGCGTGCATCATCTTGTCGCTTCTGTTCGCAGCCAAGGTGTTGACGGAAAGCCTGACGACCTTCGGCCGCACTCATTGGCAGAAGCCACGCGAGCTGAAGGCCAACAAGTTTTTCGACGTGCCGGGCAGGGGCTTCGTCGTTGCGAAGGCCGGCCCATCCAAAAGCCGTGCGCAGTTTCTCAGCTCGTCCACCTGGCCGCATTGCCTGATGGTTGCCCCGACAGGTGCGGGTAAGGGCATCAGCTTCGTCATTCCGAACCTGCTGCTGTTCAAGGGTTCGGCCGTGGTCCTGGACGTGAAGGGCGAAAACTTCGAGCTGACCAGCCGGCATCGCCAGTCGCAGGGCGATAAAATCTGGCGCTTTGCTCCGCTCGATTGGGAAAACCCCGGCCACCGCTACAACCCTCTGGATCGGATCTATTCGCTGAAGAACCCCGATCAGCGTCAGATGGAGATACGGTTGCTGGCCGAGCTGTTCCTACAGACCGAGGATGACGGGGCGAAGGGCCTGCTTGACGGCGGCATTGATCTGTTCGTCGCCTGCGGCATCTTCGCGATGGAGCGCGGAACGCCGACTTTGGGTGAAATCTATCGGCTGGCCTCGGCCGGGGGTGACAAGCAGAAGCAATACATGAGCTATGCGGACAAGGTGCAAAGTCCCGCCGCGCGGCTCTTATTCGAGCGCCTGGCATCGACCAACGACCGCACCCTCACGTCCTACCTCTCGCTGCTGATGACCTCGGGTCTGACTCTGTGGTCCAACCCCGCTATCGACCGGGCTACCGAAACAAGCGACTTCAACTTCCGGGACTTCCGCCGGCGGCCGCAGACCGCATATTTCATCGCCCCGCCCCATGACAAAATCCGCGCCATCGCGCCGCTTGTGCGGCTGTTCTTTTCCGATCTGCTGTCCAGCCTGCATGACCACCTGCCCGGACCAGACGAACCGTGGCGCGTCATGATCATGCTTGACGAGTTCGACATGCTGGGGCGGATGCCGAGCGTTACCGACAGCATCAAGACCCTGCGGGCCTATGGCGGCCACCTGGCCGTGGTGACGCAGACGATCCCGGCGCTGGACAAGATCTATGGCGAAGATACCCGGCTTTCGCTCCAAGGGGGCGCGGGTATCAAGGTTTATCTCGCACCAAGCGAACAGCGGACCAGGTCCGAGCTTTCGGCGGCAGTCGGCAAAACCACGCACCGCGTGGTCTCGAAATCCAAGACAGTCGGCAAGGGGCCCTTTAACGGGATCAACATTTCCGAACGAAACGAGGAACGCGACTTGCTGACGGAGGACGAGGCCGGGCGGCTCAAGCCTGACGAGGTGGTCATTCTCGCGAACGGCCAGCATCCCATCAAGGCATGGCGCATCAAGTATTTCGAGGACCGTGTTCTGAAGCCGATCTTCGAGAGCCAGACCGGCCCGCTGCCCGCCCCCGATCCGAAAGACCACCAGTTGCGCGATGTTCGTGGCGATCTGGACCGCGCCAATCACCGCATCGAGCAGCTCGCGGCCAAGATCGAGGCCAACGCGCAGAAAAGGAGCCGGGTGCGCGCGGTATTGCCTGCGTCCACGCTGCTGGCGATGGTGAAGAACAGCCCGGATCAACCTGCGCCAACGCAGGCGGCACCAGCTCCGGCACCGTCAGCCCCCATGCGGAGGCGGCGGGTGACGATGGCCGTTCAGGCTGACAAGCTTCTGCGGACGAGCGACGATGCTGTTGAGGCACTGCGGTCTGCTGCTCGGAGGGTGAACGGCATCGTGCCGCCTCCGGACGACGATGCGGAGCCGATGGCAGCGACAGCATGAAGAAGCGGCCTACGGGCCGCTTTTTTCTACACATCATCAGGTGGGAAGGTTACCGACTGACCAGCGGCCTCCACGATCTGGTAGCTCGCTGCGAGCAGCTCATCCAAGGCCATGGCAATTTCGGATCCGTGATGTTCCCGGACAGGATCTGTTATGTCCTGGGGAGCATCACCGAGGCCGGTCAGTGCTGCCAGAAGCTGATTTATCAGGTCGTTGGGAATATCTGCCATATCACGGCCTCGCTTACTTTTCGGGATCGGTATAGATTACGGTCCCGGCTGGTCCACCGCTCGCGAGATCTGACGCCATCGACAAAGCCGCGTTGCGGCTGTCGACGATGAAGGAAGGCACCAGCTCGTCGTCACCGGGCACGTCCCCCAGCAGCGGCCCTTGGACGAACCAACGCCCACCATCGCCTGGCCCGTGGACCTGGACGTTCCACACATCGCCGGCGATTTCGTCGGGCATGTCCTCTATGATTGCCATCTTCACTCTCCATTATCCGTAAGAACGCCGAAGCCCTGTCTTGCGATCCGCATACGCTCGGCCGGGTAGGGCCGCAGCAGCGCGGCCGCCTCGGCCGGCGAGCCGTGCAACCAGGTTTCGTAATCCTCGGGATCGAGGATGACGGGCATCCGTGTCGGATGAACCGGCTCGACCAGCTCGTTGGGCGAAGTCGTCACCATCGTGTGCGTGGTCCAACCGCCTTCATCGCCCTCGATGCCGGGCTGACCGCTTCGCCACAGGCCCGCGAAGGCGAAGATGGGGCGAGGATCGGTCCCGACTAGAGCAAACCAGAAATCTTTTGCCGGATTGCGGCCCTTTGCTTCCCGGAAGCTGGTTCCGGGGATCAGGCATCGCCGGTTCAGAAAGCTGTCTTTCCAAAGGCCGGATTTAGTCAGCTTGTCGTCGCGGGCATTGTTCCAGGCGTCCGGCTTCAGCGACTTGCCGGTCTTGGCCGACACCTTGGGCGTCAGGAACCCCCAGTGAGCCGAGATCAGCTCGCGGGTTCCGTCTTCGCCCAACCGAAGGATCGGAGCTTCATATTTGGGCCAGATGGCGGGAAGGGGTTCTGCGTTGCCCAAATAGTCGCGGGTCGGATCGACGGCGAAATGTCGGCGCGTGCTGTCCTGGCTCGCTAACATCGCATAAAGATTGCACATCGGCCTCTCCTTTGCTTTTCAGCCTGCGAGCGGAAATCCGGTCTCGTCAATGCCTATCCCAATCTGCCGCCATAGGCTTCAGCCAGCAGGTCGGCAACACGGGCAAGCTCTGCCACGCGCAGCGTCGGCGCTTTGATAGCTGCGGCGCGCGCCCATGCTGCGCGCAGCATGGCACCCTTGGGATGGTCACGACTGGCGAGATCGAGCGCCGGGCCAACATCCATGTCCCGAACCGGATCATGCTGCCCGGCACGTCGCGCGGCGCGCTTCAGCGTTTCGAGGGCATGGAGCAATTCTTCCCGGCCCGCGATCTGTTCTGACCACGAACCGCCGAAGGCGACATTGCGAAGCTGACCAGACCTGTCCATTTTGCCCCCTTGATGCAGTAGAACAAAGATAGAACATTAGTTGCGACCTGCCTATCCGCGAAATCTAGTGCCATGCCCCTTTTCCGCGTCCTTTATCTCGATATGAACTCGTTTTTCGCTTCGGTCGAACAGCATCTCGATCCGGCGCTACGCGGCCGGCCGGTGGCGATCACCGCCGTCGATTCGGACGCCGGGGCCTGCGTTGCGGCCAGCTACGAGGCGAAAGCCTATGGTGTCAAAACCGGCACCCGGGTTGCTGACGCCCGCCGCTTGTGCCCCGGCATCGTGTTCCGCCCGAGCCGGCACCGGCTCTATGTGCGCTTCAACCTGGCCGTCGCGGACGTTCTGGACCGCCATGCCGAACTGACCCACATTCGGTCGGTCGATGAATTTCAGCTTGCGCTTTCCGGCGAAGCGCAGACGCTGGACGGTGCGGCCGAGCTTGTGGCGCGCCTGAAGGCGGCCGTCGCTACAGAGGTTGGCCCCTGTCTACGCTTTTCCGCCGGCGTTGGACCGAACCATTTGCTCGCCAAGTTGGCGGGAAAATTGGAGAAGCCAAACGGCTTTCAATGGCTGTCGGCCGAGAACATGCCGGGCAGGATCGCGCACCTGGCGCTGGATGATCTGCCGGGCATCTCGCGGGCGATGAAGGACAGGCTGATGCGTGCCGGCGTCTATGACGTGGTGCAGCTCTGCCAGCTCGATCCGCGTCACGCGCGAATGATCTGGCGGTCAGTCGAAGGCGAGCGGTTTGTTCGGATGCTCCAGGGGATGGATATTCCGCTGACCGCGACGCAACGGGGCGGTTTCGGGAACAGCAAAATCCTGTCGCCGGAATTTCGCGACCCGCTGCGGGCCTACATGGTCGGACGCTGGTTGGTCGAGAAGGCAACCGCACGGCTGCGCCGGGACGGCCGCGTAGCCGGGCGTTTCAGCTTGTCAGTCTCGATGCTGGCCGGCCCGGTTTGGTCGCGCGGGGTGTCGTGCTTCCCAAACCAGGACACAGCGTTTTTTCTGCGCCTGCACCGCGCTCTATGGCGGTCGCTTTGGCGTAACGTGCGACCAGGCCGGGTGATAGCGGTCGGCGTCCAGCTCGGGGACGTGTCTCTGCTGGGCGAGCGTCAAGGCGACCTGCTGAAGCCACTGGCCCCGGCGGAACGGACACGCGGCGAACAGGTGTCCGCCGCGGTCGATCAGATCAATGCCCGGTTCGGTGACGGTGCAATCACCTATGGGATTAATACCCCCCACCCAGGCTTCTTCGAGAGAGGGTAGGGCAGTCAGATCGCAAGGTCATCCAAGCTACGGCCCTCATCGAGCCTGGCCTGGACCCACCGGGGCTTTCGGCCTCGGCCGCTCCAGGTCAGCGTCTTGTCCTCGGGATCGGCGTATTTCGGTGCAACAGATCCTTTCGCCTTCGGGATCTCACCCACAAGATCCTTCAGCGAAAAGCCGAACTGGCTGGCGGCTTCCTTCGCCGCGTCAACGGCTTTCTGTTTTTGCCGTGTCTCATAGGTCTCGATCTGCCGGCCGACCTGTTTGTGCAGGTTGCGCAGCTCGGACAAGCTCATGGCCTCAAGGTCAATGCTCATCCCCAACTCCTATCGAAAAAGCGGCCTGGGAAGCCTTCTCGTTATCCTATTTTCGCAACAGCCTGGCTCTTTCCTGCATCCGATTGAGCGTTACTGCAACCCCCGTCGAGGCTCGCTGCACAGAGGGATGCGCGGCCAATGCTTGCCCGGCACGGCCAAGGGCGTTCTGACCGCGAATTGTCTCACCGGGTAGTTGAGCAAGGCGTTTTGCAGCTCCGAAGGACTGCATACCGGCACTTGCCATTGAACCGAGAGCGCCCGTCCCAAGCCGCGCAGCTGCCACAACTCCGATCTGCTGAAGGTTTCCAGAGACCGAGGACACAAGCATTGGCAGAAGGAATACACACAAGCCAATTAATGCCTCAAGCATTAGAAATGGGATGAAAGCCCCGATGCTACCGAAGGTATCGGTTCCAATATCGGAAATCATCTTATTCCCCATTCCTATCATGATGGAAAAAATAGAGGCTATGAATATTGGATAGAGCGCCCAGCTAACGCACGATGATGCCCAACGCTCAAAATAGTTTTTAGTATTGTCGAAAAGCGTCATGGCGATTGCTATAGGTGCGAGACCGAGAAGAACGGTTATGACGACTTTTGGGAAGATGATTCCGACAGTAGCCAAAGCCCCGATTATTACCAATCCAACTGTGCACGCAAAGCCAATAAGTCCCCCCATAAGCCATCCGCCGAACTCTGAAGCAATGTTTGTCGAAGCTTCAGACATTTTTACAATAACGTGGTCGATGGCGGACCCAAAGCCGTCAGCGATAGTGGAGCCACCCCAAGAGGAACCGGCAGAATCCAAAATTTGTGCAGCAAGGGCTTCAATCGCTTTAATGATTGCATTCGCTACATTCCAAAACTGGTTCCAGTTCCATGCAAAAATCCCGATCAATGCCAGTTTGATCATCAACCCTATCGCCGAGGGCCATGAAATAGGTCGAAGCTGCATCATCATGTTGATGCCGACTAAGGACACGGCAAGGACTGCCATGTATCCAACCAACGTGCCTGAAGCCGTCACCAGTGACAAAAACGTGCTTCGGGCCACATCGGTAAGAAAAGATTCTGCGGTAGTAGTTATATATTCAACAATCTTCATTTTCTCCGCCCCCAATATTGCTCACAAACATCAAGGGCCGGCTTATTCAATTTAGACGCCTCTGACGACTTGGCGTATACTGTTTCGATAAAGCTATCGCCATCGGAGTTGGCGATTAAATCATTGAATTCTGCTTCTGCATTATCCCACGACGGGAACTGCACTTCACAAGCGCAGGAATTACTTTCAAGAATGGCATTCTTTCTTCCTATCTCATATAGGTCGATCAGTAGAGTAACCTTATACGTGTCTTTGGGAGCTGCATCGACTGCCCATGCCGGGCGCGCTGGTCTGACACATCCGTCCCTTGTGACGCGAGAGCCTGCCTTTCGATTACCGATGCTTGGAATCGTCATGTCCATCTGCCCCGCTTGTTCACTAGGCACCGTTTCAGCTTTCGGGGATGCCGCCCCGAAAAAGCTTATCGCAGCCACTGCACCCGCTGCGAGAACGGCCACGCCCCCGATAACGGTCATCTTCGTGCTAAACATCTGCGGGGCCTCCGTGGTCGATGCTGTCAGGCAAATAAAACTCCAAGACGCCGCGATCACCCCCAGCCCGGCCAGTCTGGATCACCACGTCAATCGAGCTTTGGATGTAGCGCAGCGTATCGGCATATGTGAGCGGCAGGTCTGCCTTCAGAGCCATGATCGCCAGCTTAGCCAAGGCCAGCTTTGGCGTCTCGGCGTGAATCGTCGTCATGGACCCGCCATGCCCCGTGTTGATCGCCTCGATGAAGGTCATCGCCTCGCGGCCGCGAACCTCGCCCACGATCAGCCGATCCGGGCGCATCCGCAGGCATGAGGTTAGCAGAATGTCGGGCGTTCGGGCCTTGCTGTCACGGTCAGCGATCAGCGTCACCACATTCGGTTGCCCTGGCACCAGTTCGGCTGCGTCCTCGATGGTAATCATGCGCTCGTGGTCCGGCACGAACGAGAGCATTTTCCGGGCAAAGACTGTCTTTCCGCTGTCCGTGGCCCCCGAAATCAGGGCGTTCATTTTTCTGTCCACGATGAAGCGCATTGCACCGTCGATGTCGCCGTCCCCAGCCAGCTTCCTCAGATGCTGCTTCATTTCCACACGGGCGTCATCCACGGAAAATTCGCGGCCGTGCAGGAATTTCACTTCGATCTGATCCAGCGGTAGCGTCGAAAAGAATCGCAAGGAAATGGCAGCGCCCATCAGGACCGCGGGTTCGCTGACCACCTGCGCCCGCACAGGGCGGCCTCGATACTCAACCGAAGTCGAGATGATCGGGGACTCCCGACCGATGGTCAGCTTTCCGGCGCTGGCAATGTGGCGGCCGAGATCGTCGAGCTCGATGCGGGTCATTGGTGCGCGGTCCATTGGCTGCATAGAAGCATCGCCATGCTCAAGGCACCAAATTCGCCCATCAGGATTGATGGCGATTTCAACCAGTTTGGGGCTGTCGATAACAGCCCCAATCCGCGAAAGCGCCTCGTCAAGATAGCTGCCGTGTCTCATGTCGTTCATGCTTAGAAAATCTCAAGGTCGCGATCCACCATGACAGTGATCCGGGTGCCCTGGGGCACCGTGATCGTCGGCGGCATGTTGATGTATTTACCAATGGCCGCGTCCGTCGCGCCGCCCAGGGCGTCAGTCACCCCGGAAACAGCCTGGGTGCTGCCGCCGCCCGTCGAGATCGTGACGCCGCTGCTGTCGTTGCCGTTATCCTCGATAATCGCAGGTATGGCCGAGATTGTCGAAATCAGCGCCGCAGCTCCAAACCGCTTGAGGAAATGGTTGTTGACCTTGCCGGTGGTTCCAGACCGGCCCAAAGCATCGCCACCGAAGGAGCTGATCTGCACCGATTGGTTGTCGGGCATGATGATCCGTTCCCATGCGACCAGAAGACGGCTTTGCCCCGTATCCAGATCAGAGGAATAGCTGCCGATCAGCTTGGAGCCGCGCGGGATCAGGACGCGCGATCCATCATAGGCGACAACATCGGTCGTCACCTGTCCCCGGATCGGACCTTCGAGCGTGGAATCTATGGCCGTTTCGAGGACAGCCTGAATCATCGTCCCCTGCGTCACGGTGTTGCTCGGGTTGACGATGATTTCCGCGCGCTGCACCTGCACAGGCCGACCGGCATTGCGAACGAACTGCGCGTCATCGCTAAGTTTCGCAGCCTGCTGTTCTGCCGCAGGGTCGCCACCCATCATACCGCCGATCGCACCCGCTGCCTCGCTGCCGACGCCGCCACCGCCTATGGCGATCATCGAGGATGTGAGGCGCTGCTGTTCAAGCTGGGCAGCCTCGTCAGCCGCCTGGCGCCGTTGCGCAAGAAGATCCTCGTTGCCGCCTGGTGCAAGACTTTGCCCGCCATGAAGGCGCAGCATGTCCATTTCGTTGTTCAGACCAGCGATTTCCAGATCACGACCTTGGATCGCATCCTGCAACTCGCGCTCGCGCGCCTCGGCCTGTTGCCGGAGCTGGTCGAGTTCTTCGCGCATCGCGGCCAGGGCGTCGTCATCGACTTGCGGGGCCTCGGCCGGCTGTTTCTTCAGCCCGTCGATTTGCTCCTGTAGGCTGCGGATCAGATCGACCACTTCGCTGTTGTCGCCAGTCTGCACCGGCTCTGCCTCGGGTTCGGGTGCAGCTTCCGGCGCTGGTTCGGCCCGTTGGGGGCGGTTCAGGTCGCCAAAGCCGCTACCTTCCGTCTGAAATTCGCTGGCCTGTCGAATCGGCAGGTCGCCCTCGCCCTCGGGCTGCGAATAGACATAGACGGCGCCGGCCAGGACGGCGGCACCGCCCAGCATGAGAGCCATTTTTCCCGCACTCGGCTTCGGCTTGGATTGCACCGGCCCGGCCGCTCTCTCGCCCTGAAGTTCAGCGAGGCGCTTACGCAGGGCATCATTTTCCTGATCGCTCATTTCACCAACCTCACAGCTTTCATCATGCCGACAGTCGTTTCCACCTGCCCCAAGCGAAGCACCCAAAACGGGCTGGTGCCTGTGACACGAACGGTTCCGTCCGCCATGGTCGTGGAATTGACAGTGATTTCCTGCCCGGTCGTGACCTTGAAGATGGCAGGCATTTCACCGTTGCGGCGGAATTTGAAGTAGGTGAATGCGCCGTCATCCCACACCTGCGTTGGGCTGGCGGCATTGATGATGTTCGCGCCATAATCATGGTTGGCCGGCCCGCGAACGATCTGGCGATTTGCAGGGGTGGAGCTGCCCGATCCGCGGGGATAGGTGAACCGGACGACAGAGAATTGCGCCCTCGGGGATTCCGAAACCTCGAAGTAATACTGCCGCTTGTTGGTATAGACGTTGATGTTCGTCGCCGCGCCGCTGACTGTCGGCTTCATCACGAAGGCGCTTCCGCCCGGCACAGCATCGAAGTTGAAGCTGACCGTATCGCCCGCGATCACGGACGTGATCTGTTCATCGGGGCCAAATTCCACCGAAGTCACCCGGCCCATTTGGGTCTGAACCCGATACACCTGACCGTCCACCCATTGCGCATAGCGAACCCGGGCGTCGAGATTACCAGCCCTGGGCGTGACTTCCGCCAGTGCCGAAGATGCGCCAAACCCTGCGGCAAACATGCCGATGGCAAAACCCAATGCGAGCTTCATTGGTGATCCTCCAACCTGTCAGAAGCAATGCCGTATTCGTAAACAGTGAAGCCGAAGGGATTGGTCCAGACTTCATCGAGAGAGCGGGCCTCGGTCGTTTCGTAGCGGAAAGCGAGCGTCACCGTGAAAAGCCCCTGGGTCACGCCATCGTCGTCGGCCAGGCGCTTCCTGATGCGCACCGTCGCCCGATCTTCCGTGATCAGGGTGACGGAGAGGACTTCCACGTCCATGCGGGCGCGGGGACCATATTTCCGCTCGGGATAGTCCGGGTTTTCTGACGACCAGAGGCTGCGCATCGACTCAAGCGCCGCGCCCGAGGATCTTTCCAGGACCGAGCGCACCCGCACATCGTTGTCGAGCTGGTTGAAAGTTTCGCGGTCCCGGACATAGGAATAGACGAGCGAGTGCACCACGGCGTCGCGCTGCTGAATCGAAATCGCTTCCAGGTTCACCATCGGCAGCGCCCTCCCGGTTGAAGGGTCGAACGGCACCAGGGCGGGTGCCGGCGTTTCACGGCTGACCGCCACAATAGCGGCCATGATGCATCCGAAGGCGCCGAACACCCAGCCTGCGGTGCCGTATTTCTTCCAGAACGCTTCCCGGCGGGCCGAGCCGTAGATCAGCTCTTCCTCGATCACACTAGCTTGTTCCCTGGCGACGACTGGCGTGGCTTGCGCCTTTTTGTTCTTGAAATTGAACATTATGGCCTCACTTCATGTCCGGGATGGTGAAGTCCATCATCTCTTGTTCTTGTGCCCAGGCGCTCGCCTGCGACACGTCCGACATGCCCATCCCGTAGCTCTGCATGGCGAGAAGCTGATTGTTCAAGATCAGCTCCTTGACCGCTTCGCCCATCATCCTCGTGTTGAGGTCGATGGCCTCTTTGATGCCGGTCTGCTCGGGAATCTCGCCAACCAGCGTGTCGAGACGCTGCAAGCTGACGGCGCTTTCGCGCTGCACCGTATCCGCGGCGGCCGCGACGACCGCGCCTGTCGTTGCCTGCGTGGCCGCCCGCTGCTGCCCCACATCGGCCGATTTCCCCATCTGTTCGACGCGCGCGGGATCGAGACCGGCCTTGGTCATCGTGGCTTGCGCAGAGGACTTGATGGCCGTCCGATACCCCGAGGACAGCCCCGACCAGTCACCTGACGAGGCCGACGAGGCGGTCTGAAGGATGCTGGTCATCTTTGGGTCCAGCACCTTGTCGAGCGCGCCGCCCATGAGAAGGCCCTGAATATCGGCCTTCCCCGTTAGGACCGCATAGATGCCCTGAAGCTCGCTTGTCTGCTTTTCCAGTTCGGCAAGCTGGTCAACCAGCTTGTTGAGCATATCGGTCTGGATGCCGTAGTCTTCCAGCATCCGCTTGATCTGGTTGATCTGCTGCGCGATGGACTGGGTATCGACGGTAGGAACGCCTTGGGCGTGGAGCGCAACCGGCGAGGCGAGGGCAATACCGGCGCAGAAAAGAAAGTGTTTGATAGCTTTCGGCATCTTACAGATCCTCTTGTTCAAAATTCATCATCTGCCGCTCTTGCGCGTAGGCCGAGGCCGCAGCGATCTGTTCGGCAGTAAGGGGTTTGGAACGGGTGGCATTGAGACGGGTGCGCATGACCAGAAGCCGGGCGAACTCCGCCCGAACATAGCTGTTCAGCGCCATCGCCTCTGCAGCATTCGCCGTCTTGTCGATCCTGGACATGACTGCATCGAGGCGCGTCATCGCCACCTGCATGTCCTGCATGACTTCATCGGCGTAGACCGCCGTGGCGCCGCCGGTCATCGCCATTTCAGCGTTCGCCATATACGACGCCTCGATGGAGCCGATCTGGTCGGCAGCACCAAGTTTTGACATATATTCCCGGTATTTGTTCGGGATCACAGTCACATAGTTCTGCGTTTCCTTGAACGGCGGGACGCCGCCGTGCTTCTGCACATTGCCCGGCCCGGCATTATATGCGGCAAGGGCAAGGATCATGTCGCCGCCGAAGCGATTGAGTTGCTGGGCCAGATAGCGCGCACCACCAACCGCCTGCACATAGGGATCATGTTCATAAGTGCCGCGAATGCCGAGGTCGGACGCGGTGCCGGGCATGATTTGGGTAAGACCATAGGCCCCGACTGGCGAACGGGCATAGGGATTGAAACGGCTTTCCTGCCAGATCAGGGCTTGCAGCCAGCATCGCCACTGGATCAGAGACAGGCCAGCGTTCTGAAGGTGGTGCGTGTCCTGTGCGGCGCGGATGATGATCTGTTCGACGCTTTCGCGTCCATCACCGAACAGACGTTCAGCGGCCGCGCTGTTCTCGGCTCGGTAAGCCGTCCCGGCGGCATCCGCAGCGCCGGCTTCGCCTTCCAGTCCCGAAACCATGGCAGAGGTATCAGCGCCGCCATTCGGCAGCGTCATGCCCTCTTTCACAGCCTCAAGCTCTTCACGCTGCCGCTGTTCGGCTTCGAGCTGTTTCCTCGCTTCCTCATCCTTCTGACGCTGAAGCTCAAGGTCCGCTTCCATCTGGGCCGTAATCTCGGCTTCCTTCGCGATCTTCGCCGGGTCCACCACCGGGACGCCCTGGGCTACGGCGGCGGTAGAGAGAAGCATTGCGACCAGGCCGCCGATGGCCGGTCGCGCAAAGGCCAGATTATTGCACAACATTGTAAGGCCCGTCTTCAACCGCCCCTTCATAAACGCCGACCTTGCGAACGGCGTCCTGGCGAGCCTCGGCCCACAGCTCGGGCAGCGGGCGGAGGTTGCAGGTCAGGTCGCCCCTTGCCGTGAAGCATTTGCTTTTGATCGGCTGCGATTGGGTTCCAGCGCAGGCAGAGACGGCAAGGGAGGCCATAAGGGTCAACAAAACATGTTTACGCATCATCAAATCCTTTCCAGAAATCGGGGCGGGTGCGATAATCGGCGCCAACCAGAGCCTCACCGGCTTTCATGCCGCCGAGGATCGTCAGGAGCTTGCCGAGTGCCGACAGGTCGGTGTCGATCACGTGGGAGCCGTCATCCGCGCGAAGCAATGCGACCCGCGACCCCGGATTGACCCCCATAAGAATTTCAAGCTCTTTTTCGTTCAGGCCGAGGCCGTCATAATCCGATACCGATGCCTCTTTGTTCGGCAGCATCATCTTGGTCGGGAGAGCCTGCAAAAGCGTTCGGCCATGTGCAGAGGCATTAAGCTGGTGTGCAAACTGCGTCATCATCACGACGACTGTGTTTTGCTTCCGGGCCGTGACGAGCCAGTTCTCAATGCGAGCGGCAAAATAGTCGTTGTCGAGCGCCTTCCAGGCTTCGTCGATGATGATCACGGTAGGTTTCTTGTCCTCGATCTTCCGCTCGATCCGGCGGAAGATGTAAGACAGCACCGCCATCCGCGCCTTGTTGTTCTCGCTGTCCAGAATATCGGTCAGGTCAAATCCGACGAACTGCCCGTCCAGCGAGAAAGTGTCCTCACGTTCACGCCCGAAGATCCATCCGAACCTGTGCCCGTCCGTCCATTCGTTCATCCGGTCGGCAAGCGCCCCGCCGTCAGGCGTGGCGGCAACGAGCTGCGCGAATTCCGTCCAGGTCCGAAGGTTGAGGTTTCGGGCTTCGGCATTTTGTCGCACGGCGGCGCGCACAGCGCGCGACTGCTCGGGCTGCAACTGGCCGTGGCCGCTTTCCATCAGGTGGATGAGCCAGTCGCTCAACCACTCTTGGCCGGCCGTGTCCGTTTCCACCCAAAGGGGGTTCAATCCAGTGCGTTCGCCGGCGCGCAGCTCGGAATACTTTCCGCCCAAAGCCCTGACAGCCATTTCCATGCCGCGCCGGTAGTCGAAGACGAACACCCTGGCACCGACGCGCTGTGCCTGCGCGGCCAAGAACGCTGCCTGGACGGACTTGCCAGAACCCATGCGGCCGAGAATGAGCGTGTGCCCGTTGGTCGGTTCCTTCCCAGGATCGCCTTCCTCGTGGAAGTTGAAGCGGTAGGCGCTGCGGGTGATTGTCGGGAACCATGTGATCGGCGTCCCCCACGGCACATTGCCCCCGGACTTTCCCATAGCCGCACGATGAAGCGCAGCCATGTCGGCAAACTGTTCGTTCGTGATGGCCCCTTCGCGGATACGATAGGCCCGGTTGCACGGATGCTGCGAAAAATAGACTGTGCGCGCAGTATAGCCCTGCGTCACCATCTTGACCCCGGCGGTCACGGCAATGTTGCGGATTTGCGAGCTGATTTTTGCGAGTTCGTCCTCGCTGTCAGCATAAATTGCGACTGCCATCTGGTGATGGCCGAATGTCACTTCACCGGACGCCAGCCGGTTTTGCGCTTCTACAAGCGCATTAACCAAGTTCTGCGCCTTGTCGTTAATGGCTTCCCGGCGGCGAAGTTCGCGCGAAAGCCGTTCTTCCATGATGCTGTTGTTGATCGGCGTGAAGTAATTCGACACCACCATATCAACCGGAAGGTCCAGTTCATCGAACATGGTCACGAAGGATTCGCGCGGATATTCCTTGATGCTGTAAATCATGCCGACGCGGTCCGGCAGGCTTCCACCCGTCAGAAAGATCTTGTCGCCCTTGAAGGTGACGCGAGTATTCGACACGGCCTCGGCAACCGTTCGGTCAAGGGTGTTATGGAAGGTCGGAACCTCGATCCCGGTATTGATGCTTTCGAGGAACCCCAGCAATTCGCCGCTCGATGCCGTGAGAACGCGAGGCTCCATGTTCGACAGTGCGGTTCGCAGAAACTCAACGACCTCGTGAAGCTGGACCACCTGTGCATTGACCTGGCTGGCAAGCAGTTCGCGCGACTTGTTCAGGCTGAACGGGATCTTGGATAGCACATCGGGGCGCTTGATGACGGTGATCGTGATCGTGTGTTCGCGCAGGTTTTCCCGCTGCATGTAGCCCTGCCAGCGCCGGTCGATCTGTGCCGCGAAGCTATCTCCTGCGACTGGCGGCAAGGACGTGTCGATCCGGCGCGAAACCTTGTGGACCGTGTAGGAAAACTTGTCGCCGGTCTGCGCGATCACGCTGGCGAAAATATCCTTAATTCTGTCCAGCATTTCATCGGCAACAGTCAGACTGTTCAGGCCGGAAACGCGGATGCACTGGAAGAACTCATTCCCTTTGGTGCGAATGGTATGGTCATCGACCAGCGAGACATAAGGCAACTTCGAGGCAACGGATTCCTCTTTGCGGACCCATTGCGGCAGTATTTCCAGTGCGGCCGGGCCGATTGGCAAATTACGGTTCATAGGAATCAGCCCCCCAATGATCTCTGTTTTTGGTGCGGCGGGTTTTCTTGCTCACGATGGTCACAACATCGAAGAAATGGGGGTCCCATTCGGCTGCGAGCCAGAAAGCCGGGTAAATGAGGGCCGAGACCGGAATCATCCAGAAGCTCTCGGCCCACACGAATCCGATGACGGACCCTGCCATCCAGATCACGGCATAGAACATCGGCAGGCCCATGAGGCGAGGCGGACGGATGAGACCGAGAAAGAGCAGGGACCGTCTAACCATGGCGGTTATTTACCCCACATGGCGTTGACGATGGTTGCTGCACCCGCGACGATGGCGATGCCTGCAACGACATAGACTACGGTGCGGAAATCCACATAGCCCATCAGCCATGCCACACCGATGCCGATAACGGCGAGCGTCGCCATCGCTTTCCCGAGCGGGCCGGTCAGCGTCGTGGCAATGCCCACGAGGATATTCGTGATTGGGCTCAAATTGATCGTACCTGCGGCCAATGCAGGTGAAGTGCTGACGGCGACCAAGCCGGCGACGAGCACCATGAAAATTGCATACTGCCAGGCTGAAGCCGGCACCATCTTTGTCATAGCATGTCTCCTGACAAACGGTTGAAAATGGCCATCACCTTGCGGACGTGGCCGATGGTTTCCCGATACGGCGGTATGCCGCCGTGCCGTGAAACAGCTTCCGGGCCGGCGTTGTAGCCGGCCAGGGCCAGCTCTTTCGTGCCGAAGCGATCCAGCAGAGAGAGCAGGTAGCGGGCAGAACCGTCGAGGTTCTGGTGCATGTCGTGGGGGTTGACCCCGAGAACGGCGGCGGTGCCGGGCATGAGCTGCCCCAAGCCGATGGCGCCAACGTGGCTGCGGGCTTTCGGGTTGTAGGCGCTTTCGACCTCGATGTTGGCGCGGAAGAAGAAGCGCCATTCGTTGACGGTCAGTCCAGACTTTCGCAATGCCGGATGGCCGCCATAGCGCATGGCCGTGCTTTCAATGGCGTCGATCACTTCCGGGCGTCCAACGACACGGCGGGGCACCGACACATCACCGCCCGGCCGCTCAAGAAGCGTCAGCGAATTTTGTGGGAGCGATGCCTCACGCTCATTCTGGGGAATGATTGGGGCGCCGTTTGCCCCGTAATGCCGTGCGAATGATGAGCTTTGTTGGCGGTATTCGAATGATCCACTCGCACCGGGGACGAGGACCATGCCTTCGGCGGAAGCCTGAA
>NZ_CP038199.1:0-4794 GCF_029909815.1 Paracoccus ferrooxidans | reverse complement strand
CCGTTCGCCTGGTTGAGTTCGTTATATCTGGAACCAGCATCGGCCAGGAACGGGCGGTTCGTCAAGTTCGTTATATCAGGACCCGATTTGGGGGCGAAATCCGTTCGTTAGTTTCGGAACCCAGATTCGTTAGTTTCGGAACCCAGATTCGTTAGTTTCGGAACCCTGTGGATAGTTTCCTGTTTCCTTAGCAGTAGGTTAGGGGTGATTTTCGGCCCCGTAACATACTCCGTAGGTAACACTATTAACACTAAGGGTCAGAGACCGTGGCTGGACCCTCGATCTCGTTCCCGGCTGGCACGGTAGGTAAGATCGTTTTCCCGTTCTGACCGGGTTTCTTCCTGAACCGCGGGAACTGTCAGGCCAAGGTTCATCTCGTGACGCTCCACCTCTGCCGATGCTTCTTGTGGCCAGCAGGTCCTGTCCTCGATCTGGGGAACATCAGGCCGAAGCATGTTCTTCACCGCAGCTTCCATCCTCGCCATGAACGCGCCGCACTTCGCCACCACCGCTGCCAAGTGCATCCGGTCGGACAGGCTGGGGAAGAGATCGCGCCCGGCCTCATACCGATCACTCATATTTTCCCGGAGTCCCACACCGCAACGATGAGCCATGTCATAGATCCGTTCTGCCCCGGATCTGATCGCCTCGATGAAGGGCCACGGATCGGTGTTGGCGTCTCCACCTACCCGATCCAGCGTCAGAGCGCCCCTGGGAGGCTCGTAGGCGCTTCCTTCGGCCCTGTGGCGGACAATCTCCCCCTTGAGCGCCAGAAGGCCGCTCAGGGCCTCTGTCTGGCCTTCTGAGAGGTCTGCGTCCCTGATGGCGTCCCACAGGCCCTCAGAGGGCGCTCTGACGCTCTCACGGGCCTTGTCCATGACCGCACCATAGGTTTCCGGGGACAGGTGCTGGCGCTGCGTGATTTCCTTGCGGGTGCCGCGCACGATTTCGCTGTCCAGATTCTCGCGGCACCAGTCGGCCCAGGACGTTTGCAAGGCGGAGTATTCGTTTCGCTCGCCCGTGGCCTCCTTCAGCTCCCGAAGCGCCTTGTTGGTCGAGATCACCGGCTTGCCCCGGCTTTCCCGGACGGGAGAGACCAGAACATCGACCACGGCCCCGCCCTTCTCATCGAGATCGAGGCGTGTGGCGATCACCGATCCCTCGCCGCCCCAGCTCTCGGCCCATACCTTCGCCTGGTCGAAGAGCTGGCGGTTATGCGGGTTGTCGGGGTCGTGCAGGTTGCCGGCCTTTTCCACCCATTCCGGCGACACCACGCAGATGGCCTGCAAGCAGAGCGGCGAGCCTTTCCGTTCGCCGGCCCCCAGCTCGGACTTGTGGGCCTTGAAGGCGGCGAGATAGTCCCGGTCGTTCTCGGCCTTCGACCAGGCGAGACCGAAGCCGGGTTCCGCATCGTCCCGGACCCGCGCCTTGCCGGTCTCGTCGTGACGCTGCGCATGGAGGGACGCCCCGCGAAGCTGGGCGATGCTGGTGAACTTGTTGACGCGGATCGCAGCCTTGAACATGGGACGGTGATAGCGGAGAGCGACAGAATTGTCATTTCAAATGACAACCCACTAGGCAATTCTCTTCGAGCCGCTCCGCTAATTGCCGTTGGGCCGGAGGCGCTGCGCCCTCCTGGACCTCCCGCCGGAAGCCGCCCAAGGGGCGGCTGCGCACCATCCCGCCCCTGCCATATGGGGGCCGGTCGGAATGGTGCGCGGAACCAGCCCGGACCGGAGACCTCCGAATATCGGAGGGCCGGGATGGCGGCGGTGATCACGTAGACCCATGCTTGAAAATGGATAATTACTATACCATATTTACGCATGGATTTTGAGTATGACCCCGCTAAAAGTGCCTCGAATCTGTCGAAGCATGGCATCGACTTCGATCAGGCACAGGCCCTTTGGGATGACCCGTGGATGCTCGAAGCGCCCGCCAAGACCGAGGATGAACCGCGGTTCATCTCGATTGGGAAGATCGAAGGCAAACACTGGGCGGCCGTCTGGACGCCGCGAGGTGATGCGGTGCGGATCATCTCGGTGCGCCGCGCCCGGAAAGAGGAGATCAGCTACTATGAAGGCAACTGAGTTCGACAAGAAATTCGACGCCGGTGAGGACGTGAGCGGTGCAGTTGACTGGTCCCAGGCCGGCCGCCCGAATGACCAGCCCAAGCGCGTGAACGTGGATTTCCCGGCATGGGTCGTAGAGGGCCTGGACAAGCAGGCTCGACATCTGGGCGTGACGCGGCAATCGCTGATCAAGCTATGG
The DNA here is from genome assembly GCF_029909815.1 of Paracoccus ferrooxidans. Lineage (NCBI taxonomy): Bacteria > Pseudomonadati > Pseudomonadota > Alphaproteobacteria > Rhodobacterales > Paracoccaceae > Paracoccus > Paracoccus ferrooxidans. The sequence continues at coordinate 2,523 of NZ_CP038199.1, read as the reverse complement.
ATCGCCGAACGGCTCCAATAAGTTCACCGTCCCTGGCGGGTCTGTATTCGAGTTCATGTGAGAGTCACGGCTTGATGACGAGGCAACCGCACAAGAAAGGATAGGTATTTGGAAAACATAATAATTGTTCTTTTGGTGTTGGTTGCGCTGTTTTTTATCTTTGGCAGAAAGCGTACTCGCGAAAAGAAGTATCAGCCTCACCGGGACATTTCATATCAACCTGTTAAACCTCGCCCATTTGAGGCTGAGACGGCAACGCCTCTACCCTCCAAGCCAGTAGTACAAGGTTCCGCTTACGTGGTTGATGGCGATACTGTGGTCATTCAGAAAACCCAGATACGCTTGTTCGGCGTCGACGCTCCGGAGATTGACCATCCCTATGGAAAGAAGGCCAAATGGGCCCTGATTTCTTTGTGCAAAGGACAGGTGGTGAGGGCGGAAGTTGCTGAGCAAGATGCGCACGGTCGTACGGTCGCGAAGTGCTACCTAGAAGATGGTCGGGACATCTCTGCTGAAATGGTAAAGCTCGGTTTGGCTATCGACTGGCCAAAGTTTTCGGACGGGAAGTATCGCTCGCTAGAGGTTCCTGGTGTACGTAAGAAACTCTGGTTAGCCGACGCTCGCCAAAAGGGTCGGATGCATGTTTGGGAGCAGTACGAGGCCAGAAAAAGAGCTGGCGTACCCAAGGACTAGGTCTGTTGAACAAATGCACAAACCGCGGGGTCTGGATTAGATGGAGGGTGTCTTTGCTGTAATCTTCGGCCTGTTTGCGCTCTTTTGTGTGCTTTGGCTGTATATCCTGCTCCCTGCGGGCATGGCAGAGCGAAGGAGCCGCAGTCAGTTAATTTGGGTGCTCATAAGTCTTTTTGGTTCGCCCATTCTGGCCTGTCTGCTTTTGTTGGCTCTGGGGGATGCAGAATAGTAGCCCTTGCCATAGAAATGGCAGAGCGCCGAGGGGCTGTGTGATCGTCCGGGATGGAACATTAGGTGCGCTTCCAAGGCCACCAAGATCTGCGCTTTGGGCTGTTGTCGGCCAGAAGCGCCGTCACGCGGGTTTCGGAGCTGTCCAGGCGCTTCCGTAAATCGTTGATCGTATCTGCCATCTGATCCTTCTGGGCTTCCAGACCGTTGGCTCTCTCGCGGGTGACTGCCAATTCTTTTTCCAGCTCAACAACACGGTCTATGTGGCTGCTTTCTGGGGGGGATTTTGCCTGTTGCGTATCGTTGCTTTGCATGTGTTGCGCATCGCGTTGCGCAACAGTGAGCGGAAAAACCCGGTGCAACTCTGACGGATCAATCTCATATGAGCCACCATCGCCCTTACTGGCTGATATCTTTCCGCTTTTGATCGCCCTCTGGATTGTTGTCTTGTTCTTTCCGGTGGCCTTTGCGGCCTCTGAGAGTGAATATTTCATGCCGTTGCGCCTCGTTGCTTTTGCCTGTTGCGCAACAGGGTATCGCGTTGCGTGGCGCAACGCCAAGGGAACCTGATCGAGGCAGGGCTAGGCCCGGCTAACGCAAGCTATCCTGCTTTCCGCAATAGGCCACAAATGCAGCGCCCGCGTTCTTTGGTGGGTTGCCCTTGGCCGCTTCGCTCTTGGCGAATGCCAGCCAGTCCGAACGCAGGGCGTAGTAGTCCCGGCCCTTCTCCCTAGCGATGGTTCGCGCCTTGTCCTCGGCCCACCCCGGAAGCCTGATCTCGGGCAAGAGTTCGTTCTGCGGTGAGCGTGGGCGAAAGATCACCAGGTCTTCGGCGGTCAGCTCCATGCGATAGAACGGCGTGTGATCGTCCTCAATGATCTGGCGGATGTTCAGCCGGAACTTCTTCAGAGGGGCATTGCTGCCGGTCTTTTCCTGAAGCTTGGCGAGGCCGATCTGCCATTTCGGCTGGCCCCCGCAGTGCTTGCGGCCGATCTCATACAGGCGGCGTTCCAGCGGGCGGCGCAGCCGGAAATAATCGTTCGAGATCGTCACGACCTCGTCGCCCACGATCGCGCGCATCACCCAGTCGGACAGGATCACCTCGCAGTAGTCGAGCCGCCACTTGCCCTCTTCCTTCATGACGAACCCGCTGCCCGATTCCAGCAGGCTGAAAAAGCGTGTCTCGCGCTTGTTGCCGGTCTGAATGTCGGTCTGGAAGGTTGTCCCGATGAGCCTCTGGAATGCCTGTTCCAAGCGCTGATACTCGATCCCGCCCGTCTTGCGGTTGGTGGTAATCATCAGCTCGCGGGCGCTGAAGCGAACCCGCTTTCCGATCTTCTCGCCCCGGTTCTTGCGGTGCATGAGCTGGCTCACGCAGAAAATCAGGATGTCTTTGTCGAAGATCGTGGGCAGGCCGACCCCGGACGGCACGATCTTCAGCCGGTTGTCACCGCCGCGATATTCAAGGTGGCGCATGTCCGGCTTGGTGGCGAGCGAGAACAGCGGATGCTCCATCGAGGCCATGTCGTCCTTCGGCACCACATCGGAGATGTCGAGGATGAAAAAGTCCTTCTGGGGGTGTCTGTCGGGGAGCAGCGGCAT
>NZ_CP038198.1:2482500-2528920 GCF_029909815.1 Paracoccus ferrooxidans | reverse complement strand
AAGACGTCCTCCTCCTCTCAGCCTAGCGGCCCGGCAGCGCGGACCTTCGCGTGGTCTTTCACGGCATGCCAAGGCAGGGGGGCGCAGGGCAATGACAGAATGTCGCAGATGGAGAATCAGATTTTATGGCGTCTTTTCAATCGGCTGCCGAAAATCCCGCGTCGCCCGGATGGTCAGAGTTCAGCCAGAGGACGCGCCCGCCGGTTACAAGCTTTTCGCCGCAGCCATGTGCTGCGCCGCAGCAACCAGCGCCTGACCGAAAGCAAGCCCGCCGTCATTGGCGGGGATCTGGCGATGCAGCAGGACCGGCAGACCGTCCAGCGCCGCCAGACATTCGCGCAACAGGAATGCATTCTGTAACACACCGCCCGACAGGGCCACCGCCCGCGCCCGGTCGCCCTGAACCAGCGCGCGGGCCGGCGCACAGAAGGCACGCGCCAGCCCGGCATGAAAGGCCCCCGCCATATCGCCCCGATCGCGCCCGGCCGCCAGATCGGCCGCGGCGGCGCGCAACATCGGCGCGGGGTCGATGATCCCATCCCGGCATTCAAAGGGATAGGGCGCAGCAGGGCGCGCCATGGCCTCCAGCCGCATCGCGGCCTCGCCCTCGTAGCTCTGCGCCCCGGCAAAGCCCGCCAGCGCCGCAAAGGCATCGAACAGCCGCCCGGCCGAGGATGATCGCGGCGCATTCACCCCCGCACCGACCGCCTGCCGCAAAAGGGCGCGGGGCGCGTCGGGGAACAGCCGGTCCGCCACGGCGGAAAGCCCCGCCTGATCCAGACGGGCCAGCCCATTGCGCCAGGGCTCCCGGCTGGCGCGGTCGCCGCCCGGTAGGGGGGCGGGGGCCAGATGGGCGAGGCGCTCGAACCCGGTGTAATCGCCCAGCAACAGCTCTCCGCCCCAGATCGTGCCATCCGGTCCAAGGCCAAGGCCGTCCATCACGATCCCGGCCACCCTGCCCCCGTCCAGCGGCCACAGATTATCGCCAAGACACGAGGCCAGATGCGCGTGATGATGCCAGACCCGGATCAGCGGCAGGCCTGCGCCTTCGGCGGTGATCGTCGCGCGATAGCCCGGATGCGGGTCACAGGCGGCCAGTTCGGGGGCATGGTCGAACAGGGCCGCCAGATCGCACAGCGTGCGGTCGTATTCCAGCGCGGTCTCGGCATCGTCCAGATCGCCCAGATGCTGCGACACCATCGCCTGACCGTTCTTGGTCAGGCAGATCGCCGCCTTCATCTGACCACCAAAGGCCAGCACCCGAGGCGCTCCGTCAAACCCCGGCGGCAGGGGCAGCGTGCCCGGCACCCGCCCACGGGCGCGGCGGATCACCATTGGCGGATCGGCGCGCTCGACCCCGTCATCCAGCCGCCGCGCAATCTCGCGGTTGTGCATCAGGAAACCATCGGCAAAGCGCGCCAGCGCCTTGCGCGCCTCGTCATTGCCGGTGACCTGCGGGGCGCCCGAAAGATTGCCCGAGGTCATCACCAGCATCCCCCCGAAAGCGGCAATCAGCAGGTGATGCAGCGGCGTATAGGGCAGCATGACGCCAAGCGCGCGCATCCCCGGCGCCACATCCTCGGGCAATGTGCCCCGGGCGGGCACCAGCACCACCGGCGCCGCCGGGTCGCGCAACAATCGCCAGCAAGCCTCGGATGGCGTCGCATGGGCGCGGATCATCGCCGCGGTCCCCATCAGGGCAAAGGGCTTCGACGGCCGCCTTTTGCGCGCCCGCAACAGCGCAACGGCCCTGGCATCGGCCGCATCGCAGGCAAGGTGAAAGCCGCCCAGCCCCTTGACCGCGACGACCTGCCCCGCCTTCAGCGCCGCCACCGCCAATGCGACAGGATCGCCCGCGACCTCTTTTCCCCCGGCCTCATACCACAGGTCTGGGCCGCAGGCCGGGCAGGCGATGGGTTGCGCGTGAAAGCGGCGGTCGGCGGGATCGGCATATTCGGCGGCACAATCGGGGCAAAGGTCAAAGCCCGCCATCGTGGTTCGCGCCCGGTCATAGGGCAGTTCGCGCAGGATCGTATAGCGCGGCCCGCAATGGGTGCAGTTGGTAAAGGCATAGCCCTGCCGCCTGCCGGGCGCAAAGATCTCGGCCCGGCATTCCGGGCAGGTCGCGGCATCGGGCGTGACCCGCGTTTCGGCGCCTGTGCCCGTGCTGGCCACGATGGAAAACCCCTCGGGCATCGCGGCAAAAACCTGTGGCACGGCCTCGATCGCGTCGATTCTGGCCAGAGGCGGCCTATCCGCGCGCAAGGCCGCGATGAAATCGCCGCAATCCTGCGCGACCAGACGGATCAGGACCCCTTCGGCATCGTTCAGAACTTCGCCGCGCAACCCTGCCGCCCGCGCCAGCCGCCAGACAAAGGGCCGGAAGCCGACCCCCTGCACCTGCCCGCGCACCCGGATGGCGAAGCCCTGTTCCATGGTCGGCAAAGTCATGTCCGGCGGGCACTCCTTCCTCAATGCACGGTGCACACCATGCACGGGTCAAAGCTGCGCACCACATGCTGCACGCTGAGCGGGGTCGTCTCGCCCGGCTGGACCACAAGCCCCTCAAGCGCCGCCTCGACCGGGCCGGGCACGCCGCCGGCATCGCGCGGACTGAAGTTCCACGTGGTCGGAGCGACGATCTGATACGAGGCGATCCGCCCACCTTCGATCCTCAGCCAATGGCCAAGCGCACCGCGCGCGGCCTCGACCAGCCCTTCGCCGATCCCGTCGCTGATTTTCAAAGGACCAGCCATGAAACGGGCCTCGGGCACGATTCCGTGCGCCAGATCCTCCATCAGGGCTTGACTGCGCGCCAGTTCCAGCAAACGCCCCGCCACCCGCGCCAGCACCCCGCCGCCGCCGTTACCATCGCGGACCAGATCCAGCGCCAGCGGATGACCGTCGATCACCTGCCGGGCCAGCGCGCCGGTTTCCATGGTGCGCCCGGCCAGTCTGGGGGCCTTGCACCAGCTATAGGCGGTGTCGCGCATATCCTCGTCGGGATCGGTCACACCCTGGGCCGGATGCGCCGCAGGCCCCAGCATCCAGCTATGTGACAAATCCTCGCTGATCGCCGCGATGTCGAGAGGCTGCGCCCCGCCATCCCAGATGCCGGGGGCAAAGCCGTGGCCGCCCTCCAGCGGATAGGCGCCAAAGGACAGATAGCGCCCCGAGCCGCGCCCCAGATCCGCCAGATCCAGATCGGCGGCGATGCGCAGGAACAGGCCGGCATCGCCCCCTTGCCATCCCATCAGCGCCGGGACCGAAGAAAGGGCCGCGAAATCCTCGACCGCTGCCCCGAAGACCGTATCTTCCAGATAGCGGCGAAAGGCCGTCAGGCTGGCCAGAATACGCAGTCGGTCGCGTTCGGACGGGGCGCGCGTGACACCACCGGGCTGGATCGCCAGGGTATGCGGCCATTTCCCGGCCATCAGCCCAAGGACATGCATCAACCCGGCCCGCGCCTCGACCGCGCGTTTCAGGGCCGATCCCTCCATCGCCGTGAACCGGGCCACCGCCCGATCATACCAGCCCCGCGCCTGATATTGGGGTCTGGTGAAATCAGGCATGAAGAACAGGTTGAAATGCATCAGATGGTCCGAGACATTCTCGACCGCGTGGATCAGCGCGGCCATCCGCTCTCCTTGCGGTTCGGGAACCTCGCCCACCGCCATGGCCAGCGCCCGCGCCGCCGCCGCCGACTGGCTGATCGAGCAGATGCCGCAAATCCGCGGCACGATGGTCAGCGCATCGCGCGGATCCTTGCCGGGCAGCATTCGCTCGAACCCGCGATAAAGCGGCGAGTTGATCCGCGCCGCGCTGACCCGCCCCTCTGCGATGTCCAGCCGGATCTCCAGATCGCCCTCGACCCGGTTGAACGGACCGACGATCAACTGCCCCTGCCCCGTTTCGCCCCCTGCCCCGCTCATCGGGGTTTTCTCAGCGTCGGCGGGGTGACGATACGATCAGCCACGGCATTCTTCGCGATCCGCTCGGGCGTGGCGGCCTTGGACAGCGAGGCCAGCGCCATGAACCAGGCCTTGGGCATATCGGTCGGCAGGCCAACCGGAATGCCGGCGATCTTGGGCGTGGCGGTGAACAGGTGGCGCGGCTCTTCAAATTCCGGCGCGGTGCAGTTGATGCAGGGATATCCGCCGCGCGTGCAACTGCCCTGACCATTCCAGGGCCGGATATTGCAATCGCCCACCGCCTGTGTGCCGATACAGCCCAGATGCTCCATCATGCAGCCCATTTCCGACAATGCGCGCGCGCTGGCCTTGTATTCGTAGAACTCGTTCTTCGGGCAGGCATGATGGACCAGATGATCGGCATAGAACCGGGGCCGGCCAAGCGCATCCAGATCCGAGGCCCCCAACCTGCCCGCCGCCAGCATCAAAAGCGTCTCGGTCACCCAATCGGGATGGGTCGGGCAGCCGGCGATGTTGATGACCGGCAGACCGGCACGGGCACGGAACGTGGCCGGCAGGGCGCCGCCGGGATGGGCGCCGTCATATTGCACCCCCACCGCATCCGAGGGGTTGCCCCCTGCCGTGGTCACGCCGCCATAGGTCGCACAGGTGCCCACCGCCACCACATGGGCCGCCAGCGGCGCCAGGTCCCGCAACCAGTCCAGCAACGGACGCCCGGTGCCCGACAGGATCTGATAGCGTCCGGTGCCACGCGGCCCGCGCGCGATCGCGCCCTCGACGCAGAGAATATCCAGTGGCACCTCGCCCGAAACAAGGCTGGCCAGAATCCCCCGCACCTCGGCGCCGCTTTCAAGGCTCAGCGCCGGATGCCACAGAAAGGTCAGCCCCGCCCCGGCAAGCAGGTCAAAGACATTCGGCCCCTCGGCACACAGCAGCGACATGGTGCAGCCACCGCAACCGGCGCTTTGCAGCCACAGAATGTTCATGCGTCCTCTCCTGCCAGCGGCAGCTCCAGCCGAAACAGCGCGCCACCACCGGAGGCGGGGCTGTAACTCAGCCTGCCGCCATGATCCTCGGCGATCTTGAGGCTGATCGACAGGCCAAGCCCGGTGCCTTTTCCCACGGGTTTCGTGGTGAAGAACGGATCAAAGATCATCGCGGCCGTTGCCTCGTCGATGCCCGGCCCGTTGTCGTGGATGTCCAGCACGCCACGGCCTTCCTCGCGCATGATCCGCAAGGCGATCTGCGGGGCTGCGGTTTCCGAAACCGCATCCAGCGCGTTCTGCACCAGATTCATCACCACCTGCTGAATATGGCCCGTATGCCCCAGAACCATCACCGGCCCTTCGGCATTGATCTCGGGCACGGCGCTGTGGCCGGCCCCGCGCATGATCCAGAAGGCGGCGGTGCGGGCGGTCTCGACCAGATCGAAGGCTGCCATCTCTCCGCCCCCGTCCGAGGACAGACGGCGCAGATCCTCGACGATATCGCGCACCCTCTCGGCCCCCTCGCGCGCGCCCTGCACCGCCTCGCGCAGGTTGCGCAACTCGCGGTCCAGCCGCAATTCTTCCCGCAGGCGGACCAGTTCGCCCCTGTCGGCCCCGGCCTGAACCCGTTCGAAATAGGTCTCGAACTTGGCGGCATAGCGTTCCAGCGCATGGGCATTGGCATAGACAAAGCTGATCGGATTGTTCAGCTCATGCGCCACCCCGGCGAGCAAACGCCCCAACGAGGCCAGCTTCTCGCCATGGACCAGCTGCGCCTGAGCGGCCTTCATCTCGGCATGGCTGCGTTCAAGCTGGGCATAGGCGCGGCGCAATTCCCCCACCGGACGCCCCGTCAGCACCAGTCCCTCGATCCGGCCGCGATCATCGAGGCGCGGCGACAGGACCGCCTCGACCGGGGCCGGCTCGCGCGAGGTCACAAGCGAAAGCTCCATCCGCCCCGGCGCCCGCGTGCGCGCAATCTCCGCAATCAGGGCCGAAAGACCCGCGCGATCCTCTTCGCGCACCAGATCCGCCACGCCCCGACCGACCAGGGCCGCGGCGGGCAGCCCGGTGCAGACACAGGTCGAGGCGTTGACCTCATCCACCCGCCCGTCGCGATCCAGCACGATCAGCACATCGGAAACCGAGGTGATGACCGATGAGAGGAACTGACGCAGCGCCTCAAGCTCGCGGTTCTGGGCCTCTAGCCGCTCCTGATGTTCGATCAGCTCGGCATAGGTGCGATCCACCGCAACCAGCACATCGGACCAGGCCGCATCCGTCAGCGCAGCACCCGCCCTGTCGTCCTTTGCGTCCATTGCCCGTGGCATTTGCAATCCTCTTCCTCACCCTTGCGCATCTTTCCATCCTGCATGTCAAGCCTGGTAGTATCCCAAGCCTATGCTGCACCCGGGCGGGGGGCTACGACTTATCTGCGCTCGCTGGCCTTCTCGCGGACGCATCAAGCGTCAGGAACCCATCAATTCAATGGGGTGGGGTCGCCAATTACCCGTCGACGACTTCCATCACGACAATGTGACTGAGCTACTCCCCGATCCTTGGACAGCTTTCCGGCTGATTTAAGCTACTGCCTTCGTCTGCTGATCGGTTTCGATGCTGTTGAAGTAGACCACGGCGGGCGGCTGCCCGCCATGGGCGGTGTGGGGCCGTCGGTGATTGTAGAAGGTCATCCATCGACCGATGGCAGACTTTGCCTGGGATCCTGTGTCCCAGGCGTGCAGGTAGACGCATTCATACTTCAGGGAGCGCCAGAGGCGCTCGATGAAGACGTTGTCGATGCAGCGCCCTTTGCCGTCCATGGAGATCCGGATGCTAACGCGCTTCAGCCGATCAGTCCAGGCGAAGGACGTGAACTGGCTGCCCTGATCCGTGTTCATGATCTCCGGCACGCCGAAGCGGTGGATGGCCTCGTTCAGCGCCTCAACGCAGAAGTCAGCCTCCAGCGTGTTCGAGATGCGCCAGGCCAGAACCTTGCGTGTGAACCAGTCCATGATGGCCACCAGATACAGGAAGCCGCGCCGCATCGGCAGGTAGGTGATATCGGCGCACCAGACCTGGCCGGGACGATCCACCCGCAGCCCGCCCAGCAGATAGGGATAGGTCTTGTGGCCCTTTCTCGGCTTGCTGGTGTTGGGCTTCTGGTAGATCGGCATCAGGCGCATGAGCCGCATCAGACGTCTGATGCGCTTCTGGTTCACGCCATGCCCCTCGTTCTGCAGATGCCACGTCATCTGCCGGACGCCGTAGAAGGGCGTGTCGAGGAACTGCTGGTCGATCAGCCGCATCAGCCCGAGGTTCCGCTCCGTCTCTCCGGCCGGTTCATGATAGAACGACGAGCGCGAGATCGACAGCAGGCGGCACTGCGCCACGATCGACAGCGCGGGATGGTCCCGTTCAATCATGCCACGCCTCACTTGCCGGTCCACGGCTTGAGCTTTCGTGACAAAAAATCGTTGGCGACGGCCAACTCCCCGATCTTGGCATGCAGGGAACGAACAGTTTCCTCGTCCACCTCCGCTGCGGGCCTCCGGCTGCCCCGCTCGAAGATATCCGCAGCCCCATCGAGCAACGCCATCTTCCACTGGTGGATCATCGTCGGATGGACACCGTATTCGGCGGCCAGCTCCGACACAGTGCGCTCGCCCTTCAGGGCCTCAAGCGCCACGCGCGCCTTGAAGCCCGCGTCATGGTTCCTGCGTTTCCGCATTCCTGATCTCCTCGTCCTTGGAGACCAGCAAACGTCAGATCGTAGCTTCCGTCACTGTCCGATTTCCGGGGAGTAGCTCATCGATGACAAAGGCGACATAGACGAACCCCTTCCAGGTGGCGACATAGGTGAAATCCGATACCCAAAGCATGTTCGGGGCCGGAACGCGGAACTGGCGGTTCACCTTGTCCAGCGGACAGGGGGCTTTCTTGTCCGGGATCGTCGTCCTGTGCGGCTTGCCGCGGATAACGCCCTGAATACCCATGCTCTTCATTAGCCGTGCCACGGTGCATCGGGCGACATCGAAACCTTCGCGGCCCAGCTGCCGCCAAACCTTCCGGACGCCATAGACTCGCCAGTTCTCTTCGAAGACACGAAGGATCTCGGGGCGCAGCGCTTCGTCCTGACGTGCCCGATCAGACAGCCGAGATGGATCGGCCCGCTTCGCCAGATGATCATAGTAGGTGGACGGGGCGATCGGCAGTATGTTGCAGATCGGCTCGACCCCGTGCGCATCCCGATGCGCGTCGATGAAACCCACCATCACTTCGATCGGCGGTCGAGCTCCGCCATCGCAAAATACGCTGACGCCTTGCGAAGGATCTCGTTCGCCTGGCGCAGCTCGCGGTTCTCGCGTTCCAGCGCCTTCATCTTCTCGGCCATCTCGCTGGAGACGCCCGGACGCTTGCCGCTATCAACCTCGGCCTTCTTGACCCAATCGTTCAAGGTCTGAGGCGCACAGCCGATCTTCGCCGAAATCGACATGACCGCCTGCCACCGCGATCCATGCTGACCCTCATTGTCCAGGACCAACCGCACCGCGCGGTCACGCACTTCCGGAGAAAACTTGTTCGTTGTCTTGCTCATGATGCTCCACCTTACTCAGGAGTTGGAGCCTCCGGCAAACCCGGCGCGGTTCATACCGCCGCTTGCCTCGCAGCAAACATGTCGATAGATCTTTAGAAGATCGACACATAACTCCGACCTGTCGATGACATCGACACGTCAGCTCCGCATGTCGATCAGAACGCAGGTGATCGACATGACCTTTCATCCGGACCGTCCGTTCAATGATCTCCCAAGCCTTCCACCGGCACAGGACATAGAGACCAAGGCCGTGCTGAAGGCCTGCATCGAGGCGCGGGCTGCTCTGGCGGAGTTGCGGGTCTCTGGGCAGATCATCCCCAACCAGGCGGTGCTGATCAACTCCATCCCGCTGCTCGAAGCCCAGGCGAGTTCCGAGATCGAGAACATCGTCACCACCACCGACCGGCTGTTCCGCTTTGCCAATGATACCGGCGGTCAAGCGGACCCGGCAACCAAGGAAGCATTGCGCTATCGCACCGCCCTGAACCGCGGCTTCGGGATGCTGCAGCAGCGCCCGCTCTCGACGGCCATCGCCGTCGAGGTCTGCAGGACCATCAAGGGCGTCGAACTCGACATCCGCAACACGCCTGGCACCGCCTTGATGAACGATGCCACGGGGGCAGTGATCTACACACCGCCGGAAGGTGACGCCCTGCTGCGCGCCAAGCTCGCCAACTGGGAACGCTATATCCATGAGGCAGAGGATACCGACCCGCTGATCCGCCTCGCGGTGATGCACTATCAGTTCGAGGCCATCCACCCCTTTGTCGACGGTAACGGCCGGACCGGGCGGGTGCTGAACCTGCTCTATCTGGTGGACAAGGAGCTGCTGGATATCCCGGTCCTCTATCTCAGCCGGCACATCATCCAGAACAAGGCACTCTATTACAGGTACTTGCTGGAGGTCACCACACGGGGAGCATGGGAACAGTGGCTGCTGTTCATGCTGGAGGCAGTCAGGACAACCGCCCTTTGGACCACAGCAAGAATCCAGGCGATCCGCGAACTGCTGGAGCAGACGGCCGCGCGGATGCGCCAGACCCTGCCCAAGGTCTATTCGCGAGAACTGGCCGAGTTGATCTTCGTGAACCCCTATTGCCGGATCAGCGATCTCGTCGACTCCGGTGTCGCCAAACGCCAAACGGCGGCTGTCTACCTCAAGGCAATGGTCTCTGAAGGACTGCTGGAAGAGGTGAAGGTCGGCCGCGAGAACCTTTACATCAATCCCGCCCTACTGGCACTGCTTTCGGAACGAAGTCAGGCAGACGCCTGACCAGGAGGCAGTTCTTTTCTCCCCATTGGGGCCGTTCCGCAGGCTTCTGAACGACGCCGCTGCCAACTGGGAGCCAAGAGGCAAGAATTTGAGGGTCGTCTGACTCGGCGTAGTGCAGTCAACAGGCCGCCGAGCAGCAGACACGAATGCGTGTTACTCCCAAGTCGATGACCTCGGCAGCCAGGACTGTCAGGCTATCTATTGACCGGCGTGGAATAAGGGCGCCGATCAGGGGGCACCATTCAACACGATGAGGTAATTGCTGCCCGTATCTCCCTGATGAGCACGCTCTCTGGCCTGCAACCACTGCTCTCGGTGCATGATCATGTCTGCGGCAAGCTTGAAGGGCTAGATCGGCAGATCAGGGAGATGGCGAGAACCGACGAGACGACACGACGGTTGATGACCGTGCCCGGCATCGGCGTGGTTACGGCGCTGAACCTCTTCGACCCGGCTCAGCCTGTCCTCTACTATGGGTTACTCACATCAAAGACGAACCTCGATGGGCTCTGTTGCACAAATCGGCTGATGGCCGGGGTTCCCCTTTCCCCGGACAGACTTATCCCACGGGCTCTGTGACAGGGATGCCGAGCGCGGTGTAGCCGTTCAGAACGGCGATACGGACCTGAAGCTCCGCGACCTGTCGGTCGAAGTCCCGCGCCATGAGGCGCTGCCCCAGCAGTTTCACACAGTGCATCTTCGTTTCGACGCGGCTTCGGCGGTGGTATCCGCTCCATCGTCGCCAGAGAGCACGACCGAGGTATTTCGATGCCCGCAGCGCTTCGTTTCGTGCGACCGCGCCGGCGGTGACGGTCTTCCACGGCTTGGCATTCTTGCGAGGCGGAATGACAGCGCGGGCGCCGCGGTCAGCGATTGCATCGTGGCATTTGCGGGTGTCGTAGGCACCGTCGGCAGTGACGCTGCTGATCTGCTCGTACGCTGGGATCTGGTTGAGCAGGTCGGGTAAGACCGGTGCATCGCCGATATGGCTCCCTGTGACCTCGACTGCGCGAACCTCCAGTGTTTCCTCGTCGATCCCGAGATGGATCTTGCGCCAGACGCGCCGTTTGGGTCCACCATGCTTGCGGGCGTGCCACTCGCCTTCGCCCTCGACTTTGATACCCGTGCTGTCGATCAGCAGGTGCAGCGGCCCCTTGGAGCCGCGATACGGGATGTTCACGGCCAGGGTCTTCTGGCGGCGGGACAGGGTGCTGAAGTCGGGCACCGCCCAGTCGAGGCCGACCAGCCGCAGTAGGCTTTCGACGAAGCCTGTCGTCTGCCGAAGCGCCATGCCGAACAGCACCTTCATCGAAAGGCATGTCTGGATGGCGGCATCGCTGTAGGTCTGCTGGCGGCCACGCCTACCTGTCGGCGCGGCATCCCAGCTCATCTCGGGATCGAACCAGATCGTCAGCGAGCCGCGGCGCTTGAGCGCTTCATTGTAGGCTGGCCAGTTCCTGGTCCTGTAGGTCGGGGGTGTAGGTCTGCTCATGTATCCCAGCTACCACGCTGGATTCATGAGATGAATCCCACACGGGATTTGTGCAACAGAGCCATCTGCCTCTATCGATCTCCGCCAGGCAGGGGCATCAGCAATCACGCCACCGCATATTGTGGCGCCGATCATTACCGGCACACTCCATAGGGGTGGATTTTCTCTTTGGTTTTCAAGGTATTTTATACAAGAATCAGTGAAAATAAGGAGGTGGAGCAGTGAAAAACAGCGCGCGTAACGCGTTCTATTTTTGCGACAACCTCCACATCCTTCGGGAATACCTTCCTGACGAAAGCGTCGATCTTGTCTACCTCGACCCACCCCTCAATTCAAACGCCAGCTGCAATCTCCTGTTCAAAAGCCCGGACAAGAACCGGTGGGCCGACGCGCAGATTGCCTTTATCCGCATATGGTTGCGGACATATGAGTCGGTGAACAAAAGCGGCGTTATTCAGAAATCGAACCGCACACCCATATCGGCAAGGGTCATGCGCTCGTAATCGCGCTGAACCGAGGCCGCAAGAAAGACACTTGGACCCAGATCATATCTGAGGGCGACACCATAAGAGCTGTCGGTCACCTTTTCCGCCCAATCGCCGTCATTATACGCGACATAGGAACCCAACGTAAATCGGTTAAACTTGTAGTCGCCATAAAGGGCGTAAGACGTTCCCAGTTCGGCAAACCCGTTGTCATTGATGTTCAGGCCGATGCGAAGGTCATCATTGACCTTGTAACGCGTTCCCACGAAATAAAGATCGTTATCCCTGACCCCGGCCCCACTCTGCGCCGTTGCAGCAGAAAACTCCCAGTCGTTTAGCCGATAGAAAACCGAGGCGGAAACCTCTCGGGTCAGATCCCCTCCCGTGCCGCTGCCGATCTGATCCGGGTCCACCACGGACAGCTTCACGTCGAAGTTGCGAGTGCCATAATTCAAGGCCACCCCGGTCCGATCAGGAAGGCGACCATATCCGCGATAGGCCAGAATGAAGAAATCCCCCAACGGGTCCCCGCCGACGGAAACAGCATGAACCCCCAGCCGCGTCTGTTTCAGCAATAAAGCTCCATCGAAAGCCGGAAGTACATTGCCGATCTCAAGCGACCAGTTTTCATACTCGACATAGAAATTCGCGGGACTGAAGCCCCAGGAAGGGCTGTTGTGATCGCCCTGAACCCAGGTTTTGGCACCGAATTTCAAGCCGATATCGGTCTCGACGGATGCATCGATCTCCAGCCGCAATCGACTCTGGAGGAACGTGCTGCTCTCTCCGCCCTGTTTCTTCGCCTCCGAATAGGTCATACCAAATCGACCAAAGCCGGACAAGCTCACATCAGCCAAGGCCGCACACGGCGCAAGCGCGACCGTCATTGCAATCATGCTGAAAAACTTCATCATCCCCCCCATAAAAAACAGACGCCTCCACGCCCGACCGTACAATCGACGCTATTCTTTTGAAAACCGAACTCGCGACGACTACCTCATAATTGCCTGCGGGAATTCGTCATAGATAATCGCAAAACGCCCAAAGGCCATAACTTGTGCGAACGGCAATCACGTCAGCCTGGAAACAGGCAATCTAAAAAGAAAAAGGGAGGAAGCCCCCCCTTTCCCCATTTCCCACGCGGGGCCGATTTTCACGGTGCAATGTCACGGATCAGCGGATGGAACAGTTCCTCGACCATGAGAGGCTTGGTGATCATATGCTGCTGCGTCGCAAACCGGATCGCCGCTTCCAGCGCCCGCCGGTTGGCCTCGATGCCGACGGGCCATGGATCAATGCTGCCCTCGGGTGTTGCGGCCGCGCGGCTTTTGACAAGCATCCGCCATGCCTCGCGCACCACGTCCGGGCGCTGGTCGCAAAGCGCGTCCGGCACGATGACGTAATGGTTCGGCGGCACGAACTCCTCGCGCTTGTGCCATTCCAGCGCGGCCTCATGCGGATGTTCGATCAATGTGCGCACCCGCGGATCCTTGGGCATGTTCATCCCAAGGATCGCGGCATCGACCTCGCCGTCGAGCAGCATGTTCACCGGATCCTTTGCCGGATCGCCCCAGATGACCGAGGGCGGATCGGTATATTCCTCCAGATGCGGCTGATCGAAACAGAGCCACTTCACGCTGTCCGGGTCGACGCCATATTCGTTCTGCAGGATGCCGCGGACCCAAAGGCCCGTGGTCTGGGTATAGGACCGCACGCCCACCACCTTGCCCCGAAGGTCCGTCGGGGTCATGCCGGGATGCACTTCAGTATTGTAGCCGATGCAATGATGCTGAAAGCGGCCAAGCAGCACGATCGGCAGCAAGGTGAAGGGCTTTCCGTATTGACGTGCCTGCAGAAAGGTCGCGGTCGCCATCTCGCTGATGTCGTAGCGTCCCTTGCGCAGCATGTCCTTGAACCCGGCATGGGCGTTCTTCAACCCCGCGAAGTCAAGGCTGATCAGGTCCGAGGCAACTTTGCCCTCCATCAGCGCGCGCGTCGGCTCGTAGAGGGTGATGTTGGCTGAGAGTGCCACCGGACCCTCGGCGGGGAAGATCTTTTCCATCAGGGTCATGCGTTGGCCGCCTTGTCCAGGGTTGCTTCCAGAAGTTGCGGATAGAGCCGTTCCGCCGTTCCCGCCCAGATCTGGGCCCGATCCGTCTCTGACAAGGCCGCGAAGCAGCGATGCCCCTGCGCAACCAGTTCCTTCAGCGAGCCGTTGTTGGCGGGGAAATTGGACCCCCAGGCCAGCCGGTCCGCACCATATTCCGCGACCAGCTTCGCAAAGAAGCTCGCGGGCGTCGCAGGCGCTTTTTCCGCAAGATCGAACGTCCGCGGCGTGATCTTGAGAAACAGATTTCCGAACCGCGCCAGTTTCCAGAGCGGCGCGGCCTTGGCATAGGGCGCGCCGTCCGTCAGATCCGGCCGGCCCAGATGGTCGAGGATGATGCTGACTTCGGGGAAACGCTCGAGGATCTCCTCGACCGCCGGCAGGCCGATGGAGGTGGTCTGGATGGCCACTGTCATGTCGATTTCGGCCATATGTTCCCAGACCTTGTAGGTCTCGGGCGCAATCATCCAGCGTCCGTCGGTCTGGACAGTCGAACCGGCGCCGAAAAGCCGCAAGCCGGCCATGCCGCGGCGCCGCCATTTCTCGATCATGGCGACCGCGTCCGGCGCGGCGATATCAACGGAATAGACGCCGACAAAGCGCGCGAGGTCGCGACAAACGCTGTCGGCCGCATAGGAATTGTCATAGCCATAGGTGGTCGAGGAATGTACCATCGCGGCCTGTGCAATGCCGGCGGCTTCCATTTCTTCGACATATTGCTCGAATGTGAAGGGACGTTCCGCCGACCAGTCAGACCGGATGCCGCCAAGCGGACTGAAGGGATATTTCGCGGTATCGGGCGAAATGATATGCGGGTGAATGTCGATGATTTTCTGCGTCATGGCTGTGTCCTGAAGGATTGTCGAAGGGACTGGGGTAAAGACGGGCGCAGCGTCGCAGGATATTCTGCGGCGCAGGGGATGACGGCGCCTTGCGTTCTACCGACACCGACTTTCCCCTTATGTCCGAAAATCTAAGCCGGCGCTGTCTTTAAGCGTTGTCCCGAGTTCTGTTTACGTTGAGAGGATAAGTGAGCTGGTGACACTCGAAAACATGGGGCAACGGAAATACGATGGCCGACAGGCGAATTCCAATATCCCACCCCATATTCATATAAAAAGCCGGCCTCGACACGAGGCCGGCCTGTCGACCTGTCGAAGGGTTGAGATCAATTCGTCCGAAGCGAGGCCGCGCGGATCTGGCTGAGGGATGCAGCGGGGGTCAGTGCCTCGGGGTCTATCATGATCTCCAGCACCGCCGGCCCGTCATGGGCATGCGCGCGGGCAAAGGCTGGCGCGAAGCCCTCGGTCCTTTCGATCCGCTCGGCATAGGCGCCAAAGGACTTTGCGAGAGCCGTAAAGTCCGGATTCCCCTCGGACAGATCGGTGCCCGAGACGCGGGCGGGATAGTGGCGTTCCTGATGCATGCGGATCGTCCCCAGCATCCCGTTGTTCAGGATCAGGATACGGATTTTCAGCCCATGCGCCGCCGCCGTCGCCAGCTCGGTGCAGGTCATCTGGAAATCGCCGTCCCCTGCGATGCAGATAACAGAGGCTTCTGGCCGGGCGAACTTGGCGGCCAAGGCTGCCGGAATGCCATAGCCCATCGAACCGCAGATCGGCGCGACCTGCGTGCCAAAGCGGCGATAGCGGTGAAACCGGTGCAGCCAGACGGTAAAATTCCCTGCGCCGTTGGTGTAGATCGTGTCCTCCGGCAGGTTCTCATCAAGCCAGGCCATGATCTCGCACATCTGGATCGCGCCGGGACTGGTCCGAGGGGCGGTCCATGCTTCGAAATCCGCGCGTGCGGCCTTGCGCCAGTCGTCCCAATCACCGCGGACAGCACCGCCCGCGGCGAGCGCCAGGGCAAAGCTTGCCGGATCGCTGACGATGCCCAGTTCGGGTTGATAGACATGGCCGATCTCATCAGGACCGGGATAGACATGGATCAACCGCTGCCGGGGACAGGGAATGTCCATGATCGTGTAGCCATTGGTTCCAATCTCGCCCAACCGCGCCCCGACGACGAGGATCAGATCCGCGTCCGCCATCGTCTGCACAAGCCTGGGATTGGGGCCGAGGCCGAGTTCCCCGATATAGCTGCTGCTGTCATTGTCGAGCAGATCCTGCCGCCGGAACGAAGCGGTGACGGGCAGTCCGCTGCCCTCGGCAAAGCGACGGAAGGCGGCGACCGCCTCGCCGGTCCAGCCGGATCCGCCCAGCATCACGACCGGACGGCGCGCCTCGGTCAGCAATGCCCGCACCGCCGACACGGCCTCCCGAGAGGGCTCATTCGCAAAGCGCGCCGTAGGGCGGCCATCGGCGGTTTCGGCGATTTCGGTCAGAACGTCCTCCGGCAGGGAAATGACCACGGGACCGGGGCGGCCGGAGTTGGCCAATTGAAAGGCGCGGGTGACATGTTCCGCCGTCCGTGCGGCATCTTCGAGCTGCAGCACCGCCTTGGCCTGCGTGCCGAAGGTGCAGCGGTAGTCGATCTCCTGAAACCCCTCGCGGGTCATCACCCCACGCGGGTTCTGGCCAATGAACATGATCATCGGCGTGCTGTCCTGAAAGGCGACATGCAGCCCCGAGGAGGCATTGGTTGCCCCCGGACCGCGCGAACAGAAGACGATGCCCGGCCTGCCGGTCAGCTTTCCATAGGCCTCGGCCATCATGGCGGCCCCGCCCTCGTGCCGGCAAGTCACCAGCTCGATCTCGGGGCAGTCATGCAGCGCGTCGAGAACGGCGAGGAAGCTTTCGCCCGGCACACAGAAAACGCGGTCCACGCCTTGCAGCAGCAGCTGGTCGACGAGGATCCGGGCGGCAGTACGCGGCCCCCTCATGCTGCTTTTCCCATCGCCTTCAGCCGCGCGTCGAGGCGCGGATAGACGCGGCGCACATTGCCTTCGAAGATCGCGTGCCGCTCCTCGGGTGAAAGTTCCAGCGCCTCGACGTAACGGCGGGTGTCATCGAAGGCATGGCCGGTCTCGGGGTCGATCGAGCGCACCGCACCCACCATTTCCGAACCGAAAAGGACGTTCCGGACCGGGATCACCTCGGTCAGCAGGTCGATGCCGGGCTGGTGGTAGACGCAGGTGTCGAAGAAGACGTTGTTCATCAGCGCTTCGGCCAGCGGCGGGCGGCCAAGGTCATTCGCAAGGCCGCGATAGCGGCCCCAATGGTAAGGCACCGCACCGCCGCCATGCGGGATCACCATCCGCAAGGTCGGAAAATCCTTGAACAGATCCGACAGCAGAAGCTGCATGAAGACCGAAGTGTCGCCGTTCAGATAATGCGCCCCTGTTCCGTGGAAGTTCGGGTTGCACGAGCCCGAGACGTGAATCATGGCCGGCACGTCCAGCTCGACCAGCTTCTCGTAAAGCGGATACCACCATTTGTCCGTCACCGGAGGGTCGGTCCAGTAGCCGTCGGTCGGATCGGGATTGAGGTTGCAGCCGACAAAGCCAAGTTCGAGGACGCAGCGCTCCAGTTCCTCGATGCAGCCGCGCGGGTCTGCACCCGGGCTCTGCGGCAGCTGGCAGACGGGAACGAACCGGTCCGGGTAAAGGGTACTGACCCGATGGATCAGGTCGTTGCAGGTGCGCGACCAATGCCTGCTCAGCGCCTGGTTGCCGTGGTGATGTCCCATCAGCCCGGCGATGGGCGAAAACAGCGTCATGTCGATCCCGCGTTCCTTCTGCAGGCGGATCTGATTCTTCTCCAGCCCTTCGCACAGTTCCTCATCCGAGATTTGCGGGGCGGGCGAGAAATCCGAGGTCTTGCCGGCCTTGAAATCGGCGATCTGGGCATTGCGATAGTCGCGGAAATAACCCGGGACGGTGGTGAAATGACCGTGGCAGTCGATAATCATGTCGGCAGCACCTCTGAAAGGGAAGTTCGTGGAACGTCATCGCTCCCTGCCAACTGCCTAGCCTCGGTGGACTTCACGGCGCCAATTGGAATTCGTGCCGTGCACATATGAAACCGGTCGGCTTTAGACTACAGCGGCAATCCTATGGGAAAGGCGCGATCTCCTATTAAACAATTGGCGTGGCGCGGGATTAGAAGAAGGACGGCCCCGTATGCAACGGGGATGACAGTTTCCGATCAGAGAGGAATCCGCATGTCCACGCCCACCCTCAAGGTGGCCTTGCGCACCTATCCCTATACCGAGGCGCTGAAATCCGGCACGGTCGCCGTATCCGGCGCCAAGCTCGAATTCGAGGAGGTGAAGCCCCATATCGCCGCCTTCCGCCGGATGGTGCGCGACCTTGCCTTCGATGCCTGCGAAATCGCCCCCACGACCTATATCATCGCGCGCGCCTATGGCGTGCCCATCATCGCCTTGCCAGTTTTCTTCGTTCGCCGCTTTCATCACGAGGGCTTGGTCGTGCGGCCAGGCGCAGGCATCGAGGCGCCGAAGGACCTGGAGGGCAAGAATTTCGGCGTCCGCGCCTATTCAGTGACCACCGGCGTCTGGAAACGCGGCCTGCTGCAAAACGAATACGGCGTCGACATCGACAAGGTGAACTGGTGGGTTGACGACGAGGAGCATGTCGCGGCGCTGAAGCTGCCCGCGAACGTCCGCCACGTTGCCGAGGATTCCTCGCTGGTCGCGATGATGGCCAAGGGCAAGCTGGATGCCGCCTGCACCGGGGATGCCGGAATCGGGCGCGCCGGCAAGCCCGGCGCGGGCTGGAACGAGAGCGGCCCTGCCCTGCCCGACGACCTGCGTCAGCTTTTCCCCAATGCCGCAGAACTTGACCGCGAGGTCTATGCCCGAAACGGCGTCTATCCGATCCACGGCACGCTGGCGATCAAGGAAGAGGTGCTGCAGGCAAATCCCGGGCTTGCCCGTTCGCTCTATGATGCCTTTGTCGAAGCCAAGGCCCCCTATCTGGAGGCGCTTCGCGCCGGCACCGCAACGGGCAAGCAGGCCGAGAAGGACCGCAAGCTGATGCAGATCGTCGGTGACGACCCGCTGCCCTATGGGCTGGAGGCAAACCGAGCCTCGATCGAGGCGCTGATCCGCTACGGCCACCAGCAAGGCCTGATCCCCCGGCCCTACAAGGCCGAAGACATGTTCCTGCCGTTCTGAACCCACGAAAGAGAGATAAGAAAGATATGGACAAGACCGGACGTCTGAACGGCATCATCGCGGCACTGGAAGAGGGCCGCAAGCCGACCATGGCCTTTGCCCGCGCCGAGCGCGAGGAAGCAATCCAGCTGGGGATGTCACAACTCGACGGCGTGCTTTTCGAGATGGAGCACACGCCCTATTCACCCTCCGAACTGCGGGACGCGCTGCAGTTCATGCTGAACCGGCGGCGCATGATCGAGGGCGCCAGCCTGCGTCCCAGCGTGACCCCCTTTGTCCGCATTCCCGCGAACGGGGCCGAGATGAACACCTGGATGGCCAAGCAGGTCCTGGACCAGGGCGTTTACGGTGTCGTGTTCCCGCATATCGCGACGGCCGAGCAGGCCCGCAACGCGGTCGCCGCCTGCCGATATGCCCGCCCCAAGGATGCACCGAACTACGAGCCCGAAGGACTGCGCGGCGACGCGCCAAATACGGCCTCGCGCTATTGGGGACTGACTGTGCCGGAATATTACGCGCGCGCAGATGTCTGGCCCCTGGTCCCCGAAGGCGAGATCATGGTCATCGTCATGATCGAAAGCGTCGAGGCGATGGAGAACCTGCAGGATATCCTTGCGGTCCCCGGCATCGGCGCGATCATGATCGGCGAGGGCGACCTGAGCCAGCAACTGGGCTATCCGCGCCAGTACGAGCACCCGGTCGTCGCCGAAGCCAAGCGTAGCATCCTGGCCGCCGCCAAGGCCGCGGGAATGCGCGTCGCCCATCCGCATGTCACCCTGGCCAATGCAGGCGAGATCATCGCCGAGGGCTACGACATTCTGTTCACCAGTCCGTCGCGCAGCTATGCCACGCTGGAAAAGGCGAGATCGCTGATGTGAAAAAAGGCCCGGAGCATAAGCTCCGGGCCTCGCCTTCCGATAAAGCCGTCGTCAGGATGCCATTCGGATGGCAGATCCCGAATCCGGCTTTCCCGCGTGGCTGGTCTTTCCTGTCACCTCGCGCAAGCAGTCGAGAAACGCGTTATGCGCCGCGGTCGGCAGCCAGTCGTTGCGCGTCGTCACGCCCTTCAGCAACACATTGTCAAGAAACTTGCAGGGCAGAACTTTGAGAACGCCCAACTCGACATCGTTCTGCAACTCTGACCGGGTCATCAGGGTAACCGTCTCTGAACTCAGCAGCAGCGAACGGATCATCGTCAGGGACGAAGTTTCGAGATGAAATTTCGGCCGCACCGGCTCATCTGCGAAGATCTCCTCGATCCGGTTGCGCCGCGGCGTGCCCTTCTGCGGGACCACCCATTCATAGCCAGCCAGATCCGAGGGTGTGACGTCCTCAAGCCGCGTCAACGCGTGTCCGACACGAGCAACCAGGCAGTAGTTGTCGGTGAAAAGCACTTCCTCGCTTACATCGTCGGCCCATTCGGGGCGGCGCAGCATGCCGAAAATCATGTCGATCCGACTGTTTGAAAGGTCATTGAGAAGCTTGTGATATTCGCCGGTGACGAGCCGCACCTTTGTGGAGGGATAGGCGGACATGAACCGCCGCGTCGCCTCGGCCAGATCATGCGATCCCGCCATGGGAAGCGTGCCTATGACCAACTCGAGACTCTCGGTCCCGGCGGCCAACAGCACCTCGCCCCGTGCCAGCTCCAATTCGCGCACCGCGCGGCGGAATTCGCGGGCGAGGTAGTTTCCAGTGCGGTTCGGGATCGGACCTTGCGCCGTTCTGTCGAAAAGCTGCTTGCCGAGCGCTCGCTCGAAGCTCCGCGCCGAGCGGAAAAGCGAGGCCGGCGACAGGCCCAGTGAATCGGCGATCTCACTGACGCGGCCCTGTTCGCAGGTCACGATCAGCGCGCGGAGCTGGGTTCCCGTCATAAGCCGCTCTATCCGGGGCGGGATGCGGTCCGCCGCACCATCGGGCCGGCCGAGAACCTGTGCCAGCGCCGTATCGAGCGTGTCGAAGAAGCGGTCGATACGAAGCAGGAATTGCTTCCCGATTGTGGTGGGATAGGTGCCGGTAGCGCAACGTTCGAAGATGGGCAGCCCGATCTCGGCCTCGATATTGGCCACAGCCTGGGTCACGGCTGGCTGCGAGGTGCTCAATTCGCGTGAGGCGCAGCTTACCCCACCGAGCTTGCCGATGACCTGGACCATGCGCAGATGGCGCAGGTTCGGAACGTCCGCGAGGTGAAACATGTTTTCCTCCCTTGTCTTCGATGCGGTTATTCCGCGATGCAGAAACACGCGCCGGCGCGCCCGTGCTGGATCCGCGGTCCGGCGGGCGCCCTCCTCTCAGCTGACAAGGCTAGCGGCTGGACCGAAGGGGGACCAATAGAAACTGCACCCAACCCATAAGAAATCCGCGCTCGCGGATGGTGCCTAGCCCCAATACGGGCAAAATTCCCCAAGACAATCCCATAACTTTCCCGCTCTGCGACATGGTGATGAACAGGACAGGACAGATCCCCACCTCGCTGCGCGTCCTGACCGGCACGCAGTTCGGCTCCTTCTGTCTCGGCAACGGACTTTCGCTGGTCGGAACCTGGATGCAGCGCATCGCCTGCGGCTGGCTGATCTGGGATTGGACCCAGTCGGCCTTCTGGCTGGGCGTGCTTGCGGCGGGAGACCTGCTTCCGGTCATGCTGATCGGGCCATTTGCCGGTGTCGCGGCCGATCGCTGGGACAGGCTGCGTCAGAACATCCGGGCCCAGGCTGTCTCGGCACTTCTGGCGCTGCTGATGGCGCTGCTGTTCGCGATCGGCCGTTTGGGACTGCTCGAGGTGATCGCCCTGACGACTCTGCAAGGCACGCTCTCCGCGGCGATCCAGCCCGCGCGGCTGGCGATGGTCAGGCAGATCGTCGGGCGCGCGGACCTTGGTGCAGCAGTCGCGCTGAATTCCGTCACCGTGAACCTGGCCCGCCTGATCGGGCCGGCCCTCGCCGGGATGATGATCGTGCGGCTGGACATCATCTGGGTCTTCGCTGTCAACGCTGCCGTGACGGCGCTTTATGTCCTGATCCTTGGCCGGCTGTCGCTGGCCTCTCCGCAAAAGCTCTCGGCGCCGCAGCCGTTCCTGCGCGAAATGGCCGAGGGCTTCCGTCATGTCGTCGCCACCCCGGCGCTGTGGCTGATCCTGCTGGTCATGCTGCTCGGCGGGATAATCGTGCGCTCCATGCTCGAACTCATGCCGGCGATCGCGGTCCGCACCTATCCCGGCAACGCGATGGGGCTTGCGCTGCTCACCGGGTCGGCGGCCTGCGGCGCCATCGTCTCGGGCCTGACGATCCGGCCGCGATCGGCGGTGCGGCTTCTCTATGACGTCATGGTCCTGTGGGGATTGGGCGCTGGGGCAGCGATCCTCATGACCTGGGCGACCATCCCGGGACTCGCCGTGGCCGCCGCCGCCCTTCTGGGCGCCGCGACAACCCGGGGGCTGATCTCGACCCAAACCTTCGTGCAGATCACGACGCCCCCCGATCTGCATGGTCGCATCCTCAGCCTGCACGGGCTGATCGCTAGGGGAAGCCCGGCGCTCGGCGCGCTCGTCATCGGCTTTTTCGCCGACCGGATCGGCATTGCCGCCGCGACGCTGATCGCGGCGGCAATGCTGACCTTCTGCTTCCTTCTGTTTGCCCCCCTGATCCGAGGCGCCGCAAGCACGGTCGAGGAAACCGACTGACCGTGTGCGGTCTTACCCTCAAGCCTTGGGCGCGAGGGCATGCAGGCTCATTGCCAGCGAAACCGAGGTGAAATAGCCGATCGTGACAAGAAGCTCGGCGATGAGTTCGCGACCGAGTTCCGTATCGTAGCAGACAAAGGCAGCGTCTCCGACCATCCCCCCGTTCAGGATGTCCCAGACGGCATCGGCGACCACACCAAGCCGTCCGGACAGTCCATCAGGTCGCCGCCTGTCGAGAATGGCGGCAACCACTTCCTCACTGAGACCAGCTTTCAGCGCGTGCTTTTGGTGGTTCGCGATGACATAGGGTGCGTTCCAGTGGACGGCCGTGGACAGGATCGCGATCTCGCTTTCGGCCTGGGTCAGGGTGGAGTCGGCGTCGATATGGGTGCCGATGATCTCCATGCCTTCGGCAAGCCGTGGACTGTGAAGCCAGATATTGAAAGGTGTGGGAATCCGGCCTCTGCCGGCACCCAGCCTGTCGATGACACGCTTCTGGGCAGCGTTCGCCTGGTCGGGGCTGATCCGCGCGAGTCGGTCTTGGGTCATGTCGCTCTCCTGATGGGTCATGATGCCGGCAAGATCGGCCTTTCCAGGGCTTCCGGCCAATCGACCTTGTTGCCTAGGCGATAGAAGTTTGAACCGGACCAAAACATGATGGCGGGCCCGTAAGCCCGCCATTGGCATTTCCCGAGTTTTTTCTGGAGCGGGCCTACATTGAGGGCACCACCTCCCGCAGGATCGGGAACCAGTCTCCCACAAGACTGGTGGGCCAGGGCACGTGAATGATCCGGTGGAACACGATATAGAGAAGCAGTGTCACCGATGCCGCGAGCATCGCGCTGAGGCGCCAGGGTTCCCGTCCCTCGATCCGCATGAAGGCCATGATGACCAGCGGCACGGTCGGAAGCAAACCGATCACCGCCATCGACAACAGAAACAGCACGAACCAACCGAAGAACCGCACCGCCCGGACGAGCACCAGCCGCCTGGGCAGCTCCTCCCCGGGGTCCGCGCCGATATCCATGTGAACGCCGTTCGTTGCGGCCGCCCGGACCTCCTTGAAAAAGGTCTTGTGGATCAGGCTCAGCCCGCCCGCGACGACCATCGTCGAGGCGACGACCACAGGCCCGATCCGGGCGTTGAAGAGCCAGTCCCGCGAGGTGACGAGCACATAGACGCCGATCGCGATGAAAAGACCGTAGGCGAGGTCATCGAGTCCCAGATAGGGACGGTGACGAAGCACGACGCCCGCCCGGTTCTCCTTGCGAAGCAGCCGCAGTACCGGGCTGAACATGATGAGAGCCGCGCAAGCCAAAAGCACCATGACGCCCGGACGCAGCGCCCAGTCCATGCCGTAGCGAATGAACGAGATCGACATGTAACGCTCGATCAACGCGCCCAGAACGAGCCCCAGGATCAGGGGCGGACGAGGCCATCTCAGCCGCTTCATGCTCCATCCGATCAAGCCGAAGATCAGCAGCACATACATGTCACCCCAGCTCCGCGAGCCCTGGAAGGCGCCGACATAGACGATGGACATGATGACCGGCAAAACCAATGTGTAGCGCAGGGTCGAGATCTTGGCGAATTGCCCGCTGAGCAGGAAGCAGGTGCCGGCCCCGAAGATGTTGGCAAGTGCAATGGACCACACCATCGAATAGGTCAGATCCAGATTCTTCGTCAGCATGTCAGGGCCTGGCGTGAAACCGTGTACCATCAGCGCCCCGAGCAGGATCGCCTGCGCTGCGCCGCCGGGCACGCCAAAAGCCAGCATCGGCACGAGACTGCCGCCGTCGCGGGCGTTGTTCGCCGATTCTGGCGCGATGACGCCCCGTACGTCCCCCTTGGTAAAACTCTCTTTCGCGCCCTTTTCGGTCTGGAGCGCATGGCCATAGGCGATCCAGTCCACGACCGAGCCGGTCATGCCGGGAATCGCGCCCAAGACCGCGCCGAGGCTGCTGCAACGCAGGACGAGAAACCAGTTCCGCACGACATCCTTGATCCCTTGAAGCATGCCCTGACGCGGACTGAACTTCATGTCCTGGGCGATGGAGGTCCGCTGAATGGCAAGATCGCAAAGCTCGGGCAACGCAAAAAGGCCCAGCAGGATCGGCAGCATCGGCAGGCCGTCCTGGAGATATAGCAGCCCGCCCGTCCAGCGCATCTGACCCGTCTGCGTATCGGTGCCGACCATCCCGATCAGAATGCCGAAACAGGCGACGACCAAGCCCTTCAGCGGCGATTTTCCAGAGAGCGTCGCCACCATCGCGATCCCCAGAATGGTCATCGCCAACAGTTCGGGTGTCGCTATGGACAGCACGAAGGGGCGTACCACCGGCAGCGAAACCGCCAGGATAATCGCGCCTATCAAGCCGCCCATCATGTTGGCGAGGTAGCTCGCACTGAGCGCGCGCCCGGCCTCGCCGCGTTTGGTCATGGGCAGGCCGTCAAGCACTGTCGCCTGCGCGGCCGCACCGAAGAGCACCGCGGGAATGGTGTCCGAGGTTGTCGTGACCGCTGCCATTCCCAGCAGCATGGCAAACGCCGAATAAGGGTCCATCGTGTAGGTAAAGGGCACCAGGATCGCAAAGCCCGTCAGCCCGCCCACGCCGGGCAGCAGCCCGATCGCCAGTCCCACGATCACGCCAAGCCACAGGAACATAATGCGCTCTGGCTGCAGAATGAGGCCGAGCGCATCGCCCGCGGCGGAGAGAATCACGGAGTCATGAAGAAATTCCATGCTACAGTCCTGCCTTCACGGCCCGATCACCGCCTGTCATTGCGCCGCCCTCCGGTCTTCGGAAACGCCGGGCCGCGCTGCGCCTTGGTTGGCCAGCATAGGATAGAGAACCTTTGCCGTGCGCGCCCAGATCCACGCCCTGTCCTCATTTCCGAGGCTTTCGAAACATTTATTGCCCTGAGCGATCAATTCAGTCAGCGAACCGGCAGAGGCCGGGTAGTTCGAGCCGAAGGCAAGGTGGTCCGCACCGAAGACCGCGACCAGATGCGGGAAGAATGCCTCGGCCCCACCGGGGGCAGCCTGCGCCAGATCGAAGGTCTTCGGCGTGATCTTCAGATAGACATTCTCGAAACGCGCAAGCTCGAACAGTTCGGCACAGGCGTCATAGGGCGGGCCGCCCGCAAGAACCGGGCGGGCGCAATGATCGAGAGCGATGCGGACCGACGGAAAGCGGCAGGCGAGGTCCGCAACCATCCCCAACCCCGCGGGTGTCGTCTGGATCACCATGGTCAGATCGTTCTCGGCACACCGTTCCCAGACCGGAAAGGTCTCCGGGTCGACGAGCCAGCTGCCGTCGGTCTGATGGGTCGCGCCCCCGGTGAAAAGCCTGATGCCGCCCATCCCCCGACCCAGCCAATAATCGAAAGTCGCCAGCGCGTCCCGAGCCAGCAGGTCGAAGGAGAAGACCCCGGTGAAGCGATCCGGCTGCGAGGCCACCGAATCCGCGACATAGGAATTGTCATGCCCGTAGGTGGTAGAGGAATGAACGATGGCGGCCTTGGCGATTCCTGCCTCGTCCATCGCCGCTATCAACTGATCAAAATCGGCCGGGCGCGAGGCCGACCATTTCGAACGATGTCCGGCCTGCGGCGCGATGGGGTATTTCCCGGCATCAGTCGAGATGATGTGCGGATGAATGTCGATGATTTCATAGGTCATGTCGGTCTTACCTTGGAAACAGGACGGATGGCGCGACGCATCAGGCGCCCGCAGACGGCCTTGGTATGCCGGGGCGTTCAGAACCATGCCCG
This sequence comes from Paracoccus ferrooxidans, assembly GCF_029909815.1. Classification (NCBI taxonomy): domain Bacteria; kingdom Pseudomonadati; phylum Pseudomonadota; class Alphaproteobacteria; order Rhodobacterales; family Paracoccaceae; genus Paracoccus; species Paracoccus ferrooxidans. The sequence continues at coordinate 2,502,500 of NZ_CP038198.1, read as the reverse complement.
CGCCAGCTTTCGTCAGATTCAGGGTTTCAGGATCTTGCGTACGGCCTCGAGCTCCGTCTCGGGCGTTGCGAACAGCGTTGCGACGATCTTGGCCACCTCGTCACCCGAAATGGGATCGACCGCATAGTTCTGATCGGTCATCGCCTTTATGAACTCGGGATCCTGCACGGTTTCGTCGAAGGCCTTGCGGAGGGCGTCGATCCGATCCTGCGGCACCTCCTTCGGCGCGGCCAGCGGCCTGCCCGCCTGGAAGGGCAGGATGAAGAAGTCAAGGATCGACTTCGCCTCAGGATCCTTCACGTATTGGCTGAGGTTCGGGATGTCCTGGAACTCCTCCGGGCTGTCCCAGCCAAGGTTCAAGAGCACCTTCATCGAATCCTCCTCGAGCATTCGCTTGGGCTCTCCGTAGGTCAACCCGTCAAGCGTCGAAGCCCAGCCATCGACCTCGCCGCGCTCCATCGCAAGATAGACCTCGCCCCGGTCGGTATAACCGGGAACGACGGTCAACTTGGTCCCCAGATACCGGTTCAAGACGGCCGGCAGCGTCCGGTTCTCGTTGGAAAAGCCCGTGGCCCCGATCACCAGTTCCTTCTGGAACAGATCGTCGGCCGTGGTGACGCCCGAACGCGTCATCGCGACGAGGCTGTAATAAGTCTTGTCTACGCTGCCGATCCAGGCCACCTTGCGCGGGTCGAATGCATTCTGCGACGGATCCACCAGTGGCACATAGAGGTTGTTGCGCTGCAGAAAGCCGATGACCGTGCCATCCTTTGGCTGCTTGGACTGCAACGAGGCCGCCGCCACCATTCCCCCTGCCCCGACAACGTTCATCACGACTGCCTCAGGCTGGCCCGGGATATGTTTCACATAGGCCTGTGCAAACTGGCGGGCGATGAAGTCCGTCAGGCTCCCCGATTGCGCGCTGACGAGAATGGTCAGCGTCTTGCCCTTGTAGAACTCCTCCGCGGTCTGCGGATAGGCCGGTGCCGCGACCGCCGAAGCCGTGACGACGGCAAGTCCCGACAACATTATCCCGCGCATGATCTTCATTCCATGTCCTCCCTTGAACTTTGCGCGATCCCGATGCAGTGCTCCTTGGCTGCAGGGCCGCCCGCTTCCTCTTGCGGCTGCGTCCCCCTTCACCGAGACACCCCTGGGCGCCGGGACGCATATGTGGATATGCCGTAACCCTAGCCTTCTTCGGTTGCAGCGAGAATAGCGCCGCATCGAAAATCAATATCCTCGGCCGAGATCCGATATTGCAGCCACCCAAAGGGGTGCCTTTCAAGTAATTGAATTTCAAATATATTTATATGACCTGCCCCCTGTTCTTGCCGGACGTCTGGCTTGTGGGCAAGCGTTTCTGGTCCGATTTCCGATGCCCGCAGCGTGGTTTTGGATTGGCGCCCGGCGGCGACGCTGTGCGAGACCGCCATGGCCGCCACCGGATAGGGAGGAAATCAATGATGGACCGCCGCAGTTTTCTCGGAAGTGCCGGGATATTCGGTCTCACCCTCGCCGCAAGCGGCCTTGCCGCGCCACATATCGCGCGGGCTGCCGCAACCCGGATTACCATCGTCAGCAATCCCGGACTCGAAAATGCAACATTGAATCGACTGATGGAAGAGCAGGGTTTTCTCAAGAGATATGGGGCGGAAACAACGATGGTTCTGGCCGAGGGTCCGGCCGGCCCCTTCAATGCGATCGTTAGCGGGACCGCTGATGTTTGCATGGTTTCCGGCTATAACATGGCTCTTCCGCGGATTTCGCAAGGCGCGCCTGTCAGGATTACCGGCTCGGGCATGCGCAAGACCGCTCTCGCCGTGTTTGCAAGGCCGGACCGGGTCAACGGCTTGGCGGAGCTGGAAGGGAAAACGGTGGCGGTAGGGCCGAAGCTTGGCCTCTTGCATGCACTCATGCTGCAACTCTTTCGCGAGAAGGGTCTCGACGCGTCCCGCGTGACTTTCCTCGATGCAGGCAGCAACGACCAAGCCTATCATGCGGTCGTCGAAGGCAAGGCGGACGCCTGCTGCTCCAGCATATCGCACCTGAACGACCGCGATGGGCTTATCGTCCTGTCCGATGGCAAGATGTGGGAAGCGCTGCCGAAGTATGTCTTTCAAACCGCCTACGCGTCGGAGGCAGCCCTAAGGGACAAGCGGGACGGGCTGGTTCCTGTCATGGCTGCCTATGGCGCCCTTTATGGCTATTTGATGAAGCCAGAGGCCCGCGAGGCATTCCTCTCCGCGCGAAGGAGCGCGCAGAAGAAATTCGATATCCTATCGGCAAACGCGGTTTGGGAGTTCAATCAGGAACAGCGTCCCTATTCCCGAAATCTTTCAATCTCCGAAGAGGAGATCACATATCAGCAACGCATGTTCGTTGGCCTCGGCGCAATGTCACAAGTCTTGCCGTATCGCGATGTTGCCGACATGCGGCCTGCGAATGAAGCCTTCAAAATACTTTCCGCTGAGTGAGTGCGCCATCGCAGGATATCGGGATCCATTGTCCCGGCGTGGCGAACGATCATTTTCTGAAATCAGCGCCCTTAGGTCTAGGATCGATGACGAAGCAAGATAGTTTTACCCCCCACGGCAAGCACCTGATCGGTGGCGAGTGGATCGCCAGCGAGCAGCGATTCACCAGCGAGCCGGCGCATGGCCCCTCGCACGCGTTCTCGGTCGGCACGGTCGCGCTGGTGAACCGGGCCTGCGAGGCGGCCGAGGCGGCGTTCTGGTCCTTCGGACATGCCCCGCGCGAGGAACGGGCGGCGCTGCTGGAGGCCATCGCCGACGAGATCGAGGCCCGCGCCGAGGCGATCACCGCGATCGGCACCCAGGAAACCGGCCTGCCCGAGGCGCGGCTGCAGGGCGAGCGCGGCCGCACCGTGGGCCAGCTTCGGCTCTTTGCCGCGCATATCCGCAAGGGCGAGCATCTCGACCGCCGCCACGACCCGGCGCTGCCGGACCGCCAGCCTTTGCCGCGCCCCGATCTCCGCATGGTGCAGCGGCCCATCGGGCCGGTGGCGGTGTTCGGCGCCTCGAACTTCCCGCTGGCCTTTTCCACGGCGGGCGGCGACACGGCCGCGGCGCTGGCCGCAGGCTGCCCGGTGGTGGTCAAGGGGCACTCCGCCCATCCCGGCACCGGCGAGATCGTCGCCGAGGCGATCCATGCCGCCATCGCGAAGACCGGCACGCATCCGGGGGTCTTCAGCCTGGTGCAGGGCGGCGACCGCAAGGTGGGCGAGGCGCTGGTCCAGCATCCGCTGGTCAAGGCGGTGGGCTTTACCGGCAGCCTGGCCGGGGGCCGGGCGCTCTTCGACCTCTGCGCCGCGCGCCCCGAGCCGATCCCGTTCTTCGGCGAGCTGGGCTCGGTCAACCCGATGTTTCTTCTGCCCGAGGCCATGCGCGCCCGGGCCGAGTCGCTGGGGCAGGGCTGGGCCGGGTCGCTGAGCATGGGGGCCGGGCAGTTCTGCACCAATCCGGGCATCGCGGTGGTCCTGGACGGCGCGGATGCCGACCGCTTCGCCGAAGCCGCCAGGGCGGCCTTGGCGCAGGTCGGCCCGCAGGTGATGCTGACCGAGGGCATCGCCCGCGCCTATCGCGACGGCAAGGCGCGTTTCGAGGCGCGCAATGCGGTGAAGCCGCTGCTAGCCACCGAAAGCGACGGCCGAACGGTGAGCCCGAACCTCTACGAGACCACGGCCGCGGCCTGGCTGCAGGACCAGGCGCTTGGCGAGGAGGTGTTCGGCCCGCTGGGCCTGGTCGTGCGGGTGCGCGACATGGACGAGATGCTGCATCTGGCGCGCGGCTTCGAGGGGCAGCTGACCGCGACCATCCACATGGAGGATGCCGACCTGGCGGCTGCGCGCGGGCTTTTGCCAGTGCTGGAGCGCAAGGCGGGCCGGGTGCTGGTGAACGGCTTTCCGACGGGGGTCGAGGTCTGCGACGCGATGGTCCACGGCGGCCCCTATCCCGCCAGCACCAATTTCGGCGCCACCTCGGTCGGCACCATGGCCATCCGAAGGTTCCTCAGACCCGTCTGCTACCAAGGCTTCCCAGAGGCATTGCTGCCCGAGGATCTGCCCTAGATGCCGTAATGGGCCAGCGCTCCTCTGGTGGCCATGAAGGTGGCTGTCCCTCAGGGTGATGATGTTGGAACGGGGTCCGCTGGTTTCGGCCCCAGGCTTCGCCTTGTCTTGCGAGCCGGGCCATGCCCGGCGAGTGCGATTTTTCCGGGTGACCTGCCCCCCGGTCGTCCCTCGTTCATAACGAGAGTCCTTGGGGTTGATATTGGTTGGTTTCGGGTGTGGCAAGCGCGCCGGGCGCGGAGCCCTCAGATTGCTCAAGCGCTCGGCGCGCGTCGGACGGGGTCTTGTTGCCCAGCGAGGAATGGGGCCTGACGTTGTTGTAGTCGTAGCGCCAGAGGGCCAGTTTGCGGCGGGCATCAGCCAGGCTGTCGAAGATTTCCTCGTTCAGGCATTCGTCGCGCAGGCTGCCGTTGAAGCTTTCGATGTAGCCATTCTGCTGCGGCTTGCCCGGGTCGATGTAGTGCCATTCGACGCCGTTCGCGTTGGCCCATTTCAGGATGGCCTTGCTGGTGAACTCGGTTCCGTTGTCGCTGACGATGCAAGCGGGCTTGCCGTAAATCCTGACCAGCGCATCCAGTTCCCGTGCCACCCGAGCCCCAGAGATGCTCGTGTCAGCGATCAACGCCAGGTTCTCGCGGCAGCAATCGTCGTTCACAGCCAGAATGCGGAACTTGCGGCAGGCCCCGAACGTGTCGGACAGGAAGTCTAACGACCACCGCTGGTTTGGCCTCAACGGCGCTGGTATTGGCGTCCGGCTACCTCGTGCCCTCTTGCGGCCACGCCTGCGGCGCACCGACAGGCCCTCTTCCCGGTAGATGCGATAGAGCTTCTTCTCGTTCATGATCATGCCCTTGCGCTCCAGCAGGATGCCCACGCGCCGGTAGCCGAACCGCCGGCGCTTCTCGGCAATCTTGTGCATCTCCTCACGGATTTCCGGGTTGTCGGGTGGCCTGTCACGCCGCACCGTCTTCGGATCGACACCGATCAGGACACAGGCCCGACGCTGAGAGATCGGATGATCCTTCATCGCCCGCAGCACCGCGTCCCGCCGTTGCACCGGTGTCGTCAGGGCTTTCCCAAGAGATCCTTCAGAACCACGTTGTCCAGCATGGCATCGGCCAGAAGGCGCTTCAGCTTCGCGTTCTCGTCCTCGAGCTGCTTCAGCCGCTTGGCGTCCGACAGGTCCATCCCGCCATACTTCGCCTTGAGCTTGTAGAACGTCGCGGGGCTCAACCCGTGCTTCCGGCAAAGCTCGGAAGTCGGCAAACCCGCCTCCTGCTCCTTGATCATCCCGATAATCTGCGCCTCGGTGAACCGGCTTTTCCTCATGTCGTCTGCTCCTTCTCAGGTTGGGCAGACTCTACATCACAGCGAGGGAACTTCCGGGGGGCAGGTCAACATGTCTCGTCGATGATGCAACGTATCCTCGATAGGTTGGGAGTCTGGAGCTTTGGCCTCAAAGGTTCGATGATCGCGGAGGTTGCGCGTGAGGAGTTGTGGCGGGGTCAATCAATGTGTGACATCCCCGATTTCCTCGGTGCCGAACTCGGTCATGCTTGGGTGGTGGCGCCACCCTTCGTAATTGTGGACGGCACGATAAGACTGCAGAATCCCGCCGGCGACCCGATGAACGCATTCTTGCCGCCGATAGTCACGATCGAGGACGCGCCGTTGGTCACACCAAAAGTGGAGGATGTGGTCTCTGCGCAATTGCGAGCGCATTACGCGCAAAATGAAGGTCGGCTCGACAACCAGATCCATCATCGCCTCGTGCCGCAACTAAAGGTGTTCAGTCGCGACTTTCCAAGCCGAGAAGTCCGCTTCGGTGATCTGGCACTTCGCTATGTGCCAGCAGGGGTGCGGATTAGCGATGTCAAGCTTGAGGAAATAAACGGCAATGGAAATAAGCTGACTGGTGCCGAAGTCTGGAATGACCACGTCTTGCCAGCGTTCTCCAGCTATACGGTGTAAGATGCTACGTTCGCCGCACCGCCGGCGAGCATTTGAAAGAGGCTCATCTTGCATTCCCTTTCACCGAAAGTCCCGCGTCCGCACCCTGATGCCCCTACCGCGCTCATCCCGCGACGGCGCCCCATGCCGGAACTCGTCGCCCCGTCCATGCGGCAGCGGAAACGCCTCGTCGCGTTCACCGACGCTGGCCAGTTCGCGCGAGAGGCTGGTGATCCGGTGAGCCACGAGATGCACCACCTCGCCCTCGCGCTGGATGCGGCCGTAAATCGCGATCATGCTGGAGGAGAGGATGGTGCGCCGGAACCGCTCGAACACCTTCTGCCAGACGACGACATTGGCGATGCCGGTCTCGTCCTCGATGGTGATGAACATCACCCCCTTGGCCGAGCCGGGGCGCTGGCGGACGAGGATGATGCCGGCGGCCTCCAGCCAGCGCCGGTCGCGGGAACCCATCGCCTCCGCGCAGGTCACGATCCGGCGTTTCGTCAGATCGTCGCGCAGGAAGGACACCGGATGGCGGCGCAGGGTCAGGCCGGTATGGGCGTAATCCTCGACCACCTCGCGGCCCGCCGCCATCGGCCGCAGCGCGATGGCGGGCTCGGCGACTTCGGCGATCATCTCCCCTTCACGGCGGGAGGCGGCGGCGAAGAGCGGCAGTTCCTCGTCGCGCAGACCCTTGATGGCCCAGAGCGCTTCGCGCCGGGAGATACCGAGCGCGGGGCGGAAGCCGTCGGCCTCGGCGATGGCGGTCAGCGCTGCAACGGGGACGCCTGCCCGACGCCAGAGATCCTCGACCGAGGCGAAGGGGTCTTCGCCCCGCGCGGCGGCGATGGCACCGGCATGGGCGTTGGACAGCCCCTTGACCATACGGAGCCCCAGCCGAACGGCGAAGCGGAATTCATCGGTAGTCGGTTCCAGCGTGCAATCCCATCGGCTGGCATTGACGCAGACCGGCCGGATCTCGACGCCATGCTCGCGGGCATCGCGCACGATCTGGGCCGGAGCATAGAACCCCATCGGCTGGCTGTTCAGCAGCGCGGCGCAGAAGGCGTCGGAATGCCAGCATTTCAGCCAGGCGGTGGCATAGGCGACCAGCGCGAATGAAGCGGCATGGCTTTCCGGAAAGCCATAGCTGCCGAAGCCTTCCAACTGCCGGAAAGTGCGTTCGGCGAACTCCTGTTCGTAGCCCTTGGCGACCATGCCGGTGATCAGCTTGTCGCGGAACTTCGAGACCCCGCCGGTATGCTTGAAGGTGGCCATGCTCTTTCGGAGCATGTCCGCCTCGCCTGGCGTGAATCCGGCACAGGTGATGGCGACGCGCATCGCCTGTTCCTGGAACAGCGGCACGCCCAGGGTCTTGCCCAGCACCTTCTCCAGTTCGGGGGTCGGATAGACGACATCCTCCAGCCCGGCGCGGCGGCGCAGATAGGGATGGACCATGTCGCCCTGGATCGGGCCGGGTCGGACGATGGCGACCTGCACCACCAGATCGTAATAGGTGCGCGGCTTCAGCCTCGGCAGCATCGACATCTGCGCCCGGCTCTCGATCTGGAAGGTGCCGAGCGTGTCGGCCTTGCGGATCATCGCATAGGTGCGCGGATCCTCGGCCGGAATGGTGGCCAGATCGAGGTCGATGCCCTTGTGCTCGGCCAGCAGGTCCAGCCCTTTCCGCATGCAGGTCAGCATGCCGAGAGCCAGGACGTCGACCTTCATGAAGCGCAAGGCATCGATGTCGTCCTTGTCCCATTCGATGATCTGGCGGTCCGCCATCGCCGCCGGTTCGATCGGCACCAGATCGTCGAGCCGGTCATGGGTCAGCACGAAGCCGCCCGGATGCTGCGACAGATGCCGCGGGGTCCCCAGAAGCTGGGCGGCAAGTTTCAGCACCAGCCGCAGACGGTGATCCTCCGTGTTCAGATTCAGTTCACGCAAATCATGGGCGGTGAGACCATCGGCCCATCGGCCCAGCTGCTCCGAAAGCGTCTGGGTCAGGTCTTCGGGCAGCCCGAGGGCCTTGCCGACATCGCGCAAGGCGCCTTTGGCACGATAGCGGCTGACGGTCGCGGTCAGCGCCGCACGATCGCGGCCATAGGTCTCGTAGACCCACTGGATGACTTCCTCGCGCCGGGTATGCTCGAAGTCGACGTCGATATCGGGCGGCTCGCGGCGCTCCTCGGAGACGAAGCGCTCGAACAGCAGATCGTTGCGGCCGGGATCGATGGCGGTGATGCCGAGGACGTAGCAGACGGCGGAATTGGCGGCCGATCCGCGCCCCTGGCAGAGAATGCCCTGTGACCTGGCATAGCGGACGATGCTGTGAACGGTCAGGAAATAAGGCGCATAGTCCAGCTTGCCGATCAGACTCAACTCGTGGCGTAGCGCCGCAACGACCTCATCCGGCACACCTTCGGGATAGCGGTTTTCTGCGCCCGCCCAGGTCAGGTGTTCCAGCGTCTGCTGCGGCGTCAGGGCCGGATCATCGCGTTCCTCGGGATATTGATAGCGGAGTTCGTCCAAGCTGAAGCGGCAGCGGTCGGCGATTTCCAGCGTCCGGGTCAAAGCCTCCGGCCAACGGGCGAACAGGCGGTGCATTTCGGCGGGCGGCTTCAGGTAACGGTCGGCATGGCGCTCGCGCCGGAGGCCGAGGGCGTCGATGGTGGTGGTGTGACGGATCGCCGTGACCACGTCCTGCAGCCTGCGCCGCCCAGGCTCATGGAAGAGCACGTCATTGGTGACGACCGTCGGCACGTTGAACCGCTGCGCCAGTTGCGCCAGTTCCCACAGCCGCATCTGGTCGTTCGGGCGCCGCCGCAGGGTCAGCGCCAGATAGGCGCGGTCGCCGAAGGCGTCACGCAACCGGCGCAGGTGCAGGGCACAACTGTCGTCGGGCATATCCGGGACCAGCACCGCGATCAGGCCCTCGCCATAGGCAACCAGATCGGCCCATTCCAGATGGCACTTGCCCTTGCCGGCGCGGGTCTTGCCGAGCGTCAGCAGGCGGCAGAGCCGGGAATAAGCGGGGCGGTCCGTGGGATAGACCAGCACCGACATGCCGCAGGCGAGATCGAGGCGGCAGCCGACGATCAGCCGGACGCCGGTTTCCTTCGCCGCCTCATGGGCGCGGACTATGCCGGCGAGCGTATTGCGATCCGCCACCGCCAGCGCTTCGATCCCCATCAGGGCGGCGGTGGCGAAGAGGTCTTCGGGTGAGGACGCCCCACGCAGGAAGGAGAAATGCGACGTCACGTGCAATTCGGCATAACGCGGCGCGCTCATCCGAACACCCCGTGCAGGAACCAGCGATGCGAGCCGGTGGCGGCATCCTCGCCATCGCCGGCGCGGAAGATCCAGAAACGCTCGCCGGCCTCGTCCTCGATGCGGAAATAGTCGCGCACGGCGGCCAACTCGGTATCGCGCTTCCACCATTCGCCGAAGATCCGCTCGGGACCATCGGCCCGGCGGACCCGGCGGCGGATGCCGCGCCAGCGGATCCAGTTCGGCGGATGGTCCGGCAAGAGCGCCATGGTCTCGATCGGTTCGGGGCAGGGCAGCAGGCGCGAGGGGCGAGGCCAGTGATCGGGCCAGCCGGCGCCGGTCGCCTCGGCCAGCGCCGGGACGCGGCGGGCGGATCGTTCTGGCACATCGCTCGCCACTGGCGCGAAGCGGTAGACCGCCTTTGCCCCGACGCGGTTAGCCAGCGTGTCGATCAACCCGGAGAGGTCAGGCTCCGGTGTCTCAATCAGGCTGCTGGCTGCCTGTTTCGCGGCCAGGGGCTCGGCAATCGTCGCCGCCAGCGTCATGATCTCGATGCCGAGGCCGGGGTCGATGGTCTCGATCTTGTCGCAAAGCAGCCGGGTCAGGCGCTTCGCGTCGCGCACCGGGCGGGCAAGGCCGATGCGAACGGTCTCGATGCGGTTGTCGATGCGATGGCAAAGCAGGTCGAGGCGGCGCGCGCCGAGACCGCATTGCTCCAGCATCGTGCAAAGGCTGGCGACCAGCTTGCCGATATAGCGGGCGATGGTCTCGGCGGCGGCGATGGGCTCGGCGAAGACGCGCCGGACCTCGATCATGTCCTCGGGGCGGATGGGCGTGATCGGCTCGGTCGCTTCGTCCAGGGCCTGATCCAGCCTGCGGCAGAGTTCCGGGCCGAAACGGCGGGCCAGCGGCGCGCGGGGCTGGCCGAGAAGGTCGCCGATGCAGGTGAAGCCCAGATCGCGCAGGCCCGACGAAATCGCGGGCGGCAGCCGCAGCCCCTCGAATGGCAGCGGCGCGAGGACGGTCTCGACCATGCCGGGCGCGGCGATGAACACCGGATCAGCCTGCCAGCGCGCCAGCGCATGCGCGGCGCCCCAGGTATCGGCCATAGCGGCACGGGCAGCGATGCCAGAGAAGGTCAAGCGCCCGACGAGGGCTTCCAGCATCGCCGCCTCACCACCATGCAGGTGATCGGCGCCGGTGGAGTCGATGACGATCCCGTCCCCACCGTCCACCGCTACGATGGGGCTGAACCGTTGCAGGATCCACAACGCCAGCCGTTCCAGGCTCTCGGCATCTGCCTGCGGATCGGCGGGTTCGATAAGCAAACCCGGCACCAGCGCTTGGGCTTTGGTTACCGGCATGCCGACCCGCAAGCCGAGGGCCTGTGCCGCCGCATCCGCCGCCGTGACGATACGGCGGTTACCCTCGCGACCGGCGATGATCAGCGGCGCGTCAGCCGGCGGCGCTGCGGGGCCAGCCTGCCGCCGCAGCCGGTCCAGCGGCCAGGTCGACAGGAAGACCGAGATGACCCGTGCCATCGCATGCCTCCAAGACGATATCGAGGGATTCCCCAGCCCGTGCCCGGATCAGCTCGACCAGCCAACGCGGTCTCTCGACGCCCGGCACCGGCATGGCTTTTGAGGGCAGGCTGGAAACGCGCCAGCGGGTCATCGCGGCCGTCGGCTGGCCGAAATCGCCGGCCTCCGACTGCCGCCGCCAGCGGCGCAGGGCCAGGCCGATGGTGCCGGATTCCTTCGCGGCCAGATGCAGCCGCCGCGAGGCGACCATCGGCAGACGGGCGACATCGCCCACCACCGCGCCGAGCCCGCCATGGCGCAGCCCTTCCTCCATGCAGGCCAGCACCGATTTGTCGTCGCCCGCCTCGACATGGATGACCCGATCCGGCGCCAGCCCGGATTGTTCGAGACCGGGCGCGAAGAGATCCTGCCGGGTCACGCACCACAGCACCTGGCCGGACGTGCGGGCGGCGATCCCGGCCACGAAACCGGAAGCCGCCGCTGCGTCCACGGCGCCGTTGCCGCCGCCCGCCACCTCATGCAGGCAGCCGAGCGTCAGCCCGCCGCCCGGCAGCTTGCGGTCCAGCGCCGGCAGGCCGAAGGGCAGCACCTCGCGCGGGTGCGCAGCATCGCCTTCGAGATGCGCGATGCGCGCTCGAAGCTCGGCGATGGCGGGGCTGTCTACGGGTCCGGGCATGTCTGGCGAGGGGCTTCCTGGGCTGGGCGGGCTTTGCAGCGGACGATTCCGCTGATAGGTTCACTATTTGTTCACGGTCGGATCCGGAGTCAATGCGAGTCGCTTCCGATGTGATCTTGGGAACGCCGCGTCCTATGCTGACGTAGAATCGATGCGCAGGAACGGAGGGAATGGATTTTGTGTAATCTCTACAACGTCTCGACCAACCAGCAGGCGATCCGGGAGTTCGTCTCCGCCACCCATGACAGCATCGGCAATCTCGAACCCTTGATCGAGGTCTATCCCGACCGGGCCGCGCCGGTGGTGCGCAATGTCAGGGGCGGGCGGCAGCTGACCCGGCTGACCTGGGGCATGCCGAGGCCGGTCGAATACCTGAAATCCCCCGATGCGCCGGATACGGGTGTCACCAATATCCGCAACACCTCCAGTCCCTGGTGGCGCAAATGGCTGGGGGTCGAGCACCGTTGCGTGGTGCCGGCGACGGGTTTTTCCGAATATGGGCAGAAACCCGACCCGGTGACGAAGCGCAAGCCGTTTCATTGGTTCGCGCTGGACCAGTCGCAACCGCTGTTCTTCTTCGCCGGCATCTGGACAAGCTGGGAGGGCACACGCGGATCGCAGCGGACGCCGAGGCCGGGCAGCCACGAACTCTTCGCCTTCCTCACCACCGAGGCCAATGATGTCGTCAGGCCGATCCATCCGAAGGCGATGCCGGTGATCCTGACCAGCCGCGAGGAGGTCGAGACCTGGCTCACCGGCGACTGGCGCGAAGCCAGGGCATTGCAGCGGCCGCTGCCCTCGGACCTGCTGGAAGTCGTCGAGAAGCCGCTGGCTCAGACGGGTTGATGCCACCCCATGCCGGGACCGGAGGATCATACAGGAGGTGCCAATGAGGCGAGCGAAAGAATCCGCAAGATCATCCATGTCGATATGGATGCCTTCTATGCCTCGGTCGAGCAGCGCGATAACCCCGAGCTACGCGGCAAGCCGGTGGCGGTCGGCGGTTCAGCCGCGCGCGGCGTGGTTGCCGCCGCCAGCTACGAGGCGCGCGTCTTCGGCGTGCGTTCCGCCATGCCATCGGTTACGGCGAAGCGGCGCTGCCCGGACCTGATCTTCGTGAAGCCCCGCTTCGACGTCTATCGGTCCGTGTCCAACCAGATCCGCGAGGTCTTCGCCGAACATACCGACCTGATCGAGCCGCTATCGCTGGACGAAGCCTATCTCGACGTGACCGAGAACAAGCAGGGCATTCCCGTCGCGACGGAGATTGCACAGATCATCCGCGCCCGGATCAAGGAAGTGACCGGCCTCAACGCCTCGGCCGGGATCAGCTATTGCAAGTTCCTCGCCAAGATGGCCAGCGACCTCAACAAGCCGAACGGCCAGGCGGTGATCACGCCCGCGCGCGGGCCGCAATTCGTCGCGGACCTGCCGGTGAAGAAATTCCACGGCGTCGGCCCGTCCACGGCGGCGAAGATGGAACGCCTCGGCATCCTCACCGGCGCCGATCTGCGCGAGAAGTCGCCCGAGTTCCTGCGGCAGCATTTCGGGAAGTCCGGCGGCTGGTATTACCAGATTTCGCGCGGCATTGATAATCGCCCGGTCGAACCGCATCGGGAGAGGAAATCCATCGGCGCCGAGGACACCTTTTCCGAGGACGTTTTCAGCCTTGATCCGGCGAAGGCCGAGATCGAGGCGCTGGCGGCCAAGGTCTGGCGCAGCTGCGAGGCGAAGGACCTGACCGGCCGCACCGTGACGCTGAAGGTGAAATATGCAGATTTCCAGCAGATCACCCGCAGCCGCACCATTGACCGGGGCGTGCGGGACGCGGCGGAACTGACCGGCATCGCCTCGGCGCTGCTGGAAGCGCTGTTCCCGGTGGAAAAGGGCATACGTCTGCTCGGCGTCACGCTATCCTCGCTGGAAGTGCAGGGCGAGGACAACGGCAACGAGCAGCTTAGTCTCGGCCTGCCGGGGCTATAAGAGCAGAACAGGAGGGGCCGATGAAGCGGAGGGACGAGGAAAAGGCCGCCGCCAGCCTGGCCAGGGGCATGGCGATGATCTGCGTCCGCAACACCATGCTGGAGGATTTCCATGGCGGGCAGGTGCCGATCACCAGGACCGGGGATTTTTCGGATGTTCATGTCATCGACGGCGAGGGCAGGCGAATTCCATGGCTGGAACTGTCGCGGCTCGACGATGACGAGATGCGCGACCTGATGCGCCAGGTGGTCAACCGCCTCTACACCTTCCTGCTGCGGATCGACGAGCCGGCCTTCCGGGATTCTATCGATTCCTGGATGAAGGCGGCGGCCAGATGGGATGAGCCGGTTCTCGATCCCGGCCTGGCGAAGACCGGTTCATGGGCGGAATGATTCCGCGGCTCGCGGGGGCGATAATGCAAGGGACCGCAGGCGACCTGCGGTCCGTGGTGCATTCAGATGGCGAAATCTTCCAGCGATTTCCCCGCGTCCAGCCCCTCGACGATCCAGGCGGGCTTGCGGCCGCGGCCGCTCCAGGTGATGTCCGGGTTTTCCGGGTGGCGGTATTTCGGGGCAGAGGCCGCGCGCTTCCGGGACGAAGTGGTGTCGACCAGGTCGCCCAGAGCGAAACCGTGCTCCTTCGCTACCGCTTCCGCCGCGGCACGGGCTTCGGCCTTCCGGCGGTCCTCGAAGGACGTGATGGCCTTCGCCACGTTCTTTTCCAGCTGCCTCAATTCGGTCAGAGACAGGGTGTTCAGATCGATATTGCTCATAGGGATCCTCGCTTTTTTCCGGATTCGGCCTAAACTATTGGGGGTGATCAGGCAAATCTTTCGGATGGCGTTTCATTGGCAGGATTGCGCTGCTCGGTCAGTCCCCGTTGCATACGTCTTCGCAACGCGGCGCGCTATCGGATATAAACTGGCCATCGTTCGAAGACCATGCAGGGAATGACGCTAACGTCAAATGTGCTCCTGCCGAAATCTGTTGAGATTGGATCGTTCAGAATCCGTGCGCACCAGTTCCGACAAGCGCGACGTGAAAACCCTCATCTGATTGCCGCGCCGACTATGCCCGAGCATCTTTGCGAGCTTGAGAACTACTTCGAAGTCATCAATGCTGGCAATCGCACTCTCGAGAGAAAGCGCCCCCACCCCACCCATTGACCGATCAAGCCACCGCAAGACCTCGGACACACGGGAGCCGTTGCCTTGAGCAAGCAACTGACGGAAAATTGCGACCGCCAGTGATCGCGGAACCTTGGCGTCGAGAACATCAGTTGTCATGGATGCGGGCCAGTTTCTCGACGTAATGGCATATGCAATTCGTTCGGCCTGATCAGCATCGAGTTCGTACCGAGTCTCGGTCAACATCTTCAGCGAAAGTTTCGGATCAACGACTTCGGTTGCGAAGCTTTCGACGGCGGCAGCATGGACTTCTCGGTGGTTAGAAAGTTCAGTTGCGGCAGCAATCATTGCTGCAAATCCATTCTGATCCAGAATCCACCAGGCATCGAGAACTCTGGTTGGTCTCATTCGGGCGACAAGCTTCCCAAGCCTCGCTCCCAGTTGAGGACGGTAGTGATGCTTGAGGGTATGAATAACCGCGTCATCAATCGGGCACCGCACATCCCCGAACAGTTGAAACAGTTCCTCAAAAAACGACTCAGAGCCATCCGACAAATACTTGCTCAGCTGTGATAGCGCCGCACTCATGTAATCGCTGCCGAACTGATCGTTGGGGTTGGTACTGGTCGATTTCAGGATAGGATCAAGAAGGACCTCCTGAAGTAGCGCCTGAAGTGAAGCATTGGAGTCCAAATCGTGAGGTACGTTAGGCAGCCCGCCCCCGCTCTGATACCGAACCATGTCAGCATCCATATGGCGCTCAATGAAGCGAAGTATCATATCCACACGCAGGTCTCGGATGGTCCTGCGGGTCTCTTGCTGGCGCTCCTTTGCAGAGCCGCGACGAAGCCGCCGTCTCTGCTCGTCCGTTAGTATGGCCCCCTCAAAGTTTGTCCCCAAGCCTACCAGGAACGAGATGTCCTGCGACCTGAGATCAACCCCGGTAAGGTCGGCACCCAGATACATGGCGACCGGGTCTTGGCCTGCTATCGCAGCCAGTTGCCGTAGGTCATCGGTGTCAGCCCGCAATAGCGCCTCAGCCGTCGAGATCGCTTTCGTCAGCGATGGGGATCGTTGCATCACAGATCGTCAACTCCGAATATCGATCAGACATATCTCCAACCCGCAGTCCCTCAAGAAGGATCTGCTGCTTGAGGTAAGCTTCAGCAGCTTTCAGTCGTGCTGTTTGTCCAGGCCTCCGGAATATTCGCACGTTCTCTGCATCATTCTTGAACTGGATGTCATAGATGTCGATGTCTTCGCGCAGGCATCGAACCTCTATTCGCGAGAACGGGGGAAACCCCATGTCAGCATCTTTCTGGATGACAGCTACGGGCCGCCGGTCGATGATGGTAAGGCGTGGCTCGCTTTGAGCGTCCCAGACCGAACCCCAGAGCCTTTGCATGTGCATGGATTTTCCATCCAAGCTCCAGGACCGGTGCCCGTCGTGGGATCGCTTGCTTAGTTCGTGGTAGGCGCTCGCCTCCTGGTTTGAGGTAACGCTCTTGCTGACCTCTCGGCTCGCCAAGGCTTCGAGGTTTCCCGATACTGCTGGAGTTGCGCCAGAAAGCGAGAGTCCAAGCCCCGCACCCAATTTACCCTTTGTGGTATCACTGGTCTGGATTGCGTGTGGGTTGAGAGGCCGCGGGGCACGGACCGTGGATGGGTCTACATGGAAATAGCCGCTTGATGGCGTCAGAAAGACAATCTCGCATTTTTTCACGGAAAGCTTGAACAGGATATTCGATCCTTCGCCTCCGCCCAATCGTTCCTCGTCAAAGGTCACGTTCGCATGGAGGGTATATCTGTTCACATCGGCCTCAGAACGACGGAACCAGGCCTCTACGGCAACGAGTTGTCGCAATGATCGATGTGTATTGTGGTCTGGACGGTTGCCGCGACCGGCGCCGTCGTGAGGGCACATGCTTTGCTATCTCCTTGTACCTTACCGGTCTCGGACATGATTGGCGATTGTGTACCAGGAGGTCAATGAAGAGCGATCATCGTACACCAGCCTCGGTTGCCCAAGACGTGGCAAATGGCCGCTCTCATACCGATGGCTGCCTGTGGTCCCTCCTAGAAGCAGACGCCTAGCCTGCCCTCGTGCGGTAGGTTTTTGCTAAACTGGATGTGTCAACACGGAAGTCGGCCAACCTCGCGCCGGTGCAGCTGCTGATCTTCGTCTATGCGGTACTGCTGCGCAAACGCCTGCCGGAAACGGCGCGCGGCCACGCCATCGGGGCCGGGATCCTGATCGTCTCGCTGACCTTCTGCACGCTGGAGCAGCCGAGGTCTGACGCCGGCGCCGGCTGCGTTGAGCCTCGATTCCGGCAAGTCTTTGCGCGACGCCAGCGCCCGCTGTTCTACGCCACCCTGCCCTGCCGCATCCCGGCCCATGCCATTCCCCGCCGATTATTCCATAGCGATTTCCATTGCTTATGCGGATTTCGGCGCCGATGCTGGCGATTATGACCTTGCCAGCTTCCCGAACCCAGGCCACGATGACGCGGAGCGAACGCGAGGCGCTGCTCGACGCCCTGCTGCTCGGCGAGCCGGAACTCGGCTTCACGCCGCGCGGCAATCCCGACCTGCGCCTCGTAGCACTGGTGCGCCTGCTGGGCAGGCAGGCCGCCAGGGACAATTTCGAGGCGCAGCGGAAGACAAGGGAACCCGGCGCCTCCTGATCCGACAGGGAGTACCGCTATGAAGGTCGCCATCTACGCCCGCTATTCCTCCGACCAGCAGCGCGATGCGTCCATCGCCGATCAGTTCCGCATGTGCCGCTTGCGGGCCGAGAAGGAGGGCTGGCAGGTGGTCGAGGAATATTCCGACCATTCCATCTCGGGCGCCAGCATGATCCAGCGGCCTGGCATCCAGGCGCTGGTCATGGATTCGACGCGCGGCCGCTTCGATCTAGTGCTGGCCGAAGCGCTGGACCGGATCAGCCGGGATCAGGAGGACATCGCCGGCATCTACAAGCGTATGCGCTATGCCGACGTGAAGATGTTCACCCTGTCCGAAGGCGAGATCAGCGAGTTGCATGTCGGGCTGAAGGGCACGATGAACGCGCTGTTCCTGAAGGATCTGGCCGACAAGACCCGGCGCGGCCAGCGCGGGCGCGTCGAGGCGGGCAAGTCCGGCGGCGGCAATTCCTACGGCTACGACGTGGTCAAGAAGTTCGATGGCAACGGCGAGCCGATCCGCGGCGACCGGATGATCAACGCAGCGCAGGCCGAGGTGGTGCGCCGGATCTTCCACGACTATGCCGCCGGCAAGTCGGCCAAGGCCATCGCCGTGGCGTTGAACAAGGACGGTATTCCCGCCCCCTCGGGCGGTGACTGGGGCTTCAGCACCATCAACGGCAACCCGAGGCGCGGCAACGGCATCCTCAACAACGAGATGTATGTCGGCAGGATCGTCTGGAACCGGCAGCGCTTCGTCAAGGATCCCGATACCGGCAAGCGCCAGGCCCGGCTCAATCCGGAAGAGGAATGGGTCATTCAGGAGGTGCCGGAACTGCGCATCCTCGACGACGGCCTCTGGCAAGCGGTGAAGGCGCGCCAGAAGGACAATACCGCCGCCCGCGACGCGCGCGGCGTCGCCGACGTCCGCACGGTGAATCATCGCCGCCGCCCCAAATACCTGTTCTCGGGGCTGACAAAGTGCGCCTGCTGCGGCGGAGGCTATTCGGCGATCTCGAAGGACCTGATCGGCTGCTCGACGGCGCGCAACAAGGGCACCTGCGGCAACCGGATGAACATCCGCCGCGACGAACTGGAATCGCGGGTGCTGAACGCCCTGCGCACCCGTCTCGTCGACCCCGACCTCTTCGCCGAGTTCTGCGACGCCTATACGAGGGAGACCAACCGGCTGCGCATGGAAAGCGGCGCCGGCATCGACAAGGCCGAGGCGGAACTGAAGCGGATCGCCCGCGAGGAGGAGAAGCTGATGGATCTCTACATGCGGGACGCCATCTCGATCGAGGCGGTGAAGGAGCGCGGCGACAAGCTGCGCGCCCGCAAGGCGGAGCTGCAGGATTTCCTGGCCAGTACCGACGAGCCCCCGCCCCTGCTGCATCCCTCGATGGCGCTGCAATACCGGGCGCGGGTGCAGCAGCTCTACGAGACGCTGCAGAGCGACGACGAGACGCAGCGCATCGAGGCGGCGGAGATCATCCGCTCGCTGATCGACCGGATCGTGCTGACGCCGGGGGAGGATCGGATCGAGATCGACGTTCAGGGCGATCTTGCCGGAATCCTTACGCTTTCGGCGCAACGCAAAAACCCCGCGGCGGATGCAGCGGGGGCGCAAGTAAAGATGGTTGCGGGGGCAGGATTTGAACCTGCGACCTTCAGGTTATGAGCCTGACGAGCTACCGGGCTGCTCTACCCCGCGCCATTTGCATCGCGTGGTTTGCGGTGCTTTTTCGTTCCGAGAGATTTTCGCTTCTTTTCAGGTCTGGCGGTGACCTACTCTCCCACGTCTTTTGACGCAGTACCATTGGCGCGACGGCACTTAACGGCCGAGTTCGGGATGGGATCGGGTGTTTTGCTCGTGCTAAAGCCACCAGACCGGAAAAGGAGCGAGATCGGCGTTTCCGCTTCCCTTCGGGCTTTCGCCGCTTCGGGATCGGGAAGACATTGTCCAAGGATGCTTTTGGAAGAAGGCGGGCTGCTTGTCCTTGACAAGCTGGTCTGTCTTCTTCCGGATCAAATCAAGCCTATCGAGCGATTAGTACCGGTCAACTGAACGCATTGCTGCGCTTACATCTCCGGCCTATCGACGTGGTGGTCTTCCACGGCTCTCAAGGGATACCTTGTTTTGAGGGGGGCTTCACGCTTAGATGCCTTCAGCGTTTATCCTGTCCGTTCATAGCTACCCAGCACTACCGTTGGCACGATAACTGGTCCACCAGTGGAACGTTCACCCCGGTCCTCTCGTACTAGGGGCAACTCCTCTCAAGTATCCTACACCCACGGCAGATAGGGACCGAACTGTCTCACGACGTTCTAAACCCAGCTCACGTACCTCTTTAAATGGCGAACAGCCATACCCTTGGGACCTGCTCCAGCCCCAGGATGAGATGAGCCGACATCGAGGTGCCAAACGATGCCGTCGATATGGACTCTTGGGCATCATCAGCCTGTTATCCCCAGCGTACCTTTTATCCGTTGAGCGATGGCCCTTCCACTCGGGACCACCGGATCACTATGGCCGACTTTCGTCTCTGCTCGACTTGTCAGTCTTGCAGTCAGGCTGGCTTCTGCCATTGCACTCGACGAGCGATTTCCGACCGCTCTGAGCCAACCTTCGCGCGCCTCCGTTACTCTTTGGGAGGCGACCGCCCCAGTCAAACTA